>NZ_PGVF01000025.1 GCF_002860285.1 Bacillus sp. M6-12
CCACTCTTAGCCGCGCTTCTTTTTCCGCCCTTTCCTCCGCTTCTGCCACCTCTCTTAGCCACGCTTCTTCTTCCGCCCTCGCCCGTGTTTCAGCCACCTCTCTAAGCAGCGTTTCTTCTTCCGCTCTCGCCCTTGCTTCTGCTTCCGCTCTTAAGCGAGCTTCTTCTTCGGCTTTCGCCCTTGCTTCTGCTTCCGCTCTTAGCCGAGCTTCTTTTTCTGCCCTTTCCTCTGCTTCCACTCTTAACCGCGCTTCTTCCGCAGCCCACGCTTCTACTTCCGCTTTAATAAGTGCTTCCTCTTCTGCCCGCGCTCTTGCTTCTTCTTCTACTCTTATTCGCGCTTCCTTTTCCGTCCTCGCCCATACTTCTGCTTCCGCTCTTAGGCGTGCTTCTTCTTCGGCTCTTTTTTGCGCTTCTTCTGCCCTCGCTCTTGCTTCTTCTTCCACTCTTATTCGTGCTTCCTTTTCCGTCCTCGCCCATACTTCTGCTTCCGCTCTTAGGCGCGCTTCTTCTTCGGCTCTTTTTCGCGCTTCTTCTGCCCTGGCTCGTGCTGCTTCCTCTCTTTTTCGCGCTTCTTCTGCCCTCGCTCGTGCTGCTTCCTCTCTTATTCGCGCTTCTTCTTCTGCCTTGGCTCGCGCTTCTGCTTCCGCTTTAATTTTGGCTTCTTCTGCCTTGGCTCGTGCTTCTGCTTCCGCTTTAATTTTGGCTTCTTCTGCCTTGGCTCGTGCTTCTTCTTCCGCTTTAATTTTGGCTTCTTCTGCCTTGGCTCGTGCTTCTTCTTCCGCCCTGATTCGGGCTTCTTCTGCTGCCTTGGCTCGTGCTTCTTCTTCCGCCCTCGCCCTTGCTTCTCCTTTCTCCTTTAATTGCACCTCTTCCAAGGCCCGGGCTTGGGCTTCCGCTTTTTTTTTCTGTTCACCATCTTCTGCCTTTCCCTGGGCTTCTCTTTCCGCTTTTATGCGAGCCTCCTCTTCTGCCCTGGCACGAGCTTTCTGTTCTGCCTTGGCACGCGCTTCTTCTTCTGCTTTGACTCGCGCTTCCTTTGCTGCCTTTGCCCGAATTTCCCTCGCTGTCCTCGCACGCGCTTCCTCTTCTGCCTTGTCTCGTGCCTCCTTAACAGCCTTCGCCAGCGCTTCTGCCTTCGACCGTGCTTCCTCTTCTGCCTTGGTCCGCGCTTCTTCTTCTGCCTTCGCCCGTGTTTCTTCCTCGGCCTTCACCCGGTCCTCTTCTTCTGCCTTCGCCAGCGCTTCTGCCTTCGCCAGTTGTTCTTCCTCAGCCTTGGCCTGTGCTTCTGCCTCCGCATTTACTCCAGCTTTTTTATTATTTTTTCTTTCTGTTCTGTATTCGTTCTGCATTGGCCGCTCAGGGTTAGTCAATTTAGGCTGGATAATATACATAAACGGTTTTTGATCCTGAGATCCCTTCTCGGTGCTCATACCAAATCCCTCCTGGTGTATTCTCAGAATATAATTTCAATGGTTCTATTCACTATCCATATGAAAGCAGCGGCGCGAATATGACTTCCACAAAATGCACGGCCCTTTAAATAAAAAGAAAACTGCGCTGGGCGCTGTAGCGTTAAGGTTAAGCAGTTATACATTCCTAAAAAAAACGAGAGGCGCATTTGCCTCTCGTTCCGTTGCTACATTAACTTGTTTAATTCCACCACTAGCCCTTCAAACACTTTTAGCGCGTTATTGATTGGCTCTCCTGTTTCCAGATTGACCCCTGTTTTTCGCAATAGCTCGAGCGGGTAATCTGATCCGCCGCTCTTCAGGAAATCCAAATAATTTTCAAGTGTTTGATGATCACCGTTCAGCAGTCGATCGGCTATATCAATGGCTGACGCAAAGCCTGTAGCATATTTGTATACGTAAAAAGGCCGATAGAAGTGCGGAATTCGAGACCAGCCATACTTAACCTCATCTTCAAATACTAAAGATTCACCATTATATTGCCTGAACAGGGATTCATATATTTTATTGAATTCCTCTGCATTTAGAGGCTGCCCCGCTTCCGCCTTTTCATGGGTTATTTTTTCAAACTCAGCAAACATTACCTGGGTAAAAAAAGTTCCACGGAATTGGTCGATAAAATGATTAAGCAGATATGCCTTCATTTTGGGGTCTTCGGTATGATTCAGCAAATAACGGATCAGTAAAACTTCATTTACAGTGGATGCGACCTCTGCAACAAAAATAGAATAACGCGCCGAAATATAAGGCTGATTCTTATTGCTGTAATAGCTATGTGCTGCGTGGCCCAGCTCGTGAACAAGCGTAAACAGACTGTCCAGATCATCCTGATGATTTAGCAGAACATAGGGATGAACACCATAAACCCCTATATTGTAAGCTCCGGATCTTTTTCCTTTTGTTTCACGGACATCAATTACCCCGCTATTTTTGAATTCCTTTAAGAGAGAGATGTATTCATCACCAAGCGGCTGCAAGGCGGATAGCATTGTATCGTAGGCATCGTCATAGGAAATCTCTTTCTTTTGGCCTGGTATAAGCGGCACACTCATATCATAAGGACGAAGCTCTTCTATTCCCAGGCGCTGTTTTCTGATTTTCAGGTAACTGTCCAGGCCATCAAGGTGCTCCTTAGCAGAAGAAAGTAAGTTCTCATAAACAGATACAGGGACGTTGTCTCCAAACAATCCCCTTTCCAGGGCAGAGGGATATCCTCTAAGCCTCGAAGTGGTTACATTATTTTTGATCGAGGCAGAAAGTGTTGAGGCAATCGTATTTTTCAGCTGCAAATACGGCTTATTATAAGCTTTATAGGCTTCTTTACGCTTTTCCCGGTTTTCATCCTCAATCAGCTTCGAATACATACCCCTTGTCAGCTGGACTTTGTTTCCATCATCATCGGTTACTTCACCAAATTCGATATCAGCATTATTTATCATACCGAATGTATTTCTCGGCGCGGATAATGCCTCACCTAAATGAGAGAGGATTTCCTCCTGTTCTTTTGACAGAACATGCTTCTTATACCTATAAGATTCAAAAAGGTCTTCTTCAAAATATTTCAACCCATCTTCTTCAGTGATATATCCCTTCAATTTCTCTTCATCCATTGCTAACAAAAAAGGCATAAAAAAGGACATGGCTGTTCCCAGTTTCGTGCCTAATTGCTGTGATCTTTGGAGCAATGCCTGGGAACTGGAGACCCGGGTATCCTCATCATTAAGCAGCATCGCATAAATCTGCAGATGGCTATATTTTTGGCTGATCTCTTCTGTAAGCGTTAAATAACTTAACAGTGATTTTGCATCAATGATGTTCCCCTCAAATTTCCTGACTTCTTCCACTTTCTCCGATACTTCTTTATAATCCTGTTCCCAAGCTTCCAAATTGGGATAAATATCTTCCAAATTCCACTTCTCTGAAGCTTTAATGTCTTCCCTTGTCTTTGATTGAGACATTTATGAAAAACTCCTTTGCTCTGAGATTTTATGCATCTTTTCCTATTATACCTAACATCTTTCGAAAGCTCTTATGTTACTATTTTTTTATAAAAAGCCTGTAAATAAAAAACAATTATTGACTTTATTAATAAAAAATGTTATAATTAAGTTTTATTTGACATTAACTGAAATTTTAATTATCCTAAATGTAGAATTTCATCACAAAGACCCTGCAACCGGGAAACTCATTCCAAACACAAAAGCAGTTCGGCAAACCGGTACCGGATTTTTTTGAATGAACTGATGTTTTCCCATTATCAAGCTAAGTGGGGGTAAATAATGAAAATAGCTAACGGAATTAATATGCTGCAAATAGAAGCGAATGTGCTGGGAGGAGTAGATGTAATTCACCCGGTGCTGATATTTGATGAAGAAACGGTGATACTTATAGACACCGGATATCCAGGGCTTGCTGACCGGATTTACGCTGCAATTGAATTGGCCGGCGTTCCGGCAGATAGGCTCAATAAAATTATTATTACCCATCAGGACCTTGACCATATTGGAAGCCTGCCAGCGCTTTCTGAAAAAGCGGCCGGATCAATTGAAGTCTTAGCAAGCACCTTTGAAAAGCCCTATATAGAAGGTGAAGAGAGACTTCTGAAATTAACACCAGAGGCTATTGCCCAAATTGAGTCTATACTCCCTGCTAATGTTCCGGAGGAATGGAAAAGAGCATTCAAAGCAGTACTTGAAAACCCGCCGTCATCAAAGGTGCACCGCATCATCGAAGATGGGGAAGAACTTCCTTTTTGCGGCAGGCTTAATGTAATCAGCACTCCCGGTCATACCCCAGGGCATATCAGCCTTTATCATAAACAAAGCAAAACCCTCATTGCGGCTGATGCATTGACTATCGTTTCCGGACAATTACAGGGACCAGATCGGAAACAAACGCTTGATATGGATACAGCTATAAAATCGCTGTACAAACTCGCTCAATATGATATTGAACACATCATCTGCTATCACGGCGGGCTTTACTCCGGAGAGGCATCCAAACGGATTGCCGAACTTGCTGACGAACTTTCGGCTGCAGACGTAATATAGCTGCGCGTAAACCATGACATTCTTAAATTATCCAGCAGTGATGCCTTTTACCCGGATTTAAAAATACCCTGCCTCCAGGGTATTTTTTATTATCATTTTTTTGTAACTACATCAGTTAAATATGCAAATGGCATGCTATATATCACAAAAATACATTGTTAACTGGCGCTATTTTTATTTTTCAGCTCTTCCAGAATGCTGATTATCCGTTTATTTTGTTCTACTGAATATCGGAATTTACTTTTATTCTTCGAATCCAGCGCAATATAAACGCTGCCAATAAAAACGGGAAAAGAGTACCACACCAGCAAAGAAATCCCCCAGAGGCAAGCTCCCCCTCTTTCTTCATTTACTAATTTGCCATTACAGAATATTTGTGACTAGCGCCCGTAATTATAAAAATAAAAACGCCGGGAAACTGAATTCCCAGGCGTTTCTGATTATTCTATCCCATTACATGATATCCAGAATCAACATGGATATTCTCTCCTGTTATTCCGCGTGCAAGGTCGCTGAACAAGAATAGAGCTGCATCACCGACTTCTTCAGGCGTTGTCGTCCTGCGGAGAGGAGCTCTTTCTTCAATCTGCTTCAAGATGGAGTTAAAGTCGCTTACTCCTTTTGCTGACAGCGTTCGGATTGGTCCAGCGGAAATGGAATTTACCCGGATTCCAAGTTTGCCAAGATCGCTCGCCAAGTATTTTACGCTGGCATCAAGTGAAGCCTTGGCCACACCCATGACATTATAGTTAGGAAGCACACGCTCTCCTCCAAGGTAGGTTAGCGTAACTATGCTGCTCCCTTCAGCCAGGATTTCTTTAGCAGCTTTTGCTACAGCAGTCAAAGAGTACGAACTGATATTATGGGCCAGCAAAAAGCCATCCCGTGTAGTATTCATATAGTCGCCTTCCAGCTCATCTTTATTGGCGAAAGCGATGCAATGGGCGATCCCATGTATTACACCTGCAGTCTCCTTTATCGCCGCAAAGCACTTTTCGATATCTTCATCATTCGTTACATCACACGGCAATACAGGTGATGATGCGCCTTCCAATGATTCCGCGAGTTCACGTACACTTTTTTCCAGACGTTCTCCGGCATATGTAAAAATTAAATTTGCACCCGCATTGTGGAGGGAACGAGCAATTCCCCAAGCAATACTGCGTTTATTGGCCACACCCATTACAACATATGTTTTTCCTTCTAAAGAAAGAGTCATTAGTTTGATGCCCTCCTGATTAACACAAGTTATTAGTACCTAGTACTAAATCCATTATAAACAAAAAGCAGGTATTAAAAAAGATAATTTTCAAATTCATGTTATTTTGCTCTTGGATTTCGTTAAAATTCAGCAGCGAGTAAAAGGAAATTTCATTCTATAAACAAGCATTTTATATAAAGACAAGACTCTGTTAAATGACTATTGATTTCCGCTTCTTGCGTTCACTAATCAGCATAGTGGCAAAATCAGCTATGTTTACTATAGCCTTAATAAAAATCCTATCAATCCGAATATATAATGGTATACTATTCCAAAAACGTAAAGCGGGGAATCAGGATGGTTTTTCCTAAACTAGAAACAAAACGGCTCCATCTGACTGAAATAACAGATAACCATGCAAGGGCGCTCTATAATATTTTCTCCCTTAATGAAGTAACAAAATTCTATGGATTGGATAATTTTAAAACTATTGATGATTCATGGCAAATTATAGATTCATTTAAAAATAATTTCCTTGCCAAACGAGGAATACGCTGGGGAATCGTACACAAGGAGTCCGGCGAGTTTATCGGAACAGTCGGCTTAAATAATTGGAGCTCACCAAACAAACGGGCAGAGGTCGGTTATGAACTGCATCCAGATTATTGGAGGAGCGGGTATACCACAGAAGCAGTCATAAAGGTTCTAAACTATGCTTTTCATGATATTGGGCTTAAGCGGATTGGCGCTGTCGTCTATCCGGAAAATATTTCATCCTCCAATCTCCTTAAGAAAATCGGATTTCAGCAGGAAGGGCTTTTAAGAGATTATATCTTCCAGGGTGGCCGTTCTCATGACGTTAACGTATATTCACTTTTGATGGGCGAATTTAAAGAGTAGTTTAACAAAACATCAAAACTTAAAGTGCGACGATAATTATGTGATTTAAATCGAAGATCAATAATATAGACAAAGTTTTTTCCTTGAAGCGATAGATTAATTCCGTGAAAAAAGCATCTCTTTGTCCGTGTAATCATTTTTCGAACAAAATATCTGGCTTGAAGGATACCTTCCGCGGAAACCGGTCAAATTCTTGAGTAAAATTACTTACACGCGCAACCGTACCATAATTTCCATGAAAATAAGTTTTATTCCATGAAAACGCATAATTCACGGAATACTTTTCCAGGATCCCTACTAGGCCAGTTTTATTAAGACTTACAGCAGCTGTATTTTTCCACAGGAAAGGCTGGCTCAAAAAAGTGAGCCAGCCTTTCTGTTTTACCTTAATGAAGGTAACTCATAAACATAGTTGCCATGCCAAAATAAATCAAGATGCTGATAATGTCATTAATAGTGGTAATAAATGGTCCGGATGCAACAGCAGGATCGATATTCATTTTATGCATGATTAGCGGTACTAAGGAGCCTGCGAGTGTTGCAACGATCAAGGTTGCAAGGATTGATAATCCGACAAGGAAACCAAGGAATAAATCTCCCTGCCAGAAGTAGACGATCAAGGTGATCAGTACGCCGCAGGTTGCTCCGGTGATTAGTCCGGTTCCCGCTTCCCGGATAATCAGCTTCCACTTGCTTTCATCCTCAAGGTCACCCGTAGCGATTCCGCGTACAGCCACGGCAAGCGCCTGAGTGCCAGTATTTCCAGCCATCCCGGCAATAAGCGGGATAAAAATGGCCAAAATCGCCTTTTGGTTAAGGGTTTCTTCAAACCGGCCGATTAAGCTGGCTGTCATCATGCCAAGAAAAAGGAGGATAACAAGCCATGGCAAACGCTTTTTTGCGGCAGCGAATGGTCCTTTATCTACTCTGTCCATATCGGAAACACCGGCCAGTTTTGAGTAGTCGTCCGAAGCTTCTTCTTCCATTACATCAATGATATCATCGACTGTAATAATTCCGAGAAGATGGTTTTGGAAATTCACAACCGGAACGGCGAGGAAATTGTAATCCCTCATTACCCGGGCCACTTCCTCCTGATCTTCGCTGACAGAAACTGAAACAACACGGTCGAACATAATATCCAGGATCATTGTATCATCATCTGAGACAATTAGATCTCTCAAGGATATTACCCCGACAAGCCTTTTCTCCTCATCTACTACATAAAGGTAGTAAATCGTTTCGGCCTCGGGAGCTTCCTTTTTCAAGATATACATAGCCGATCTGACTGTCTGATTGGCTTCAATGGCGATAAACTCAGTGGTCATGATACTTCCGGCAGTATATTCTTCATAATGGAGCAGCTCTTTAATTTCCTGGGCAGCTTCATTATCCATAATCGTCAAATAGCTTACAGCCTGATCTTTATCAAGTTCATTTAATACGTCAACCGCATCATCCGTATACATTTCAGACAGCATATCAGCAGCATATGCTGGTGCCATTTCAGACAAAATATCTTCATATTCTTCTTCTTCGTTTTCAATATTTTCAAAAAGGGCGGCCATCTCTTCCGGAGACAGAAAATTGTATAAATTAGCTCTTATATCCTTGTCCAACATTGTAAAAAACTGTGCCTGGTCATATGGATGCATATCTAAAAATTCTTTTCGGAACAGCTCAATATCTTCATTTTCAAGCGATTTGATTAATAGCTCTGAATTGAAATTTTCTTTCTCATTTTCTTTTTGTTCTGTCATCAGATGACCCTCCCTTCAGCTCAATGCTGGTTGCCTTTTTAATAATCCCACCCATCATTATGCTTTAAACAGGCACATATGACAAGACAGGCAAGTTTTCCAATTATTATAATTCAAAGAATAAAAAAAGAGATACTATCATTCGTACCCGTAAAATTAAGTACATATGCCAAAGTTGCGTTAAGGGGTTCGATGCTGTTTCTTTTTCACCAGTTTGGTAGTGGTAAAATGTTAACCAACTGTTCATAATAGGATGGAAAGCTGCAAGGGAGGAAGCCAAGATGAAATTGGATATTATCGGTGATATCCACGGCTGTTATCAGGAATTCTTTGATTTGACTATTAGACTGGATTATTCATGGGAATCAGGTATACCCCTCCATCCGGAAGGAAGGCGGCTTGCCTTTGTCGGTGATTTAACCGATCGGGGGCCTGAATCACTCAAAGTAGCAGACATTGTTTATCAACTGGCTGTGGAGCATAATAAAGCGTTCTATGTGCCTGGAAACCATTGCGACAAACTATACCGCTTTTTTCTGGGCAGAAATGTGCAAAAAACACACGGCCTTGAAACAACTGTTGCCGAATATGAAAGCCTGTCAGCCCGTGAACAGAAAAAAGTGAATAAAAAGTTCAGGGAACTATATGAATCAGCCCCCCTTTATCATGCTCTTGATGAGGGCAAACTCGTTATTGCCCATGCGGGGATTCGAGCAGACTTAATCGGAAAAACAACATCAAAAGTAAAAACCTTCGTGCTCTACGGTGATATTACAGGAGCAACCAACCCTGATGGAACCCCGGTACGGAGGGATTGGGCCCTTGCATATAAAGGGAATACCTTGGTCGTTTATGGACATACACCTGTTAAGGAGCCCCGCAAAATAAATAACACCTATAATATCGATACAGGCTGTGTTTTTGGAGGCAAGCTTACAGCACTGCGCTACCCAGAGATTGAAACCGTGGATGTTCCCTCATCAATGCCATTCGTGCCAGAGAAATTCCGTTCCTTCGATGAAAAATAACAATATGTTTATACCAGGATATTCCGCTACTTTCCATTCGTTAAAACAATCGCCCCCTCCTCCTGAAAAAAATAGTGGAAAAGGGGCGAGCTGCGGCAATAGAAACCAATAATAATTTTAAAACATTTGGAAGTTGTATCGTTCAGCTTCATTTTCACCTCCTTATCCTGTTAACATGTGAGTTATCTGCTTGTTCTTATTTCCATGAATGGCAGGAGTATAAACTCATGATTGTTTTCTGCGAATAAAAAGGCTAAACTGCTGTTGAATATTCTCAACGGGCAGTTCAGCCTTTTTTGTTTTTTAAGCTTTGAATAACAGATTGCACATGTCTTGCGGGATCGGTTCAGTTAAAGTAATGACCTCTCCGGTTATGGGGTGTGTAAAGGAAAGCTGGCTGCAATGTAAAGCCTGCCTTATTATTTGTTCGTTACTGCCGCCATATAAATCATCGCCGCAAAGCGGATGGCCGGCATATGCCATATGAACCCGAATCTGATGGGTTCTCCCGGTCCGCAGCTGAAGCCTGATATGTGTCCGGGATTCCAGGCGCGAAATTACAAAGAATTCCGTGCTGGCAAATTGGCCATCTTCCCGGACTTCGCGTTCGATTATACTGGTTTGTTTTCTTCCAATTGGCGCCTCAATAACACCACTATCTGCTTCCACTATGCCGTGTACAATCGCTTCATACCGGCGCTGTACCTTTCCTTTTTTCTGCTGCTCACTAAGAAGATGGTGAACATGCCTATGCTTGGCTATCAGCAGCAGTCCTGATGTGTCCCGGTCGAGCCGTGTGACTATATGCACGGTGGCAGAGATCCCTTTTTCCAGATAATATCCGGCCAGTGCGTTGGCAAGGCTTCCGTATGGATGCTCCCGTGAGGGGATCGTGTTCATAAAGGGCGGTTTAACCGCTGCAATTACGTAATCATCTTCATATTTAATAGTAAGCGGAATGGATTGCGGCAGAAGTCCTTCACTCGTTTGTTCAGGCGGGAATGTTAACTTAATTCTGTCACCTGCATGAACTGGATACCGCACGGTCACCTCTGCCTCATTTACTTCAATCCGGCCGCCCTTGAATTTGATGTCTGTCAAGGCACTCCTCGAAATGCTATTTTCCTGAAGAAAACCGCGCAGCAATTTTCCTTCATCCTTTGTCCCGGCTGTCCATTCAAGCTGAAATGTGTGCTGGCGATTGTTCCCCATGTAGTTTTCAGTCCCTTTAATTACTGGATATAAATGAATCATGGACACGTTTCCAAAAAGGGAACGGTCTGAAGCGGGCAAAGCGGATTTTTTCATCGGCTACCCTGTATTGAATCGATTTGACATCCTTGTGAAGGAGAGTCAGATGGTCAACGGTTATCTGGAAATCAACGTTATTGACCGGTTTAAGCATACACGTATGATGAGCCGGCAGTATGAGTGGAGATCCGACAGTCCTAAAAACCCGATTATTGATAGAAGCCATCTCAGCCAGCTGAAGAGCATCAATAGCAGGGTGAATGATTGCTCCGCCCAGAGCCTTATTATAGGCAGTGCTTCCTGATGGCGTTGACATGCAAAGGCCATCACCGCGAAATGTTTCAAAATGCTGGCCGCGGATTTCCACGTCCATTACAAGAGTTCCTTCAACGCTTTTAACGGTCGATTCATTCAAACCCAAATAACGTGTTTCCCGGCCTCCGTGCTGATAGCGGACGATACTTTCAAGAAGGGGATATTCGACAATTTGAAAAGGGGTTTTAGCCAGGGCGATGACTAATTTTTCAATTTCATCGGGTGTCCAGTCTGCATAAAAGCCCAAATGGCCAGTATGAACGCCTACAAATGCCGTCTTGTCCAGACGGTTTTTATAGCGGTGGAAGGCATAGAGCAGTGTCCCGTCACCTCCAACAGAGACAACAATATCAGGCTGATCCTCATCATATTCAAGGTTAAAATCCAATAAGTACGTTCGCATCTTATGCATCAGGGAATTTGATTTTGAATCTCCCTTTGAAGTGATTGCAAATTTCATTTCGTCCCTCCTTCTATCTGTACTTCACATATCCATAGTGTCCTTTTTAGTTGTAAAAATCCGCTGTGCTTCTTGGATTTCATGGCGTATTAGGGACATTTCCTCATCAAGGTGAAAGGCTGCTTCAGCTGCACGCATTAGGCGAAGCCGGATGTCTTCAGGGAACTGGCCTTTATACTTATAATTTAAAGAGTGTTCAACCGTCGCCCAAAAATTCATCGCAAGCGTGCGAATTTGGATTTCCGCCAAAATCTTTTTTTCCCCATGTATCGTCTGGACCGGATAGCGGATGACAACATGGTAGGAACGATAACCGCTCGCCTTTTTGTGAGAAATATAATTCCGCTCCTCCACTATCTCTAGATCGTTTCTATTGCGAAGGAGTTCTACTACCCTGCGAATATCATCAACAAATTGGCACATCATACGCAATCCCGCAATATCCTGCATCTCTGAATCCAATTTATCAAGCGGTATATTTTTTTGCGCCGCCTTATCAAGAATGCTGACCACCGGTTTCACCCTGCCAGTCACAAATTCTATCGGAGAATGGATGTGATCACGCTCGAATTGTGTTCTCATCCCTTTCAGCTTCACCTTCAACTCTTCAACCGCTTGCTTATAAGGAGCTAAAAAATCATCCCAATGTACCATTAGTAACCTGTCACCTGCCCAAACAAAGCTTAACTGACAACAAGAGGCACACTAGCAATAAGCTGGCCTCTTCCCGAACAACTTATAAACTTTGTGTAGTATTAAAATATTTTTCTATCAAAATGCTTTCTTCCCTGTCTATTTTGCGAGCTGTACAGAGGCTGCAAAAAGACATTGGCAACCTCTATTTGTAATTCTGATTTATGGAAATGGATTACGTTCTTATTATCGGAATTTTAAACTTGACTCTCCGCCAAAAAAATCTCTTCTACCCTGTTTACTAATTCTTCACCATAGTTCCCGTTTCCTTTTATATTCTCTATAAGTTCTGACATTTCTCTGTGTAAGTCCGTAAGTTCGAGCTCCGTACCGCCGGAAACTGCCACAACCCTCCTGTTTTCTTTCAAAGCTTTCTTAAGTTCAGGCCAGATTGCTTCCGGCAATGAAATATATGTATAATCTTCATCAGCTTCTGTGATATAAATAAATGACAAATGGTCGGAATCTACCAATACCTGACTCTTCGCTTGCAATACCGATAGATCGGTTACAAAGCCTGTTATTAGAGCAAGCTCACTGCCTCTCCATTCTGCTTTGGCAATCGTAACTTTTTGCTTCATTCAAACAACCTCCTGTTTTAACGATTTTATTTTAACATAACTCCGGCCTCATGCATAAGTTTGGAGAGGCCTGGAAAATACTTTTCGCTGAAAGGATGAGCAGGAATGTATCAGGAAATAGAAATAGAATTTAAAAATATGCTTACTAAAGAAGAATTCGAGCATGTTTTGGCTTTTTTTAAGATCAACAAAGAAAGCTTTGCCTTACAGGAAAATCATTATTTTGACACCAGAAGCTTTGAGTTGAAGGATAAAGAATCCGCCTTGCGGATCCGCAGCAAAAATGGGCAATACGTGCTTACCTTAAAACAGCCCGCACAGGAAGGACTGCTTGAAACTAATCAGCCCCTCACGGCAGAAATAGCATTAAGTTTGCTTGAAGGTGCACCAATTCCAGATGGTTATATAAAGGAACTCATAATTCAAATGGATCTGCTTCCTGAAAGACTAGAATACTTTGGAATGCTTGCTACGAACAGAGCGGAACTCCGATATCAAGGCGGTTTGCTCGTTATGGATCACAGTACATATCTAGGGAAAGAGGATTTTGAATTGGAATACGAAGCGGACAGCGTTCAGAAAGGCAAAGCAATTTTTGAAGATTTGTTGAAATCACTTGAAATTCCCCAACGAAAAACCGAAAATAAGGTTAGGCGTTTCTACCAGCAAAAGTATTCCGGGAACTGATTCCTGAATTAATGTTACATGCCTTTATATTTACAAAAAATTGACTGCTGTTTATTATACATGGCTTACTAAAAACCTTGAGGTGGATAAAAGTTGAAAATACAGGATTTTAAATTGCTGTTCGAGCTTCAGGCAATGCAGGGGCTTACCGGTTCGAAACCTTCCGGGGCAGCAAGCGAACAAAATTCCTTTCAGTCTATGCTGAATGAGGTAATGAACGATGAGAAAGTGGAACAGCTGGCCTCAACACTCGGGAGCGTTATGGATGGACTTACAGACATGAATCTCCTTGCCAGCGAAGAGCCAAAGAAACTTGCCCCTCTAAGCATGATTCCTTCCATGCCGCCAGCTTCCCTATCTTTTACAAAAGGCGGGGAAGGTCTCGAATCCTTGATTGAGCAAGCGGCAGAGATTTATAAGCTTCCTGCAAAATTAATTAAATCGGTAATTAAACAGGAATCCAATTTCAATCCGAACGCATCCAGCAGTGCCGGCGCATCAGGACTGATGCAGCTTATGCCTTCAACCGCAAGGGGGCTTGGCGTAAAAAACATCTTTGACCCGCTCGAGAACATTATGGGCGGAAGCAAATATCTTCGCCAAATGCTGGACAAGTATGAGGGGAATATGGAGCTTGCTCTTGCAGCTTATAATGCTGGTCCCGGAAATGTAGATAAATATGGAGGCATCCCTCCATTTAAAGAAACACAAAAATACGTACAAAAAGTAATGAATTACTTTCATAACTGATATTGCATAAACAGTCCAAGCAGGATTTCCTATAAGCTTTAGTTTCTTCTGTTAAAACTGAAGCTAATAAGGAACACCCTGCTTTTTATTTTTCTATCCCCCTGCCCCTTCTCATTTTTTTGCTGCTGCGAGGGAATCATATTTTATTAATCACCCGAAAAAGGCTAGATGTTTGAGATATTGCCCGCCCATTGATAAAATAATATTACAATCTAACTTAAAGGAGTAATCAGCATGACAATAGGTAACCCTACACCTTATGAAGCAATCGGAAAAGAAAGATTATATATTTTAATCGACCTATTCTACTCCAAAGTTAGCAAACATCCTGACCTGATTGAAATTTTTCCGGATGATTTAACTGAAACTGCCAGGAAACAAAAACAATTTATGACCCAATATTTAGGCGGTCCATCACTATACACAAACGAACACGGGCATCCGATGCTGCGTGCCAGGCATGTTCCTTTTGAAATTACACCGACCCGGGCTGAGGCATGGCTTTCCTGCATGAGGGAGGCAATGGATGAGATTGGCCTGGAGGGAGAAATTCGTGAATTCTTTTACCATCGCCTAGTTTTAACGGCCCAGCATATGATCAACTCTCCGGACGCCAGCGGGAAAGGAGCAGAGTTTTGAGCTATCAAAAACCGGTTTTCAATGTTTCCGATTGGATTCAATCACAACATTGCTACGGGATAGGAACAAAGCCAATAGAAATATATATCTTTATTGATCCTTTATGCCCCGAATGCTGGGCAATGGAGCCGATATTAAAAAAACTTCAAATCGAATATGGCCGCTTCTTCAGCATAAAACATGTCCTTAGCGGGAAACTGGCTTCTTTAAATCTGCGGAACTCTAAGAGTTATGAAAGTATTGCGCAGGTTTGGGAAAAAACGGCCAGCCGTTCAGGGATGTCATGTGACGGAAATCTATGGCTGGAGAAACCGATTTCTGCCCCTTACAGTGCTTCCATCGCCATAAAGGCAGCGGAACTGCAAGGAAGAAAATTGGCTATCAGATTTTTGAGGAAGCTTCAGGAACTTTTATTTCTTGAAAAAGAAGATATTTCTGATATGGACGTATTGAAGGAATGTGCAAAAATTGCGGGGCTCGATGTCGATGAATTTCTGATTGACATTAATTCAGCCAGCGCTGCAAAAGGGTTTCAATGTGATCTTAAAATCACATCAGAAATGGAAGTAAATGAAATTCCGACACTAGTATTTTTTAGCCAGTTTATTGAAGAAGAAGGAATCAAAGTGTCTGGTATGTATCCATATGAGGTTTATGTCCAAATTCTAAGGGAGATGTTAAACGAAACTCCCGAACCGGCTGCGCCCCCCTCTCTGGAAACGTTTATGTCTAATTTCAAGCTTGTTGCAACAAAGGAAATTTCAGTTGTTTATAACATGAACAAAGAAGAAGTCGAGCGTGAAATGAAAAAGCTTGTATTGAAACAAATTGTAGAGAGAATACCTGCAAAGTTCGGGACTTTCTGGAAGTATATAACAAATTAGAAATTCTGCTCACTTTACAACTTTAAAGTGAGCTTTTTTATTTGGGAATTGGAATGTGACATAATAAGTGAAACCCCCTTGCCAACATTGATGCAAGGGGGTTTCATATTATAAATACGAACAAAGGGGATGGGAGAAATCTTTCACGATATCAAACAAAGGGGTATATGTTTGGTTTGTGATTAACTTCACATCCATAATATATCAAATACAAAGGCACTCATCAATAAGTTTGTGTGTTCTTTCACAATATTGTTAAATTCAGTGAATAAAGTCGGGCCCTATACATACTTTGTATAAAACGGGTTCGGAGGTACTCATGAAAAAGGTCAACATGGCTTTGATTATTGCAATGTTATTTGGTGCACTATTTATTCAGCTTCTCGGTTTAATGGAATTAATACCGCTGTATATAAGCTCTCCCATCCTATTTGCCACCCTGTTTGTCATTGTGGTTTTATTTAATGGCCGGAATCGTTTTAAAGGTTTTTAAAAAAGGGTCAGTTCCAGGTATATCAAGTACCCTGGACTGGCCCTTTATTTTTCCCATGAATACCCGCTCTCAGGGCCGGGAATCCAAGGGGAAAATTAATGCTATCATATTTAATGGCTTTTTCCGGTTTTATCTATACTTCAAGAAGCTGTTCCATTTCTGTTAGTTTTTCTTCGAATACTTTAAGTGCTTCTCTAATTGGATCAGCTTTTGTCATGTCGACTCCCGCTTTTTTCAGCACTTCAATCGGATAATCGGAGCTTCCAGCTTTGAGGAATTCCAGGTACCGGTCTACAGCCGGTTTGCCTTCCTCAAGGATTTGCTTGCTTAAAGCGGTGGCAGCGCTGAATCCTGTCGCATACTGATAAACATAGTAATTATAATAGAAATGCGGAATTCGTGACCACTCAAGACCGATTTCTTCATCAATAACCAAATCATTGCCAAAATATTTCTTGTTAAGGTCATAATATTCCTTTGTCAATAAATCAGGAGTTAGAGCTTCTCCATTTTGTGCTTTTTGGTGGATCATATGCTCGAATTCAGCAAACATTGTCTGACGGAATACAGTTCCTCTGAAGCCTTCCAGATAATGATTCAATAAGTAGAGGCGCTTCTTCTCATCCTCTATGGTATTTAAAAGGTAATCATTCAACAGGTTTTCATTGCAGGTAGATGCAACTTCCGCTACAAAAATTGAATAATTTCCGTATGGATATGGCTGTGTTGCTCTCGTATAAAAGCTGTGGACAGAATGGCCGAATTCATGTGCCAGCGTAAAAAGGTTATTGACGTTGTCCTGCCAGTTCATTAAAATATACGGATTTGTGCCATACGCCCCTGAAGAATAGGCACCACTGCGTTTGCCTTTATTTTCATGCACATCCACCCAGCGGTTTTCAAAGCCTGATTGCAGCACTTTATTATAATCCTCTCCTAGCGGAGCCAAACCCTTCAAAATAAGTTCCTTTGCCTCATCGTAAGGCACTTCCATCTTTACTTCCTTAACCAATGGAGTAAATAAATCGTACATATGGAGTTCATCCACCCCAAGGACACGCTTACGCAGCGCTACATACCGATGCAGCAAGTGAAGATGCTCATTTACAGTGTTGATAAGGTTATCATAAACGCTCTCCGGAATATTGTTATCACTAAGGGCAGCATGGCGGGCTGAAGTGTATTTGCGCACACCTGCATAAAAATTATCCTTTTTTACAGTCCCAGCTAAAGTGCTTGCAAAAGTATTACGATACTTACCATAAGTCTGGTAAACTGCTTTAAATGCATCTTCACGGACACGGCGGTCTTCACTTTCAAGGAAACGGATATAACGGCCATGAGTAACCTCGACCTCGTTTCCATTCTCATCCTTGATGGATGGAAACTCAAGGTCAGCATTGTTCAGCATCCCAAAAGTATTACTTGCTGAATTCAATGCCTCAGATGCCTGGGCGAGTAGAGCTTCCTGTTCAGCCGATAATATATGCGGCCGCTGCAGTGCAATTTCCTCCAAGGCATGCTTATAAAGAGCAAGTTCAGGCTTTTCCTTCAAAAATTGTTCAATCGTCGCCTCTTCTAAAGAAAGCAGCTCCGGAACAATATAGGAAAACCCGCTTGCTGCCTGCGAATAAAGATTTTTTGCACGATCATCAAGACCCTGATAGTATGAATTCGCTGTATCCTGGTCATAACGCATATGGGAATATGTATAAAGCTTACCAAGCCGCTCCATGATCTGATCCTGAAATTGAAGCGCAGCAAACATCTTTTCTGCACTTTCCTCCAGCGTTCCTTTAAAAGATTCAGCCTTTTTAATTTCCGTTTTTATTTCATTAAATTCTTTTTCCCAATCATCGTCTGTTGCAAATATATCCTCCAGCCTCCATGTTTCCTCGACTGGTACTTCATTACGTGCAGGCAAAGCCTTTACAGCAGCATTTTGTGACATTATAAATCCCTCCATTTATCATTATTCAAACACTTTTTGCCCGGAAAGAATCACTGCAGCAATGGAAAGTAATCAGAAAAATCGTGGACCTTGGTTTGCCAATGGTTTTTTAGGATTACATTCCATTTAAGGGAAAACTCTTTTTGCTCATCCTTTGTTTCCAGTATAGTAAAATCCTTTCTTTTTCTCCAGGCGGAACCACTGATTTTCTCCATATAGCCGGCCGTTTCCAGAAGCTCAAAATACTTTATTACAGGTATCCAAGGATGAACAGCTTCCATTAGAGGAAAACTCCTTAGACGAATATCTCCTTTATTAATATGCCTTGAAAAGCATTTTTTGACTACACCGGCTGAAACGATTCCATTTACCGGAACCTTCTTAAACGTGCCTATATAGATAAGGGCTTGCCACTGTATTGCTGCTGTTTCAATCAAATGAGATCCGGAAACAGGGATCCCTATTTCAGCAGGCAGGGAAGCCGGAGAAAGACCGCTAGTGTACAATTGAAAAAGAAAATTTTTATGGATGGAACCATGGGTGGTTATCGCCATAAGCCATCGTTCCCGGCTTTTCCACCATTCATTGAACCAACTAGGAGTTTGTAAAGGAAGAGTCATCTTAGGAGGTAAACCGTCAAGATAAAAAGCAGCAAATTCACCAAGCCACTTTCTTGATGAAATGGATGATAAATTCCTGCGAATAAACAAACGGTTTTCGAGAGGACTATACGAGAGAAGATAAGGAGCTTCAGCTGTGCCTTTCATAAATAAAGAGGTAAAGGATGTAATGTTAATACTGAACCCTGAATGATGTTCCAGCCATTTTTCTGATAACAGCCAAACAGGGAAAATTCCGGCACTTCGATAGGAATTTGTCCGTTTCTCAAATTCAGCCTGGCTGATGGACGAACACTGAAATTCAATTGCATATTTTATGTCTCCTATTATCGCTAATATATCAGCTCTCTGTCGGATCTCAGGAAGGTAGCATTCAAGCTCAGCGTAAATGCCTCTTGACAGGAGCCAGTTAAAGAGCTTTCTTTTCCCAAGTAAATGGTATAGGGACTCAGGTTCAGAAGAAGCATTGCAGCCATGATTACTCTTATGCGCAAAGTGGGGAATTTTGATGGAGCCAGCCTTGAGGATAAGACCGCCATTACAGCAGGGGCAAAAAAAATTTCCTTTCCTTATTATTTGAAGCATATCGGATGGGGCGGTAACCGGCAGGGTAAAAGTGCAGCCTAATGCATCCTTTGCAGTTAACAAAATATCACCTCCTTTTATATAAACATTCAACGGCTTTTTGGAAAATCCTTTATTTAATAAAGAGGATGTTTGAATATATCCGGGAAAATTATTTTTTTCATGGAGAGCTTTGCTTTAACTTCTAACGTGCATTGAAATGAGAATAAGCATAAGCACCTGCTTACAAAAAAAGGCGGGATGAGCGAAGCTAAGCAAGAAATTTCAGTAAATATTTATTAATTTCTTTTAGTTTTCTTATGCCAAACATTCGCTGCAGCGTCGCCCTTTTTCTGCAAAAAAAGCCGCTTGCTGCCCAGTCAGCAAAACGGCTTATAAAAGCGGTGAGAGCAGTCTGCAGGTCGATTCCATGACCTTTAAACCTAAGTTTCGCTTTTTGAATGTTTCAATATGAAGTTCTCTCGATACAAGCAGATCATTTAAGTAGTCATTTACCAATTTCTGCGTGCTGCCTGTTTTATATAGGAAGGCATTTACTTCAAAATTCAAGTGGAAGCTTCTCATATCCATATTAGAAGTCCCTATAGATGCAAGCTCATTATCAACAATGATAATTTTGCTATGCATAAAGCCTTCCTTGTATTCAAAAATCCTGACGCCCGCTTCAAGCAGCTCTGGAAAATAGGATCGGGAGGCATGAAATACAATTCGCTTATCCGGGTTATGCGGCACTAAAAGCCTAACATCAACACCACTAAGAGCTGTTACCTTTAACGCCTGAAAAATATCTTCATCTGGGATGAAATATGGGGAAGCAATCCAAACAGACTCTCTTGCAGATGTAATCATGGAAAAAAAGATGCTTTTGATGACACTCCACTCATTGTCAGGGCCCCCGGCAATCATTTGGACACCGCCATGGTTATGTTCTATCGGTACACTTGGCGACAGATACTCATCCGTTAGAAAACTATGGTCAGTGCTGTAATACCAGTCTTGGAGGAAGATGAGCTGCAGCGTCCTGACTGCTTCTCCTTTTGCCATAAGATGTGTATCTCGCCAAAATCCGTATTGCTTGTTTCTTCCCAGGTACTCATCCCCCACATTTAAACCGCCGACAAATCCAACAGCACAGTCAATGACAATGATCTTACGGTGATTTCGGAAGTTGAATTTGTTATTTAAAAACGGAAGCCGAACCGGTCCGAAAGCTACAATTTCGACACCTGCATTGCGTAAATCATTGATGTACTGCTTTGTAAGTGTCCATGCACCGACCGCATCATATAAGAATCTGACTTTAACACCGCTGCGTGCCCTCTCAATCAATACTTCTTTTATGTCACGTCCAATCTGGTCATCACGCACAATATAGTACTCAAGATGAATGTGATGCTTCGCTTTCTTTAACTCTTCAAGGATGTGGGAAAACGTTTCATCTCCGTTCGTTAAAACTTTCGTTTCTGTTGCAAAGGAAATCGGGCTTTGTCCGAGACGCTGCGCCAGCCTAAATAGATTTTTCTGATGCTCGCCCATTCCGCTGATTTTTTCTTCGCTTACATCACGCTCACCCTCAATGCTGAGAAACGCCTGCTTGTCCAAAAAGTACTTCTTTCGAAACATTTTTTCTTTGCGGAAATTTTTCCCGAACAGGAAATAAAAAATGAACCCAAGGAGCGGAAAAGCACCAAAAACAATCAGCCATGTCAGCGTCTGCGTTGGATGCCTGTTTTCAAGGAAGATAACAAACCCGATAATTACTAAAGAAAAGGTAAGAATGACACTGAAATAACCAACTACCCCTCCTTGGATATTATCTTTAAAAATGTACCAAACTCCAACTAACAGGGTAAGAAATAACAGTATTCGTACAGTATTTTTCATAATCCACCTCAAGGCATACCATCTTTGTACACTTCATATACCCATAAATTTTAAAGGGCTACCATATCAGCTGAAACAACATTAAATAAAGCTGCCTGTTTTTTTGCTTTTGTTTTACGTCCGGGATATTACATAACTCATGAAGCACTAGAAAAACCTTGCCGCAGTTGAAGATGACAAGGTTCTCATGGGACGTATTCCATAGAGTATTCCGCTTTTTCAGAACGTCCGATTATATTAAGAAAAGTATTTTCTTGTTGTTTCAAAAACATCTGACTCCATAACAGTTTTTCCATATTCCTGAAGACGGTGCACCGTAAGATGTGATTCCTGGCTATATTCCAGCAGGACGCTTAAGACATCGTCAATTTCATCTTCCTCTATCTCATCTTCATTAAACTCAACGTACAGATAATATTTATTTTCAAATGCAAACAATTTGGTATTGAGTTCCTCTAACCCGTTTCGGTTGCTTAGGGCAATCAAATCTTCAAAATCATTAAAAACTGTGATGAACTCAAGTGTTCCGTCCTCAAATTGAATGCCATTAGACTCGCTATGCTTCGTTTGAAAATGCTGGTCAAGAAGAGACTCGATTTTCTCATCGACTGGAAGGTCTTTAAGCTTCTCATCTGTCAACGGAAGCTCAAGCTTTTGGCCATCCCTCGAGAGCTGGGCCTTGGTAACCAGTACTTCAAGACCTTTGTCGAGCGCCTGAACCTGGATCCATAGCGGACCTTCTACCATGAATTCTTCTTCCTGATGGACTTCATCCATCATTTCCCAGAATAGTTCTTCGCTTCTTTCGCGGTTATACCAGATTTCTTCGCGGTCAAAGCCTCTTTCTTCTATATCGATATAAGAAATATAAAACTTAACAGTATCATCGTTGATACGTTCGATTTCCATGCTGTCTCTCTCCCTTCTGCTTCGTTTTGAAGGGATAATTACCCCTGAGCAACGGATTGCTCTTTCTATATGTTTACCCCTGAGAGCTATATCATAATCACAATCTGTGTGTAAATAATTGTATAGTAAGTTACACTTATATTTTATGACAAAATTCTGAAATAGGGAAATAAAAGTGATGAAGTTTAAAAAAACAATTGTTTGCCTAATATTCCATTAATATTACTGAAAAATAAAGCTTATTGCAAATGTTTTGCCCCTTGGGGTAAATTAAGCTGGGAAAGCTCAATATATAAAAATCCTTGCCAGGAACCTGGCAAGGATTACAATTTAATTTACCATGCGCTGTGCTTCTCTAAGCTGGAACGTACGGACTTTACGAGGCAGAAATCTTCTGATTTCATCTTCATTGTAGCCCACCTGAAGTCTTTTTTCATCAAGAATTATCGGCCTTCTTAGCAAGCCGGGGTTATCCTTAATAATTTTATAAAGCTCCTGTAAAGGAAGAGATTCCAGATTCACATGAAGCTTTTGGAATGTCTTTGAACGGGTTGAAATAATTTCATCTGTACCGTCCTCAGTCATTCGGAGAATTTCTTTAATTTCATCAATTGAGAGCGGTTCAGAAAAAATATTTCTTTCTGAATAGCCAATCTCATGTTCTTCAAGCCATGCTTTTGCTTTTCTGCATGATGTACAGCTTGGTGAAGTATACAATGTTACCATGAATCACTCACACTCCCTTAATATAGAATCAGCGATCTATGATGGGAAAACGTATTGGTTGTCTATTAAGTATCCATCTTACTTTGAAATTAATTTAAATAAGGAATTTCTATTATTATTATACACCAAATTTCCAATAATGAATACCCTTTTTAAAAAATGTAAAAACACCAGTAAAATCAAGCATTAAGCCGACAATAACAACTAAAGGGAAATTTATATAACACATTTTTCATAAAGAATTTCAATTGAAAATTACTGCCTAACTTTCTCATTTACATGTACAATACATTCCTATTCTGATCTGCTATTCCTGACTTTCTTTATATACCCAAATCCATACTGTGTAAACCCGTAAACTTAATCTTTAATATCAATTCTCTTTTCATTTTAAAATTCCTCTATTCTGATGAAAAAGTTTCACTTTCCTTCCAGATTTATTTTTAATAAAATGAATATATATGGGAATTTTTATTAGTCTATGGTGCGTTTGCACTAAAGGGGGATTAATGGTGACTGGATATATTGCGGATGTAACAATGGTAGCCCTGCTTATTATCGGTATAACTGCTGTTATGGGAGTTGTAACGAACGGAATTGGCGAAAAGCTGTTTGGCGGCAAAAAATACACGGAATTTACTGAGCCGTCCGAGCGTGTCCAAACTGGATGGAAAAACGTTGGAGGAAAGAAAAAATAGCCGTATATACATAATAGAACCTACAGGAAAAGAAACCCTTCATCGAGGGTTTCTTTTCTTATAAAGATTATGGAGTGTAATCAACATTTTCGGTGTACTTATTTGAAGCATTCCACAGAAGATATTCCTTTATACCGTTTTCATTCAAGGCCTTAATTTGCGCCTCCACTTCCGCTTTTCCATACTTCTTATAATTGCCGCTGCCCAGATAGCTTGCAGTAAAATCCTGAAGCCATGGGCGGGAAATTGGGGGTGTCTTTAGCTTAGAAAGCTTTTGCTTTTCCAGCTTAGCATAAGCCTGTACGAGTTTATACGGCTCTAAATCAGGCTTGGCAATACCAAAGTAGGATGTCCAGTGGCTTGGATAGATCATCGAAGAAATAATATCAACATTTTCAGAAATCTTTGAGAAATTTTGTCCGATCCCTGGCGCTTCTGGCAATGTGGCTGTATAGCCAAATATGTCTACAGACAATTTTACTCCATATGGCTTTAGTTTTTCACGGGCATATCCTACGAAATCAGTTACAGCTTTTACGCGTTTTTGGGTGTTATCCATTTTTATGCTGGCATAATTACCCATGCTGTATCCCAAAGTTTTATCCCGTTTTTCAAACCCCTCTGGGAAACGGACATAGTCAAATTGTATCTCCTGGAAGCCCATTTTAGCTGCCTCTATTGCTATCCCTACATTGTAATCCCAAACCTCTTTCAGAAATGGGTTAACAAAGGATTCTCCCCTGCCATTAACCCATACCTTGCTCCCCTCTTTATAAGACCATTCCGGCTTGGCATTCGCAAGGTAAGTGTCTTTAAACACAACTACCCTTGCTATAGGGTATATTTGCTTTTGCTCAAGCGTTTTAAGCATCTCACTCGGCTTTTTAATATAATTCTTGCCAATTCCAGCATAAGGAGACTTTGGATCCTCCGGCTTATATGTAATATTTCCCCAATCATCTTTAACGTCTATAACCATTGCATTCAAATCGTTCTTCCCTATATAATCGACAAGCTTGGCAAATTTGCTGCCTCCCGCAGAATGCCCCGTAACATAAATCCCTCTTACCGCATCAGGGTACTTAAAGGTAAAGCCTGAATCATATTTAAACCGCGGGATGATTTCGGGTAAAGTTTTCGCTGCTAAAGCCATTTGTTTTTGCCCGTGTTTTGAATTCTTAAGCATTTCCTCTGCCTGAACAGGCAATGCAGTCCCCAACAGCAAACTGGATGCTGCCAGTCCAAAAGCAGCCCACTTTTTTACACAGTGCATTCCGGTGTCCTCCCATTATGTTTCTCATATTCTTCTATACTACTGGCTTGTCCTGCCGCCTGACAACCAGCCAATACACTGCTATGTATCTACCCTTAATGATAAATGAATATACCCGCCGCAAACAATATATTTAAAGATCGGACTATAGAAATACTTTTAAAAAAACAGCTAAAAATTTTAATGAATTAAAAATTTTTTTACTTTCAGGTTGCAATCCTGTGTTTAATACTCCAACTCAAATAGGGTAATAATAAGGCAGTTAGCCCTCAATAAGGGCTGTCTGGGAGGTAGTCAAACGATAAGCTTCCAAAGTGAGTTTACATTTTTAATCAGATTTTTCGATGCCGAACTATCGGCGCAGCTCCGTCACTTTTCAAAGAAAAACGACCTCCTATATCAGAGGTCGTTTTTTATTATTTCGCGTATTGCTTCTTAAGCTGCTGGGCTTCTTTTTCTGAACAAAGCACAAAGTGCCCTGGCGTAATTTCGCGCATTTCCACGTTATCACTTTCAGTATAGTTGTGTACGCTAGGATTATAGGAAACTCTTTTTCTTGTCCGTTCACTTTCCGGATCCGGAAGAGGAATTGCTGAAAGGAGTGATTGAGTATATGGATGCATAGGTCTCTCATATAATTCATCACTTGTTGTCAATTCAACCAATTTACCGAAATACATAACGCCAATTCGGTCACTAATGTACTTAACCATGGAAAGGTCATGGGCGATAAATAAATAAGTCAGCCCTTTTTCCTTTTGAAGCTGCTTCATCAGGTTAACTACCTGTGCCTGAATGGAAACGTCCAAGGCAGAAATGGGTTCATCGGCAATGATAAATTCAGGCTGTACCGCAAGGGCACGTGCAATACCGATACGCTGGCGCTGTCCTCCAGAGAATTCATGTGGATAGCGGTTCGCATGTTCTCTATTTAATCCTACTGTTTCCAGCAGGTTGTATACGCGTTCCATTCGGTCTTGAGGGGATTTGGCAAGGCCGTGTATATCAATCCCTTCTGCAATGACATCGGATACTTTCATCCGAGGGTTCAATGATGCATATGGATCCTGGAAAATCATTTGCATTTTTCGGTTAAATTCTTTTAGCTGGCTTTTTGATTTCTTGCCATGTACATTTTCACCATTAAAATTAACTTCTCCGTCTGTTGCGTTGTAAAGACGGATAATCGTGCGGCCAGTCGTTGATTTACCGCAGCCAGATTCTCCAACCAGACCAAGGGTTTCCCCTTTATAAATATCAAATGATATATCATCAACAGCCTTAACCATAGAAGGCTTTCCTACATTAAAATATTGCTTCAGATTTTTGATTTCCAGCAGCTTTTCTTTTTGTACCATATTATTTAACCTCCTTGCCCACAGGGAACTGTCTCTGTCTTCTTCTGACAGCTTCAGGCGGCTCTACCTTTGGAGCATCCGGATGCAGCAGCCATGTTGCAGCATAGTGTGTATCCGACACTTTAAACATTGGCGGCTGTTCTTCAAGGTCGATTTGCATTGCATATTGATTTCTCGGTGCAAACGCATCGCCTTTTGGTGGATGCAGCAGATTTGGCGGTGTACCCGGAATCGCATACAGCTCCTCGTCTTTCGCATCAAGACTTGGCATTGAGCTGATCAATCCCCAAGTATATGGATGCTGCGGGTTATAGAAGATTTCATCAACAGTTCCGATTTCAACGATTTTACCGCCATACATTACCGCAACCCTGTCTGCCACATTCGCTACTACCCCTAGATCATGTGTAATAAAAATAATGGATGTATCAATTTTCTTCTGCAAATCCTTCATCAATTCAAGAATTTGGGCTTGAATGGTAACATCAAGTGCCGTTGTCGGTTCATCTGCAATCAATATTTTTGGATTACAGGCAAGAGCAATGGCAATAACAACCCTTTGTCTCATACCGCCGGAAAATTGATGCGGGTACTGCTCAAAGCGCTTTTCTGGCTGGGGAATCCCAACGAGTCGAAGCAATTCAATTGCTCTTTCTTTAGCACCTGATTTACTCATGTTTTGATGCCTTACAATTGGTTCCATTATTTGTTTACCGATTTTAATAGTAGGGTTAAGAGATGTCATTGGATCCTGAAAAATCATGGAAATATCTTTCCCTCGGATTTTTTGCATCTGCTTATCGCTTAACTTGGCTAAATCTTTTCCGTCAAACATCATTTGACCTTTTTTTATCTCTGAGTTCCCCGGTGGCAAAAGCCTCATGATGGACTTAGTTGTAACGGATTTTCCTGAACCGGATTCTCCTACAATCGCAAGTGTTTCCCCTTTGAATAAATCAAAGTCCACACCTCGGATAGCTTGTACTTCTCCTGCAAATGTATGAAAGGAGATATTTAAATCTTTCACTTCTAAAATCTTTTCCACAAAATCCACCTACCCTCTTAATCTCGCATTTTCGGATCCAGAGCATCCCGTAATCCGTCCGCAAGCATATTGAATGCTACCATGATAATACTGATAACAATGGCTGGAATGATCATTTCATGCGGATGCAAACGCAATACTTTGTATCCTTCCTCAATGAGTGTTCCGAGTGATGCATTAGGAGGCTGAAGTCCTAAACCGATAAAGCTCAAAAAGGCCTCGAAGAAAATGGCGTTTGGAATCGTAAACATCGTATTGATGATGATTACACCTGCTAGGTTGGGCAAAAGATGCTTAAAGATAATTCTCGAGTCTGAGTTCCCTAGCGTCTTGGAAGCGAGAACAAATTCTTGTTCTCTCAGTTTAAGTGTCTGGGCACGAACAACACGGGACATCCCCACCCAGCCGGTAATTGACATAGCAATTGTTATAGAAATAATCCCCGGTTCGAGTACAAGGATCATAAGTATTACGACTACCAGTGTCGGAATCCCGATCAGAACTTCGGTAATCCGCTGCATCACATTATCCAGACGGCCTCCGAAATACCCGGAAATCGCACCATAGGCTACACCGATGATCATATCGATGGTTGCTGCCAAAAAAGCAATATATAAGGAAACCTGAGTACCCTTCCAAAGACGGGTAAATAGGTCGCGGCCCAGAGGATCTGTACCAAACCAATAATATTCTTTTACTTTTCTATCTTCATATGGATGGACAACATTGCCGTTTGGCATCGTCTTTTCTCCGTCAAATGGCAGCCAGCTAACATTTTCCAGTCCCGGAATCTTTGGCGGAAGGTTGGCATGGGTTACATTCTGCGTGTCATATTCCTTGCCGCTGATAAGCGGACCGACAAAGGCCATAATGATTAACAGGACCATAACCACAAGGCTGACTACGGCTGCTTTATTTTTGCGCACGCGCATCCAGGCATCCTGCCAGAAGTTCAGGCTGGGCTTGTTGATCTCTTCGCTTTTGGAAGAGTCAATAATGGCGGGTGCGAATTTTTCTTTTGGTAGTTTTTCCAGATTCGTTGCCATTACTTTTTACCTCCTGCAAGCCTGATACGCGGATCAATGACTCCATATAAAATATCGACGATCAAAATGATAATGACAAATAATGCAGCAAAAAACAGGTTTGTCCCCATAATGACATTATAATCGTTAACCGCAATGGATTTAACGAATTGTTCCCCGATTCCGGGTATGGCAAAAATTCTCTCAACAACGAGTGAACCGGTCATCATGGAAGCCGTTAATGGGCCCAGTACTGTTACGAGAGGGATAAGAGCATTTCTCAATGCATGTTTAAATGCAATATCAAAATAGCTCGCACCCTTTGCTCTGGCCAGCGTGATATAGTCGGAACCTAAG
This sequence comes from Bacillus sp. M6-12, assembly GCF_002860285.1. GTDB lineage: Bacteria > Bacillota > Bacilli > Bacillales > DSM-1321 > Peribacillus. The sequence goes on from NZ_PGVF01000025.1 coordinate 28,595, forward strand.
ATTTCAATCATCTCAGTCCTCATAAAACGGGCCGCAATCGCTATTGGGAACATCATTAATGCAATCGTTGGCAGAACAGTGTACTCTGGTCCCTTCCAAAAGAGAACAGGGAACCATCCTAATTTAACGGCCACGAAGAATTGCAGCAAACCAGCAAATACAAAGTTAGGGATGGCCTTCCCGATTACAGCAAGGAATGTCGAACCGTAATCCACCCATGTATTCTGCTTTAAAGCGGCAAGAACCCCAAGGACCATACCGATAATCGAACCAATGATCATCGCCTGAAGGCCCAGATGGATTGATGGTCCTATACGATTGGCAAGCAAATCACTTACAGGTGTATTTCCAAATTGAAAGGCAATACCTAGGTCACCCTGGACAAGGTTCCCCAAATATTTTACATATTGAACGGCAACAGGTTCATCCAGGCCGTACTTTGCTTTCATAATTGCCAGCTGCGCAGGGCTAAGTTTATTTGCACTGGCAAACGGCGTTCCGGGGATTAGCTTCATGAGGAAGAACGTTAAAGAAGCAATGACAAATAAGGTAACGATCATATAGAGAAGCCGTTTTAGCAAATATCTTATCATACTGCCCACCTCCTAAAAATTTTTAAAAAGTTTGACAGTTTCTTTTACAGGGAAAAAGAGAGTATATCAAGATATATACTCTCTTTTCATCTTCTAAACTATTAACTATTTAGAAAAGAAAACTGTCTTTTTATTACTCACCAGCAACTGTAGTCCACTTGTAGCAATAGTCTGGACCGTAGTCGTAAGAAGCTACATCCTTAACTTTTGGAGCTTGAAGGATAGCGCTATTACGCTGGTAAATTGGTGCGATTGCTGCATCTTGCTCAAGAAGGATCTTTTCAGCTTGCATTAATGATTTGTAGTACTCTTCAGGCTTTCCGCCAAGTTGAGTAAGTGCAGTTTTGATTAGCTTATCATATTCTGGGTTAGAGTAGCCCATTCTGTTGCTTCCGCCGCCAGTAATAAACAAGTCAGAGAATGTCATTGGATCGCGGAAGTCAGGACCCCATCCAGCAACTTGAATATCATAATCTTGTGCATTGTCACGCTCTAGGCGTACTGCGAAAGGAACACTTTCAACCTTTAGTGTCAAACCAGGAAGGTTCTTTTCCAATTGGTTCTTGAAGTATTCAGCTGTTTTCTTAGCGTTTTCTGTGTCATCTCCAAGGAAACGAACTGTAAGTTCTTTAAGCCCAAGCTCTTTCAAACCTTTTTCCCATGAAGCTTTAGCAGCTTCCACATCATACTTAAGGAATTCGCCGTTCACTTCGCGCCAGTCTTTTCCGCTTGCAGGATCAGTAACGAATTCTTTTGGCATTTGGTAGTTAGCAGGCAGGGAACCATTGTTCAATACGCTTGCAACAAATGCTTCTTTGTCAAAGCCTTGTGCGATTGCTTTACGGATATTAACGTTTTTGAATGCTTTATTTCCTTCGCTGTCTCCAGATTTTTTACCGCCAGTTTGGTTCATTTTCAACCAGAAAACTGTTTTTTCCAATTCGTTAACCAAACGGTCGTCGCCTTGGTATTGCTGTACAAGGTCAGAAGAAAGCTTACCTGTAATATCAACTTCACCAGCTTCAAATGCGTTTACAGCAGAAGCAGGATCTTTTACTGAGTTAAAAGTCATCTTAGCTAGTTTAACTGTGTCTTTATCCCAATAGTTTTCGTTCTTCTCAAGAACCCACTCAGTATCTGATGGGCCATCCCAGTCAGTCATAACAAATGGTCCGTTGTAAAGAAGGTTGTCTTTATTAGTCGCGTATGCATCGCCTTTTTCTTTCACGAACTTTTCGTTGATCGGATAGAAAGTAGGGAATGCGAACAAGTCGGCCCAGTATGGGATTGGCTGTTCAAAAGTTACTTCAAGTGTTTTATCGTCTTTTGCTACTACAGCTAAAGATTTAACATCGTAAGGCTTTGGCGGCTCAGCAGAAGCTGCATCAGTGATTGCCTGCGCACCTTTAATTTTTCCACCCATCATATATGGGCCATAAGGAGAAGCAGTTTTCGGATCGATCGCACGCTGCCATGCATAAACGAAATCATGAGCAGTAACTGGCTCACCATTAGACCACTTAGAATCTCTTAATTTAAAAGTAAATACAGTTTGGTCTTCGCTGATAGTAGGTTCTCCATCAGAAAGAGCAGGAACCGGCTTGTTATCCTGGTCTAGACGGTACAGACCCTCACCTACGTTGTTTATGTAAGTGAAACTTGTAGATCCTTCAGCAAGTGAAGTATCCATTGTTGGAATTTCAGAAGAATCAAATACTTTAATTTCCTGAGGTACATCACTAGCAGTTTCGCCAGCATTTCCGCCTTCGCCTTTACTCTCATTCGTTTTACTAGTCTTATCTCCGCTACATGCAGCAAGGAATAAGCTGAAAACAAGTGTGAGAATCAAAAGCAAAGAAAATTTTGACTTTTTCAAATTCAGACACCCCTTCTTTTTTAAAAAAATAACTACAAGGACTATTATACAAGTTTTCAGAAATTTGTACATAAACTTTTTTAAAAAAGTTTACGAAATTGTAACGAATTCCTGTAATTTCTGCAAAAAAGCTGTCTGTTTTTTTTACAAAAACCCTTTTTACTCAGTAATTTCACGCTTTAGGGCGTTACAGTCCCAATCAAATATTTACCATTCCGAAATATTGAATGTTCATGTTTTCACTAATCCACATACCACTAAATTCCATAAAATCCTATTCTTATATAGCAAATAGAGACAGGGACTGTATTTTCTCTCTTTTTTTCTGTATACTACTTTTCATAATAGCAAAAGATGTCAAAAATTATCAATAAGAGAGGTTATCCATATTGATAAAAATCGCCAAGTGGACAGGGATTATGATTGCCTTAGCATTAGCTGCTTCATTACTTCTGTACAAAAGTATTTCATTGCTTTACTTCATCGATATTCTTTTTTACATTTCAGGGGCCTTACTGTTATTCTCTCTGTTGACCTTAGTTGTCCGAAAAGGATTCTTTGATGCAATGTTCTATAGCTTCAGGAAGGTTTTTGGCCCGCAAAAAATTGGCGGTGATCTTGATGAAGAAGACATCCCTCTTCTTTCCAGCCTTATAGGATTCGAGTACGCAGGGACATTTTTAGTTGGTTTGTCACTTCTGGCCATCATGCTGGTCGCCCTGTTTATCTATTATTTATGATCAGGCGCCAAGCATAATGGAAAAAAGTGAAAAATTATTAGCAGTGGAGCCTTCCTTCATTAATGTTTTAAAATGATATGGCAGGCAATAATCAAATTCATATGAACGCATTGGAGAGTGACTTACAGTTGAAACGGACTTTTTCAGGCATTCAGCCTACAGGCTCTGTAACTTTAGGTAATTACATAGGAGCTATGAAACAATTTATTGACCTTCAGCATGAATATGATTGCTTTTTCTGCATCGTAGACCAGCATGCCATCACTGTTCCACAAGACAGGCTAGAGCTTAGGAGAAATATCCGCAGCCTTGCAGCTTTGTATCTTGCAATTGGAATTGATCCTGAAAAAGCAACGATCTTTATTCAATCAGAGGTGCCAGCCCATGCTCAGGCAGGCTGGATAATGCAATGCAATTCCTATATCGGCGAACTCGAACGAATGACTCAGTTTAAAGATAAATCAGCGGGCAAGGATGGAGTATCCTCCGGTTTGCTGACCTATCCTCCTTTAATGGCAGCGGACATTCTTCTATATCAGACTGATGTTGTCCCTGTCGGCGAAGACCAAAAGCAGCATATGGAGCTCACAAGGGACCTGGCAGAAAGATTCAATAAAAAATACAACGATATCTTTACAATTCCCGATATTCGCCTGCCTAAATATGGTGCAAGGGTTATGTCGCTGCAGGAACCGACAAAAAAAATGAGCAAAAGCGATCCAAACCTAAAATCCTTCATTACACTTTTGGATGATCCAAAGCAGATCGAAAAGAAAATAAAAAGTGCGGTAACCGATTCAGAGGGCATTGTAAAGTATGATAAAGAAAATAAGCCTGGTGTATCCAACCTGCTCTCGATTTATTCAATTTTTAGCGGCAAGACAATAGAAGAGCTTGAAACGGAATACGAAGGAAAAGGATATGGTGATTTTAAGGCTGGGTTAGCCCAGGTGGTACTGGACGAAATTACTCCAATCCAGGAACGGTATTACAGGTTTCTTGATTCAGCTGAGCTTGACGAAATCCTTGACCGCGGTGCTGACAGAGCGAACGCAGAGGCTAATAAAATGGTCCGAAAAATGATGAATGCGGTCGGTTTAGGAAGAAAAAGATAATATGCCCGATGAAAAGGAATGAGGCTTACACCCATTCCTTTTTTTCTTGCGTATAATTTGCCTGAGCAATAAAGTCAGATGTGCCCTCAAGTTAATCTTGCCGTAAGGGCCGATAATCTATCCAAAAATATACCTCACTAAATTACTGTGCTTCCCCAATATGGTGTTCACCGTTCCATCATGTTTTTTATCCGAAATCCTCAATATCTTTCCAAATCTTAATTTTATCCGACGAAATCCAGTTCATTCCGCCGTTTTTTTATTTAGCCGCAAAGGAAAAGAGATGCCCGATTGCGGGGCACCTCTCTATTTATACTCTGCCTTTAATTTTTATCCAATCAAGCACCGTTCATGTCAGTTATAACGTAGAAGTACTGTCTCCGACTTCCATTTCCCACAGCTTTTCAAAAAATGGCTGCCCTTTTACAAGGTTTTCACAAAGCTGGATATGTTTCCCTGACCAGCCCTCTTTAGCCTTATCGTAAAGTTCTTTCCAAGCCTGTTCGAAATCAAGATCCTGAATATAAGCATATTTTTCAGGTGACCATTCCGTATACCAATAGCGGATTTCTGCTGCATTTTTTGAAGTCAACAACCCATCGAGCGCCATAAACAGGAGCTGCTTCAGCTGTCGTTCCTTACGTGTAAGGCCGTTCATAAATTCAGGTGATGGCGATAAAATGTGATATTCTTTTCCAGCTGTCGAGTCTTCAGAGAATTCGTAGTCCGCCAGCGGATGGTTTTCGACCATTTCATAAACCAGCTGTTCCTGACGCGGAATAAGCCTGCTTTTACGGATAGGGATATGATAGCCAATAGTATCCACTGCTAATATACCGACGCCATCTGTTACAACAAAGCAATAATCTAACTGTGTCCGTTCATGATTTTTTCTGGAATATGCCTTTTGGTAAACATCATTCAGTAGCTTTTCCGGCAATTCAAGCAAATCATTTTCAATGTAGTTAAATAAAGGAGACGAAACGTATACAAGCGGAACCTGGTCAAGCAGTTCAATGCCGTCTTCCTTTCTCCATTCATGAAAGTGGCATACATTATAACCATTTTCTTCTCCTTCAAACCAATTAACCCAGACATCATGGAGATATAGCATCATTTAACCCCTCACTAACATATAACTGTTTGTCCATCAGTATAGGCAGGACAGGCTAATTTTATTCCTATATTTACTAACCATGGCACATTTAATAATGCGATTTCTTCAATTGAATCAGTAAAAAACAGCTAAATGGCCAAAAACTTCAATATTGCTTTCCAAAGTATGCTTTCTGCTCACATATACTATATGAAAGAGAACCTTAATTATGTGACTTGGCAGTTTTACGCTTCTAAATGGCCGACCTTATTCCCAGTCATTTATCAGGCTGAGCATGCTTTAAAAATTCATTTAGATAAACCTTTGACATCGAACGGAAAGAATCTAGATTCTTGATCTCCTTGTTGCAATTTACAATCGTATAGCCTGTGCAGTATCCCAGCATGATAGGTTTGCCGTTTGTACCATAAAGCAGTTCGTCATGTAATGGATCATTATTTTTAACATGAAGATTATTTTTCAAATAAGGTTCATAAAGTTTCCGGATTGTTTTTTCATTGTATAAGGAAGTCCATTTTGCCAGATATTCCGGACCCACATGTTCTTTCACAGCTTGCTCTGCCAGCCCTTCCATCACCATTGCATCAAGTAAAGTATAATCTTCTTCATTCTTTTTGAATGTGTTTAACCGGCAAACATGGTGATATTCATGGACGAACAGAGCTTCCAGCTCTTTATCTGAAATGGACGGATTTAGAAAGAGGAATAGTTTATCGCGAAAGGCTAATCCTGATTTATTTTCCATTCTTCTGCTAAAAATTCCTTTTGGCTGTAAAGGAAAAATTAGAACCGGAATATCAGGTCCCTTCCATGTTGACTGGTATGAATGAAGAAATTTGGCTGCCAACTCCCAAACATTCCGTTTCATCAACCCTTCCAGCTGTCTTTTCATGCCCTGTTGTTCAATATACATCCCATGATTTCTTAAATGGGAATATAGCCTTCTTGGATTTTCCTCATTAAGCAGCTCCTGAAAATAGCTGCAGATATCCTTTTGGCTTACTTCTTTTCTTTCCAGCCACTCAAAAGTGTTAATTACAGCCATTTACACACCCCATTTTTATAAGTGGTCTATTATATGCACATTTGGAAAAAAGAGCTCCTGAAATGAGCAATGATTGTTATAAAGGCTACACTGCCAACCCATGCATGTAAGCAGTTAGCACTGCTTACATACTAGAGTCAGGGTGAGCGGAGTTTTAGGTGATTTTACATTTTATTTAATTAGGTTTTCTTATTCCGAACAATCGGTGCAGATGTCACCCCTTTACCACAGAAAAAAAGCCTTATCGCTCCCAGCTTGGAAGTGAAAAGGCTTTTTGTGGAATTGTTTATTCAAACTTTTTAAATACTATCGTGGCATTGTGTCCTCCAAAACCAAGGGAATTACTCATGGCTCCAGTAATCTTGCCTTTGCGGGCTTCATTAGGAACATAATCCAGGTCGCAATCAGGATCTGCTTCCACTAGGTTAATAGTTGGGGGCATAATACCGTCCCGCATTGCCTGAAGAGTAAAAATAGCTTCCACACCGCCAGCAGCCCCAAGCAGGTGTCCTGTCATTGACTTGGTTGAGCTCATGCCCATATTGTAAGCATGATCGCCGAACACTTTCTTGACTGCAAGTGTTTCAAATTTATCGTTGTAAGGCGTGCTGGTTCCGTGAGCATTGACATATTGAATATCTTCTGGCTTCATCCCTGCATCATTTAAAGCCATCTGCATTGCTCTTGCTCCGCCTTCGCCTTCAGGGGCTGGGGCGGTGATGTGATACGCGTCCCCGGTAGCACCGTAGCCCACGATTTCAGCATAAATTTTTGCACCGCGGTTTAATGCATGCTCCAATTCCTCAAGCACAACAATACCCGCACCTTCCCCGATAACAAAACCATCGCGGTTCTTGTCAAATGGGCGGCTTGCTGTTTCTGGATCCGGATTGGTTGAAAGGGCCGTATTTGCACAGAAACCTGCTACAGACATTTTTGTGATAGGGGCTTCAGCACCGCCGCTAACCATTACATCTGCATCTCCGCGCTGAATAACCTTAAATGCATCACCAATTGAATTTGTTCCAGTGGCACATGCCGTAACCGTACAAGAGTTGACTCCGCGAGCACCAAGCATGATCGATACCTGTCCCGTTGCCATATCAGGTATGATCATCGGAACAAAGAAGGGGCTTACACGCTTGTAGCCGCGATTGAGGAAGATCTCATATTGATTTTCAAATGTTTCCATGCCGCCAATCCCTGAACCGATCCATACTCCAACCCGATCAGAATTCTCATCGCTAATCTCCAGATTTGCATCCTTAACAGCCATCATGGAAGCGGCTACCGCATAATGCGTGAACCGATCCATCTTACGGGCATCCTTACGGTCAATATACTTTTCTATATCAAAGTCTTTTAGCTCTGCTGCCACTTTTGCAGGATATTCATCCTTATTTAGCCTTGTAAGCGGCCCGACACCCGATTTTCCTTCAATAATGGCGGCCCAGGTTGTTTCCGCATCATTTCCTAAAGGAGTAACTGATCCAATTCCTGTAACTACTACTCGACGGTTATTCATTATTCCCTTCTTCCTTTCGTTCGCTTTTAATGTACGAAATAATTATTTACCCCATCTTAGTGCAATTGCACCCCAAGTCAGGCCTGCCCCGAAGCCGACCATAACGATTAAATCATTATCTTTAATCTTGCCCGCTTCCAATTCCTCTACTAAGGCAATCGGAATAGAGGCTGCAGATGTGTTTCCATATTTGTGGATAGTCTTTGACATTTTTTCAGCAGGCAGCTCCAGACGTTCCCGAGATGCTTCCATGATCCTAATATTGGCCTGATGGGGAACAAGGAGATCTACGTCTTCTTTCTTTAAGTCTGCCTTTTTCAGGACATTTATGCAGGATTCACCCATTTGACGGACAGCAAATTTATAAACTTCTCTGCCATTCATCTTCAAGTGATCCTTGTGGTATAAATGGTTTCCGCCTGAACCATCTGAACCCAGCTCAAAAGACAGGATTCCTTTTCCATCCGAAACTGGCCCCATTATGGCTGCACCGGCACCGTCACCAAACAGAACGGCTGTGTTGCGGTCATTCCAATCAGTGATTTTAGATAGCTTTTCTACACCAATAACCAGGACGGTTTTATACGCACCAGACTGGATAAATTGTCCTCCGGTTACCATACCATACATAAAACCGGCGCATGCGGCGCTGATGTCCATGGCGGCTGCTTTTTTCGCACCCAGTTTTTCCTGGAGAACGCAGGCCATTGATGGAAATGGCTGATCTGGTGTTACAGTAGCGACGAGAATCATATCGATATCTTCCGCGTCTATTTTTGCATTCTCAATCGCCTTTAACGCAGCTTGGTATGCCAAATCAGAAGTATCCATTTCGTCGCCGGCAATTCGGCGTTCTTCAATTCCAGTCCTTGTTCTTATCCATTCGTCGGAAGTATCCATTACTTTTTCAAGATCTGCGTTGGTTACAACTTTCTCAGGCAAATACCGGCCCATGCCCCAAACTCCAGCATTCATTTTAGGCAACCCCTTTATAATTAAAATAAACAAACCGAATTATTATCAATTATTATGACTTGGTACTAATTTTACCTAAATTTACACTTTCATGCAATACTTTAATCTCAACTATCGAAGAAGGACAAGTGCCTGCTCAACTTCATCCATGCTGTCATATTCTAGTAAAAAATAGATTTGGGAGTGTTGCAGAGTGGTTTTTTTTAGCGGCAAGAATGACAATAGACACCAAGACCGGCTCAGCCAAATGATGTTCGGCAGCAGAAGGGCAGGTAAGAAAGAATCGGATATCCAAAGCTTGATTTCAAATATTAATTATATGGAGCTAATGGAGCATGTAGATACAATTATGAATACTTATTCGGAATTTAAACCTGTAATTAAAAAGTTCAACCCGATGATTAACCGTTTTCTAAAAAAGTAAGTAGAACTTCATCCAGGCTTTGTAAATCAATCAAAAAACCTTGCCCGTTCCAGCTGGCAAGGTTTTTTATAAGATAACTATTCTTCTTTTAATGCATCCTGTTTACCAAGCTCATAAGCTTCAGTCATTACCTTTTGGAACAGCTCGAGGAATGGCTGCATCATTTCCATAGAAAATTCAATGCCAGCTTCGTCCATTTTTGCTTTTGCCTCAGGAAAGTATTTCATTGCAATCGTCATAAACTCCATCGTTTTATCCTGGTTCATTAGTATCGCTCCTTCATTCATTTGGCAGTTTGCCCGTTTTTATATACCTTTTGATATGGTTGTCCATTTGCTTTTGAAAGGCTTTATCTACAACAGGGCTATAATCCCCCATAGATATTACACCATCCTGAAAATCAAAATACAAATTTCCTGATTTTAATTCTCCGTCATTAAACTTTTGGGCGGCCAATTCGTAAAGAATGTCCACATGCTGCACAGTACTTGTTAAAACAGTTGTTTCTCCAAGATCCTTCTGATCTGAAACAAAGCCGATTGCATACAAGCCTTTTTCCTTTATTTTTTCAATGACAGGCACGTTAAAACCATCGCCGGCCGGATAAACTACATCCGCCCCGTTTTCCAGCATCTTCTCGAGAAGCAGGAGCGCCTTTTCAGAATGGTCCCAGTTGTTCACATATTGGATATCAACTTCAACATCATCATCCTGGAACTTTGCCCCTTCGTAAAAGCCTTCAACCTCCGGCTGCCACTCAAATGCTGCAATTACACCGACTTTCTTTGATTTAGACATTTTCGCTGCGACCATTCCGCCGAAAAAGCCCATCGCGTTCGATTCAAAGCTAAGGCTAGTGGTATTCCGTTCCCTTGCATCTCCGTTAAAGGTGACAAAATGGATATTCTTATATTCACTTGCCAGCTCATTAAAAATTTCTGTATAATCATTCCCATGCCCAATAATCAAGTTGACGCCTTTTTCATCAAAGTCTTTCACAGCCTGTTCTACGATTATATTAGAAACCATTCCTTCCTTATAAAAAACATCAATTCCAAATTCTTCTTGAATTTTCAGCAAGCCTTTATAGCCTTTTGTTCCCCATACTTGATCATGGATCGTTTCAGGCACTAGAAGTCCCACTTTTTCAAGTTTCCCGCTGTTTAGCGGTTTTGCACAGCCGGTAAGCATCATAATAAACACAATGAGAACCGAGACCGTATTCTTAAACATTTTTCGCAACTCCTTCAATAAATGAACCCGTCCTTGAAATAGGATAACAGGAAATCGTTTACCTTTCAAAAAATAGGCAAAAAGACCCCCCCTAAACTCCTTCGCAGATTAAAAAGGTATTTTATTGAAACTTGCTTTCTGCGTTAGGTATCCTGAAGCCTACGGTGTTCCCTCTGGATCCATATTCCTTCTTTTGGCGAGGTTTTATTTCTAAGTATATAGCTTATATCCTCCCTTTTTATCTGATTCTTACAGGTTGTGCTTACACTGGAAAGCTGCTTTTCATTGAACAGCTGTTTGGCGCAGTTAATCCATTGGTCCTTTTTAAGACTTTTCACTATTATTCTCTTTTCCGGGGAATCTAAGATTTCCTTTAATTCGTTAAGGAAATCAGTTATATAGACGGCATCCTCAGTATATTCTTTATTTAATGCTTGAGCCACTTCATGTTCAGACTTCCCTCTTATTCCTGCTTCAAATGACATACTCTCAGGCTGCCAAGGTCCATATATAGTTGGCAAAAATATCCATTTATCCAGCATTATCTCAAAGTTACTGTATATCTCCAGCATGGAGGAACCCTGTTCTCCTGATTCATCCTTATTTAGAGGCCAGAAAAATAGAATCCGAGGCTGCTTTACCTGTAAAGCCTTCCATTTCTGTGCAAGTTTTTGTATTTCCGCATAAACATCAGTTGGATTATTGCCTTTCTTTAGATAATCATACACAAAAAAGTAAATGACAGTATTCTCAGATATTGAATCAAGCATCTCCGCTTGCTTCTGATAACAAAAATTTGCATTGCGGCCTATTTCCAGCATTTTTCCTTCATACTCTTCTCCCATGCTTCCATCCAGGGTTGTACCGATTACTTCCAGTCCATCCTCCAGCAGATGTTTACTGACATGAAAGCCGAGAAACTCATAAGCACCAATTACAATCGCATCGGCCATTGTAAAAACCTCCTCGCCGTTCCCCCTGTATATTTTTAATGAATCTTACCTTCCTGTCTTATGCTTTGCAGTATGGTATGCGTCAAGTAATGCTTTTATCCGTAATTTATAGAGTGTTTTCGTATTTTCTGAAAAACCCGCATGCTTCCGAAGCTATCTTATACCGTTTTTCAGGCATTAAATATTGGATTTCAAAATTCACGCCATTTTTTAAAGAAGTCTGTTCCATCATTTTATAGATCAGGGAGGATGCAGTTTCCCCTCCTCCTATAATATGAATAATTCTTAATGGGACGGTTCCCCGCCATTCGATACTATTCGTATCAAGTATCATCTCTTCCATTTCCTTGGCTTTCATCCCGTATGCAAAAGCCGCTTCTTGTATCCATTTTTTATAAAAAACCTTGTTTTGCTGTTCTTTCCTCAGGCAATCTCTTAAGGAAAGAAGAGGATTTAAAAAAACGGCTGATCGTACGCGCTCCTCCAAAAGTTCAATTAGTTTTAAAGCTGTTAATGCTCCCATCCCCTCTGCCAGGATATGAATCTTTTCGTTTAAAATTTCGTTTTTCATTATTATGTGATATAAGCGCAGAGCCAAATAGGAAGCCTTGGGACTTCCCCAATTAGCTCCATACAGGTTGGACGAATACAGTGTATATCCTTGCGTCTTTAAATGGTGAACAATTTGCAGCCTTCCAGGATGTGTGGACCAAAACGCTCCGCTGCTGTTGACATAATGGGTTCGATCGCCAATAACAAGCACAGAAAATCCGCTTGGCTTGCTTGGGTAATAGATGATATTCCATTGTCCATCCATTTCAAATATGCGTTCCATCAGTAGTTGAACTCCTTTTTGGGAAATACTCATATTAATGTATGTATGTTCTTTATATGAGAGAGGGATATTGCCCATTTTCTATTATTTTCGTACCTGAGAAGGACTTTTGAAAATTACATTGAAGGGAAGAATTATCTGATCTGCAAAAAATACATGGAAATATTATTTTCTACTATTTTTATATGTGGTAATATAATATTGATTGTAAGGGAACGAGGTGATTATCGGTGAAGTATTTTTGGACCGCTTTCTGGACCTTTTTATTAGTGCAAATGCTTACATATGTTGTAGGCTCGATGATTGGAGTAGACTTCAATTTTAAAACCGGCACAATTTTATCTGTTGTTACAACTATTTTAATTTTCATCATTCCTGCTATTATTCCAAATGACCCTGTTCATAAAGGAAGCCATTAATTAATGGTAAGTAAAAACCTTGTCCAAAAAGACAAGGTTTTTTGCTGTTTTTTTAGGCATTATTCAGGATTCTGGCTAATCATTATTTCTCCATTTTTCAACCCGATTTCTACTGTTCCGTTATCCTTGATGTTCCCAGAAATAAGCTCCCTGGCCAACTTAGTCTCGACATGCTTTTGGAGGAATCGTTTTAGCGGCCGGGCTCCATACACAGGATCATACCCTTCCCTTACAATAAAATCACGGGCATTTTCATTCATAACAAGCGTTATACTTTTTTCTTCTAGCCTTTTTTGCAATTCAAGGACCATTTTATCGACAATACGGCTAATTTCCGTTTGTGATAAAGGCTTAAAAAGCACAATATCATCAATCCGGTTTAAAAATTCAGGACGGAAATGATGCCTTAGCTCAGAAAACACCCGATCCGCAGCTTCCTCACTGATTTCCCCTTCGGAATTCCTTCCCTCAAGCAGGTGCTGGGAACCGATATTGGAAGTCATGATAATGACAGTGTTTTTACAATTCACAGTCCTCCCATGAGAGTCGGTAATCCTTCCCTCGTCCAGCATTTGCAGCAGTAGGTTGAACACCTCGGGATGTGCCTTTTCAATCTCATCCAATAAAATGACTGAGTACGGCTGTCTTCTGACTGCTTCCGTAAGCTGGCCTCCCTCTTCGTATCCAACATATCCAGGAGGAGCTCCAATCAGGCGGGAAACCGAATGCTTCTCCATATATTCCGACATATCAATCCGAATAATATGTTCTTCACTGTCAAAAAGGGACTCGGCCAGCGCCTTAACTAATTCTGTCTTACCGACTCCGGTCGGGCCTAGAAAGATGAACGAGCCAATCGGCTTATTGGGATCTTTAATTCCAGCACGGGCCCGCAAAACGGCATCAGCTACAAGCTCCACAGCTTCATCCTGTCCGACGACTCGCTTTCGGAGCGTACCTGCCAGCCGAAGAAGCTTTTCCCGCTCGCCTTCCACAAGCTTTACTACGGGGATCCCCGTCCATCTTGCAACAATGGAAGCGATCTCGTCCTCTGTTACTTCCTCCCGGAGCAGAACAGATTCTGATCTCGTTTTTTCTATCTCTTCTTCCATTTCCTGGAGTTCCCGTTCCAACGATGGTATTTTACCATGGCGAAGCTCGGCGGCACGGTTCAAATCGTATTCATTCTCCGCCTTCTCCAGTTCCCGGCGCAGACGTTCCAGATTTTCACGTTTATCCTGGACAGTTTGAAGCGCAGCTTTTTCCATTTGCCATTGCGCCTTCATACTGTTTGCGCTATCACGCATTTCTGCAAGCTCCTTCTGTAATGTGTCCAGCCGTTCCATGCTTCGTTCATCAGATTCTTTCTTCAGTGCTGCTTCCTCTATCTCAAGCTGCATGACCTTCCTAGTGATTTCATCCAGTTCTGTTGGCATCGAATCTATTTCGGTCCGAATCATCGCGCAGGCTTCGTCGACAAGATCAATTGCTTTATCCGGCAGAAACCGTTCTGTAATATAACGGTTTGATAAAACAGATGCGGCTACAAGCGCCCGGTCATGGATACGTACTCCATGGTGGATCTCAAACCGCTCCTTTAACCCTCTGAGAATTGACACTGTATCCTCAATATCCGGTTCCTGCACAAGCACCTGCTGAAAACGCCGTTCAAGAGCAGCGTCTTTTTCAATATACTGGCGGAATTCATCAAGGGTAGTAGCTCCGATGCAATGAAGCTCTCCCCTGGCGAGCATTGGCTTCAGCATATTGCCGGCATCCAGCGCGCCATCCGTCCTGCCGGCTCCTACTATCGTATGAAGCTCGTCAATAAAAAGAATTATTTTTCCTTCACTTTTTCGGACTTCAGTTAAAACTGCCTTAAGGCGCTCTTCAAATTCTCCTCGAAATTTCGCACCAGCCACCAGGGCACTCATATCGAGTGAAAAAATAGTTTTATCCTTTAGCCCTTCTGGTACATCCCTTCTCACTATCCGGATTGCCAAGCCTTCGACAATTGCCGTTTTCCCAACTCCTGGCTCCCCTATCAGAACTGGATTGTTTTTAGTTTTTCTGGATAATATCCTGATAACATTTCTTATTTCGGCATCGCGGCCAATAACGGGATCCAGCTTCCCTGCTTTTACTTCCTCAACCAGGTCTCTCCCATACTTCTTTAATGCTTCATAGGTACCTTCAGGATTTTGGCTAGTCACTCTTTGATTCCCCCTTATTTCTTTAAGAATATTGATGGCAGCCTGGTACGTCAGCTTTCTTTCCGTAAGTTTTGCGGATATAGGATGTGCTTCCTTTAATACTGCAAGTAAAATATGCTCTACCGATAAGTATTCATCATCCAAACCGCTCTTTTCTTCCTCTGCTACTTCGAGCAGCCTCTGCAAAGATTGTGATATATATAGATTTGGCTCGCTTTCATTAGAGATAGTTACTTGAGGCAGCTTGTTTAATTCTTTCTTTAAGAAATTCTGAAGCTCTTCTGCGGGCATATTAACTTCTGACAGCAGCCTTTTTAATAATCCTTCATTTTGCGAAGCGAGCGCCAGTATCAAATGTGCTTCTGTTAACAGTTGATGTCGACGATCAAGAGCATTCTTCTGAGCCAGGATAAATGCTTCCTGTACTCTCTCCGTCATGTTTTCCATATTCATTTTCATAGCCTCCATTAAATTGAGAGTTATGAATTTATATATTAATTTGACCTTTTTTGACTTTAGCTTTATTATACAAATTTTAATTAGCAAATAAAATAATAAAGTCTCCTTGCTCTTAAAATTTTACCCAAATACAAAAAAACCTGGCTGTACATTCTGATTTTTTATCAGAACATAACAGAAGGTTTTTTAAAAGAATTTTGAAAAAAGTGAACTACTTTTGTTTTAATCTAAATTTCGCTGCTGATGATGATAAGTCCAGATCCGATTGTGATTCGTATTCTCCGGAAATCTGTCACCGGCGCTTAATTTCACCATTTTCGGGCTTGATACACTGCTCCCCGTTTCGCCAATTTCAATATATACACCATTATTCGGAGCCTTCTGGCCGGCTTTAAATTGATGATTTTGTCCCATGTCAACACCCCCTTGGTTTGCTGCACAATTATTTTTTCCTGAAGAATGAATGTTCATGTAAGAAAAGCAAAATGGAGCCGAATAATACAAAATCCGTATGGCATGGAGCCATACGGATCGGTTTCTCTATAATATTATCCGAGCAAATCAGCTAAGATTGCTTTTTGGGCATGAAGCCTGTTGCCTGCCTGGTGGAATACAGCTGAATTTGGTCCATCAATAATATCTCCAGTTACCTCTTCCTCCCTGTGGGCAGGAAGGCAGTGAAGGAAAATATAATCTTCCTTTGCGTGTTTTACAAGTTCACTGTTAATTTGGTACTCCTTAAATGCCTTAAGGCGAATTTCATTTTCATCCTCCTGGCCCATTGAGGTCCAGACATCGGAATAGATGATATCAGCATCCTTTACGGCATCCTTAGGGTCACGGCATATTTCAGATTTACAGCCTGATTTTGCCGCCGCCTCCTTTGCAAGTTCAACAATTTGGCTATTTGGTTCATAACCTTCTGGACAGCCAATTGCAAAATCTATACCTGTTTTCCCACAGGCCATCATTAATGAATGGGCCATATTATTCCCATCCCCAACATAGGCCATCTTCAATCCTTTAAGTGTTCCCTTAATTTCCTGGATAGTCAGTAAATCTGCCATCGCCTGACATGGATGAGAAAGATCTGTTAATCCGTTAATGACTGGGATGCTCGCTTCCGCTGCCAGCTCTGTTACCTTTTCATGCTCAAATGTACGGATCATAATCCCATCCACATATTGGGAAAGGACTTTAGCCGTATCAGAAACTGTTTCCCCCCTGCCAAGCTGGATATCATTGCTGCTCAAGAAAAGTGCATGGCCTCCGAGCTGCAACATTCCAACTTCAAAGGATACTCTTGTACGGGTAGACGACTTTTCAAAGATCATGCCGAGTGTTTTGCCTTGAAGCGGCAAATATTTCTCACCTAGTGTATGTTTAGCTTTAATTAGTTTTGCCAGCTTTAACAGCTGGGTTATTTTTTCACCTGAGATATCGGCTATAGAAAGAAAATCTTTCTGCTGAAGTATTTTGGCTGCTGGAATTGATGCAATTGTCATAGGTACATCACTCCCTTTGGTTGTTTTCGCTGCCACTCTTGAAGAGGGAAGACGTTAAGTTCCCCTGTTTGAGCAGTCTCCAGATAAGCTTCAAAGGTTTCTGGCTCCGAAAAAGCAAGCAAGCGGTACTTTGCAGAAATAAGGCGGAGCTGCTTATCTTCCTCTGTATTCCCGAAGGCAAGGACGATAGAACCGTTGCCTTCCTTCAGCCAGCCTTCAAAGTCCTGATTATTTATGTTAAGGCCTGCATTATTTATTTCATCATGCATTGAACGGGATTTTTTAACCGAGGAGGCTGAAATATAAATACCGTTTTTACCATGCCACTGCCTGCGATGATTATGGAATACCTTAGCCATTGTCTCTTTTCTGCCTACGCCAATGGCGATTCCTTCACCTGTTGATTTCATTTCCGGACCGATTTTTGAATCCATCCCGCTTAGGGCAAAGGTTGAAAACACTGGATACTTAACGACTGTATATGGAATTTCCTCCATAAGCCCTGTATGGGAGAAGATATTCGACACAGTATATTTCCCAAGCAATATTTTTGTCGCAATTTGGACAAGCGGTACACCGGTTACTTTGCTGATTATCGGAACCGTTCTGCTGGCTCTTGGATTTACTTCAAGAACATTGACTGTATCCCCATCAATAACGAACTGAATGTTCATTAATCCTTTATAATCTATTTCACGGACGATTTTTTCTGAATAGTGAACCATTTTTTCTTTTACCTCTGCTGATAGTGATTGGGCCGGGAGAATTGCCATGCTGTCGCCGGAGTGTACACCAGCACGCTCAACGTGTTCGGCTATCAGTGGAATATAAACACATTCTCCATCTGCCACTAAATCAATTTCAGCCTCTTTAGCAGGAAGATAAGAATCAATCAATACGGGAAATGCCAGCTCATTTCCGGTTTTCAATCTGGTCTCCAGACTGGTTTCATCAATAAATACTTCCATTCCCTGTCCGCCAATTACATAAGAAGGGCGCAGCAGGACAGGATATCCGATTGCTTTAGCCTTCTCTAGCAGCTGACTCTCGCTGTCTGCCATCGTGCCAGGAATATGCGGGATATCAAGCCCCTCCAGAAGCTGATAAAAACGTTTGCGATCTTCAAGCTGATCAACAATATCACAGGAGGTACCAATCAAATTCACGCCCAGCGCTTCCAAACTGTCAGCAAGATTAAGCGCCGTCTGTCCGCCAAACTGCACGATAACATCTGTAATCCCCTCAGCTTCTATCACATTCATGACATACTCCAGGGTAAGAGGCTCAAAGTACAGGCGGTCTGCCGTTGCATAATCAGTACTTACTGTTTCAGGATTGTTATTGATCAGTATGGTTTCAATGCCTTCCTGTTTTAGTGTATAGACACTATGAACAGAGCAATAATCAAATTCTATGCCCTGACCAATCCGTATTGGACCGCTTCCTATGATCAGAACCTTTTGTTTATCCGAGGCAATTTGCTCATTTTCTCCAAAATAGGTCGAATAAAAATAATTGGTAAATGAATTGAATTCTGCTGCACACGTATCAACTGTTTTATATACTGCCCTTACTCCGAGGTTAATCCTGCTATGGCGGACAAGCTCTTCCGTCACATCCCAAACGGTTCCTAAATAACGATCCGAAAATCCCTTTTCTTTATAAAGCTGCATTTCCGCTTTGGTAACCTTATTTAAGCTTGTTGCGGCTATCTCTTTTTCCAGTGACACAAGCCCTGCGAAGCAATGAAGGTAAAAATAGTCAATTGTAGTTGCATCATGGATTTTCTCCGGTGTAACGCCTCTTCTAAGAAGCTCCATTACCGCAAAAAATCTTTCATCGGTACTTTCTGTCACAAGCTTCCAAAGCTCTTGGACTGTTTTTTTGAATAGGGAAGGAAGCTGCAGCCCCGCTGTTTTTAATTCCAATGAATCGACAGCTTTTTGAAGGGCTCCTTCCAGATTGCGGTGGAGGGCCATTACTTCACCTGTTGCCTTCATTTGCGTGCCAAGTCTTCTATTCGCTCCAGTGAACTTATCAAACGGCCAGCGCGGAAATTTAACCGCTACATAATCAAGGGCTGGCTCAAAGCTTGAATACGTACTCTGGGTTACCGGATTTTTCAATTCAGACAAGTGATAACCTACTGCAAGCTTTGCAGCAATACGAGCAATTGGATACCCTGTTGCCTTTGAAGCGAGCGCTGAAGAACGGCTGACACGCGGGTTCACTTCAATTAAGTAATATTGCTTGCTGTGCGGATCAAGAGCAAATTGAATATTGCAGCCTCCAATGATCCCAAGTTCGGAAATGATTTTGATCGATGCTGAACGCAGCATATGATATTCATCGTCAGTCAGCGTCTGGGAAGGTGCCACAACAATCGAGTCCCCTGTATGAATCCCTACCGGATCAATGTTTTCCATATTGCAAATAGTGATACAGGTACCATTGCTGTCGCGCATTACTTCATACTCAATCTCCTTATAACCGGCAATGCTTCGTTCGATTAGACATTGTGTTATTGGACTTTCCTGGAGTCCTCCCCTGACAAGTTCCTTAAAAGAATCCATTGTCTGTGCAATGCCGCCGCCAGTTCCGCCAAGTGTATAAGCGGGGCGAACAATGATTGGAAAACCGATTTTTCCAGCGAATTGTACAGCATCTGAAAGTGTATGGACAATCATGCTTTCCGGGATTGGTTCATTTATTTCCATCATCAGTTTCCGGAACAGCTCCCTGTCCTCCCCTTTTTTAATAGAATCAATCGGTGTGCCCAGCAGTTTCACTCCAAATTTATCGAGAGTACCTGCCTCATGGAGCTGATAGGCCAGATTTAACCCGGTCTGCCCTCCCAATGTTGCTAATAAGCCGTCAGGCCTTTCCTTTTCAATAATTTTTGCCAGGACATCGTGGGTAAGCGGTTCGAAATACACGACATCCGCGTTTAGATCGTCAGTCATGATAGTTGCAGGGTTATTGTTAACCAGAACAACC
This sequence comes from Bacillus sp. M6-12, assembly GCF_002860285.1. Taxonomy (GTDB): domain Bacteria; phylum Bacillota; class Bacilli; order Bacillales; family DSM-1321; genus Peribacillus. The sequence continues at coordinate 48,619 of NZ_PGVF01000025.1, forward strand.
TTATAACCTTCTTCTTTTAAGGCCACACACGCCTGTGTACCTGCATAATCAAATTCTGCGGCCTGCCCGATGACAATTGGGCCAGATCCGATGACAAGGATTGTTTTGATTGATTGATCTTTAGGCATAGACTTTATCTCTCCAGCTTGTGTCTTTTACTGTTTGCAGAAATTCTTCGAATAAATTCAGGCTCTCTGCCGGGCCCGGGTTAGCCTCAGGATGATACTGAGCAGTTAATATAGGAAGGCTTTTATGGGACAGACCTTCAACCGAACCGTCATTAACATTGCGGAAACGGACAGCCAGCGGTGTACCTTTAAGACTTTCTTCTTCAATTTCATAGCTATGGTTCTGTGAGCTCATAAATACGCGCTTCGTTTGGATATCAACAACAGGCTGATTCGCACCCCTATGCCCAAATAGCATTTTTTTTGTATCGCCCCCAAAGGCTAAGGCAGTCAGCTGGTGGCCAAGGCAAATAGCCATGGACGGGAAGGTGCTTAGAATAGCCCTGATATTCCCGATCAAATGGGTCAGCTGTTTCGGGTCCCCAGGGCCGTTAGATAGCAGTACACCATCCGGGGATAACGATTTGACCTTTTCAAATGAGATATCGTAAGGAACAACTGTAACTTTGCAGCCTTTCAAAAGAAGTGAATCCAAAATCGATTTTTTATATCCAAAATCCATTAAAACAATATGGTATTTTCCTTTGCCATATGAAACAATCTCTTTTGAGGACACCTTTGGCACTGTTTCGTTTAAACCCTTGGTGTTTAGAAGATATGCATTTGGTGTTTCAGAAAATGAAAGGACGGACGTCATCGAGCCTTCTTTTCTGATCTGCTTCACCAAGGCCCTTGTATCTATACCGCCAAGCAATGGGATTCCCCATGAGTCCAAGTACTCCTTTAAGGAGGATTGTGCCTGGAAGTGTGAATAATGCATATTTCCCTGGTAGACTATAACACCAGCAACATGCGGTTTTTTGCTTTCAAAGTCTTCGCGATTAATTCCGTAGTTTCCGATAAGGGGGTAAGTAAAGACAACTATTTGCCCTTTGTAGGATGGGTCTGTCAATACTTCCTGGTAACCCGTCATCCCGGTAAAAAAGACGACTTCTCCACAGATATCCTTTTCTTTGGGTTTGGTAATATATTCTCCTTCAAAGGAAGCACCATTTGCCAAGTGTATATAGCCTTTCATTTTTCCACCTCTAACAATGTATAATTATTTATAAAAAATGATTTTTATTCATTTTAACTCATAAATTTCAGCCTTAATGGCTGATAGATACTTGTTTCATAGCAGCAAGGGCAATCATATTAACTGCAGCGTCAATTTCATGCTTTTCCACAGTCAGCGGCGGCAATAACCGAAGAACATTCTGTCCGGCCGGCAATGCCAGCATTCCTTCTTCCTGAAGGGAAACCAAGAAAGGCGCAACTTCTAATGTTAACTGAATTCCAATCATTAGCCCTTTGCTTCTAATTTCAGATATAAATGGGAACTCTTGCAATTTGTCTTCTAATTGCCGGATTAGATATTCGCAATTTTCATTAATTTTTTCAATAAAACCGGCTTTTTTTAATTCATTTAATGTAGCTTTTGCAGCCGACATGCTGACAGGGTTGCCGCCAAAAGTGGAACCATGGCTGCCAGGTCCGAAAAACTCCTGCAGTTCTTGCTTGCCGATCATTGCACCAACAGGCAGCCCATTTCCAAGCCCCTTTGCTGCTGTGATGATATCAGGCTCGATTTCATAGTGCTGGAAGGCAAATGCTTTACCAGTTCTGCCTATGCCTGTTTGTATCTCGTCAATGATGATCAAGGCACCTGTCTGTTTACAAATAGTTTGAATCGCTTGGAGAAATTCACTTGAAGCTATATGAATTCCGCCTTCACCCTGGATAATTTCCAGCATGATTGCAGCAGTATCTTTATCAACAGCATTTTTCACTGCTTCCGGATTGTTAAACTGAATGTATTCAAAGCTTTCCAGCATGGTTCCATAACCATTTCTTACTTTTTCCTGGCCGGTGGCCGCCATGGTCGCAAACGTTCTTCCATGAAAAGATTGCTGGCAGGTAACAATTTTCGAACGGCCCGTTGCCTTCCTTGCCAGCTTCATAGCAGCTTCATTTGCTTCTGCACCGCTATTGCAGAAGAACACTTGATCCAGACCTGACAGTTCTGCCAAAAGGGATGCGGTATCCTCCTGCAGTGAATTTTTAAAAAGATTCGATGTATGCCAGTACTGATCGAGCTGCTTTTGAACCGCCTGCTGTACTGCCGGGTGCCGGTGCCCTAAATTCAGAACCCCTATACCGGATGTAAAGTCCAGATACTTTTTTCCTTCGGTGCTGGTCAGCCAGCATCCTTCGGCTGATTCCGGCTCTATAGTCCATCTTTGGTAGGTTGGAAAAAGTGCGCTCAATTCATTACCCTCTCTTCTTTTACAAATTTCGTTCCGATAAATTCACCATTTTGGAAAAATCGTTCCTTGCCGCTCACAATCATGACATCCCTTACACCCTGATCCAGGACAGCAAGTGCGGTATTTACCTTTGGAATCATGCCGCCATATATTTTTCCGTCGTTAATATACGAATCTGTTTCGGTTTTTGTTAAACGTTTCTGAATTTCTCTCTCAATCAGCACCCCTTTAACGTCCGTAACAAACAGGCACATTTCAGAGTTCAATGCCTTTGCTGCTGCTCCTGCGGCCATGTCGGCATTTACATTTGCCTTCTTTCCTAATCCTGTTGAGGAAATAGGTGTCAGTACAGGTGTTACTCCTTTTTCAAGCAAAGCACCAAGGACTTCTGTATGGACGTTTGTGATCTGACCAACTGCCCCGAGCGCGGTTTCGTCAATCAATTTGGCCTGAAATATTCCGCAGTCCGACCCGTTCAATCCTATAGCAGGTATTCCATGGCTTTCGAGCTTTTCCACCAGGCACCGGTTTGTCTTACCCGACAAGATAAGTTCCGCAATACCTAAAACCTCTTTTGTCGTTTTCCTAAGACCATTTATAAACACCGGCTCAATGCCTTCCTTTGAAAGCATCTCATTAATATCCGGACCGCCGCCATGCACAAAAACAAGACAATAGCCCAAATCCTTCAATTCTTTTAAACTCTCAAAAAAAGTGTCAGATAGTTCATGAATGATGCTTCCTCCGCATTTTACCGTCAGAATTTTATTCATTTGCTCTCTCCTAAGTCCGATAGCTGGCATTGATTTTAACATAATCGTAAGTCAGGTCGCAGCCCCATGCTATGCCTTCCTCTTTTCCCTCTTCAAGGAACACATTGATGACGATATTGTCCTGGTCCAGATAAGCCTTGGCATCCTTTTCAGAGAACGCAATCGGGCGACCATGATCCAGAAGGCAAATATTACCGAATGAAATGCTTACTTTGTCAGGATTAAATGCGACTTCGCTTCTGCCCATTGCCCCAATGATTCTTCCCCAGTTAGCATCTGATCCGTAAACAGCTGTTTTTACAAGGTTGGAACCAATAATCGTCTTCGCGATTTGGCGTGCTTCCTTTTGTGTTCCCATGCCCTGGACTTTCACTTCGATCAGCTTTGTCGCCCCTTCACCGTCTTTGGCTATTTGCTTTGCCAAGTCCTCGCATGTAGTTCTAAGCAATGTCAGAAAGACTGCCCAATCCGGGTGTTCTGCATTCAGCGGCTTATTTCCAGCTTTTCCATTTGCCATTACAAGCACCATATCATTTGTGGAAGTATCTCCATCCACCGTAATTTGATTAAAGGTTTCATCCGTAACTGATGATAACGCTGCCTGCAAATCAGCCGTCTCAATGGAAGCATCTGTTGTGATAAATCCAAGCATTGTAGCCATATTTGGATGGATCATACCCGAACCCTTTGCTGCACCGCCCATTTTTATTTTTTTATTATCGATCTCTGCTTCATATCCGCAATTTTTAGTAACCGTATCTGTTGTCAGGATGGCTACCTCAAAATCATTGGCGCTTGAAACATCATTATTTGGAACCATCGCCTGGATTCCCTGTTTTATTTTATCCATTTGCATATATTCACCAATTACTCCGGTCGAAGCCACCGCAACATAGTGGTTGGGGATGGTAAACTTTTGGGCTGCCGCCTCTCTCATTTCATAGGCATCTGCCAAGCCCTGCTCACCGGTACATGCGTTAGCACAGGCGCTATTTACGATTACAGCCTGAATTTTCCCTTCTTGAGATATACTTTCCCGCGTGACAGCGAGCGGAGCCGCCTGGAACGTGTTCAGTGTATAAACAGCTGCACAGGATGCCGGCACTTCAGATAAAACTGCTCCCATATCCTTTTTGGAATATCGTAAGCCTGCATGCACTCCGGCTGCACTATATCCCTCCGGAGATAAGATATTTCCTGCCTGTATATGTTGGATACTTTCAACCGGATTTAATGTTTTCATCTTCTTCCTCCCGAAATTATGGATATAGCGGTGCTTGCATCAGCCCTGCAGATGGATCTGCACCGATAAGAATATTTGCATTTTGAACAGCCTGGCCGGCTGCTCCCTTCATTAAATTGTCAATAACCGATACGATTGTTGCCTTATTAGTCCGCCCATCAAAGGCTACGCCGATATCACAAAAGTTGGAACCATATACCTGTTTGGTACAAGGAAAATGGGCTTCTGGCTGAATTCTGACAAATGGGTGGCTTTCATAGGCAGTTTTATATAACTCTAGCAGTTCACTTGTAGTAGTTTTCCGCTTTAATTTTACATACATCGTCGCCATGATTCCCCGAGTCATCGGCACAAGGTGGGTATTAAATGAAACTGGCTCAATTTCTCCTGCCCACTCATGAAGCTGCTGTTCGATTTCCGGAATATGCTGGTGCTGGTGTACTTTATAAATTCTGAAATTGTCATTCATTTCACTGAAATGGGTAACGGCGCTAGGTGATTTCCCCGCTCCTGAAACACCAGATTTCGCGTCTACGATGATATCGTTTGTTTCAGCAAGCCCTTCGGTGAATAATGGCGCTAAGCCCAGCAGAGTTGCGGTGGGATAACAGCCTGGGTTCGCAATAACACTGGCTTTCTCAATCGCCTTCTGATTCCACTCCGACAATCCATAAACCGCCTCATTTATGATTTCCGCTGGTGCAGATGTGCCTTTATACCATTTTTCGTATTCGCCTGATTTCTTTAACCTCAGATCGCCTGATAGGTCTATGAGCTTAACTCCGAGTTCACGGAAGCTTGGCGCCAGTGTCTTTGATATTCCCGTTGGAGTTGCAAGAAAGACGATATCTGATGTTTTTGCGATTTTTTCAGGATTAATTTCTTCTAGTATGTATGGAAGGTGGGCCAAATGATTGCCTTCTGCCCATATTGGGACCCCTGCCTTGGAGGATGTATGGAGCGATTCTAAATGAAAATGCGGGTGATGTGTTAACAGCCGTATTAATTCCAGCCCTCCATAACCTGACGCACCAATAATTGACACTCGCAAACGGAACCCACTCCTTTTTGTCTAATTAATCGAAAAATTTTTTTAATGCTGCTTCTAGTAGATCTATTGTTAACCATTATAAAATTGAATAAAAATAAATGCAAATGTATTTTTATAAATTTTTTATCATTCAGAATTTAAGTTCGTCCCGATAAGTATTTACACTATAAATATGGTAAAATATTATCATGCCTGTTGACTGAAAATGGATTTTGATTTTTAATCTATAAAGTAGTCATTTTTTAGTCACTAGTCCAAGACGATATCCAGGCTTATTGAACTATTTAACTTCCATTCGATGCCAATGTACCTTTTAAAGGTGGTTATTATATGCTGCAATCAGAAAATTCTTTATCAGCACCACTTCAAGACCTGCTTCATTCTCTTCAGCATATTAGAAAAGCAGAAAAAGGTGCCTATCTATTCCAGGAAGGCTCTGTCACAAATGAGCTCTATTTTTTGCTCAGCGGCAAGGTTCAGGTGAGTAAAATTATTCCTGACGGCAGAGAACTGACACTGCGGATATGCAAAGAAGGGGACCTTGTAGGTGAGCTCATCCTGTTTACGGAAGCTCCAAAATATTTAATGAATGCAAAAGTGGTCGAGGAGGCAGAAGTCGGGGTTATCTTTAAAAATGTCCTGGAAGAGAAATTAACGGTAAACAACGGTCTGGCTCTCGAGTTTATGAAGTGGATGTCAGTCCAATACAGAAAGTCCCAGACAAAATTCCGGGATTTGGTGCTCCATGGAAAAAAGGGAGCCCTGTATTCAACACTGATCCGCTTATCCAACAGCTATGGTGTCAGCACCCCCTCAGGAATCATGATCGACCTCCCTCTGACCAATCAGGAACTTGCAAACTTCTGCGGGACCTCAAGAGAAGTCGTGAACAGGCTCCTGAGTGATTTAAGAAAAAACAATATTCTCTCGATTGATAAAGGATTGATCACCATTTTCGATCTGGACTTTCTCAAAACTGAGATTGATTGTGAAAACTGTCCGATTGAATTATGTAATATTGAATAAGTTAATTTTGATTTACTAGCTGATAAAAAAGCACTCCGGCCACTTGGCCGGAGTATTTTTTTGCTTGTTCACTGCACCATGATGGAGACAGCCATTATCACAAAAAATAACACATAAATGCCTACCTTCATAACCGAGATTTTCTTCCCGTATAGGCAGACAGCCCTTATCAGGCTTGGCAAAAAGGCTAGCATGACAATCCAGTGGCCTGTGAGCGTCCAAAGTCCGATAATTCCGGAATGATAACCCCAAGATATATATTTAAAAGAGAGATTCTTTTTTTCCCGAATCATTGTTTTCACATATAGAATGCTTCCAAAGAAAAATAGAAAAGGAATGGCAGCGACTAATAATGCCGTTTGACTTTAATTTTCTCTCTTATTCTAAAGGTGTGCTGGCTCAAGGAAGCTGCCAGTGCATGGGAAAGGCCTCTGCATAAGCTTGCAGAGGCCATTTCTTTTTATCCGCCAATATAAGACATTTCAATTTTTCCGTCATGCTTAATTTTGCCTTCCGTCCTTTCATCCGAATAACGGTCACGGCGATGGTTCCAGATTTCTATTATATGGTTTCTGACTGCCTCATCACTGAGGTCTGAACGGACAAGCGATTTTATGTCGTGCCCAGTTCCGTTGAACAAGCAGGTATACAGATCACCCTTCGCGGAAAGGCGGGCACGGGTGCAGCTTCCACAGAACGATTCCGATACAGATGTAATAAACCCGACCTCAGTATTTGTGCCAGCATAGCGGTATCGCTGGGCAACCTCACCAAAATAGTGCTGTTCCATTGGTTCAAGCTTGAATTCCTGCTGCAGGAGCTGAAGAATATCTTTTTTGGTTATAACGTTATCCAGCTTCCAGCCATTTGTGCTGCCGACATCCATGAATTCAATATAACGCAGTTGAAGGCCCTCTTCTTTACAGAACTTAGCCATCGGCAGGATTTGGGATTCATTAAGCCCCTTTTTGGCCACCATATTGACTTTGACTCCAAGCCCGGCCTCTCTTGCAGCAAAGATTCCTTCAAGTACTGGCTTTGTTCCAACATTTCGTCCATTGATTTCTTTAAATAATTCATCATCCATGCTGTCCAGGCTCACATTGACCCGATCCAATCCAGCATCTTTAAGTTCTTCTGAATACTTTTTTAAAAAGATGCCATTGGTCGTCAAACCAATATCTTCGATTCCGTCAATCTTTGATATTTGCGAAACAAGATAAGGCAGGTTCTTGCGCAATAGCGGTTCACCGCCGGTAAGTCTGATTTTTTTCACACCAAGGCTCGCGAAGATTTTGGCCAGTCTTTCGATTTCTTCATATGATAAGAGCTCTTCTCTCGGGAGGAATTTAAAACTTTCGTTAAAAATCTCCGCCGGCATGCAATACTGGCATCTGAAATTACAGCGGTCAATAACAGAAATCCGTAAATCCCTAAGCGGCCGATCCAGGGCATCGGTGACTTTAATTATTTCCATATCTAGTCCCTCCCAAGATGTTGTGAGTGGTTTGTTTTGTATAGTAACGTTCCATTATTGACATTATGAACTTAACTCCAAAAGTAAGGACTCAGGGCATTACCCCCAAATGTCTGATGATCAATAATAGATCATTACCCGATATATGCATAGTTCAATACATGAACAACTAAAAACTGTCAAAGGATGACTATTTCTGTCTATCGTATATATCTATCTTATCAGAAAGAGCCTGTTTACCGTGTGAAATTTTTTCTCGGTTTTCACTATGTTCATAAAGAATACATAATTACCTTCTAATAAGCACACAATCACCATTTGAAATTCCTTATAATAATCACATCAGCTTATTAGAGGCCTTTAGCTATATTCTAAAAAGGCTACGTTTTTTATCATCCAGTATCTTGGCGTTTCTGAAGAAAATCTTTCTCAGTAAAGAAGGTATCATTTATGCTTTTAAAACCAACTCATTCTATTCAGATAAAAGAGCTTTTGAAGTTCTCTGATCGTAGTATCAATACAGATAAGGGATCTTTTTTATTCCGCGAAGGAACAGATGCCAATGAGCTATATGTAGTCCTCTAGGAAAATGTTCAAATCAGTAAAATAACAGTTGAAGGACAAGAGCTTTCACTTAGAATATGCGGCGAAAATGATATTTGCGGCGAGTTAACCTTATTTACCGAAAACCCAAGATATCAATTGAGCGGGAAGGTTATTGAAGAAGGAGAAGTGGCTATCGTCAGCCGGGATGTATTAGAGAAGGAACTATTTACAAATCCCTCACTTGCTTTTGAATTCATGAAGTGGATGAGCGACCGTTTTCGCAAAACACAAACAAAGTTCCGTGATCTAGTATTAAATGGCAAAAAAGGGGCACTTTACTCATCTTTAATTCGAATGACTAACAGCTACGGCATCCAAATTCCGGAGGGTGTCTTAATTGATATTCCTCTAACCAATCAGGAACTCGCCAACTTTTGTGCCACATCTAGGGAAAGCATTAACAGGATGCTTAACAATCTGAAAAGTGATAAAACTCTCTCATTTAAAAGAGGAAAAATCACTATCCATAATTTGCAGGCATTAAAAGATGAAATCGGCTGCGAGAATTGCTCATTAGTATATTGCAGTATTGAATAAAAGAATAGCAATTGCAGCATAACTTTATTCGTATGATTAATATATTATTTTACTGCTCCATATATGATAAACCTTGTTATCATCGCCTGATGACAGGTTTTTTTGCTGATAACTATTGCACGAAGTATATGCTTTGCCCTACATAACACTGATCGGCTTTAGTTACATCGTTTTTTGTTCAGATGCCTTTTTCCTTAATGTTTTGGGAATGTACACACAAAATGGCTCACTTTCAAGATAATCGCCTGTTACAGCGTATGCCCTGGATCTTGAGCCGCCGCAGACAAACCGATATTCACATTGTCCGCATTTTCCTTGTATTTATCAGGGTTCCTTAAGTTTTTAAAAATTGGGGAATCCCTATAAATTTTCTGGAGTGATGTTTCCTTTAAATTTCCTTCCTTTATAGGGAGCAGGCCGCCTGTAAAAACAAGCATTGGGCTATTCATATCCTGTATATCATTTATTAGTTTCTTTCCTTCTTCAAATGTCAGTTCAAACGGGCTGTGCCTGGTTTGCGCCTCTGCAAGGCAATGAAGGCACTTTAGCTGGCAGGCTCTTGTTATCCCATATCACAATAAATGGATCTCGATTAAAATCACGTTCAAACATGAAACCACTCCATTCAGTTTATCCCGCTTATCCACCTCCTATTATAAACAGGCCAAAAAGAAGGAAATGTGAATTACATCACACATATTGTAAATTATTGTCTGAATTGTGGAAGGATGCCAGAGACAGCATTTATTTAACATCAGCTTCAAAAATTTTAATACCCTAAAAAAGAGGGTGCCCGCGCTTTGGGACACCCTCTTGACCTCATTTTATCGTTAATACTTTATGCTTCCCCCGGATTTTCTATCTGATTCCTAAAGCAATTTTAGCGTACCGTGACATCTTATCCTTTGTCCATGGCGGATTCCAGACGATATCAACCTCTGTTTCCTTTACTTCAGGTATATCCTCAAGAACTGTTTTCACTTGATCCACAATCGTGCCTGCAAGCGGGCAGCCCATCGCGGTCAAGGTCATTTTAACAGTGGTAAGACCCTGTTCGTCCATATCAACATCATAGACAAGACCAAGATTCACGATATCAATCCCAAGTTCAGGGTCGATTACTTGCTCTAGAGCACCCATTATATTGTCCTTTAAATCCTGATCCATCAACCTCACTCCTTTTATTTCTTATAGTAACAGACAAATGTAAACTGGTTAAGTGTTTTGCACATTCGGAGACATATGCTTGCCAAACCATTCTGCAGTCTGAAGAACACCTTCCCTGCTCACTTTGTGTCCAGCCCTTTTATCACTTATAAATGAAAGTTTATCTTTAGATTGCTCATAAACAGGCAGCAATGATTCATATAATTCAAAAGCATGCTGAATCGGTACAACATTGTCGTTTTCACCATGCCAGAACATGATTGGCCTGCCTGCAATTTTTTCCGGCTGCAGGCTGAGATCGTACTCTCCTAATTGGCTCAGCTGCCTCTGGATTTCTTCTTCCGTTAACGTAAATCCGTACCGCATCTTTGCGAATTCTTCAATCTGCAATTTGGCTAGCTTTACATAAGCCGGGTTTCCCATTAAGCTGACTGCCGCTGTAACCCAGTCATACACAGCTAATGCCCCAAGCGTCACGATACCGCCCATCGAGGTTCCTGCCACCCCTATTTTGCCTTTTTCAATCATACCTCGATCTTCGAATACCTGTTTAATCCAGCCAAGTTCCTGAATGGTTCTGATTACTACTTCCCAAAATGACATCGCTAGCTTGGACTCATTAATACCCTGATCTCTTTCACCATGCAAATAAGCATCAGGAAGGATGACGCGAAAGCCTTTTTCCGCCAGTAGATATGCATAATGAAGATTATGTTCCTTGGCACTGGTAAAGCCATGGAAAAAGATGATGAGCGGCAATTGTTCATTCCAAATATCTTGTTTTGCTATATGCAAAGCGGGAATAGTATCTATAAACTCTTTGTTAACACAAATCACATTTATCCCCTGCCTTATTCACAAATCGTATTTTCGTTATTTTTACTATACCTTAATATAGAATTAATGAAAAAGATTTAACTTTAGCTTAAAATTATTTTTACAGTTTAAGGTTAAAATTATATAAAAAAATAATGTGTAAACAGAGGAGACTTTTAATGAGAGATAAGCATCTAATCGTTTTGGATCTGGACGGTACACTTTTAACCGATACTAAAAAAATTTCTGAACGCTCAAAAAAAGTTCTGAATACCCTGCGAAACGACGGCCATGAAGTGATGATCGCCACAGGCCGGCCATACAGGTCAAGCAGCATTTATTACCGTGAGCTTGGGCTGACATCCCCGATTGTAAACTTTAATGGCGCTTTCGTTCACCATCCTCTTGACAACGGGTGGGGCATTCACCACTCCCCGCTTGATATCAGAGTTGCTAAAGATATCGTAGAGGCATGTGATAATTTCCAATATCATAATATTATCGCGGAAGTTCAGGATGATGTGTATTTCCACTATCATGATGAAAAGCTGATTGAAATATTCAAGATGGGAAATCCGCTTGTCACTACAGGTGATTTGCGTAATTTTCTTGAAGTCAGCCCTACCGCTATGCTGATTCACACGGATGAAGAGCATGTTTCTGAAATTCGGAAGCATCTTTCCGATGTGCATGCTGAGTTAATAGATCACCGCCGATGGGCCGATCCATGGCACGTAATCGAAATTGTAAAAGCCGGATTAAATAAAGCCGTGGGCATCGACAGGGCCGCAAAGCATTTTGGCATCCCGCAGAGCAGGATCATTGCATTCGGGGACGAGGATAATGATCTGGAAATGCTTGATTATGCCGGCACAGGTGTCGCAATGGGCAATGCGATTGAACAGCTAAAAAGTGTTGCTAATACAACGACATTGTCCAATGAAGAGGATGGCATTGCCATATTCCTTGAGGAAAAATTCAATATTAAGATCGCTTAAAGACTTTTGTGAATTTTTACCTTTATGAAAAGGAAAAACGAAGCCAAAATAGTATAGAGGGATGCACCTCAGTCTCTTAATTTTCTCAGAATGCGGGGGATTAACCATGGGAAAAAGCAATAAATCAAAGCGTTTTGTACAGCAGGGCAAAGACACTGTAGCAAAGCATGATGAACGATTCCCATTCCATACAACGTACGCTGAGGCAGAGGCCAAAAAAATGCAATCTGCAGAAAACTCGAGTTTAGGCGGATTTTAACAGTTCTTAATCAACACCTTGTGGAAATGGGGAATATGCAGTTCCCCTTTTTCCCGGAACTCGCCATTGGCTAACTTAAATCATTGGCGAGTTTGCTTACTTTTCAGGAAAAACCAAGAGGCCGACCACAAAAAACGGTCAGCCTCTTGGTTTTTCTTTAGGCGGCCACAGAAGAAGGTTGTAACACGGTTAAGTCACAATACTAGCGATGTTATCCATTCTACAATTTGTCAGTGCGCTGCGCTTTTCTTAATTGCTATATGTCCTTGATTTTCCGCCCTTTTTCCCAATTTCCTGATAAAACTCCCGGTCATGGTTCTCAGAGGTAGCCTCGCCACCCTTTTTGCCAATTTCCTGGTAAAAATCCTTATCGTGATTCTTAGCGGTAGCTTTGCCGCCCTTTCGCCCTATTTCCTGGTAGAATTCTCGATCGTGTTTTTTCGATGTAGCCTTACCTCCTCTTCTTCCAGCTTCTTGCCTAGACATTTTATTTTGTTCAGCCATATTATCCTCCTTCAGTCAGTTTAAGGTATACAGCCTTTTAAATTACCAATTTAGCTAGTAGTTAAACAAAAATGTGGAAATTTTGGAGATAAAAATTTCCCGATGGCCTTTTACAGGTTTTTGTTTAAGGTATATATTAATTCTTGCTTTCAATTATCTCTTCTAAAAAACCCGAAAACGGCAGTTGTTTCAATCACATTTGTAAACGCCTTCGGGTCTACATCCTTTATGATCCTTTCTAGGTCATATAATTCGTATCTTGTAATGACAATCATCATCATATCCCTTGTTTCATTGGAATAACCGCCTTTTGCCGTAATCCTAGTTATTCCTCTAACCAGCCTTGAATGGATGGCTTTTTTCATTTCTTCGCCTTTACTGGTAATAATCATCGCCGTAAGCTTTTCGTGACGTGTATGGATGGCATCTACAACCCGGGTTGAAACATATAAAGTAACCAGAGTGTAAAGAGCTTTTTCCCATCCAAAAACAAAGCCAGCCGTCAGAATGATTACAGAGTTAAGCAAAAAGAAATACGTTCCTATCGGACGGTCTTTCATTCGGGACAATAACATGGCAATTATGTCCATCCCGCCTGTTGACGCTCCATATTTTAATGTCATGCCCACTCCGATTGCTCCAATAACGCCGCCAAAAACACTGTTTAACAGGATATCAGGAGACACACGGGTGACTGGTATTATTTCAAGAAATACCGATGACAGCAGTACGCTTAAAAAACTATAAAACGTAAATGATTTCCCTACCTTCAGCCAGGCGATTATCGTGACCGGCACATTTAAAATTAGCAATAAAATACCAGTTGATATCGAAAAAGGAGCATAAGATTCCATAATCCTTGAAATTAGCTGGGCAGTTCCGGTAAATCCGCTTGCATATACGTTTGCAGGGATTAAGAACAGATTAATAGAAATAGCATTCAAGAATGCTCCTAGTATCACAATTGTAACTTTTTTGGCTTCAGCCAAATACATTTTATTTCCCCCTCTTTCCTTAAAACTCTGTTTTAGTATTTAAATACCCTATAACTTCTATACTAGACATGATTTATATGTAATTTTCCTCTCAACATGCTACACTATGGAGTAAGCAATTTATATCTTATAAAATCTTAAAGCGGGTGGATATATGAATGTACATATAATTGCCGACAGTGCCAGTGATTTGCCATTATCTTTTTATGAACAGAATAATGTGGCCTTTCTGCCATTGCAGGTGCTTCTGGACGACAAGCAGTACGAAGATTTGCGTACCATTAACCCAAATGAAGTTTATCATTCGATGCGAGCCGGAAAGGTGCCAAAGACGTCGCAGGTCTCACCTGAAACGATGCAGCAAGTGTTCACTGAGGTTGCCCAATCCGGAAAAAGCGGCATTTATATCGCGTTTTCCTCAGAGCTTTCAGGGACTTATCAGACTGCCGTAATGATTCGTAACCAGGTTAAAGAGGAATACCCTAAGCTTGACCTTGATGTGGTTGACTCAAAATGTGCTTCGCTAGGATATGGTCTGGTCGTCATGAATGCTGCAAGAATGGCTGCTGATGGAGCATCTGTTCACGGTCGATGAACTTGAATATCTCGCCAGAGGCGGCAGAATTTCCAAAGCATCTGCCTTTATCGGCGGATTACTCAACATTAAGCCGCTGCTGCATGTAGAAGAAGGTAAGCTCATTCCTCTCGAAAAAATCCGTGGCAAAAAGAAGCTTCTTAAAAGAGTGCTGGAAATAATGCATGAACGGGGAGTAATGCTGGAGCTGCAGCAGCTTGCCATTAGTCATGCCGCTGATGAAGCAACCGCATTGGAATGGAAACAGGCCATTCAGGAGGAATTCGGCGTAAAGGAAATTTTTATCAATGAAATTGGTTCGGCTATCGGTGCACATGTGGGGCCGGGAACTCTTGCCCTTTTCTTCCTTAACAAAATTCCTCCTCAAGAATAGAAACAAGCTTTTAGGAGCTGTCCTCAGGATGGCTTCTTTTCCTATGAAAACCTGCATTCAGCACGAATTTACGGTATAGGCTGCCCGGTTGTTATCAACATTTGTTTTGACTATAATGGAAGAAAATACACGGAATTTGGAGGTAACGAATGGCTAAGGAAAGTTCATTTGACATTGTATCTAAGGTAGATTTTGCAGAAGTAACTAATGCGGTATCACAGGCTCTTAAAGAGATTAAGACCCGTTATGACTTTAAAGGCAGCAAAAGTGATATTACGCTTGATAAAGAAGAACTTGTTCTGCTTTCTGATGATGAATTCAAGCTTGATCAGCTAAAGGATGTGCTGATCAGCAAGCTCATTAAGCGCGGAGTGCCGGTAAAAAACCTCGATTATGCAAAAATTGAGGGTGCTTCAGGCGGTACAGTTAGGCAAAGGGCCAAGCTGATTCAGGGAATTGACAAAGAAAACGCCAAAAAGATTAACACGATCATTAAGAATAGCGGACTGAAAGTAAAGACCCAGGTGCAGGACGACCAAATCCGGGTAACTGGAAAAAGCCGGGATGACCTGCAGGCAGTCATAGCTGCCATTAGAGATGCAGATCTTTCCATTGATGTTCAGTATATGAATTACCGATAACATGATCCGTTAGAAACACCATAACCATAAAATCAGGCGGGGAATTCCGTAATTGGTTTGAAAGAGGAACTCATTCAAGGAGTTCCTCTTTTTTGGGGCGTCTGTTGGGGACAGGCTGGAAAGTGTAATGGCACATTTGCTTACAACCCTGCCACACCCCAGTCGACGTTCCTTTTGCCAGGGTGTATCCGCTCTTTCGGCAAAAAACTTCACCTTTTATACTTAAGGTAAGGCTCATTTAAGATCGCTTTCTATTGATTACATTATTTTTCCATGTTTTTCAGCTTTGAATCAATGGAATAAGAAGGGAGAGATTATAATTAGGGAGGGATTAGATGAGCAGTCAAGATAAAAATAACCAAGGGTTCCCGGCACAGCATCAGAACCGGCAGCCTGGGTTGGAATCAGAAATGAATCCAAAACCGGAATCAGTAAAGCCTGATTATAAAGGCAGCGGAAAACTAAAAGGAAAAACAGCAATTATAACAGGTGGTGACAGCGGTATCGGTAAATCAGTCGCCATCTATTTTGCAAAAGAAGGTGCCAATGTTGTTATTGTGTATTTGGATGAACACGATGATGCAGGCAAAACAAAAAGCCTCATTGAGCAGGAAGGGCAAAAATGCCTCCTTATTGCCGGTGATATTGGCCAGGAAGCCTTTAGCCGGGAAATAGTTGAAAAAACGATAAATGAATTTGGCTCCATTGATATTCTAGTTAATAACGCTGCCGAGCAGCATCCGCAGGAAAATTTCCTGGATATTACTGGCGAGCAAATGGAACGAACATTTAGAACAAATATATTTTCTATATTCTATTTAACTCGTGCTGTACTTCCCCACTTGAAAAAAGGCAGCAGTATTATCAATACAGCATCCATTACCGCATATGAAGGCAATCCGCAGCTAATTGATTATTCATCAACGAAAGGAGCTATCGTTTCGTTTACGAGAGCCCTTTCCAACTCAATATCCAAAGACGGTATCCGGGTAAATGGCGTTGCGCCTGGACCAATCTGGACTCCATTAATCCCGTCGACATTCCCTGAGGATAAAGTGGCGAAGTTCGGTACGGATACGCCGATGGGCAGAGCGGGACAGCCAGAAGAGCTGGCACCTGCCTATGTATTTCTTGCCAGCGATGACTCTTCCTATATCAGCGGCCAGATGATTCATATTAACGGCGGCAAGGTTGTAAACGGATAAGCTGAGCCAGCTGATTTACTGCAGCAAATGTACTCTTTTTCGTTTTAAGAGAAAATTCTGTGAATTAAGCGAAGTACATTCCATTAAGCGGAAAACGTAATGAATTAAGCAACACTCCAAGACAATCGAGCAAAAGAGATGCAGATTTAAGCGCACCAGCTTTGCGTTGTAAAAAAACCAGCGGGCCATTGGGGCTCCGCTGGTTTTTTCACTGCTAATATACGTATACCCTTGTTTCATACGCACGCAAGGCCAGCTGTTTAGGCAGCTTTTCTTCCGTCTCCTGATAATTTGCCAGAACAAGTTTCGTTGTTTTACGGTCGATGGCAGGAAACGCAACTGAAGCTTCCTGGTCTCCAAAATTACAAACGATTAATGCGGATTTATCCTTGAGGGTGCGTGTATAAGCATAGACAGCAGGATGGTTTTTCAGCAATAAATCATATTCCCCGTAAATAAACACATCATTGCTCTTCCGGACTTGAATCATATTCTTGTAGAAATGGTATATAGAGTTAGGATCATTTATTTGGTCTTCCACATTAACCTTTTCTCCGAAATTAGGATTGGCTTGCAGCCATGGAGTTGCTTCCGAGAATCCGCCATTTTTCCTGCGGTTCCATTGCATAGGTGTCCGGGAGTTATCTCGTCCGCTTTTCCAAATAATATCCATGATTTCCTGATGCGGCCTTCCCTTCTCGGTTTCAATTTGGTAGAAGTTCACCATCGCCACATCATCATAATCCTCAATCGATTGGAACTGGACATTGGTCATTCCAATTTCCTGGCCCTGGTAGATGAACGGAGTTCCCTGCATTAAAAAATAAAAGGCAGCCAGCATTTTTGAACTTTCTTTCCAGTACTCACGATCATTTCCCCAGGTTGATACGCTTCGGGGCTGATCATGGTTTTCGAGGAATAAAGCGTTCCACCCTTTATTATGAAGACCTTTTTGCCATTTTGTCAGCGTCTTTTTTAATGCAGCTAAATCTACTCCGTGATCTTCTCCCTTATCCCATAAACCAAGATGCTCGAACTGGAAAATCATATTGAATTTTCCATTCTCTTCGCCAACCCATTCATCAGCCTGCTCCAGCTTCACACCATTTGCTTCGCCGACAGTCATGATATCATATTTGCTGAAGGTCTCACCCTTCAACTCCTTAAGGAAGGTTTCGATCCCTTCCTGATTCATATGCATTTCGAACGATGGGACATAATCAAGACCTTCAGGGTTTGGCATGTCCGGGAATCCCTCACGCTTTTTTATATGGCTGATTGCGTCAACACGGAAGCCATCGATACCTTTATCCAGCCACCAGTTTACCATGCTGTATAGCGCGCTGCGGACAACAGGGTTCTCCCAGTTAAGGTCGGGCTGCTTTACGGCAAAGAGATGCAGGTAATACTGTTCGGTCACTTCGTCAAATTCCCACGCGCTGCCGGAAAAAATACTTTCCCAGTTATTTGGCTCCTTGCCGTCTTTCCCATCCTGCCAGATATACCAATCCCGCTTTTCATTAACTCTTGAAGAGCGTGATTCGATAAACCATGGATGTTCATCGCTTGTATGGTTGATTACCAAATCAAGGATCAGCTTCATGCCGCGTGAATGGATCTCCTCAAGAAGCTGATTAAAATCATCCATTGTCCCGAATTCTTTCATAATCCCCTGGTAATCACTAATATCGTAGCCATTGTCAGCATTAGGAGATTCAAAAAACGGACAAATCCAAATGACTTCGATGCCCAGCTCTTTCAGATAATCCAGCTTTGAGATGACACCCTGAAGATCACCAATTCCGTCCCCATTACTGTCCATGAAGCTTCGGGGGTAAATTTGATAACAAACAGCTTCTTTCCACCAAACTCTCTTCATAGCCATTTCCCTCGCAATCTAATTGTTCAATTCTTCTGTTTTCTGCGCTTTGATCTTTTCCAGAGAAAGACGATGTAAATGACAAATAGAGTATAGACCAGTCCCATTACAATCAAATATGGAATATTGAGTCCTGATTTTTCAGCAACGGCGTAAATTTCCACTTCGTCCCTGTCGGTTATGATTGAAAACTTATCGTCATTCGCACGAACCAGGTCACCGGCTAACAATCCTCTTAGCTCTTGGTTGCTGCTGACTATGTTTTTGCCTAAGCTAACTGACTGTGTCTTTGTGCTGTTATTAATAACAACAATGATGGTTTCATCCTTATATGATCGCTTGTAAACAGCCATCCCTTCTTGATCGTGCAGCCATTCGATGTCACCGCGTGTGAGCGCGGGCAGCTGCTGCCTTAGTTCGCCCAGCTTGGTTATATAATCAATTAGTTCTTTTTCTGTTTTAAATGCCATCAGCGCACGGTTCTCAGGTACCTCGTTCCCGTTCATTGCAATCTCTGTACCATAATAAACAATTGGAATTCCCGGAGTAGTGTACAGATAAGATAACGCCAATTTCCAGCGTGTCCCTGGATGCTGATTGTTTAAAGCTGCTTCCCTTGTAAATCTGGGCATATCCTGATCATCAAGGAAGGTGCCCATTAATTCAGGATGCTGATATGTTTTTCGATTGGTTTCACCTGAGACAACCAGCCCTTCCAGCTCTTGTTGTGACGGCTTTCCAAAGAAAGATCGAAGCTCCTCATTTAATTGAAAATCCAAAAATCCGTCAATTCCCGTGTTCTGATATGCTGCTATATCCGGTGCATCAAGCCCCGATGTTTCGCCCAGCAAATAAAAATCTTCTTTCTCCGATTTTACTGCCTTTGCAAAATCAGTCCAAAAATCCATTGGGACATGGTTTACAGCATCCAGCCTGTAGCCATCAACGTCCGTTTCATTAATCCACCACTTGCCTGCCTCAATCAAATAATTGCCGGTTTCAGGATTTTCCTGGGCTAAATCCGGCAGATCATCAATCCAGGCTTTTTCCATTTCATCTTTTTTAACATTTGATGAACCAGCAAGCTTGCCTGTGATGGCTTTTCTTTCATGAAACCAATCCTTCTTTTTAGGATCAGCAAGCCAAGGATGTTTCGGCCCGACATGGTTTACTGGAAAATCAAGGATTACCTTCATTTTTCGTTTATGTGCTTCGTTTACTAATGCCTTAAATTCCTTCAAAGTTCCAAAGTGTTCTTCGGTTTTATAGAAATCGTTAATCCAATAGCCGTGATATCCGTTTGCTTCATTATCAAAAACAGGAGACAGCATAATGGCAGTAAATCCCATGTTCTGCAAATACTCCAGTTTATCTTGAATCCCTATAAAATCTCCGCCATTATAGGCCATTGGGTCATCCACGTTAACTTTAAAGTCATTATTGGTATCACCATTAAGGAAACGATCCACCATAATTGAATAAATAACTTCATCCTGCCATTTTCGTTCTTCTTTTTCAGCAGCTCCAGCGGGAAAAGCATACAAAAGAAGAAACGGAACTAAAATAAGTGCACTCAATTTTTTGCGCACATTCGCTCCCCCTTACATTTTTATTACGGTTATAAGCGTAGCCTTTTGCAATGTTGGCGTCAAACCGAAATATACAATTTGGGGGAAAAACCATCTTTGCCAATAGGTATACACTTTATAAATGGGATATTCAGGCTGTGAAAACGGTTGCACAACTTTAAAAATAATTATATATTGTTTTTGAGGATTGACAACCTTTTTCTCAGCGGAAAAGGGGATGAGCTGTGCCCATTGTTCTGGTAAAGAGATTAATTATTGATTTAAATATAAAATTCTCTTTTGAAGTCGTATGGTATGCTTCGCTCACACGCCTTTAATTTGTTAGCGTGTGCTAACTATTTATGCTTATTTCATGCATAGGCTGAAAGTTAAAACTCATGCTGGGAAACTGGATTGCTTTGCCGCAGAGGAATGACTTCGCGGCCTTTTGATGCTTTGGCGCTGGAGGTCCAAAGCATCAAAAGGGTTCATAAAGCCGCTTGCAGCTTCAGAATAGAAAAAAATTCAGGCTCGTGCTTTAAAACCTGTTCAAAAACGCTTTAAAATGCATATGAAAAACCTTGTCTTTAAATGGACAGACAAGGTTTTTGCTTTTTTATACTGCAGGAAAGTTATCCGGCATTCTTGGAATTTTCGTAAATGGTAATACGGTTCTTGCCATCGCGTTTTGACACATAAAGGGCCTCGTCCGCAAGGCGAAGCATCGTATCCACATCTTCTCCATGCGAATCCCGAATAGCCGCTCCGATACTGCAGCCAATCTGAAGCGAGATGCCTTCTATCTCGTACGGCATATTAATGTCATCAATAATCAGTTCTCCGGTTTTTCTAGCCTCCCGGTCCGGAGAATCCGAATGAACTGACAGTATAATGATAAATTCATCACCGCCCAGCCGGGAAATGAATGCGTTTCTATTCTGGATCGCACCCAGCCGCCTGCCTGTTTCCACCAGCAGCAAATCGCCAATCCGATGACCCCATTGATCATTTACTCCTTTAAAGCCATCAAGGTCCATAAACAGAAAAATTAATTTTTCTTTAGGGTCCATATTCTTTATTTTGTTATTTAAAAATAAATATAGCGACATTCTGTTTGCGAGTCCTGTTAACCCATCCAGGTAAGCAAGATCTTCCATTTTTCCAAGCTTTGATTCCGTGTTAATAAGAGTGGCAATTAATTGCTTTAGCGAAGAAGTCAGGATCTCGATATCTTTTATTCCGCGAAAGGATGGTATTTCGGTTTTTTCGCCTTGCTGAAGCCGTTTTGCCGCCTGGGAAATATTGCTTAAAGGACTAGAAATAACGCCCGCAATAATCCAGCCAAGAGCCGCGCATATGACAGCTGAGATTGTTCCAATGTAGAAGATATAGCTTTGCAGCTCTTTAGCAGAGGAAAAAGCTTCTGTTTCATGCTGTCTTGCAAGGACCGACCAGCCAAGCCCCGGGTAATTTAAATAGCCTTTTCCGTAAGCATATCCAGTAACATATTTCTTTCCATCCGGCCATTTTTCAAGCAGCCATCCGCTCTTTTGCTTCTGCGCCTCTTTTACACTCTTAATATTAAGAGGTTTGCCTACTAATTCCTTCGGTCCCAATAAGACCGTGTTATTCCGCGAACTGACGACCAGGATGT
Source organism: Bacillus sp. M6-12 (assembly GCF_002860285.1). Classification (GTDB taxonomy): domain Bacteria; phylum Bacillota; class Bacilli; order Bacillales; family DSM-1321; genus Peribacillus. The sequence continues at coordinate 70,423 of NZ_PGVF01000025.1, forward strand.
CCATATTCTTTATGTGATCATCATAGGAATGAAGCACCTTTTCGGACATCTCCTTGGACCATTCCCAGCTGAAGTGGGCAGCCAGTACTCCCTTTGCTTCACCTGTTTTCCCGTAAATCGGCGTACTTATGTCAACGAACTGCAGGGGAGCACCGCTTGGATTGGGCAACAATTTGGAAAGAAGTACGGCGTCATGCACATCGCCAATATATGTATCACTCTTTGCCTTCTGGAATACTGGACGCTCTGAAATATCAGCTTCTTCAAGGAGTCCCCCTGTGGAAGCAAAAACCTTCCCTTCCCTGTCGATCACTCCTGCCCAGGAAAAAGATGGAATACTTTCGCTCAATTGATCGAGAATTTTTCTTACCTCTTCTTTGTTCTGCATGCTTCTAAGTGCTTCCAGCTCACTTAATACTTCTATTTCCCCATAGCGCGACCACATAAAGTAATCCAATTTATCAGCCATTTGCCAGGTGATTCCCGACAATGCTTGTCCTGACTCTAGTTCTACCTGCTGTAATGTTTTATTACCGATTATAGTGCTTAGAAAAGCTGTTAGTACTATAATGCCAAAAGCAAAAAAAATAGCAAAAAATGTTCTTAATTTTATTGACACCGGTCATTTATTCTCCTCTATATGTTCTTCCCTCCATTGAGGGAATATTTATATTGTAAAGGATAAAGATCATTTTTGATAGTTCTTTTTACCTATATTCCTGTCAGAAATTTGTATTATTTCTCCTGGTATAATAAAAAAATTTTAGAATCCCTTTGGTTCCAGTAAAAAAGCTAGGAGAAGTCAACCTTTGCTGTCTATAAATTTGGGATTATCAATCTTAATCTAACATTCTATAATGCTGGCATAAAAAAGACGATCCGAACCACAAAAATTATCGGTAATGGATCGCCAGTAACAGTAATAATTGACCTCTATTAAGGCAATGATTCTATGATTCTATCAGCTTAATATTATAGTCCTCAAACCAAACATGCAGCTGGGCCAAGTATGCAAGGAGCTGAGGGCCAGACATTAATTGACCAAACCATGGAACCTTGAATGCTGAACCATTGGATTCCACAATATCAGTCAGTTTCTTCTTGTCAAATAATTCATACAGAATCGAATCCTTACTTAGTAATTCCCTCAGCCAAGCTTGAACAAGCCTCGTATATTCTGGATTATGGGTTTTCGGATATGGACTCTTTTTGCGGTATAACACTTCATCCGGAAGCAGTCCTTCAAGAGATTTTCGGAGGATGCCTTTCTCCCGGTTTCCGGCCATTTTAATTTGCCACGGAATATTCCATGCGTATTCAACCAGCCGGTGGTCGGCAAACGGTACACGCACTTCCAGGCTCGCTCCCATGCTCATCCGGTCCTTTCTGTCCAGCAGGGTCGTCATAAACCACACCATATTCAAGTAAAACAGCTCTCTGCGTTTAACTTCTTCAGGATTTTCTCCAGCCAGCAGAGGTGTCTCGGCAACCGTACGCCTGTATTGTTCCTGAACATACTCTTCTAGTTTTAGTCTCCTCCGCCATTGATCACTAATTAAGCCAGATCGTTCCTGCACAGATCTCATCCAAGGAAAACCAGGACGGTTCAAATCATCGCTTCGATGGAACCACGGATATCCCCCAAATATTTCATCCGCACATTCTCCTGACAAGCTGACAGTAAAATCCTGTTTAATTTCTCTGCAGAACCAAAGCAGGGAGGAATCAATGTCAGCCATACCGGGCAAATCCCTAACATGAACCGCTTCTGTAAGATGTTCTGCTAATCGCTTCTGGGATATTATTCTTCGATGATGAATGGTGCCAAAAGCCTCTGTCATGCGGTTAATCCAATAGCCATCCGAATTTGGCTGAAATTCATTTGCCTGAAAAAATAAATCATTATCTTCGTAATCAATTGAATAAGTATGGAGCGGCCCTTTTCCTTCTTTCTCAAATGCCCGGGCTGCTATTGCCGTTATTGCGCTCGAATCCAGGCCGCCCGACAAAAATACACTTAATGGTACATCTGAGACCAGCTGGCGGGTAATTGCATCTTCAACCAGATATCTTACCTTTTCAGCAGTTTCCTCAATGGAATCCTGATGCGCCTTGCTTACAACATTCCAATATCGCCAAAGCCGCTTTCCATGCCGGGACATTGTCATTGCATGGCCAGGCCTAAGTTCCTGAATGCCATTAAATACACCGGATCCCGGCGAGCGTGATGGGCCTAAACCAAGCACCTCTGCCAAGCCCTCCCGGTTTATTTCTGCATCCATATTTTCATGGACCAGAATTGCCTTTAACTCTGAACCAAATATCAGTCCCCCGCCTTTTTCTGTATAAAATAGCGGTTTTACACCTAGCCGGTCTCTGCCTAAAAACAGCTTTTCTTCTTTGGCATCCCAAACGGCAAAAGCATATATTCCATTGAAAAATTCCACGCATTTTTCTTTCCATTCAATATAAGAAATGAGCAAAACTTCTGTATCAGAATGGCCTCTGAATGAATATCCTTTTAATAGTAGTTCTTTCCGTATGTCTTCTGTGTTATAGAGCTCACCGTTATAGCAAAGAGTATACCGGTTTCCCAGGTGCTCCCTAGTCATCGGCTGCTTGCCGCCTTCAGGATCTACTACAGTAAGGCGCTTATGGCCAAAGCTGGCATGCGTATCAGTCCATATATTCGTATCATCCGGCCCTCTCTTCGACAGCGTTTCTGTCATCTTTTCGACTGTTCCTCTTTTACTTTTCAGGTCTTGTTGAAAATGTACCCAACCCGTTATTCCACACATAGACATCTTCCTTTCTTACCGGATACTAATCGAGAAGGACTGCCGCCGGCTGATTTGAGACGAGGAACTCATACTCCTCATATGCTTGAAAACAGTCAGTTCTGAATAAATGGGAAAAATAATAACTCACTGCCCATTAGAACGATTTAACATAGCCTATGCAGAAAATTCAGGTTGGTTATTTGTCCAGCCTTTAAAAAAATATACGGTTATATTTTTCACAGGATTTGTTTAGAAAACTCGCCGATTGGTGAGCCTTGTAAAGGCGAAGACAGAGGCGTAGTTGAGCCCACATGTTGTGGGTCCACAGACATTGCCACAGAACGTGGCGTACTTAGTCAGTGTTCTGCTTTATGCGGATGGAAGAAGGACTCTTTTATAAACGAATTATACTTTCCTATCCGCCTAAAAAAAGTAAGTGACACATTCCGTTTTTGGAGGGTTATTATGAACAAGCAGCAGCGTACAACACTATTGAATCATCAATCCCGGGCTTATACGGAAGGTATCGTTGAATATATTAACGAGCAATGGATCTTTTTTGATGAAGAAACTGATGAAGCTTATTCTCTGGAGGATTATTTGAAGCATGATATCGAAATTTTTCGGGGAAACAGATGGAGAAAGGGTATTTTAGGGGAAAATGGCCTTGTGACTTTAGGAAAGACACACGCATACTTAATGGAGAAGGAGCAAATCCGGATCAGAAAGCAGCTGCTTTATTCTTTTGAAAGGCTGCTAGAGGAGCTAAATGACGATTCTTTCTTTCAATTTGTAACAACACTGAATTCATTAGATTTTTCAGTTTATGATAGTATTTATTGCTATAATCAGCTTACGTTTTTACGGGACTTAACAGCCCAATCCGGAGTAAATTTTCTGACCTTTGATAATGGAACCCAGATTTGCAGCGTCCAGCACCATTTTTGCTATTCTAAAAATGAACAAAATAGATTTGAATTTACCATTAATACCGGCAAGAGGATTGTTATCGAAAAGCTTAATTCCCATCCTTAAAGAAAAGCGGAAGCACCCTGATCAGCCCCGACAAGCATAAGACAAGCGCTGACAGAAGGCGCTTTTTGCCTTCAGAAGCGATTGGCTTATGACCTCGAGGGGCTGGGCGCTGGAGCTAGACATAAAAGAAAAGCGGAAGCGCCCTGTGAAAAGGAAGAACGGCTAAGTTCGCCCCGTCTTGGGGCAACGCCGTTCTGACCCGCATCTTGTGGGCCTAAACATAAGACAAGCGCTGACAGAAGGCACTTTTTGCCTTCCGAAGCGATTGGCATATGACCAAGGTTGTAACGGCAGTTGGTTACAACACTCGAGGCCGCCTAGGACCGCCACGTCCTGTGGCAACGGCGACACTAGCACCTCCTCACAAAGCTGCCGCTTTGTTTCGTGCGATGGGATGCTGTCGAAGCTTTCCTTGTCCTGTGCGTCGGGGCTGGGCGCTGGAGCTAGATATCATAGAAAAGCGCTAGCGTAAAACCCCTGTCGCCATGACAGGGGTTCTATTTGCCAAAACAACCGCGCTCTATAAAATAGGCACAGGCCTTTTTTGTGCTAATCCTGATTCGAATTCAGATGCCGTAAGAGGATGGTGGATATAAAAGCCTTGGGCATAGTGACATTTCAGTTCTCGAAGCAGTTCGATTTGTTCCTTTGTTTCGACCCCTTCGGCAACGATCTTTACATCAAGGCCCTGCCCCATGGTGATAATTGCCTTGACTATGGCAATATCAGTGGTATCCCGCAAATTGCTGATAAACGATCTGTCAATCTTTAATGTGTCGATTGGAAGGCTTTTTAAGTAACTAAGCGATGAATAGCCAGTTCCGAAGTCATCTATTGAAACCTTAATTCCCAGCCGCTGCAATTCTTCCATTACAGACACGCTGTAGGTAATATTTCTGAGCATAAGAGATTCGGTCAGCTCAAGATGTAAATGGGATGGATGCAAACCGGACTCCCTTAAGGCCTGCTTGACATGCTCCAAAAACCTTTGCTGCTGAAATTGGTATGCAGAAACATTAACGGAAATTGTCAGCTCTCCCAGTCCCATTTCCTGCCACTGCTTATTTTGTCGGCAGGCCGTATATAAAACCCATGTACCTATTTCATCGATTAAACCGGTCTCTTCAGCAATCGGGATAAAGTTTGCAGGAGAAACCAGTCCCAGATGCGGATGATTCCAGCGAATCAAAGCTTCACTGCCGTAAATTTTGCCGGTTTCCAAATCAATTAACGGCTGATAACACAGGAAAAATTCCTTATTTCTTACAGCTTTTCTTAACAAACTTTCCATTTCCAGGCGTTTTATTGCCTGCTCGTTCATTTCATTACTATATAGAGTTATCCGGTTTCCACCTTGATTTTTTGAGCGGTTCATCGCTGTGTCAGCGTTTTTCAGAAGTTCATGCGCATCTATTCCGTCTTCTGGGTGCATACATATTCCAATGCTGGCAGTAATGAAGAACTCCTGTCTATTATAAATAATCGGCCGGGTTATCGTAACCATGATAGCGTTTGCAATTTTTATCACTTCTTCAGCTTCAACATTTTTCGTTAAAATAAGTGTGAACTTATCACCTGCAAATCGGCCAAGATACGTCCCTGCAGGACATGCCTTCCTGATTCTTTCTGCCATTTCCTTCAGGACCTGGTCCCCGGGATAATGGCCTAGGCTGTCATTGATAATTTTGAACCGGTCCATATCAATGAACATAACTGCAAGCTTCCGTTTCTTTTTTGTGGCCCGGTTAATAAGCTCCTTCAGCTGTTCAGTAAATTTTACCCGGTTTGGCAGCCCTGTATTGCTATCGTAATAGGCCAGCTGCACCATTTTTTCTTCAATCTCTTTTTGGTCAGTGATATTTTTCCCGATGCAGTAGATTCCGACCGTTTCCCCATTTACATTTATCGGGATATTTTTAATCTGAAAAGAAAGTCTGTCCTTAGTCCGGGTAGTGATATCTACATCATATGATTGAACCTTTCCTTTTAAAGCGCGGTAAAAATACATTCGTACTCGGGCTACATCTTCGTCCTTAAGAAACTTCAAAGCCGAAGTCCCCAAAATCTCTTCCTCTGGATAGCCAAGAGTTTCAATACATGCTTGGTTTACACTTGAAAAACGGCCCTGCAGATCTGTCGAATAAACAATATCATTATTATTGTCGAAGAGGGACTTATAGTACTGCTTTGACGTTGTTACATATTCGTTCAGTTCTTGGATGTCCTTCGAAGATGCCTCGATTAAGTTTGTCAGGGTCAAAATCGATTTCATGTCCTGCGGCATCTCATAGAAAAATCTGATTCCTTCAGGAGTGTGAACTTCCTTTGATTCACTAATCCCGATCATGACTGCAGAACATCCGTAAAGCTGAAGGGAGTTGTCCGCCTGGCTGCAAAATTGGCCGTAGGAGTAGAACCCATTTACCGGAGCAATTTCGGCCAGCATCTTTGCCTCCTCAGCAGCAAAGTGAAAGAGAGAACTTTTTCGGACTGTACAGTTGTACATAAAAATAGACTCTACAGGTTTTTTAGCCATTTTCTTCATATTTTGAAGCGATGAATCCACCATATCCGGAAAGTTAATATATAAAAATATCAGCAGCTCTCCATGCTCCACATTCCCGCTGAGTTCAATAGCACCATTTTTATGTATCTTGTTCACAAACAGAGTCCTTTTTTCCCCGCCTTTTTGTAAAAGAAAGGGAAATTCAACTCCTGATCTCGGAAGATCCTTAATGAATTGATCACCGAGATAATGCCTGAAAACCTGCATTGGCTTCTTGTTGTCTATTGAGTATACAACGTTTCCGCTTGCTTTGGTTATTTTAAGGGGCTGGCCAATTTCCCGCCAATTATTATTTATGAAACTGTGAATCTGTAAATGTTCGTTATTTAATGAAACTGCTGCAATGCCGCTTGAAGTGAGACCCTGGCTGCTCCAGACGTAAGTATCCTTAAATAAACCGCCATCTCCTGCTAAGGCACCAATGACCGTAACGTCTTTATTCTCTTCATGTATAGCTGCCAATAAAGCGAGAGCATCGAGGCCAAAAGCAGTCGAAAACAATAGAATCACTTTCGTATCTGCTTTGCATAATTCTTTGACCAGCTTTTTCCCAAGCGACCTTCCGCTTGGGAAATCACTTGTTTCAAGAAGAATGCTCTTTACTCTCGTTTTCTCAAATACTGTAAAATGAATGGCTATAGTTCCTGTTGAAGAAGTACCATTGATAATCTCTCCATCTGTTGTACAGCCAATCAGAACAGCATTTGGCAGAAGATCCAACAGCTCTTTCTTCACCTCAGCTGCTGCATTCACTTCCTGTCGTCCAGAAAACAACTGAATTAGAATATCAGGATAATCCATAAGTTCATTTTCTAATATATAAGTCTCTAATTGTTCCCCATTTTCATATGTACAGCTGAATGTCCGCGACAATTATTTCACCACACTTAACCATAAATGGAAATTTTGTCTTTTCTTGTACTTCTAAAATACCATAAATAGATTGTAATGAATATGTATAATTTTTTAACACTCACACGCATACTCCCCTTTGGATGGTCTAATGACAAAACACAAAAAAACACCGCCAAAAGGCAGTGCTTGATTCCTATTATGCAAATGGTTTAAATCCTAGAGGCAATGACAAGCCCATGTAAACGACAACAATAAAGGCTACCGCAAAGACAATCCAAAGAACTTTCGTGTCCTTGCCTTTTGCAGAACGGACCAACACCATTTCCATCAATCCAATAACAATTATCCCGATCAGGGCTTTAACAATATAAGGTCCATACATCGATTTGATCATCATTCCGCCTGTAGCAATAATAAGCAGATAGAAAACTCGCAAAATCATGTGGTTTATTTTGGCTGCTTTTTGTTTGCCGCTTTTTTGCATGGAAAACGCGACAAAAAAGAGGATCAGAGCAATCAGCCAGGTAGTAATATGTGCATGAGTCATATAGAAAGTATCCTCCTAACAAATTTTCCTTTCTATCATAACATACGCAATAACGTAAAACCAAAAATACGTTATTGTACTTCGTTCACCAGTGTACCGAGGCCCTCTATAGCAATTTCAATTACATCCCCGGATTTTAAAAATTTCGGAGGCTTAAAACCTTTTCCTACACCCGCAGGGGTCCCAGTAGCAATAATATCGCCCGGTTCCAGGGTCATTCCTTTTGAAATCGTTGAGATGATCTCTTCATAGGAAAAATAAAGTTCTCTGTATTCGAAACCTGTCTGACTTCCCCATTAACCGTTGTTTTGATGTCCAGAGCATTCGGATTAGCTATCAAAGATTTTTCAACAATAAAAGGGCCTATCGGGCAGGTCCCGTCAAGGCTTTTTCCAAGGAAAAACTGCTTGTGCCTGGCCTGCAAGTCCCTAGCCGTCACATCATTTAGGATTGTATAGCCAAAAACATAATCGAGTGCCTTTTCTTTTTGGATATCCCGGCCGATTTTACCGATAACCACTGCCAGCTCCCCTTCATAGTCCAGCTCAGTAGTAACCCCGGCATGACTCGGAATAGCGGCGGAATTGCCAATGACGGTTGTCGGAGCTTTTGTAAAAAGCATGATATGCTCCGGAATATCGGCAGCACTCCCCATTTCAATGGCATGATCTGCATAATTTTTGCCAACACAGAAAATATTTTTGCGAGGTCTGGGTATAGGTGATTCAAATGTCACTTCATTAAGATTGATATAAAATGCTCCATTATTTTCCTGACTTCCGGCCCACTCCTGCATTTCCCGTGCCAAGTCAAGAAAGTCAGGGCCCATTTCGATGGCATCTATAACTGTAGCCGGGACATTGCCTTTGTGTCCGGCTGCATCAGCAGCTGCCTTAAGCAATAGTACTTTATTATTCTCTGTATCTGCCAAGGCTATGTTTCTTTCCCCTTTGTAAGTTACTGTTGCTAATTTCATAAACTTTATTCCTCCCATTCTCTTCCAAGGAAACAGGAAAATACTCTATGCAAAGAATACTCCCGTCATTTTTTCAAATCAGTATGTAAGTGTCCGGGCTGTCCAATTTGAATTTTTATAGGTTAATCCAAAGCGCGGCCTTTAAAACAATCTGCACTAAACCTGGTACAGAAATGGCCGTATTACCAACAGAAAATAATCACGAGTTTATACTCCCGATCCATTCAAGAAATAAGAATAATCAGTTAGCACCTGCTAACACAATGAAGGCGGTGTGACGAAGCTAAACAACTTCCTGATTGATCTTAAGTTTAAATTTAATTAGTTTTTCTTATGCCGTTCCGCCCTTTTTCCGAAGAAAATGGATAAAAGGAACACCGCTCATACAATATGAACGGTGTTTTATCTTTTTAAAACAACTAGCTAAGACATTGCGTTAAAAATATCAGTTAATACTGGAACAATTTGCTTTTTGCGGGAAACTACACCCTTAAGCACTGCCGAGTTATTGTCAAGCTTCACATTATATGCCTGCTCAACAGCCTCTGCTTTCCGTCCCAATGCCAGCCCGACAGAATCATTCGTTAAGATATCAGTCACAACGAACAAAAACAAATCCAAGTCTTTTTCGGTAATAATAACGGCCAAAGCTGCTTCCAGTTCCTTTTGGCGCTTCATTACTTCTGCTGTGTCAACAGCATTTACCTGTGCTATCTCCACCTTGCTGTTACCCATCTGAAATTCCTTTGCGTCTAGTGAAATCAGTTCTTCAACTGTTTTATCACTTAAGTCTGCACCGGCCTTCAGCATCTCCAATCCGTAGCTATCAGCATCCACACCAGCAATTTCCGCTAATTCACGTGCAGCAGCAACATCCTGCTCTGTGCATGTTGGCGATTTAAACAAAAGTGAATCGGAAATAATCGCAGACAGCATTAATCCAGCAATTTCTTTTGGGATATCAATGCCATTTTCCTTATAAATTTTGTTAAGGATTGTAGCCGTACATCCAACTGGTTCAGCCCGGTAATATAACGGATCGCTTGTTTCAAAGTTAGCGATACGGTGGTGGTCAATAACCTCAAGGATTTGCACCTTTTCAATGTCAGATGCACTTTGCTGGCGCTCATTATGATCGACCAGGATAACACTTTTCACTTCCGCTGCTACCTCTTCAACCAGACGCGGAGCCTCTGCCTTAAAATAATCCAGCGCAAATTGAGTTTCTCCATTAACCTGGCCAAGCCTTACTGGCTCAGCTTTCCAGCCAAGTTTGTTTTTCAGATCCGCATAAGCGATTGCAGAACAAATCGTATCTGTGTCTGGGTTTTTATGTCCGAATACCAATACTTTTTCCATTTTCAGAACTCCTTGATATTTATAGATTCTTATAGCATCCTTCACTTGCCTAGAGAAGTAAAGTGTACCTATACAAAAAACATTTTAACACATTCTATCTTTTTTCACTCAATCAAATTCACAAGATGGACATTTTGAAGAATATTTGAAAAAATCCCAATTATTATGTTTCGTGATTCTTGTGGTGGGTAAAATGAGTAATGTAACACCCATTCTCAACCAAAGGAGATGGTTCAGATGTTTATGAACAACAGCCAATGGAATAAAGAGAATGATGCTGCGGTATACAGTCCAGGTGATTTAAGCTAGATTCTTTTTAAATTACATTTGGAAAGTGATTCCTGATAGCAGCCTTAACAATCTATCCAAAGGAGTGGATGTACGAT
>NZ_PGVF01000026.1 GCF_002860285.1 Bacillus sp. M6-12
GAGTTTGTCTACAGTCTGAAATCACCATTATAGGTGATTTAATTTAAGTTTAATAAGCTCTAAGTTCTTTGAAAATTATTAACACGCTTATAGTGAATACAATACAAATAACTAGTGGTAGAAGAGTAAATGCCAGTTCAATAAAATAACCACCAATTATAAAAGAGGAAAGACAAATCCCTAAAGTTACAAATAAATAAGCTTTGCTTTTATATATCCACATGTAGGGAAGAAAGTGAGATCCTCCAAGGAGCCCAATTGTAAAAGGTAAGTATGTGGGAATATGCATATATACAATTATAAATACTGGTATAAAGAAAGCTTGTGGGGCCGCTACAAGACCACCTAAGTTACCTAAAGGGTTGCCTGTTGCTAAGATATTGATACCCAGCATTTTACTTAAAATGATCCCAAACGGAAAAATGACGCACAAACCAAAAATCCAAATTAAATAAACAGTCTCTATTGGAAAAACAAAAGGAATGAGAGTAAAAAGTAAAAAGACAATTGCCCCAGAGATTAAAATAGGAAATCCTTTTCTTGCTTCCAAAATAATGTTTTCTTGATAGTTTTCTAGTGTTCTGGCCATAAATGCACTCCTTATCAACATTATAAGAATAGGTGTTACTGTATAAATTTAACAGATACACTACCGAATTTCTATAGATACTGAGACAAAAGTCCAAGTTTGAAGATCAGAAGCAAATAACTGAAAAATTGTACTCTTAATAAACTTTTGACCCATGAAGAATACAACGATAGTTTGATTATTCTGATTTTACGATTCAATCTTGGAATATCTTAAGTCAAAATTAAAGTGTAGAGAGTACAAAAGCAAATACCAAAGTGTATTAAAGGTGAGATAGAAACATGTTAATACTACGGGATGACATGAAAAAGCGACATACCTTCAGAATTATGGATTTAACACTAGCGAAGTATTTGGAGGCAAATTTTTCTTAGAAGTCGAGAAGTTATTTCTGGGCAATAGTCTGGGGTTTATATTTGGAAACGGGAATGTCTCTTCGTAAAAGCTGTGTCAAGAAGTCCATTACTAGCTTTCTTGTATGAATTAGGAAGTTGCTGGCACTGTAAGTGGTTTCTTTGATATTCCTCCAGCGATGTAAATATACATACTTGTAAATATTTTCAACTCTTTATTTATACTTTTTTAATGAGAAACTTAAACATCTTTTCCTAATTTTCAAAGAAAACAACTGTCTACTTAACCAAGAACAATAAGTTCAATATCTAGTACCGGAATTGTTTAATTGGTCCCAGAATACGCATTTCAAACTGCAAGGAAGAATGGTATAGTCACTCTGGGAGGTGTGATAATGTTAAAAAAACTATTAACAATAATCTCAGTGCCTTTGGTTGCCGTTGATTTTTTCATTTTTTACTTTTGGATTTCCGATTGGGAAAAGTTAAATTCAAAAATAGGACTAACTATTTGGGTTGGCTCAATTCTTTTAGGCGTGGTAATTTATTTCGCTTATCGTAATTTAGATCAAACTGAAAAAAGTGTTTCAGTTTATAGCAGGTTGGTATTCGGTTCCACTTTAATAACCATATTTCTCGGTGTTTTTGCCATAATAATTGAATTTATTACCAGTTCCATGCAATAGAAGGAGTTTTTAGACACTTCTCTATTGCTGTTGACGGGCGTGAAATTTGCAATGAGGGAAAAGCATAATAGTTTATCCTTTTAACTTTCGTTAAAACATTGTTCGGTTGTTTCTACACCCTCAGCTATCAATTCTACATTCATCAAGGTCCTTGTTTGAATGATTAGATCTAGAATAGGGTTTCGTTCAAAACGGGAATTAATTTTTTATGAATCTTCAGTCGATTTTAATGCTTAAAGGGATCAATTCTAACGATTAAAATAATGAGTGTAGCCTTAAGCCAGAAATTAAAGAAACTTGGATATACAAGCACCAAATCTCATACTGGGATGATCACTCTAAGGAGAACTTGCTTCCATTCTCAAAGTCGATCGAAAAACAGTAGAAGGGTGGGTGCTATGACATGACACTGTAATCCTAAAAGACAAAAAAATTGTCTTTACATGTGATTTTGGTTTCGCTTCTAAGAAGCTGAAGAAAATGGTCAACTTGGAACAGGCCATAAATAGCCTAATTGTAGGTTACGAGAGATTAATTTGAAATCAATAATGAGGTTCGGTATAAGACTACTCCCAACCCTATTTGCCGAAAACCCCCATGTTAGAATTACTGTCGTTTATTTTCATAGGGTAATAAAGAATTTTATTGGAGCTATTGTGGGGAAAAGCAATGCTTAGTATCCATAATCGGGAGACCCGTTATCTGTTTAAGCGTAATATACCTTTTCGGTACGTTACGGAATTAGGGTGGAACCACGACCGCACACGTCCCTTTATTGGGATGAGTGCGGTCTTTTTTATTTTAAAAAATTAATAGTATTGCCGTGATAAGGACATGGGTCATTCTTGAATTTTTCTTTTTCAGAGAACAGGGTCGCTGGCTGAAAGCCCTGAAGAAAAAAGGTTTGACTTACCACCTTGGAGCTATTGTGGGGAAAAGCAAGCCTTAGTATCCATAATCGGGAGAACCGTTATCTGTTTAAGCGTAAATATGCCTTTTCGTATGTTAAGGAATTAGGGTGGAACCACGACCGCACACGTCCCTGTTATTGGGATGAGTGCGGTCTTTTTTTAAAAAAAAAGTAAATAGTAATTGCTATGAAAAGGACATGGGTCATTTTACATTATTCTTAACAGAGAACAGGGTCATTGGCTGAAAGCCCTGAAGAAAAAAGAATTGACTTACCGCCTTGAAGCTATTGTGGGGAAAAGCAAGCCTTAGTATCCATAATCGGGAGACCCGTTATCTATTTAAGCGTAAATATACCTTTTTTCGGTATGTTACGGAATTAGGGTGGAACCACGACCGCACACGTCCCTTTTACTGGGATAAGTGCGGTCTTTTTATTTTCATTAAAAATTAGGAGGAAGAATCATGTCAAATGAAATGGAAGCAGAACAAAGAAACCACCGTCAGTTAGGTCAGCAATTAGAATTATTTATCTCAATGGAAGAAGCACCTGGAATGCCTTTTTTCCTGCCAAAAGGAATGGCATTACGAAACGAGCTTGAAAGCCTATGGAAACAGAAGCACCAAAAAGCTGGTTATCAAGAAATAAAAACACCGATTATGATGAAACAAGAGCTGTGGGAACAATCAGGCCATTGGCAGCATTATCACGAAAATATGTATTTCTCAAATGTCGATCAGCAAAATTATGCGATCAAACCGATGAGCTGCCCAGGTGCTGTTCTTGTTTTTAATAGTAAGCGGCGGAGTTACCGCGAACTCCCTATTCGTTTTGCAGAACTTGGTTTGGTCCATCGCCACGAATTATCCGGCTCCTTAAATGGCCTTTTAAGAGTTCGTGCTTTTACTCAGGACGATGCACATTTATTTGTTCGGGAAGAGCAAATCGAATCCGAATTAGATAAAATCCTGGACCTTATCCATGATTTTTACTCGAAATTTGGTTTTAAATTACAAGGTTGAACTTTCTACTCGTCCGGAGGATTTTATGGGTGAAGTTGAAATGTGGGATAAGGCGGAGAATGCCCTTGAAAGTGTACTAAAGCACAAAGAATTGAATTATCAGGTCAATCACGGAGATGGAGCTTTCTATGGACCAAAGATTGATTTTCACATCCTCGACTCACTCGGACGAAGCTGGCAATGCGGCACAGTCCAGCTGGATTTTCAAATGCCGGAAAAGTTTAATTGTTCTTATATAGGTGAAGATAACAAACTGCATCGCCCAATTATGATTCATAGAGCAATTTATGGTTCTATCGAACGCTTTATGGCCATCTTAATTGAACACTTTGCAGGGGATTTTCCATTATGGCTTTCTCCAGTCCAAGTAAAAATACTGCCTATTTCAGAAGCTCATTTACAATATGCCAATCAAATAAATCTAGATTTAGAAGAGGCTAGATTCCGGGTTGAAATCGATGACAGAGTTGAAAAAATCGGTTTAAAGATTAGAGAGGCTGAAGTACAAAAGGCTCCTTATATGATTTTAGTCGGCAATAAAGAAATGGAAAACGGGTCTGTGGCTGTAAGAAAACGCAAAGATGGTAACCTCGGGGAAATGACTTTGCCAAAATTGATAGATCTTTTAATGGCCGAACAAATAAAAGGATAATTTATGAATATCAAAATACAAAATAATTAATCCTTTTAGAAATAATTAAGTTTTTGACATTAGGAAGGGTAAACAAAATGAACAAACAGCCATTAAAAATTATCACTTGCAGTTTGACTCCCAAAGATAAGTCTTTGGCATTCGGAAACGAAAAAATATTGACTATCCGTCCAGGTACACCAAAAGATGCTGAAAAATACATCGAATATGTAAATGCGGTGGCCGGAGAAAGTGACAATTTAACTTTTGGCAAGGGGGAATATCGTTCAAATATTCAACAGCAGGAAAGGATTATTAGGGAATTCTCTCATGCCGACAACGAGTTATTCTTAATTGCTGAAATTGATGGAGAAATTGTCGGGAATCTTACTTTTAGGGCAGGGAAACGATCAAGAAATTCCCACGTTGGTGAGTTTGGCGTTAGTGTACAAAAGCAATATTGGGGTATGGCAATAGGCAAAAAAATGATGGAATATCTGTTATCCTGGGCAAGGACAACAGAGGAAGTAAGAAAAATAAATCTAAAAGTACGTGAAGATAACATACCTGCCATAAAGCTATACGAAAAGTTAGGTTTTAAAAAAGAAGGCGTTGTAACCCGTGAATTTCTCATAGAAGAGAAATTTTATAATGCTAGTCTAATGGGCATATGTATAGATCCTTAATCCATTTTCCGTTAATGGTTATCTCTTTTTGTAGTATATGGTATTTTTGCAGATTTTTACGAGTCGGTCTTAATATGTAATTAGGTCTAATAACATATTAATGTTTTAAAAGAAGAACTAACGATAATGCAATGGTTGGGGGCAGTTTTAAAACGGCTGCCTGATTTCCCTTTACCTCGTTTGCCTGAGTGCAAGTCTGAAACCTTGAGGAAATTCTTTCTTCATGATCAAGAGTTTCCGACCAATACCATAATTTTAAGTATTTGGCAAAATTGTCAATGTTAGATTTTAATTTTGAACATAAAGAGCAGCTAATGGCCAGGATTGATACTAATAATTTTGTCCAGGTGGATAAAGTAGATAGGTATATTGATTTGGTCAAGTCGTTCAGACGAATAAATAACATCATTAGCAAATAAGGCGAATCGGTTGGTACAGAAAACGGAAAGCAAAAGTTTCGAAAAGCCCATCCTCTTATCGGAGAACGTAACAAAATTTAACGCCTCTTTATTGAGTATTGAAAAAATCATATGGCTCCAATAAGCTGCTAGGTAATGATCCAGAGGATAAAAAGAAAACGAAATACAGTCCAAGTGATCTATTATGATTTCTCAGAATTATGTCGATGAAAATATAGCTTTATATGAATCTGGAAGAAGAATCAAACTCAACAAAGAGCGTGTCCTGCTAATTAAGTTTCTGAAGAAGCATGTTTTATCAAGAACTGAAATATATTTCGATGATGAACAAATCAACAATTTTAAAAGATTTACTGAAAATGGATACTTCCCCTTAGAAGCGTTTCAAATGTTTATAGCTGCGTTTTTACTATTCGCTTGAGATATTTTTATTATTGAATATTAATTCATTAGCACTGCAATTGTGGTAATATTTAGTAATAAGGGGGTGATAAGATGGACTTGTTTTTATTGTTCTTAGTTATTCATATATTAGCTGGAACTGTATGTTTAATAACTGGCTTAGTAGCTATTAGGTCTAAAAAGAAACAAGGAAACCACACTAAATACGGAGAAATTTATCATTATTCATATTTTATAATATTTCTCACTGCGATTGTGATGGCAATCTGGCATTGGA
The DNA here is from genome assembly GCF_002860285.1 of Bacillus sp. M6-12. Classification (GTDB taxonomy): domain Bacteria; phylum Bacillota; class Bacilli; order Bacillales; family DSM-1321; genus Peribacillus. The sequence continues at coordinate 5,976 of NZ_PGVF01000026.1, forward strand.
ATGAGAGTGCTTATTTATTTTATATTGCTCTTTTTTCATACGGTTTAGCTTTATTTGGATATTTAGCACGAAAATTCAAGTGGAAAAACTGGTTGGGTAGCCATATAGGTGGTATGCTAGGGTCATACATAGGTGTTATTACCGCAGTACTCGTTGTTAATCAATCCAAAATTCCTTTACTTCAGGAGGTACCTTCTTTAATAGTATGGCTATTACCAACTATTATTGGTACTCCAATAGTTAAAAAAATAGGAGACAATTATAAACCTAAAAAGAAAAATTTAAGTTTATAGTCCTTTAGACTTTCTGTTGATAGTCTCTTTTTTTCAAGGCTCTTGTTTTTGATTTTAGGACCAAGTAAATAGCCACCTCGTTAGGTGGCAATTTATGCGTTTATTCAAATATTAGTTGAGTAAATTTAATTCTTTTTGGATAACGTTTTTTTCTTTGTGTAGAGGATTGTAAAGAGCGTTCCAAGTGAAAATAATACTAAAAACAATACATATCCCAAAACCTTACTGTTGTCAAACAATGTTGCACTGAGTAAAAAACTAAGTGAACTTATATAAAACAAGATACCTGCAAATAAATACAGCTTATCTTTAGCCATAAAATTAACTCCTATATCTTTAATTATATGAAGTATATTCCACAGAAACCATTAAATTTCCTTTGTCTGTTAATTATGCTTTTCTGCCCGTTAGCCATCCATGAAGCAGCGCTTTACCAAAGAAAATGCAAGATACGTTCTTACATGGAAAGAATGCTGTAAAACTAGCCATATAATGCACCGATTTTTCGCAGACTTTCCATATTATAGTTCAAGTCCATGGGTAGAGAAATATATCATTATCGAAAAAAAGACAATTAGCGAAAAAGAAGTTGAATTTAAAGTGCAGTTAGATCTTGTTGATTCCACCGGCTCATTGGGTAGCGATATTGCACTAGTTGGAGTAGTAAAAAAGGATGACAAATGGTATGTAAGCCGTGTAGCCCCAGGTTCTAAGAAGACAATTGGATTCTGGAATACCCCAGATTCCATAAATTTGAGGAAATAAAATAATAGAAGCATGCTACATTAATCTTAAGTGGTAGGGTAACGGAAGTATTTTACCTGCTTGTTAATAATGGGCAATATGTAAATATCATCAAGTGCTTGATGGAAGGGAATCCCTTGGCCATTCAAGTGCTTTTTTCGTGATTACATTGAATGAAGAGACTAACGACTTATTATCAGTTTTACTATTACATAAGAAAAGGATGATCACATTAATATATTTAGAAAGAAAGACACTGAGTTTACCGGCTATTAATTGATCTTATCTAAGTTAGAATCTTAAGTCGACTCACTATATGACAGTGTTCATATTCTTATGGGAATATATCAGAAAAGGCTAGTTTAAATAGTTTTTATAGGATTTATAGTGATAAAAGAAATGATAATTATATTTCAGAAAATTGTTTTTCTTACCTTACCAGCAACTGTGTGTTGCCACATACACTCTTGACATGTGAAGTGGTAACCATATTTTTTCAAAAGAATTCCGAGTTTCTACTATAAAAAAAATATAACATTTTATAGGTTTTTTAAAATGCTGCCTGGCATTGTTTTTATATCGAAGTCTCGTCTGACATATCTATCCACCATTTCTCGTGTTTTGTGTCCGGTCTGTTTCATAATAGCAATATCGGTCATTCCTATCATCGCAGCACTAGTAGATACACCACTAAGCAAACTATGTGCTGCAAAACTATTTTTATCCAGTCCAGTCCAATCTTTCCAAAATATGAACCCTTTTTTTCATTGCCACTTGAGTTTACTTAAGAGACCAAATATCATAGTCTAATGGACATTTATAAATCAAGCTGCTTCTGTTGGTTTTGGGCTTTCTTTAATAGGTATGATTGAGTTCATAAGAAGTTGAAATTTCCGATTTCTTGATAATAACTGGCTAAAGAAGAGCAAAATACCAACTGGTACTAATAACGCAATATACGCCATCTGTATTCCTGAATGGTCAGCAATAAATCCTAAAAGCGGAGCCCCTATAGCAACTGATGCTTGGTTAATAGTTTGTCTTGTTGCAGCCATTCTTCCATAAAATTCAGGTTCAGTGGCAACCTGCTGTATGGATTGCATTAACACACGGACCCACGTTGTTCCGATTCCGATAAGCATAATAAAGGAAAAAGCAAGGTAGGTGTTTTTAGTCAAAGCCATTCCCAATATTCCAATTGCAGTGAGACTAAGTGCACCTGCAGCTACCATGTATTTGCTTTTTGCCAGATACAAGGTTGCTGTTAATCCAGCTATTATTGCACCTATTGATGCTGCACTTTCGAGTATCCCGTACAATGTGCTACTACCGTTTAGATGAGAACTAGTATAAACAGAGAGCATCCCTGCTGTCGTATGAACAACAAGCTGTCCGACAAACATTATTCCAAGTAATCCGTACATTATGGGATTGCGATGAATATAACGAAAGCTATCTAACAAGTCATGGGCAAGTGATACTATTCCTTTTTCTTTAATAGTAAATTGTGAATCATATTTAATTGAACTAAGAAATAAACCAACTATCACATAAGTAGCAGTAATAGAAAATATTACATTGCTTGCTGAAATGTATGAAATGGCAAACCCACCAAGGCTAGTGCCTAATAAGCCTCCGATGGCTACAGCAGAGCCATTATGGCTAAAAATACGAGGAATGTGCTTTTTATCAAAAACCTCAGTAATAAAAGCTTGTTGAGCAGTCCTAAAAAGAGAGGAAAAGGTCTGGACACTCATATGGACTGTTATAATAAGCCAGGGTTTCATTATATCTAAATAAAGGGATACAGTTAAAATTGCCATCGACACTGTAATTACTGTATTTGCAATAATAGATAACCTCTTACGATTAGCTCTGTCCACCCATATCCCAAATATCATGTTCATAAAAATTCCCGGTAAAAAACCCAGTCCTACCATTAATCCAGTATATTTTGCATCAGATGTCATTTCATATAACATCCATGCGACTATTACAAAATACATGGAACTTCCTAATGAAGATAAAAACGCTGCAATAAAAATTTTTGATTCTTTCACCCTTAACCTAACCTTTCTGCTATTAAAGATTACTTTCCTTTTTTCACCTTATCACCTAAAATTGTCAAACATGATTATTTTCTAGCTAGCATTTAGCGGGCTGTTTTTGAATTTTTAAATAAGAAAACAAAAAGAGGGGATTTTAGATTATACTACTTTTTAATAGTAGATTCTATAAATCTTTAATGCAACATGTAATAAATAACCGTGCCAAAATATGAAGTCATCTATTCTACGTATTGGAGAGCTTTGGTATACCCAAAGTCACGGTTTACGACCTGCCTAAAAAAACCTATATTAATGAAACGTGACAGATTAGTTTCGGTGATATCCAACCAAGGAATACCTGTCGGATAAACTTTTTTCACTAGCAAAAAAACAATTGTTACAGTACATTAATTTTATAAAGATCCACCTGCGAAAAAAAATCTGCCCTCAAATTTATTTGTATTCTGTATATTAATATTTCAAAGAAGAAATGGTAATCTTAATCAACGAGACTTTATGCATATGTAGGAGAAAATATGAACATAGGATTCATTGAAAATTATCAATATAATTTTATGAAAAATGAGATAGACGGTATCTGTAAAACATTAAAAAGCACCTCAGACACAAAAGTATTTAATGTTGTAAAATTAGGCGCGTTAACAAAAATACTTGGTCTTTTTATGGGGCTTAATCCTGAGCAACTACAACTGTTAAATAAACTAGAGTCTCTTAATACTGAGCAGGAATTAAGAGATTATGAGAATGAATTATCAACTTTTAAGAAGGGGTTCCCGAGTCTTTCCATTCATGATATAAAAAAGCTCTTTCCAAAAGCGAAAAGGCTTAAAATTCCAGATCTATCTAATATTAATAATTCAGATTTTACTTTTGTGAGCTGGAATGACATAGGTACAGGAAACCGATATATTATTTATAATCTTAGCAACAAATTAGTGGGTTTACAATGCAACATCACTATGCTGTCGAAGCAGAATATATGCACCCTATGCCATCAAAAAGGACCTGTAGCTATAGTCACTGCCATCTCCAAAGCAAAAAGGTTCAAGTCGTCTGATAACTATGTAGCTTATGGGAATCTAATGTGCATCGATACCGAAAAGTGTAACAAAGCATTAACAGATATCACGTATTTAGAAGAATTCATTATCCAGATAATAGGCAGATAATATAATAGGCGTTAAAGAAATACACAGCTGAAGATGACAAACGTAAAAGTCTTCATTTTTTGCTGAAGATTAAAATGAAAGGCACAAACTTGAAACAGTAGCAAAATCCAGTCAAGAGAGGTTTATGCCTCTTCAGTTGCAATCAAAACAATTTGGATTCAGTTAAGAAGGATACTGTCAGAATTATTTTCCCTTTTTCTGAATTCATCCTAACCGGTAAGCCGGGACTGAGAATAAACAAGTTGAAGAAGAGTGATAGGCGTATATAGAGCACAAGAACACCATGTGGTATTGCTTGCGGATAAGGCTTTTGGATGACGGTTAGTTTTAATAATAAACACATTAAGGAGATTCAAATGACAACAATGAATACTAATCTATTTTTGGGTGATAAGGTAAAACTTTCAAATGTTAGGGATGAAGACGCTGAAATTATGGTTAAATGGGGCGAAGATGCTGAATATCTACGTAATGTAGATACAGAAATTGCCTTTCCTAAAAATAAAGAACTATTGTCTACAGAAGGGAAAATGGACTCGAACGAGGTTTATTTCCGATTGAGAACAATTGATGGTGACCGTTTAATCGGATTTGTTACAATTCATAGCATCGAGTGGAATAATCGGACAGGTCTTATGGCAATTGGAATTGTTGATTCTACTTATCGTAATATAGGTTATGGCTCGGATGCGTTGAAGCTAATTCTCCGTTATGCCTTTCATGAATTAAATTTAGATCGAGTCGGTTTGGAAGTTATTGAGTATAACCAAGGTGGTATTAAAGCGTACGAACGGGTTGGTTTTCTGCAGGAAGGAAGAAAGAGATCGGTGGTATATCGGGACGGAAAACGCTACGATATTATTGTTATGGGAATTTTACGGACTGAGTGGGAATCCATTCATTCTATTTAAATTAGTACAAAGCAAAATACTAGCAAAGGAACTACCCTTATTCGGATAGTTCTTTTTTTATGCACATATATCCGCCAGTTTTTTAAAAGTATTGTTGAGCATAAGGAAATTAAGATTTGTTTGTAATTTGCAGACAAATGTGTAGAGGGTTATTTTCTTAATTTGTTAAATAGTGTGAAATTATCTTTATTTAGAGGATTTTTCCACTTCCTTAATCGATGTCAGGTAAGGGATAACGGCTAAATTTTGCATTGTTCTAGAATATTGGAGCTTTAGTATGGGAACAGTGGTGCCACTTCTGTAGCTTACTTTACTGAATAAATTGGTCTTATGCATGAAAAGTAAATTTCCACTATGATATTTAGATGGTTAAGATTAACTGCCAGCAATTGAAAAGAATAAATTTTGCTGATGAATAAGGTATCCATTTACCATTACCAGGTCACAGATACACAAAATAAAATATTGGTGAATTTGAAACGGTCTGGTGGAGTAATCGGTCTAACAGATGTAAACGGGAAAGGAGACTCTAAATGTCTATAATTAAAACAGTAAAAAAAGCTCAAAAAGGGGATGACCAAGCATTTCTAGAAGTGATAAATACAGAAAATACGAAACTATATCGTATCGCCTATTTGTATGTAAAAAACGAAAGTGACGCTCTGGACATTGTTCAAGAAACTGTGTATAAAGCCTACATATCGATTAATACATTGAAACAGCCTTCTTATTTTCATACTTGGCTTACACGGATTTTAATAAACACTGCGATGGATTTTTTGAGAAAGAATAATAAAGTTTTTCCTATTGACCAACATTCGTTAGAACGAATGGAATCACCTAAGTCAGTCAACCCTGAAGACAAGCTGGTTTTACTGCAAGCCATCGAGAGCTTAGAGGAGAAATACAAAACGGTAATAATCCTTCGATATTATAAAGATTTAACAGTTAAACAAATTGCAGGGTTATTAGAGTGTCCTGAGGGTACTGTGAAAACGAACTTGCATAGGGCCATAAATAAACTGAAGATAGAATATAAGGAGGATTGCTTTAATGAATAAAGAATTCCCTGAAATAATAAAAGCTATAGAAGAAATAAAAGTACCAAACGAAAAGTTGAATAAAACAATCGAAATGGCAATGAAACGGGGGAAGGGGAAGCGTGTTAATCACAGGAAGAAGTTATTTCCTTTAATAGGAACAGCAACGGCAGCAATTTTACTAACGGTTGGATTAGGAATGGTTTCGCCGGCTATGGCAAATACATTATCCAATATACCCATATTTGGTACTGTTTTTAATCTGATTGGAGACGTTGGGCTTAAAAAAGTCGATGAAAAAGGGTTGACCGATAAGATAGGTAAAACCGTTAACGATAATAACATTAGCTTGACTATTGATGAGATCTTTTTTGATGGAACTCGCCTCACAATTGGTTATACTCAAGATTCTTCAGATGCATTAGGTGAATTAAATCTTAAAGTTAATGGTAAAAAAATCAACTTTGCTGATGGCAGAACCGGGAGAAGCATGTCAGATGGCCGATATGCAGGATTGATTAGTATAAAACCTGTAAAAGAATTACCCGACTCATTTGACCTAAGTATAGGGATAAATCAAATAGGAAACGTACGAGGGAATTGGAATTTTGAAGTTCCTGTAAAAAAATCAAAAAATATTAAAACTATTAGCTTAAAGGAAACAAAGATATTGAAAGAAACTCAATTTACTGTTAAATCAGTAAAAATAGGGCCTGCTGGAATCAAACTATCTGTCGACTTGTCTTTAACGAATGGCAAAAATCCCTTATTTGATAGTCAAAGTCGGATCCAATTTCAATTACTAAATGATCGAGGAGAGGCCCTCACCCAAATAGATGAATCGGGAACTGGAGAGAAGAAGAACGGGAAAGATGTTACACACATGGAGTATGTATATTTACCAATAGAAGACAAAACGTCCACCTTGACAGTGAGCCCGTTCATTCTACCGCTATATAATGAAATGCCAGAAAAACTGTTTAAACCTTTGGAATTGAGTAATTTGCCAATTACACTGAACCAAGGGGAAATGGGAAAGATTAAGGTTACAGACGTGAAATATCATGAAGATAAAACTTTGGTGTATTTCCAGGTGTATAGTGAATTTCCTTACGATGGTCGTCTAGCTCATAATCGTGTATGGTTAGAAGACGGTTCAGGTAAAGATTTAACTATGGATTCGAAAGCATATCCAGAACGCATTAAGCAAAACACTTATGTTCAAGAGTTCCAGCCAATTAGTAAAGATGACAAAGTAAAAATTGTTACGAATAAGATGCCAAAACTCGATCTGATGAAAAAAATGCAGGTTAAGATAAATTTAGAGTAATACTGACCGTTATGTCTGATGCAGCAACCCTGTTAAGTTAAAGTAGATGCTTGCAAATTGGTTCTATATGTTGTCAAATATATCATTTCTATCAGTATTCCATGAATAGTGGTGGCTCCCGCAACCCCATTCTTTCTATACTTGTGTCTCAGCAATTAAAGTATAAAAGAATTGGTGGTTGCGCTTTTTTTTTCAGTTTCATTAAGTCCTTTTAACTTTCTAGCGCTAAAAACTGTTTCACCCAACTTCTCAGCATTTTATGACTTATCCCCAATTCCTTGGCGATTGTTTTATATTCCGTATAATACCATCCTGTAATTATAACTCTTGTGTTGAAAGTGACCTCGCATGTTTTCCTTTTTCACCCAGAAAAAAATCCCCTCTCATAGTCGACAGATTATTTTGCTCTCTTTTGTCTGTCTGCTAAAGGGGGATCATATCTATATATGGTACTTTATTTAATAAATCTTAAAGTGTAATCGAACAATTGATATCAATTCCATGCACTGGACAGAGTCTGTATCCCTTTGTCTATTTGGTCCAGTGGTATTCCGACCCTTCGGAGGATTCAGCAGATTTGGCGGTGTACCCGGAATGGCATAAAGCTCCTCATCCCTGGCATCCAGGCTCGGAATTGAGCTTATTAAACCCCAAGTATACGGGTGCTGCGGGTTATAGAAGATTTCATGATGCATTTGCACCGAGAAATCAATATGCAATGCAAATTGATTTGGAAGAACAGCCGCCAATGTTTAAAGTGTCGGATACACACTATGCTGCAACATGGCTGTTGCATCCGGATGCTCCAAAGGTAGAGCCGCCTGAAGCTGTCAAAAGAAGACAAAGACAGTTCCCTGCAGCCAAGGAGGTAAGATAGTATGGCACAAAGAGAAAAGCTGCTGGAAATCAAAAATCTGAAGCAATATTTAATGTCGGGAAGCCTTCTATGGTTAAGGCCGTTGACAATATCTCATTTGATATTTACAAAGGGGAAACCCTGGGTTTGGTTGGTGAATCCGGCTGTGGAAAATCAACGACTGGCCGCACGATTATCCGTCTTTACAACGCAGCAGACGGGGAAGTTATTTTTAACGGAGAAAACGTTCATGGCAAGAAATCAAGAAGCGAGTTAAAGGCATTTAACCGGAAAATGCAAATGATATTCCAGGATCCATATGCATCATTGAACCCGCGGATGAAAGTTTCCGATGTTATCGCAGAAGGGATAGATATTCACGGCTTGGCCAAATCCCCTCAAGAACGAATGGAACGCGTATATAGCCTTCTTGAAACAGTAGGATTAAATAGAGAACATGCGAACCGCTATCCACATGAATTCTCCGGAGGACAGCGCCAGCGTATCGGGATTGCACGTGCTCTTGCCGTACAGCCTGAATTTATTATCGCCGATGAACCGATTTCTGCCTTGGACGTCTCCATCCAGGCGCAGGTAGTTAACCTGATGAAGCAGCTGCAAAAGGAAAAAGGGCTGACTTATTTATTTATCGCCCATGACCTTTCCATGGTTAAGTACATTAGTGATCGCATCGGAGTTATGTATTTCGGTAAACTGGTTGAATTGACGACAAGTGATGAATTATATGAGAGACCTATGCATCCGTATACTCAATCACTCCTGTCAGCAATCCCCCTTCCGGATCCGGAAAGTGAACGTGCAAGAAAAAGAGTCTCATATAATCCAAGTGTTCACAACTATACGGAAACTGATGACGTGCAAATGCGTGAAATTAATTCTGGACACTTTGTACTTTGTTCGGAAAAAGAAGCCTGGCAGCTTAAAAAGCAATACGTCAAGTGATTTTGCTATTGAAGTTTGGGGGATGTTGTACAGTTTCTGTTTACTAACAAAACGTTAACTAAACCATAATTAAGAAATTAAGGCAAAGGAGTTGTTAATTCTATGATTAAAACTGGGAGTGCTTATAAAGAAGCTGTCCAGAAGCTTAAACGAGAACAAGAATTTATCAAACGTCAAAAACAAATGTTGTTTGAGACAAATGGATTAAATCCAGAAGAGATCGGATAGAGAGAATCCAAGAGGTAATAGATGCATTAGGAATGGTATCTATAACAAAGGTTGATCCACATATCATAATTTCTGCGTAAAACCACTATCTTAAAATTCAAAAATAGTATACTGACCGGCATATGAAAATAAAAAAGACACTATTGTTTTGAACAGCACTCTAATAGTTTGACAAAAATCTTATTATTGGGGTGTTAGATTATGTCAAACTGAGTTCAATTTGAAAATAGTGCAACGATTAGTAATGGGATTTAGTACTAAAAGAACTGAAAGAGAATTCAACGTACACGCTAAAGCTTATGTATCATTATGTTCACCAACTAAATCTTAAGGGAAATTATAGAATTGAGCCCCGAGGGATCCTATTTTTTCAAAGATGATAATTAGTGCTCTACAGGAATTCTAACGAGGCAGAGTTAAAGAAAGGATATTTCAAGTTTATTAGAGAATTTAAGTTGAATTAAGTTAGAACAAATATATTTAACTGTTTTTGGTAGATTTAAAGGAGGAATAGGAAGTGTTATTAGAAAATAAGGTAGCTTTAATTACAGGAGGAAATTCAGGAATTGGGGAAGCTACCACTAAGCTTTTTGTAGAACATGGAGCGAAAGTTATTGTATTCGATAAAAATGTTAACGAAGATTGCGAATTAAATCAAAATGTTAAATGTATTAAAATAGATATTAATGAAATAGAGGATGTGAAAAAGGAGATAACAGATATTATTAGTAAGATTGGTAGGATAGATATTCTCTTCAGTAACGCAGGAATTAACCCTAACATCGGAAAAATTGAGGAAACGGAAGACCATCTCTGGGAAGAGATTCTTAACACTAACCTTACTAGTTCATTTAAAATAATCCGAGAGGTTATTCCTTATATGAAAATACAAAAATACGGTACGATTATTGGGACATCTTCTATATCAGGAAGAGTATGGGCTGCAAATCATTCCGTTCCATATGGTGTTAGTAAAACTGGAATAGAAGCTATTATTAAGAGCGTTGCTTCTCAATATGGTCCAGATGGTATAAGATCAAATTGCATATTACCTGGTTTTATTGAAACCCCTTTAAATTGGGTTAAGGATGAATCGGTGAAGAAAAATATCTTTAACAGAATTCCAATTCGTAGAGCAGGTACTCCAATAGATGTTGCTAAGGTAGCACTTTTTTTAGCCTCAGATTTGAGTTCTTATGTAAACGGTGAATCTATAATAGTTGATGGTGGTTTTACTATTTGATTTACATAATAACGGATTTTGTGTTGATGTTCAGCTAAACCAGCTGCTAGTAGCAGATTATCTTATTTCATTAAACAAGCTAATAGAAGTTCTTTTCTTATTGTGCTAACGGGGTGCTTAGTTGAATAAGGTATGGTAAAGTCAACAGCACATTTTGGCTTTTTTCTGTCACATCCGGACCAAAAAGTTTATTAACACAAAGGAGGATTAAATATAGAATAAAAGTAGATACCAAAAAGGGGGGCTATATTTGAACTACGAAATTATTAAAGCGAGTTTGGAAAATCAAGAAATACTTAGGAACTTATTTCAATTTTACATCTACGATTTTTCAGAATTTATTGACGCTCACGTTGAAGAAAATGGGAGGTTTGGTGATTATCCTTTAAGCGATTATTGGACAGATGTTAATCATTTCCCATATTTAATTAGGTTTAACGAAAATTACGCAGGTTTTGTCTTAGTGAAAAGGATAAAAACAGAAAGTAAATCGTACTTTTCAATTGCTGAATTCTTCATTATGAAAAAGTATCGTAGAAATGGTTTGGGTAAATCAGTGGCGAAAGATATTTTTCGTTTATACAAGGGGAATTGGGAAGTTTTCCAAATGGAAAAAAATGAACCAGCACAATTATTTTGGAGGAACGTAATAAGTGAGTATACAAATGGACATTTTACTGAAAAAAAAGAGGAAGGAAAAAGAATAATTCAGGAGTTTGTTAATTGAAATAATTGTAAGTCAACAGTGTTTTTTGCTGGCTTTATTTTCGGTTTCGGACCATTATACGAAACATTGTGTATTATTTTTTAAAGGTACAGCAGCATAAAATACATTATGCGAACCAAGATAAGATCTTACCTTACCTTGTATAATTTTTAGTTCTTAAATTTACACTTTTTACAGATCACTATAATCTCTTTTTTTTGTGTTTTTTCCGTTTTTTTAAGACATAAGGAGCCCTCCTTTCTTGGGTTGAGTTACTATTTATGAAGATAGGACAAGTTCTGCCACTTAGGTTTATTTGTCAAAAGGGTAAATTAATCTCCTTTTCCAACAAAAGCAACTCCTACGTGCTGACTTCAAACTACTTAAAACTCCGGACCAAGCCACCAAATCAGAGCAAATGGCGTTATTTAATGCTATGAAATGATTTGTTTCCAGATGAACCAGATAAGATTACTAAACTACTCAAAAGTATTCGTGTAGCCCGATTTACTTCTGGTTTAGGCTGTGTTCATTGCGGAAGCACATCAGTAAAACGGAATGGTAAATATCATTCAAGACAACGATGCCTATGCAAAGATTGTGGAAAATCCTTCAATGATATGACTAACACACCATTTTCAGGCTCTCGCTACCCTGAAAAAGGGTAAAATACATTGAATTAATGGTGGAAGGTTATACTCTACCAAAAATCGCTGAACGCTTAAACATTCATATTTCTACTGCATTCTATTGGAGACACAAAATCTTGAACGCATTAGGAAGTCTTGGTTTTAATCAACTACAAGGTATCGTTGAGAGCGATGAAATCCTCTTTCGTTAGTAAAGGTCGTGAAATCACTCATGGAAAAGCCAAAAAACGTAGAGAAAAAGACAAAAAGAGAGGAATTTCAAACTTTAAAGTCTCTTTTGTAGTCACACAGGACCGTACTGGTAATATGATTGCTCGTAAAGCAGGAAGAGGTCGTGTAAAAGCCGAAGAAATTAACACTGTGATAGGTGAGTATATACACCCGTCTTCTTTGTTATGTACAGAAATATCAACTAACTATAAAAAATTCGCCAAACTAAAAGGCTTGCAGCACGAAAAAGTAAATGAACGCAAAAAACAGCGTGTAAATAAGGGGATATACCACATCCAAAACGTTAATAACTTTCATCATCGTTTGAAGGGTTGGATGGAGCGTTTTCAAGGGATGACAACAAAATACTTGGATAATTACCTCTACTGGTTCTGTTGGCTTGAAATAGGTAATCAAATAGCATTTGATGAACGTGTCAAACAAATGCTTGTTTATGCCTATCGAAAGTCAAATCAGACCACAGTAGAAATGTTGAGATGTGCTTAACTAATTATTAGACGTATATTTATTACTTCCAGGAAGTTTCTTGATTTTATTCCAGGATTCAATCGCTTCTTTACGACTTTTCCCTTGATTTTTCGTGTCACTAAAAAAGTCACGAATGAATTGATTATATTCAAATTGAGGGGCAATGTTTTTCTGGTATGAAGGGTCTTTCTTTCGTTCTTCTTCCTCATACCAAGCGTCTACTACATCACGATATGTTTTTCCGACATTGTTTTTAAAATAGTTTTGGATATAGGTAGAAAAATGAAATTTAGGGATCACTGTCTTAAAAAACGCTCTTACATTTTGACTACAACGATGGTTTTCCGCAATGACTGTATCAAGACTTAAATCTACTTGAGGTTCCATCTTCTTATTTACTTTTGATTTTCTGGTTGGTCTTTTTATCTCCCCTATCCGAAGAAATGTTTCAATCCTATTGGAAATCTCTATTTTAGAACCAGAAGCACTTATTAAATTTTCTCTACAAAAAGATTGTAATTCTTCTTTTAACCAATAGAAATTTTTAAAACTTTCTACACTTAAATCTTTCGTTAGATTAAGTCTCATAATTACACCTCCATATTTACTTATTTCCATATTATAGAACAATTGTTCTTGTTTAGCAAATGGTAAAGGTGGTCAAGCAGCTACGGCAGGATTAGCAGCCCCAGTAGGAAATGCAATTGAATTTCAATCCGCATATTCTAGGTGTCGTGAATAGACTTCCTACAGCTCCGTTTAAAGATCATATATAGTAGCATTTCTATGTTACAAACTATACGAATTCTTCAATGACCACAGTGAAAAGCACATATACGAAATATAATGTTTAATAGAACATCAACTGTTATTGGGCCATGATTTCCAAATGATATAAAAACGAACAAAATCCCCCACGTAAGTGTGGAGGTAGACACAAGACCGATTGCATATGCTATGCTTTGTGCATTATTAGCTTCTAACCAGCTATCAAATCACCAATTTGAGACAGCGGTAAAGAAGTGGGAAGATTTATCTGGTTCAAAGAAAAATAAACCGGGCGAGGACAAACCAAATCCAGCATCCAAAGTTAGATTATTCGGCCAAGCAAGAAGGGAAGCCAAATAATTGGCAGTTATTTGCCTTCCTTCTACATAACAATATGTATTTTATATTCCACTTGACTTAGAGCTGACTCTAAGTCGTAATTCAGGCATCTGTTAATCCAAAAATCACCAGGGGGCCTTATGTCTATAGTTTCGGGAATAATGATAGTTACGTGTGTTTTGTTTTAGAATCAGTATGCTGATGTACTCCCTGCAGCCTATTCTGTAATGTCCTTGGCCCGCTTTTAACCAGCATAATTAAAAATGGGATGAGGAATGCCAATGCCAGTAAAACGATAATCAGGATTTCTGATGAGCGATTCATATGTTTGCCCATTTCCATTACATATTTATCAAAAAATACCTTAATTTCCTTATTGGTTAATACATTTCCGGATGTCAGGAATTCGTCTTTATCGATATCGTAAAAAAGGAGTTCAGTTTTAGTAAAGTAGAAAAGCGAATCTCTGACCTGCTGGTATTCTACGTAGGCTATAGCAAGGTTAGAATCATATTCCTCGATTGTTTCCTCATTTGCTTCAGTATCTGGATCATCGGCCTTAATAACCTTGACTACATGGCCTTTCACAGTAATATAATCCTTAATGGTCATAGATTCACTGTCATAATAATGAACAGTCTTTTGGAGTTGATCCTCCATTTGGTTACCGAAGGCAGATGTACCTTCGTCTGCCGCGAAAACCGGCGATTGCAGCAGACATCCTGCGGCAAATACAATTACCGCAAAAAATATTGACATATATCTCATTATTTACACACCTCTATAGTGGTTCAAATTCTTCAAGCAGTTTTTTTGCATTTGGTTCTTCGCTGCCGTAAATATACAACTGATATTTCAGGTTATTAAATCCCCAGGAGTAGGAGGTATAACCCTCAAACTGTTCTACACTAGCTGCGCTTTCTGAGAATTTATGCAGAAAAGGCTTCTTCTCTTCATTTGCAGGGCTAATTTCAAGCTGAACAGATTTTAGCCCATCCTTCGTATAAATAATGGTAAAGAGGCTGTTATCCGTCATTTTACGTACTGAATACAGAGAATGTCTTTTATTTACAGGAATATAGCATCCAGGGAGCAGTTCCTTTAATTCTTTCAAAGAACTCATAACAGAAAAGAAATTTTTTTCATAGCTGGGACGTACTGTGTTGGCTGCTCGTAGAAAAAATAAGCTGTCTTTCAATTTTGGATTCAAATCCAGCATATTTACTTCAGTTTCCGTTGTTTTCCCGTTCGTCTTTTCCCGGACTTTCACCAGCATCCAGGATTCCTGGTCAATCCACATTGTTTTTTCCTGAGAATCTTCCATACCCTCCAAAGGAATGGCCGAAATTTTATACGTCTGAAAATTATTGATAAAGTCTTCTCCGACGAGCTTAAGACGATGTGTAGTTCTTGATTGTTCGAGAACTTGAATAGTTTGCTCCTTTAACAGAAAAGTCTGCTTTAACTGGGACGGGGACAGTTTTTTAACCTCCATCAGTTTTTCATCCTGCTTCCAATTTGCGATCCTATTACCATTTATAATTGTGACTTCTTTTTGGTCATCGGCTGTTATTTCCCATCTTTCCCGCCTTGATAGAGAATCGCGCCACCATTTCACCTTTTTCTTTTCTGCGAGTCTGCCGTCCTCATACGTTCTTATTTCGGACTCCTGATAAAAACGAGGATAAAGAACGGATTCGTTCTTTTCCAGAATGGAGTAAATAAAATTATCCGGCAATTGCGCTGGAGTAAAGGAACAAGCGCTGGTGATCCAGAGCAGGGCAAATACCATCACTATTTTTGGATGAGTTTTTCCGGCCATTACGCTGCACCTTCTTTAACTTTGGGAAGGGCACAAACGACTGCTGTATGTGAGCCTTCCCCTGACAGAATTTCAATATGCCCGCCATGTTTTTCGATAATCATTTTTGAAATCGAAAGGCCAAGGCCGCTCCCTCTGTTTGCTTTTTTTGTCCGCGATGGATCGAGCTGATACAAAGGCTCGAAAATAGCTTCCTTTTCTTCTGCCGGTATAGGAGAACCCTCATTTTGGATAACAAGCCAGACAGTGTCCATCAGCTGGAAAATCGGATGCCTTCTATACTCCTCACATAACCATTCTGGAATCGGAGAGCCGGCTGAAATGGCCCCCGCATTAATGATGCCATCAGAAAAGGTATGTCTGACTGCATTGCTGATTAAGTTGTCTGTTACCCGCATCA
This sequence comes from Bacillus sp. M6-12, assembly GCF_002860285.1. Taxonomy (GTDB): domain Bacteria; phylum Bacillota; class Bacilli; order Bacillales; family DSM-1321; genus Peribacillus. The sequence goes on from NZ_PGVF01000026.1 coordinate 22,206, forward strand.
TCTGTTTTGGATGCAGGAGGCAAGAACCCTCAGCAGAAACTGTTAAATGCAGCTCGCAGTTGTGTTCCTCAGCAAGTTCTTCATAGCCGGACAGCAGCATTTCGAAAAATTCCATCGCTTCCACCTGTACCAGTGAAAATTTCGTTTCATTTGATTTTAAAAGTGAATACATACTTAAATCGTCTATCATTCCATGAATGAAATCTGCTTTCTCCAGAATGGAACGGAGACCTTTGTTCTCTTGCTGCATTTTGCCGAACAGATTTTCAGCCGTTGCACGAATGGTTGTCAGGGGAGTTTTGATGTCATGGGAAATAGAAGCAACGATGAATTGTTTTTGCTCTTGCTCTTTCTCGATTTGATTTTGTTTTATTAGCAGCTCTTGTTTCATTTCGTTAAACTGCCGGATCAAAGCACCTATTTCATCCTTTCTATCAGGAGATAATGCTGATTCTTCCTGTTCTCCGCCTGCAAAAGCCTTCATTTCCTCCATCAGGCCTTTCAAAGGGGTGGCCACTTTGACAGCAACAAGTTTAACGGCAATCCAATATATAAGAAGGAAGGCAGCGGCGAAGAGCGCTATTGCCCAGGTTTTTCGTTTCTCAACCCCGGAAATCCACTCGTTTCGGGAGAAAATGATTTCATAGAAACCGATAATTTGATTGTTGTAAAGTACAGGTTCTTTGTATTGAAAGGTCTGATAGCTGGCCCGGAGCTCATAGAGATGCTGAAAGACTTCCTCTGTGGAAGAAGAACCAAGTGTATCAGAATGCGTCGTAAACAGCCTGTTACCCTCCCGGTCAAATATAGAGAAACTGACATCAGGACTGGACAAGGACTCCAGACGGCTAAGCTCCGTTTGAAGTTCACCGGCTGGACCAGGATTGCCGTATAAAATCGGATTTTCAAGTACTTCCTCGTAGTAATTTGTTTTTGATTGGATCTCCAGATAGTCCGCAATATCCCGTTCCTTGTCGAAGGATTGAATCAGATGCAGCAGAAAAATGAAAACCGCAACTGGCAAAGCCATAACAATCAGATAGGATACCATTAGCCATGTATTAATTTTCATGGCTTGCAGCTCCGACAAAACGGTATCCATTACCCCATACGGTTTGTATGAAGTAAGGGGTCTTTAAAGGGTCCTTCAATTTTGTCCTCAGGCTTTTTATATGGACGGTGACGGTGTTGTTTCCATCCACATCGTTCTGCTCCCAAATATGTTCATACAATTCCTTTTTTGAAAATGTGCGATGCGGATTGTTTGCCATCAAACACAGCAAGGCAAATTCTTTAACAGTGAGGCAAGCCTCCACGCCATTTATCTCCGCTGTTTTTTTCTCCGGGAAAATTTCCAGTCCATGGGCAAAAGTCCATTTTTCCGCGGGCTGAGCTTGGCTGTGATAACGGCCGTATCTCCTGAGCTGGGATTCGATTCTGGCCTCCAGTTCCCGGAGGCTGAAGGGCTTGGTTAAATAATCGTCTGCACCAAGCTTTAAGCCTTTAATTTTATCATCCTCCTCATGTCGGGCACTTAATATAAGGAGAGGGATGGGGCTTGACCAGCGAATGTTTTTACAAAGAGTAAACCCATCCATTTCGGGCAGCATCAGGTCAATGATGGCCATGTCAAATGACTGGGACTGAAAATCCTCCCAGCCCTCTGTACCGGTTGAAGCCCAAGTAACTCTGTAGCTGCGTTCTTTTAAGTGGTTCATAATTAACCCGGCAATCTCTATATCATCCTCAACAATTAGAATTCTATGTTTTTCCATAATTTCTCTCCTTGACTACATTATAAAAGCAGGCAAAGCCTTTGCTTTTGGATTTAATAATTTCTTTATTTTTTCTTAGATTCATTATAAATGAAAAATATGGAAAAATAGTGTGGCCAATTGGATAAAAATAGGGAGATTTTGTTGTGGGAAAAGGGAAAGTTTAGCATAATGGGAGAATATCATTTTGTAAGAAGAGAGTTATGATGAAAAATACTTATTTAACTGGCTACTTCCCTTTGATTGCGATCATGCTTTTCAGCTTATCTTTTGCAATATATACAGAAATGCAAGCTGTCGTTTCAGGTAAGGTTATAATAAAAGCTCTTTTTATATTAATAATTACGATGAATAATAAGGCATAAAAAGTTAAAAGGGAGAAGATTAGATGGGGAATATTCCTAAAGACGGTTATCAATTAAAGAAATTTGGGATAACACAAAAAATTGAAGATGTCTGCTATGCGGTAGATTGGAATATCTTAATTAATAATATGAGAGATAATCTTAATACTTATTGGCTTGGTTGGTGGAGCGATTGTAAGAGGTTTCCTTCCATCAGTTCCATAGTTTTATTATTTAGTTTACGTATGGTTGAGTGGGGGGTTTTGGGAGTTTCTCGTCTTTATTATACATTTAAACAAAACGATATTACATCGAAAGTTGGGGCAGGTGAATATGCATTAAGGGTGGTTCCTCAAAGATGGCATAAGATTATTAATGAGTCTATGAGGTTACGGAATGGCAACAAAAAGTCTTTTTACAAATCTGTTTTCAAGAGACGAAAAGATGCATTGGCCTATATTGAGTTTATGATTCAAAAGTGTAATAACCTATTTCAATGAGTAGTTGTTTAATTAACTCCCATGAAATAAAAACTGAAAAAGAGCATGAAAAAATAGACCTAGAAAAACCAGTTTTTTTCAAATTGCTTATAATAAAGTGAAAAGGATGTGTCACTGTGATCAATTTCGGAAAAGTAATTTATCCAGCATTCATACAACAGGAAGATGAAGAAATGTTTTGTGTTTATTTCCCAACGATTTTTCCTGAATCGGGGTGGGATTTTCCTTTATCACGAGGAAAAACAAGACGTATAGCGATAAAAAATGCAGAAAAGGATTTCAGATTGTCGACA
>NZ_PGVF01000027.1 GCF_002860285.1 Bacillus sp. M6-12
TCTGACTGTTTGTTTTTTTATGGAAAGGTAAGAAAGTATAGCTTTTTTTAACAAGTACAGATGTCTAGCTTCAGCGCCCAGCCCCTCGAGGTCATAAGCCAATCACTTCGGAAGGCAAAAAGCGCCTTCTGTCAGCGCTTGTCTTATGCTTGTCGGGGCTGACCAGGGCGCTTACGCTTTTCTAATGCGGACTCTTTTAAGGGCTATCAGCCTTAAACTTTCTTTAATTTAAAAGGGCTGATCATCAAAAGTGATAGCACAATCATCATGAAAATAAAAAGTACCGGCGCCATATATGGGATTGCGAGGAAGCTTAATGTAGCCAGGCAGCCGGCTGCAGTGATAGGGAGTCCCGTGAAATATCCATTGCTTTCCGTTATATTGAATTTTGCAAGACGAAACGCCCCGCAGCCAATATAGAAAACGGTAAAAAAAGTCCCAGGTGCGCCAAATTCAAACAGAATGCCCTGATAAATCAGTAAAGCTGGCGCAACACCGAATGAAATAATATCACTCATTGAATCAAGCTGTTTACCGAGCTCTGATTCACAATTGAATCTTCTGGCGACCATACCATCAAAACGGTCGGCAAGAGCAGCAAGAAATATAAGCAGCAGGCTTAAATTCAATTGGCCGTTTATTCCTGCGATTATAGCAAATCCGCCGAGGGATAAATTAAAAAGGGTTATTACATTCGCTGTCTGAGCTTTAAGCTTCTTAATGGTTTGATCCAGTACATCAGATAAAAACAATTCTCTTTTCACCCCTTTTAGGACTGGATATGAATTTTCTTAACATTTATTATATAATAATATTTTATCCTCTTCGTTTTATGCAAGGGGGGAAATGGATTATTTTCGTGCAGGTTTAAATGGTATAGCCCTTCCGCTAAAATAATATTCAATGATGGACCTTCCGCAGTTCAGTGCGGGAAAGCTTGCCTATAATCGTAATTAAAACCGCTGCACTATAATAAGGAGGAAATTCATTGCTTCAGCCATTTTACCGAATTTTGATTGAACTTACGAATGGAAGACTTATGTCGGGGACTCTGAAAAGATTTGCCCAGTCAAAGTGGAGCCGTCCGTTAATAGCTCCGTTCAGCAAGTTCTACAATATAAAAGTTGAAGAAATTGAAGGAAACCTGACACAATTCGGAACACTTCACGATTTGTTTACCAGAAGGCTAAAAGAAGGCATGCGAATCGTCAGTGAAGATGCACTGTCTGTAGTAAGTCCTGTAGATGGGGTTTTAGAGGATAGTGGTGAAATACTGGAAGAAAAGCATATTATAGTGAAAGGAAAAGTGTATTCAATCGAAGAAATGCTCGGTGATCATGACATTTTACGGAAATATATTGGCGGCACATATATGGTTCTATATTTAAGCCCAAGCCATTATCACCGGATACATGCTCCTGTTTCAGGAAAAGTTACGAAGCGCTGGCTGCTTGGCCGCAAATCCTATCCTGTAAACAAGCTTGGAATGAAGTATGGCCGTGCCCCGTTATCAAAAAACTACCGGGTGCTGACAGAAATAAATCATGGCAATGGCCATATCGCTGTTGTAAAAGTTGGAGCCATGTTTGTCAATTCAATCATTTTGACAGACGAATCGGATGAAACAATTAAAGGAAAGGAAATGGCCTATTTCAGCTTTGGTTCTACAGTAGTGCTGCTATATGAAAAAAATACATTTGCAGCTGCTAACGAACGCCGGCTTCCTTCAGAAGTAAAGGTAGGAGAGGTTTTAGGGTACATAATCGATGACCGGGTAAACTAGGGAAATAATTGCTGCGAGGGAATGGAAATGAGGAGGACCAAAAACGCCATATTTTCTCCAAGCAAAAAGCCCTGGATTTCCAGGGCTATAACAGTTAAGAGGATACTTTAATTATATGTGTCAAGGAACGTCTATGGATTTCTGTTTCAATTAGGCGGATGAATTCTTTGCTCAATTTCAAGTTTCGTGCTTTGAAATAGGATTCAATTAATAGTTCGTCTGAGAGTTTATTCATAGGAGCAGCCCTTAAGGCAATTCACCTCCGTTTTATTTACTTGCAGGAATAAAAATAAAATTATCTGCATAAAATGGTATGTTCGTGATGTACTCTTACTTTATCAGAAATAAACTTAGAGAACAACCGTTCTGTTATCCACAAGTATTGGTGGATAAGTTGTGGTTAAATTGTTTATAACTTATTACTTTATACTTCTATCAATGCGTATAGTGTGCATAAGTTTATCCACAGTAGAATGGTTAATCAATTATTGTCGAAAATTATTTAAATTAACACTGTTTTTATGCTGATTTTTCATCTTTCTTTTGAAAGGAGAAGAAAAATTCGTTATGATTGAAACGGTAAATTCATGAAAAATATAGAGGTGCAGCCACTGTGTTAAAAAAATTTTTGCCAAGTCAACATGTGAAAAGCATTTTTGATATAACGCCGGAAAGCTTAAAAAAGCAGGGAATAAAGGGCATAATCACCGATTTGGATAATACCCTTGTTGAATGGGATAGGCCAAGTGCAACACCTCAGCTGATTAAATGGTTTGATGAAATGCGTGAACATGGCATTTTAGTGACGATCGTATCAAATAATATTGAGAGAAGAGTAAAATCCTTTGCAGATCCTTTACAGATTCCGTTTATTTTTCAGGCGAGAAAGCCGATGGGAAAGGCATTCCGAAAAGCGCTCAGGGATATGGGATTGAAGAAAAGTGAGGTAGTGGTTATCGGGGATCAGCTATTGACCGATGTACTCGGGGGAAACCTGAATGGGTTTCATACGATTCTTGTGGTGCCCGTTGCCCAAACGGATGGCTTCATAACAAAGTTCAACCGTAAAATTGAACGTAAAATTCTCAACTGGTTCAGACGTAAAGGAAAGTTAGATTGGGAGGACAAAAATTGAACGAACAACAAGACATTATATGTATTGGATGTGGCGTTTCGGTTCAGACTGAACGTCCAAACGACCTCGGGTATGCTCCGAAATCTTCTTTGGAAAAAGAGCAAATCATTTGCCAGCGCTGCTTCAGGCTGAAGCATTATAACGAAGTCCAGGATGTATCTTTAACAGACGATGATTTTTTGAAAATTTTAAATGAAGTCGGCAGGCAGGATGCGCTAATTGTTAAGATTGTCGACATTTTCGACTTTAATGGCAGCTGGCTGCCTGGACTCCACCGTTTTGTGGGCGGAAATGAAGTATTATTAATAGGAAATAAAGTGGATCTTTTGCCGAAATCGGTCAAACATAATAAGCTTGTAAACTGGATGAAGGATTCTGCAAGGGAGCTGGGCTTAAAACCGATAGATGTTTTATTGGTGAGCGCTTCAAAAGGAACATATGTCCAGGAAGCGGCACAATTAATCGATGAATACCGCCGCGGCAAAGATGTGTATGTAGTAGGCTGCACAAATGTTGGTAAGTCCACCTTTATCAACAGGCTGATAAAAGAAGTAAGCGGAGAGGGAGATATTATTACTACCTCACATTTTCCAGGTACGACACTTGATATGATCGAAATTCCTCTTGACGATGATAAAGCCTTAATAGACACTCCTGGAATCATTAACCATCATCAAATGGCCCATTTTGTGGACAAGCGGGATCTGAAAGTTATTACACCAAAGAAAGAAATAAAGCCGAAGATTTATCAGCTCAATGAAGGGCAAACACTATTCTTTGGCGGGCTTGCCCGGTTCGATTATATTTCGGGCGGCCGCAAGTCATTTACTTGCTATATTTCAAATGAGCTTGAAATTCACCGTACAAAGCTGGAAAACGCTGAAGAATTATACAAAAATCATGCTGGAGGCATGCTGGCTCCACCAAGGCCTGAGCAGCTTGGGGAATTTCCCGAATTGCAGCCGCATGAATTTTCGATAAAAGACGGAAAAATGGATGTTGTCTTTTCTGGGCTGGGCTGGGTAACCATTAACGAGCCTGGAGTAAAAGTGGTGGCTCATGTGCCAAAAGGTGTTAATGTACTATTGAGAAAATCATTAATTTAATCCGGGTGGGGTATATGAAAAAGATATACGGAGTCATGGGTGATCCAATCAAGCATTCGATGAGTCCTGACATTCATAATGACGCTTTTGCAAGAAACGGTATTGACGCCTGCTACCACCACTTCCATGTAAAAGCCGAACAGCTTGACGAAGCTGTGAAGGGCATGAAAGCCATCGGGGTAGCAGGGTTTAATGTTACGGTGCCGCATAAAACGGCCATATTGCCATTATTGGATGAAGTCGATGAGATGGCGCACGCAATGGGTGCTGTTAATACCGTTAAAAACGTTAATGGGCGATATATAGGGTATAATACAGATGGGGCAGGATTTGTAACAGCATTAAAGGAGAGGTTTAGAGGGGAATTAGCTTCCCTTAAAACCTTAATGGTTGGTGCTGGCGGGGCAGCCCGGGGCATTTACTACGCTCTCTCCCGGGAAGGGGCGGCCAATATTGATATTTGTAACCGAACCCTTGAAAATGCTAAACGCTTAATAGAAGATTGCCCTTACCGTAATGAATCCAAAGCTCTTTCTATTCAAGAGGCGGAACAAAGGGTGCGGAGTTATGATTTGATTATCCAGACCACATCAATCGGCATGAGCCCGGATGTGAATTCAGTCCCATTGAACCTGGATCTGATAAGTGAACATGCATTTGTGAGTGATATCATATATAATCCGCTGGAAACAAAGCTGATGAAAACAGCAAGAGAGAAGGGTGCTGCAGTTCAAAACGGTGTAGATATGTTTGTATGCCAGGCTGCACTTGCCTTCGAGATTTGGACTGGAGTTTTTCCTGACACCGGCAAAATGAGAGAAATTGTATTGGACAAACTAGGAGGAAGCTAATGTTAACAGGTAAGCAAAAAAGATTTTTACGATCCAAGGCGCATCATCTCAACCCGATTTTCCAGGTTGGAAAAGGCGGGGTCAATGAGAACATGATCAAGCAGGTAGCTGATGCATTGGAAGCAAGGGAACTGATGAAAATCAGTGTGCTGCAAAATTGCGAGGACGACCGTGACACAGTTGCCGGGGAGCTCTCAAAGGGAGCAAGGGCGGAAGTTGTCCAAGTTATCGGGAACACAATTGTTTTATATAAGGAGTCACGCGAAAATAAACAAATCCAGCTTCCATAAGGGGTACTAGCCATGAAAAAAGCTGCGATACTTGGGGGTACCTTCAGTCCTCCACATTTAGGTCATCTATTGATTGCAAATGAAGTTCTTTATGCGTTAGACCTTGATGAAGTGAGATTTATGCCAAATCATATTCCGCCTCACAAAGTTCAGCCATTGGGTGTATCCGACAAAGATAGGGTCAGGATGCTGGAACTGTCGATTGAAGGAAACAGCTGCTTTTCAATTGAAGGGGTGGAACTGGAGCGGGAGGGGCCGTCCTATACTTATGATACGGTAAGGATCCTTCAAGAAATGGAACCTGATACAGAGTTTTATTTTATTATCGGGGCAGACATGATTGAATATCTTCCCAAGTGGCACCGGATTGATGAGCTGATGAATCTCATCCAATTTGTTGGGGTGAAACGGCCTCAATATAAAGAAGAGACAGATTACCCAATTATAATGGTGGAAAGCCCGCAGCTTTTGTTATCCTCTTCGCTGATTCGGCAGAGGATTGAGGATGGCATTACGATAAAATATTTAGTCGATGATAAAGTAAGACGGTATATTGAGGAGAATAAGTTGTATGGATCGAGATGAGGCATTAAGACTCACCAAAGCACAAATGACTGAGCATCGGTACCAGCACACCCTTGGTGTTATGGAAACCGCTGTAAGCCTTGCCGGCAAATATGGTGCAGATCAGAAAAAAGCTGAATTGGCAGCTATCTTTCATGACTATGCTAAGTTCCGCCCAAAGGATGAGATGAAGGAAATCATCCGGAGGGAAGGTATGAAACCTGATCTGCTAGACCATAATCCTGAATTATGGCACGCGCCGGTGGGGGCGTTTCTTGTCCGCAAAGAAGCGGGAATCAGCGATCAGGAAATTCTCGATGCCATCGCTTACCACACTTCAGGCAGGGTTGATATGCCACTTCTGGATAAAATTATTTTCCTTGCCGACTATATTGAACCGGGAAGGAATTTCCCCGGTGTGGACGGGGTTAGGGAAACTGCAAAGAATAGTCTGGAAGCTGCCGTTATTATGGCGCTCCGCAATACAATTCTATTCCTGATGAAGAAAAATCAGCCCGTATATCCGGAAACTTTTTACGCATACAATGATCTTATAATGAAAACTAAGGAGCAGATGCAATGAATGAACGCGAACTACTAGTCACAGCCGCAAAAGCTGCAGATGATAAAAGAGCAGAAGATATGATTGTCCTGAACATGAAAGGAATTTCGCTGGTGGCTGATTATTTCCTGATTTGCCATGGCAATTCTGATAAGCAGGTACAAGCGATTGCAAGGGAAATGAAGGACAAAGCAGAGGAAAATGGTTACGATGTAAATCGAATGGAAGGCTTTGATGAAGCCAAATGGGTCCTCGTGGATATGGGTGATGTGGTTGCTCATGTATTTCATCGCGATGAAAGAGGCTATTACAATCTTGAACGCTTATGGGGCGATGCTCCAATTGAAAATGTGGAAAGCGAAATTCAGTAATGGCATACGATAGATTCGCCTATGTCTACGACGAATTGATGAAGGAAGCCCCTTATGATAAGTGGCTTTCTTTATTGCTTTCAAGAATGGCTGCTTACCAAGTCCGGGGTAATGAGATTCTTGACCTTGCCTGCGGTACTGGGGAATTCACTATAGAACTTGCCCGGCATGGTTTTTCCGTAAAAGGAGTCGATCTGTCAGCAGATATGCTTTCAGTGGCCCAGGAAAAGGCGATACGGCACGGTTTTAGCATTCCCTTCTTTCAGCAGAATATGGCTGAACTTCAAGGGTTAGGTGAAAGTGATTGTGTAACCATCTTTTGCGACTCCTTGAATTACCTGCAGGATGAAAGCGATATAATAGAAACATTTTTCAAGGTGCATCAGCAGCTTAAAGAAAATGGTCTGTTTATGTTTGATGTGCATTCCATACACAAAATGGAAAACATTTTTAAAGATAATACATTTACATTAAATGAAGAAGAAGTAGCTTATATTTGGAATTCCTATGGCGGAGAAAAGCCATTTAGTGTGGAACATGAGCTTACCTTCTTTGTTCATGATGAAGTCACGGGACTATATGAGCGTTTTGATGAAGTGCATTATCAGCGTACCTATCATGTGGAAGTATATGAAAAATGGCTTAAAGAGTCTGGCTTTGAAGTACTGGAAGTTTTGTCTGATCTTGAAGAAGAACCAGTTCATAGCAATACTGAAAGGGTTTTATTTGTTGCCCGGAAAATAACTCTGTAACGTTGGGAAGTCCTGTTCATTACCGTGTAATGCCCAGAATAACCTGGGGAAGGCGGAACGGAATCCTCCATCTCTAAGGGGACTTCTGAATATTATGATTGTCATAAGAAAATCCGCTTGGCTTCAAGCGGATTTTTTGAAAAATAAGCAGGAAAATGAAAAGATACACCGAATTATTTAAATGCACCAAATTGTTTTTCTACCTTCACGATTTCCTCCAGAAATTTCTCATGCGTTGCCTGAAATAGCTTCTCGAACATTTCTTCTGTTTCCGCTGATTCCATCACTTTTATTCCCTCACCTGTAATACCGCCCTTAACACAAACTTTTTCCTGTAAAGCCGGAAGTGTATAAACACCTTTTTTTAGCAAATCGCCTAGCCCTATCAGCATAGATTCGGTAAGCAGTGTAGCTGTTTTCCTATCAATTGGCGTAGCTTTGCATGCGGCATCAATAAAAGACTGTGCGAGAAAACTGAAAAATGCTGGTCCGCAGCTGACTATATCTGAGGCTGCTCTCGTAATATTATTTTCTATAGAAACAGGTGTAGATATCTTGCCTGCAAGCTGATGCAGCTTTTCCTGCCAGTTTTGTGAACAGCCATCCCCGAAGGTAAGCAGGGTAACGCCTGATAGTGCTCGATTTGTAATGCTTGGAATAAATCTTGCACAAGAACAAGGCATCTGCGACTCCAGCTGCTTTACAGATATCGGGCTGGTGATTGACACAATACAATTGCCCGAATGGATAAAAGGCTTTATATCTATAAGTACATTTAAGAAATCCCCAGGTTTTACACAAATAAATAATAAATCCGCATGCTGGGCTGCTTCCGCGGCCGTGGCCGTCACGGTAATCTCGGGATATGTCTCTTGAAGCCTGACTGCCTTTGAGAGGGTCCGGTTCGTAACAGTCAGGCAATCAGGTGATACTGCTTCAGCTGCAATAAGTGCCTCTATTAGGATCGTTCCCATATTTCCTGTTCCAATCACACCGATTTTCAATTTTTCCACCCCTTCCAAGGCTGTACTCTTTAGCACAAGCCAAAATTCCAACCATTAATATATCTCCCCTAGTTAAAAACCTATGATGTGCAGTTCGTTATTATGACTTTTCAATTACAAGGAGTGTGTACTTTTATGAGCTTTGCCGTGAAAAATAAAAAAGTTTTGATAGGAATCTTGGCAGTCTTGCTCCTGTTTGCTGGTTTTTATTTTTATCAAGGGAAGGAAGAGCCGAAAGGAGAGCTGCCAGAAGAGGATTTCCCATTGACGGCCCAGCCGGCTGAGGAAGAGGGAAAAACAGGAGCAAATAATAAAGAGGAAATCCCTGCAGTCATTAAAGTAGATGTAAAAGGAGCGGTCCATTCCCCGGGTGTTTATACGGCAGCTGCTGGAGATAGGGTAATCGACCTGATAGCTGATGCAGGCAATTTTACAGCAAAGGCGGATAAGGACAAGGTAAATCTTGCCCAGTCTGTTGTAGACCAAATGGTGATTTATGTACCTGAGACAGGGGAGCAAATACCCCAGGTTACTGCTATTCCTGAGGGATCAGCTGAAACGGTAAAAGGTGCCGGTCCGGCCTCAGGAAAGGAAAAGGTCAATCTGAATACTGCTGAACTGGCGGATCTGGAAACCCTGCCCGGAATCGGCCCTGCAAAGGCAGCGGTAATCATAGAATACCGGAACCAAACCGGATTTAAAACGATTGAGGACCTTAAAAATATTTCTGGCATTGGAGATAAGACCTTTGAGAAATTGAAGGATTTCATAATCGTTCAGTAGCCTGCCATAAGTAATTCTACACAAATATAGTAATTGCTTGTAAAATACAGTCATACCAATTCGAACTTAAAAGGAGCAGATTATGGAAAGAATAAGCTGGAATCAATATTTTATGGCCCAAAGCCATATCCTTGCACTTAGAAGCACTTGTACAAGGCTTGCGGTTGGCGCCACGATTGTAAGGGATAAACGTATAATAGCCGGTGGATATAATGGCTCTATTGCCGGTGATGAGCACTGTATTGATAACGGCTGTTATGTGGTTGAAAATCACTGTATCCGTACAATTCACGCTGAGATGAATGCGATTTTGCAGTGTGCCAAGTTTGGAGTTCCTACCGAAGGAGCAGAAATCTATGTAACCCATTTTCCTTGCCTTCAATGCTGTAAATCTTTGATACAGGCCGGTATCAAAAAAGTATTTTATGCATGCGATTATAAAAACCACCCGTACGCTGTGGATTTATTTAAAAAGGCAGGGGTTCAAACTGAGAAGGTCGAATCCGAGCCCATCATGGTTGAGGCAAACGGTAAGGAAAAGCTGCAGTTTGTCAGAGACCTGATCGGAGAATTAAAAAATAACGACGGAGAACCAGAAAAAATTCAGGCGCTGCAAGAGAAGGCTGAAATGCTTTTTGGCTTGAAGCTGTCCTAGGTCTAAAAGAATGAATATTCAATTGCTGCTTATAGCCGTTTCGGCATTACTAGGCGTCACGGCTTTTTACTTATTTAACTGGAGAATCTTTGCCTGCATTATATTATACTATTGCTATTTGCATTACCGCTGCAGACAGCCACACCGGCTTATTCAATTATTTGTGATTCTGCTTTTCTTCGTTGTTGCTGCCATTTCAAACACCGCACATAAAACCTCTCTTACCGGGAATGAACAATATTTCAAGATTCAATTCTCTGATATCCCGGATTTCAACGGCAACTTGCTAAGCGCTCAAGTAAAGATTTCTAATGGAGAAAACCTTCAGCTTCGGTATAAGATTTCGGCAGAGTCTGAATTATTAAGATTAAAGTCCATTATTAAACCGGGAGTGTCATGCCGGATTCAAGCTTCGCTGACACATCCTGAACCTAACCGAAATGAAAATGGCTTTAATTATATGGAATTTTTAGCCTCTCAAAACATCTCCTGGATCCTGCTTCCAAGCAAAATAGATACCGGAAGCTGTGCTGAAATAGGTAAAAGTCTATTGTTATCCATTAAGCTTTATCGAATGGCAGGGATACAATATATAGATAATCACTTTCCTGATGCTTCAAAAGGGTTTGTTTCTGCACTTATTTTTGGGGACCGCAGGGGCATAAACGAGGAGGATATAGCTGCTTATCAAAGGCTTGGCCTTGTCCATTTGCTTGCCATATCTGGACTTCATATAGCAGCCCTAACCGGCTTTGTTTACTATTTGGGAATAAGATTCGGAATAACAAAAGAAAATATGAAGCTTGCTCTGTTGATTGTCCTGCCGGTATATGGGGTTTTGGCTGGGGGGAGCTCTTCTGTGCTAAGGTCAGTATATATGGCAATGGGCTATTTCGCCTTGTCATTTTTTAGAATAAAGCTGTCCGCATTAGGCTCCATTTGTGCCATATTTCTTCTCCTGCTTTTAATCAATCCTCTGCACCTGTTCAACGTAGGCTTTCAGCTTTCATTCGCCGTAGTCTTCTCGCTCGCTATGTCAAAGGATCTTCTTAAACGCTGTAAAAATAGGCTGATAGAAATGTTATTGATTAGTGTTGTATGCCAGCTGGGAGCTGTCCCTATTTTACTGTTTCATTTTTATGAGATATCGGTTCTCGGCATTCTATTGAACATCATTTTTGTACCTCTTTATTCATACCTTCTGCTTCCTCTTTCAATCCTTTCTTTTTTTGCATCTTTTTCTTTTCATAAACTAGCTGCTTTGCTGGTGGTGATTTTGGACAAAGTTTTTACGGTGTGCAATAAATTTGCACTGGCAGCGGAAAATATTCCTTTTGCTTATCTTACATTCGGCAAGCCATCCTTTGCTTTGCTGGTGTGCCTATCAGCCGCACTTATTTACTTCTTTACCGTATGGGATGCTTTTTCATATCGAAAGAGCTGGAGGCCTATGTTAGCTGCTGGAATACTACTTTTAGCGCAATATCATTTTAATGTACTTAATCCATACGGAGAAATTGTATTTATTGATGTTGGACAAGGTGATTCCATACTTATTAAGCTGCCTTTTGGAAAAGGGAATTACTTGATTGATACCGGTGGTCAAATATCCTTTCATCAGGAGAAATGGAAGAAGAGGCGAACTAGCTTTGATACCGGTGAGGATATTGTTGTGCCGCTGCTTAAAAGCAAAGGAATCCGCCAGCTGGATAAGCTGATTTTAACGCATCCGGATGCAGACCATGCCGCAGGTGCTGCAGGAATAATAAAAGGGCTTAAAGTTAAACAGATTATGATTGGCGAAGGAAGTGCAGGAGAGTTTATTGACAAAGGATTGCTGCAAGCCAATTTGGTTAAGAATATTCCTGTGGTTTTTGTGAAAAGAGGTAACAGCTGGAAGTCAGGCGAGTCGGCTTTTTATGTTTTAAATCCTTATAACAAGGCAAGCGATACAAATGAATCTTCCATTGTCTTGCTGGTAAAAGCCGGATCGCTGAATTGGCTTTTTACGGGTGATGCCGGAATTGAAACAGAAGAAGAACTGATAGCGGCTTTTCCTCAACTGAAAACAGATGTGATAAAAGCAGGGCATCATGGCAGTAAAACATCTTCTTCGGAAGAATTCATTGATACAATTAGTCCAAGAGCAGCCGTCATCTCTGCAGGGAAGAAAAACCGTTATGGACACCCGCATAAGGAGGTATTAGATAGACTGCGTTCAGAAGGAACAGTCATTCTGAGGACAGATATGAATGGAGAAATAAAGTACAGGTTTACTGATAGACGATCAGGAACCTTTTCTACAGTGCTGCCATAGTATGTAAGCATCAAGATAATAGCGAAGAAAGGTGAGACCTTAAGCAGCTCTTCAGCTAATCGCTGCCCCCTTTTGAGGCATCACTTTCTTTCCCTGTCTGAAAGATATGCAAAAAAACCGCCCCTGGGGGCAGTCTCTCCGCTGTGAAGCCAGTTTAAGCACTGTCAAGCAAATGCTGGCTTGTAAGACCTATGTATGGCTCTAATTAGGATCCAATGAATTGGATGACAGTAGCAATGATAAACATCGTTGCAAAGAAGCCAAAAGAAACAATAAATCCTACTCCAGAGTCAATTGCGTCATTACCCTTATATTGTACGGATTTTTCAAAATCGTTCACTTCTACCCCTCCTATTTCTTTATTAGTATAAGCGATTACATTAAAAAAATCTATAGTTGACGTCTATCGCAGAGACAGGAATAGTACAGATTTTTGAACATTTACAGGTGTACAGTTATGATTCATACCATGCCCTTTGCAAGGATGCTTCGTCAGCAGCAAATCTCATTAAATAAAGCGATTCCTTAATAATGGACTATGTACAATGGCCTTTTTCGCAGAAGGGATAATATTTACAGTTCCCCTGTCCAATATTGCAACCGCTTTTCTGTTTCCTATACTGACAAGAGTTGTCACAAATACTTTGGATTTGCAAGCGCAAAATATATGTACAAAGAGGCGGTACCCACAACCGCACTCCCCGCTGCGAAGTAAGTAACCCGGGCCTTGCTTTGACAGCGTTCATATAGATCGGGAATTGGCAAAAAAATTGCCAGTTCCCTTTTATAACTTGTCAAATAGTCCAGGCAACTATACCATTAAGTAAAGAAATACATAAGATTGAGGCGAAGAAAGTGGTATTGGATGTCTGGAAAAGTATCCGCAAAAAACAATTTGCGCCAGTATACTTATTATATGGAACGGAAGCTTTTTTAATAAATGAAACTAAACAGCTCCTGCTCGAGCATGTGCTTCAAGAGGAGGAGCTGGATTTTAACCTGTCTGCGATTGACATGGAGGAAACTCCGGTAGATATAGCACTTGAAGAGGTAGAAACTCTCCCGTTTATGGGGGAAAAGCGGTTAGTCTTTCTCCAAAATGCGGCTTTTCTTACTTCTGAAAAGCAGAAACAAAAAGTTGACCACAATGTTAAGAAACTTGAGGAGTATTTGGCTAATCCGGCACCCTATTCTATAGTTGTAATAACTGCGCCATATGAAAAGCTGGATGAACGAAAAAAAATCACGAAGGAATTGAAACGGAAAGCTGTTGTGGTGGAAGCAAAAAAGCTGAATGATCAGGAGTTAAAGGTATGGATCAGGGAACGGGCTGCCGCTTCGCATGTTCAGATAGATGAAGATGCAATTGATTTAATGATTGGAATGGCCGGTACTAATTTAATGCTTCTGACTAATGAGATTGATAAAATTGCCCTTTATGCAGAGGAAAGCAAGCGGATAACAACGGATATCATTGAAAAGCTAGTGGCAAAATCGTTTGAACAAAATGTTTTTACATTGGTTGATAAGGTACTGCAGCGTAATGTTGCAGAGTCGATCCGAATATATCATGAATTGTTAAGGCAAAATGAGGAGCCGATAAAGATTCTGGGATTGATGGCAAGCCAGGTCCGGACATTATATCAAGTAAAGGAATTTATCAGGCTGGGATACGGACAGCAAAAAATTGCAGCAGCTTTAAAAATTCATCCCTACCGTGTGAAATTGGCCAGCGAAAAAGCGGGAAAATTTAACGAACAGGAATTACTAGGCCTGATTCATGATTTTGCCGAAGCAGATTATCGCATGAAAACAGGACAGGCAGACAAAGCGATTACACTTGAATTGCTGCTGTTAAAATTTAATCGTGCCCAATAGTTTTAGACAAGTAAGCCCCTGCTGAATTTCTGGCAGGGGCTTACTTATTTTAATTTCTCAGCGTATTTTGGCTTAATCCGAAGAATTTCCGCTTAATTTCCGATGTTATTACACCAAACTTATACTGACAAACCTGAAATATTTTAATAAAACGAAAAAACGATCCTAAAAGGATCGTTGAGTCATTCATTAAGCGTTTAAAGAGTTAAGCTGTTTCGTTAAACGTGATTTTTTACGGGCTGCCGCATTTTTGTGGATTAATCCTTTAGATGCAGCTTTGTCTAACTTTTTAGCAGCTGTTAAAAGAGCTTCTTTTGCAGCAGCTGGATCGTTGCTAGCTAGTGTAGCTTCAACGTTTTTCACAGCAGTACGCATTGAAGATTTAACAGTTGCGTTGTGAGCGCGGTGCTCGTCGCTTGTTTTAACGCGTTTAATAGCAGATTTAATGTTTGGCATGCCGTTCACCTCCTACCAAGAAATCGAGAATATATAAACTCGATTTTCAATTCCATACCAAATGGCAACATAGGATATTTTATCAGACTGTATCAAAGAAAGCAATACTTGAAATGAGAATCAGTAAACTATCTACATTTATACGCCATTACATGTTATTGTATCAAATTCGTGAATAAGAAAAAAGAAAAATCATCAGAATGATATGGAAGGGTTAGAAATTCTGCCAATTGGCGAGCCTTATAAAGGGCAGGATTACTAGTCTGAGCGGGTGCGTAATGATGATTAAAGAGTTTAAAAAACTGATTTCTAATGCGGGATTAAAGCAGTTAGTTTTATTACATATACGTAAAATTATATTTTTCGATCCTTAAAAAATAGAATGAACCGGAGGCTACTATGAACAAGAAATTGGATTTAAGCAGCTATTCAATTCGGACTGACCTGGCTATCGAGGCTAGTGAAATGGCATTAGCGGAAAAAAGTGTTTCTTCAGGAAAAAATATATCCAACATCGAGGGAGTAATTATAAAAGAAAAAGAGATTGATGATATTAAGGTTTCACTTGTAGAGGTGACTGGCAAAGGTGCCGAGGCGATCGGAAAAAAAGGGGGAAGCTACCTTACGATTGAAGTCCAAGGCATCAGGCAGCAGGATACGGAAACGCAAAGAAAGACAGAAAAAATTTTCGCAAATGAACTGTCCTATTATTTTAAAAAGCTGAAAATATCAAAAACAGCTAGCTGTCTGGTAGTGGGACTTGGAAACTGGAATGTGACCCCCGACGCATTAGGTCCGGGAGTTGTGGAAAATCTGGTGATCACCCGGCATTTATTTGAACTGCAGCCTGAGAGTGTGGAAGAAGGATATCGCCCTGTAAGCGCCATTGCTCCGGGTGTCATGGGAATAACCGGAATTGAAACCAGCGATACAATAATGGGCGTGATAAATAAAACAAAGCCTGACTTTGTTATCGCCATAGACGCGCTTGCTGCGAGATCCATTGAGAGAGTAAATTCAACCATTCAGATTTCGGATACCGGTATCCACCCAGGTTCAGGGGTTGGCAATAAACGAAAAGAACTGAGCGAAGAAACGCTTGGGATACCGGTAATCGCAATCGGAGTACCTACAGTTGTAGATGCAGTATCGATTACCAGTGATACAATCGACTTTATTTTAAAGCATTTCGGAAAAGAGATGAGAGAAGGTAACAGACCTTCCCGCGCTCTTGCGCCAGCCGGTTTCAATTTTGGCAAAAAGAAAAAGCTGACAGAAGAGGATTTGCCGGAGCCGGAACAGCGGCAGACTTTTCTTGGAATTGTCGGTACACTGCCTGATGAAGAGAAACGCCAGCTGATCCATGAGGTACTTTCTCCACTCGGCCATAATTTAATGGTAACGCCAAAGGAAGTCGATGTATTTATCGAAGACATGGCCAATTTGATAGCAAATGGATTGAATGCTGCCTTGCATGAGGCCATCAATCAGGATAATACCGGCTACTATACCAGATAGAAGTAAACTTCACGTTCTACTTTTTCTAGCAAAGTCATAGAAATTAATAGACGAGCTTAGGAAAGGGTGGAAATATGAGGAGAAACCGAAATGCTGGAATCGTTGCTGTAGTCCGTGGCTCTACTATCATAAAAGGATTGCTATCAATTTTTATACTCCTTCTCTTTATTTTTTCAGTAAGTGGCATTATGACATCATTAAAGCCGGAATACCGGATTGCCTCCCAGTCAGTCAATACGGTGGCAAATCAATTTTCAGGCAAGGTTTTATTTTCATTGCTGGCAAATGAAAATCACCATTTTTTTCAGGCACTGCCGGAGGGGAAGAATTCACCTGATATTTCCGGAAAAATGCTGAAGCTTTCAGCAAATATTTCGCTGGATGATCCGCGAAGCCTGCTAGGCAGGGAGCTTCCCGGTTTTTCCATCTTTGATAGTGAAATTCTTGTAGCGGGTGAAGGGACAAACTATACCAATATGCCGTATGAGTCTGCTCCGCCTGTTGATGTATTGAAAGCTGAGCGGGAGGCGGCACTTCAAAACCTTGAACAGTTAGAAGAACCGCAAAAGACTGAACAGCCAGTACCTGCCCCGGCGAATTCGACCAATGGAAGAAAGGTTGTCCATATTTACCATTCACACAACCGAGAATCCTTTTTGCCTTATTTAAAGGGAGTAACTGATCCAAATCGCGCTTCCCACTCTAAGGTGAATATTACACGCCTAGGTGACAGGCTTGCAGCGGATCTTATGGAAAGAGGCATTGGTGCTTCTGTTGACAAAACCGACATTCAGGGCAACTTAAATAAAAAAGGCCTAAAGTACTCTAAGTCATATCAAGAGTCCAGGGGCCTTGTACAGGCAGCTATGGCAGCTAATAAGGATCTTGATTACTTTATTGACATCCACCGTGACTCACATCGAAAGGATAAGACGACAATCAAAATAAATGGCAGGACTTATGCAAAAATAGCCTTTGTCATAGGAGGAAAGAATGCGCAGTACCAAAAGAATTTCGCCCTTGCAAAGAAGCTTCATACTGCTATTGAAAACAAATATCCTGGCCTTTCAAGAGGGATTATAAAACATAACAAAACCGGCTATAACAGCGTCTACAATCAGGATTTATCCGAAAAAGCAATGCTCGTGGAAGTTGGCGGCGTAGATAATACGTTTGAAGAAATGTATGTAACCCTGGATGCCTTTGCTGAAGTGTTCAGTGAATATTATTGGGATGCCAAGGCAGTATCGGCCCCGGCAGCAGGAAAAGAAGCTCAGTAAGGAAGGAGAATACCCGACTATGATTCGTTTCTATTTAAAATGCCTTTTATTAATGGCTATGCTGTTTTTGGCAGTAATTTTCGGAATGCAGCATGCGAATCAGGGTATGAAAAAAATGAAAGGGTATAATGATCCTTCCTTAAACAGTGCCTTCACAGTAGAGGAATCCAGCCAAGGCGAAATGCAAGCTTCTTTTCTCGGACAAAAAGTGACTTCGCATGATCTTGAAGAAAAAAAGAAGAGCCTTGAGGAAATGAAGGCTTATAACTTCTTTTCTGATATAGGTAAAAAACTTTCGAATGCCGTTACCGGCGGAATCCGTAAAATGCTGGATATGATGGATTCCTAATTAATTAAAGCATGTCTTAGCCTTTGCTAATTTTACAGCAAAGGTTTTTATCTTTAGCGGGGGCTTTAAAGACAGAATCGTGGAATCTGGATTTTAATTGAATCTTGGATTCTCTACTGATATAATCAAAAATAGTGTATTTGTGGACTAGTAGGAGTGAACGTTATGAATAGAGAAGAGAAACTGAACAGGCAGTCAAGAATTCGTAACTTTTCCATTATCGCTCATATTGACCATGGGAAATCTACGCTGGCGGATCGTATCCTTGAAAAAACGAACGCCCTGGCCCAGCGTGAAATGAAGAGCCAGCTCCTGGATTCCATGGATCTTGAACGCGAACGTGGTATTACGATTAAATTGAATGCTGTTCAATTGAAATATAAAGCTAAAGATGGAGAAGAGTACATTTTCCATCTGATTGATACACCGGGACATGTCGATTTCACCTATGAAGTATCAAGGAGTCTTGCGGCGTGTGAGGGTGCTATCCTTGTTGTCGATGCGGCCCAGGGAATTGAAGCACAAACACTCGCCAACGTGTATCTTGCGCTTGACAATAACCTCGAAATCCTTCCGATAATCAATAAGATTGATTTGCCTAGTGCAGATCCTGAGAGGGTCAGAAACGAAATCGAAGAAGTGATCGGACTTGATGCGTCTGAAGCTGTATTGGCTTCTGCCAAGGCAGGAATAGGTATTGAAGAGATCCTTGAACAGGTTGTCGAATTGGTGCCTCCGCCTGAGGGCGACCCTGATGCACCTTTAAAGGCGCTGATTTTTGACTCGCTTTATGATGCATACCGCGGTGTGGTTGCTTATATACGCGTAGTTGAAGGTTCAGTCAAGCCTGGGGATAAGATTAAGATGATGGCTACCGGAAAAGAATTCGAAGTAATCGAGGTTGGAGTTTTTAACCCGAAAACGGTATTATGTGATGAATTAACCGTCGGTGATGTTGGATTCCTGACAGCCGCGATTAAAAATGTCGGCGATACCCGTGTGGGTGATACGATAACAAACGCAAAAAATGGTGCTACAGAAGCTCTGCCTGGTTACCGAAAGCTTAACCCGATGGTATATTGCGGACTGTATCCAATTGATGCTTCTAAATTTAACGATCTTCGTGATGCCCTTGAGAAGCTGGAGCTTAATGATTCCGCGCTTCAGTTTGAGCCTGAAACTTCCCAGGCCCTTGGGTTTGGCTTCCGCTGCGGATTCCTTGGATTGCTTCATATGGAAATTATTCAGGAACGGATTGAACGTGAATTTAAAATCGACCTGATCACTACGGCTCCAAGTGTTATATACGATGTAATTTTAACGGATGGCTCTGCAGTAAAGGTGGACAATCCGTCGAACATGCCTGACCCGCAAAAAATTGACCGTATTGAAGAACCTTATGTTAAAGCTACCATGATGGCTCCCAATGAGTTCGTTGGAGCGATTATGGAACTTTGCCAGGAAAAGCGCGGTATCTTTATTGATATGCAGTATATGGATGAAACGCGGGTAAGCATTGTATATGAAATTCCGCTGTCCGAAATTGTATATGATTTCTTTGACCAGCTAAAATCCAATACAAAAGGATATGCTTCCTTTGATTACGAGCTGATTGGCTATAAGGAATCAAAACTTGTTAAGATGGATATCCTCCTTAACGCTGAAACGGTTGATGCTCTGAGTTTCATCGTCCACCGCGATTTCGCTTATGAACGCGGAAAGGTAATTGTTGAAAAGCTGAAGAAATTAATACCGCGCCAGCAATTTGAAGTGCCAATCCAGGCAGCGATCGGACAGAAAATCATTGCCAGATCCACGATCAGTGCAATGCGCAAAAACGTTCTTGCCAAATGCTATGGCGGAGATATCTCCCGTAAACGTAAACTTCTTGAAAAGCAAAAAGAAGGTAAAAAACGCATGAAGCAGGTTGGTTCCGTTGAAGTGCCCCAGGAAGCTTTTATGGCAGTACTTAAAATGGACGACACAACACCTAAAAAATAAATTTTCAAAGAGGTTAGAAGGATTCAAATCCCCATCTAGCCTCTTTTTCTATACGTTAAAGGACGTGAGATGCATGATTAAAAGCGCCTATATTCATATCCCGTTTTGTGAACACATTTGCCATTATTGTGATTTTAATAAGGTTTACCTGCACGGACAGCCAGTGGAGGAGTACCTTTCCATGTTAAAAAAGGAATTTCAATTATCACTGAGGGAATATCCGGTGGACAGTCTAAAAACCATTTTTGTCGGTGGCGGAACGCCCACTTCCCTGGACGAAAAGCAGCTTTCTTTTTTTGTTGACTCTATTCAGAATGAATTGCCCTATGACCGCAATGCTGTAGAGTTCACGTTTGAGGCTAATCCGGGAGACCTGTCGGAAGAAAAATTAGCCATTCTGCATCAGGCAGGTGTTAATCGGCTCAGCTTTGGCGTCCAGAGCTTTAATGAGGAACTGCTCAAAAAAATTGGCCGGACCCACAGGGTAGAAGATATTTATGCTTCGATTGAAAAAGCAAAAAAGGTAGGGTTCCAAAATATCAGTATTGATTTAATATACGGGCTTCCGGGGCAGACAATGGAAGATTTTGAGGATACTCTGGCTAAAGCACTGGAACTTGAATTGGAGCATTACTCCAGTTATTCGTTAATCGTTGAGCCAAAAACTGTTTTTTATAATTTGATGCAAAAGGGGAGGCTGTCATTGCCACCTCAGGAAATCGAAGCAAGAATGTATGAACGTGTAATGGATGAGATGGTGAAGCACGGCTATATTCAGTACGAAATCAGTAATTATGCAAAGCCTGGTTATGAAAGCAAGCATAATTTGACATATTGGAATAACGAGGAATACTTCGGATTTGGAGCGGGGGCGCACGGGTATACAGGCGGAAAGCGAAAAGCCAATTACGGACCGCTCAAAAAATACATCTCTCCTCTTCAGGAGGGCCGCTTGCCTTTAATAGAGACTCACGAAGTTTCAAAGCAAGAAAAGATGGAAGAAGAAATGTTTTTAGGATTAAGGAAAATGGAAGGTGTAAGTTCAACCAGCTTTAAAGAAAAATTCGGATCTCCGCTTTCCGACATTTTTGGACAACAGCTTATAGAACTACAGAAAAGGGGCCTGCTTGAGGAAAGGTCTGGGACATATTTGCTTACCCGTAACGGCAAGCTTCTAGGGAATGAAGTTTTCCAATCCTTTATCGCTGTTTAAAACACTCTTACTTTTGGAGTTAAACCGTTGACATCATTGGCCGCATTTGTTAATTTATTATTAGTATTAGCACTCGATAACAAAGAGTGCTAACAGGGGTGATACTACATGTTAACTGAGCGTCAATTACTAATATTGCAGGTCATTATTGATGACTTTATTAGATTTGCACAGCCGGTTGGTTCAAGAAGCCTGTCGAAAAAAGAAGAAATCACCTTTAGTTCTGCCACGATACGCAACGAAATGGCAGACTTGGAAGAGCTTGGATTTATTGAAAAAACCCATACCTCTTCCGGAAGGGTTCCCTCTGAAAAAGGATACAGGTACTATGTCGACCATTTGCTGTCTCCCCAGGCACTAAAACAGAACGACTTACAGCTTGTAAAATCCATTTTTGCTGAAAGGATTTATGAACTGGAAAAACTTGTGCAAAAGTCGGCGAAGATACTTTCTGAATTGACGAATTACACAGCCATTGCATTAGGTCCTAAAGTAAAGGACAATAAATTGCGCAAGATACAAATTGTTCCTTTAAACAAGGAAACGGCTATTGCAATTATTGTTACCGATACGGGCCACGTGCAAAATAAGATGATTCAGCTTCCGGCTTCTTTTGATGTAAACGAGCTCGAAAAAATGGCTAATATTTTGAATGAACGGCTTGCCGGTGTTCCGTTAACTGATCTAAAAGATAAAATATATAAAGAAGTCGCTACACTTTTGGGACAGCATATCCGCAATTATGATGTGATAACCGCCTCACTGGCAGAATCATTAAATAATTTTTCAAGAAATGAAAAGCTGTTTTACGGCGGTAAAACAAACATGCTAAGCCAGCCGGAATTTCATGATATTGATAAGGTTCGGTCCCTGCTCTCGGTTATCGAACATGAGCCGGATATGTACAAAATGATGAGGCAAAACCCAGCCGGTATTACTGTCAAAATAGGCAGGGAAAACAATAATTCCGCACTGGAAGATTGCAGCTTCATTACTGCCACATACTCAATCGGCTTGGAACAGGTAGGGACCATTGCCATTCTTGGACCGACCAGGATGGAGTATTCAAGAGTCATCTCACTGCTTGATATGTTTTCTCATGATTTAACAGCACTTCTCACAAGGCTGTATCAAAATAAGTAGCACTGGCAATATTGGTAGGGTGATGGAAGCATTGCTTTCCATCCTCTTTTCATGGCATTTCTCGTGTTCAAATCAATTATATATATGGCTGCACCATTGATTTCTGCCATTTGGCAGTTTATTGGTCCAGCAGAATTACCGCTTTTCTTTTAGGGAGGTGAAAATAGTGACAGAAGAACAAAAGAATGAAAGAAATGAAAGCATGCAGGCTGAAGAAACAGAGGCAAATGCAGAAACTACTTTTGCTGAAGAGGCTCCGGTAAACGGAGAAGGCGAATCCGTTGAACAATCCCAGGAAGAAACCGGGGATGCTGTCGCGAAGATTTCAGAACTGGAAGAAAAATTAGCAGAGATGGAAAATCGCTACCTGCGTTTACATGCTGACTTTGAAAACTCAAGGCGCCGTGCAAAATTGGATTTGGAAGCGGCACAAAAATATAGAGCTCAGGGCCTCGCCGGCGATCTGCTGCAGGCACTCGATAACTTTGAAAGAGCTACAAAGATAGAGGCTGAGAACGAGCAAACGAAAACCTTGCTGCAAGGCATGGACATGGTTTATAAAAGTATTTTAGAAGCGCTGAAAAAGGAAGGCGTGGAACCGATCGAAGCGGTTGGGAAAGAATTTGATCCGCATTTGCATCAGGCAGTTATGCAGGTTGAGGATCAGAACTTCGCTTCCAATTCGGTAGTGGAAGAATTCCAAAAAGGTTATATGCTGAAAGACAGAGTCCTTCGCCCGGCGATGGTAAAAGTGAATCAGTGAGCACCTACATATAATTAGGAGGGAAATCATACAATGAGCAAGATTATTGGTATCGACTTGGGAACAACAAACTCTTGTGTATCTATTCTTGAAGGCGGGGAGCCAAAGGTTATTCCAAACCCGGAAGGCAACCGTACAACTCCTTCTGTTGTAGCTTTTAAAAATGGCGAACGCCAGGTTGGGGAAGTAGCGAAGCGCCAGGCAATCACAAATCCTAATACTATTATTTCTATCAAGCGCCATATGGGTACTGGCCATAAGGTAGAAGTTGAAGGAAAAGAATATTCACCTCAGGAAGTTTCAGCCATTATCCTTCAGCACTTAAAATCATATGCTGAAGAATATCTTGGCGAAAAAGTTACAAAAGCGGTAATTACAGTACCTGCCTACTTTAATGATGCTGAGCGCCAGGCAACAAAGGATGCAGGACAAATTGCAGGTTTGGAAGTTGAACGTATCATCAACGAACCGACAGCTGCAGCTCTTGCTTACGGTCTTGACAAAACAGAAGAAGACCAGACGATCCTTGTATTTGACCTTGGAGGCGGTACTTTTGACGTATCAATCATGGAACTTGGAGACGGTGTTTTTGAAGTAAAAGCTACAGCCGGTGACAACAGATTGGGCGGGGACGACTTTGACCAAGTAATTATTGACTATCTTGTAGCAGAATTCAAAAAAGAAAATGGCATTGATCTTGGAAAAGATAAAATGGCGCTTCAGCGTTTGAAGGATGCAGCGGAAAAGGCGAAGAAAGACCTTTCAGGTGTAACTTCTACACAAATTTCTTTACCGTTCATCACAGCTGGGGAAGCTGGTCCGCTTCACCTTGATGTAACATTAACGCGTGCTAAATTTGATGAGATTTCTGCCGGCCTTGTTGAACGCACAATGGGTCCTACTCGCCAGGCTCTTAAAGATGCAGGACTATCTCCTTCAGAGATTGATAAAGTAATCTTAGTCGGCGGATCAACTCGTATTCCGGCTGTTCAGGAAGCGATTCGCAAGGAAATTGGCCAGGAGCCTCATAAAGGTGTTAACCCTGATGAAGTAGTTGCAATGGGTGCAGCAATTCAGGGCGGAGTTTTAACAGGAGACGTTAAAGATGTTGTTCTTTTGGATGTAACTCCACTATCTTTAGGTATTGAAACTATGGGCGGCGTATTCACAAAGCTGATTGACCGGAATACTACAATCCCAACAAGCAAATCTCAAGTATTTTCAACAGCTGCTGACAGCCAGACAGCGGTGGATATCCATGTTCTTCAAGGGGAACGCCCAATGGCTGCGGACAATAAAACACTTGGCCGCTTCCAGTTGTCAGACATTCCGCCAGCACCGCGCGGAATTCCGCAAATTGAGGTTTCCTTCGATATCGATAAAAACGGTATTGTAAGTGTTCGTGCAAAAGATCTTGGCACAAACAAAGAACAGGCAATCACGATCAAATCTTCTTCAGGCCTTTCAGATGAAGAAGTAGAACGCATGGTACGTGAAGCAGAAGAAAACGCTGAAGCTGACAAACAGCGCAAAGAAGAAGTAGAACTGCGCAATGAAGCTGATCAGCTTGTATTCTCTACTGAAAAAACGCTTAAAGATCTTGAAGGCAAAGTGGATGAAGCAGAAGTTGCCAAAGCTAATGAGGCAAAAGATGCTTTAAAGGCTGCCATCGAGAAAAACGATCTTGCTGAGATCCGCGAAAAGAAAGATGCCCTTCAGGAAATCGTGACTAACCTGACAATGAAGCTTTACGAAGAAGCTCAAAAAGCTCAGCAGGCAGCACAGGGCGGGGCAGAAGGTTCTGCAGAAAAGAAAGACGATAACGTAGTTGATGCAGAATTTACAGAAGTAAATGACGACAAATAAATAGTAAGCATGCAGATGACCCGGAATCACTATGCTTTCCGCGTATCTAAAAAGGAGTCAAAGCCAGGGTTTCTTGGCTTTGGCTTTTTTTAAGGGATTGGAAATTAGTATCTGGAAGTTTCCTGCATTTTATGGTTTTATGCTTATAAATTAAGCTGAAAATGAAGTGCCCTTTCCGAGCATGATGCAGGCTTGGAAAAGCTTTTCTTATTGCACTTCGACTTGTAAAAGTGATAAAATTGTCTTTATGTGAAACGGATCGGGAGTGAAGAAACCATGAGTAAACGCGATTATTATGAAGTGCTTGGAGTTGCTAAAACTGCCTCAAAGGATGAAGTCAAGAAGGCATATCGAAAGCTCTCGAAGCAGTACCACCCTGATATCAACAAAGCACCGGATGCAGCAGATAAATTTAAGGAAATTAAAGAAGCTTATGAAGTGCTAAGTGATGATCAGAAGAAAGCGCACTATGACCAGTTTGGACATACAGATCCTAACCAGGGCTTCGGCGGCGGAGGAGACTTCGGCGGCTTTGGCGGCTTTGAAGATATTTTCAGCACCTTCTTCGGAGGAGGTGGAGGCGGCAGAAGGAGAGATCCGAATGCACCTCGCCAGGGAGCAGATCTTCAATATACAATGACCTTGAAATTTGAGGAAGCAGTTTTTGGGAAAGAAACAGAAATTGAAATACCCCGTGAAGAAAATTGTGACACCTGTGATGGATCAGGGGCCAAGCCAGGAACAAAGTCTGAAACATGTTCTCACTGTCATGGTTCAGGCCAGCTGAATGTAGAGCAAAACACTCCGTTTGGAAGAATTGTCAACAGACGTGTTTGTCACCATTGTAATGGAACAGGAAAATACATTCCTAACAAATGCTCCACTTGCGGAGGGACTGGCAAGGTTAAGAAACGCCGGAAAATCTCTGTTAAAATACCAGCCGGTATCGATGATGGACAGCAGCTTCGGGTATCAGGCCAGGGTGAACCAGGAATAAACGGCGGCCCTTCAGGTGATTTATATGTTGTATTCCGGGTACGCGATCATGAATTTTTCGAGCGTGAAGGAGACGATATTTATTGTGAGATGCCGGTTACTTTTGCACAGGCAGCACTTGGAGATGAAATTGAAGTGCCTACCCTGCATGGCAAAGTAAAGCTTAAGGTTCCAGCAGGTACACAAACAGGGACCCGGTTCCGCCTGAAAGGAAAGGGCGTTTCGAACGTTCGCGGTTATGGTCAGGGAGATCAGCATATTGTGATTCTGGTTGTAACTCCAACGAATATTTCAGATAAACAAAAGCAGCTTCTTAGGGAATTTGCCGACATTAGCGGTCAGGCTGCGCCAAATGAGCAGGAAGAAAGCTTTTTCTCTAAAGTAAAACGAGCTTTTAAAGGTGACTAAAAGGAGCTGTCAGCGATGAAATGGTCTGAAATTGCCATCCATACAACAAACGAGGCGGTTGAACCGGTATCAAACATCCTGCATGAGGCAGGGGCCAGCGGGGTTGTTATCGAAGATCCAAGCGATTTGATTAAAGAGCGGGAAAATGTCTTTGGTGAAATCTATAATCTTAACCCGGCTGATTATCCTGACGAAGGTGTTATCATTAAGGCCTATTTGCCAGTCAATAGCTTCCTTGGCGAAACAGTTGAAGGAATTAAGGAAGCTATCAACACTTTGCTTATATATGATATTGACCTTGGCCGGAATGCAGTTTCCATTAGTGAAGTGCATGAGGAAGAATGGGCTACAGCCTGGAAAAAATACTACAATCCTGTAAAAATTTCCGAAAGATTTACAATCGTTCCTACCTGGGAGAATTACGAGCCTGTAAGCAGCGATGAACTGATTATCGAGCTTGATCCCGGCATGGCTTTCGGAACCGGTACGCATCCAACTACAGTTATGTGCATCCAGGCCCTGGAAAGGACCGTCAAGCCCGGGGATTCAGTTGTGGATATCGGGACTGGTTCAGGTGTCCTGAGTATCGCTGCTGCCCTTTTAGAGGCCGAAAAAGTCCATGCACTTGATCTTGATGAGGTGGCTGTTGCATCCGCAAAACTGAATGTGAAGCTGAATAAAGTTCAGCATTTGGTCTTAGTTACTCAAAACAATCTTCTGGATGGCATAGATGACACCGTTGATGTAGCAGTAGCCAATATCCTTGCAGAAGTAATCATCCGTTTTACAGATGATGTTGCCAAAGCAGTTAAGCCAGGCGGTTATTTCATTGCCTCCGGAATCATCCAGCAAAAGAAACAGGATGTGAAGGAAGCCATTGAAGCATCCGGATTCACTATTGAAGAAACGGTGTTAATGGAAGACTGGGTAGCAATCATTGCAAAAAGAAACCTATAGTATTTTAGGCGCCGATGAGTTCCACAAAGTTTAGCTAAGTGGCCGGCGCCATTTTTAAAAAAATGAGTAAGCAGGTGTAAATGTGCAGCGTTACTTTTTATCAGATGATGGTTTAAATGGAGCAGAGGTTAAGGTATCTGGTGAGGACTTTCATCATATTGTCCGTGTTATGCGCATGAGTGAAGGGGATCGGATCATCTGTGTTGCCAGGGATGGAAGGACGGCGCTTACCGAAATCACAGAAGTTTCCAATGAAATGATAAGGGGAACCGTTATAGAATGGTATTTTGAAGAGAAGGAACTGCCTGTTAAAGTGGCCATCGCGAGCGGTCTGCCTAAAGGGGATAAATTGGAGTATATAATTCAAAAAGGGACAGAGCTTGGCGCCCATGAGTTTATCCCTTTTATTGCGGCTCGTTCAGTAGTAAAGTGGGACAGCAAAAAGTCTGTAAAAAAGACGGAGCGTCTCCAGAAGATTGCCAAAGAGGCGGCAGAACAGTCGCATCGCAATACCCTTCCTTCCGTCAATGAACCTATGTCACTGAAAGAATTAATTGCTGCTTCGGCTGCTTATGATTATAAACTTGCTGCTTTTGAAGAATCGGCAAAACAGGGGGAATCATCCGTTCTTGCTGCAGTTCTAAAAAATGCCGAGCCTGGGCAGTCAATCTTATTTGTTTTCGGACCAGAAGGCGGGCTTGCTTCTGGGGAAGTGGATCAGCTAATCCAAGCTGGATTCTCTCCTTGCGGGCTAGGCCCGAGAATACTACGGACTGAAACAGCTCCGCTTTATGCGCTTGCAGCTGTTTCCTACCAATTAGAATTAACGAGGTGATGACAATGGCAACTGTAGCTTTTCATACGTTAGGCTGTAAAGTAAATCATTACGAAACAGAAGCCATTTGGCAGCTTTTCAAAGCAGATGGCTACGAGCGTGCTGATTTCGAATCAACTGCAGATGTTTATGTAATAAATACATGTACTGTTACAAATACCGGGGATAAGAAAAGCCGCCAGGTAATCCGTCGTGCCGTCCGCAAAAATCCGGATGCCGTCATTGCGGTTACTGGATGCTACGCTCAAACTTCCCCAGCAGAGATTATGGCTATTCCTGGAGTTGACATCGTTGTCGGCACACAGGACCGTACGAAGATGCTGGGTTATATTGAACAATTTAAACAAGAGCGTCAGCCAATCAATGGCGTTGGAAATATTATGAAAACCCGTGTCTATGAAGAGCTTGATGTTCCTGCCTTCACGGATCGGACCCGGGCTTCTCTGAAAATTCAGGAAGGCTGCAATAATTTCTGCACATTCTGTATCATTCCATGGGCACGCGGCCTTATGCGTTCACGGGACCCTCAAGAGGTTATCCGCCAGGCACAGCAGCTTGTTGAGGCTGGCTATAAGGAGATCGTTTTGACAGGTATCCACACTGGAGGATACGGAGAGGATATGAAGGATTACAATCTTGCTATGCTTTTGCGTGAACTTGATGAAAAGGTAGCAGGCCTAAAGAGAATCCGGATTTCTTCCATTGAAGCGAGCCAGATTACTGACGAAGTTATCCAGGTGCTAAATGATTCAGACAAGATTGTAAGGCATCTTCACATTCCGCTTCAATCAGGCTCCAATACGGTCCTTAAGCGGATGAGACGGAAATATACTATGGAGTTCTTTGCAGAACGCCTGCAAAAGTTAAAACAAGCATTGCCAGGACTGGCTGTAACATCCGACGTAATCGTAGGGTTCCCGGGCGAGACGGAAGAAGAGTTCATGGAAACTTATAATTTTATTAAAGAGCACCAATTTTCAGAGCTTCATGTTTTTCCATATTCTAAACGTACAGGCACACCTGCTGCCAGAATGGAAGACCAGATTGATGAGGAAGTCAAAAATGACCGTGTCCATCGCCTGATCAGCCTATCTGACCAGCTTGCTAAGGAATACGCATCACGTTTCGAAAATGAAATCCTCGAAGTTATTCCAGAAGAACGCTTTAATGGGGATGAAGAAAGCAATCTTTATGTCGGATATACTGACAACTATTTAAAAGTTGTTTTCCCATCATCCGAAGAGAGGATCGGAAAGATTGTCAAAGTAAAAATTACTAAAGCTGGCTACCCTTACAACGAAGGCCAATTCGTACGCGTTGTCGAAGATGCCCCGTTAGAGGTACAAGCAATTTAATAACAAGCAATCTGCCTTTTTGGCAGATTGCTTTTTTGAATTGTGGATGGATAGTGATAAAAAAAGAAGAAACAGTTTTTCATGGAATTGTGCACCGCTTCAGGGAAAAAATTTTTACGGAAATACGGTAATTCACACGGTATTATATTTTTAATATATATTAAACCTATACTAAATGAGATACTAACCATTGTATCTGAAAGGCTTTTTTATGTTTTGTAGAGAAGTGCTCGTAAATTGTTGAGGGATTATGCTAATATACAGTTGTACGGACAACTTCAAATTGTACGAAGGAGATGTAATGATGGTACAAAATGTAGCAGGGATTATTGATCATACATTATTAAAGGCTGAGGCAACAAGCGACCAGATCAGAACTCTATGTGAGGAAGCTAAGGAATATCATTTTGCATCTGTTTGTGTCAACCCAACTTGGGTTAAATTGGCCGCTGAGCTATTACATGGTACTGATGTAAAGGTTTGTACAGTTATCGGATTCCCGTTAGGAGCCAATACACCTGAAACAAAAGCATTTGAGACAGCCAACGCAATTGAAAATGGAGCACAGGAAGTCGATATGGTCATCAATATCGGTGCTTTAAAAGAAAAAAATGATGAGCTTGTTGAAAGAGATATTCGTGCTGTAGTGGATGCTGCCAAGGGCAAGGCGCTCACAAAAGTTATTATTGAAACTTCCTTATTAACGGATGAAGAAAAAGAAAGGGCTTCCCAGCTTTCCGTAAAAGCGGGTACTGACTTTGTCAAAACTTCCACAGGTTTCTCAACAGGCGGCGCCACAGTTGAGGATGTTAAGTTAATGCGAAAGACTGTTGGCCCGGATATTGGAGTTAAAGCGTCAGGAGGAGTCCGTAACACGGAGGATGCCAGAAAAATTATAGAAGCCGGAGCAACACGGATTGGCGCCAGTGCCGGGGTAGCAATCATCAAAGGCCTTACTGCAGATTCTGATTACTGATTAACTGTGAAAACCCTGACAAGTGCAGGGTTTTTGCTTGTTTCATTTCTTCCCTCGGTGGACATACAAAATAAAACGGGCAAAGGCACCTGCAAACGGCAACGCTGCGAGTGAGGTCACTGCGTTAAACATAACGCTGGAATGTGCCAGCTGTACGTCAGGCTGCCCGGCAAGCATTGCGGCTATCCGGGCAAGATCATCGATAAAAGGGTAAAATAGCGCTACTCCTGCAATATTGAGCCAAATATGGGCATAGGCAGTGAAACGGGCTTCATCTCCAGATCCAATACTTGCGAGATAGCCAGTGATGCATGTCCCGATATTTGCCCCAAGCATAACTGCAATGGCAGCTGGAATAGTAAGCTCGCCACTTGCAAGAAAGCTCATCGCTATCCCTATCATCGCGCTGCTCGAGTGGATGATAGCTGTTATAATTAAACCTGTGAGCAGGGCGATTAGCATGTGGCTGTCCATTTTTCCAAGAAGCGTCTGTACGGCCGGGTATTCAGCAAGGGGTACAGCAAGTGATTTAAACCCGCCCATTGCAGCAAATATGGCGAACAACCCAATCAAGGAGAAGCCGATGCTCTTGTAAACTGCTTTAGGCATAAAGCAAAGCAGAGAGCCAAGGATCACGCCGGGAATGATATATTTTTCTACTGAAAAAGTCATGAATACCGCCGTAAAAGTTGTCCCGATATTAGAGCCCAGGATGACCCCGATTGTTTGCGGAAAAGTTATGACCCTTGCTGAAACCAGCCCGATAGTCATCACCATCACCGCGGAGCTGCTCTGCAGTAATCCTGTTATACCTATGCCGGCAATAAATCCCTTCCACGGTGAACCGATTACCTTTGCTAGTGCAGTTTTTAGCTTCTTGCCGGATAAATTGAATAATCCGATCCTGAGAAGAGACATTCCGCCCATGAATACCGCCAGAAACAATGAAAATAATAACAGTTCATACATATGCTTCACCTCTGTTCCATTCTATGGACAGGGTATGAAATACATGCTTTTTCATTAAAATTCCTTCAGCAGCTCCATAAAAATTTCCAGGATGGTTGTATGACAAATTACGATAGATAGTTGACCTTAAATAGTGCTTATATTATAATGGCTTAGTACATGTAAAATCATGTTGCACTAAGAGTTAGTGTGTTGTTTTCGGAGGGAGGGAAAGAGATGTCTAAAACCGTCGTTCGTAAAAACGAATCGCTTGAAGATGCTCTTCGTCGTTTCAAACGTACTGTATCTAAAGCAGGATCGCTTCAGGAAGCTAGGAAGCGTGAATTTTATGAAAAGCCAAGCGTAAAACGTAAGAAAAAGTCTGAAGCTGCTAGAAAACGTAAATTCTAAGAGTAGGTGGAAGTATGAGTCTTCTCGAGCGTTTAAATAATGATATGAAACAAGCGATGAGGAACAAGGAAAAGGACAAACTCTCTGTAATTCGTATGCTGAAAGCATCACTTCAAAACGAAGGGATTAAGCTTGGAAAGCAGGAGTTATCAGAAGAGGAAGAACTGACTATCCTTTCTCGCGAATTAAAACAACGCAAAGACTCCCTCCAAGAGTTTGAAAACGCAGGCCGTTCTGACCTCGTTGACAAAATCAGAACCGAAATCACTTACGTTGAGGCTTATATGCCAGAGCAACTTTCTGAGGAAGATCTTTCTTTAATTGTGAAACAAACGATTGATGATATAAATGCATCATCGAAAGCTGATATGGGAAGAGTTATGGCAGCTTTAATGCCCAAAGTTAGAGGCAAAGCTGACGGCTCTCTTGTTAACAAATTAGTACAACAACATTTATCTTAAACTCGCATCAAACCGCAGGCCTTGTGCCTGCGGTTTTTTGATGCATAAAAATCTATCTTGGACTTGATACCTCAAGAGAATAAGCGGAAATCAGCGCTACATATCCTCCCTAAGGGCCAGTTTCATTAACTGAACAGATTAGCATGGTTTTTTAATCTGGCCTGCTATCTCAAATAAAACATGAAACTTTTTTCATTTACATACGTATGTAACAGGTAAGCAATGATAGAAAAAAGGAAGGGAGGCGGAGTATGCGCAAATGTATTTTGTTCCTTTTCCTTGGCTTGGGGCTTATATCCTTTTTGCCGCAAATTTCGGCTAAGCAGCAGATGGTTTATGTCGTGCCTATTGAAGATACCGTCGAAAAAGGGTTAAATGCTTTTCTTTCACGGGCGATTAATACGGCAGAAGACGAAGGAGCCGACATGATTATTTTTGATGTGAATACACCGGGAGGCGCGGTGGAGGCAGCGGGCAAAATTGCAAAGTCCATATCAGGAACAAAGCTTCACACCGTTGCTTTTGTAAACAATCAGGCACTGTCTGCGGGAGCCTATATTTCTTTAAGCGCTGATGAAATATATATGGTGCCCGGTGCAACAATGGGTGCAGCAGCGGTGATTGATTCTTCCGGAAATGCGGCTGATAAAAAAGCACAGTCCTATTGGCTCGCTGCTATGAAAACGGCTGCTGAACAAAATGGGCGAGACCCAATTTATGCCCAGGCAATGGCAGATGAAGACATAGACCTTCCGGAATATGGAGCGGAAAAAGGAAGACTGCTGACGTTTACTGCCGAACTGGCGGAGAAAGCGGGCTACAGTGAAGGGACAGTGGCCGGCCGTTCAGAACTGTACAGCAAGCTGGGAATTGAGAACGCCGATATCCGGCAGCTTGACGAAAGCTTTGCTGAAAAGTTAGCACGTTTAATTACCCATCCTTTGGTTGTCCCGATCTTACTGACGCTGGCCAGCATTGGGCTAGTGATGGAGCTGTATACACCAGGTTTTGGTCTGCCAGGCTTTACCGGGCTGCTATCCCTGCTTCTATTCTTTTATGGACACATGGTGGCCGGCCTTGCAGGCTACGAGTCGCTGCTATTATTTGTAGCTGGAGTTATTCTAATCGTCCTGGAGGTTTTTGTTCCCGGCGGTCTTGTTGGTGTTTTGGGATTAGCTGGTGTAGTCGGGAGTCTTTTTTTGGCTTCGGACAATGTTTCACATATGGCTGCTTCACTGCTGATTGCTTGTGCTGCCGCCATCATTCTTTCGATTATATTAGTAAAGGTGTTTGGGAGAAAAATGAAATTTTTTAAAAAAATTATTCTTACTGACTCAACCAGCACGGAAAACGGATATATCTCAAACCGCAGCCGTGTGGAGCTAATTGGAAAGATAGGGCTGGCAGCTACCGATTTAAGGCCGTCCGGAACCGTTATCATTGAAGACGAAAGGATTGATGTCGTCACAGAAGGCAGCTTTATAACAAAGGGTACGGCCGTAAAAGTTATAATAACAGAAGGTTCAAGGATTGTCGTAAGGGAAGCAGGGCAATTAAAAGACTAATAGAAAACGGGTGAAATATATGGAATTGACTTCTGGAACAATATTGCTTTTATTGGTAATTGCAGCGGCGATTATCGTTCTCGCCATATTGCTGACGTTTGTACCGGTGATGCTCTGGATTTCTGCTTTGGCAGCAGGTGTACGGGTCAGCATTTTTACACTTATCGGGATGAGGCTCCGCCGGGTTATTCCAAATCGGGTCATTAATCCGCTTATCAAAGCCCATAAAGCGGGGCTTGGAGTTACGACCAATCAGCTAGAAAGCCATTATCTTGCGGGAGGTAACGTCGACAGGGTAGTAAATGCACTGATCGCTGCGCAAAGAGCTAATATCGATTTACCCTTTGAAAGAGGTGCAGCTATTGATCTTGCGGGACGTGATGTACTTGAGGCCGTGCAGATGAGCGTTAATCCAAAAGTTATTGAAACACCGTTTATTTCCGGTGTGGCTATGGATGGTATCGAGGTTAAGGCCAAGGCAAGAATAACAGTCCGGGCAAACATCGACCGCTTAGTCGGCGGTGCGGGTGAGGAAACAATTGTCGCTCGTGTCGGGGAAGGCATCGTATCAACAATCGGTTCAGCTGAAAATCATAAAAAAGTACTCGAAAATCCTGATATGATTTCCAGAACGGTCCTTACGAAGGGACTTGATTCAGGAACAGCTTTTGAAATTCTCTCGATCGATATAGCTGATGTAGATATCGGCAAAAATATCGGTGCACATCTGCAAACGGAACAGGCTGAGGCTGATAAAAAAATAGCGCAGGCAAAAGCGGAAGAGCGACGCGCCATGGCTGTAGCCCAGGAACAGGAAATGAAGGCACGTGTCGTCGAAATGAAGGCCAAGGTAGTAGAAGCGGAAGCGGAAGTGCCGCTTGCCATGTCTGAAGCCTTAAAGTCAGGCAATATTGGTGTATACGACTATATGAATATACAAAACATTTCGGCGGATACTGATATGCGTGATTCTATCGGTAAATTGTCAAAGGATCCGAAAGACGGAGATAAATAACCGGGGAAAATAAGGGCGTATTAAGTCATCATAAACTAGCTCTTCCGAAATGACGCAGAAGAGAGGAGGCCAGCAAATGGACACGATAATTGACTTTCTATTAAGCAATATTTTTGTGCTGCTCATTATTGCAGGCTTTATATCCTCAATTATTAAAAGGGCTAAAAAGGCTGTGAATGATCAGAATCGAAAGCCGGTTCGATTGCCCAAGGAAAGCAGTAAACCGCTGCCGGAACCGAAAGGCATGGCATCTTCAAAGCCTGAACCAGTGAACGCAGCATTAAATTATACAGCCATAAAAACTGAATTTCCAGCAGAAACAAAAGGTGAAACTTTAGAAGAATGGATTGCCGGCGCGTCCCTTCCACCCGAAAATACGCACCCTGAAGAAGAAAGCAGCTCTTTTCAAGGCAGCACCATTAATTTGGATAATAAAAGTATAATTGAGGGCATCATCCTCGCAGAAGTATTAGGGCCGCCCCGGGCTAAGAGGCCTGTTTTTGTAAGGAGATAATTGTATTTCTGCCAAGAATTAAATACCGTCAGGCAAGGAAAATGGTCTAGAACCCCCTTTCATTTCATACATTTGAGATGAAAGGGGGTTCTTTTTTATGGCGCGTAAATGG
Organism: Bacillus sp. M6-12; assembly: GCF_002860285.1. GTDB lineage: Bacteria > Bacillota > Bacilli > Bacillales > DSM-1321 > Peribacillus. The sequence continues at coordinate 35,194 of NZ_PGVF01000027.1, forward strand.
GGGCAGAAATTTAAACAGCTTATGGTGAAAACAATGGACCTTCCACAGGATGTCATGATGGACCTGCCGAGAATCACCATAATTGGACAGCTTCATATTTACATTGAAAATCACCGCGGACTGCTTGCATTTGCGGATAATGAAGTCAGGCTGATGCTGAAAAAGGGCCAGCTATTAATAAAGGGTGAGTCTTTTGTAATTAAAACGATACTTCCGGAGGAAATCATGCTGGAAGGAAAGATCGATAAAGTATTTTTTCTCGATGGATAAGTGTGAAGGAGGAGAACCGCCCGTGAAAAATCAATGGACAAACTTTTATACAGGGTTTGTTAAAGTCAAAGCAATGGGTATAGGAGGAGAACGGCTAATCAACGGGCTCCTCAAGCAAAAAATTTCTGTATGGGATGTAAAGCGCAGCGGTACGGATACCGTTTCATTTTGCATAGAACTGAAAGATATATCCAAACTGAGAGCGGTTGTCAGAAACAGCGACTGCAAGGTTTCCTTCATAGAAGGAAGGGGTATTCCATTTATAACAAAAAGGGCCTCGAAATACAGCGGCTTTTTAATAGGCCTGCTCTCCTTTTATATGCTCATCTTCATGCTTTCCAATATGGTTTGGGGTATTGAAATTAAGGGAGCAAATCCTGAGACGGAGCATGCAATCCGCAAAGAATTGGACAAGATTGGGGTTGAAGTCGGCAAGGTACAATTCTTGATCGATGATGTAGAAACAATCCAAAGAAAACTCTCAGATAATATAAAGGCTGTTACATGGATTGGAGTGGAGTTAAAAGGGACAACCTTCCATTTTCAGGTGGTAGAAAAAGAACAGCCAGAAGAGGCAGAGAAATTATCCCCGCGCAATCTGGTGGCCAGGAAAAAAGCCGTTATAGTAGGCATGTTTGTGGAAAAGGGACAAAAGCAGGTAGAAATAAGTGATTACGTCCATAAAGGCCAATTGCTAGTATCTGGAATCATTGGAAACGAAACAAATCAGCGTTTAGTAGCGGCCAAGGGCAAAGTCATGGGAGAGACATGGTATAAATCTACAGCCGAAGTTCCGTTAAAAACAAAATTTTCGGTGTTTAATGGGGACGAAACGGTGAAACATTATATAAATATAAGCGGTTTTTCCTTACCGGTCTGGGGTTTTAAGAATCCGCGATATAAACAGTATGAAGTTGACAGTACAACCAAGCCCTTTAGGTTTTGGAAATGGGAGCTGCCGATATCTTACCAGTCGGAAACATACCGCAGCAAAGAGGAAATTACCCGTGTATATACGAAAGCACAAGCCATGGCTGAGGCAAAAAAAATGGCCAAAAAGGATTTGGAAAAAAAGCTGCCTGAAGGTGCCGAGATTATCGGGGAAAAAATTTTGCATGCTGGAATGGACAATGGTAAAGTAAAACTATCGATTCATTACCAGGTTTTAGAAGATATCGCTGTCGGTATACCAATCATTCAAGGAGACTAACGGATGCCAGAAGATGCAAAAGTCGTAAAACTACAATTAGAATCGCCTAATGAAGCTATGGCATTATTAGGCATATCAGACTCAAACTTAAAAGTTCTGGAAGAAGAGCTTAATGTAAATGTTATTACCCGTGGTGAGGCGATAACCGTTTCCGGGGAAGAAGAAAATGCTGAAAAAGCGGAAAATATTATCAAGGCACTGCTTTCCGTAATTCGCAAAGGCATTAATATCAGCTCCCGCGATGTTATTTATGCAGCTGAACTTGCTAAAAAAGGGACACTTGAATATTTCCGCGATTTATATGACGAGGAAATTGCCAGGACGGCCAAGGGAAAAGTGATCCGGGTTAAGACCTTGGGCCAGAGGCATTATATTTCAGCTATGAAAAAGGCAGATTTAGTTTTTGGGATCGGGCCTGCCGGTACAGGAAAAACGTATCTGGCAGTAGTAATGGCCATCAATGCGTTAAAGAACGGCCAGGTGAAAAAAATCATTCTTACAAGGCCGGCGGTGGAAGCTGGCGAGAGCCTCGGATTCCTTCCGGGAGATCTGAAGGAAAAGGTTGATCCTTATTTAAGGCCATTGTATGATGCTCTTCATGACCTGCTGGGAACAGAACAAACCGAGAGAATGATTGAGCGGGGAACTATTGAGATCGCTCCGCTTGCTTACATGAGAGGCCGGACCCTTGATGATGCGTATGTCATCCTCGATGAAGCCCAAAACACAACTCAGGCTCAAATGAAAATGTTCCTGACACGGCTGGGCTTTGGATCGCGTATGGTCATCACGGGGGACCGCTCTCAGATTGACCTGCCTAAAGGGGTTAAATCCGGGCTGCTTACAGCAGAAGACTTACTAAAAAATGTTTCAGGCATGGCTTTCATTTATCTTGAACAAAGCGATGTAGTCCGGCATCCCCTTGTTGCGAAGATCATTGATGCATATGAAAAGGCTAATCAATAAGACTGAATAAAAAATCCTTGCTTTCAACACCGGCAAGGATTTTTTTAATAGCTGTCCGGCTATCCGCAGTAAATGAATGAGGACAAAGCTTTAATCCCAGGAACACAGGAACTTAGATTGATCATTAATTGCCTCCTGCCGTTTTCGCTTTTTTGGTTCCCTGTTTAACAAGGTAGGTGAAAGTTGTCTTAAAAACTGTTATCATTTTACATAGTGATACTTACATAGCAGGAAATTGCGGTAATAGCATGAAATTTTCCGGACAAGCAGAATTAAAGGCAATACACTTTTTAAAAAATGGGTTCTTTATAATTAGATTATTGTGCTGGTGTCGGCGTTTGACACAGGACGGAAGGCTGTAATGGTTTTTGATTACAGCCCTGCCAGGCCTTTTGTCAACGTTCCATTGTCAGGGTGCTTGAGCCTTTAACCGTTCTTTATTCATCAGGGTGCTTGCGCTTTTCGCAAGGAGGGGGAAGTTTGAATAAGTTAAATGCCTATTTAACGAAAGTGAAGGACTTGTTGGGAATTAAGGTTTTTCAAATTGTCCTTCTCCTGTTTCTGGGAGTTTTCTCATATGCTGTCATGTATTCTAATGTCAAGCCCGAAAAGGTGTCTGTCGAGCTGTTCAAACCTGCGGATCAAACGATTATCGCAGGAAAAACAGTAGAGGATACATTTAAAACGGAACAGGAAAAGAATGATATCGTCAAACAGGTTTCTGACGTTTATTCCGTAAAAAAAGAATATGCACAAAATAAGGTTGATTTGGTGGCATCCATTTTCGATTCCGCAATCGAGGTAAAAAGTGAAACAGCCCCGCCTCTTCAGGGGACAGGGAAACCCGAAAAACCGGAAGCCCCTCTTCCGATGGAGAAAAAGGTCCAGCTTCTTAAGGGAAAACTGACGGATGAGGTGAATAAAGACCTTCCAAACCAGGTATTCACCGCTTTGGTTGGAGCTTCAGAAAGCGATATTCAAATCGCTAAAGACTCGACAATTACAGTTGTAAATAACGTAATGAGCACTAGAATTCCCGCAGATGAAGTCGAGAATGCTAAAAAAAGGGCAGAAGAGGAACTGCGGTTTTCAAGTCTAAATTCAGAATTAAAAGCGGCTTCGATTGCTTTGGCCAGGTATGTAATCATCCAGAATGTTTTTTTTGACAGGGAAAAAACAGAGGAGCAGCGCCAGAAAGCTCTGGAAAGTGTAGAACCGGTTAAAATTCTGCAAGGGCAGATTATTGTTGTGGAAGGGCAGCTTGTGGACCGGGAAATCTACCGCAAACTTGAACTGACAGGAGTTTTGGGAGAGGATAACACGAGCCAGCCTTTTGTAGGTCTTGGAATCATCATTATTCTGACTGTTGCGGCTCTTTACTATTTTTTCAATTCAACGGAGGAAAGTAAGGATTTCAAAACAAATCATTTAATTATTTTTATAATTGTTTTTTTGGTAGCCTTGTCATTCATGAAAACAATCAGCCTTTTCTCGGGAAACAGGTATCCTAATCTCGGATATTTCTTTCCCGCAGCCATGGCCTCCATGCTCATTAAGAATCTTTTAAATGAACGGTATGCCGCAGCGGCTACCATTCTGCTTGCCGGGTTCGGAACGATTATTTTTAACGAAGGCAGTACGGGGATTCTGGATATTCCGATTGGACTTTATATCCTTTTCAGCGGTATGGCGGGCATTATCATTCTTACAAGCCGTAATTTTAAGTCGAGAATATTGTCTGCGGGGCTTGCCCTGTCACTTGTGAATTATGCTCTCATTCTTTCTTTGCTTTTCATTGCAGACGGACACTATTCAAAAATAGAGTTTTTGTACTATTTTGCAGCTGCACTTGTTTCGGGGCTGCTTTCTTCGATTCTGACCATTGGCCTGCTGCCATTCTTTGAAGCTGGCTTTGGCGTGCTGTCGACGATGAAGCTCATCGAACTTTCTAATCCTAACCATCCGCTTCTCAGAAAAATACTTACAGAAGCACCGGGAACTTACCATCACAGCATAATGGTTGCCAATCTTGCTGAATCAGCCTGTGAAGCAATTGGAGCTAATGGGCTGCTGGCAAGAGTAGGATGCTACTATCACGATATCGGGAAAACAAAACGTCCGCAGTTTTTTATTGAAAATCAAATGAATATTGATAATCCTCACGACCGTCTGCCTCCAGCCACAAGCAGGGATATTATTATTGCCCATGCAACAGACGGAGGGGAAATATTGCGGAAACATAAATTGCCAAAGGAAATTGTGGATATTGCCGAACAGCATCACGGAACGACACTGCTTAAGTATTTTTATCATAAAGCTTCCCAACTGGGAGAAGATGTTAAAGAAGAGGACTATCGTTACCCGGGTCCTAAAGCGCAAACGAAGGAAATTGCAGTGATTGGAATTGCAGACAGCGTGGAAGCGGCTGTCCGGTCAATGGCACAGCCGACCGCAGAAAAAATTGAAAGCCTCGTTGTCAGCATCATCAGCGACCGTCTGCATGATCACCAATTTAATGAATGCGATATAACTATGCGGGAGCTTCAAATTGTGAAAACATCGCTATGCGAAACATTAAATGGGATATTCCATTCCAGGATTGAATATCCTGAATTTCAAAAAACGGAACAGAAGGTGAAGGCATGATATTTGATATCGATTTTATTGATGAAACGAATGAGGTATCGGAACAAGAAACTTCCATGATTGAAAAGCTGCTCCAATTTGCTGCCGCCAGGGAAGGAATAGAGGAGGATTGCGAGCTTTCTGTTACTTTTACAGACAACAATCGGATCCGGCAAATTAATAAGGAATATCGGGACAAGGATGCAGCAACCGATGTCATTTCTTTTGCACTGGAGGAAATGGGTGAAGAGGAAGTGGGAATTGTCGGTGCTGATATGCCGCGGATGCTAGGAGACATTATCATATCTGTAGAGAGGACTAAGGAGCAGGCTGAAGAATATGGCCATAGCTTTGAACGGGAGCTAGGGTTTCTCGCCCTTCATGGTTTTCTGCATCTCCTAGGCTATGACCATATGGAGGAACAGGATGAAAAAGTAATGTTTACAAAACAAAAGGTTATTTTAACAGAGTATGGGCTTACAAGGGAACAGTAACCGCAAGCACTCATTGTTAAAAAGTTTTGGATTTGCTTTTTTTGGAATTTATACGGCTGCACGTACAGAAAGAAATGTTAAAATTCACTTAGGCATTTCAATAATTGCTTTGCTCTTTGGCTGGCAGCTGGGGATATCTCCGCTTGAATGGCTATTTGTATTAACTGCCATCGCTGGTACTGTCGCCTTGGAAATGGTTAATTCGGCTATTGAAAGAACAGTGGACTTGATTACGGCGGAGCGCCATCCATTGGCAAAGCAGGCAAAGGATATCGCAGCAGGAGCAGTATTGGTTTATAGTCTGTTTTCAGTCTTAGTTGGAGCAGTCATCTTTTTACCCAAGATATTTTAATGGTGTCTATACATATCGTGTTTATATTGTTAGAAAATTCTAACATTTATATTACATTTTGAAAAAAGCATATATAAGACAGGGATTTTCGAGGTAAAATAAAGAAAAATCCCTTTCTGAAAATAATTGATAAATGGAACGGCTTAGAAGGGAAGATCCGCAATGGAAATAGAAGCATTAATTCAAGAAGCTAACATAGCAAGGGATAAAGCCTATGTACCGTATTCAAAATTCAAGGTAGGGGCTGCACTGCTTACTGAGGACGGGAAGGTATACCATGGCTGTAATATTGAAAATGCTGCTTACAGCATGACTAATTGTGCAGAGAGGACAGCGCTTTTTAAGGCTTTATCGGAGGGTGACCGCAGGTTTACGATGATCGCCGTAGTTGCGGACACAGAAAGACCGGTTCCGCCATGCGGGGCATGCAGACAGGTAATTGCCGAATTGTGCCCAAAGGAAATGAAAGTTGTTTTAACCAACCTAAAAGGGGATATTAAAGAATTAACAGTTGATGAGCTGCTGCCAGGAGCATTTTCACCGGAGGATTTACATGACTAAACTATTTGATTCAGAAACGAACAATCATAAATCAGGTTTCATTTCAATTATTGGCAGGCCAAATGTAGGAAAAAGCACTTTCCTGAATAGGGTTATCGGCCAGAAAATTGCCATTATGAGCGATAAGCCACAGACTACACGCAACAAGATCCAGGGAGTATTAACGCTGGATGATTCACAAATGATCTTTATCGATACACCCGGTATCCATAAGCCAAAGCATAAACTGGGCGATTTTATGATGAAGGTCGCAACAAACACCCTGAGGGAAGTTGACTTAATCCTGTTTATGATCAATGCTCAGGAAGGAATTGGGCGCGGCGATGAATTCATAATTGAAAAGCTGAAGGGTGTCAAAACACCCGTATTCCTGGTAGTAAATAAGATTGACCAAGTCCATCCGGATGAACTTCTGCCATTAATTGAAACTTATAAGGATTTACATCCGTTTGAGTCGATTGTTCCGATTTCAGCTCTTGAAGGAAACAATGTAGAGACGCTGCTTGCACAAATTAAGGAGCATTTGCCGGAAGGACCACAGTTTTATCCTGCAGACCAGGTGACAGATCATCCCGAGCGGTTCATCATTTCTGAACTGATACGTGAAAAGGTCCTTCACCTAACGAGAGAAGAAATACCTCATAGCATTGCCGTCGTGATTGATACCATTAAAAAAATGGATAACAGTGAAACAATTAATGTAATGGCAACCATAATTGTAGAGCGTGATTCGCAAAAAGGAATCGTTATCGGCAAACAAGGGAAGCTGTTAAAGGAAGTGGGCCAGAGAGCAAGGCTAGATATCGAGAATCTGCTGGGTTCAAAGGTATTCCTCGAGTTATGGGTCAAGGTTCAAAAGGATTGGCGCAACCGGGCCACACATTTACGGGATTATGGTTTCAGGGAAGACGAGTATTGATAAATTATTAGTAAATTTTGCTTCACATCATTATTAAACGAACGGTCAAGCTAATCTTATGGCAGGAATTTAAAAATGCTAGTAAAACGGAAAGGTGGGCTTTATATGTTGGATTTTACCTGGAAAGTATTCAGTCAGACAGGTAATGTGGACACTTATCTGCTTTTTAAAGAGCTTGAAGTGGAAAGACACGAAAGACCCGAAAGAATGGAAGAAGAACTAGCAGAAATTGACTTTCCAGTCTCATAGTTAAACGGCTTGGGTAAATAAGCTGTTACGTCTTTCGCAACAGCAAATTGTTCCTTTGTCGCCAGTGAATAATTATGATGTGGGCCAGGTCAGTACCTATTTATAGGTATGCTCTAGCAGCATAGAAGATTCTGTAATCTGGCAATTATTATGGATTTGTCTTGTGTTCGCAAACAGGTGGTGGCCTATTTTGTTTCAAAAGTGTGAAGGCATTGTGATTCGCCGGACAAATTACGGAGAAAATAATAAAATAATTACTTTATATACCCGTGAGTGGGGTAAAACAGGAGTGATGGCAAGAGGGGCAAGTAAGCCAAACAGCAGGCTCTCGGCTGTCACTCAGCTTTTTTATTACGGGTATTTTCTCGTTCAGCCCTCAACTGGCCTGGGAACCCTTCAGCAAGGGGAAACAATCAACAGCCTTCGTTCTATAAGGGAGGATATTTTTGCGACCGCGTATGCCTCCTATATTATCGAATTGCTGGATAAAAGCGTGGAGGACAAGAAAGCGAACCCGTTCTTATTCGAACTCGTTCTCCAAACCCTTATGTACATAGATGAGGGGTACGACGCAGAAATTCTTAAATTCATTTTCGAGATGAAAATGCTCCCGGTGCTGGGATTGACACCGACTCTGGATCACTGTGCCAATTGCGGTAACACAGAAGGGGAATTTTCTTTTTCATTAAGAGAGGGCGGGTTTCTTTGCCACCGATGCTATGAAAAAGATCCTTACCGGATAAAAATTTCACCTGCTTCATTGAAGCTGCTGCGATTATTTTACTATTTCGATCTTACAAGGCTGGGAAACGTTTCAGTAAAGCAGGAAACGAAAAAAGAGCTGGAGCGCGTTATTGATACGTACTATGAAGAGTTTTCCGGCCTGCAGCTGAAATCAAAAAAATTCTTAAAGCAAATGGACAATTTAAAGGACTTGCTTTAATATTTTTCTAATTGCCAGCGTTAAGTCATAAAATGCCGCTGTCAGATTTCTATCGAGTTGAATTTGGTCTTATCAGTATTTGACATTCCGGAGCCACTCGGATAAAATCTATTCATAATATTTCGTTGCTTTGATGGAAAGGAGTACCTATAGCACTCTGTATTAGCGAACCTGGGATAGTGGGAGCCGGGGTATGGAAGCTTTAGGGAAGGCAGTCCGGAGCAATTATTCTGCAAAGTGCAGAAAAAAGAGGCCGATTTGTTCGGCAAGTAGGGTGGAACCGCGGGTAACTCTCGTCCCTATGCTAATCAGGCATAGGAACGGGAGTTTTTTGTTTTTTACATAAAACGGCGTGCCCGGACAGAAAAGCGCAAGCGCCCTGATGAAGCGCTGACAGAAGGTGCTTTTTGCCTTCCGAAGCGATTGGCTTAGACCAAGGGTGTAACGGTACTTGGTTACGCACTCGGGGGACTGGGTGCTGGGGCTAGACATCTGTACTTGTTAAAAAAGTATACTTTCTTATCTTAGAACTAAAATTTTTGGAGGTGCACGATGAATATTCAAAACATGATACTTACTTTGCAAAAGCATTGGTCAGACCAGGGCTGCATTTTAATGCAGGCCTATGATGTAGAAAAAGGTGCAGGAACGATGAGCCCCTACACATTCCTGCGGGCTATCGGGCCTGAACCGTGGAACGTAGCCTATGTAGAACCTTCAAGGCGACCGGCTGACGGACGTTATGGTGAAAATCCGAATCGCTTATATCAGCACCACCAGTTTCAGGTGATCATGAAGCCTTCGCCGGATAATATCCAGGAACTTTATTTGGATTCATTAAAGGCTTTAGGGATAAATCCGCTTGAGCACGACATCCGGTTTGTAGAAGACAACTGGGAAAACCCATCCCTTGGATGTGCAGGCCTTGGCTGGGAAGTATGGCTTGATGGGATGGAAATCACGCAATTTACCTATTTTCAGCAGGTAGGAGGATTAGAGTGCAAGCCGGTTTCTGTGGAAATCACTTATGGAATCGAGCGTCTGGCCTCGTATATTCAGGACAAAGAAAATGTGTTCGATTTGGAGTGGACAGAAGGTTTTACAGTCCGGGATATCTTCATGCAGCCGGAATATGAACATTCAAAATACACCTTTGAGACTTCTGATGCAGATATGCTGTTCCAGCTGTTTTCCATGTATGAAAAGGAAGCACAGCGCCAGATGGAAGAAGGTCTGGTTCATCCTGCTTATGATTATGTCCTGAAATGCTCTCACGTTTTTAACCTGCTAGATGCAAGAGGTGCCATTTCAGTTACCGAGCGTACGGGCTATATTGGCCGCTGCCGCAATATGGCACGAAAAATTGCCAGAACATTTTATGATGAAAGGGAAAAGCTAGGGTTCCCAATTCTGAAACAGAAGGGAGAATTCATCAATGAGTAAGCGTGATTTGCTGCTTGAAGTAGGACTCGAAGAATTGCCGGCACGCTTTGTTACGTCTTCAATGGAACAGCTTTCTGAAAGACTTCAGAAATGGCTGCAGGAAAAGGCGATTGAGTTTGGAAGCGTTGTTGCGTATTCCACACCGCGGAGGCTTGCAGTACTTATAAAGGATGTTTCAGAATCTCAAAAGGATATTAATGAGGAAGCTAAAGGGCCGGCGAAAAAAATTGCTCTTGATGCTGAAGGAAATTGGTCAAAAGCTGCTATTGGTTTTACCCGGGGACAGGGTGTGACTGTGGATGATATCTTCTTTAAAGAAATAGCTGGCGTTGAATATGTCCATGTGAAAAAATTCATAAAGGGCCAGCCAACGGCCAATCTTTTAAGCGAGCTTGGCCAAATTATTACATCAATGACTTTCCCGAAAAATATGAGATGGGCAAACCAGGAATTGCGTTTTGCCCGCCCTATTAAATGGATCGCTGCTTTATTTGGGGAAGAGGTTATTCCCTTTAGTGTGGCGGATGTGGAGAGCGAACGGAAAACAAAGGGGCACCGTTTCTTAGGAGAAGAGATTTCGCTTTCTAATGCTTCTTCATATGAATCCGAGCTTAAAAACCAACTTGTCATTGCTGATCCCTCAGCGAGAAAAGCGCTCATTCTCAAACAGCTGAAACAGCTTGAACATGAGAATAAATGGCAGATTCCCGTTGATGGAGATCTGCTGGAAGAGGTAACGAATCTAGTAGAATTCCCAACCGCTTTATTTGGCGGATTTGAACAGGAGTACCTGGAGCTTCCGGAAAAAGTCCTAATTACATCCATGAAAGAACATCAGCGCTATTTTCCTGTCAGGAACGCGTCAGGTGAATTGCTCCCTTACTTTGTAACTGTCAGAAATGGGGATTCGAAAAACATCGAGACCGTCTCTAAAGGAAATGAAAAAGTATTAAGGGCCCGTTTGGCTGATGCCTCTTTCTTTTATAATGAAGATCAAAAGATTGAAATTGAAGCTTCGCAAAAAAAGCTCGAATCCATTGTTTATCATGAAGAACTTGGAACATTGGCCGAAAAGGTTGGCCGTGTGAAACAGCTTGCCCTATCTCTTGCTGAGGCTTTAGGTGTAACTTCTGAGGAGAAAGAGCTTACAGCACGCGCTGCTGAAATCAGCAAATTTGACCTTGTAACAAACATGGTATACGAATTCCCTGAACTTCAAGGATATATGGGTGAACGGTATGCTCGTATTAAAGGAGAAAACGAGGCTGTTGCAGCAGCTATTAATGAGCATTATATGCCAAGGCATGCAGAGGATAACGTACCTCCGTCGCTGATCGGTGCTGTGCTTAGTGTTGCCGAGAAGATGGACACAATTGCCGCTTTCTTTTCGATCGGAATTATACCTTCTGGCTCCCAGGATCCATATGCGCTAAGAAGGCAAGCGAGCGGAATCGTAAATATTTTAACCGCAAAGAAATGGGAACTTACCGTTGAAGAAATCGTTGATATGGCGCTGGATTCTCTTCAAAAGGCTTCAAAAGGCTCAAGAGATGCTGCAGAAGTGAAGAGTGAAGTCCTGCAATTCTTAAAAGCGCGTGTGAAACACCTGCTGTCTGAAGAGGGAATTCGCTATGATATTGCAGACGCTGTTCTGGAAAATCAGCTTGATATCCTTTCTTCCCTTGTGGAACGGGCACAGGTACTTGAATCCCGAAAGGAGGACCCTGACTTTAAGGGGAATCTGGAAGCGTTAAGCAGGGTTATTAATCTGGCATCAAAGGCTGAAGATAATGGCCAAATCAATGAAGCAAATTTCGAAAATGACTCTGAACGGGCGTTGTACAATAAATTCCTGTCTGTTCGGGACAGCTACAGCTCACTCACAAGTGAGGCAGAAAAATTTGATAGTTTAGTGTCATTAAAGCCAGAGATTGAAGATTTCTTCGACAATACGATGGTAATGGCGGAAGACCCTGCATTAAGGGAGAACAGGCTGGCACTTCTAAAAACAATTAGCTTTTATATACGCCAGTTTGCAGAGATGAATAAAATCATTGCTTCATAATCCGGCTGAGAAACAACTTTTAAATTGTAAGACCTGCTTGAAACTTGGCAGGTCTTTGCATTTTGGCAAATATTCTCCGTTATTAAGGTTCCTTTATCTTTTCATTTGTAGAGGATAGTATATAATTTATATAAATAATCCATTAAGAGCGGCGGGCGGTGAGGAAAATAGAACTGAACAAAAGGCAGGAACGGATACTGCAAATCGTGAAGGAAAACGGCCCCATTACAGGAGAGCATATCGCAGACCAGCTGAATTTGACGCGTGCAACCCTGAGGCCCGATCTTGCTATTCTTACAATGGCCGGATATCTGGATGCAAGGCCGAGGGTGGGATATTTCTACACAGGAAAGACAACAACCCAGCTGTTGACCGACAATCTGAATAAACTGTATGTTAAAGATTTTCAATCTATACCTGTTGTCGTAGGTGAAAGTATTTCCGTCTATGATGCGATTGTTATGATGTTCCTGGAAGATGTTGGGACACTGTTTGTCGTCGACAAAGAATCGGTTTTAGTTGGAGTTCTGTCTAGGAAAGACCTGCTCCGGGCCAGCATAGGTAAGCAGGAGCTAAACACAGTTCCCGTTAACATTATTATGACAAGGATGCCTAATATCACAGTGTGCAAGAAAGATGACCTGCTGATAGATGTTGCCAAAAAATTGATTGAAAAGCAAATAGACGCGCTCCCGATCGTAAAAGAGACGGAGAGGGGTTTTGAGGTAACCGGGAGAATAACGAAAACCAATATCACCAAGGCTTTTCTGTCTCTTGCAGCCGATGATTTGTAGAAGGGGGATACTTAGTGAATTCGATTATATATGTTGTTTCAGACTCTGTCGGCGAAACTGCTGACCTTGTTGCGAAGGCCGCAATCAGCCAGTTTGCTGGCACAAATTTCACATTAAAACGCATTCCATATGTTGAGGACGAACAAATTATCGACGAAGTGATATCGCTTGCGAAGCTTAACCAGGCCATTATTGTTTATACACTTGTAAGGCCGGAAATCCGGGCTTATCTGCAGGATCAGGCCAGCAAGGAAGATGTTCTGGCGTACGATATTATTGGTCCGCTTATGGATATTCTGCAAAAAAAATCCAATTCAGATCCATTGAACGAGCCGGGCATGGTAAGGAAGCTGGACGAGGACTATTTCAAAAGAGTGGAAGCAATTGAATTTGCTGTCAAATACGATGATGGACGCGATCCGCGCGGAATTCTGCGGGCGGATATTGTCCTGGTTGGCGTTTCGAGGACATCCAAAACCCCGCTTTCCCAATATCTTGCCCATAAACGGTACAGGGTTGCCAATGTTCCTCTGGTGCCAGAGGTGGAGCCGCCGGAGGAGCTATTCCTCGTTTCACCTGAGAAATGCTTCGGTTTAAAGATCAGTCCGGAAAAATTAAACCATATTCGAAAAGAAAGGCTTAAGTCGCTGGGGCTGAACGATCATGCCATCTATGCGAATGTCGAGCGCATTAAGGAAGAATTAAAATACTTCGAAGGTATTGTTTCCCGGCTGAATTGCCCAATTATAGATGTGACGAATAAAGCAGTGGAAGAAACAGCTAATTCAATTATTAATATTATTCAAAACCGAAATTGATAGTCTATCTGGCCAAAGATTGATTGCGGGTGCTGGAGCTGATGAACGATGTGGCTTAAAAGCTGATGAGCTTTTGCCGAAGGGACTCACTCTGAACCCGCTATTTTATGTGGTAAATACCGGGTATTTTGTTACTGAACATTCACTATTCCTGCGGATCCATATTAAATTGCGGCCAGTAAAGTTTTTTATTAGAATTTTTGATACATGTATACTATAATAAAAAATTGTGATAAAAATAAATTCTCAAGGTTTAGACTTGACTAAATAGGAATAAACTATTAACGGTGAGTTGTCAAGGTTTCAAGTATAATATAATTCGACAAATCCTCCTCCGTAAAACATTTGTAAAGGAGAAAAAGGATAATTGAAAAAAGTGTAGAATTAAAAGATATGATAAAGAACCTTAAAGTTTTTGTGGATGCAGACGCCTGTCCTGTGAAAAAGGAAGTCATTGAATGTGCGGATGTGCACAAGCTTCCTGTTTGCTTTGTCGCTTCGATCAAAAATATGATGAATGAGCCGGCTGCTGGAGATTGGGTCCATGTTGATGCAGATAAAGAAGCTGCCGACTTATATATCATCAATGCATCTAAGCGAGGAGATATTGTTATCACTGCAGACATCGGTCTTGCGGCTACAGCACTTGCCAAAGGTGTTTATGCGCTTTCCCCCAGGGGAAAGGAATACAATGATGACAATATTCAGACGTTGCTGGATATGAGATTTTACTCCGCAAAGCTTAGAAGGCAAGGGAAGCATACTAAAGGGCCAAAACCCTTTACATCGGCTGACCGCCTTAGGTTTAAAGAATCCTTTGCGGAAATATTGTCGAACCTTGAAGGATTTTGCGATTGAAATCTAGAATTATGTTTATCACCGCGAAAAAAGGTGAGCGTATATGACTAATGCCCGGATTGATGATGAAACAATTAACCAGATTCGAGATGCTGTCGATATCGTCGATGTTATTGGTGAATATGTACAGTTAAAAAAACAAGGGCGAAATTACTTCGGCCTTTGTCCGTTTCACGGTGAAAGCACCCCTTCTTTTTCGGTATCACCCGACAAACAGATTTTTCATTGTTTTGGGTGCGGTGCAGGCGGAAATTCATTTACGTTCCTGATGGATATAGAAGGGTACAGTTTTCTTGAAGCCGCTAAAAACCTCGCGGAAAAAGGGAATATTACGCTGAATATTGAAATCGGATCTCAATCATCAAAGCCTGACCTTCCAGAAGGCGTAAAACAAATAATGGAGGCGCATGAGCTTCTTAAAAAGTTTTACCATCATCTGTTATTGAATACCAAGGAAGGACAGGATGCTTTAGAATATTTGCTGGACAGGGGATTCACCGAAGAAACGATTAAAAAATTCCAGATTGGATATTCCTTGGATTCCTGGGACTTTGTCTATAAGTTTCTGACCAAACGGGGATATTCCAGTGAAACTCTGGAGGATGCGGGCCTCATAATCATGAGGGAAAGAGACGGCACCTATTTCGACCGCTTCAGAAACCGCATCATGTTTCCGATTGCCGACCATCAGGGTAATACGATTGCTTTTTCAGGCAGAGCGATGGGGGACAATGAGCCTAAATATTTGAACAGCCCTGAAACAGCAATCTTTAATAAAAGCAAAATTTTATATAATTTTCATTCAGCAAGACCGCAAATCCGAAAAAAGGAACAGGTTGTGCTTTTTGAGGGTTTTGCAGATTGTATCTCCGCTGTAGCAGCTGGTGTTGACCAATCAGTTGCGACTATGGGAACATCTCTTACTCCACAGCATATTGAGCTGATAAAACGGAATACTTCCAGTGTTTTGATATGCTATGACTCTGATTCTGCAGGTATTACAGCTGCAGACAGGGCCTCAACAATGCTTCAGGAGGCCGGATTGTCGATTAAGGTAGCACTTATGCCGGATAACCTGGATCCCGATGATTATATAAAGAAATATGGGGCTAAGAGCTTTGTAACAGATGTCATCGGCGGGAGTTTAACTGCAACAGGATTCAGGCTTCAATTTTTGCGCCGGGGGAAAAACCTGAATCATGAAGGTGACCGCATTCAATATATTGAAGCGGCTCTGCGAGAAATATCCCGGCTGGGCAACGCGGTAGAAAGAGACCATTATCTCAGGCAGCTTTCTGCTGAATTCACGCTTTCACTCGATGCATTGGAACAGCAGCAGAGGCAGATCTTTTATGCTGAAAAAAAGAAAGGCCAAATGCCTGGTCCAAGCACGGTACAGCCACTGGTCAGGCTGCAATATGAACAAAAGCTGCGTCCTGTTTATCAGAACGCAGAAATTCAGCTGATTTTCCATATGCTAAAAAGCAGGGAAACCGCTCAAAAAGTCCAGGAGATGATGGGCACCACTACATTTAATGTGGATGACCATCAAGCTATTATTACGTATCTTTATGCTTTTTATGAGGACGGACACGAGCCTGATTCCAGTTTTTTTATGACTTATCTGCCCGATCCAAACCTGAGAAGGATTGTATCTGAAATAGAAATGCTGTCCATAAATGAGGAAGTTTCTGATAAGGAGCTATCCGATTGTTTAAAACAAGTGTTGAAATATGAAAAATTGTTAAAGATAAAAGAAAAAGATGAAGAAAGAAAAGAAGCGGAACGCCTTGGCGATACTATGAGGGCTTCACAAATCGGGATGGAAATCATTAAATTACGAAGGCAGTTATAAATAGGCAGGCAATGGTGTAAGTTTTGGAAGGAGGGGAACACATGGCTGATAAATCAGCGCGTTCCAAAGAGGTTGATAACGACTTGAATATAGATCAGGTAAAAGATCTATTAGTTGAGCAGGGTAAAAAGAGAGGTAATCTGACATTTGAAACAATCACTGAACGGATGGCCAGTTTTGAAATGGATTCCGATCAGATGGATGAGTTTTATGAGTATCTCAGTGATCAGGGAATTGATGTAGTAGCCAAAAGTGATCTGGAAGACGACGATGACGAGGATAATCCGGATATCCAGGAGCTCGAAAAAGAAGAGGAATTCGATTTGAATGACCTTAGCGTTCCTCCTGGGGTAAAGATTAATGATCCAGTCCGGATGTACCTTAAGGAAATCGGCCGGGTCGATCTGTTATCAGGCGAGGAAGAAATAAAGCTGGCTACCCGGATTGAGGAAGGCGATGAAGAAGCGAAACGCCGTCTTGCTGAAGCCAACCTTCGTCTGGTAGTCAGTATCGCAAAAAGATATGTAGGCCGCGGCATGCTATTCCTGGATCTAATCCAGGAAGGAAATATGGGCCTCATTAAAGCGGTTGAAAAATTTGATTACCGGAAGGGTTTTAAATTCAGTACGTATGCTACATGGTGGATTCGCCAGGCGATTACCCGCGCAATTGCTGATCAGGCACGGACAATCCGCATACCGGTGCATATGGTTGAGACCATCAATAAGTTAATCCGTGTCCAGCGCCAGCTTCTGCAGGATTTAGGCCGTGAACCTTCGCCTGAAGAAATTGCCGAAGATATGGATTTGACACCAGAAAAGGTCCGGGAAATTCTTAAAATCGCTCAGGAGCCTGTGTCTCTTGAAACACCAATTGGTGAGGAAGATGATTCCCATCTGGGAGACTTTATTGAAGATCAGGATGCAACTTCTCCTTCTGAACATGCTGCATATGAGCTACTAAAAGAGCAGCTCGAGGACGTCCTTGATACACTGACGGACCGTGAAGAAAATGTCCTGCGTCTGCGCTTTGGGCTGGATGATGGCCGCACCCGAACACTTGAAGAGGTCGGCAAGGTTTTTGGCGTAACCAGGGAACGGATTCGCCAAATTGAAGCAAAAGCGCTTCGTAAGCTTCGCCATCCTAGCCGGAGCAAAAGGCTTAAGGATTTTCTGGAATAAAATAAAGGCTTAGCTTTAAAACAGCTTGCTCCTTCTTGGACGGGCTGTTTTTTTTTGTTTGTAATGGCTGCTTTCGCATTTATTGTTGTTTCGTATCCAGACCATCCATTTTTTAAATACCCCTAAAAATGCATTAAAAGCAGCAAAGTTTACAAAAAGAACCATTGTAAATGATATAGAATTTCAACACCGAGATGTATTTCGCTGCTAAAGTCATATTCTATGCAAAATATTGAAAACCTTTTCCATTTTTCCGATATAATGAAGTGACGATATTATTTTTAGGAAGTGCGTCCATGAATGAAACACGGAAGAAAATAATCATCAATGAAATACTATACTGGAAAAAAGCCCGTATGCTCCCAGAGCAATACTGCGATTATCTGCTCGCTCTCTATAGTGAGGGAGAAGATTTTGATACAGAAAAAGAAGATGGAAATGGCAGATTTTTGCGGATGCTGCCGTATTTAGCAATTGCTTTTATTACAATTAGTGCCATATGTTTGACTAATTTTACTCAATTACCATTTAAATTGCAAATCGTCATTTCAACAGCTGCTGTGATCATTCTTTTAGGTTTTGCATTCTTATTTTCCAGAAGAAGACCCCTCTTGCAGGTATGCTTGATTGGGGCTTCTCTTATGCTTTTGGGTGTTACATTAGATATAGTAGAGGCATTTGCCCCTAGGAGCAACTCTGTCCTTTATATATCATTATTGGCAAATTGTCTGCTATGGTGGGGATCCGGAAGAAAATTATCTTTGCCTTATTTTACAATTGCAGGCATTCTTGGCACAGGGGTTATTTGTTTCTTTATGGCAAGACTGATTTTTGGTTTATGAAATTTGAAAGTTTTTCCAAAATAATAGAGAAAAATTTGTCTAAATTACGAATTTATTTTTTCGCTATCATTTTAGGTCTTTCCCTTATTAGTTTTTTACAGTAAAATATAAGTTGTTTGTATATAATTTATTTTGTAGACAGAAAAGGTTATACATAGGGGAGGTAAATCTATGAATCGCAATCCGATTATCCCATTCGTCCTAATTATGGCGTTAGGTATTGGTCTCATGTTCTTTCTTTCATTTAAAGGCTTAGGAGATTCCAAGGATCTTGTAGCTGAGCATGAAAACGGCGGAAAGAAAACAGAAGAAAAAACTGCATCTGCTGATCCAGAAGGACTGGTAAAGCAAAGCTGTGTAAGCTGCCACGGAGCAGATTTAAGCGGCAGTGTAGGTCCGGCATTAAAAGGTGTTGGCGACAGGAAATCACAGGATGAAATTAAGGAAATCATAAAGAACGGTACTGGCGGCGGAATGCCTGGCGGCTTAGTTCCTGATGACCAGATTGACGGCGTGGCTAAATATCTGGCCGAGCTTAAATAATCAGATTTTTTTTGAAACTATGGCAGTCCTTTGCATATGCAAAGGACTTTTTTTATACTAAGGGGAGTACTGGCCAAATTGTAATTAAGAGAGTGGAGATAAACATGAATCACGAACAATTATCAAAACGGTTGGAAAGAGTTGCTTCATACATACCTGCAGGAAGTGTACTTGCGGATATTGGATCCGACCACGCTTATTTGCCTTGCTACAGCATTTTGAACAATCAGGCTTCAAAGGCAATAGCCGGTGAAGTGAGCGATGGCCCATTTAATTCAGCGAGGCAGCAGGTACGGCAAACTGGCCTTGACCAATCCATTTCTGTCCGGAAGGGGGATGGGCTTGAAGTCCTGGCACCTGGGGAAGCAACCTGCGTCACCATTGCCGGCATGGGCGGAACTTTAATTGCTTCAATTTTAGAAAATGGAAAAGAGAAGCTTCGTTCTGTAGAAAGGCTAATTCTTCAGCCGAATGTTGGCGCTATAAATGTGCGTCTATGGCTTATGGAAAATAAATGGGAGCTTATAAATGAAGAAATACTGGAAGAAGACGGGAAAATCTATGAAATCATAATTGCTGAAAAAGGAGAGTCTCTGCAGCCATACCAGAAAGAAAAGGAAGCAGGTTTGCTTTTTGGTCCATTTCTGATGAAACAGAAAAATGAGGTATTCAGAAAAAAGTGGAGTATGGAGCAGGAACATTGGAGAAAAATACTTCAGCAGATAGAAGAAAGCGGCCAAGGAGATTCCGTACTGGAGAAGCGAAAAGAATTGGCTGCTAGAATTGCAATGGCAGAGGAGGCTTTAAAGGATTGAAAACGCCAAATGGATTTGAAATAATAGAGCTTTTTGAGCAATGGTCTCCTAAAGCGTTCTCGATGGAAGGTGACCCAATCGGACTGCAAATTGGAAGCCTTAATAAACCCATAACAAAAGTGATGACCGCTCTGGATGTTTTGGACGAAGTGGTAGATGAAGCAATTGAGAAAGGCGTACAGCTGATCATTGCCCATCATCCGCTGATTTTTAGGCCATTGAAAAATATCAATACCGATCAGTATAGCGGACGGATGATTGAAAAGCTGATTAAGCACGATATTGCCGTGTATGCGGCTCATACCAACCTTGACGTCGCCCGGGGCGGAGTTAATGATTTGCTTGCTGAGGCGCTTGGATTGGAAAGCACAAAGGTATTAATCCCAACATACAGCCAAACGATGAAAAAGTTAGCAGTTTTCTGTCCGGAGGATGTTCAGGATAGCATGCGGACGGCTTTAGGGGATGCAGGGGCAGGAATGATTGGCAATTATAGCAGCTGCTCCTTTACTTCAGAGGGAACTGGCCGCTTCCTCCCGGGGGAAAATAGCAATCCGGCGATTGGTAAGCAGGGTGTACTGGAAGAAGTAAAAGAAGTCAAAATTGAAGTTATCTATCCGGCTGAAAGAGAACGTAAAATTCTGTCAGCAATGTATAAGACGCATCCATATGAAGAGCCGGCCTTCGATATTATTTCACTAGATAATCAGGGAGAAAAGCTTGGACTCGGTCGCATCGGGAAGCTGAGGGAGAAGATGACACTCACAGAATTTGCCGGATTTGTGAAAACAGCGCTAGGCGTTCAGGGAGTCCGTGTTGTCGGTGACCCGGATGCGGCAATAATGAAAGTTGCCGTTCTTGGCGGAGATGGCAACAAATACATTACCCAGGCTAAATTCAGCGGAGCCGACGTTTATGTTACAGGTGATTTATACTATCATGTTGCCCATGATGCCATGGCACTGGGGCTCAATATTGTAGACCCTGGACATAATGTTGAAAAAGTCATGAAGCTTGGCGTTAAGAATAAAATGGAAAAATTATGCGGTGAGAAAGGCTTCAAAGTGGATTGGATTGCTTCAGAGGTTCACACAGATCCATTTACCTTCTTATAGTTAGGGGAGCCGTTCTTACATAATAGAGCTTGCTATACGAAAAATAAACGGATTAACAGCAAAAAACCTTGTCGGTTCTGAAGACAAGGTTTTTGCTGTTCATTATGTTAGACAATTTTGGGTAATCCTTAAGTCGGAAGTTACAGCGTTGCCAATTAAAAATTTATTGTTTTATCACATG
The DNA here is from genome assembly GCF_002860285.1 of Bacillus sp. M6-12. Lineage (GTDB taxonomy): Bacteria > Bacillota > Bacilli > Bacillales > DSM-1321 > Peribacillus. The sequence continues at coordinate 56,293 of NZ_PGVF01000027.1, forward strand.
GAAAGGATTTTTTGCCTGTTTTATAAGTTTGTTTTAACCTTTGGCAAAATCTTTTTGAGCGGCACTTTCCGTTCTCTGGCCCATGTAGTTTCATCTGCTGGATCATAGGCCTGAAGGAAGGAGACCACTTCCTTTGTAATAGGAGTAGGGGTTGATGCCCCTGATGTAACAGCAACCGTTTCGGCTCCTTTTAACCAATCAAGGTTAATTTCAGAGACATCGGCCACCCTATAAGCCTTTGTACCGGCAATTTCCTCTGATACCTGTGCCAGCCGGTTTGAATTATTGCTTTTAGGATCGCCAACCACTATTAAAACATCCGCCTCTCCAGCCTGCTGTGCGACAGCTTCCTGGCGCACCTGTGTAGCAAGGCAGATTTCTTTATGGACTTCGGCGTGAGGATATTTTTCTTTTACAATCTCCATGATATCAGCTACATCCCATTGACTCATGGTTGTCTGATTCGTTACGATTAGCCGCTCACTCTCTAGGTGAAGATTTTTTACATCCTGTGCTGTTTCTACCAGATGAACGATTTCAGGAGCCACTCCAACAGCCCCTTCGGGTTCCGGATGTCCTTTTTTGCCGATATAAATAATTTGATAGCCAAGTTCTTTTTTTTCTCGAATTAAATCATGTGTGGCCGTTACGTCCGGACAAGTTGCATCGATTGTAATCAATCCCTTTTCTGACGCAAGCTGGCGAACCTCGGGAGAAACCCCGTGAGCAGTAAAGATAACTGTACCGCCATTCACCTTTTCCAGGATCTCTTTTCGGTTTTTTCCGTCTAATGTTATGATGCCTTCCTCTTCAAAAGCATCTGTAACATGTTTATTGTGGACAATCATGCCCAATATATAAATAGGGCGCGGCAAGCTTTTATCCAAAGCTGCGTTTCGGGCTATGACCATTGCATCTACTACACCGTAACAGTAGCCGCGCGGCGAAATTTTAATAACATTCATTTTGCTTCCTCCTCGAAAAACGAAGCAGCCTGACTTTTTGGCATGCTGTTCTACCATACTATTATATAAGAGGAAGAGCGGGATTACAAAGGTTGCTATCTGCAGGATACCGCATAAATGAATAAAGGAGATTGGCTGCCGCAGTAAACTTTAAAAGAATAGTCTTGGTGCTGAATACTTTTTTTCATGGTTCTTTGCAGGTTTGGAAGATGTACTATCATTGAGCTTTATTTCTTCCTGATCAGAGTCATCATAGTCCTCTAGTTTTTCATCCTCCAGCTCGGTTGTGTGCAGGCTGTCTTTGTAGTCTTCGGATTCAGGATCTTCCACAGAGCCTGTGTCGGATTCCTTGAGCCCCTTATACAGCTTCCACAAGGCAGGGAAATTTTTCACAAGCGGACCGTATTGCTGGATCATCGGTCCAACTGATTCAGCTGCCTGCAGCACCTTTTGCGTATTGGATAAAAAAGAGTTTAGGCTACCCGGATTTTTCAGGCTAGCTAACAGCCCTCCGGTTTCAGGCTTTGAAGCAGTAGGCAAAGAAAACATCGATATAGGTTTAGGCTGAACGGGCTGGCCTTTGCCCAACAGCTTAGATAGAAGTCCGCCTCTTGCCTGCTGCTGTCCAAATGAGCGGCCCTGGTGCTGCTGATTAAACATCCCTTGCTGTGGGGGGACGCGGTTAAATAATCCTTGCTGAACCGCTCGCTGCTGGGAAGGACCACGGCTAAACATCCCTTGCTGAGCCAGGCGCTGCTGCTGAGGAATTTGGTTAAACATCCCTTGCCGGGCCGGTTGCTGTTGAAAAGGACCACGGAACCCTTGCTGAAACGGACGCTGCTGAGAAGGTGAGCTGCCATTCATCCCATGCGTGTAGGGCTGTTTTTGTTCAAAAAAACCTGAACTGTTACGGGAACCCTGCTGGGTTGATGGCCGATATCTAAATTCGTTGCCCGGGTGCTGATTTCTTTGCTGATACATTCTTTATCCCTCCTTTAAAAAAACATGGGTTTCGTCATAATAAAATATGCAAATATCATAAAAAGGTTTTATCTGCTTCCGCTATTTGTTATGGCACCCTATGTAGGGTATGATATAAGTGGTTTTCTGCAGAAAAAACAATTATAATAACTAGACATGTCTAAATAATGTGCGGACTTGAACTGCGATAAGGAGTAAATATATGACACAAAACCATTTTGAAAAATTTCAGCTGCAGCCCTATATAGCTGCTGCTGTTGAATCCCTCAAGTTTGACAGGCCAACTGAAATACAGGAGCGGGTGATTCCTTCCGCGCTTAAAGGGACAAGCCTTATCGGCCAATCCCAGACAGGGACAGGAAAAACACATGCATATTTGCTGCCGGTTATGAATAAGATTGATCCTTACAAAGAAGAGGTACAGGCTATTATTACTGCGCCAACAAGAGAGCTGGCGAATCAAATCTATCAGGAGGCTTTAAAAATTGCCGGCCACTTTCCTGAAGATGCCTCCATGCAGGTCCGTTTATATATTGGCGGGACCGATAAGCAAAGGACTGTAGATAAGCTCAAAACCCAGCCTCAGCTTGTTATTGGTACCCCTGGCCGGATCAAGGATTTAGTTGAAGAACAGGCGCTGCAGGTTTTTACAGCAGATATGCTTGTAGTTGATGAAGCTGATTTGATTCTTGATATGGGATTTATTGAAGATGTAGATAAGTTTGCGGTAAGGATGGCAGAAAAATTACAAATGCTTGTTTTCTCGGCAACCATTCCTGAAAAATTAAAGCCATTTCTAAAGAAATATATGGAAAATCCAAAGCATGTTCATGTAGCCCCTAAGCAGGCAGCGGCTGTAAATATTAAGCATGTTTTGATTCCCCGCCGTCACAGGGATAAAAATAGTTTATTGTACGATATTCTTATTCAATACAACCCATATATGGCTATTGTGTTTACAAATACGAAGAAAATGGCTGACCATGTCGCCAATTCTCTAATTGAAAAAGGGCTGCGGGTTGGCCGGATTCATGGAGATTTATCGCCTCGTGAACGCAAAAAAATGATGAAGCAGATCAATGAATTGGAATATCAATATATCGTTGCAACGGATTTGGCAGCAAGAGGAATTGATATTGAGGGCATCAGCCATGTTATCAATTATGAGCTTCCTTCTGATTTAGATTTCTATATCCACAGAACAGGCAGAACAGCGCGGGCTAACTTCTCAGGAATTGCAGCAACTATTTATGAGACCTCTGATGAAGATGCACTGAACAAGCTGGAGAAAATGGGAATCGAATTTGAAAATACAGATATCCAAAAAGGTGAATGGGTAAAGATAGAGGACAGAAATAAACGGTCAAAACGCAAAAAGCAGGAAACCGATTCAGATGCAACGGCTAGGCTAATCACAAAAAAACCTGCAAAAGTTAAGCCGGGCTATAAAAAGAAAATCCAAAGGGAAGTTGAAACCTATAAAAAACGCCAGCGCCGTCTAAATAAGAAGAAATAATTTTGGTGCGGAGTAAGGGAGAGGAGATGAAAAAATGGTAAAAATCGGATCGCATGTATCGATGAGCGGAAAGAAAATGCTTCTTGCCGCGAGCGAAGAGGCCGTTTCCTATGGTGCATCCACATTCATGATCTACACGGGTGCCCCTCAGAATACAAGGCGCAAAAAGATAGAGGATTTAAACATCGAAGCCGGCAGAAGGCATATGGAGATGCATGGAATTAAAGATATTGTTGTGCATGCACCATATATCATCAACATCGGAAATACAGTTAATGCTGATACATTTGATTTAGGTGTCAGATTTTTACGGACCGAAATCGAACGTACGGAAGCGATCGGAGCAACCCAGATTGTTCTTCATCCCGGGGCCCATGTAGGCGAGGGGACAGAAGCCGGAATCAAGAAGATTATTGAAGGGCTTAATGAAGTGCTGACCCCGGAACATAATGTCCAAATTGCGCTGGAAACGATGGCAGGGAAGGGATCAGAGTGCGGAAAAAACTTTGAAGAGCTGGCAATGATTATCGATGGAGTCAACTTAAGCGATAAACTTTCCGTGTGCTTTGATACTTGCCATACCCATGATGCGGGCTATAATATTGTTGAGGATTTTGATGGGGTACTAAATGAATTTGATAAAATTATAGGTATTGACCGTCTTCAGGTGCTTCATATTAATGACAGCAAAAATGCGATTGGGATGAGAAAGGACCGTCATGAAAATATCGGCTTTGGCCATATTGGCTTTAAAGCGCTTAATTATATCGTCCATCATCCGCAATTGACAGAGGTTCCAAAAATTCTTGAGACACCTTTCGTAGGGGAAGACAAGAAAAATAAAAAACCGCCTTATAAACGGGAAATTGAGAGTTTTATGAAACAGGAATTCGATGCAGACCTTCTGGATAAAATAATGGCAGATTAAAACCCGCTTTAGCCATTTTGCTCACGTTAAGTATTTAAAACAGGCCGGAATCATATTCCGGCCTGTTTTTCATGTATTGGTTAATGAAAGGAAGATACTTTCAATTTGGGCTGCGGTTTCATTTCCAAGGATTATAGAAACCTGTTTGATGACCCCATCCCTTTGTCTTTTATCGAATATATTAATATTTTTCCCATTAAGGATCTTGCTTATTTTTTCAGCCTGGCTATATTCTATTGAGATTCCGTACTGCCTCGCAATTTCCTTTAGCTCACCTGCCTGTATCCGGTTAAGCTTATGGTTAATCATCATTTCGTAAAGCTTCATTCTATCCCTCCTCTTTTTTAACATATGAGAAAGTTGCTTGGCCGTGAACTGAAACAATAAGAAATTGGGGAATGGAAAACTGCCAAGGCCGGTTTCTTTACAAAAAGGCAAAAATCACTTATAATTTTCGAAGTAAATCGGAATGATTCTTAAAAAAACTTCCTTGATGGAATTAACATTTGTTTCAATTGAAAAGGGTGATGAATTTGAAGGGTCCATCAAATCGTTTGATTATCAAGGTTGATAATCTTTCATATAAATACGAAAAAGACAATGTTCTAGAACATGTTTCAATGGAAATTCCTTATGGAGCATTTCTTGGCCTTGTAGGCCCTAATGGCTCCGGGAAATCAACATTGCTTAAGCTGCTGCTTGGGCTTCTCCGTCCGCAGCAGGGGGAAATCGAGTTATTTGGCACCGATATCCGCAGCTTTAAAGCTTGGGACAAAATCGGTTTTATTTCCCAAAAGGCAAACTCCTTTAATAGCGGTTTCCCTGCGACAGTTTTTGAGGTTGTTTCGTCCGGCTTAACAAAAAAAATTGGTTTGTTCAAATTTCTTCGCGCTGAACATCGGAAAAAAGTGATGACGGCATTGGACTCCGTGGACATGGCTTCTTTCGCCGGCAGGAATATCGGTGAACTTTCAGGAGGACAGCAGCAGCGGGTTTTCATCGCCAGGGCGCTTGTCAGCGATCCGGAGCTGCTCATTCTCGATGAACCAACCGTTGGTGTTGACGCCCAGCATGTCAGCCAATTTTATGAACTGCTTTATATGCTTAACAGGGAGCTGAACATTACACTCTTGATGGTCACGCATGACGTAGGCACTATTACGGATAAAATTACGCATGTTGCCTGTTTAAATAAGTTCTTGCATTTTCATGGCGATGCAGAAGAATATAGGGAAATGGATGATAACCAGCTTTCATCAATTTACGGACATGGCGTGCAATTAATTAGCCATAACCATTAAAATGTTACTGCTATAACTGCCATGATAGGAGATGTCATATGTTATCAGGTTTATTGCAATATGAATTTTTACAAAACGCGTTTCTGACAGGTATCATCATCGGAGTTCTTGCTCCGGTGCTTGGTGTTTTCGTTGTAGTGCGCAGAATGTCCCTGATTGCGGATGCCCTCAGCCATGTTACACTGGCTGGAATTGCTTTCTCGCTGCTGCTGGAAAAGACCTTCATAGTTATGGCTGGACTGAGTCCATTATATATGGGAATGCTGTTTTCTGTTGTCGGGTCGCTTTTCATTGAGCGGCTCCGGAGTGTTTATAAGCATTATCAAGAGCTTGCCATCCCTATTATTCTTTCTGGGGGAATCGGCCTTGGGGTGATCTTTATTTCCCTTGCAGACGGCTTCAATACAGACCTCTATGGATACCTTTTTGGAAGTGTGAGTGCCGTCAGCTCACTTGATTTACGGGTAATTGCCGGAATTAGCATAGCTGTTGTACTAACGGTTATTTTTCTTTATAAGGAATTATTTTTATTATCTTTTGATGAAGAGCATGCAAAGGCTTCAGGGATTCCTGCCAAGCTCATTCATTTTATTTTTATTATCATGGTGGCCCTTGTGATTGCGGCTTCCATGAGAATTGTCGGCATCCTGCTTGTTTCTTCGCTTATGACACTTCCTGTTGCTGCAAGTATCAGGATTGCGAAGGGCTTTAAGCAAACCATTGTTTTTTCGATTATTTTTGGAGAGATTTCAGTTATCGGCGGCCTGTTTTTATCTTATTATTTAGACCTTGCTCCAGGAGGAACCATTGTGGTAATCGCGGTAACCATTCTTATACTTTCGATTTTGGCCAAAAACGTCAGGACTCGGCTGACGTAACCGGGGTGATAGCATGAATGTAGGAACAGCAATGCTGTTGTTGAAGGAAAAGGGATTTAAGCATACTGGAAAACGAGAAGAAATGCTGCAGCTATTTTCTTCGAACAATAAATATTTAACCGCAAAAGAAGTGCTCGAGTTCATGAAAGAGGATTATCCAGGGTTAAGTTTCGATACAATTTACAGAAACCTCTCGCTTTTTGCAGAGATGGGTATTCTGGAGATGACGGAGCTATCAGGTGAAAAGCATTTCCGGTTTACCTGCAGCCATAAACAGCATCATCATCATTTTATTTGCATGGACTGCGGTACGACCAAGGAAATTGAAACGTGCCCGATGAACGAATTGAAGGAAAACCTTAAGGAATATGATATTTCGGGACATAAGTTTGAGATATACGGCAAATGTCCACAATGTCGTTAACTTTTAAGGAAAATAAAAAGGGTGATTCCAAAAAATCTTTGGAACACCCTTTTCATATGGAATAAGCCAGCAGATTGCCGGAAAAACTTTAAAGCTATATAGGATTTTTTACCCTGTTATTGTTGTAGTATGCAGCCAGCTGTCAACCCACTTTTTAGCTTCTTCCCAATCATTGACACGGATAACTCCATCCGGAATGGGATCCTGATTGTAGGGAGTATTAAATAAAATAACCGGGATACCGCATTCCTCAGCAATATCAACTGCGTTATCATGCTTATCCTCGAAAAAAATGTCAACTTTAAGTTTTTTTGCCGTTTCAACTTTATCGTGAGACCCAATTAGTTCAATGTGATGATACTTCAATTCATTCTCTGTAAACCATTTTTCGGTAATCGAATGCAATCGGCTGTTCCTGGCACTGATAAAAAATAAATCTGCAGCATTAACCCAGTGATGCAGCGCCTCTCTTGCTCCCTCCGCAACCTGTGATTCAGCGTAAATAGCTGATTCATTATCCAGGAACCATTTTGCAAAGGTCTCCTTTGGTACATTTACAAAAGGGGTAAAGTCATATTGAGTGATATCATTTAGTGTTAAATTGAGCTGGAATGCTTTATTTAGGTACGGAATAAATGTATCTGGCCGGGTTACGGTCCCATCAATATCAATGCCAAAACGTCTTTTCATGACAACAGCTCCTATATTTGCTCTCTTGTTTTTTAAATAAGTTTTTTAGAACTCCGCTGATTACCTAGGGTATTGGCACTGGTTTTCCATAGTTTTCAAGGGAACCTTTTGCTATTCAGTGTACCATAAAATGCAGTTTAAAAAGACAAAAAATGAACGGGCTCTCAAGTCCCAATCCAGTATTAGAACCATTTCCCAGAAAATTTTTACGTGAACTTACAAACAATATAAATGCTCCTATCATCGAAAGCGAGGGTTGTCTAATGGATGAAAAACGCAGCGAGTCGAATGATGGACTGAATTCAAAGTACAATAACCAGGGAGACAACGAAGGGAAAACTGCGAATGAACGCAGAAGGAAAAGCTATTACGAAGAAACTGCTGCTGAGTTTAGCGCCCCGGTAATGGGACGAAGAGCAGGCCGCGGAGAAGCTGCTGGGAACGAAGACAGAGAAGCTGGAAGAGCATTTGGATTATCCGCGTTGGCTTTATCGATCCTTGCGATGTTCATCCTTCCTCTGTTGTTTGGTGCCGCCGGAATTGTTTTAGGTTTCCTGGCAAGGCGCAGAGGAGCCGATTCCCTTGGAGCATGGGCAATTGGGCTTGGAATTGTTGCGATCGTAATTGGACTGATTATTGCCCCGTTTTTTTGATAAGAACTGAAAAAAGAAGAGCCGATTATTTTTCGGCTCTTCTCTTTTTCAGTTTATTACTGGACCTGTTCCAGTGCTTTTTTTGCAAAATATTCTTCTGCAATCTTATCTATTTCCTTCTTTAATTCCTCAACCATGGTCTCTTCTGGAACCTTGCGGACAATCTGGCCTTTGCGGAAAAGCAATCCTTCACCGCGGGCACCGGCAATACCGATATCAGCCTCCCTTGCTTCTCCGGGGCCGTTCACAGCACAGCCGAGTACTGCCACCTTTATCGGTGCTTTGATCGTCTGAATATATTCCTCTACCTCATTGGCGATGGAAATCAAGTCGATTTCGATTCTTCCGCAGGTCGGGCATGAAATCAGCGTCGCTGCATTTGAAGACAGACCAAACGATTTTAACAGCTCGCGTGCTACCTTCACTTCTTCAACTGGATCGGCACTTAGTGAGATACGAAGCGTATTTCCGATTCCTTTGCTGAGTATTGCTCCAAGTCCTGCAGCGCTTTTAACTGTTCCCGCAAATAGTGTGCCTGACTCTGTGATGCCAAGGTGCAGCGGATAATCAAAGGCTTTTGCTGCCTTTTCATATGCCTCAATAGCGAGGTTAACGTCAGAAGCCTTCATTGATACGATAATATCGTGAAAATCAAGGTCTTCTAGAATTTTAATATGGTGAAGGGCGCTTTCTACCATTCCGTCAGCAGTTGGGTAACCGTACTTTTCCAGGATTTTTCTCTCCAGGGAACCTGCGTTAACTCCAATACGGATCGGAATCCCTTTTTCTTTTGCAGCCTTAACGACTGCCTCTACCTTTTCCCGGCGTCCAATGTTGCCCGGATTTATCCGAATTTTATCCGCTCCGCCCTCTATAGCTTTAAGAGCAAGTTTGTAATCGAAATGGATGTCGACCACAAGAGGGATATTAATCCGTTTCTTGATTTCAGGAATTGCATTAGCAGCGCGTTCGTCCGGACATGCAACACGGACAATCTGGCATCCTGCTTCCTCCAGGCGTTTGATTTCAGCAACCGTTGCTTCCACATCATGTGTCTTTGTAGTGCACATGCTTTGGATAACTAATTCATTATTTCCGCCGATAGTCAGGTTTCCTACCTTAACCGGCCTTGTTTTCGTGCGATGTATAATTTCACTCAAGCGGGATTCTCTCCTTTAGGAAAAAAACAATTTAGTTTCAGTTATTCATGTATTACAAAAATATTGTATCAATCATACGGAAAGGTGACAAGAAATGAATATCTTCCATACCTAACGGCCCTGACCAAAGACAGTATTCTTCCTTGCCCTATATAATACACTATGCTTTACATAGGTCTCCCTCAAAAAGGCTATGGTGTCACACCAAATTTATATAAAAATGAATAACCTTAACGATAGCTAGGCACCTTGTACGTACTTCCGCTTTTCATATCCTCAGGCTTTAGGCCCCCGTTTAATGACTGAAAATCCTTAATAATAGTTTGTATATCAATTGACGAACCATTCTTGTCTTTTTCAACTAATGATAAAAGTGTATCTCCCGGCTGGACCTTTACTTCTTTGTAGGAGATCTCCTCATGCTGGCCAGCCTTTGAAGTTTTTGTATTCACTGCTTCAATTGCGGCCGTTTCAGTGGCTGCACCTGGCAGAGTGCCTTTTGTAATATCGATATAAATAATATATGAAATAAAAACGATGGTGAGTAACAGTGCGAGCCTCTTCATAAGATCCTCTCCTGTGGCTTGTCTTTAATCTATTTATATGAAGTGGCACACTGAATATGCCGAAAAACCGGCAATCTTCTAAAAAATTTTTCTAAAATTGAATATAGCTGGATTTCTGACAAAACAAAAAGCCTTGCGCAGCGGTTATAGTCGCACAAGGCTTTTTCAAAAAAAGCGATTTAGTCGTTTCTCTGCTGCGGAGTTTCCTTGATCGCCAGGAAGAGCACGAGGAGGGCCGCAAACCAGTCAACAAGATGTCCGCCCCTGACTGGGGTATTAAGGGATCCCATAATTGTAAAAAAGACTGTAGGGAGGGTAATGCTGTATGCGGTCATTTTCCATATCATACCGTAAGGCAGGTTTCTCCCAAGAAGGGTTTTCACTAACATTCCAAAGAATGCAAGCAATGTAACTTCAATGAATTGAACAGCAGCCGAAATCCCAAAAAGAACAAGCAGGAAGATTGGTACGATAATAACAAGCATGCTGTTAAAGGAATCAAGCATTTCCGCTAATGTTTTATTGGTTATCTCCATACCATTTAACATGGAGTAGGGATAGGACTGAAGACCTCCGGGACCATAGAACACAAATTCAGTTCTCAAAAGCCCAATACCGCTGGTGGACTTAGCTTGAATATCTTCCTTTGACACTTTTCCCGTGTCATCTACAAAGATAGTAAGGCCATCCTTTGTAATAATGGCAGGTTCCTCACTCTGTGAATCAAGTATACCTTCTTTTATTTCAAAAGCTGGCATCTCAGTTGTCACTTTCTCCCGTATGGTTTCTGCACCTTCCGTCAAAGCTGTGGTAAAATGATAGGCAGATGGAAGAATGGCAATCAATGTCAGGAAAAATATATACAAGACTGTCTTGCCCATCCCTTGAAAACGGAAACCTGCGATATCTTTTGGAGAATAGAGGCTTCTTAAAAATTGCTTGAAAATATTCATGCACAACAGCACCTTTAATTAAAAATACTTTACCATGTTTCATTTTATCGCTCAATCATTTATAAAACAATATGAAAGGAAGATTACAGGATGGAAACGATCTACTGGGTAATTATATCTGTTGTATTCCTTGTTGGTTTCGCAGGATTGGTTTTTCCAATAATTCCAAGCGTTTTATTCATTATTGGCGGGATGCTGCTGTATGGTGTCCTTTTCACTTTCGAGCCATTTAACTGGCTTTTCTGGTCAGTGCAGATAATCTTTGTTCTTTTGCTATTTGCTGCAGATTATGTAGCAAATATGATCGGGGTGAAAAAGCACGGGGGATCGAAAGCGGCTATCTGGGGAAGCACGGTCGGCATACTTGTCGGCCCGTTTATCATTCCGGTGGTCGGACTCCTAATCGGACCCTTTGTGGGAGCAATATTAGCGGAACTGATCGTTCATAAAAAGGATTTTAACACCTCAGTAAAAATAGGTCTTGGTTCGGTTTTAGGATTTATAAGCAGTGTCGCTGCAAAAGCGTTTATCCAGCTTCTTATGGTCGGCTATTTTCTGTTAGAGGTTTTCTGATAAGTCGGTTGTATAAAGGCTAAATATGTATATAATAGAGAAATGAAATAAAACTAATGTTTTCTAGGGTTCCGCGGCTTATTGCCGGTCTGGTCCGAGAGAGAACTCACAGCCGTTTATGCTGTGCCACGGAAGGATAAAAGCCTGGGAGATTATGACTCTCCGAGGCTTTTTTTTGGCGGCGCAATACGTTAAAAGGCTGTACAATTCCATTTGCTGGTAAGGAGTATGCTAACCTAATAAGGGGGATTACATTGAATCTGGATTGGTTAAAGGTGTTAATCGCTGCTGTTTTTGAAGTTTGCTGGGTAATAGGCTTAAAGTATGCCGATGATATTCTGACCTGGACTGGCACAATCATCTCAATTGCCATTAGTTTTTATGGTCTAATTATGGCTGGGCGAAAACTGCCAGTCGGAACGGTGTACGCTGTTTTTACAGGGCTCGGTACGGCTGGAACCGTAATAATGGAGATTCTTTTGTTTGGAGAATCCTTTAAACTCGATAAAATTCTTCTGATTGGGTTGTTATTGGCTGGTGTGGCTGGTTTAAAAATGGTGACAGAAGCAAAGGAAGGGGAGGAAGCTTAATGGCCTGGCTTTATCTAGTTATTGCCGGGCTTTGTGAAATGTCTGGAGTAATCATGATTAATAAATTCCATAAGGATAGAAATTGGCAGTCGCTTGCTTTATTAATATCAGGTTTCGGTGCAAGCTTTCTGTTTCTTTCCCTGGCAATGAAGACTTTGCCGATGGCGACCGCGTATGCTATCTGGACGGGAATTGGAGCCTGTGGGGGAGCGTTCTTAGGAATGTACTTCTATGGCGAATCGAAGGATTGGAAGCGGCTGCTTTTCATCTTTATGGTGCTCGTGGCTGCGATCGGATTAAAGCTAATTGAATAATCTTTACATCAAACAATGATAATTGCATACAATAGGTTGGTGAAAAAGAGACATTTAATAAGCATAAAATTTGAATCATTTACTAACTTTTGTTAATCTAAAAACAACAGACTGCTGCTGTAATCGTTTTCTGCTGAATATGAATCACCTGCAGTCCTGAAAACTTTTTGTACATAGGGAGGATTTTTAAAATGGCATTTGAACTTCCACAGCTTCCATACGCATATGATGCGTTAGAACCGAACATTGACAAAGAAACAATGAACATTCACCACACAAAGCATCACAACACGTATGTAACAAACCTTAACAACGCGTTGCAAGGAAACGAAGAGCTTCTTAGCAAAACTGTTGAAGAAGTTATTTCAAACCTAGATGCTGTTCCGGAATCTGTACGTACTGCAGTGCGTAACAATGGCGGCGGACACGCTAACCACACTCTTTTCTGGCAAATTCTTTCTCCAAATGGCGGAGGAGAGCCAACAGGTGAATTAGCTGATGCAATTACTTCTAAATTCGGCAGCTTTGAAAACTTCAAGGAAGAGTTTGCGAAAGCTGCAACAACTCGTTTCGGCTCTGGCTGGGCTTGGCTTGCTGTAAACAATGGTGAGCTTGAAGTAACAAGCACTCCAAACCAGGACTCTCCATTAATGGAAGGCAAAACACCAATCCTGGGCCTTGATGTTTGGGAGCATGCTTACTACCTGAAATTCCAAAACCGCCGTCCAGAATACATCAGCACATTCTGGAATGTTGTTAATTGGGATGAAGTTTCCAAGCGTTTCAGCTCTGCAAAATAATTATCACTAAATTTACTTAAAACCTGTCCTGAATTTAGGGCAGGTTTTTTTGCTGTGACAAGTAAGTATCCACAAGTAGGTAATCTGAACCAATCATACTGTTTTTACATAATTGCCATTGTTTATTCAAAAACTATCTCAGACGTTAAAGGAGAGGTAAACAATGCGCATATTTAAAAAGTGGACTGGGGAATCAGAAGTAAAGAAAAATTTATACCTGCTGCTAATCATTGGTGGATTGTATAGCTTGAGCGTCGCTTTATCCAGTACCTTTGTGAATGTTTACTTATGGAAACAGTCTGGGAGGTTCCTTGACATCGGCATTTTTAATTTATCGATAGTGGTCCTTCAGCCGCTCACATTCATCCTGGCAGGCCGCCTTGCTAAAAAGGTGGATCGGATTATTGTACTGAGGCTAGGGGTTATATTTCTTTCTTTATTTTATATGTGCGTGCTGGCAGTGGGTTCACAGGCGGAGGATTATCTTATCCTTTTAGGCAGTCTTCTGGGAATTGGATATGGATTCTATTGGCTTGCCTTTAATGTTCTGACATTTGAAATTACCGAACCTGATACCAGGGATTATTTCAACGGTTTTATGGGAATTCTCTCATCTTCAGGAGGGATGATCGGTCCCGTTCTGGCCGGCTTTATCATTTCAAGATTTGCGAAATACACTGGGTATTCCATTGTATTTGGACTATCCCTTTCTCTTTTTATGATTGCGGTACTTCTGAGCCTTTCGATTCGAAGAAGGCCGGCGGAAGGGAAGTATTCATTTGGGCGCATCTGGCAGGAACGCAGGAATGATTTGAATTGGCGGCTTATTACATATGCAAACTTTTTTCAAGGTCTTAGAGAGGGAACGTTTTCATTTATTATTTCCGTGTTCGTTTTCTTGTCGACTGGCAGTGAAATGGCTCTGGGCAAATTCGGGCTGATTAATTCAGGCATTTCGTTTATTGCGTATTATTGTGCCTCGAAATTTATCAAGCCTGCCATGAAAAAGAAGTCGATACTTATTGGGGGCCTGTTGCTTTATGCATCCGTGTTTTTAATTGTTCACGAACCCACTTATCTAAAACTGCTGATGTATGCAGCGGTAATTGCGATTGCTTATCCTGTATTGCTTGTCCCCTACGTTTCTCTTACATTTGACACCATAGGCAGTGCTTGGAAGGCTGCTGAAATGCGCGTGGAGTATATTGTCGTCAGGGAAGTGTTCACTAATATGGGCAGAGTAATATCTGTACTATCCTTTATACTGGCTATAACCCTATTTAACGAAAAAATTAGCATACCTGTTCTATTGCTGATTTTAGGAGCGGGCCATTCCTGTATTTACTTCTTTGTCAGGAAGATTCAGCTGCCATCAGCTAAAGCCAATTAAAGATGTTATGTTGATGTGGTGGAACCTGTCTGGTAAACAGACGGGTTTTTTTAAAGGCAAGAAAGTATTTAATAAGTACAGATGTCTAGCTTCAGCGCCCAGCAACTTTTTTTCCGCAGGAAAATAAACAGACGCACAGGACAAGGAAAGCTTCGTCAGCGACACATCGCACGAAACAAAGCGGCAGCTTTGTGAGGACGTGCCGACGTTCCTTTTGTCAGGGCGCTTGCACTTTTCTAATTCCATCATTTACCTATAAGAAAGAATGAAATTTCTAAGAGTTTTGTTATACTCTGTACTAGAAAAATCGCTTTGCATTCTATAGAATAATGAAAGAGGAAGATGTTTTTATTTTAATAAAGGATGTGTGGCTTAGTTTTGCAAAAAAAGAAGAAAAAAAAGACGCATGTTCCTGTAAGGTTGAATTTGCTGTTTTTTGTGGTGTTTCTATTATTTTCAGTTTTAGTATTAAGGCTTGGTGTAGTCCAGATCGTTTATGGGGAAGACTATCGCCGTGAAATAGAAAGAACAGAAGATATAACTGTTAACAATCCGGTTCCGCGCGGGAAAATGTTTGAACGAAACGGGAAAATTATCGTTGATAACGTTCCGCTTGATGCGATTACCTATACAAGGTATCAAGGGACTAAAGCAAAAGAAATGCTCGAGACAGCCGAAAAGCTGGCAAAATTCATCGAGAAGGATACAGAAAAAATCACGGAACGGGATAAACAGGATTTTTGGATTTTAAAGAATCCTAAGCGTGCCGAAGCGAAAATTACGAAAAAAGAATTGAATATGGTAGCCCAAGAGAAGCTAACTCAAAAAGACCTTTATAAACTCCAAAGAGACCGGATAACGGAAGCGGAGTTAAATGAATTTTCACCCCAGGAGCTTGAGGTGCTGGCCATTTTCAGGGAGTTAAACAGCAGTAAGGCTCTAACCCCTAAAATAATAAAAAATAAAAATGTAACACGGGAAGAATTTGCGGTCGTAAGCGAGCATCTTGAAGAATTGCCCGGAATTGATATCACGACCGATTGGGACCGGAAGTATACCTTTGGCGAGACCTTAAAATCTGTACTTGGAAAGGTATCTACTTCTGAGGAAGGACTTCCAAATGAACAGCTTGATTATTTCCTTGCACGGGATTACAGCCGTAATGATCGGGTAGGCAAGAGTTATATTGAAATGCAGTATGAAGATGTACTCCATGGCCAAAAGGCAAAAGTGAAAAACAGGACTGATAAAGCCGGAAACATCATTGAGTCCATCCCAATATCGGATGGGGAGCGCGGAAAGGATATTGTCCTCACGGTTGATATGGATCTTCAGCTGGCTGTAGAGGATATTATCGAAAAGCAATTGAAACAGAAAAAAGCGCAGGGCAATACTGGTTTTCTTGAATATGCCTATGTGACAATGATGAATCCGACTACTGGCGAAATTCTCGCAATGGCTGGAAAAAGATATCATAAGGACGAAAACGGAAAATGGGTAATGGAAGACAATGCCCTTGGTAATTTAGCTTCTTCTTATACAGTTGGCTCAACCGTTAAGGGAGCAACTGTATTAACCGGTTACAAAACAGGAGCGACTAAGCCTGGACAAATCCGGTGGGATAGAACACTAAGTATTAAAGGTACCCCAGATAAAGGTTCTTATAAAGATTTGGGAAGTATTAGTGATACCGAGGCACTAAAGCTGTCATCAAACGTATACATGTTCCTTACTGCTATCGATATTGCACAATCCCGATATGTTGCAGGCCAGCCCTTGCGTATACCTAGGCCGAGGCTTGAAAAAACTTATTCAATTATGCGTAATTCCTTCAGCCAGTTTGGGCTTGGAACAAGAACTGGAATAGACCTTCCAAATGAAATGGCAGGATTTAAAGGGCCGGTTGACGGAGGTAAGCTGCTTGACTTAGCCATAGGACAATATGACACATACACGCCGCTTCAGCTTGCACAATATGTTTCAACCATTGCAAATGGAGGAAATAGAATGAAGCCGCATATCGTTAAGGAAATACGCCAGCCAATCGATGATAAGGATACATTAGGTCCAGTCATCCAGGAAATGCCCCCTGTTGTATTAAATCGCCTGGATATGAAGCAAGAATGGATTAAACGAGTACAGACAGGCTTCAAAAGGGTTACCCAGGAAAAGGGCGGTACTGCCAATAGATGGTTTGGAGATAAGCCTTACAGTCCTGCTGGAAAAACAGGAACGGCTGAATCATTTTATGATGGTCCAAAGCGTAAGAATTATGAGGAGCCTCCGGAAACGATTAATTTGAGTTTCGTGGCCTATGCTCCATCAGATGCACCTGAAGTTGCCTTATCTGTTGTAGTCCCTTGGGCTTATCAAGGAAAACCGGCTCATAATATGAACAAGGAAATAGGAGCAGCTGCTATGGATGCATACTTTAATCTAAAAAAGCAGCGGGCGCAGCAGCAGCAAAGCACTCAATCTACAGAAGAAACAGTAAAAGGTCCTGACTCCGTATTGAAGGTAAAAGTGGAAAACGAGAGTACAACAGCTGGCGAAGGATCACAAAACTATTAAAAACCTGCTAAACAGCTTGCCATAAATAAAGCGGCTGCGGCTGAATACATGCTCAATAGGGACGTCCCTTAAGTCAAATACTGACTTAAGGGACGTCCTTTTTTTTGTTAAGAACTTTGTATCGAGTACAATAATCAGCCAATTTTTTCACTAAGAATGAATGATATTTACAATTTCTCCATTCATATTTACATAACCTTTACACTCCATTAAAACCACTTTAAAAGTTCCACAGTATCCTTAGTCTTGTAGGACAAACAAAAACCACAAAATTTCGTAGGGGGAATTAAGGGTATGAAAAGCTTTAGAAAATTAAGTCTGCTTATGTTAATAGCAGCGGTTATGGTATTCACAGCCGCTTGCGGAGGCGGAAATAAAGATGAAGCAAATGGAAACAATGATAATAAAAATGCTGAAGAAACAGCTGAATTAGAAGGCAGTGTAGTAATTGACGGTTCTGGTACTGTATTTCCATTTATGGCTAAAATGGCTGAAAATTATATGACTAATGAACAGGAAGGCGTTTCTGTTGAGGTTAGCCGTGCGGGTACATCTGCCGGGTTCAAAAAATTCCTGGCAAAAGACGGCACTGACTTTAATGATGCTTCCCGTCAAATAAAAGACGAAGAAAAAGCAGAAGCTGAAAAGCTTGGAATTGAAGTCCAGGAAATGAAGGTAGCTTTGGATGGTTTGACTTTTGTCATCAACAAAGACAATGACTGGGCTAAAGAACTGACTCAACAAGAAATCATCGACATTTTCCTAGCTGAAAAAGGAAAGAAAAAATGGTCTGATGTTCGCCCGGACTTCCCGGCAGAAGAAATCAAAACATATGGTCCTAACGAAAACCACGGAACTTATGAGTTCATGTTTGAAAACATTCTTGAAGAAAAACCAATGGTTGAAGGAATCAATTTACAGCAGGATTACTCTACTCTTGTTGATCTAGTATCCAAAGACAAAAACGCTATCGCATTCTTCGGCTATGGTTACTATGAAAGCAATAAAGATAAGCTCGCTGCAGTAAAGGTAGACTTCGGAAAAGGTCCGGTTGAGCCAACACTTGATACAATCGCAGAAGACGGGGATTATGCTCCATTCACTCGTCCAGTATTCACATACCTGAACACAAATCATGCAAAAGATAAGCCGGAAGTATTGGATTATGCGATCTATACTATGGAAAACGCACAAGACGTAGCGAAGGAAACTGGCTTTGCCCCATTATCGGATGAAGACAAGCAATCATCCCTCGACGCTTTAAAAGGACTGAAGTAAGCCTTTAAAAAGCAAGCGGGTTGAATTCCTGGAAGATGAGAAGTGTGCCTTCTCATCTTCTTATGCTTGTGATTTAAGGTTTCTCTAATTCTCCCTTGGATTATAAATTGGATGAAAGGGGTTTTTATTTTGGCAAAAGCGGCAGCTGAAGACAAAAATAAGCTAAATATCCGCAAAATGATTGAAGAAAAGAAAAGTTCAACTAGTATCAGTAATTATACTGAAAAATTTATACCTGGCATATTGTTTGCTATTGCAGCTATTTCTGTTTTAACGACTATCGGTATTGTGGCGACTTTATTAACTGAAACTATTATGTTCTTTAAACAGGTTCCCTTATTAGACTTCTTTACAGGCACTAAGTTAAAACCTTTAGGAGACGATGCTGTCTTTGGTGTACTGCCATTGCTGACAGGCACCTTAATTTCCACTGCAATTGCGATGCTGGTTGCTATTCCAATTGGGGTAATGACAGCTGTTTTCCTAAGTGAATATGCTTCTGAAAAATTGAGGCGGACACTTAAACCGATTCTGGAAATTCTCGCGGGAATACCAACGATTGTTTATGGCTTTTTCGCTTTTACATTTGTTACACCATTATTAAGATCCTTTATTCCGGGCTTAGAACCTACGAATATCCTTAGCCCTGGTATCGTAATGGGCATCATGATTATTCCGATGGTTGCTTCTTTATCAGAGGATGCAATGAGCGCTGTCCCTAACGCTATGCGCGAGGGAGCATTGGCACTTGGTGCAACAAAACTTGAGGTTGCCTGGAAAGTGGTTATTCCAGCGGCTATGTCGGGTATTATCGCCTCATTTGTACTGGGGATTTCACGTGCGATTGGGGAAACAATGATTGTAACGATTGCAAGCGGAAGTTCGAAAAACTTCACATTCGATATAACTCAGTCCATGCAGACCATGACAGCCTATATTGTGGAAGTAACTGGCGGGGAGGCCGCTGCAGGGACTACATTATATTACAGCTTGTATGCTGTTGCCATGACATTATTTGTCTTCACATTAGTAATGAACCTAGTCGCCCAATATATTTCGCGCAAATTCAGGGAGGAATACTAATATGAAATATGTTGACGCCCAGCAGGTGCAAAAGAGAATGGGTTCCAGACTGTTGGCAAACAATTTTGCAAAGGGGTTATTCCTATCTGCCACATTATTTGGGCTCGTTGTATTAGTCATTCTTATATACAGGGTTGTTTCCCAGAGCATTGGCTGGATAGATTCTGATTTTCTCATGAATAAGCTATCTACCGCCCCTGAAAGAGCAGGCATTATGGGTGCCATCATGGGAACTTTATGGCTAATGCTCGTAGTGGCCCCGGTCACAATGGTCTTAGGAGTAGGAACTGCTATTTATTTGGAGGAATACGCAAAAAAAGGCAGGCTCCAATCATTTATCCAAACGAATATTTCAAATTTGGCAGGTGTTCCTTCTGTTGTATTTGGTATTCTTGGTCTCACTGTTTTTGTAAGGACAATGGATTTAGGGTCCGTTGTTCTGGCGGGCGGATTGACGATGGCGTTATTGGTTCTGCCTGTTGTTGTTGTCGCAAGCCAGGAAGCGATTCGGGCTGTACCCCAATTTTTAAGAGAGGCATCTTATGGAATGGGAGCGACCAAATGGCAAACGATAAAAAATGTTGTGCTGCCTGCTTCTATACCTGGAATTTTGACCGGAGTTATCTTAGCCCTTTCCCGGGCAATTGGTGAAACGGCACCGCTTGTTGTAATTGGTATACCGGCATTGCTTATCCCACTTCCGGATGGAATCCTTGACAGATTTACTATATTGCCTGTGCAAATATACTATTGGACTATAGATTCGGCGCTAGTAGCTGAATATGCTAATCTGGCGGCAGCGACAATTGTAATTCTCTTAATTGTTTTATTTTTGATGAACTCGATTGCAATTATCATTAGAAATAAATTTCAAAAAAGATATTAGTCCAGGAGGCTATTAATATGATGGCAACATTTGCCCGCGAGAAGAAAATTGCTGAAATCCATTCAAAAAGAGAGGTTTCCGAGATGGCAAAGGCTTCTAAGAATATCGTTTACAATACAAAAGACCTTAACCTTTGGTATGGGGAAGGCCATGCCTTAAAAAATATTAATCTGGCAATTCGTGAAAATGAAGTAACAGCAATCATTGGACCATCCGGCTGCGGTAAATCAACCTACATTAAAACACTGAACAGAATGGTAGAAATGGTTCCTTCAGTTCGAATTTCCGGTGAGATTTTGTACAGAGAAAGAAATATACTGGACAAGAATTTCAGGGTTGAAGATTTAAGAACCCGTGTGGGGATGGTATTCCAAAAACCAAACCCATTCCCTAAGTCCATTTACGACAACATTGCGTACGGTCCTAAGATCCATGGTATTCGAAGCAAAAAGGTTCTAGATGAGATTGTCGAGAAAAGTCTTCGCGGAGCAGCGATTTGGGATGAAGTAAAGGATCGGCTTAACGAAAATGCCTATGGTCTTTCCGGCGGACAGCAGCAGCGAATTTGTATTGCCCGATGTCTCGCTATTGAGCCGGATGTAATCCTAATGGACGAACCAACTTCAGCTCTCGATCCCATTTCTACATTAAAGGTAGAAGAACTTGTCCAGGAATTAAAAAAAGATTTTAGCATTATCATCGTGACTCATAATATGCAGCAGGCAGCCCGTATTTCTGACAAAACGGCATTCTTCTTAAATGGAGAAGTTATTGAATATAAGGATACGGATATCATCTTCTCAACTCCAACTGATAAGAGAACGGAAGACTATATTACAGGGCGCTTCGGATAAGCCGGAAAGGAAGAAACGGTCATGGTAGTACGCGAAAAGTTCGAATCGGAGCTAAAACAGCTAAAGGATATGGTAATCGAGTTAGGGGAATTGGCAAAGCAATCGCTGGAGGAATCTTTCTCGGCTTTAGAAAACCAGGATCTTGAAAAAGCATTAGAGGTAATTGAGGATGATAACAAAGCAGACTTGCTGGAAAATGAAATCAATGAGCAAGCGATCCTGCTGATTGCCAAGCAGCAGCCTGTTGCCATTGATCTTCGGCGCATCATTGCAGCGATAAAGATTGCTTCCGATATCGAAAGAATGGCTGATTTTGGAGTAAATGTCGCCAAATCAACCATTCGGATCGGCAACCAGCCATTTATTACCCCGATTACTCATTTAAAAGATATGCAGATAATAACTCTGGAAATGATCGAGCTGTCCCTAAAAGCATTCGAAACAGAGGATGTCCTGCTCGCCCGAAAAATTGCGGAAATGGATGACAAGGTAGATGATTTATACGGTGAAAGCATTCGAGACCTGCTTCAGCTGACAAGCACCAATCTCCAGCAGGTAACCCAGCTTTCCTTTATTGCCAGATATTTGGAACGAACAGCTGACCATGCGACAAATATTGCAGAAAGCATCTACTATTTAGTCCGTGGAAGACAGCTTGATTTAAATGAATAGCAAAAGTAAAAGCAGCCTGAAGGGCTGCTTTTTACTGTTAAAGGAAGATTATTTCCTTGCAATTGTGTTGGCAAGCTGTGCTACAGACATATTTGAAGTGACGACAAATTCCCCGACCTGAATTCTGGAGTGTAGATTATTTTCCGCCAGGTATTCCTCAAAAGGTTTCCCGTTTTCTAAGATTCCTTGGCTGACCAAAATGTCAGAGATATCGTCAGGAGTCATCCCGGACTCGATTGTAATTGTGTAGGTTCTTGCCGATTTCCCAGCTTCAGCAGCCTCTTCCTTAGTTTTATCTTCTTTATTGTTAGTCTTGCTTTCACTCTTGTTAGCATCAGGCTGGCTTTCCGGAACTACCGCTTTTATTTCTTCCTGTTTTACTTCCCTTTTCTGATCTTGCTGTGCCGATTGCTTCGTTTGTACCTTTGCATATGAATTTTCAGGTTTGCCAGTTCCAGCATTCTGGTCTGCCTTTTTGCTGACTGTAAATCCATGTTCAGTGAGCAATTCTTTAGCTTCAGTAACAGTAGGTTCTGAATCAGAAGGCACGAAGTAACGCACTCCCGCCAGGCAGGCAACTGAAAGGATAATACCAGCTGAAAATGCTCTCAATGAAGATCGGTTCATGATGTGAACCCCCGCGATTGTTGATCTTCGATAACCATCAGTATTTCATTCATAGAAAGAGCGGATTGCTTTTCAATCTGTTCCAAAGGTAGCCCCTGCTGGTAGAGGGATAGTACCTGGCTTTTCAAAATCTCATTAATGGCCGGTTTTTTTGCGGAAACAGGTGCCGCAGCTGGTCTAAAACCTTTCCCATTACCGGTAGGCACATCCTGGATAAGCAATTCTTCCTCAAGTACTTTTATTTTTCTTTTTAACTGATATATATCCTGCATATGATTGAGCGTCATTTGCTCCATTTCTTCTTCTAGCTTTGTAATGCGGTCTTTTTTGAAGAAAGAAAATAATAGCAAAATTACCGCAAATACGAGTAAACATATTATTGCAAAATCCATTATTTCACCTCAAAGATTTGATTATATCTCTATTCTACACATTTTTTTGCCGAGTGGATTAATTTTGCTGGGCATTCTGTCTCCAATAATAAAAATATCGGGAATAATGTCAGGTTTTCCCTGGGATTATTGTCGAAAAACAACATAACAAAGCTAAACCATGTCTGAAAGGGTGTAATGAAAATTTTTTTTCTTTGCCGCTTCTGGATTTGCAAAAAGTCGACAAATTGTGTTTATTGTTCGTCTAACCTATAAATGCTACGATTAATTTACATAAATCAGGAATATTATGCAGCTTGAGTACATATAGATAGTAAGTTTTTGAGGGTGGGGTGATACCGTTGATAGATAAAATTATGCTTTTGCGGAATGAAGGACTTTCCTTCAGGAAAATTGCAGAAAGGCTGGACACGACAGTTGGAAAGGTCCAGTATCAATGGACGAAATATCAGAAGGAAGAAGAATCGGTTCGAGTGAATAAAAGAAAATCTAAACCTATTACTGTGAAAAAAGATCTAATTCCTATGCAGGCTTCGCCAGCCGGCAAGAACGTGAAAAAAACAGATAATAATATGAGAAATAGAAATGCTATGTCAGCTGCAAAGGACAGGCTTACAGTCATCCTGCTGAGCAGTGATAGTGCCTTGGCTACTTGGAATCTTTCTTCTGCAACATTGAAAGCAGGGGAGATTTTTTGGAAATACGCGGGCTTTTACCAGCTAGCTATTAGAATGCAGGATATTACCGGCATCCATTACAGCGGGAATAATGCCCATTACTCTGTCGACCTTATCACGCCTAAGCGCGATACTTATATGCAAATAAGCGGCCTAAAGCCCAACAGATCTTATTTAGCGGAAATGGGAATGCTGTTTGAGAACGGCACTTTTGTTCCGCTAATGAAATCTTTTCCATTGCAAATGCCCCGATTGGACACCGCTCAATGCGGTTATCTGGCGCCAGATGTAGAAAGATGGAAGCACGGTAAGGACCAGAAGCCTAATTGGATTGAACATGTAAGCACGTATTCCTATTATGAAAGGGATCGGAAATAGGAGGGAAAACAATGCAATTAGTAATCAACGGGCACATACCGTTTATTGAGATGAATTGTTTAGCGGCAGAAGAGAAAAACAGAGTATATAGTATTGTTGAAAAGCAATTTTCCTTCTTATTTACTCTCCTAGAAAAGATTCCTGACGGAAAAAGCCTTTATCTCTCATTATCAGGATTAACAATTCAGATGCTTGCTGATGCAGATTTCCAGACGGGCTGGCAGGATTGGTTAACGAGCCAGAAGAAGGCTTCAGACAGCTTCGTGAAACATGAAACAGGTATTATTGCGCGATTAAAGGCAGAAAGCATCCGGGGGAAGATTATCCTGCTGGCATCCTCCCTCTCAGGATTTCCCCTGACTGCCATTCAGTCTGCAGCAGCTGTCTCGATGCAAATTACACAATCTGTTAAGCTTTTTCAGGATTATTTTGGTACCGTACCTATCGGATTTTGGCTTCCAGCTAACGCTTTTTTGCCTGGAATCGATAAGGTCCTTCATGAAAAAGGGTTCCGGTATACCTTTATTGATCAAAAGGGGCTTCAATTAAGTGACCCTATTACAGATAGTGATGCAACGATTTATAGTCCGCATGGAATGATAATTCTTCCTGCTAAAAAGATACAGTGCTTAAACGAGCTTCAGCAAATCGAGCATGCTCCTGATAATATGGCAGCAGTTATTGGTCTTGATCAGCTTCAGGATTCAGCGGAGGGGGCCTTCTTTCCTCAGACTTTCTTCAGCCTTTCAAATGAAACGATAGCAGACAATATTAAGAGAAAACAGGAGCAATTGCCGACAGCCCATCTATCATTTTCCTACTCAGGAATGTTTGAGGGTGAATCTCTTTTTTTAGACAGGGATATAGCCCGCTTAAAGGCTGCAAGCGATATGGAAGGTGTTATTGAATCTGCATTCTATCAGCATTCACAGTATCCTTCTGCCAGTGGTGAAAGGCTAATAGCTGCCATGCTGCGCATGTGGGCCTATTACCTGGCTGGCATCAGCGAAACTGCTCAAGCTATGTGGGCAAAAAGATTTGCGGACTATTCCGAGGTCTTTGAGCAGCAATGGAAGCTTCAGGCCAGAATGTTCTATGGGGGTGAATCAGCCGCTTGCCCCCCCGACATGAATAAAGGTATCAGGAAGGACAAACGCCGGCTGAAAATTTTTATGCTATCCTGGGAGTTCCCCCCTAATATAGTTGGTGGCCTTTCCAGGCATGTTCATGGACTTGCACAGGCAATGGCGGAGAACGGGCACGAAATTCATGTAATTACCACTCAGGCGGAGGGACTCATAGAGTATCAGTTGGCTGAAGGCATCCATATACATGGTGTAATTCCGCCTGCTGGCCAGGGAGAAGAGTTTTTGCCTTGGATTGGCGGCTTAAATATCGCTATGGCTGCTAAAATTAGGACCCTTTGTGAAAGCGGGAGCCTTCCCGACCTTATACATGCCCATGATTGGCTGGTAGCAGCGGCAGCCATTACGTCGAAAGAGCTTTTTAATATTCCACTGATTTCGACTATACATGCAACAGAGCATGGACGGAATAATGGCATCCATACTAAGCTGCAGCAATCAATCCATCTTCTTGAAGAGGAGATGATTTCCAGCAGTGATAAAATTGTTGT
Source organism: Bacillus sp. M6-12 (assembly GCF_002860285.1). Lineage (GTDB taxonomy): Bacteria > Bacillota > Bacilli > Bacillales > DSM-1321 > Peribacillus. The sequence continues at coordinate 82,029 of NZ_PGVF01000027.1, forward strand.
TTGCAGTGAATTTATGAAACAGGAGCTTCAGGATATTTTTACTGCCCCTCCTGAAAAAATCAGCATCATTCCAAATGGAGTTAATGTAGACTCTGTTATGGCGGGATTTACTGAAAAGGCTGGCGGCAAAGCAAGCAGCGGCAAGCGGACTACTGTATTTTCCTGGGGAAGGCTTGTTCCGGAAAAAGGGTATGATACTCTGATTCAGGCTGCTTGTGAGCTTAAAAAGCAGGGAAAGGAAATTTCTTTCATTGTGGCAGGCAGAGGACCGCTTCTAGATTATTACCGAAATATGGCGGATAAATCTGGACTCGGCGATGAGTTTACTTTTATTGGATTTGTAAACGATGAAATTAGAAATGCGATGTTACAGGATAGTGATATAGCCGTTTTTCCGAGTATTTATGAGCCTTTTGGCATCGTGGCACTAGAAGCAATGGCGTCAGGGAAACCAACCATCGTTTCGGAAACAGGCGGACTGAAAGCTATCGTTCGACATGGTTACAGCGGTTTGCTGGCAAAACCAGGGTGCAGCCTGGACTTGGCTGAAAAAATCAGCTATATCGCAGAAAATCCCAAAGCGGCTGCGGAAATGGCCAGCTCTGGAAAAGAAGTGGCACAGAGACTCTTTAGCTGGGAAAGGGTCAGTACGGAAACAGAAAGAATATTTCAGGAGCTTTTGCTTCACAACCACATAAAGAGGGGGGAAAATGATGCATATTCAATCAGCCTCTAGGCAGTATAGCCAAACCGGCTTGGATACGAACTCATATGCGTGGCGGGCGGGATTATGGACAGAAGGAAAATTCAGTTGGTTAATAGAAGGGAAGCACAATGGTATCTTCAGTGAAAAATTTAAAGTGGATCAGCTTTCTTCAAATACTGAAAAGGTTGCCTTTTGGAGGCTGAGTATACCGAGTTTTTCACGTTCATACAGCCTTCACAAGCTATTCTTTGAATACACTGGTGATTGTGGTTCTAATGCTACCGCTTTTTATAGCCCAAGCGAGCAGGCAATACTACATTCTTCAAAGGGGACAGTCACTCTGCTGGGAGGAATTATGGAAGGAAAGGGTTTATCGCAATATAGTATCAGGCAAAAGGGAAAGGACACTCTTTTTAAATCAATGCTTGACGGAACCTTGAATTTTTCACCGCTAGGGAAAGGAAATATCGTCAGTACTTTTTCCTTGGAGGCGCAGTTAGCTCCGGGTGAAGATGCCGATGCAATCGCATGGATGATTGTCACCCAATGCAAAGACGAGGCTGTTACGATAAATACTCTATTGAAGAATCGAGTACATGCCATTTTCCATTAAGGACGGCCAGTTCTAAGAACCTATAATTAGCAGTTTTTCGCACGAATGGTTGTATTTTTTAAATCCCGGAAAAACAGACTAGCTTTTCATATTGAAAAGTGCTATTATAGAAAAGTCCTACATGGAGAAGCCATTATGTTTGGAGGGAAATACACATGCGCGTTAATATTACATTGGCTTGCACTGAGTGCGGAGAACGTAATTATATTTCTAAGAAAAATAAACGTAACAATCCAGATCGTCTTGAGCTTAAGAAATACTGCCCAAGAGATAAACGCAACACAACACATCGCGAAACTAAGTAAGCAGCAGGATACTTCCTGTTGCTTTTTTTGTATATTTGAAAACTGACTAATCATGGTGCTTATACTCTTTTACATATGCAAGTTTTTGCTGCCTGAATGAAATACAGGTCTGGGAGGAATATAATTTGAACAAGGCTAAAAAAGTTCTGCGTAATGAAATGAAGCGTTCGTTAGCTGAAATTTCTGAAGAAGAATATTCAGCTTTATCACAGAGTATTGCGGATAGACTCTTTTTGGTCCCGGAATGGTCCGCTGCAAAAACGGTCGGAATCACTATTTCTGCACCGCCCGAAGTCGGAACTTCCCTTATCATACAAAGGGCTTGGGAGGAAGGAAAAACCGTCGCAGTGCCAAAATGCGAGCCAAATAACCGGACGCTTGACTTTAGGGAAATCACCGATTTTAATCAGCTCGAAATCGTATATTTTGGGCTTAAGGAGCCAAACCCATTAAAGACTAAAAGCTATCAGAGGGAAGCTATTAGCCTGATGGTCGTTCCAGGACTTGCATTTACAGCTGATGGGCACCGTCTTGGTTTCGGGGGAGGATACTATGACAGGTATTTGCCTCAATACAGGGGGCCAAAAATCTCCCTGGCATTCGATCAGCAGATAATACCCTGTCTGCCGCATGAAACTCATGATGTAAGAGTAGATAAAATTATTACTCCAACAAGGACCGTTTTTTGCCATGGAAATTGAGCTGGCTTATTTAGCCCTCATTGCGTCTGTTGCAATGGCTGGCTTTCTTATTAAGTCCCTTTCTTTTTCGGGTGCAATCGCAGCAGGTGCAGTCGGATATTGCGTAGCACTTGCATTTGGAGTGAAGGGATTGCTTATTTTGGGCGCTTTTTTTGCCAGTTCAAGCTTTTGGTCAAAGTACAAGGCTGCGAAGAAAGAAAAGATTGAAGATAAGCTGGAGAAAGGGGGCGCACGCGACTGGATACAAGTTGCTGCCAACGGAGGAGCAGCCGCTGCCGCCTCTTTACTATACCTAGTATATGATCATGAAATCATGCTTTTAGTTTTTCTTGCCAGCATCGCTGCAGCAAATTCGGATACCTGGGCTTCTGAGATTGGTGTACTAAGCAAACGCCCGCCTGTATTTATCCGTACATTCAAGGAGGCGGAAAAAGGGACTTCAGGAGCCGTTTCAGCTGCAGGGACAGCTGCCGCACTGGCAGGATCCTTACTAATAGCTCTCCTTGGCAGCATTCTGTTCAGCAAAGGCTTGGCATGGTTCATTACGGTTGCTGCTATTGGTTTTACAGGAAACTTAGCAGACACCTTGCTAGGAGCGTTTATTCAGGCAGAATACAGGTGTCCAAGGTGCCGCCTGAAAACTGAAAAGAAAGTGCATTGCGGCACAGATACCGTTTTAATAAAAGGCTGGGCGCATTTCAATAATGATGTGGTCAATGGGTTATCTACCTTTTTTGCAGCAGCAGGAAGCCTGCTGGCTGGCTATGTGCTTTTTTAAGAAATGGCATGTTGTTTATTTTTTTCTATTTTGTGAAAAGGGATATTGGTTTATTATTATGCAGTTCCTGTAACCTTTCTTAACCGGCAAAATACATTCAATTAAAAATAAAATTGGAAGGCGGTTGTATGATGAGTAAAAAAGTAAACCGGGTAGTTGTGGTAGGTACAGGGTTTGTGGGAAGCAGCTATGCTTTTGCGCTGCTAAACCAGGGAATCACCGAGGAACTCGTACTGCTTGATCTGAATAAAGAAAAATCGGAGGGCGATGCAATGGATTTGAACCACGGGCTTCCTTTTGCTCCTTCGCCTACAAAAATTTGGTCCGGTGAGTATTCTGACTGCAAGGATGCCGATCTTATCGTTCTGACGGCCGGTGCAAACCAAAAACCGGGTGAAACAAGGCTTGATCTTGTTGAGAAGAACATGAAGATTTTTAAGGGTATTGTGGGCCAGGTGATGGATTCTGGTTTTGATGGAATTTTCCTTGTTGCAACAAACCCGGTGGACATACTTACATACGCCGCCTGGAAATTTTCCGGACTGCCGAAGGAAAGGGTCATAGGTTCAGGAACGATTTTGGACACTGCCCGATTCCGTTTTCTGCTTGGCGAATATTTTCAAGTCGATCCGCGCAATGTCCATGCTTATATCATAGGCGAGCATGGGGACACTGAGCTGCCTGTTTGGAGCCACGCGGATATTGGCGGAAAACACATTCAGGATTTCCTTAATAGCGGGAAATACAGCCAGGAGGATCTGAATAACATCTTTAGTAATGTACGGGACGCTGCCTACCATATCATTCAGCGGAAGGGAGCGACATTTTACGGTATTGCCATGGGCCTCATTCGAATTACAAAGGCAATTCTTCATGATGAAAACTCCATCCTGACAGTATCCGCCCACCTTGACGGGGAATATGGCAACGGTGATGTATACATAGGAGTTCCTGCCATTGTGAACAGAAGCGGCATCCGTGAAGTGCTGGAGCTTAATTTAAGTGAATTTGAACAAGAACTATTCACTCAGTCTGCCACGATTTTAAAGAATACTACAAAACCTGTTTTAGACCGTTTGATATAAAAGACCTTTAGCGGGATAAATTCCTCCGCGGAAAACCAAACTAATGGAGACACCGGGTCCTTAGGTGTTATGGCCCTCGCTCCCATTTTTAGTGAGCAGGGATTGATCTGCCTTTGTGCGGAAAATCAGCGAGTTCTGGCTTTGGCAGAACCGCTTAGCGGGGAGGAATAGACTATGCGTACGTTTTGGAGATTAATCGTAATTGCTGGGGCATCAGCTGCTGCCATACGGTACAGGTACCGGCTAATGAATGTGGTCTTAAGCAACAGCATGCTTAGAAAATTTGTTGTTTCAAAGTCGCTGAATGTTCCGCAGCTTCGCGATAAAATGATGCAGAGTATGTTCAGGCCGTAAGACGTTTTTCCTGAAGGACGGCAGCTATATTAAGCCCTTCAGCAAGCTATAAAGTACGAAGGGGGTATGCAGTTCACTGTATGCTCCCTTTTCCTTTTATTTTTTGATATTCTCGTCTATAGTGTATTCTAAATGAATAAGGAATAACAAAAGGATACTCGGAAAGTAGGGAATGGCTTGGGATATAAAGAGGATTACCTGTTTTGGACATTGGCAAAGCAGCTATCTGATGCTTATGAATACCGCATGATTACCCTGTCCGACGACCAGCAAGAAATCTGGCTTGAAAATGAATCAGAGAAGGAGTATCCCGTCATCAGGCTAATGAGATATGATCTGGATTGGGGAAGCTGGCTAAAACGGGATATGGACAGGACAGTGCTAAATGCAGAGCGGATCAGAAAGGAATTGTATAAGTCTTCCTTGAAGGTGCTGAACATATATGTTTCTGCATTTGTCCCGGTAGATGAATATACTAGTAATCTGAACCAGCCAACAGGGAATCGAAAGATTGAGATCCGCCCACTTATATTGGAAACAGCTCACTTTGCGGAAAATAAGGAGAAGCTCGATGCCCTCCTTAAAAAGCCGCTTCAATTGGAGCTATCAGAAAACGAAACCTTGGACGAAGACCAAGTAGCTTACATAAAACATTCGGTCATTTCTTCCAATATTCAACGGGCCAAACAGGATCAAGAGGTGTTTTTGCGCAGTAAGCCATTTTTTACTTACGTTTTTATTGGCATTCAAATACTGATGTTCCTTTTGCTTGAAATGAATGGCGGGAGCAAAAATATGAATACGCTTGTAGAATTTGGGGCGAAGTATTCCCCTAATATCCTGCAGGGAGAGTGGTGGCGATTCTTAAGCCCCATTGTACTTCATATTGGTGTTCTTCATTTATTGATGAATACCCTTGCCCTCTATTATTTGGGGGCTGACGTAGAAAGGATTTATGGAAATACCCGATTTCTGTTAATTTATCTATTTGCTGGATTTGCAGGTACGCTTGGCAGCTTTTTGTTCAGTCCAAATATTTCTGCTGGAGCAAGCGGTGCCATTTTTGGCTGTTTCGGGGCGCTGCTGTTTTTTGGCTTGAACCATCGAAAAATATTTTTCAAAACGATAGGGATGAATATAATCGTTTTGATTATCATTAACCTTGCCTTTGGATTCTCTATGGAAGGTATAGATAATGCAGGTCATATCGGCGGTTTAATTGGAGGATTCTTGGCCTCCGGCGCGGTGGGGCTGCCAGGGAAAAAGGCATTTGGCAGGCAATTTCTATTCCTTGCGGCCACGGCAGCGGTAACATATTTTCTGCTGCAGTGGGGCTTTAGTGAGCAGGGAGCAAAACCTGCGGCAAATGATCAGGCGATAGCCGCCATTGCCAGTTCTTATATTAAGGAAGGCAAAGAAGATAAAGCCCTCGAAGTTCTGAACGAATCCGTTGAGAACGGGCAGGCTGGTCCGGAAACTTATTTTATTCTTGGCACAGTGCAGCTGACAAAGGGCAACTTGCCGGAAGCAGAGGCCTTTTTATCCAAGGCAGTGGAACAAAACCCTGAATTCCACCAAGCCCATTATCAGCTTGCTATTGTGTACATTAACCTGCAAAATGCCAGTGCCGCTAAAGAGCATGCGAGCAAAGCTGTGCAGCTGCAGCCGGACGAAAAGATATATATTGAATTATTGGATAAAATGAACGAAATGCGCTAAAGCCTTTGGCGAAGAAGCGACGGCGTGCCGTCTGCCGCCGTTATCAATACAATCAGCTCGCCTTTTGGCTTTGATACCAAAAGGAGGGGGATGGTACTTCCTGCGGGATCAATAGACGAGCCATCCTCTTTTTTTATACCAAGAACATAATTTTTATAAAGTCCCTCCCACAGTTTACCGATTATTTCATCCTGCTTTTGTTTAGGATAACCTTCAAGCAATTCATCCTGATTGAACGCCAGCTCTGTCAATGGGAGCATCCTGTATTCATCCCGGTTGATTGAAAACTTCTTTATCGCCGCTTCCCACGCTCTGCTGGAAACTGCAGCACCAGCTAAATCCAGCGTTTGTTTCCAGTCCTTTTGCTCATCGGAAAGCGGCTGTTTAAAATGCTGTAATTTTGAAAAAGCAGATTGTACAACATATAAGGTGCTGCTGCTCATTTCTTGTGCACTCAAATAGGATTCGGGCTCTTTCTGCAGCTCGGCATAATGGAAGGTTATCCCCTTCAGCAAGCTGCTGTCTGCCAGAGTTACTTCCCGGTTTTGTTCAAGCTTATCAGTGTTTTGTTTCCAGTCCTTTAAAATTCCAGCAAGTCGGCTGTTTACGTAAAGCAATGACACATCCTGGCGCAAATATGCCTTTTCGCTTAATTGGGATGAAGCCTTCCAATCAATTGTGAATTTGTTGGGGCTTGTATCTCTTGGTACAAGTGCGGTTGATGCTGACTCAAAGGATACATTGCGGTCAAGCGGAAAAAATATAATTGTTTCTTCGGCCTGTTTCGCAGTGCTGTAGTAGACAATGACCCAAATTGTTAGAGCAGCCAGAATCATTGTAGAAATGTGCTTTTTATTCATAAATATTCCTCCGGATCTGTCATATCAGCTAAAATATATGCCGAGAGAAGGACAAGTATGAAAAACAACAATGAATGAACTAGTAAAAGGACTTTATGGTTCTTTAACTTGTCGGTTCAAATTTCATCCTATATAATTTTGTAATGAAAACAATGGCTGTAACGGTGTAAATGTGACTTAACAAAGATTACACGTAAACCGGCCTAAAATGAGGGAACTTATGAAAACGATTTATGATGTGCAGCAATTCCTGAAAAAGTTTGGAACAATTATCTATATTGGAGATCGTGTTGCCGACCTTGAGCTAATGGAAGCTGAAGTAAGGGAACTGTATAGCTCCCAATTAATCGAAACAAGGGATTTTCAAATGGCAATGCTGCTATTACGGCAGCAAATACAGATTGAAAAAGAAAAGAGCAGGTAAAACTGCCTTAAAAAGGTGAGTATGCATAATGGATAAGTGGCTGATGGGCGTTGATTTAGGCGGGACTACTATTAAGCTGGCTTTTATCAGCATGTATGGAGAAATCAAGCATAAATGGGAAATACCAACTGATATAAGCAGCAAAGGAAAGAATATTACTACTGATATTGCAAAAGCAATAGACAGCAAGCTTGAAGAATTAGGGCAGCCAAAGTCGAAGTTGCTTGGTATAGGCATGGGAGCGCCCGGACCCGTAAACGGCTCAAATGGTATGATTTTTGAAGCAGTCAATCTTGGTTGGGAAAACTATCCCTTAAAGGATCTGCTGGAGGTTGAGACGTCTTTGCCTGCTGTGGTTGAAAATGATGCAAATATTGCTGCTCTTGGTGAAATGTGGAAGGGAGCTGGCAATGGAGCAAAAGATTTAGTTTGCGTTACGCTTGGAACAGGAGTAGGCGGAGGAGTAATTGCCAATGGAGAACTAGTACAGGGGATTTCCGGGGCTGCCGGGGAAATTGGCCACATTACTTCAGAAATTAACAATGGCTATCCCTGCAACTGCGGAAAAACCGGCTGCCTGGAAACCATCGCATCCGCAACTGGGATTGTCCGCCTAATGAATGAGGCGTTAAAAGGCTTTGACGGCACAACGGAACTGCCTGAAACATTTACCTCAAAGGATATTTTTGAATATGCAAGCAAGGGTGACAAGCTGTGCCTGACAGTTATTGATCAGGTCGCCAAATATCTTGGGCTGGCTTTGGCCAATTTGGCAAATGCTCTTAATCCTGAAAAGATTGTTATAGGCGGCGGCGTTTCCAAAGCAGGTGATACGCTGCTGAAACCTTTAAGAGAGCAATTTCAGAAATTTGCTTTTCCAAGGGTTGCTAAATCTACAAAGCTCGATATCGCGACCCTCGGCAATGATGCAGGTATAATTGGGGCAGCATGGCTTGTGAAGAATACTCTGGCAGAATAATATATTTTTGAAATATCAGGAGCTTTCCGCCGGGCCGGGGAGCTCCTGATTAATTTTTAGACTATTCTGGCTTCGGTTTTTTCTGAAACTTATTTCGGTTTCATTCGTCTAATTAGGTGGGTAGTAGAATATCAATGAAATTATCATTCTATCAGAGCAGTGTGAATGGCAATTTGCATTTTGGTAAAATTAATATTAAGATTAAATAGTGTTTTTTTTGCCTGCATTCACTTTCTGTATAATGGATAGTAATACCTATGGTGCGGACTCATATAAAAAACGATTTTTGGAAAAGCTTACAGGGGAGGATGCCGAATGAGGAGATTTTTCACCTTGAAAAGTGTGCCGTTTTTATTGCTGGCTACACTCTTTTTATGGATAAAAACCTATATCGCCTATAAGACTAGCTTTGACATTGACATTGAAAACTGGACACAGGAGATTATCCTGTTTATTAATCCTTTAAGCTTCATATTGTTCATTCTTGGAGTTAGCCTGTTCTTAAAGGAAAAGAACCGTAACCGCTATATCCTTATCACAAGCTTCATAATAACGGCGGTTTTGTTCGCGAACCTCGTTTTCTATAGGTTCTTTAATGACTTTTTAACTATTCCAGTGCTGTTCCAGACCAGCAATATGAGTGATCTGGGGGGCAGCGTTACCGAGCTGATATCTGTAACAGATCTTTTTTATTTTATAGATATCCTGCTGCTTGCAATTTTATTGAAAGTTAAGCCGGATTTTATATCGTTTACCCGTTCAGGGAAACTTGACCGGAGAGCCTACTTCTTAGTTGCAGTTGCAATTTCTTTCCTAAATCTTGGCCTTGCAGAAACGGAGCGGCCACAGCTTTTGACGAGAACCTTCGACAGGGAAATACTCGTAAAAAATATTGGTACCTACAACTATCATTTATATGATGTGTTTTTGCAGTCCAAATCCTCTGCCCAGCGTGCAATGGCTGATGGCAGTGAGCTTGCGGATATCGAAAACTATGTGCGGGCTAATTATAAAAAGCCGAATGATGAACTGTTTGGCGCAGCAAAGGGTAAAAACTTAATTGTTGTTTCCATGGAATCAACCCAAAACTTTGTAATCAACCGGAAGATAAACGGCCAGGAGGTTACTCCTTTCCTAAATAAATTTATTAAGGAAAGCTATTATTTCGATAATTTCTATCATCAAACCGGACAGGGCAAAACCTCGGATTCCGAATTCCTGCTGGAAAATTCCTTATATCCGCTTGGCAGAGGTGCTGTGTTTTTTACCCATTCACAAAACGAATATAAAGCTTTGCCGGAAATACTGGGGGAAAAGGGATATTTCACATCCGTCCTCCATGCTAATAATAAAAGCTTCTGGAATCGCGATATTATGTACAAGTCTTTGGGCTATGAGCGTTTCTATGACAACAATGACTTTATTGAAACAGAGGAAAACTCGGTTAACTGGGGTATGAAGGACAAAGAATTTTTTAAGCAGTCCATACAGCATTTAACTGAAATGCCTCAGCCGTTTTATGCGAAATTCATTACGCTGACAAATCACTTTCCGTTCACTCTTGCAGAAGAGGACAGGTCAATTGATGAATATACATCAGATTCCAAGACTCTGAACCGCTATTTTCCAACAGTCCGCTACACAGATGAAGCGCTTGAGCAATTTATCAATGACTTAAAGGAAAAAGGTTTGTATGACGATTCAGTTATTGTAATTTATGGTGACCATTATGGGATTTCTGAGAACCACAATGGAGCAATGGGCCAATTACTGGGCAAGGAAATTACGCCATTCGATTCAACTCAGCTTCAGCGTGTTCCATTAATTGTCCATATACCCGGACAAGAAGGAAAAACAATTTCCAGGGTTTCCGGTCAAATCGATTTGAAGCCAACGATTCTCCATCTTTTGGGCGTTGAGACGAAGGATAATATTGAATTTGGGGCAGATCTGCTCTCTAAAGAGAAGATGGACTTTACCGTACTGCGGGATGGCAGCTTCATTACTAAGGATTATGTTTATACTAGAGATACCTGTTATAATAAAGCCACTGGAGAACCGATTGAGGACACAGCCTGTGAGCCTTATATGGAAAAAGCCAAGCAGGAGCTTGAGTATTCAGACAAAATTATCTACGGGGATCTGCTCCGTTTTTATGACAATGATAAATCAAATGACAATAAGAAATCCTCAGCTGCTAATACAAAATAGCGGATCAAACCCTGCCGTCCTAAATGGCAGGGTTTTTCTATGGAAAAATAAAAAAATTGTACGCGCAATAAGCCGGATTTTTGCTTTATAATAGGGTTACAAAAAAATATTAAGGAAAGGGGAGAGCGGGGATTTTCAAAATTATAAAAATGCCCTTTTTAATATTGCAAGGCACAAACGGAAAAGCATTATTAGGCAGCGGCAGAATTATAGCTTTCCTCCTCTTCCTGTTTGTGCTGCTGGCTGGCTGTGAAACAGAGAACAAGAAGATGACTGGCGAAATTGGCGTGCAAAAAGCCAATTCAAAGAATGAAAGTCAAGAATTAATTGAACCGGTAAAGCTAAAGAGTGCTGTATTTGACAGATTTATCGGGTGGACCAGTAACACTACGGCTATTTTTATTACAAAAGAAACAGAAAATCATTCCTTCGAAGTAAGGGAATATGACATATGGAATGGAAAAGAGAACGTGCTGTATTCCAAGAAGAACCCAATAATCACGGTTAGCATCAGTCCTCGCAAGTCCTTTTTACTTATTCATACTTCATCTTCACCTGAAAAGGCTGATATCGAAATTATTTCCCGGGACGGACATTCTCTATATGGTGCTTCTATCTCTTCAAGTGAAATCTCCTTTGAATGGAATATGAACGACGAAGAAAAACTGTTAGTTACAAGTTTTTTTGAAGATTGGACGTTTACGAATTACTTATTGAATGCTAAGCAGAAAACGATTGTACCGATCAATATTCCCAAGCCTTTTGCCCAATGGTCAGGTCCTGATGAATTCCTGTTTATGGATATAAATAAAAATCAGCAGCATATGGAAGGCAAACTTTTGAAGAAAAAACTTTACGGGAATGAAGTTCATGAGGTTGTGAAAAGCATCATTCAATATAGAAAACTGAATAAAAATTTGATGATCATACAGCTGGATCAAGATAAAACTAGCCTGGAGTATAAATTAATTGGTGATAGCGGAAACACTCAACTCTTATTTCAAAAACCGTTGACTTGGAATAATGATGAACCGATCATACCATATTGGGAAATTGTTGAAAAAAAGAGGACACTTTTAACCTTTCTGTCTGGTGATAGCGGAGAAGAACTGACTAACTTGGTTAGTTTCGACTGGAATAGCAAACAGCAGACTGTAATAGTTGAAAACGCAGAAAATGCACCTCTGCAATGTAACCCGGATGGCAACTTGTGTTTATACGGATATCAGCTAGAGAAAATCATTGATTTGCATGCAAAAAAGGTATTTGATATGGTGGAAGCAAGAAAGGATGGGTAAAATATGGCGATAGCAGATGTAACCGTTATTCCGGTTGGAACAGAAGGGCCAAGTGTGAGTGAATATGTGGCAGACATACACAGAATCCTGGAAAAGTACAGCGAAAAAGGCGTTATTCGTTTTCAGCTTACTCCTATGAACACGATTATAGAGGGTGACCTGGCAAATCTGTTTGAAGTGATCCAGGAAATCCATGAATCGCCCTTTTCTAAAGGCATTTCCCGCGTTGCGACCTCTATTCGGATTGATGACAGAAGGGATAAGCAATCAACGATGGAAGGAAAGCTAAAGGCTGTTGAGGCCAGGCTTGGAACTAAAGGTGCATTATAGGAAGAGTCACAAAATCGAAGAAAAACCTTGTCCATTGGCAAGTTTCTTCTTTAAGGTAAGAAAGTATAACAAGTATAGATATCTGCTCCAGCGCCCAACAACTTTTTTTCAGAAGGAAAATAAAGCCCCGACGCACAGGATAAGGAAAGCTGCGGCAGCGATACTTCACACGAAACAAAAGCGTATAGCTTTGTGAGAACGTACTAGTGCCGACGTCGCCACAGGACGAAGGTTGTTCAACACTGGCGCACATAATCGTTCTTCCTTCACCAGGGCGCTTGCGCTTTTCTAATGGGAAAAAGACTTAGCTGTCCCTAGAAGCGACTTTTTTGCATAAAATAATGCCCCTCGGATAATTAAATCCCGAGGGGCCGACCATGTCTTTTTTGTCTCACTTAGTGAGCAACCGGATATCCATGGTTAAGAATTGTCATGATTGTAAACCAGCCAAAGACTGCTGCAGATCCAGCAGCGAAGAACAAACCAAGGAAATTCTTGTTCTTTAAGCTACTTAGTGTAGCAAATACTGCAAGGATTGTTACAAGACTAAGAATGATCATTAATCCCATTGTTATGCCCCCTTATTATGTAGTCATTACTCATTGGCGTAGCTAGTCCTGAAAATAAAGCGTTCTCTTTCTTATGTAAAGATGATTGCACTCGGTTTTATTTTAATATTTTTTCTAATATTTGTCGAGATTTAAAAATGACACTTCTATGTCATATGCTCTGCATAAGCCCAGAATTAGTTCAGTTTGTGAGCTTTCAGCAAAGAAAAACTCTTGACCATCTAAAATACAGGAGGCTATCAGGAATTCATCCATCTCCAGCAATGCCATCTCGGTGTCTTCTTTTGCGCGATCAATAAAACAGAACGCAGTTAAACTTTCTTTGAATAAAAAAGTAAAACCATCTGCCTCAAATCCATAATCCGTAAACAATGCTTCTTTTTTCATTTTTGCAAATTTTAAAAGGGAATGGATTCCTGAAAATGACTGGGCTGCCATTGAAATCTGCTTGCAAATATCTGACTCATTCCGGTCAGATATGATCATAAAATTACGATAAACAGCGGAAGAATCTGTATATTCCCGAAGCAAATCAAAAAGTTCCGGGAATTCGCTTGCTGTATGTTTGAGTTCTACAGCATAAACGGTCTGCATATGAAACACTCCTAACTAGTATCCCTTAAAAGTTTACCGCATTTAGTGTAAAATAAATAGAAAAAGATGGTTGGAGATGAAAAGGATGAAATGGTACCAGCTGCCGTTAGGGCCCTTACAAACAAATTGCTATATCCTCTCAAACGAAATAGGAGAATGCATCATTTTTGATCCGGGTGAAGAAGCAAGCCGGCTAATAGAATATATATATACAAAGAAATATAAACCGCTGGCTGTCCTGTTGACCCATGCCCATTTCGATCATATCGGCGCCCTTGATGCAGTAAGGGAGAAATTTGATATTCCAGCCTACATTCATGTGAACGAAGCGAAGTGGCTTGCTGATCCTGCCCTGAACGGGTCGGGCTTTTTCAGAATGGAACCCTTAATGAGAATGAAACCAGCTGAGCACATTATCAAAGACGAGAAGGAACTTACAATCGGAAGCTTCCGTTTTCAGGTGCTATTTACACCAGGGCATTCACCGGGCAGTGTTTCTTATTATGTGGAAGAGGATGGCTATGTCTTTTCCGGAGATGTGTTATTTAAAGACAGTATTGGCAGGACAGATCTAACTGGGGGAAATCACGATCAGCTGTTAAAAAGCATTCACAGCCAGCTGCTAACCCTGCCTGAGAATACAATAGTGATGCCGGGTCACGGACCAGTTACCACTCTAATCGATGAAATGGAAGGCAATCCATTCTTAAACGGTTTCAGCTAAATCAGGATAATAGGAATGAAAATAGGAGGACCCTTCTCGTAAAGAGAAGGGTCTTCCTAGGGGATGTTCTATTCATATAATGGGAGGGGATATAGTTAAGCTACTATATTTGTAATATATTAGAAAATTTCCACTGTGTCAATAGTGAAAATTGAAAATTGGGAGATTTTATGAAGAATTTTATTATTAACATGCTGAACACCAAAGAAAACCGCGCTATAACTTATGCTGACTATATCTCATCGGCTCTGTATACCCCCGGAAAAGGGTATTATATGAACGAAAAGCAAAAGATTGGAAAGGGCGGTGATTTTTATACCGTCAGCAATCTTTCTGACGTATTTGGGCGGTCACTGGCGAGATGGTTTGTCCATTTAATGAAAGATGGACATTTGCCTCCAGCAATCTATGAAATTGGCGGAGGAAATGGCCGTCTTGCTGAAGCAGTATTGTCTCATATCAAAAGGATTGACCCAGAAATTTATCATATCCTAATCTATCACATGATTGAAACAAGCCCATACCATCAAATGCTCCAAAAAGAAAGATTAAAGGAGCATCCGAAATCTGTATTCTTCTCTGGACTTGATCAGATTGAAAGCATTTCCGGTATTATTTTTTCAAACGAATTATTCGATGCATTCCCGGTACACGTGATTGAAAGCCAAGAGGGGCAGATTTTTGAAGTAATGATTACCTGTCAGGATGGAGAGCTGATTGAAGACTTGGCTCCGCTCAAAAACGAAGACATAATGGCATACCTTAAATATCAGAATGTTAAGCTGAAAAATGGGCAAAGATATGAAGTTCCGCTGCAAATGGTTTCCTATCTTAAGGAAATGGCCGGTAAGCTTGATAGAGGGGTACTCATAACATTTGATTATGGGTACACAAATGATGAATGGCAGCACCCGATACATAAAGCAGGAAGCCTGCGTGGGTATTATAAGCACCAATTAATAGATAATGTTCTGCAAAACCCGGGAGAAATGGATATTACTACACATATTCATTTTGATGCCCTAATCAAGTATGGCACCGCTTTTGGACTTAAAAACGAGGGATTGATGGAGCAAAATCAGTTCTTATTAAAAACTGGGATTTTAAATGAGCTGAAGGAGCATTATGATCCTGATCCGTTCTCGGAAACAAGCAAACGGAACAGGGCGATCCGCAGTTTAATTATGCCGGGCGGGATCAGCTCGCATTTCAGGACTCTTATACAGGCAAAAAATATATCTGACAGCATAGGATTGTTTTCAGATGAATTGAATGCCCCTTTTACAATCTAAGCCAGCCGGTTTTCCCAATAGTATGCATAAAAAAAGCTGACCCCCGAGAGGTCAGCTTCTTATGTATTGGTACCGCTTTAATTCGGCGTAAAGATCAATGTCCGCCGGTAACGCCAGGAATCATCATAAAAGTGCTCCAATATGTGAATCCGGCAAAGAAAACTGTAAGATATGCTCCGAAAACGTAAATATACATCCGTTCAGACAGCCTTAAATAACTTAATAGAATAAAAAATCCTGTTTGGCCAAAGAAAATTAGAGATGTTGTATACATATCGCCAAGGTAAAACATTACAGCAAAAATACCTGTCCAAAATCCAAGAACTCTGTACATGCGCTCCATCTGAATCCCTCCTTTTCCCATCTTGTTCATCACTAAATTATTATAAATTAGAAGGTCTTACCGTGTAAAGCTAAGATTGTTGCTACTTTGTGACGAATGCCTGGTATGAGCATGAATCACAGCCGGCAGTCATTGTTTCCTTTTCCACCAATTCGACTGAATCAAACAGCGACTGGAACATGCCTTGCAAGAAAGCGTGGTGCATATCACAAACTGCTTCTGCATCATGGTAAGCGATCTCCTTAAATGGGCAATTAAAGATCTGGAAGTAGATTTTTGTATTTTCTTCATTAGGCTGAAATTCCGGGTAAAGGCCTGCCATAGATGCTGCTTCCTTTAGAATAACCAGCTTTTGATCAAACGTTAGATCGGTCACAAGAGTTCCTGAGCTTAGATGCTGTTCAACCAGTTCCTGACCGAACTTCCTGCCGGTTTGGAATAAAGCCTTTTTGCCTTCTTCTCCTAATGTAAGCATAGATTCAATAGCAATGCGGGCAAGCAACTGATAGTCTCGATATGGAAAGTGAAGCTGGATCACATCGTTAGAAAGCCGGTACAATCTGCTTGGACGGCCGCCTTTACCGGTCTTTTTTGTTTCGGATGTCAGCATGTTCACATCTTCAAGCTTGGAAAGGTGCAGTCTTGCAACGTTAGGGTGGATCGTAAAGGAATCAGCGATCTCCTGGACTGTCACTTCCTGATGGCGTTTTGTTATATATTGATAGATATAATAGCGGGTCGGATCTGATAAAACGCTGGTTATTTTTAATGTTTGTTCCATCCTCTTCACCTCGGGCACAGAATAATTAATTCCATTATAATACAGTCCTAAAAACATTGGAATGATGATAACAGCAGTAAACAGCGTGTTTAGAAAAAGTTCACATTTAAAAGTAATTTATAGTGCAAAGTGGTATACAATAATTGTGCAAAATATATACAAAGTATATAAATTTTTAAAAATATTAAAAATTTGTGAACGAATCGGATGAAACTATAATTTTTCGTTTTTTTTGTTAGAAAAAAGAGATTTATATAAGAGCGGGAAAGGGAAGTAACGGGCATGTCATGCGCTTTTTGAAGATATTCCATAAGGTTAATAGCCGCATGTGTATAAAATTTTATTTTTTTGAAGGAATTTTGCCATTTGCTGTCGAAATGAGTTGGGTAAGAATAGGAGGTGAAGTATTGATTGGAATCGATTGAACAAATTGCTGAGAAAATCCTCATTCAGGCCTTGGATGCTGCTGCTACAGATATCCATATCCTCCCCCGGAAAGGTGAACCGCTCGTCCAATTCCGTATAGGCGATAAGCTAACCCCGCAAAAACTATTAAACAAACATGAATCAGAACGGCTTATATCCCATTTCAAATTCCTTGCCTCAATGGACATCGGTGAGAAAAGGAGACCTCAAAACGGTGCAATTACGCTGTCCGCTAATGGAAAACAAGTAGGATTAAGGCTGTCCACGCTTCCTGCTTCTCCATCTGAAAGCCTCGTCATCCGCCTGATTCCCCAGCACAATATTCTACCGCTGCAGCAGCTCTCACTTTTTCCAGCATATGCCCGCAAGCTGATGGCCCTGTTGAAACATTCCCACGGTATGATAATATTTACCGGGCCGACCGGAAGCGGCAAGACCACCACTTTATATTCCCTGCTCCATCATGCCCGGGAATTGATAAATCGGAATGTCATTACCCTGGAAGACCCCATCGAAAATGAATCGGATAAAATGCTCCAGGTGCAAATTAATGAAAAAGCCGGGATTACCTATTCCGTCGGCCTTAAAGCCGTTCTGAGGCATGATCCGGATATCATAATGGTAGGTGAAATCCGGGATGCCGAGACGGCAAAAATTGCTGTTCGTGCTGCAATGACAGGACATTTAATTTTAACAACGATGCATACAAGAAATGCAAAGGGAGCGGTCTACCGTCTTTTGGAGTTCGGGGTAAGCTGGCTCGAAATAGAACAGACACTGATTGCTGTAACTGCCCAAAGACTGCTGGAACTAAACTGTCCTCATTGCGGGAATGAATGCACCGGTATATGTACCATGAAACATAATAAGCGGGCGAGCGTTTATGAATTACTGCATGGAAAGGACTTAGCAAATACACTCCTTGAAGTCCAGGGCGTAAGGGAAAAGAGCACATACCGGCAGCTGAAAAATGAAATCGGAAAGGCTGTGGCTTTGGGCTATGTAAAATCCAAGGAGTACGAACGGTGGGTGAATGCTAATGAAGAAGAAACCTAAATGGAATGTCAAAAGCCAGGGTCAATTTTTGCTGGATCTTGGCGAACTTCTTGATCAAGGCTATCCATTGCTGCACGCCCTCCAATTCATTGGACTGCAGCTGCCGCCTAAAAAGGAGTTCGTTATTACGGAGGCAATTGTTCTGCTAAGGAGCGGAGAGCCTCTCCATAAAGTTCTCCATACCATCGGGTTTCACCCCCAGCTGATCAGCTTTATTTTCTATGCCGAGCAATACGGCAATCTTGCGTATGCTTTAAAGGAAGGCGGTACTTTTTGGAGCCGAAGAAGTTCAGAATTGGAAAAAATGAAGAAGCTGCTGCTTTATCCAATGTTTCTGATTGTATTTGTCGGGAACGTGTTTTTTATCCTTCAGAAAATGCTCCTGCCAAAATTCGAAACATTATTCCAATCCATGGATGCTGAGACAAGCATCTTCCTCCGGTTAATCAGTGCAGCTTCTGCGGTTCTCCCTTACCTCCCAGCTGTTTTCCTGCTCCTGTTTTTTCTCTTTTATATGCTCAAAACCTGCTGGTTCAGCAAGCTTTCCTCTCTTAAACAACGTTTAATCCTTTTGAACATCCCAGTTGCCGGTGCATTTATCAGGCTCTATGATACTCATTTTTTTTCAAGCCAGTTCAGTGGCCTTCTCTCAGGCGGTCTATCGATTAATGAAAGCATCTCTTTATTTGCACAAAATTCCCGGCAGCCCTTTTATCAGGAGCTCTGTTTAGAAATTAGAAGCGAATTGGCAGAGGGAAGAGCCCTGGAAGACATTTTCCGTTCTCTTCCTTATTTCGAAAAGCATATCAGCGTAATCGTTGCAAACGGGCAAAAGTACGGCAGGCTTGACAAGGAACTTATGCATTACAGCAGATACCTTTTAAAGGGGCTGGAAGAGCGGACATCCGCGGGACTGAGGATTATCCAGCCTATCCTCTTTTCAGCTGTTGGCCTGCTGATTGTATCTATTTATCTGGCAGTATTAATGCCAATGTTTTCATTGCTAAATGAACTGTAAGGAGGATATATTTTGAACCAAAAGGGTTTTACTTTAATTGAAATGCTAGTCGTGCTGCTAGTAATATCGATTCTGCTAATTATCACTGTGCCGAATATAACAAAGCACCAATCAACTATTCAGGATAAGGGGTGTGCCGCGTTTATCAAGATGGTTCAAGCGCAGGTACAGGCTTATCAGATTGATAAAAATGTGTTGCCTGCCAGCGTTGACCAGTTGAAAACTGGAGGTTATCTCAAAGAAACATCCTGCCCGAACGGAGATCCTATTGCAATAAGTGCTGAAGGGGAGGTTACTCTTGCCGCAGCTCCATAGATTAATCCCATATCAGGGCAAAGGGCAAAAGGGTTTTACACTTTCAGAGATATTAATTGTTCTGTCGATTTTCATAATGTTATTCACGCTTAGCAGCAGCCTGTATCCCCATTTCATCAGGGAATATAGACTAAAGCTATTTCTTAATCAGCTCAGCACAGACCTTTTATATGCCCATCAGTACGCAATTTCACACCAAGTCCATGTTTCCGTGATCATTGATAAAAATACCCGGAGATATTTAGTCCAATCCTACTTGGATGGTACCTTACTGCAGCGTGACATACCGAAGGGCATCAATATTAAAAGGGGCACCCTTGATTTTATTGTCTATTTTACATCGACAGGCAGTGTAAGCCAGTCCGGAACATGGATAATTTATGATGAACGTTCCACATATAATATGATACTGAACTTTGGACAAGGGAGATTCCGGTTTGAGAAGGTCTGAGGGATATATTTATGTAGAAATGCTGGCAGGATTTTTCGTATGTTGTTTTATTGGTTTTTCGCTCCTCCCGATGTTCACTGCTATCAATTCTGCACGAAAAAATGCAGAATTGGATACTAAAGCTGCCCATCTGCTATATAAACAGCTGGAGGCGTATATGGAGGGAGAAACATTACCATTAACAAATGAGCTTGACAGCGGAACATTCGATATAACATGGAGCATGCCTTCTGACTATCCAGGATTTATGGAAGGATGTCTGAAATATGAATCATTTGAAGGGAAAAGCAGGACGATTTGTGATCTTGCGAAAAGATAGCGGATTCACTTTAATTGAGATGTTATTTTCCCTAGTCATTTTGTGTTTTATCGCTTCATTCGCACTGCAAATGTTTACCATGGCTCAAAAATGGCTGCCGGATGCCCGCAGCCTAAATCCCCTGGAGTGGGAAGTCTTTCTAAACCAGACAAAAAAGGAAGTACGAAGGTCAAATAGCATGAACGTGGTAAATAATACTCTTCAGCTGGGGCATGGGAGTGACATAATAACAATTGAAAAATATCAGGATAAATTGAGACGCAGGCTTAATGGAACAGGACATGACCCAATGCTCCAGAATATCGCTGCTGTTAAATTTATTGAACACACTTCTGCCGTGGAAATTTTGGTTACTGATAAGAAGGGCAAGGTTTATCAATGTACGTTAAGGCCTTATATGAGCGGGGGAGGGAGGCGGTGAATAATCAGCGAGGTTCTGTTTTTCCGCTAGTAATTATATTGGCATCAGTATTTTTGCTGATGGTTATCTCTGCTGCTGAAATTTATGTATCAGAAAAGAAGTTTCAACAGGAAACCAGGGAAAAATTAATGCTTGATCATTTAATACGGCTGGCAGCGGAGGAATTGTTAACAGAATTAGAGAATGCTGAGGGAGCAGTGATGTATGATGGGATCTATTTTTATCCGAAGGGAGATGTCTACTATCAAGTAAGTAAATTGAATGAAGAGGAGCTCCTTATAGTCTTATTTGGATCTACGATTGGCAATCGTAAAGTAGAAGTGAAGTTTCGCTACAGCCTTCCGGCACAAAAGATGATAGAATGGATAGAAAAATAGCGCATGCACGGAGGGTGGCACTATGAGGGCAATTTATATAACTGGCTTTATGGGTTCAGGGAAAACAACTGTGGGAAAGCATTTGAGTGAGATGCTGAACCTTCCGGTTTTTGATACGGATGAGCAAGTGGAAAGTAATGAAAGAATGAGTATTTCCGAGATTTTTTCACATAAAGGGGAGCTGGCATTCAGGCAGCTGGAATCGGACATGCTCCGTAAACTTCCGACTGCGGATTGTGTCATTACTACTGGCGGCGGGATCATTCTTAGGAGAGAGAACAGGGTATGGATGAGGGAAAACGGCTATTATGTGTATCTCTTTTGCGAACCGGAGGAGGTTTTGCATAGACTCGCCGATGATGAAACCCGGCCGTTAATTAGCGGTGAGAAGAAAAAAGATCTGCTGCCCCTATTCTCATCACGGAAGGCGTTATATGAAGAAGCGGAGTATCATATCGATACAACAGGGAAAAGCATTGAAGCGATAGCTGCTGAAATTCTAGGAAGTATAAAAACAGCCTGAAGAGGATATACTGCATATGGGTGGTAAAAGTGAAGACAAATGATTATGTAAAATACATGACACAGCAAGTCGTTAAACAAATGGCTGTGCCCAAAGAAGACCGAAGGCAGCATCGTCTGCAAAGGAAGCTTGAAAAACAGCCTTTTTCAAGCAAATGGTTCGGAGTCATCCCGCTTGCTATAAAAATGCTGTTCCAAAGAAAAAAGAATCGCTTATAAGAAAATCTAAAGCGCCCTGGAGCTAGACATCTGTAAAAGAGCCTGCTGATAATTGGGACTGACCTCGTAGAATGAGAGAAATAAAAACACCTTTAAGTTGAAAGACGGGTATGGAATACCTAAAAGCAACTTGGAGGTGTTTTTCTATGAGTGCAACTTATCGAGCTTCACTGTGAACCATTTCAATTCTCATGCCGTTTCATTAATAGGCAGCTCATTTATATATCTTACTTAGCCTTTTGCTTTAATGAACTAGATTTATTTATGCTTTCTTGAGAGATTACATATTGGTTTTTACCGGCATCCATTCCAACAATGAAGAGAAGAATAGTTACAGCAATCAGTATAAGTAAAGGGATAGTCCAACTGTGGGTAATATCATGGATAAAGCCGAAAAGAGTCGGAAAAATTGCCGCAATTATATACCCTACTGATTGAGCCATTCCTGATAACTCTGCTGCTTGATTTGCGTTATATGTACGAAGGGTAAAAAACATCGTAGCCAAGCCAAATGCAGCCCCAATGGCAAAACCCAAAAGTATAGCATATAACGGTGCTAACAATGTAATTCCACTAAGAAGACCAAAGCAGCCAAGGAGTAAACAGATCACAACGAAACCGACAAGACTCCGTTGGTTTGAACTGCGGCCAGCCAAAATGGGCACTATGAATGTTGCTGGCAGGCTGGCGAATTGTGCTAACGATAGAAGCCACCCTGCAGCTGTTTGGCTCATCCCTTGCTGATGAAGAATGGTAGGAAACCAGGCGAAAATGGAATAAGTGATCGATGATTGCAACCCCATGAAAAAAGCTACTTTCCAGGCTAGGCCCGAGTGCCATAAAGTATTCTCTTGTTTTGGAGAATTCGATGGCCGATGATGAACACGCAGCTGAGGGATCCAGAATAAAATGGACAGAATAGATAAGAAAACCCAGAACACAAGGGCATTACGCCATCCATAACCGAACCCTTGGGTAAGAGTAATACTTATACCTGAGGCAATCGCTGCCCATAGATTCAAAGAAACGGAGTATGTACCTGTCATGAGACCTACTTTGTTTGGAAATTCGCGTTTGATCAAGCCTGGTAAAAGCACATTACAAACTGCAATAGCTATGCCTAGCAAGGCTGTACCGATAAACAGGGTATTGATAAACGGCACAGAACGCAAAAGAATCCCTGTTGCTAACAAAAGCAAAGCTCCAAACAATGTGTACTCTATACCAAAACGCCGTGCAATTTTTGGGGCAAGAATGGAAAAAAAGGCAAACGCTAGCAATGGTAATGTAGTTAATAAACCCGCTGACGTATTGGAAATTCCTGTATCTTGCCGAATCGTTTCAATAATAGGCCCTACACTTGTAATAGGTGCCCTAAGATTAGCGCCCGCAAAAATGATTCCCAGGATGAGTACCCAAATTCCAAACTTGGTAGAATCATTTGTATGTGATATATCTTCCTTTGAAAGCATGTTAATCCTCCTTTAGCATTCGAATGTTCGGTAAATTGGAAAAAACTCCTTGATGGCAGTGGTTTTTTTGTAATTCTTATATCATTCTATAAAAATACCCTTCAGACCTTGTTCTGAAGGGATTTTTTTCTTGTAACCCAGATTCAATATGTATATTTGAACTTATATGTATTCAATGAATGGAATATTCCTGGCAGATGTGTTTCCAAGGCTGGGTATCAATTGCTGTTTTTGCAAAAAGACACTCCTACTTCTTTATGTCCTGGAAAACTTCTATTTCTTTACAAAAATTAAGGAAGGAATACACCAATGGGGAGGTTTCATTTTTTCTCCAAGCCACAATGGTTTCTGCACTAGGTGTAGAGTTATCAAACATTCGGTATACGACACCTTTATTGTATAAAAATTGAGTGGAATAAGGAACTAATGCAATCCCAATTTCAGATGCAGCAAGTGCAATTGCTGTTTGCATTTCAGGAGCTTCATAAACGATGTTAGGACTAAATCCGGCATCGTAACATAGCTTCATAATTGCATCATAAAATTTAGGTCCCACAATGTTTCGTGGATATAGAATAATAGGCTTGTCTTTTAAAGAAGAGAGAGGTAATGGGTCACCCAGTTCCAGTAGAGGGTGGCCTTCCGGGAGTGCGGCGACCCAAGGTTCACGCCGGATCGTTTCAAAATTAAGTATATCATTGGTAGTTGGGGGACGCATGATTCCAATATCAATCTTTCCCTTACTTAATTGTTCAATTTGGACTGGTGTATGCATTTGTAAAAGGGTAATGTCGACTTTTGGAAATCGTTTACGATATCCTTTCATTAATGGAATAATGTCATAATTTGCTGAACCTACGAAAGCCATTACGAGGCTTCCAGTTTCGCCACGGTGAGCCCACCGCGCGATGTTTTGGGCATGATCTAGCTGGGATAGTAATTTTCTGGATTCTTCCAGGAACAATGTTCCAGCTATTGTTAACTCCACATTGCGGTTGTTGCGTTTAAACAGAGGAACACCCAGTTCTTTTTCTAGGTTCTTTATCTGGATACTTAAAGGCGGTTGTGCCATATGCAGCCGCTTAGCAGCTCTGCCAAAATGCAATTCCTCTGCAACAGCAATAAAATATCTCAGATACCTTAACTCCATTTAGAATCCCCTTCTCTTTTTTTTTATAATATCTCACAAGTATTATTTTATAGTCAAATAGATATTTGAAACACAATTAAAATATTAATAAAATTGTGGAAGATACACTTTTTCACCTAAATAAATGCTCATAAACCATTTATTTGGAAGGTTATTCCAATTTGTAAGCGCTTTAATAAGTGGGCATGCGAAAAAATACATAATAGGAGGGAAAAAAATGGATTATGCTCCTCGTTTTGATATGGTTCGTGTCATAAATGACGACGGAAGTATTGTAAAAGGGCAATCGGTAGATTTAGATGATGAAGAATTATTGGATCTTTACAGAAAAATGCTATTTTCAAGAATTCTAGATGAAAAAGTCTTTCGATTACAGCGCCAGGGGAGAATTGGGACGTATCCGCCATTTAGGGGCCAGGAGGCTGCACAAGTGGGTAGTGCAACCGTCCTTGAACAATCCGATTGGATGTTTCCTTATGGAAGAGATCTATGTGCCACTTTGATGTTTGGAAAGGAAATTGTCACTGCACTTTTATATTTTGCCGGTCATTATAACGGAGGAACCGTAAAAGAAGGAGTCAATATATTTCCTTATGGTATCATGATTCCTCCTCAAATCCCTCAGGCTGTCGGTGCCGCTTGGGCATTCAGGCTTCGAAATGAGAAAAATATTGCTTTAACTTACTTTGGGGATGGAGCAACGTCAAAGGGTGACTTTCATGAGGGATTAAATATCGCCTCGGTTTTTAAAGCACCTGTAGTCTTTTTTTGCCAAAATAATCAATGGTCTATCAGTGTCCCTTTTTCAAAACAAACGGCTACACCTACAATTGCACAAAAATCAATAGCTTATGGCATGCCGGGGGTTCTGGTCGATGGCAATGATATTCTTGCTGTCCGCAAAGTTACGCAAGAAGCAATTGAACATGCAAGGAGCGGAAAAGGGCCAACATTAATTGAAGCATTGACTTACCGTGTACAGCCCCATACCACAGCAGATGATCCTACGCGTTACCAGGATTTAACGATAGTGGAGGAATGGAAAACACGCGATCCTTTGGAAAGATACCAGAAGTTTTTAGAAACAAGAGGTATTTGGGAGAAGTTTGAATTAGAGAGGGAACTGGAAGAGATCAATGAAGAGATTTCAAAAGCAGTCGAAGAGTTTGAAAAAACCCCAAAAACAAAACTTGAGGACATATTTGAAAGGGTCTACACAGAGATGACAGAGGATCTTCGCAAACAGAAAGATGAAGTAATAAACTTTAGTAATACAGCGGGGAGGTAGGGTTTTATGGCACGAAAATCAATGATTCAAGCAATCAATGAAGCCATTTCTCTTGCGATGGAAAACGATCCCACCGTTTTGGCCATGGGGCAGGATGTAGGCAGGAATGGCGGTGTGTTCAGGGCAACGGACAATCTGCAAAAAAAATTCGGTGAAAACAGGGTCATTGACACGCCTTTAGCAGAGTCTGGGATTGTCGGTGCTTCAATTGGGCTTGCAGCGAATGGGTTCAAGCCGATTGTAGAAATTCAGTTTATGGGTTTTATGTATTCAACTATGGACCAGGTTTGTTCACAATTATCCCGCAGCCGTATGCGGACAGGAGGAAGCTTTTCTACTCCAATAGTTATAAGAGGACCATTTGGAGGTGGAGTCAAAGCGCTGGAATTGCATAGTGACAGTATGGAATCCTTCTTCGCCCATACACCTGGATTGAAAGTTGTCATTCCCAGCAATCCCTATGATGCAAAAGGATTGTTACTTTCCGCCATTGATGATCCAGATCCGGTTATTTTTTTAGAGCCCATGCATCTTTATCGTTCTGTACAAATGGAAGTTCCCGAAGAAGCTTATCGTGTTCCCCTTGGGAAAGCAAATATTGTAAGAGAGGGTGAAGACATTACTTTAATCAGCTGGGGAGCTCCGGTAGTGACTGCGAATAAAGTGGCTGAACATTGTGAAGAAAAATTGGGAGTATCCATCGAAGTAGTGGATCTGCGAAGTCTGGTCCCTTTTGATTATGAAACAGTAATGAATTCCGTAAGAAAAACAGGCAGAGTCATCATTACACATGAAGCGGTTAGGACGAATGGCTTTGGAGCAGAAGTCGCTACAAGAATAATGGAGGAAGCTTTCCTATACTTGCAATGCCCGATCAAGCGGGTGACTGGATATGATACTCCTTATCCTTTTACTCAAGTGGAAGAGGAGTGGTTGCCAAATAAGGACCGTTTAATAAGAGCCGTTCAAGAAGTAATGGATTATTAAACAAGGCAATTAAACGGAAGGAGGAAAAAATCATGGTGTATGAATTTAAGTTTCCTGATGTGGGAGAGGGTATTGCTGAGGGAGAAATTGTTAGGTGGCACATTAAACCGAAAGATGTTATTAAAGAGGATCAATTAATTGTAGAAGTGCAAACCGATAAAGCAGTGGTGGAGATTTCCTCACCCGTGGGAGGAAAGGTAGCAAATCTTCATTACGGCGAAGGTGAAAGTTTAGAAGTGGGTTCAGTCATGGTATCCATCGAAACAAGTAATCATGATGAAAAACCTTCAAATAGCGAAATTTCTGCCGAATTAAATCAAGCTGAAAAACCGCAGAAATTAACTGAGACTGCGGCTCCTGCTCAGACAATCCCCAAAGAGGGCGGTTATAAGGGGAAACACCTTCCATTAGCCGTACCTTCAGTGAGAAAATTAGCTCGGGAATTAAAGGCTGACCTTACGTTGATTACGGGAACGGGAAGAGGCGGCCGAATCACTGAACAAGATGTTAGAGCATTTGTGGAAAATTCTCAAAATGAAGATGAGATAAAGCCAGCAGTTGTCAGTGAACCTATTCAGCCTGCTTGGAAATCAAATGATGAAAGAGATGAAAGAGTACCTTTACGGGGAATACGGAAACAAATTGCCCAGAATATGATGAAGTCCACTTCATTAGCAGCCCTTAGTACAGTATTAGATGATGCAAATATATCAGAACTTATTTCCCTGAAGAAGAAAATGTCAGAGAAGGCAGCAGCCAGAGGGGCTAAGTTAACATATCTGCCTTTCATAATCAAAGCAGTTGTTACTGCACTGCAGGATTTTCCATATTTAAATTCCACCATTGATACGGAAGCTCAGGAAATAGTCCTTAAAAAGAGATTAAACATAGGTATTGCAGTGGATACACCAGGCGGCCTCATGGTGCCTGTAATCAAGCATGCGAATACAAAAAGCATTATTCAACTAGCTAAGGAGATCACTGCCCTCACTGAAAAAGCACGAAATAATCAACTGAAATTGGGAGATATGCAAGATGGAACATTCACCATCTCCAACATTGGTGCAACAAAATCTGTAAAGTACGGAACCCCAATTGTTAATTATCCGGAGGTAGCAATTTTAGGCATTAATAAAATCCAAAAGAAACCGGTCGTTGTGGATGATCAGATTGTCATTGGTGATGTAGTGGGTATAGGATTGGCTTTCGATCATCAAGTGATCGATGGGGTGATGGCTGCTAATTTCTTGCAAAGAGTCATTGACTATTTAGAACAGCCGGATCTTTTTCTTCTAGAAATATAAAGGGTAAGGGGTGATGGAACGTGGTAGTAGGAGATATCACTATAGGGACACAGGTAGTTGTTATTGGCGGAGGGCCTGGTGGATACGTAGCAGCGATTCGTGCTGCCCAACTAGGGAAGGAAGTGACCCTTGTTGAGAAAGAAGATTTAGGGGGAGTTTGCCTGAATCGGGGGTGTATCCCATCTAAAGCGATTATTCATGCTTCCAACAAGGTTCACAGCATTAAACAGTCAGATGTTTTTGGGCTTGAAATAAGTGACTGGTCCTTCAATATGGAGAAGTTAATCGGCTGGAAACAATCCATTGTCAGCAAGTTAACCAATGGTGTGCAAGCATTACTTGACGCAAATAATATAAAGAGAGTTAAGGGTCATGCAATGTTTATTAGCAAAAACAAGATAGAAGTGAGTTCTGAATACAGCCGGGATGTTTTTGAATTTGATAATGCTATTGTTGCAACTGGCAGCCGTCCTGCGGAAATTCCCGGACTGGAATTTGATGGGGACTTCGTAATCAGTTCCACTGAAGCGTTGAATCTTACGAGTGTTCCAAAAGAATTGATTGTTCTTGGAGGTGGATATATCGGTTTAGAGTTGGGTACTGCATTTGTCAAACTAGGTGCTCGAGTAACGATAATAGAAATGCAGGATCAACTTTTGTCAGGATACAGCCGTGATTTGGTACAACCTGTTTACAGAAAACTCAAACAATTAGGGGTAGAAGTGTTAACTGATACTGAGCTCCTGGGATATGAAAGAAAAAATAACAATATAAGCATCAAGATAAAAACGCAACAGGGAGAGCGTTTTATCGAAGCTGACAAACTTTTAGTTACGGTTGGCAGAAGGCCAAATACGCATCAGTTGGGTTTGGAACAGGCCGGTGTAGACCTGGACGAAAAAGGGTTTATTATCAACGATTCCCAATGCCGTACAAGCAATCCAGATATATTTGCCATCGGAGATGTTGCTGGAAACCCTATGCTTGCCCATAAAGCCTCAAAAGAGGGGACCATCGCTGCAGAAGTAATTTCCGGTATGCCGAGCGAAATGGATGTATATGCAATGCCTGCTGTCATTTTTACAGACCCGGAGATCGCGACGGTTGGCCTTACTGCAGAATCAGCAAAAGCTGAAGGATTTGATATCAAAACAGGTAAGTTTCCATTTGGTGTCAATGGAAGGGCTTTATCAACAAATCAGACAGAAGGTTTTGTACAAGTTGTTGCTGAACAAAATACGAGCAGAGTGTTGGGCATTCAAATAGTAGGTCCAGAGGCATCTACTTTAATAGGTGAAGCTGCACTAGCGATTGAACTTGGAGCAAATGTGAAAGATATTGTATTGACTGTTCATCCTCACCCTACATTAGAAGAGGCTCTGATGGAGGCTGCTGCAAGTGTCCTTGGTGAAGCAATCCACACCATAAACGGAAAGTGATCTTTTAAGAATATCAAGTTTTAAACCCAATTGAATCTATATTGAGAGGAGCAATTACTACATGGAAAACGGACAAAGGAAGAAAAAAGCAGGACTCTGGTACACTCTTTTGCTCATCCCTTTTATTGCCTTGTTATGGCCTCCATTCTACTCCTATGCAGAACCGTCAATCGGTGGGTTACCTTTCTTTTACTGGTACCAATTTCTATGGGTAGGCCTTACCGCAGTTTTGACATGGATCGTATACGTGGCTACAAGAGAGAATTAATTGTCCATAATGACTTATTTTAAAAAGATATTAATAGAAAAGGAGATTTCCTATGAACTGGACTGCATTTTCTGTTTTCCTATTATTCTTTGCCTTTGTAACTGTTCTCGGTTTTGTCTCAGCAAAATGGCGCCGGGGAGATATGGATTTAATTGATGAATGGGGTTTGGCAGGCAGGCGGTTTGGTACAGTTGTTACGTGGTTTCTACTAGGCGGAGATCTCTATTCGGCCTATACGATTATCGCTGTGCCTGCGGCAGTATATGCCGTTGGGGCTAGTGGGTTCTTTGCGATTCCTTATGCAATAATTATGTTCCCTTTTTTCTTCATGGTCATGCCCAGACTTTGGTCTGTAGCTAAAAAACATGGCTATATTACTGCCTCCGACTTTGTAAAAGACCGATATGGCAGTGGTTTCTTAGCATTGGTCATTGCAATTACCGGAATTTTGGCGACTATGCCCTTTCTTGCGCTTCAGCTTGTAGGTATGCAGGCAGTTCTTGATGCTATGGGTCTTACCGGAAAAATGCCATTAACAATTGCATTTCTAATTCTAGCGGTCTATACGTATAACAGCGGCCTTCGGGCACCTGCATCAATCGCAATCGTTAAAGACTTAATGCTATGGGTTACGATCATTGCTGCAGTCATTTGCATTCTTTTCGCCTTTGATGGGGGGATTGCACAAATATTTAGTGCAGCGGAAGCTAAATTATCTACTAATAATCCACCGGGTTCACTTATCTTACAACCGGAAAGATTTGTTGCTTATGCTACCCTTGCGCTAGGATCAGCGATGGCTCTATTTCTATATCCACACTCTCTAACCGCAATTTTCAGTTCTACAAGCCGGAATGCCCTCAAGAAAAATGCGGCATTATTGCCAGCATACACAATTATACTCGGAATTTTAGCATTACTTGGTTTTGTGGCGATAGCCCTAAACGTGCAAGCAAAAACGTCCAGCGAAGTTATCCCGCAGCTCTTCCTAAGATTGTTCCCTGATTGGTTCTCTGGTTTTGCATTTGCTGCAATCGCCATAGGGGCATTGGTGCCTGCAGCGATAATGTCCATTGCTGCAGCAAACTTATTCACGCGGAATATATACCGCGAATATATCAACAAGAACTGTACACCGAAGCAGGAGACGAATATGGCAAAGCTGATATCTCTTTTGGTCAAAATGGGAGCACTGTTCTTCGTTGTACTCATGAGCAAACAGGACGCTATTAATTTGCAGCTTCTGGGCGGTATTTGGATTCTGCAAATATTGCCGGCTGTGGTTATTGGGCTATACACAAACTGGTTTCACCGATGGGGCCTTCTAGTGGGCTGGTTATGTGGTATGGGCTTGGGTACATACATGGCAATATCGCAGAATTTAGGAAATCTTTACCCTTTACAAATAGGCGGACAAACGGTTTTGGGATATGCGGGCTTCTATGCGCTCATCGTTAATATCTCTGTTTCAGCTGCTGTCACAGTTGTTATCCGTGCCGTGGGTATGAAAGCCGGTGTAGACAAAACCTCTGTTGAAGACTTTGAGGTTCTATAAAGGAGTATTTATTATTCCAGGACCCTGTTGAATAAATCTTAATCTATGTAAGTGAGCTCTTTGTGTAAGATATACCTTAAGTAAATTTATTTCCATTATACTACAATAAATTTACTCTTTCGACAAAGATAAATTGAAAGTTTGATATCATTTTACTTTTCTTTTATGAGATTGATGAAGAATTCTGTTCTTCATTAATCTTTTTTTGTGGTTCAAACAGTTGGGGCTGCGGAAATTCTGAATCCTGCAAAAATTTTTAAATCCAGGTCCTACAATTGTGTCGAGGGAAGCAAAACAACTAGGCATAAAGATTCCATTAATGTTCACAAATCAAACTTCCTCAAATTAGCTGGGGATGGAGCAGAAGGAAATCTGCTAGCGGCACAAAAGATATTAGTCGCGGAATCCTTATCAGAGGATGATCCTCAGCGCAAATTCGTTCAGGAGTTTGTTGCAGAATTTAATAAGAAGTATGACTCCGACCCTGATGCTTTTGCAGGATACGCAGTAGATGGTATTAATATTCTTGCAAAAGCACTGGAAAAGACTGATGGCAGTGCTGAGAATCTTTCTAAGGCGGTTGAAGAGGTTAAATATGCAGGAGTCACTGGAGCTTTAATTTTTCAAAAGAATACCAAAATGGTATTGTAAAGGATGATAGGGTGCTCGTTAAAGTAGTGAAACGGCTGTAGGAAGCGTTCTTTGTCCCATGGGTCGGAGCTGGGCGCTGGAGCTAGACATCTGTAAATGAGCCTGCTGATCAAATGTTCAGCAGGCTTTTCATGTTAAATAAATAATAACAGGCTAAGAGCCATGACGGCCATTCCGCCGATTAGTCCGTAGATCGATGTATGGGCTTCATCGTATTTCTGGGCAGCAGGCAAAAGTTCATCCAGCGAGATAAACACCATGATTCCGGCTACAGCAGCAAAAATCATTCCGAACATCACATCATTTAAATAAGGCATTAAAATGAGATAAGCGACAAATGCCCCAATTGGCTCTGACAATCCTGACAGAAAGGAAAGCTTAAACGCTTTTTTCTTATCCCCCGTGGCAAAGTAAACCGGTACTGAAACAGCGATCCCCTCAGGGATGTTGTGAATCGCAATTGCAAATGCTATGGCAATCCCCAGTGCAGGATCCTGTAAAGCGGAAGTAAAGGTGGCAATTCCTTCGGGAAAATTGTGAATGCCGATAGCAAGGGCTGTAAAGGTCCCCATCTTTAATAATGCTGGATCCTGGGCAGCGTTTTGAGGGGTGCTCATGTCCTCTACTTTCTTTAACTCATGGGGATTCCCCTGCTTTGGAATCAATTTATCGATCATGGCAATTAAAAACATTCCGCCAAAGAAGCCTCCAACTGTCAGCCAATTACCTGCGACTATCCCCATAGCTCCAACAAGTGCATCCTTCGCTTTTACAAAGATCTCAATCATTGAAACATAGATCATTACGCCTGCTGAAAATCCAAGAGCCAGTGATAAAAATTTCGTATTTGTTGTAGAAGTGAAAAATGCCAGAATGCTACCTATCCCAGTGGCCAAACCTGCAAGCAACGTAAGACCGAAAGCCAGTAATAAATTTTCATCCATTATATCTGCTCCTTATTTATTGATTTACTATGTTATATGCTGCCGATTAATAAATGTTTCCTTTGAGCAACATTTTACACCTGTGGAAACTAAAATGGCAACACTAACAACTCGGGGGTAAGGGAAAATAGGTTATACAATTCATATTTTTAGCTTTATTTATAGAAAGGCATGGTAATAAAGGATATTCTCCAAGGCAAGCACTTTAAACTTCAAAACAAATACCCCGGTCATTCAACATGACAGGGGTGCTCGTCTCTATCCTCAAACAGGCTGTTCACTTAAATAAAACAAGCCGCCATTGATGATTGAAATTACGATTTTTGGTTCATATTGGGCCCTTAATGCTTCCTTTTCTGTATAATAGGTTTCGCTTTTTTCTTCCATTTCTTCGTAAAAGTGTTCGAGCAATACAAGATCTGTTTCCCAGCGTTTGACAGCCTCTTCAGCCCAAATATGATCATCCCCTTCAAAGGTTTTCCTAATATACGTATCCAGCCGGGAAATCGCGCTCTTTGGCATGATTAGCGGTGAAAGGGTGAAGGAAAAGTCAGGTATCTTTGGAGTCACATTTAAGGTTAAAACATAATCATGGAACCCTTCGACAATAGCCCCGGAAATCATATTAAGGCCTAGTGACATAAACACATCCCTTTTTAAGTCGCATTGGTATGATATTTTAACGTTCAAACCCAGCCAGGGATAGAGCGGGATTTGTTCCAATGTACGGCTCGCCTTGTCTTCATAAAGACGGATGTAGCTCGCAAGGCTTTTAGTGGATTCAAATACTTTATGCAGCCTTGGTGACCCAAAATGGATCATTTCTCCTTTTACTTCATCAGGAACGTCAGCAGGATTGGTGATAAGTGTCAGTTTAGCCGGGTTAGGCTCTCCGCCTGTTTTTTCAATATAATGCCAGTAAAAGGGCCGGTTCATAAGGGCTTTGTCCATCTCTGAAGTTAATTGTACCGTCAAATACCCCGGCCTGTTCTCCATGACTTCACATTGATTGGATGAAAAATAGGTAAGCAGAAAATCATGTATTTCCTGTTGCTGCACGCTGTTCACCAACCTTCATATCCTGTGCGAACTGGATTAGTGAAGACAAATTGTCCATTTTGATCTTCATTTCTCCTTCGGTTCGGGAATGGCCGACGACATCAATTAAATATTCCTCGATATTCCCTATATCCAGCTTTGTTAAAATATCGTCCAATTCGCCAACCACTTTTTCAAATAAATTGATTTTTTCATATAAGAGCTTAAGGATATGCTCCTCGACCGTATCTCTAGTGGCAAAGTTATATATCATTACATCCTTCTCCTGCCCGAGCCGGTGAACACGGCCGATCCTTTGCTCGAGCCTCATTGGGTTCCAAGGCAAATCAAAATTGATGAGATGATTACAGAATTGGAGGTTGATACCTTCACCGCCGGCTTCTGTCGCAATCAGTACCTGGATGTTGCCCTGAAACAGATCTTTCATCCAATCTTTTTTACCTCTTTTAAACCCGCCTCGAAAAGGCACGGATGTGATGCCATTTTGCTTTAAATACCACTGTAAATACGTTTGCGTGGCTCTGTATTCCGTGAAGATAATTACTTTATCATTGATCTTTTGAATAAGCTCAAGCGTTTTCTCTGCTTTCGTGTTCCTCTCTACCGCGTTGACAAGGCTGATTAAATGCTGCAGCTTATCATCAAACTCCTGTGTAGGATTTTCTGCTTTTTCATACATGTTTTTTAATGTGAAAAACACAGCATCCCGGCTGCTGCAAGCTTCCCTTTGGAGCGTCATAGAAGAAAATCCTGCACCAACCGCATCCTCCGAATAGGGCCGGTATGCAGAAACTGCATCATATAAAACCCGCTCAGAAGGAGAAAAATCAATAATTATGGTTTCCACATGCCGTTTCGTCCACTCTATGCCTGTATCTGCCCTGCGATTACGGATCATAACTGTATTGACCAGTTCCTTTAAATGTTTATCATCAATAACGTTCCGGCCTTTGCCTTTAAACTTTTCCGAAAATAGAGCAGCGTTTCCTAAATGTCCTGGCTTTAGCAGTGATACCAGATGAAAGATTTCATCGACTCTGTTTTGAATAGGTGTAGCTGTTAAAAGCAAGCAGAACTTCTTTTTCAGGCATTGGACAAATTCATAGTTTTTTGTTTTATTATTTTTTAGCTTGTGTGCTTCATCAATGATAACGAAATCATATTCCTGTTCGAATATTATGCTGCGGTGCGGCTCCCGTTTAGCTGTATCAATGGAAGACACGATTACATCATATGCTTCCCAGCCATAGCTTTTCTTCTGGGCAACCGCGGGAATGAAAAACTTTGAATTCATTTCGAATGTCCACTGAGTTACAAGGGAGGCGGGCACAAGAATTAAGACTTTTTTTACTAGTCCTCGTATCATATATTCTTTTAAAATCAAGCCTGCTTCAATGGTCTTTCCAAGGCCTACCTCATCGGCCAGGATCGCTTTGCCGTTCATATTTTCAACGACTTGTCTGGCTGCTTCCAGCTGGTGAGGCAGCGGCTTGAGCCCTGACAGGTATTTTGGTGCCTGAAGTCCTCCAAATTCAGGGATGACCAGCTGCTTTTCAACGTGGACAGCAAGTTTATAAAGTTCCCAATTGCCCCAGGGACCGTCATTTTCCACTTTACTTAAAAATCCGTCTCCCCAGGATGGGTCAGAATGGACTGATATTTTCATAAAAAGATCCTCCTTTCCATAATTTCAAACGGTATTTTTTATTAAAGGCGTGTGAAAAACAATTCAAAACACGAACATTCTGCTGTTCAGAAGCATGTTTGTAAAGTTTTTAAGTAAAAAAATGATTGCAGGGAAAACCTTGTTAATGGTAGGATGATAGTAGATTTCAAAGTTTTCTAATTTGCATAATTAATTTCTAAAAACCGTATGTTGTTACTTAGTTTGTTATAGTATGGCCAATTTATAGCCAAATATAAGCGAATGAAGGCAAGGGGAGAGACTGCGTAGAAGCAGCGCCGAAGGAGCAAGCCGTAATGGGCGAATCTCTCAGGCAAAAGAACTCTTGCTGGACGCAACTCTGGAGAGCGCCTATTTTATTAAACAGGCCACCAAAGGGGAAAGCCTTTTTCACTTGATAAGAAAGTAAAACTTTTTTATCAGGTACAGATGTCTAGCTCCAGCGCCCGGACCCGACGCACAGGACAAGGAACGCTTCGGCAGCGACTCATCGCACGAAACAAAGCGGCAGCTTTGTGAGGAGGTGCTAGTGCCGGCGTCGCCACAGGACGTGGGGATTTAAGCCGGCCTTGAGTGTTGGGCGTTTGTGCTTTTCATGAAAAAGGTAAACTTTCAGGTTTCAGGACAGAGACGTTGCCCAAATCCAAGGAGCATCTCTGTCTTTTTTTGCGTCTTTTTAGGGAAAAAGAGGGAGATGCGGACTCGGTGTTTCGTGTTGCACTTCAACAGGGAACAGTTCCATTTGAAAGCAGAAGCAAGATTTAAAGGAGGTACTTTCATTTGTCAGATTTAAAAAGAACACCATTATTTGAGGTTTATAAAGAGTATGGTGCCAAAACAATTGATTTCGGCGGCTGGGAACTTCCTGTCCAGTTTTCAGGGATTAAGGAAGAGCATGATGCTGTTAGAACAAAGGCCGGTTTATTCGATGTTTCCCATATGGGAGAGATTGAAGTAAAAGGAGCTGAAAGCATCGCCTACCTTCAACGGATGCTTACCAATGATATTCTTAAACTTGAAGCAGGCGGAGCTCAGTATACCGTTATGTGCTATGAAAATGGCGGCACGGTTGATGATCTGATTGTTTACAAAAAGGGTGAAGGAGATTATCTGCTGGTTGTAAATGCGGCAAATATCGAAAAAGACTTCAATTGGCTCCGGGCAAATATTATCGAGAACGTAGAGCTTAATAATGTGTCTGAACAGTATGCCCAGCTTGCGCTTCAAGGCCCATCTGCACAAAAGGTGCTTCAGAAATTAACAAAAAATACTGACTTAAGTAAAATTGGCTTCTTTAAATTTAAGGAAAATGTTGATTTAAATGGAGTTTCTGCCCTTGTTTCACGAACAGGCTATACGGGAGAAGACGGTTTTGAGATTTACTGCAGCAGTGAAGATGCCACTGAACTCTGGAAGAGAATCCTGGAAGCAGGCAAAGAGGATGGTGTCCAGCCGATTGGCCTGGGCGCACGAGATACATTGAGGTTTGAAGCGAATCTTGCTCTATATGGCCAAGAGCTTTCAGCTGACATAACTCCGATTGAAGCGGGCATTGGATTTGCAGTAAAAACGGATAAAATGGCCGATTTTTTTGGCAAGGCAATCCTTGCTGAGCAAAAAGAAAAAGGGGCTCCGCGAAAGCTCGTAGGCATTGAAATGATTGATCGCGGAATACCTCGTCATGGCTATCCTGTATATGCAGGTGAGGAACTGATCGGTGAGGTTACAACAGGGACTCAATCTCCTACTCTAAAGAAAAATGTCGGCTTGGTCCTTTTAAGGAAGGAATTCAGTGAAATTGGCACTGAGGTCGAGGTGGAAATACGCTCAAAACGTGTAAAAGCAAAAGTGGCTGCAACGCCTTTTTATAAAAAACCAAGAAAATAAAGGATAACAAGAGGGGAATGGGACGCCAGATGAAACATCGCTATTTACCGATGACTGAACAGGACAGCAAGGAAATGCTAACAGCAATCGGTGTTAATGCTGTAGATGAACTGTTTAATGATATTCCTGAGAGTGTACGCTTTAAGGGCGAATATAAAATAAAGCCGGCTAAATCCGAAACAGCTTTAATGAAGGAAATGACTGGTCTTGCAGCAAAAAATGCTGATCTTAAGCAATATTCATCTTTCCTGGGAGCTGGGGTGTATGACCATTATGCACCAGTTATTGTAGATCATGTAATTTCTCGTTCTGAATTTTATACAGCATACACACCATATCAGCCGGAAATTTCTCAGGGGGAGCTTCAGGCAATCTTTGAATTTCAGACAATGATTTGCGAGCTTACCGGTATGGATGTCGCTAACTCCTCTATGTATGATGGCGGTACCGCACTTGCTGAGGCAGCCATGCTCAGCTCCGGACAAACGCGCCGTAAGAAAATCCTTGTTTCCGCAGCGGTGCATCCTGAGTCCCGCGATGTATTAAAGACATATGCAAAAGGCCAATACGTCGAAGTAGCGGAGATTCCTCATAAAGACGGGGTTACCGATCTTGCTGCTTTAACGGAAATGATTTCGGATGATATTGCAGGTGTAATTGTGCAATATCCAAACTTCTTTGGCCGCATTGAGCCGCTCAAGGAAATTGAAGAAGCCGTGCATGCCCATAAGGCGATGTTTATTGTTTCAAGCAACCCGCTTGCACTTGGTGCACTGACACCTCCTGGAAAATTGGGTGCTGATATTGTTGTCGGAGATGCCCAGCCTTTTGGAATTCCAGCAGCATTTGGGGGACCGCACTGCGGATATTTTGCAGTAACGAATAAGCTTGTACGCAAGGTTCCCGGCCGATTGGTTGGACAGACGGTTGACGAAAATGGCAAGCGCGGCTTCGTTCTGACACTGCAAGCCCGTGAGCAGCATATCCGACGTGATAAGGCAACGTCCAATATTTGTTCAAATCAAGCCTTAAATGCATTGGCAGCTTCCGTTGCAATGACTGCACTTGGTAAAAAGGGCACAAAACAAATGGCAGTGCAAAATATCCAGAAGGCCCATTATGCGAAGCAAGCCCTTAAAGGAAAGGGGATTGAAGTTGTTTTTGAAGGACCTTCTTTTAACGAGTTTGTTATCAAGCTAAATAAACCCTACAGGGAAGTTAATGAAAAGCTGTTCAAAAAGAATATCATTGGCGGGTATGATCTTGGCCGTTCTTATCCAGAGCTTGCGGACCATATGCTGATTGCCGTAACAGAACTTAGAACAAAAGAAGAAATTGATGCATTAGCAACTGAATTGGGGGATGGCCATGAATAAGCAAGATCAACCGTTAATCTTTGAACAGACCACACCGGGCCGCATCGGATTCAGCCTGCCCGAGATGGATGTTGATACCCCTGCGCTGGAGGAGATTCTTCCATCTGATTATATTCGTTCAGAAGAAGCAGAACTGCCTGAGGTATCCGAACTTGATATCATGCGTCATTACACAGCCCTATCCAACCGTAACCATGGTGTTGATTCCGGCTTCTATCCGCTTGGATCATGTACGATGAAATATAATCCAAAGATCAACGAAAATGTTGCCCGTTTTAACGGATTTGCTCATATCCATCCGCTGCAGGACGAGTCAACTGTTCAGGGAGCCCTTGAACTGATGTATGATTTGCAGGAACATCTGATAGAAATCACCGGCATGGATGAAGTGACGCTTCAACCGGCTGCTGGTGCCCATGGGGAATGGACTGGATTGATGATGATTCGGGCCTTCCATGAAGCCAATGGGGATGCTGCGAGAACAAAAGTTATTGTTCCGGATTCAGCTCACGGAACCAACCCTGCA
This sequence comes from Bacillus sp. M6-12, assembly GCF_002860285.1. Taxonomy (GTDB): domain Bacteria; phylum Bacillota; class Bacilli; order Bacillales; family DSM-1321; genus Peribacillus. The sequence continues at coordinate 121,409 of NZ_PGVF01000027.1, forward strand.
TCTGCAACGGTTGCAGGCTTAGAGACAATCACAGTTAAGTCGAATGAAAACGGCTTGGTTGACCTGGAGGATTTAAAGCGGGTCGTAGGAGCAGATACAGCAGCACTTATGTTGACAAACCCGAATACACTGGGGCTATTTGAAGAAAATATCCTGGAAATGGCGAAGATCGTCCATGAAGCAGGCGGAAAGCTTTATTATGACGGTGCGAACTTAAATGCTGTTCTATCAAAAGCACGTCCGGGTGACATGGGCTTTGATGTTGTGCATTTAAATCTTCATAAAACCTTTACAGGCCCGCATGGCGGCGGCGGACCGGGTTCAGGTCCAGTCGGAGTGAAGGCTGATTTGATTCCATTCCTGCCAAAGCCGATTGTTACCAAGAAGGACGGAATATTCACCCTTGATTATGACAGGCCGCAATCAATCGGCAGAGTAAAGCCGTTTTATGGAAACTTTGGTATAAATGTCAGGGCCTATACGTATATCCGTTCAATGGGTCCGGATGGTCTAAAGGCAGTGACCGAGTATGCAGTAATGAACGCTAACTACATGATGAGAAAGCTTGCGCCGTACTATGACCTGCCATTTGACAGGCACTGCAAGCATGAATTTGTACTAAGCGGTAAGCGCCAGAAAAAACTCGGCGTCCGTACACTGGATATTGCCAAGCGACTGCTGGACTTTGGCTACCATCCGCCAACCATCTATTTCCCGTTAAACGTGGAAGAGTGTATAATGATTGAACCTACCGAGACTGAGTCGAAGGAAACGCTTGATGCATTCATTGATGCAATGATCCAGATTGCGAAAGAAGCGGAAGAGAATCCTGAAATCGTTCAGGAGGCTCCGCATACAACCGTTATCAAACGCCTTGACGAAACACTTGCGGCAAGAAAACCGGTATTGCGCTACCAAAAAGAAAATTAATCGTATGAAACAGGGCTGGCCGAAATTTGGGCCAGCCCTGTTTTTAGCTTTGGAAATTATAAGAAGGTAAAAGATGTGGACAACTAAGTAGTGTTTCATTCTCTAGCTCTATCTAATAAAATGACAAAAAAGTGGGTTAAGAATCTAATTGATTTTCAATAATAGATAAATTATGAATTAGCAACAAAATTAATAAAAAATAAAGCCTTTTTTTTGTTGATGAGCAACATTGATATTAGTAAATAATTTTTATAATATTAGAAATATACAGAAAATAATAAAAATGAGGTGAAACTTTGAAAGCAATCGATATGCATGTTCATCCAATGACACATGAAGCATTAGTGTCGGGGGGGGAGTATTTTGATGCTGGAAAAAAATACTTCGGAAGAGAACATAAAGTAATTTCATATGATGAAACAGCTGAGATGTATCGAAAATTGGATATGATGGCTGTTCTCTTAGCAACTGATTTTAGGACGAATCAAGGGTTACCTCCTGTTAGTAATGATCATGTTGCCGAAGCTGTAAAAAACTACCCGGATGTCTTTTTAGGTTTTGGCAGTGTCGACCCATGGATGGGGAAAATCGCTGTTCAAGAAGTTGAAAGGGCTGTAAAAGAACTTGGTTTAATTGGAATAAAATTCCAGCAAGCTTGTCAAGCTTTTTACCCGAATGATAGGCGTTTCTACGAAATTTATGAAATGTGTCAATCGTTACAGATCCCTGTTCTATTTCATATGGGAACAACGGGGATAGGGGCCGGTACACCTGGGGGCATGGGAGTGCGACTAAAGTATACCCGTCCCATCTATATTGATGATGTAGCTGCTGATTTTCCAGAATTAAAGATTATTGGAGCACATCCTGGCTGGCCATGGCATGAAGAATTATTGGCAATTGCTGTTCATAAGTCGAATGTATATATTGATTTATCCGGGTGGGCTCCTAAATACATCCCTCCTATCGTAATTCAATATGCTAATTCAGTATTGCAAGATAAGGTATTATTCGGCTCTGACTGGCCGATGCTGACTCCGGAGAGATGGATGAAAGAATTTGAAAGTCTGGACATTAAAGAAGAAGTAAAACCAAAAATATATCTTGAAAATGCCAAAAGGCTTTTTAATCTCTCTAGTAGAATAGAAGCATTAAAATAATCAAGAAAGAAAATGAAAGCGCTTTAATTCAAGGGATAGGAGGTCGCATTTTGCTTTTGACAAAAGAATGCTGGAACCCAGAGATTGAAACTTTAAACTATGACCAAATAAGAGAATTGCAGTTTAAAAACCTTAAAAAGCAATTATATTATTGCTTTGCAACTTCACCATTTTATAAAGATAAATTCAAAATGGCGGGTGCAGAGCCGGGCGACATTAAAACAATGGATGATTTCCGTAATTTACCCATATTCTATGGAAAAGAGGATGATAGAAAGAGTCAAGAAAAATCTCGTGAGCTATTTGGACATCCCTTTGGATTACAGCTCTGCGCTGACCCTCAAAAGGTGGTGGCAGCGAATGCGACGTCCGGTACCACTGGTAATCCAACGTTTTATGCTTTTACCGAAAATGATATTAAAGTGCAAAATGAAGCATTTGCAAGAGGGTATTGGCGGGCTGGAATCCGACCCGGAGATCGGGTTCTTATGGCATCGGGACTGTCCATGTGGTTAGGAGGTACCTCCGTGATGCGAGGTTTACAGGGAATGGGTGCTTGTCCAATTCCTGTCGGGGCCGAAGCTGGTGCGGAGCGACTGTTAACGTTTGCAAGCTTGTCATATCCCTCCGCAATGGTAGCGACACCATCAATTGCTACATACTTGATTGATAAGGCACCGTCCATAATTGGCAAAGAGGTTGGGGAATTAGGGATTAAACGCATCGTTGTCCTGGGTGAACCAGGTGCAAGCATTCCAGAAGTACGCCAGCGAATTGAAAGTGCCTGGAGGGCTAAACTTTATGACGGCGCTTCTGGGATTTGGGGCCTTCATAGTGTGTCTTGCAGTAGTCCAGCATATGAGGGGCTCCATGCCTATTGTGAAGACAAGATTTTGTTGTGGGATATTGTGGACCCTGTAAGTAAGAAGCCATTGAAAATTGAAAATGGGGCAATAGGAGAACAAATTATCACGGCATTGGATTGGCAAGCATCACCAGCGTTAAGGTATGCGTTTGGAGATATCATTCAAATTTTTACAGAACCATGCCCACATTGCGGATTTTCATGGATTCGCTGGCGAATCATCGGCAGGACAGATGATGTGTTAAATGTTAAAGGTGTAAAGCTTTATCCTGTGGCCTTAAAGGAAGTGCTGGAAACTTTCATTCCACGCATCTCGGGGGAATTCAGGATTGTTTTGAATGAAAAACCACCAAGAGTTACACCTCCCTTAAACGTGAAAATGGAGTATGGGCATCATGTTGATAAAAATCAATTATCAGCCTTGAAGAATGAGATAGAAGATGCTTGCGCACGCAAATTAAGTGTGCGGCCTGATATTTCACTAGTGCCACCTGGATCATTGCCAAAGGATCCATCTAAGAAAACGAAATATATTGAAAAGAACTATTAATATAAAAAAGAAAGGTGAGTGAAGCTAACATGAATTTTACTATCGATATTGATACAGGCGGTACATTTACCGATGGGTTTTTTACCTACGGCAGTAAGTATAAAAAGATAAAAGTGGATACGACTCCTCATGACTTAACGGTTTGTTTTAAGAACTGTATACAAGAAGGAGCCAGAGCTTTTGAAGTTTCCTCAACAGAATTACTAAGAGGTACGTCCGTGCTTCGGTATAACACAACAGTAGGCACGAATGCACTTATTCAAAGAACTGGAAGTAAAATCGGTCTTCTGGTTACTAAAGGAGCCGAAGATAACTTATATGATACAAAGAATAACCGCGTATTAAACTTTTTAGTCGAAAAAGAGATGGTAAGGGGATTAGATGAAGAGATTAATAGTAAGGGCGAGGTAGTGAAAGACCTAAACAAAGAAAATGTTCAACAAGCCGTGAAAAACTTGCTCGAAACAGGGGCGCGAATCATCGTCGTAAGTTTGCGGAATTCATATCACAACAATGTACATGAGAAACAAATAAAGAAGTGGATTCATCAGGATTTTCCAAACCATTATTTAGGATCAAATCCTATCTTTATAGGAAGTGAATTCAGTCATTCTCGAATTGATTCGGTGAGGACGAATTCCACTGTGGTAAATGCATACCTTCATAAGGATATGGTTCGATACCTTTATAAAGCAGAAGATGACATCCGGGATAAAGGAATTAGGCACCCTCTTTTAATAGGGCATTCATCAGGAGGTGCTGCACGGGTTGCCAAAACTCGAGCGCTGGATACCTTCAATTCCGGCCCAGTTGCAGGAATGTTGGGCAGCCAATTTGTTGGGAACAAGTTATATAAATTGAAGAATGTCATTACGATTGATGTAGGTGGAACAAGTACGGATTTAGGTCTGATCATTGATGGTTCTATTCCTTATGTAGAAACACCTTCTGTTCATGGATTACCGGTTGATATTCCATTACTTAAGGTAGAAACAATAGGGGCAGGCGGAGGGACAACGTCCCAACTCGTGGATGGTGCCTTAAAGGTCGGCCCAAATAGTGCTGGAGCAGTTCCTGGACCAGCGTGCTACGGACTCGGCGGTGAGCTGCCAACTACTACGGATGCATTTGTGAGTATCGGTGTTATTGATCCCGAATACTTTCTAGGGGGTACCAAGCAATTAGATAAGGAAAAAGCGGATGAAGCCATTAACAATTTAGCGATCAAATTAAATTCCAATATACCGGAAACAGCGCAAAATATTTTAAATACACTCATAAATCAAATATCCAAAGAAATTAAAAAGTTGATTCAGCCTAAAGGTATTGAAGCAGAGGAATGCACCATGTTTTCATTTGGTGGAGCAGGAGGCCTGCTAAGTGCCAAGGTGGCTGACCAATTAGGCATTAAAAAAATAGTAACATTCCCCTTTAGTTCTGTATTTTCTGCTTTCGGCTCCTCGACATTAGACATTAAACATATTTACGAAAACGTTTACACAATGAGATTGAATTCATACGATGAACAGGAAATTCAGCAATTATCGGCTATTCTGCAAAATATGAAAAAGCAGGCACTTCGAGATATGAGAGGAGAGGGTTTTGAAGAAGGCGAAGTCTCCTTTCAAATTGAATGGAAGGTATGGAATCAATCCAAACAGGAGCAGGTGGCCATCAATACCGTCCTCCCGCAATTGGATGATATTTGCGAAGTCAAAAGGATTGTGTCCAGAATCGCGGCACAGTCAGAAAATGGAGAGGTTGAAGGTCTACGCGTCAAAAGTAATGCTTCTGTGCCGCACTTTGAATTTAAAACTTATGAGCTATCAAACCTGCCACTTGATATAAGAGCAGTAAAAACATCCCGGGATATCTACTGGAATCATGAATACGTTAACACAAACATTTATGAAAGAAACCTGCTAGTTCCGGGTAACTGCGTTTTGGGACCTGCAGTGGTTGAAAGCAATGACTCCACTTACTTAGTTCCAACTGATTGGTCTTATCGCATTGATGAGTTTAATAATGGTATTTTAGAAAAACAATAATTCTATGAATAGAAGGGAGATATAAGTATGTCCAAGGTTCAAATTACTGAATACTTAGATATCGAGCTTGAAAAACGCATTTGGTGTTGCCGCAAGTGTACTGGAGAACTGATTTCCGCAGACGAAAGCTATAAGAAAGGCTGCTTGGTCTACAGCCGTGATCCTAGAACAATATATAACACTATGATTGAAGGTGAATTAAATTTTGCTCCAGACCCAGAATGGCAATTAATCGTGGAGTTTTATTGCCCGCATTGCGGCATTATGGTGGAAAACGAATTCCTTCCACCTGGGCATCCAATCACCCATGATATTGATTTGGATGTTGACGCACTCATTCATACTGAAATCTCTAAAAGGGAGCGAGTCTAGATGAAAAGTATTGATATTGACATTGGCGGCACTTTTACTGATTGCTATGTTCATTGGGAAGGAAAAACAGTATTAAAGAAGGCGCCGACTACTCCATATGACTTATCTGTAGGGTTAATTCAAACATTAAAAGAAACAAGTGCAGAATTAAATGTCCCATTCGAGGAACTCATACCGCAGGTGGAAAGGTTCCGCTATTCAACGACTGTTGCCATGAATCGCTTGATTGAGAGGAAAGGCCCTAAATTAGGATTGATCACAACAGAAGGATTTGAAGATGTTATTTTTGTAGGGAAAGCTTCTCAGTGGCAGGACGGCATGACTTTAAAGTATCGCCGGAATTTAGCCCAGGCCAGGAAGCCCCAGTCTTTAATAAAGAGACATCATACGGTTGGAATAAAGGAAAGAATTGATTCGTTTGGACAAATTTTAAGGCCGCTAGACGAAGATGATGTTCGCGAGAAACTCCAATATTTAGTCGATCAAGGCGTACGCGGCTTTGTGGTGACTTGTTTATTTTCCTATTTGAATCCGGTACATGAGCGAAGAATCAAAGAAATTATTGAAGAAGAATACCCAGACTATTATTTAGGAGCCATGCCCGTTTTTCTTTCCTCTGAAATTCATCCAAAAAGGGATGAGTATACACGTTCCAATACAACGATCTTAAATGGTTATTTGCATCAGTTAATAAATGAAGAAGTAGGAAAAATCCGTGATGAATTGATCAAGAATGTATACAGGGGCTCGATTCTGATGGTTCATAATACCGGAGGAATGGCGGAATCCATTCGAACATCGGCCGTACAAACGTTTAACGGAGGCCCGGTTGCAGGATTGATGGGAGGGGCACATTTTTCTAAGCAATATGGATTGAAGAATGCAGTAGTAGCTGATATGGGAGGAACCAGCTTTGACATTGGAGTGATCGCTGGGGGAAGCACCCGCTCCTATCAAAATAACCCAGTAATTGATAGGTTCCTTGTTGATTTGCCTATATTGGATTCTAAATCTATCGGTGCGGGCGGCGGCTCTATTGCTAAGATCAATTATGATTTTGGTAAACGGTTGGAAGTCGGCCCGGAAAGCGCTGGCTCGATGCCAGGGCCTGTTTGTTATAACCAGGGTGGTAATGAACCTACGGTCACAGACGCGGATTTAGTATTAGGATACATTAATCCTGATTATTTCCATGGCGGTAAAAAGAAACTAAATTACCGTAAGGCATACCGGGCCATCAAGCAGAATATCGCTGACCCGCTTAATATCTCTACCGAAGAGGCTGCCTTGTTAATAAAAAAAGTGGTTGATGCCAATATGGGCAACGAAATCCGAAAGGAGACCGTTTTAAAAGGACTGAATCCGAAAGATTTTGCATTATTTGCAATTGGCGGTGGTGGCCCTATGCATGCTACCGGATTATCTGATGTAGCGGGGATCAAAAAGATTATGACATTTCCATTTTCATCAGTGTTTTGTGCGTACTCATCGTCAACCATGGATATCATGCACATTTATGAATATTCCAAAAAGATTCCACTGATTGAACCGAATTCTAAAAAGTATTTCACTGATTACGAAGCTTTTAATTCAGTTGTGAACCAATTAAAAGAAAAAGCGATCCGAGACATTGTCGGGGAAGGATTCAGTGAAGAACAAATCGTCTTCCAATTAGAGCTCGACATGAAATATGGGGGCCAATTGAACATACTACGTGCATCATCACCGCTGCTTTCCATTGAATCCCCTGCTGATATAACAGAAATTTATAACCGTTTTGAAAAAGAATATAGTGAGGCCTATAGTGCAATGGGAACCTATCCAGAGGGCGGTGTTGACATTGAAAACTTCGTATTGAAGGCCGTTATACCCCAGAAAGCAGAGGACTTAAAAACATATGAGTTTGTTTCTGAAGATCCGAATGCGGCTTTGAAGGAATTGCGCGATGCTTATTGGGAAGTTGATGGCGGCAAAGGAATCATGCTGAAAACTCCTGTCTATGATTATAGATTATTGCAGTGCGGAAACAAGATTAAAGGGCCAGCCATCATCGAAAGTGTTGATACAACCTATGTCATCTCCATTGGCTGGACATATGTTTTGGACCAATACCTAAATGGAATCATTGAAAAGGAGGGTTAATATGATAGATTTCGATATCATCAGCCATTTTAAGCCTGAGAAGCCTACTGAGCAAGAAATAAAAGGGATGGAATTACTTAAAACGGGAGATTTTGAGATTTATAGCTCGAAATTAAATACGATATGTGAAGAAGCAGCGGCTGTTTTTGTCCGCCTAGGAGTAACCGGTATGCTCCATGCCGGTGATATGATGGTGGGCCTCTATACTGCGAAAGGGGATTTAGTTACAGGTTCCACGGGTACGTATTTACATTCCATTACAGGGCAAATCCCAATTAAATATATCTTAAGATATTGGAAGGATAATCCTACTGTTGGAATTAACGAAGGCGACATCTTTTACTGTAACGATGCCAACTTAGGTGGAATTCATAATCCCGATCAGTTTGCCATAATGCCAGTTTTTTTCAAAGGCGAAATTATTGCTTGGTCCGTAGCGGGTGCACATCAGCCTGAAACAGGCGCAACGGAGCCGGGGGGCGAGCCATTGCTTGCGAAAAATAGGTTTTATGAGGGGATGAAACTTATCCCAATTAAAATCGGTGAAAATTATCAGTTAAAAGAAGATTTGCTGGAAATGATGGCAAATATGGTAAGAACGCGCAGAATGCAAATCATTGATACCCGTGCGAGAGCCACTGGGTGTGACCGAATTAGAATACGCTTACAGGAATTCGCTGAAGAAGTCGGAACCGATTTCATTCAGGGGCTGTTCCGGAAAATGATCGATACAGCGGAAGAAGGAGCAAGAAAGAGGATTGCTGCCTTAAAGGATGGAACCTACCGTCATGCATATTTTATGGATAGTATTGGCCATACAGAAAGCTTATTAAGAGTTTGTTTAACGTTAACAAAAAAAGATGATCGTCTTACTTTTGATTTTGAAGGTACGTCTCCAGAGCATGATGGATGTTTCCATGGCTTATTGCATATTGCGATGGCACATGCAGCCATTTATCTATTTGGCTATGCATTCCATGATTTCCCGTTATCGTCAGGTATTTTTGCACCGATGGAATTTAAGGCTCCTGAGGGCTGTTTCCTAAATTCCGGGGAAAATGCAGCCATCTCGAACGCTCCCGTTACAAACAGTTCTGTCATGCATACCGTCCATGTCTGCATGACAAAGCTATTGTTTGCGAGTGGTTTGAAGGATTTAGCGACCGTTCCTCCTGGAAACGCCGGCGGTGCTTATAACTATGCCGGAAAGAACCAATGGGGCGTTCCATTTGCAGATATCGCCGGGTACCCATTAAATTCTGAAGGCGGCGGAGCATCCTATATGGATGATGGTGTTGATTCTTTCGGGTTTCCTTGGTGTGCCTGGGGGAAGGCACCTGATGCAGAAGATATTGAAAATGAAAATCCCTTCTTCCATCTTTTCCAAAAGCATATGAAGGATCACTGTGGTCATGGTAAGTATCGTGGAGGACTTGGAACTGTTTCAGCATGGGTTGTCCATCATGTTCCTTCCGTCGTTTTTCTATCTCGTACAAGGGGCTTTCGGATCACTCCAGGTACCGCCTTGTTTGGTGGATACCCAAATATGTCTCCTCCAGGAATTCAAGTCACAAATACTAATCTAAAACAGTTGATGAAAAAGAAAAATACCGACATACCTTCAAACTTATGGGAATTAATTCAGGATAGAAAAATTGAAGGAGAGTATGGGGTTGAAAGTAATACCCGCCCTCCGCGTGTATTATCAGACGGTGACATCTTTATTGCCTCCAGCTGGGGTGGAGGGGGCTATGGTGATGCTTTAGAACGATCTCCAGAGTCTGTTATGAAGGATGTACAGAATGAATCCATTTCGCACTGGGTGGCTCAAAATGTATATAAGGTTGTTTATGATCAAGATACTTTGATTGTGGATGAAGAGGCAACGGAATTAAAACGGAATCAAGAAATGATGGAGCGTTTGACGCGAGGAAAGCGTTATGACGACTTTGTTGCTGAATGGAGCCAGTTAAAGCCGGATGAATCAATTCTCCAAAACTATGGGTCATGGCCAGATGCCAAGAAGGTACGAGAAATTCAAAGAGTGTAAATAAGTTAGTGAGGCAAGGTGACGGATGTTACCTTGTCCCATTTTATGCAACAAGAAAAATTTTATAAGCAGAGGTGAGACAAGATTGAATCAAAAACAAGCGTTTCATCAGTTGTTGGAGTCAAAACAGACTGGTAAATGCATTTTCTTACCAACTATTGATCGTTTTGCTGCTGTAATACAGAATAAAGACCCTGATAACATCTATCATGATCCCAATACACTAAGTACAGGTTTAATGCAAGTACAGCGTCTTCTAGGTTTAGATGGTTTTGTTGTTGAAATTCCATTACAAGAATTTCATTCTGCTTATAAGGATGTTCCGCCAACCAATTGGGAGGCTAAGGTCCTGTGTCAATCTGAAATCATTACGAATTTATTGGACGTTGTCGACAGAATTAAGGTATTAAATCAAACAGTGCCGATTATTATTAAAATAACTGGTCCCCTAGCAATGTATGAATCGCTCTATCACAGTGAAACTTCTTCAGATATATCCACTATCATTGATGATGTAGAAATTATTGGAGAAGTTATAAGCGAGGTGATCAACGAGTTTAGCAAGCGGCAAATTGATGCAATTATCATTAAAGATCGTTGCTCAGGGGCTTTCAATCAAGAATGTAATGATCATGACGGACTTAATGAAGTACTACACTCTTTTCTTGAGTTGACTCAAAACATTACCTCATTCTATCAGTGCAAGGTTATCTACTCTTATTCAAAATGGGAACACTGGTTAAAAGAAATAGTGGTTGAAGGATTGGTTTTACCTTTACAAAGTATTGATTCAGCTGTAGAAGAAGGGGTTTCATTTGTGCTGGGAGCTGAAATTGATTTATCAACTTGGATCAATAACCAAGGAGAATTTTCTAGTGAGATCCCGGACATTGTCGAATCCGCAAATTTCATATTCACTGAATCTTCAATTCCTGAAAAGATAAATGTGGTAAGTTTTCAAAAGTGGCTCGAGCAACTAAAATCTTAAACTTTAGGAAAAAATTGTTCAAAAGTCTTCATTAAATAAGAAGATTTTTGAATTTTTTTAATTGTTTAAAAATAACTAAGTATTATAAAATAAAAAGAAAAGGAGTGTTTTCATGCAAGATTTTCAACCTTTAAATGAAAATCAAAAAATACTGCTGACTGAAATAGCTGAAAATATCTTTTCTCCTAATAATAGAGAAGATTTGTTTAACTTAATTCCCTATTGGGGCACCAAACTGGCACGCGGCTCTGCTGCTCTTTTATATATATATGACAATAGTCTTAATCAGTATATCATGCAAGGTACATATGGATTAGATAAAAAACAATCTTCAGATGTTATTAATTTTTTTGAATCCTATTTCAAAAGCGCTTTACCCGTGGATAAGAAAAAAATTAAACAAGCGTATACTGCTACTTTTCTACAGCATCTTTATTATCTGTTTCCACTAACAGGAAGCTTAAATAATAGTGGTATCATTGTGATTCAGGCTAACGGAAAAGAATTTAATGATGTGCAGATGAATTTGCTGGAATCCTTTATTCAAACCGTTTCCATAGCTATTGAGAATTCTCGACTATATCTTCAAATTCAGCGGAAATCGGAAAGTATTACCATAATGAATATATTACATAGATTAGTCAGAAACGGATCTTTTCAAGAAGTGTCAACAGAAATAGTAAAAAGTATCGGCAGACTTTTTAATGCCCAGATGGCCGGGATATTGCTGTATGATTCTGAAAAGAATCAACTCGTGTTACAAAAGCCTGCTTTCGGCGTGTGGGATGACAAAATTATTGAAAAATATCGAGTTTCTTTAGAGGAAGGTGGTAATGCCGTTTCCGTTTTCTTAAGTGGTATTCCTACCATTACAAAAAATGCCCAAGCTGATTCCCGCTACTTACCCAAATATGTACGAATATTCAATGAACCTAAATCTGTTATGACGGTTCCGTTGATTGTTGATGAAAGGCGGATAGGAGTTTTACATGCAATGTCTGAGAAGGAAGCAGTGTTTTCTCAAGACGACCTTTCATTATTTATGGATCTTTCAAATTATCTAGGTGTTATTGTGGATGAAGGCCTCAATTTTGAAGGGAATGAAAGTTCAACTATTCAAAAAATCCAGGTTGAGAAATATTTTTCACGTCATTTGGTTCAAGGGATGGTATATGGTCATGAACGCGACCTACACTATATTAAAGAAAAGGGGCATTTGCTAAAAATCCCGGTAGAACCCCCTCTAATCGTAATCAATGTGGGAATGCTAATAAATGAAGATTGGCTTGATTTTACTTTATTCGAACAAACTGAAGAAATTGAGAGAATTGTGAAAAATCTGATTCCGATTTCGGGAATAACTATTGAACAGTCAAATATCACAATCATCTGTCATTTTGACTCGATTAAGAAGATAAAAGATATTGCTGCAAGTTTAGATAAAGCATTACAAACGTTCTTTAAACGAAAGGCAAAGAATTTTAGGGATAGAGCAGATAATAGTAAGATTATCATTGGAATGGGTTCACCAGTTCTAAAGCTAGTCGATGTAAAAGATTCATTCCAGCAAGCGAAAAAGGTATTAAAAATTCTGACCCAGCTGCCAAATTTAGAGAGAATCGGCTTCTATCCAGAATTGGGATTGTGGTCTCTGCTTGCAGAGGTATCAATGCAAAAAGAAGTGGTACAAATGTATGTCAGTAATTATATGAAGGATTTTAATAGTTTGAAAAACGCTGAAGAAATAAAAAAAACATTAAAAGTTTATTTGTCAAATGAGGGACACCTTAAAAATACAGCATCTAAACTTTATATTCACCCCAATTCTTTAAAATACCGGATTCAAAAAATAGAGGAAATTTTGAATTTGGATCTTGGCCATCCTGAAACACGCTTAAACCTGAATATTGCATTACGTCTAGAACACCTTTTAAATGAAGTTCATCCTTGAAAAAACAGTCATATTAAAATCCAATAGCAGTATAGTAGTCAGAATTGGACAAACTAGGAAGGGGAGCAACAGAATTGCTCCCTTTAATAATTCGATTCGAATGATCCTGTCAATGCCACTACGTCTGCCTTGGCAGGAAAACATGCCTAAAAAACCGATTAATGTTTTGTTTCTGTAATAAAAGAAGTTATTATTTTCTCCGGAAGGCCTGTCAAATAAAAAAGGGAAATTAAGCGGCAGCTCCATTTTAATGTGGTCATGCTGATTGCAGATCTGCACAAGCTGGTAAATTTCTTCCACCTCAGCATGGCTGCATGAATCTTTTATGTAAAGACCCTCTCTTGGCTCCTTATTATTCGTGTCCAATGCTATTTGCTCCATTCTAACTTAGATAAAAGAAGACCCGGTATCTGCAGCGAAGCCAGATCCCGGGTTTATCTTTTTTTATGTGGAAAATAACAAAATGATCTGATCTGGCTCCTAATAGTAGTGCGTAAACCCTTCTCTGTGGAAACCAAGCCGTCTCAACTTAGCAGCAGTCTGATTCGCTTTATATGGGAAAAGCATTTTCGCTTTTCTATTTAGCTTTAATTTTTCCAGTCCATTGCTTAAAGCCGCCTTTAAGCTGGGATAGGTCCTTATAGCCTTTCCGGCTTAGCATTTGAGCTGCCTGCCCGCTGCGAAGTCCGCTCTGGCAGTATAAATAGACAGGCTTGTCCGGACGGATTTCTCTAATTCGGGTTTTAATTTGTGATAACGGGATATTTCTGGCACCAAGAATATGACCAGCATCAAATTCATTTGGTTCGCGGACATCTATCAATTGAGCCTTCCGGTATCCGGCTACAAAGTCCTCCTGGGACAGCGTTTTAACAACCTTGCGCTGATGCAGCCAATTATATACGGCATAAGCGATAATAGCAGCTAGGATAATCAATAAGTATAACAAAGTAACAAACCCCTTTCTCAGGTAAACACTAAGCAATATTCATTATATAATTGAAATAAACGGGAATCAAAGAATTTTTGTTATATGATGAAAAAAGCAGTTTGCTTTTTATTATGTAAAGCATTTGATAAACTAGGCAAGTATTATTTCAGGGTAAAGAGGGTTTGATATGGAAAAAGAGGTTTGGGCATTTATTGATTCAGGAAATTGTTCTCCTGCTTTTAACATGGCTTTGGATGAGGCACTGCTAAATTGGCATAGCGCCGGGGAAATTCCTCCGGTCATCCGGTTCTACGGGTGGCAGCCCGCTACTCTTTCAATCGGGTATTTTCAGAAGGCTGAAAAGGAAATAGATCTCGAAAAAGTTAAAGGTCTAGGGCTGGGATTTGTCAGAAGGCCCACAGGAGGGCGTGCAGTCCTTCATGAACATGAACTTACATACAGCGTCATCGTTACCGAAGAACATCCAGACATGCCGAAAAATGTGACAGAAGCCTATCGGGTGATATCGAAAGGAATCCTTGAAGGCTTCCGTAATTTGGGTTTTGATGCCCATTTTGCTGTTCCAAAAACGGAGGAGGAGCGGAACGCGCTTAAGGAGCCAAGATCCTCTGTATGTTTTGACGCCCCAAGCTGGTATGAATTGGTTGTCGAGAACAGGAAAGTTGCCGGCAGCGCGCAAACCAGACAAAAGGGCGTCATTCTCCAGCATGGATCGATTTTGCTTGATCTTGAAGAGGAAAAGCTTTTTAGCTTATTTCGTTTTTCAAGTGACAGGGTAAAAGAAAGAATGATGAAAAATTTCAAAAATAAAGCCGTCGCTATAAATGATCTTTCTGAACGAAGCGTAACAATAGAAGAAGCTAAGATGGCCTTTGAAACAGGATTTGCAGAAGGGCTGAACATTGAGCTTGCACCCTATACGCTAAGTCCGGAGCAGCTTAGTGAGGTCCAGCGACTTGCTGAGACGAAATATGAAACGGATGAATGGAATTATATGCGTTAACAAAACTTTTACCACAAAAAGGACTCGTCTTCGTTGAGTTCTTTATTTTTTTATAAAGCAAGCAAATTTTTTTTCTTTTTGTTAGGGGAAGTCTCAGTGAATGTGTATGCCTGCCAAGCGATTGAGATACCTTGCAAAAAATCAACTTCTGAAATCCTTTAAATTTGTTGAAAAAAGTGTTTAAATCGTCAATATTCTCTTTTTTTCGCACTTTATTAAGCTCTTTTTAATTTGACAAAGTTTGATAAAAACCAACAAACATACAATATGTAGTGGTGTCGAAAATATTTGAAACACCATATATTGATTTTTGGGTTTATCATATGATACTGTATGGGTACTGTAATGTTAAATTAATTATTATTCGATACATAGACAACTACAGCTTAGATGAAAATTTGTTAAAGGGAGAGTCTGCTAATGTCTGTTGTACTAAAACAAAATATGAAGGCCAATATCGAGAGATTAAATAAGGATATTGCCTTATTCCCGCAAGTTCACCCGATCACCCCTGATATGAACACTACTCATAAGGGAGTATCGCGGCTGGTCATGATCGACCGTTATTCTTTTAAGGATACGGAGAAGATCACGCTGACCAATGGTGATTTTGTCGTCCTGACGATCAAAGAAGACCCGAAGTTCCCGGCACGCGGAACAGGTTTTATCGTCAGTATTGATTGGGAGAAAAAGAAGGCTAAGGTTCTTGTGGACGATGAATATCGCGGAGCTTTGGACAAGCCCGAGGAAGTTGAATCAGGCATTGTAGACCGGCCCATCGAAGTAATCGAAAAACCGCTTGAAATCTATTATGAGCAAATTGCCAAACGAAACGCAACCGGCCTTGCTTCTGTGGAAACTACTGATGAGAAACGCAAGGAATGGTTCGAGAAATTTTATCAGGAGCTTGTCGGCATGAATTTTGTACCTGCAGGCCGGGTACTCTACGGAGCGGGCTCTGATACAGAAGTAACTTTCTTTAACTGCTACGTAATGCCGTTTGTTCAAGATTCTCGTGAAGGCATTTCCGAGCACCGTAAACAGGTCATGGAGATCATGAGCCGGGGCGGCGGTGTCGGTACGAACGGCTCAACACTCCGTCCGCGCAATACCCTTGCTAAGGGCGTAAATGGTAAGTCATCAGGATCAGTATCCTGGCTTGATGATATTGCAAAGCTTACGCATCTTGTTGAGCAGGGCGGGTCCCGCAGAGGCGCGCAGATGATTATGCTGGCGGACTGGCATCCGGACATTATTGAATTCATCATTTCTAAGATGCAAAATCCAAGGATTCTTCGTTACTTAATGGAGAATACCAATGATGAAACGATCAAGAAATATGCTAATGAAAAGTTGAAGTTTACTCCGTTTACTGAGCAGGAAACAGCGATGTATCAGGGAATCATCAACTATAAAAATATTCCAGGCCAAGGCGGCTTTAACGATAAAATCATCAAAGATGCAGAAACTAAGTTGGCTGCTGGCGGAACATACAGTGTCCATAATTCTGAATTCCTTACAGGTGCCAATATCTCAGTCTGTCTTACAAAGGAATTTATGGACGCGGTAGAAAACGACGGTGTATATGAATTGCGTTTCCCTGATGTTGAAAAATATGACCAAGAGGAAATGAAAGTATACAACGAAGAATGGCACAATGTCGGCGACGTACGCGAATGGGAAAAACTCGGCCATAAAGTGCGAGTCTACCGTACCATCCAGGCGAAAGAACTTTGGAATTTAATCAATATTTGTGCAACCTACTCCGCTGAGCCAGGCATTTTCTTCATCGACAATGCGAACGAAATGACGAACGCAAAAGCGTATGGCCAGCAGGTAGTGGCTACAAATCCCTGTGGAGAACAACCACTCGCTCCTTACTCAGTCTGTAACCTTGCAGCTGTAAACCTTGCAAAAATGGCGGACAAAGAGAATAAAACAGTAGATTTTGAAAAATTAAAGCGTACCGTTGAAGTAGGTGTGCGCATGCAGGATAACGTAATTGATGCAACACCATACTTTCTTGAAGAAAATAAAAAGCAAGCTTTAGGCGAACGCCGTGTGGGCCTTGGAGTAATGGGTCTGCATGACTTGCTGATTTATTGTGAAACAGAATACGGCTCTGAAGCAGGAAATGAGCTTGTTGATAAGGTTTTTGAAACGATTGCCGTTACTGCTTACCGGGCTTCCATTGAGCTCGCGAAAGAAAAAGGCAGCTTCCCGTTCCTTACAGGATCGACCGAAGCGGAAACAAATGGTCTTCGCAGCCGTTTTACCGAGACTGGATTCATGAAAAAAATGCCGCAGGATATTAAAGATGGAATCAGTGAATATGGAATCCGTAACTCTCATCTGTTGACGGTTGCTCCCACGGGCTCAACTGGGACCATGGCAGCAGTCTCCACAGGGTTAGAGCCATACTTCTCCTTTACTTACTTCAGAAGCGGCCGGCTTGGCAAGTTTATTGAGGTGAAGGCAGATATTGTACAAGAATATTTGGAGTGCAACCCTGGAACAGATCCAGACCAGCTGCCAAAATGGTTTGTTTCGGCAATGGAGCTGGCTCCGGAAGCACATGCCGATGTTCAGTGCATCATCCAGCGCTGGATTGATAGCTCGATCAGCAAAACGGTAAACGCGCCAAAAGGATATACCGTGGAGCAGGTAGAGAAAGTGTACGAGCGCTTATATAAAGGGGGCGCAAAAGGCGGAACTGTTTATGTGGATGGCAGCCGTGACAGCCAGGTCCTCACATTAAAAGCAGAGGAAAACAGCTTTGAAGAGCATGACGAGATTCAAGCACAGCCTGCTGAGAAAAAGAAAGTGGTTTTAGTGGATACAATCAACGAATTGCGTTCAACAAACGTAACAATCGGCTCTGAAGTAGGAGATACATGTCCGGTATGCCGTAAAGGTGAGGTAAAAGAAATGGGAGGCTGCAATACGTGCACAAATTGCGGTGCCCAATTAAAATGCGGACTTTAATTTGGTGACAACAAATCCCTTCCATTTGGAAGGGATTTTTCATTCCATAGATAGCTTTTCAATTTTCATTATAACTCCCAAGCAGATATGTAATTTTTATATAGATAAATTGTCAGCGTATGGACAAAATAAAGCCATGATTTATACACAAGGATGAGGTGGCAGTTGGTGAAAGAGAATGGAGAAGAAACAACAGTCAGCCGCTGGTGCCTGGTCAGCATGGCATCCATACCGCTTGTAATGACTCTTGGCAATTCGATGCTTATACCTGTGCTGCCAATTTTTGAAAGAAAGGTTGGCATCACTTCCTTTCAGTCAAGTTTAATTATTACAAGCTATTCGATTGCATCGATTTTTTTGATTCCGGTAGCAGGTTATTTATCGGACAGACTGGGCCGCAAGAAAATTATATTGCCCAGTTTAATCCTCGCCTTAATCGGGGGCCTGATCGCAGGGTATGCATCGTGGAAACTTGAAAATCCTTTCACTTGGATCATTATAGGCCGGATTTTACAAGGTGTTGGCGCCTCTGGCGCGGCCCCCATTATTCTCCCGCTTGTTGGTGACTTGTACAAAGATGATGATGAAAAAACAAGCTCCTGTCTTGGGATTATCGAAACTTCAAATACTTTTGGCAAGGTCCTTAGCCCGATTCTCGGTTCGGTGTTTGCCGCCTTTCTCTGGTTTTTACCGTTCTTTTCTATCTCTATTTTTAGCTTAGTATCGATTTTGCTTGTATTTTTCTTTATCAAAGTTCCAAAAGATGAAGAAGAAGAGCCGCAGAAAATTAAAGAGTTTTTAAAGAAAACAAAGAAACTATTTAAAAAAGAAGGCAAGTGGCTGTACACTGTCTTTCTACTGGGCTGCTTTGCAATGCTCATTTTATTTGCGGTACTTTTCTTTCTCTCCGACATCCTGGAAAAACTGCATGATTTAAAAGGCATCAAAAAAGGTTTTGTCCTTGCCATTCCGTTGTTCTTCCTTTGCCTTTCGTCTTTTATCACGGGAATGAAGATTAAAGGGAACAAAAAAGTGATGAAAATGATTGTGATTGTCTCTTTAATTATCATGGGTGTATTCATACTTTTCGTTGCTCAGAACACTGAGAATTTAGTGTTTTTGCTGGGGATTGTCACAATGATTGGAATTGCCATTGGAGCTATGCTCCCTACACTTGATGCGCTTATTACTGAGAATATTGAAAAAGAAGAGCGAGGAACGATTTCCTCTTTTTATAGTTCAGCAAGGTTCATAGGGGTAGCGGCTGGTCCGCCGCTTATGTCTTTAGCTATCAGTGATTACTTAAGCATTAGTTTTATTGGTGCGGCAGTAGTCGGTGCTATCTTAATTTTCATGGTGATGAAACTGATAAGCGGCAGCAATAAGAAAACAAAGCAAGCTTAAACAAAAAATGAAAACTCTGCCAGCTGCCAGGCAGAGTTTTCATTTTATAAATTATCGTTTTGCTGCCGAATTTCCTCGCCGCCAATTATACTATTGGCGATTTCCTGGTCCTCGTGCCCATCAACTGAATCTCCGGGAATATGCTTCAAGTTTGGAAAATTCCCGCCTGTCTGAACTGTCAGCACTTCCTCTTTCGGTGCATGGCTCAAATATTGCTTTGTGTTTTGGGTCTCTTTCATAATCACTGCTCCTTTAAGGGATCATCCAGCCAAATTAACTTTCTCTTAAATATAGGATAACCGGGTATTTCCAATATATCCGTATTCCTTTTTGAAATGCTTCGATACCGGCTGCCTATCAAGACCATATGATAAATAATTTCCAGATATTTTGTCTCATCAAACTAATCTTTTAACGAAAAAATAAAAATAGCCGACTTGGCAAATAAACAAAGATTGTGGTGAGCAGTATGGACCCTTTTATTCCGCAGCTGGTGTATATAGAACCTAAAGCACTTGAATATCCGCTGGGACGGGAACTGAAGGAAAAGTTTGAAGCCATGGGGATTGAAATACGGGAAACAACTTCCCATAATCAGATCAGAAACCTGCCAGGTGAAAATGATTTTCAGAAATACAGGGTGGCTAAGTCAACCTTGGTTGTGGGCATTCGGAAGACTTTAAAGTTTGATACTTCTAAACCATCTGCAGAGTACGCCATTCCGCTGGCAACTGGCTGCATGGGCCATTGCCATTATTGTTATTTGCAGACTACGCTTGGAAGCAAACCATATATCCGGACATATGTGAATCTTGAAGAGATATTTGAACAAGCCGAAAAGTATATGGAGGAACGGAAACCAGAAGTGACAAGATTTGAAGCAGCCTGTACCTCAGATATTGTTGGTATCGACCACTTGACCCACTCTTTGAAAAGGACGATAGAATTTATTGGCCGTACAGAATTTGGAAGACTCCGTTTTGTAACAAAATTCCATCATGTCGATCACTTATTGGATGCAGTCCATAACGGCAAAACAAGATTCCGATTCAGCGTCAACTCCCGATATGTAATTAAAAATTTCGAACCGGGAACCTCCAGCTTTGACGAAAGGCTTGAGGCCGCACGGAAGGTAGCAAAAGCGGGGTATCCCCTTGGTTTTATCGTAGCGCCCATATATCTGCATGACGGCTGGAAGGAAGGTTATCTTGAGTTATTTGAAAGACTCAGCAATGCTCTGGAAGGTTTGGAGCTGTCCAACCTTACATTTGAACTGATCCAGCATCGATTTACTGCTCCGGCAAAAAAAGTCATTCAGAAGAACTACCCTAAATCCAAACTCGAGCTCGACGAAAGCAAAAGGAAATATAAATGGGGCCGGTATGGAATCGGCAAATATGTTTACCAGACAGAGGAAGCGAAAGAAATGGAAACGGTCATGAGGAATTATGTCTCGCGGTTTTTTCCTGAAGCAGAGGTGCAATACTTTACCTAAGCCGCTAAGTGCTGCTTTTTGATTAAAATTCCCACACAAAAGAAAAACCGCACTTTAAAACAAAGCACGGTTTTTCCTTTTGCCCTTTTTGCCTTCGATAACGGTCAATTGGGCTTCGGATTTTCTTCTATTTCTTAGTTTACTGGAAGTTTTGGCCATTGAAAAGCTTGCAACGTTATCACGTTTCCCTTTGGAAGCACTTTCCCGCCCCTTTTGCCGATGCTTTGATTGCCTGGCAGCCTTAGAGAATGAACGTTGCTCCTTATTGTTAGGTTTATCCTTTGTTAATCGTTTATATAGAGCATAAACAATTCCCGCGACAACTGCCATAATTAAGAGACTTCTTAAAAAGCCCGCTGGATCATGGAACATCCGGCTTATTAACCCAATGGCACCTAACGCGATGATGCCATAAACAATATATGAGAATGAACGATTCAACAAAGTCACCTCCTTAAGAGCATCATGAGCAATTTTCAAGGTTTTTAAACTTTTAAAAAGAAAAAATTATTTGAATTCGGAATCACTGTCTATTGTTATTTTCTTACACTATATCCTCTGTTTTTAAACCTTGTTCACTGCTTTTTTCTAAACGGAGCAGTTCATTAAAGGATGAAATTGCCACTTCCACCTGGTCATCACTTGGTTCCTTTGTTGTCAGAAGCTGAAGCCATAAACCCGGATAGCCGAGGTAACGCAAAACGGGAACATCCCTGAGTTTGTTCGTCAGCTGAAGAACTTCAAATGAAATACCAAGTACAACTGGAATCAAGGCTAACCGATTCAATATCCTTGCCCAAAGTGGATCTGTCGGTACCAGTGTGTATACAAAAACACCTACAATAACTGTGAAGAGCATAAAGCTGCTGCCGCACCGATAGTGAAGCCGGGATTGGGACTGGACATTTTCCACTGTTAGTTCTTTTTGATTTTCAAATGCATTGATTACTTTATGTTCAGCCCCGTGATATTGAAAGACCCTTTTAATTAAAGGTGTCATCGAAACCGCGTAAATGTAAATCAATAGAAGAAGCAATTTGAAAAGTCCTTCAATCAAAATTTGACCAAAGTCGCC
This sequence comes from Bacillus sp. M6-12, assembly GCF_002860285.1. GTDB lineage: Bacteria > Bacillota > Bacilli > Bacillales > DSM-1321 > Peribacillus. Next base: position 143,379 of record NZ_PGVF01000027.1, read on the forward strand.
TGAGATAACCGGCCGAGTTAGCTCTGCCAGAAAAACAGGGATAAGCGTGAAGGCGAATTTGCCAAAAAGGAAAGATATAACACCGATTGCTGCAACACCCAATACCATGGCTATTTTCGATGGTTCTTCTTTTTTAACAGTTTCATCATCCGCCGGATCTACATCAAACCGTTCCGATGAAAAATTCAAATGCTTTGAGCCTGTCGCACTAGCTTCTATAATTGCTACAATTCCGCGCAAAAACGGAATTTTTTTAAGTTTTGAAGCCAATGGATGGCTTTTCCGGGGCAGCCTGAAGAAGTCTATTGTGGAATCTTTCCTGCGGATCGCAGTTACGGTATGCCGTTTTCCGCCAAACATAACACCCTCTACAACTGCCTGGCCTCCGTATACCTGTTTATTTTGCTGAGACATTTCACACCAACCTATGCTGTAAATTTACACTGCAGGTATTGAAAAACTGCACTGGATTAATTTCTATTTTACCGAAAAAAAGAAAAAACCTCCAGAATAGTTTCGCTTTGGGGCAAGAAATCAGCAATGTTAATAATATATTCCATTTTGTATTCGGACATACTAGAAACGGAGGTGATGACGGTGTCACAGCACCAGAATGAAAACAATAATGAAATCGTGATAGGATCGTTTCTTATGATGGTGGTTATCACAGGCTTTGCTGGAGGGATAATTTGGGGATTTATTGCTCAGGCAGCCTATTTCTTTAACTTTATGGATATTAGCCCAAAGTTTATTCTAACCTCGTGGAACGGAGCAAAATGGGTATACGGCTGGCTTGGAGTGGTAATTTCCGTCTTGCTGCTTAGCCTGTTTTCTATTGTTGCCGCTCTTATATATTATGCCTTAATGAAGCGGATAAAAAGCGTGATTGGCGGGGTGATCTATGGATTAATAATTTGGGCCATTACTGTAATTGTATTTCCGCCTGTCTTTCCTGACATGCCAGCACTAACCAAAATGAACAGCATTTCAATTATCACGAGTATATGTATTTACATAATTTACGGGGTTTTCATCGGATATTCCATTTCATTCGAGTATTTTGAACGCGAAAGGATAAAAGGACTGGAAGTAACCGAATAGAAATAACAGTAATCCGCTCTGTGAAAAAGTAGTAAGCCAAATTTGAATTGTGGTAGAATGTCCATATTGGACATTCTTTTTCCATTCGGGCTGAATGTTTAAGAGAGCTACTAATTAAAGCGGGTGGAAAGATGAAATTTTTGCTGATAAACGGACCCAATTTAAACAGGCTGGGTAAAAGAGAACCGGAGCATTATGGAACCGCTACACTTGCTGATCTTGAAGCGGAGCTGGCTGAAACTGCCCGGGCATCAGGGGCGGAGCTTGATTGCTTCCAATCCAATCATGAGGGCAGCCTGATTGATGAGCTGCACAGGGGAGCGGATGAAGGAATTGATGGAGCAATCCTGAACGCGGGAGCCTATACCCATTACAGCTATGCCTTGCGTGATGCAATTGCAAGCGTTAATTACCCGGTTATTGAAGTCCATATTTCAAATATCCATGCACGTGAAAGCTTTCGGGAGATATCGGTCATTGCTCCTGTGGCTAAGGGGCAGATTGCAGGGCTTGGATTTGATGGATACCACCTTGCCCTAACGGCATTAATAAAGATGGTAAAGGGGAGAAATTAGATGGAGAAACTGGAGAAATTGCGTTCTGTGTTAGAAAAATACGATATAGACGGACTTTTAATTACAAGTACATATAATCGCCGGCATATCGCAAATTTCACCGGATCTGCAGGCGTTGTGCTTATATCGGCTTCTGAAGCGAAATTTATTACGGATTTCCGCTATGTTGAGCAGGCCGCCAAGCAGGCACTTGGCTTCGAAATAGTCCAGCATAAGGCATCAATCATTGAAGAAGTTGCCCAGCAGGCTAAAAGCATGGGAATGAGCAGGCTTGGATTCGAACAGGAGCATATGACCTTTTCTACCTTTAAGGCGTATGAAGAAGCATTCGACGGGGAGCTTGTGCCAACTTCTGGCGCAGTGGAGAAATTACGCTTGATAAAGACACCTTCAGAGATTAAGATATTAAAGGATGCTGCAGAGATTGCCGATGCGGCGTTTAAACACATTGTCAGCTACATACGACCCGGTTTAACAGAGCTGGAGGTATCCAACGAGCTTGAATTCTTTATGAGGAAGCAGGGAGCCACATCCTCATCCTTTGATATTATCGTTGCTTCGGGCCACCGTTCAGCATTGCCGCATGGAGTGGCATCGGATAAAATCATTGAAGCCGGTGATTTTGTGACGCTTGATTACGGAGCCTATTATAATGGGTATGTTTCTGATATTACCCGTACATTGGCGGTTGGCGAGCCAAGTGAAGAATTGAAGAAAATTTATGACATTGTCCTCGAGGCACAGCTTCGCGGAATGGCTGGAATTAAGCCAGGCATGACCGGAAGGGAAGCCGACGCATTGACCCGAAATCTTATTGAAGAAAAAGGCTATGGTCAATATTTCGGACATTCTACCGGACATGGAATCGGCCTTGAAGTCCATGAAGGTCCTGCGTTATCTGTAAAATCAGATACGATCCTTGAACCAGGGATGGTTGTCACGGTAGAACCTGGTATTTATATACCGGGCGTAGGCGGAGTCCGTATTGAGGATGATACACTCATTACGGATAGCGGCAACGAATCACTGACCCATTCGACTAAAGAATTGATAATTTTGTAATAGAAGCAGGAGGAAAAATAAATGATTTCAGTTAACGATTTTCGTACAGGGTTAACAGTTGAAGTGGATAATGGAATTTGGCAGGTTCTCGAATTCCAGCACGTAAAACCGGGGAAAGGTGCGGCATTCGTCCGTTCCAAACTTCGTAACCTAAGAACTGGTGCTATCCAGGAAAAAACGTTCCGTGCAGGTGAAAAAGTAAGTAAGGCTCATATTGAAAACCGCAAAATGCAATATCTATATGCAAGCGGTGACAACCATGTATTCATGGATTCTGAATCTTATGAGCAAATCGAGCTTCCTTCAAACCAAATCGAGCGTGAGCTAAAGTTCCTTAAGGAAAACATGGAAGTATACATCATGACGTTCCAAAGCGAAACGCTTGGAGTTGAACTGCCTAACACAGTTGTTCTGGAAGTAACTGAAACAGAACCGGGCATCAAAGGTGACACAGCGTCAGGCGGAACAAAGCCTGCTACTTTGGAAACAGGGTTGACTGTCCAGGTACCATTCTTCATCAACCAGGGAGATAAATTGATTATTAACACAACAGAAGCATCATACGTGTCTCGTGCGTAAGCTGAGACAGTTGACGAGTTTAATTTTTTTGAAATAAAGCTGATTCAACATGCCGTTTTTTGCGGTTTTGTTGAGTCAGCTTTTTTGTTGTATATTCCTTCATACCTCAAATTTCTTCCCTTATAAACAATCATGATAAACAACCATCCTGTTTTCTTACATCAGTCATTAATTTCAGCAATTTTATATAGAGTCTTTTTTTTAAAAACGGTTTCTCATCGGTGTATGAGATGGGGTGCATAAATGGGTCTTTGTCGTTTTATCTCCTCAAAATTTTTTTCTGGGTCAACTTTACCTAACTCCAAAAATCATTAACACGATTGTTTGGAATGAATGGTCATAAAGTGTATAGGCAGGCATACATTTTAAGTAGTGGACAAGAGTATTTTAGGGGGATATATCATGAAAAAAATTCTTTCCATGCTGCCAGGCAGAATCGCAGAGCAGATAATGCTGATTCCTCCAGACACCGCTGGCACGATAGAAGAAATAAGGATTCGGATTGGCAGGCCGCTTGAAGTGATTGCGGCAGGCAGGGTTTTATTTTTTCCGTATGCGGTGAATGAGGATGACGCGCAGCAGCTACTGAACCAATTGAGCCAATTTTCCCTTTATATGCTGGAGGAGGAATTGAAACGGGGATATATTACAGTCTCTGGGGGACATCGGGTAGGACTCGCTGGAAAGGTTATTCTTGAGAATGGGGCAGTAAAGGCAATACGCGATGTTTCCTCGTTTAACATCCGCATTGCGCGCCAGAAAATTGGGGCCTCAGAAAAGCTGGTTAGTCTGGTTTATCAAAAGCAATGGTTAAATACCCTGATTATCGGCCCGCCACAGACCGGAAAAACAACGCTTTTACGGGATCTGGCGAGATTGATTTCAAGCGGAAGCGACAAAGATAATATCTCTCCAAGAAAGGTTGGAATTGTAGACGAGCGCTCGGAAATTGCCGGCTGCATAAAGGGAATTCCCCAGCTTGAACTGGGACCCAGAGTTGATGTGCTGGATGGGTGCCCAAAAGCTGAGGGGATGATGATGCTGATTCGCTCTATGAGTCCGGAAATAATAGTAGTGGATGAAATCGGCAGACCAGAGGATGCAGCAGCAGTGCTTGAAGCGGTTAACGCGGGGATTAAACTAATGATCACCGCACATGGAACAAGCCTTGAGGAAATAAGGAGGCGTCCAAACATGAAGCATATACTGGATCAGAATATTTTTGAACGATTTATAGAACTGAAACGTGAAGACTTGCCCGGAAAAATAGCGACCGTTCTCGATGGGACAGGCAATAGGATTCTCCAGGAGGCAGGTGGAATCCGTTCATGCTAAAGCTAATTGGAGCCCTCTTGATTTTGATGGCAACCACTTGGGCTGGAATTGAAGCAGCAAAGAATCTCAGCAGAAGAACAAGGCAGCTCAGGCAGTTGAGAGCTGCCCTCCAGTCATTGGAATCAGAAATTATGTATGGGCAGACTCCGCTGAGGGAAGCCGCCTTAAAGCTGGCAAAACAGCATCCAAAACCACTTTCCCTTCTGTTTGAATTATTCGCTGCCAAGCTTACTGACGGGGGAACAACAGTTAAAAATGCCTGGGATGAAAGCCTGGGGGAGAATTGGAAATCTCTCTCGCTTAAGCAGGGGGAATTTGAAATACTGTCCCAGTTCGGGGAAACGCTAGGCCAGCATGATAGATACCACCAGCAGCAGAAAATTCTTCTTACAATGTCCCAACTGGAGCGGGAAGAGCAGGATGCGGCAGAACGCCAGGGGAAATACGAAAAAATGTTTAAAAGCCTGGGATTTCTATCAGGATTGCTATTAATAATTTTGCTGATATAAGCAGTAGGAGGAATAAAGGATGGGCATTGAGGTGGACGTGATTTTTAAAATTGCGGGCGTCGGAATTGTAGTGGCATTCCTGCATACGATACTGGACCAGGTTGGGAAAAAGGAATATGCGCAATGGGTAACGCTTTTTGGCTTTATTTATATTCTTTTTATGGTTGCTTCAATAGTAGAAGACCTTTTCCAAAAAATTAAATCAGTTTTCCTGTTCCAGGGTTAAGGGGGTACTTGCCATCGAAATCTTAAAAATTGTCGGCATCGCGCTGGTGGCAACCTTTCTTGCATTGATAGTCAAAGAGCAAAAGCCTAATTTTGCATTTCTGCTGATTGTATTTACGGGATGCTCTATTTTTCTTTTCCTTGCTGATAAAATCTATGAAATTATCACGATGATTGAGAAGATTGCAGCAAATGCAAATGTAAATATGGTCTATCTTGAAACGATACTGAAAATCATCGGAATCGCTTATATTGCGGAATTTGCTTCACAAATTACAAAAGATGCAGGCCAGGGGGCAATCGCATCAAAAATTGAACTGGCAGGCAAAGTGCTGATTCTGGCAATGGCAATACCGATCTTGACGGTCATCATTGAAACAATTATTAAGCTAATTCCCAGTTAATTTGTCCTAATCCAGTTAGCTCCAGTGAGGTGATAATATGAAGCAGCAAACCCTGTCCTTAATTCTATTAATAGTTCTCTTATTTTTTGGCACCTCAGATATTGTACTGGCTTCAGAAACAAAAGCGGTAAGTGAAACGTTACCACAGACCGAAATGATAAAATCTCAGATAGATAAGCTGGGAGTAGAAGAACTTAGGGATTACTGGGATAAAGTTACAATAGAATATGGCGGATTTTTGCCAGAAAGCCAGAAAGGCAGTCTCTATGACTTTCTAAGCGGTGAAAAACAATTCTCGCTAAAGGAATGGTTCAAGGGTATTGGAAAATTTATTTTCTATGAACTCATTGCTGGCGGTAAGCTTCTCGGGTCGCTGATCCTGCTCACAGTGCTAAGTATGTTTTTACAGTCACTGCAAAATGCCTTTGAACAAAGCTCAATAAGTAAAGTAGCATATGCGATCGTGTTTATGGTTTTAATCATACTGGCATTGAATAGCTTTCATGTTGCGATCACATACACAAAAGAAACGATAGATTTAATGATTGCCTTTTTGATGTCACTCATACCGCTTTTGCTGGCCTTAATTGCGACATCCGGAGGGCTGGTTTCAGCCGCATTTTTTCATCCGGTTTTACTCTTTCTGATGAACACTTCAGGCCTGCTGATCCAATTTGTCGTCCTTCCGCTTTTATTCCTTTCCGTGTTGCTCAGCATTGTCAGCACTTTGAGCGACCAATATAAAGTTACTCAGCTTGCCCAGCTCCTAAGAAATTGGGGCATTGGATTGCTGGGAATCTTTATGACAGTCTTTCTCGGTGTCGTCTCCGTTCAGGGGTCATCAACAGCAGTGGCAGATGGGATTACGATCAGGACGGCAAAATTTATTACAGGAAACTTTGTGCCAGTCATTGGGAGAATGTTTACCGATGCGGCTGATACGGTAATCAGCGCATCCGTTCTATTGAAAAATACGGTTGGCGTCGCAGGAGTTGTCATCCTGCTGCTGATTACCATTTTTCCGGCCATTAAGATTTTAACGCTTGCATTTATCTATAAATTTGCGGGAGCACTCCTGCAGCCCCTTGGCGGAGGCCCGGTCATCAAATGTCTGGATATTATCAGCAAAAACATAATCTATGTATTCGCAGCTCTTGCGATTGTTTCACTTATGTTTTTTCTATGCATAACAGTTATAATTGCGGCCGGTAATATCACGCTGATGGTGCGCTAGGAGGAAACAGGAATGGAGTTTTTAACAGGCTGGATCACGAATATTATTATATTTGTTCTATTAGCGACCGTCATTGACATGCTCTTGCCTACCTCTTCCATGCAAAAATACGCGAAAATGGTTATCGGGCTTTTATTGATTGCTACAATTCTGACACCGATTCTCCGTTTATTTACAGCTGATTTTGAGAAGATCATGGCTGAGACTGTCCGATCTTTTAATAGTCCAGAAGAAAAAAATACAGAAAATTTGATGGAAATGAAGAAAAAAGAAATACAAGCCTCACAGCGTGCATATATTTTAGAACAAATGGCTGCCGGGCTAAAGGCGGGCGTGGAAGAGGAGTTGATGGAAGATTACGAGATGGCGATAGAATCAATCGATGTAACAGTCAAAAATGATGAACAGCCGCAAATCCCGGAGGATCTGCAAGGTATAACGGTATCGCTGACACAGGCAGAGAACAGGGATGATGAAGTGGCGGCAGTAGCAAAGGTTGTAGTAGATACGAGCAGTCCTCTTCCAGAATCAAACGTGAATCTTAAGGATGTAAAAGAGTTCCTTGCAGCCCAATGGGCAGTAGATGAGGAAATGATAGAAATTGCCGCGGAGAGGAGGGGCAGAGAATAATGAAAAATGAAAAGGGGCCGCTTTCCTGGCTGGCTAAATTGCGAGGCGGCCAAAATGGGGAAGCTGACAAGAAAAAAAAAACCTCCATGTACTCTTATGCTCTCATTGTTATGGTCGCCGGCCTGGGAATTATGATGGTAAGCAATGTCGTAGGGGACAGGCAGGATGACCAGTCAGCCGGAGTCATCCCTGCAGTAGCTGAAACTGCAGGAGAAACAGAGGATGTGCCTGCATTTGGAAAAAAAAATGCTTCTGCAGGCAACTCGATAAAAGATTATGAAAGAAATCTTGAGAATGAGCTGAAAGACGCACTTGAAGCAATAAATGGTGTGGATGATGTCAGCGTAATTATAAATGTTGATGCTTCAGAAAAAAAGGTTTACGAGAAAAATAAAGTCACACAAAAACAAGTAACAGATGAAACTGATCAGGATGGCGGAAAACGTGTTGTGGAAGATTCCTCGACTGATGAGCAGCTAGTAATAATCCGTTCAGGTGAAAAGGAAGTTCCGCTCGTTCTGGAAACCAAAAAGCCAAAAATCAGAGGTGTACTGGTTGTTGCCAAGGGAGCAGGGAATATACAAGTGAAAAAATGGATTATTGAATCGGTGCAGCGTTCTCTGGATGTTCCAACCCACCGGATCGCTGTAATGCCTAAAAAATAAGGGGGAAATGTAAAATGTTATTAAAAAAGCAAACAGTTTGGTTATTGACAATGCTAAGTCTGGTAGTCGTATTATCGGTATACTATTTGACCACACCGGAGCCGAACCCAACCAATATGGCAGCAACCGGCGAAAAAGAGGACAAACAGCAGGAAACGGTAAAAGAAAATCCAGTTACAACTGAAGAAAAGGGAACAGATAAGGCTGACGGAACTGCATCCAAAACTATCACAACTACTGCTGATGATGAAGCTTTTGAGGCAATGCGCCTTGAGATTGAAGACGAGCGCAGCAGGCTTAGAGAAGAGCTTACAGATGTAATGGCGAATACAGATCTTCCTGCTGAAGAACGCAATAAAGCGCACGAATCAATTAAACAGCTATCTGATGTATCCGTAAAGGAAGGAATGCTGGAATCCTTGATTGTTTCCATGGATTACAATGCCGCGCTTGTTAAAATTGACGGCGATGATGTAAATGTCACAGTAAAATCTGATAAAAAGCTTAGCAATGCTGCTGTTGTTGATATCATCAACCTTGTAAGCAAGGAATTAGACGACACATTGAATGTTGCGGTGGACTTTAACGTTTCAGAGAAGTAAAAGTTTGCCTGGCACTGAAAAACCATCTGGAACTGTCCAGATGGTTTTTTGCTGATTAATGATTATTGAGTTCATTTTGATTCGTCCTCGTAAAGCTTCATTAAGCGGGAAAGTGATTCGCTCGCCTCAGAAATGGAATGGACAAGGTGGGAATTCTGATCAGTCTGGTGCTGGACACTGGCGGCAAGCTCTTCGAGCGCGGCGCTCGCTTCTTGTATTACTGAACTGAATTCGCTTACTGACCGTTCTATTCCTTTGGAAGAATCCTCAATGGACTGAATATGGCCATGATAATGTTCTATTTGCTGCTTCAAGGAAAGCACTGTTTCTGAAATAGTTCCAAACGCTTTTTTTGAATCGTTTGCAAGACTAAGGTTCTTATCCATAGCGTTTGTTGCTGAAACTATCTTTAAGCTTGTCTCCTGAGTCTCCGATTTGACAGCACCAAGGTTTTGGGAGATCTGCTTAGCGGTCTGATTTGTCAGATCAGCCAGCTTCCTGACTTCCTCCGCCACAACTGCAAAACCTTTTCCGCTCTCTCCGGCCCGGGCTGCCTCGATTGACGCATTGAGCGCCAGCAGATTTGTTTGCCCTGCAATCTGCTGGATTACATTTACAAAGCCGACTACTTCATCAACATCTTCAGACAAGGAGGTCATTTTAGAAATAATCTCTTTAAAATCCTTTGAAAAAACAGCAATTGCATTTTCAAGGCTGCTAATCAGCAAATTTCCATTGGCTGAAAGTGTCTCCGCCTGGTCAGCCTCTTTGAGGAGCGCTTTCGAAAGAGCTGTAATTTCTGAACCCATCCTGTTTGTTTCCTCGAGTGATTGATTAATATCTGATACAGTGTTTGCATGTACCTCAATTCCTGCAGAAAGTTCCCCAATCGAATGGGCCATCTCCAGCGATGCCTGATGATTATCAAGACTCAAACGGTCAACTGAAGTCATCATTTGCGTGATCACTGATGTATTTTCTTCGAGCGACTTTTTAGTATTTCTGTCTTTTTTCAAAAGTTCTTCAGTCTTCAGTTGGACTTCAGCAATTTGGCTCGACATTCTTTTTGAAATATTTAATTGAAAAGTCAGCAAAATAGTAACAAGCATATGCAATAAAAATACCGTAACGAAATTTTTCGTTTCCAATCCTAATGCTGAGTGATTAAGCACCGTAAATGCCGTAATAATGCAAAGCCCGAGGAAAGACCCAAGCCAGAGAATGGTCCGATTCATATATATGGCTGTCAGTGCCAGGATAAAATAAACAAGGAAGTAGGCTGTTGGTGACACGCTATTTTCCATGATGATAAAAATGACAACGGAAACGATCACTGTGGCTATATAAGGTATAAACGAAATAAAACGGTTCGTATAATGAAGCACGGCAATAGCGAGCACTCCGGTACCGCCGCCAAGAATGATCGATAAAATAACGCCCATGTCCTTCTTCATGAGAATGTCGACAACGGCTGCCAAAACAACAGAGACGAAAGCTGCCTTCATTACCAAGCTGTTTTTTCGCCTTAGATCCTCCAGTATTAGATGTTTCATCATATCCAATTAACATCCCGCCTTAATATTCTAGATCAATACTCATGGTTATTATGTATTAGGTAATTCGCTGTAAAAAAATATTTTCCTCTAAAAGGTTCACATTTTTTTCATATTTTCCCATCATTTGTTTTCCTGAATAGGCTAAATGTCTTTTTCGTGAGACTAATGGCAGGGGTTTTACTGCTGTTTAAACTGCGTTAAAATAAAACCGGGTCTGAATTGAAAGCGTTTTATTTAATAGAAAGTGTTATGATATTGAATTTAGGCAAGATGTTATCGTATGATATTAGTAGCTAGTCTTAAGAAAAGGGAAGCACGGTTTATTCGCGCTTTACTAACATATGATTAAGTCTGCAAGAAACCATTCTTATATTAAACATGAACAAGGGGTGCCAGAATGTTAAAGGTGCAGGAAATCCGAGAACTTATCAAACTAGTTGACCAATCAAGCATTAATGAGTTTACGTATGAGCATGAAGGTACGAAGATCGAGATGAAAAAGCCAGGCAGCGGCCAGCCTGTGAGTCCGGTTTATCAAGCCGTTCCGGTTCAAGCTGCTGAAACGGTTCAGGCTCCAGTCCAGACAAAAGCTGCAGCCATTGAAGCGCCTGCTGCTGTAGAGACTGCTGAAGCTGCCAAACAAGAAAGTGCTAACGAAAACTTACATAAAATTATTTCTCCAATGGTAGGTACCTTCTATCAATCTTCTTCACCAGAAAGCGATGCGTATGTACAGGTAGGCTCAAAAGTGAATAAAGAGTCGGTTGTCTGTATCGTGGAAGCGATGAAGCTGTTTAATGAAATTGAAGCAGAAGTTAATGGAGAAATCGCAGAAATTCTTGTCAAGGACGGTCAATTAGTGGAATATGGCCAGCCGCTATTTTTAGTTAGACCCGAATAAGGAGCTGTAGACATATGATAAAAAAGCTACTGATTGCCAACAGAGGAGAAATTGCGGTACGGGTAATTCGTGCCTGCAAGGAAATGGGAATAGAAACGGTCGCCGTCTTTTCCGAAGCGGACAGAGAAGCTCTGCATGTTCAGCTTGCTGATGAGGCGATTTGTATTGGACCAACTTCCTCGAAGGACAGTTATCTAAATTTCACCAACATTATAAGTGCTGCAAAGCTTACCGGAACAGATGCCATCCATCCCGGTTATGGATTTTTAGCAGAAAACTCTGATTTTGCTGAGCTTTGCAGGGATTGCAGCATCACATTTGTTGGCCCGTCTCCGGAAGCCATTTCTAAAATGGGAACAAAGGATGTGGCGAGGGAAACGATGCGCAAAGCTGGAGTCCCGATTGTACCCGGTTCCAAGGGAATCGTGAAAGATCAGGATGACGCGCTCGCTATTGCGGATGACATCGGTTACCCCGTTATTCTAAAAGCAACGGCAGGCGGCGGAGGAAAAGGGATCCGCATTGCCAAAACACAAGAAGAACTGATTAAGGGACTGCAGATCACCCAGCAGGAAGCCATGACTGCTTTTGGTAATCCAGGAGTGTATATTGAGAAATATATTGAAGATTTCCGTCATGTGGAGATCCAGGTCATGGCCGATAATCATGGCAACGCCATTCACCTGGGGGAAAGGGATTGCTCGATCCAGCGCCGCCTTCAAAAGCTGCTCGAAGAAACGCCTTCCCCAGCGCTTGACAGTGAAACAAGGGACGAGATGGGAGAAGCTGCCGTAAAAGCGGCTCTCGCAGTAGATTACTCAGGTGCCGGAACAGTCGAATTCATTTATGATTATAATAACCGCAAGTTTTATTTCATGGAAATGAACACCCGGATTCAAGTAGAGCATCCTGTTACAGAAATGGTAACGGGCGTGGACCTGATCAAAGAGCAAATCCGCGTTGCCAGCGGCAGCAGGCTTTCACTCTCCCAGGAGGATGTTACATTTAACGGCTGGGCAATGGAATGCAGGATAAATGCAGAAAATCCTGAAAAGAATTTTATGCCGTCACCGGGCAAGATCCAAATGTACTTGCCTCCTGGAGGCTACGGTGTCAGGATTGATTCGGCAGCATATCCGGGGTATTCAATTCCGCCCTATTATGATTCCATGATTGCCAAAGTGATCACCTACGGGGCAACTCGCGAAGAAGCGATCGAAAAAATGAAACGGGCACTTAGCGAATTTATTATTGAAGGAATCCACACTACCATACCGTTCCATTTGAAGCTGCTTGCTCATGAAAAGTTTGTCGAGGGTGAATTTAATACCAAATTCCTTGAAATATATGATGTAATGAATTCATAATGAAGGGGAAACAGGAGGTGCTCTTAATGAGTGAAAATCAAATGTTAGAGATGAATGAGAATAACAGCGGTTTGGGAAAAGTGGAAATTGCTCCGGAAGTTATTGAAGTAATTGCCGGAATTGCTGCAGGGGAAGTTGAAGGCGTGGCTCAAATGCGCGGCAGCTTTGCATCCGGAGTTGTCGAACGCCTAGGGAAGAAAAACCATGGAAAAGGCGTTAAGGTAGAATTAACGGAAACCAGCATAAAGGTTGATGTTTATTGTGTTATGAAATTTGGTGTATCTATTCCAAAGGTAGCACAGGAGGTTCAGGATAATATCCGCCAGACCTTGCTGAACATGACAGCCTTAGAAGCAGATGAAGTAAATATCCATGTTGTGGGTGTTCATTTCGAAAACGGCAAACAAGAAGTGGAGATCGAACAGGAGGTATAAATGCCCTGTTGCTCTAGAATCATTTTTGGAAAAGTTCTATAAAAGCCTCTGTTCTCGCAATTGGCGGACAGAGGTTTTTCTTTTGGCGGAAAAGGAAAGTATAGTAATGAGGGATATTTTCGAAGTGTAAGAATACAAATAACATTTAATAACACGTAATTATAATTGAATTTTACAAAAATAAACTTAAAAACTTAATATTCATATAAGATATACCTAAAATGTTCGTTTTATGCTATTATCTTCATATGAATTGGAAGGAGCCGGAATATGAAAAGAAGAACAGCACGTGAAAAAGCTCTACAGGCATTATTTCAAATGGACATCGGAAAGGCTGAGATGGGGGATGCCATGGACAGCGTTTTGGACGGTCAAGCCAGAGACGAATATTTTGAGTTTTTAGTGCAGGGAACTGAGGGAAATAAAGAACAAATTGATACTATTCTTAGTGATAACCTTGAAAATTGGAAGCTTGATCGGTTAGGCAATATAGATCGTAACCTTCTTCGTTTATCCGTTTTTGAAATGATGAACAACCAAGACGTTCCCGTAAATGTGGTCATGGACGAAGCAATTGAAATTGCCAAGGTATTCGGTGATGATCAATCAAGCAAATTCATCAATGCGGTACTTTCAAAGGTTAAAGACAAACTAGATAAATAAAACATGATATGGGAGGAAGTTGAGAATGGCAGCAAAAATTATTGATGGGTCTGAAATTGCTCGTAAGGTTAGAACTGAGATCGCGGCAGAAGTGGCTGAGCTTAAGGGGAAAAATATTATACCTGGACTTGCAGTAGTACTGGTTGGCGATAACCAGGCGTCCCAAACATATGTGAAAATGAAGCAAAAAGCTTGTGAGGAGCTCGGAATGCATTCCCTCCTGGAAAAATATCCATCCTCACTTTCACAGCAAGAGCTGCTTGAAAAAATTGCCGAACTAAATGAAGATTCCGCCATTCATGGTATTTTGGTTCAGCTTCCATTACCTAATCATATTGATGAAAAAGCTATAATTGAAGCGATTTCTCCTGAAAAAGATGTCGACGGCTTCCACCCAGTCAGCATTGGACGGTTAATGACAGGGCAGGATACGTTCTATCCTTGTACTCCATATGGAGTTATGGTAATGCTTGACCATATCGGCTATGAAATTGAAGGAAAGCATGTCGTGGTCGTAGGCAGGAGCAATATTGTAGGAAAGCCGGCCGGACAATTATTTTTGAATAAAAACGCAACGGTTACTTATTGTCATTCCAAGACTAAAGATTTAAAACAGTTTACGAAACAAGCAGACATCCTGGTTGCTGCGGTCGGCCGTAATGATACCATTCGGGCGGAGCATGTGAAAGAAGGGGCCGTGGTGATAGACGTGGGCATGAACCGGGATGCAGAAGGAAAGCTATGCGGTGATGTTTCGTTTGAAGAGGTGAAGCAGATTGCTTCCTATATTACTCCTGTCCCAAAAGGAGTCGGCCCGATGACTATCACTATGCTTATGTTTAACACGTTAAAGGCAGCAAAAATAGCGGCCGAAAATAGCATGAAGCATTAAAAAGTTAACAAATCATTTAAACAAAGCCGTATCCTTGTTTATAATAACAGGGGACGGCTTTTTTTATAAAGATAAGGATAACTTTTTAAACTAGTAAAGATGTCTAGCTCCAGCGTCCAGCCCATCGAGTGTTGTAACCAAGTGCCGTTACAATCTTGGTCATAAGCCAATCGCTTCCGAAGGCAAAAAGCGCCTTCTGTCAGCGCTTGTCTTATGCTTGTCGGGGCTAACCCGGGCGCTGGCGCTTTTCACCAAAGGAGCTTTTTATGAACGAACAGAAATATCTGACTGTTACTGCTTTAACCAGATATATAAAACGGAAGTTTGATGCTGATCCGCACTTAAGGGATATATATATAAAAGGAGAAATATCCAACTTTAAGCAGCACTCTAGCGGCCATATGTATTTTACCCTCAAAGACGAGCGGGCGAGAATACTTGCTGTTATGTTCGCCGCAAATACTTCATCCCTTAAATTCAAACCCCAAAATGGCATGAAGGTCCTTGTCAGAGGGGACATAACGGTTTATGAACAGAGCGGCCAGTATCAGATGTATGTTAAGCAAATGACAACAGATGGCATTGGTGACTTATATATTGCATTCGAGCAGCTGAAGAGCAGGCTTGAACAAGAAGGGCTGTTTTCACCGCTGCATAAGCAAAGGATTCCAAAGTACCCGGCTGCTGTAGGGGTTATTACCTCGCCGACGGGAGCGGCATTGCGTGACATACTTACGACGATTAAACGGAGGTATCCCGTTGCCAAGGTGATCATTTACCCTGCGCTGGTTCAAGGAACAGCAGCTTCTGCATCTGTTGCCAAAGCTATTACAGCAGCAAACCGCCGGCAGGAAACAGATGTATTGATCGTCGGAAGGGGAGGGGGATCGATCGAAGAGCTATGGGCTTTTAACGAAGAAGCAGTAGCGAGATCTATTTTTGAATCTAAAATTCCAATCATCTCAGCAGTCGGCCATGAAACAGATTATACAATAGCCGATTTCGCTGCAGATTTAAGGGCTCCGACCCCGACAGGTGCCGCTGAGCTCGCCGTTCCTCATTTAAATGAACTGATGGAACGTCTGCAAAACAGAAAAAACAGGCTAACAAGGTCAGTAAGGGAAAATGCAAATACAGAGGCTGCCAGACTCGCCCAATTAGAGAGGTCATATGCCTTTCGCTATCCGCGCCAAATGTACGAGCAAAAGCTTGAACAGCTTGACAGAGCTATGGAAAGGCTCAAGCGGGAAAGCAAGCGATTCTTTATCAATAAAAGTGATCTGCTCCAGCGCCGGGTTGCAGAACTAAAAAAACAGCATCCAAAACAGCGCATTCAGGATGCTGAATCTGCGCTAAACAGACAGGAAAAAAGCATTAGAAGGCAAATGGAACGTATTTTTACTGAGAAAGCAAAAAGCCTGACATATGCAGTCGCCACCCTGGATGCCCTCAGCCCGCTAAAAATAATGGAACGGGGATACAGCCTGACCTTTACAGAAAATGAAGAATTGGTGAAAAGCACTGAACAGGTTAAGACAGGAGATATCATTACGGTAACATTGCGAGATGGGAAAATTAAAGCAGAAGTTAAAGACAAGAGGGAGAGTGCAGATCATGAGTGAAGAAAAGGAGTTATCTTTTGAACAGGCAATGGACAGACTTGAGCAAATTGTAGAAAAATTGGAGGACGGAGATGTTCCTCTAGAGGAAGCTATTGTGTATTACAAGCAGGGGATGGACTTATCAAGGCTTTGCCACCAGAAGCTTAAAACGGTTGAGGAGCAGCTTACGGAAATTTTGCGGGAGGATGGAGAGCTGGAGGGCTTCATCGTGCAAGAGGAGGAATAGAGATGAGTTTTCAGGCCTTTTCTGAAAAATATAAAAGAGCCCTCGAACTAGATATGCAATCCCGTATTGACAGGCTGGATGCACCTGGCACGTTAAAGGAATCGATGCTTTATTCGCTGGAAGCTGGCGGGAAAAGAATTAGGCCAATTTTGGTATTTGCCGTAATGGAGGCTTTTAAAAAAGATCCTGCCAAGGGAGTATCCGTTGCTGCCGCCATTGAGATGGTCCATACATATTCGCTGATCCATGATGACCTGCCCAGCATGGACGATGATGATCTGCGGAGAGGTAAGCCGACAAACCATAAAGTGTTTGGAGAAGCAACCGCTATCCTCGCTGGGGATGCCCTTTTGACTTACAGTTTTCAGGCTATCACTGAAATGGATATAGAAGAAGTCACTCCACAGATACAGCTAGAGCTAATTAAGCTTCTATCCAGTTCGGCAGGGGCTGAAGGCATGGTTGGCGGCCAAATGGCCGACATAGAGGGAGAAGGTAAACATTTGGCTCTTGAAGATCTCGAGTATATACACAGCAATAAAACAGGCAAACTCCTGTCTGCGAGCATAATATCAGGGGCAATTCTTGCAGGTGCATCCGAAGAGCAGAAAAAACATCTCTTAGAATTTTCAAGGCATTTAGGCCTTGCCTTCCAAATTCGTGATGATATTTTGGATATTGAAGGTTCTCAGGAGAAAATAGGAAAGCCGGTTGGGAGCGATACGGCAAATTCAAAAAGTACCTATCCGTCATTGCTATCAATGGATGGAGCAAAGGAAAAACTGCGGTCTCATATTGAACTTGCCCGGCTGTCTCTTGCAAAAACCGGCATTAATACAGAATTGCTCGAAGAAGTGACCGAGATGATTGCTGCAAGGGACCATTGACCATAAATATTAGAGTTTGTTTAGGAAAGTGTTTTATGCTATAGTGAGGTAAAATTGATGATCAAACCGCCAATAGTGCCCAGCCGTTACCACACTGTGTTAGCGGCTGTTTTTTAGCAGGCGGTTGCGGTGGCGCCTAAACAGTGGGCCCTGAAACAATCAGAAAGAAAGCGAGTGATCCTATTTGGATCTTCTATCAATACAAGACCCGACTTTTTTAAAACATTTAAATAATGACCAACTTGAAGAGCTGAGCAGTGAAATCAGGCAATTCCTGATTGAAAAATTATCTGTAACCGGAGGACATATTGGCCCCAATCTTGGAGTGGTAGAACTTACGGTTGCATTGCATAAGGAATTTAACAGTCCCGTTGATAAAATTATCTGGGATGTCGGCCATCAATCGTATGTCCATAAGATTCTGACCGGACGGGCTGGCGAGTTTGATACGCTCCGTAAATATCAGGGGTTATGCGGCTTCCCGAAGCGGTCCGAAAGTGAGCACGATGTCTGGGAAACCGGTCATAGCTCTACTTCCCTGTCAGCAGCAATGGGAATGGCGATTGCAAGGGATCTGAAAAAAGAAGAAAGCTATATTCTGCCGGTTATCGGAGATGGAGCGCTTACGGGTGGTATGGCCCTTGAAGCGTTAAATCATATTGGCCATGAGAAAAAAGATATAATCGTCATCCTGAATGATAATGAAATGTCAATTGCCCCCAATGTAGGTGCACTGCACAACGTCCTGGGCAGGCTGCGGACAGCAGGCAAATACAACTGGGTGAAGGATGAGCTTGAGTATTTGCTGAAGAAAGTTCCGGCTGTTGGAGGAAAGCTGGCTTCAACTGCTGAGCGGGTAAAGGACAGTTTAAAATATTTGTTCGTTTCCGGAATGTTTTTTGAAGAGCTTGGGTTTACATATCTTGGCCCGGTTGATGGACATAATTATGAAGCTTTATTTGAAAACCTGCGTTATGCCAAAAAAACCTCGGGACCTGTCCTGCTTCATGTAATTACAAAAAAAGGAAAAGGCTATAATCCTGCCGAGAGTGATAAAATTGGTACTTGGCATGGTACGGGCCCTTATAAAATCGAGACTGGTGATTTTGTTAAGCCAGGGAACACGCCACCGGCCTGGAGCAAGCTGGTCAGTGAAACAGTCCGGGAGATTGCACGGGAGGATGAGAGAGTCGTCGCGATTACCCCAGCAATGCCGGTTGGTTCCAAGCTCGAAGGATTTGCCAGTGAATTTCCTGAACGAATGTATGATGTTGGAATAGCCGAGCAGCATGCGGCGACAGTGGCTGCAGGATTAGCGACGCAAAATATGAAACCGTTCCTTGCTATTTACTCTACATTCCTGCAAAGAGCATATGACCAAATGGTCCATGATATCACTCGTCAGAACCTCAATGTATTCATTGGAATTGATCGTGCCGGATTGGTAGGGGCAGACGGAGAAACCCACCAGGGAGTTTTCGACATTGCGTTCCTGCGGCATTTGCCTAATATGGTTCTAATGATGCCAAAGGATGAAAATGAAGGCCGCAATATGGTATACACTGCCTTAAAGTACGATGATGGTCCAATTGCCATGCGGTTCCCGCGCGGAGAAGGCCTCGGCGTTCCGATTGATGAACAGTTTACACGTCTCCCAATTGGTTCATGGGAAGTTTTGAGGGACGGAAAGGATGCTGCTATTCTTACATTTGGAACAACAATTCCAATGGCAATGGAAGCTGCTGAAATTCTTAGCAGCCAGGGGGTTTCCGTCCAAGTTATCAATGCACGTTTCATAAAACCTTTGGATGAAACGCTGCTGAAAGAATTATTTAAGCTGAAAATGCCAATTTTAACGATAGAAGAAGCCGTCTTGCAGGGCGGATTTGGCAGTGCTGTCCTTGAATATGCAAATGAGAGCGGGTACCATGATGCAGTTATCGACAGAATGGGTATCCCTGACAGATATATAGAGCATGGCTCTGTAAATAAACTGCTGGAAGAGATTGGTTTAACAGTAGAAAACACGGTTAAAAGAATCAATTTGATTACACCAAAAAAGCAAAAAAGGGCATGACAACATGAAGGTAAAAAAAGAAAGACTCGATGTATTGCTCGTGGAGCAAGGATTAGCAGAAACCAGAGAAAAAGCAAAACGGTATATAATGGCAGGCCAGATATACGGAAACGAAGTAAGGCTTGATAAGCCTGGGGAAAAGATTCCTGTCGATACCGCCCTCACTATTAAAGGAAAAGTGATGCCCTATGTTTCAAGGGGCGGACTCAAGCTGGAAAAAGCATTGAAAACCTTTGATCTTCAAATGGAAGGTAAAATTCTTCTTGACATTGGGGCGTCAACAGGCGGCTTTACGGATTGCGCTCTCCAGAATGGAGCTAAGATGTCTTATGCACTGGATGTTGGCTATAACCAGCTTGCCTGGAAGCTGCGCCAGGATGAAAGAGTGAAAGTAATGGAGCGGACTAATTTCCGCTATGTTACACCTGCTGACCTTGGCGGAGAGATGCCAAATTTTGCAAGCATAGATGTATCATTTATCTCTTTAACCCTAATTTTGCCAGTCCTTAAAACACTGCTTGTTTCGGGTAGTGATGTTGTAGCACTAGTAAAGCCGCAATTTGAAGCAGGCAAGGAACAGGTTGGAAAAAAGGGTATAGTGCGGGAACCAAAAATCCATAAGGAAGTGCTTAGCAAAATCATCAGCTTTGCCCAAGGTGAAGGGTATGATATAAAAGATGCTTCTTTTTCTCCAATTAAAGGAGGAGAAGGGAACATTGAATTTTTGCTGCACTTATTATGGTCAGGCCAAAAGGAAACTGGGGATATCTTTCTAAAACAATCAGTTGAAGAAATTGTAAAAGATGCCCATGAACAGCTAAAGCAAGCTAAAATTGAAGAATAACTATGAAAACCCCGCCAACCCTTGCTCCCTGTTGGCGGGGTTTATTTCCTTTCATACCCTAAAAGTGAACATCAGAATCTCGGGACAGTCACTTGATTATTTTCAGAAGCCTCTAATAAACCAGGTGAAATAAAGGAAAAGTAAACAAAAAGGCGAATACTGTAATATATAGACGTTATTTGAAGAAAAAAATTGTACTATTTCTTTAAATCAGCTACGATTATTTTTGAATACGGCAACTGGCTATACAGTACTATTTATTTTTAATGAGGTGCTTTTAGGATGAATAAAGGACAACGGCATATTAAAATCAGGGAAATTATCGCAAATAATGATATAGATACGCAGGATGAACTGGTAGATGAATTAAGGAACGCTGGTTTTAATGTAACACAAGCCACCGTATCGAGGGATATTAAGGAACTCCACCTCGTTAAAGTACCTCTTATGGACGGAAGATACAAATACAGTCTCCCTGCGGATCAGCGGTTTAATCCACTGCAAAAATTAAGGCGTATATTGGTGGACGCATTTGTCCGGATTGATTCAGCGAGCCATTTGCTTGTTATGAAAACACTTCCGGGAAATGCTCAAGCTATCGGCGCTCTTATAGATAACCTTGACTGGGACGAAATAATGGGTACAATTTGCGGAGATGATACTTGTCTGATTATTTGCCGAACCCCGGAAGATACAGAGAAAATAACAAACAGATTTTTAGAAATGCTCTAATAAGGCGGGTGAACGAGATTTGTTAATGGAATTATCGATTAGAAATTTTGCCATTATAGAAGCCCTTTCGATTTCTTTTGAAAAGGGCTTAACTGTATTAACTGGCGAAACCGGTGCAGGAAAGTCCATAATAATTGATGCAATCCATCTGCTCGTTGGCGGCCGCGGATCTTCAGAGTTTGTCCGCCATGGCGAGTCCAAAGCAGAATTAGAAGGCCTGTTCCAAATTGAAGATGAGAACCATCCTATTATGGCCAAGGCGGCAGAATTCGGTATAGAAATAAGCGATGGAATGATTGTGCTGCGAAGGGATCTGTCGGCTGCGGGGAAAAGTGTTTGCCGTGTGAATGGAAAATTGGTCACAATCGCAGGGCTGAGGGAAATTGGCAGCACATTGATTGATATTCATGGCCAGCATGAGCATCAGGAGTTAATGGACAGCAGTCTCCATCTGCCCCTTCTTGATCAATTCGGAGGGGAAAAGTTGGCTGCCTCCCTCGCTGAATACCAGCTGCTTTACAAAGACTATGATTCAGCTTTGAAGCAGCTTAATAAGCTGAGCCAGGACGAAAAACAAATGGCTCATAGGCTCGACTTGATCCAGTTTCAGTTCGATGAAATCCAGAAGGCAGATTTAAAGCTGAAGGAAGATGAAGAGCTCGGGGAAGAACGCAAGAAAATCAATAATTTCGAAAAAATTTATGAATCTCTGCAAACAAGTTATGAGGCACTTCGGGGCGAGCAGCGTGGCCTTGATTGGCTATCGGTTGCCATGAACAACCTGGAAGATGCAGCAAGCATAGATGATTCCTTGAAAAATACGGCAGATACTGTTTCTAACAGCTATTATATCCTTGAAGACATTTTATCAACGATTAGCGAGCAGCTGGAAAACCTCGAATATGACCCGGTCCGGCTAGATTGGATTGAAAGCCGCCTTAATGAAATAAATCAGCTAAAAAGAAAGTACGGAAATACAATAGAAGAAATAGTTGAATATGGGGCAAAGATTGAAGAAGAAATCGAAACCCTTCAAAACAGGGAAACACATATTGCGAAGCTGCAAACACAGGTTAAATCGATTAAGGACGACCTTCTTGTGGAAGCGAAAAATCTATCACAGCTTAGGATGAAAGCAGCGAAACAGCTGACGAAGCTCATCCATCAGGAATTGAAAGAACTTTATATGGAAAAAACGATTTTTGAAGTCCATTTTCATAAAACTGGCCAGGATTATTCCGAGTTCAGGGGCCAGGAAATCCTTAAGAACGGACTGGATGAACTTGAATTTTATATATCCACTAATCCAGGGGAGCCTCTTAAACCTCTTTCAAAAATTGCCTCAGGTGGAGAGCTTTCCCGAATAATGCTTGCTTTGAAAAATATCTTTTCGAAGCATCAGGGAATTACTTCTATTATTTTTGATGAGGTCGATACAGGTGTAAGCGGCAGGGTGGCCCAGGCGATAGCTGAGAAAATTCACAGAGTCGCGGTTCATTCTCAGGTTCTGTGCATCTCCCATCTTCCTCAGGTGGCTGCAATGGCAGATACCCACTTGTTTATTGCCAAGGAAATTAAAGGCGGAAGAACGAAAACAAGTGTAACACCATTAAATGAACAAGAAAAAATAGATGAAATAGGCCGGATGATTTCAGGGGTGGAAATCACTGATCTAACTAAGCAGCATGCAAACGAGCTGCTGCTGCAGGCAAAGCAATTGAAAAAACTTTCCGCCAGTTAAAGGAGTCTTGTGCAAAGATAAATTTTCCAGCTGTTTTCGGTTTTTTCTATTTACATGATATAGTTTACTCATTCATTGAAATGCTATCCAAAAACGGATAGCTTTTATTTTGTCTCCGGGTTATAAATGGCTGTTGTGAGGGCTAAATTAAACATGTAGCCATTAGCGAAAGCAAAGAAGCGAGGAGAGGTGAATGGATTGAAGTTTGTATGGTTAAACAGAATCATCGGTGGAATTCTCCTTGTTTCGCTATTACTAGCAGGTTTTTACCAGCCGCTACGTGAATACCTGTCCATCCCGCGAACAATTGTCCTTTTTGAAGGTGAAACATATAACATTCCTAAAGCGCTTCCTGTAAATGCAACGGTTACAGCAGAAAAAAATGTAACTGTTAATGAACAAAGCGATTCCATTACTTTAGGGGCTGAGCACCCTGGAACAAATGAGCTGCTTCTGGATTTTGCAGGTCTTCCAATCAAAAAAGTTGATGTGGAAGTGATCAAGAACTTTAAAGTAATACCCGGAGGACAATCCATTGGCGTGAAACTGAACACGCTTGGTGTACTTGTTGTTGGCCATCATTTGGTAAAAACAGCGGAAGGAAAAAAGTCACCGGGAGAAATTTCCCATATCCAGGTCGGGGATATTATAACCGAAATCAACGGAAAGAAAATTGAAAAAATGTCAGATGTTTCACAATTAGTAAAACAGTCGGGAGAGGACAGCAAACCTCTTCGGCTGGTCATTAATCGGGAAAATAAACTAATTAAAACATCGCTGGTTCCTTTAAAAGATAAAGATGAAGGCGTATATAAGCTCGGGTTGTATATCCGGGACTCAGCAGCCGGCATCGGGACTATGACGTTCTACCATCCTGATACAAAGAAATACGGTGCTTTAGGCCACGTTATTTCGGATATGGATACGAAAAAACCAATTGTTGTGAAAGATGGGGAGGTTGTCCGCTCTACGGTCACATCGATTGATAAAGGCAGTAATGGTGATCCGGGGGAAAAGCTGGCCAGTTTTTCATCTGACCGGTCAGTAATCGGAAACATCGCAAAAAATAGTCCTTTCGGTATTTTTGGAAAACTAAAACAGCAAATTCCCAATGGCATTATGGATAAACCGCTGCCAATAACCTTATCTCATGAAGTCAAGGAAGGACCTGCTCAGATATTAACGGTATTGGACGGGTCAACAGTTCAACCGTTTGATATCGAGATCGTCAGTACAATTCCTCAAAAATTCCCTGCAACAAAAGGAATGGTACTAAAAGTAACAGATCCAGAACTTCTTGAGAAAACAGGAGGAATTGTCCAAGGGATGAGCGGCAGCCCGATTATTCAAGATGGAAAACTAATAGGTGCAGTTACTCATGTATTTGTAAATGACCCCGCTAGCGGCTATGGAGTGCACATCGAATGGATGCTGAATGAAGCAGGTATTGATATTTATGATAAGACAAATACAGCTGAAGCCAGCTGATTGGAAATAAACACCCTTTTTTACCTAACCTTGCCTCTCTAATGGCAGGGTTTTTTCATAAGTCTTTATTAATAATGGCAAAAACCAAAGAGATTATTCGACAAACTTTTGGTGTTTGTAAAAAAACAGTCGAAAACATGAGAAAAAGAGAGTAAAATAGAGCGTTAGGGTTATTTTTGATAAAAAAACAAAAATTAAAAGGATTTTGGTTCCCATTGTCGAAAGGTTACCTTACAATATAATTTATAATATTTGGAAAGAAACATGAATTGTTCTTGAGGAGGAACCAAGGGTGACAAAAATAAAAGTGTGTGTCGTGGATGATAATAGAGAACTCGTGGGGTTATTAGGAGAATACATTTCTTCCCAGGATGATATGGAAGTGGTAGGTGTAGCGCACAATGGCCAGGATTGCTTAACCCTGCTGGAGAATGTCAACCCTGACATCTTGCTGCTCGATATTATTATGCCCCATCTGGATGGGCTGGCTGTACTTGAAAAGCTTCGTGAGTCACAAAAAGCTTCCATGCCTAATGTCATTATGCTTACTGCCTTTGGCCAGGAGGATTTAACAAAAAAGGCTGTTGATTTAGGGGCATCATATTTTATTTTAAAACCATTTGACATGGAAAACCTTACAAGCCATATCCGTCAGGTCAGCGGAAAAACAAGCACCTTTACTAAAAAGGCTTCTTCCTTTTCTTTCAGAAGCACCCCTGATAATAAGCCAAAAAATCTTGATGCCAGCATAACAAGCATTATCCATGAAATTGGCGTACCTGCTCACATAAAGGGCTATCTATACTTAAGAGAGGCTATCTCCATGGTTTACAACGACATAGAGCTCCTTGGTTCCATTACGAAAGTTTTATACCCGGATATTGCAAAGAAATACAATACAACCGCCAGCCGAGTTGAACGTGCGATTCGACATGCTATCGAAGTAGCTTGGAGCAGGGGGAATATTGAATCGATCTCATCACTTTTTGGATATACCGTTAGTATGTCAAAAGCAAAGCCGACGAACTCCGAATTCATCGCCATGGTTGCTGACAAGCTTCGTCTTGAACATAAGGCTTCTTGAAACGGTTAGGGGTACGACACCATGGCTGCCGTGCCAAATTTATTTCATTCCTTGGACCAATGAGTTAATTCATTGGTCTTTTCTTATGGGGAAATATCGCTATTGTTTGTTTAGTATATAAATTTGTCAAAAATTTAAAATGATATACAAGAAAAATTGACAATTTGGGAAATTTTTCACAAAGTGAAATTGTTTTATTTTATACTAGAAGGTAAGGCTTATGCATTTTTTTCGGCGGATAAGATAGATAAAATTATATTTTTTTTAATATAAATCCGCTTTCCATCCGCATTAAGCAGAACACAGACTAAGTGCGCCAGTGCTGTAACTTACCTTGTTACAACATTTTTCCTGGAACAACGTCTGTGTGACCCACATCCTCACCAAGCTATCGCTTTGTTTCGTGCGAGGTATCGCTGCAGAAGCTTTCCTTGTCCTGTGGGCCTCAACTAAGTCTGAATCATCGCCTTTTAAAGTCTTACCAATCGGCGAGTTTTCTAATTGGAAGGATAGATATCGATGGAAATAGTGAGTAATGAGTTCCTTATACTTGAGGAGGAAAATGGATCTGTTTTTGCGACAGTAACAAAAAAAGGTTTTCCTCTTCTTATGATCAATCAGCTGCTTTCCGGCTTTCCCCGGGTAAACCTTAATAAGTTTATGGTGCTAAAGGAAGCGATTGAAACTGCTTCCGGGGAAAAGGTTGAGGTCGGTTTGGTTAAGGCTGAAGTGGAGTGTATTCTTTCCAAGGACCTTATGACTGCTAAAATTCGGTTAAACTGCTTGCAAGAAGATTTAGCCGGTAACAACGATAAATACGTGTCTAATATTCTTGATTTGCTGCATTATCACAACGTCCGCGAAGGAATTAAGGTGCAGATATTGCATAGCGGTCTGGAAGCAGGGAAAGAAATAATTATCGCTACAGGCACTGAGCCAATTAATGGTGAGGATGCAGCGGTGATTTATTTTAAAAGATCTGATAGAAAGCCAAAAATCATGGAAGACGGAAAAGCTAATTATTATGAGATGAATTTTATAGATGAAGTAAAAAAGGGTGACTGGCTGGGAGAGAAAATCCCCCCTAAAGATGGAAAGCCTGGCAAGACGGTTACAGGAGACTTTATCCTTCCTAAACCAGGGAAAAATAAAAAGCTTTTTTATGATCATAAAACAATTGGCGAGTATGAGGAAGATGGAAAAACTGTCCTGCGCGCACTCATCGATGGTGTAGTTGAATTCCAAAGCGGCAAAATCGTAGTCGGTGATCATTTAGTTATTGATGGTGATGTTGGCATCGAAACCGGAAATGTTGATTTCATTGGCAGCATCACGGTTAAGGGAACGGTTATGGACGGATTTACGGTTACCGCAACAAAGGATATTTCCATCATGAGCGAGCTGGGAATAAGCGGGATTAACCGGCTGGAATCAAAGACAGGCGATATCTTTATAAAGGGCGGAATTTTTGGGAAGGGGCAGTCCATCGTTACAGCTGCAAGAAATATTTATCTAAAGCATGCCAATGAGTGCACTTTAGAAGCTGGAGAAAACATTCATATCGGCTTTTATTCCCTTGGATCTGTTTTAAGGGCGAAGAACATTATTGCAGATGGAACAAAAGGGAAGCTCATTGGCGGAGTTATTGAAGCCCGCAGCAAAGTGACTGCCGGAATAATCGGAAACAAAATGGAACGGAAAACGGTTATCCAGGTCGCCGGCTTTAATCGGGAAAAACTGAAAGCCGAGCTGGATGAAATGCTAATGGAATATAAGCAAAAGGTGATGGAGGTTGAAAAGCTTAAACGGAAGCTCGAAGTATATGACAGCTTTATTGGTCAGCTTAATTCATCCCAAAATCAGCAATTTGAAGAAACAAGAGACTATTTTGATGCTTTGATGCATAGCATCTTCACATTTGAAGAAAAGCGTAAATCCATTATGGAAATGCTTGAGACGAAAGGGGAAGGCGAAGTCTTTATCGGCCAAATTGCATTTCCGGATACACAGCTTGAAATTAAGCATCTAAGGAAAAAACTGAATTCGGCGACAAAAGGCACTTTCTATGCAGAAAATAATAATTTGCACTACGAGTAGGCTGGATCCTCTGTATTTATTGACGGAAAGAAGAGACCTGGCAAACGATTCAAAACCCTGAATCGGTGGAGGCTGTTGTTTCCCATAATTATAATTAAGGGGAGATCACCTTTTGACAAAAAAATGCAGAATGAAAGGGTGTGCAGAATGAAGATTTTTGGCCATAGAGGAGCGGCGGGTACCTATCCGGAAAATACTATGATTTCTTTTGAAGAGGCCCGGAGCGCCGGGGCTGATGGAATTGAGATAGATGTTCAGCTATCAAAGGATGGGGAAGTTGTAATCATTCATGATGAGTCGCTGGACCGCACAACCAATGGAAGCGGTTACGTAAAGGATAAGCAGCTAAAAGAACTTCAAAAGCTGGATGCAAGCCATAAATTCAGCCATATATATGGAGAGACAGAGATCCCGGCATTACAGGAGCTTGTTGACTGGCTAAAAGGAAATAATCTTTTTTGTAATATAGAACTTAAAAACGGCAAGTTTCATTATCCGGGTTTAGAAGAAAAAGTGATTAAGCTTGTAAGAGAAGCAGAACTTCAGGATCGGATCATACTTTCTTCCTTTAATCACTACAGTATCGTAAAGTGCAAAAAAATTGCAGAAGAAATAGAAATTGCTCCGCTATACCGGGACGGCTTGTTCACGCCGTGGACGTATGCACGGTCACTGGGGGCAGGTGCTATTCACCCAAGTATAAAAGCTGCACCTAATGAAATCATTCGTGAATCTATAAAAGCGGGAATTGCAGTCCGTCCTTATACAGTAAACGATGATAAAGAGATAAAAAACCTGCTGAATATCGGATGCAGTGCAATTATTACAGATTTTCCGGCAAAGGCTGTTCTAATTCGGGACCAATTCTATAAACAATAAAAAAGAATGGATAAAGAAGGGCTATTACAGATATTCAGTCTAACTCGCAAATAATTGTTGCCAACTCGGACGTGATATCCAATTTGGCTGGTGTCACTGCGGGAGACACAGAGGAAGTAGCTGCGGCTGCCGAAGAGCAAATGGCAGCCATGGAAGAAATCAATTCATCCTCATATATTCTGGGCAAAATGGCCGAAACACTTGGATCTGAAATATACCAGTTTAAGTTAAAATAGGACAGGCTGATAGTCAATTTAGAACGTTTCAAATAAAAAAGCACCAGGGCTGCCAGATGCAAACTCTTAATGAGTGTGCATGGACAGCGCCGGTGCTTTTTCAGGTTTACATTTCATATCGATTCTTATAAAAGCAGAGCAATAATACGCTGTGTCACAGAGTAAACCCCTTGCAAACTCTGTCTTTTCAAAGTTACATTTCGTACGAACAGCAACTGCAGGTTTAGATAATCAAATTCAATTTCTTGGGGTTTACTCTGCTGTTTATCATTCTTTTTCCAGCTCACGCCGATTATTTAAACCTATCTTGCACTTTTTGCTTTTTACGGTCACGATGAAGTACAAAACCGGCGATGAATCCTATCCCGCCGACAGTTAAAATTAGTCCTGACAACAATTGCAGCCATAAAAGAGTAAACGGCGGCTGTAAAATTCCAAATACCATATCTCGCATTAACTTTATTCCATAGGCAGCCAAAGCCCCGGGAACAAAGAGTATAAAAAACGCAATCAGCCGTTTCATATGATTGAAATCCCTTCCGGTTAAGACATATACATATGAAATAATAAGTCAAATCCCTTATTTGTCAAGAAGTGCAACCCGCAAAAATTTGTCACCTTTTCTAAATACGATTACAATATAAAATAAAGAATGAAATATTTTGCAGTGATAGTTTGAAAAAAATTGCAATAAGAAAAGCAAAAGCATCTGCATAGGAGGGCTTTTCATGCAAAAGGTAATGATTGTCGGAGCCGGAAAAGGCGGAACAGCAATTTTACAAATATTGCTCGAAACAGATATTTTATCAGTTGCAGCAGTTATTGACGTTGATAAGAACGCGCCGGGCATTCAATTGGCATCGTGCCGCGGTATCCTGACTGCCACAGATTGGACTGTTCTGCTTGATGATACATACGATCTGGTAATTGATGTTACCGGAAGCAAGGATGTTTTTCTAAAACTTCGGGCAGCAGCCGGAAAAAAGACCGCCCTGATTCCCGGATCAGTCGCTTTCATCATCGCAAAGCTTCTTGAGGAAAAGGAAGCGCTCATTGGCAGACTCCAGGCTGAATCAGTAAAATGGGATTTAATCTTTAATTCAACTGATGATGGAATGATCGTTGTAGACGATCAGGAGAAGATAATATTTTTTAATAAAAGTGCGGAGCGGATGACTGGGTTCAAGAAAGCAGAAGCGATTGGCAAGAACATAAAAAAGGTGATCGTGACCAGCAGGCTTCCGCATGTTATGAGAAAGAAGCGGATTGAGGCAAACCAGGAACAGGTGCTGGCAAATGGGATGAAGATCATTACGACCAGGATTCCTATGCTTGGCGAACACGGAGAGGTATACGGAGCTTTTGCTGTGTTTAAGGATATTACCCAGGTTGTAGATCTGGCCGAGGAAATTACTAATTTGAAGGAAATACAAACGATGCTCCAGGCAATCATTCAATCAAGTGATGACGCGATATCCGTTGTTGATGAATTGGGGCATGGAATTTTGATAAATCCTGCTTATACCAGAATCACCGGGCTGACTGAAGAGGAGGTAATCGGGAAGCCTGCAACCACTGATATCTATGAAGGCGAAAGCATGCATATGCAGGTACTGCAAACAAGAAGGCCTGTGCGCGGGACGAATATGCGGGTTGGCCCGGCCAAACGGGAGGTTATCGTCAACGTGGCGCCAATCATAGTGGACGGAAGGCTTAAGGGCAGCGTTGGCGTTATTCATGATATGTCAGAAATTCAGCAATTGAATCAGGAGCTTAACCGGGCGAGGCAGATTATCCGCACGCTTGAAGCCAAATACTCTTTTGAAGATATTATCGGGATTTCAGACGAAATGGCTCTTGCGATTGACCAGGCAAGGCTAAGTGCGAAAACTCCTGCAACTGTACTGCTCCGCGGCGAATCTGGCACTGGAAAAGAATTGTTCGCCCACGCTATCCATAACCACAGTGACAGGAAGTTTAATAAGTTTGTCAGGGTGAATTGTGCGGCCCTTTCTGAATCACTGCTTGAAAGCGAGCTGTTCGGATATGAAGAAGGAGCCTTTTCAGGGGCAAAGCGTGGCGGAAAACGAGGATTGTTTGAAGAAGCGAACAATGGCAGCATTTTTCTTGATGAAATCGGCGAACTTACCCCAAGCACCCAAGCCAAGCTATTAAGGGTGCTCCAGGAAAACGAAATACTTCGTGTTGGCGGGACAAAGGCATTGCCAATCAATGTAAGAGTAATAGCAGCCACCAATGTCAATCTGGAAAAGGCCATCGTCAGCGGGTCCTTCCGCGAAGATTTATACTTTCGGTTAAACAGGATGCCAATACATATATCACCTCTTCGAAAAAGAAGGGAAGACATACCTGCCCTTTCAGAGCATCTCATCCAAAAGCTTAACCAGGAATATGGCCGAAATATTGAGGGGATAACCACAGTGGCATTACAAAAATTAATGATGTACCAATGGCCTGGGAATGTCCGGGAACTTGAAAACATTCTTGGAAGGTCAATTATTTTTATGAAGCTTTCGGAAACAATGATTGATGATAAGCATCTTCCAGAGTTCCTTCAGGATAATGAACAGGAAGTGGAAAGCGGAAAGAATCAGCCAGTAAATAAAAACGGGTCAGGAGGGAAATCGCTTTCCCTGATGATGGACAATTATGAGCGGTCCATTATCAAACAAACCATGGAGGAGCATAAAGGCAATAAAACGGCCGCATCTCGTTCATTGGGAATTTCTGTTCGGAATCTATATTATAAACTAGAAAAATACAATCTTGAACAAATTGGCATGCAATAATTTGCACATGTGCGCAAAATTTTGCAGGATGTATAAATGTAAACGCTTTACATAATGCTTTATTAACTTGGCATGCAACTTGCAAGTAGTATATATATGACTTCCGTGTCATACAGAAGGGAATGTACCGGATGAAATTACAGACACTTGTGGATAAAGCTTCCCAATGTAATGGAAAAACGGTGGCAGTTGCTGCTGCAGAGGATTATGGAGTTATACAGTCGATAGTAGAAGCTGTAAATAAAGAAATAGCCTCATTTTTATTGTTTGGGAATAAGGAACGGATTGTGGAACTGCTAGAAAGTGCCGAATTAGGCCTTTCCACCCATCATAACATAAAAATCATCCATTCTAGCTCTGCCTCTCTTTCCGCGGAACAGGCGGTTCGTGCCGTCAAGCGTAACGAGGCGAATGTCTTGATGAAAGGGAACATTCCGACTGCTCAGCTGTTAAAAGCAGTACTGAATAAAGAATATGGTATGAGGACAGGGAATATTCTCTCCCACACTGCCGTTTTTGAGGTTCCGGGGTTTAAAAAATTCATGTTAATCACTGATTCGGGAATAAATATTAGCCCTGATCTGGAACAAAAACGGCAAATTATCCAAAACTCGGTTAGGGTAGCACGTTCTATTGGCATCGAAATGCCAAAAGTGGCCCCTCTTGCTGCTGTTGAGGCGGTAAACCCGGCTATGCAGGCGACATTGGATGCTGCCGCCCTTACTGTTATGAATGCCAGAGGGCAGATCACCGATTGTATTGTTGACGGGCCGCTGGCACTCGACAACGCCGTTTCTGCTGCTGCTGCTGAGCACAAGGGGATATCGGGAAGCGTTGCAGGGCAAGCAGATATCTTACTTGTGCCCTCAATCGAAACCGGAAATATTCTATACAAATCTTTCGTTTATTTTGCTAAGGCAAAGGTCGGAGGAATTATTGCGGGAGCAAGTGCTCCGATTGTATTAACTTCACGGTCGGATTCAGCGGAAAACAAGCTATATTCATTGGCACTAGCTGTCTGCTTTGTCCAGGAAAGCTAACAAAAACCAGAAAAGTGATTCTTACAAACAATATAGAGGAGGAAAATTTCATGGAAATTTTCAAAAATCTTGAACAATATGATTACGAACAGATTGTGTTTTGTCAGGATAAGCAATCAGGACTAAAAGCGATAATCGCAATTCACGATACTACATTAGGCCCTGCTTTAGGCGGAACCCGTATGTGGACGTATGCCTCTGAAGAAGCTGCTATTGAAGATGCACTTCGCCTTTCGAGGGGAATGACCTATAAAAATGCTGCAGCAGGGTTGAATCTTGGCGGAGGAAAAACTGTCATTATCGGAGATCCGCGCAAGGATAAAAACGAAGAAATGTTCAGGGCATTCGGGCGTTATATCCAAGGGCTGAACGGGCGTTACATTACAGCAGAGGATGTCGGTACAACTGTTGCTGACATGGATTTAATCCACGAAGAAACAGATTACGTTACAGGTATTTCACCTGCATTTGGATCATCAGGAAATCCGTCTCCTGTAACTGCATTCGGAGTATATCGCGGAATGAAGGCTGCTGCGAAGGAAGCTTTCGGCACCGATTCACTAGAAGGAAAGGTTGTTGCAGTTCAGGGTGTCGGCAATGTGGCATACAACCTCTGCCGCCATCTGCATGAGGAAGGCGCTAAGCTAATCGTCACTGATATCAATAAGGAATCCGTTCAGCGTGCAGTTGAAGAATTTGGAGCGAAGGCTGTGGACCCGGATGAAATTTATGGAGTTGAATGCGATATTTATGCTCCTTGTGCCCTTGGCGCTGTTATCAATGACGAAACCATTCCTCAAATCAAAGCTAAAGTTATTGCAGGGGCCGCTAACAACCAGCTGAAGGACACAAAACATGGTGATATCATTCATGAATTAGGAATTGTTTACGCTCCGGACTATGTTATTAATGCCGGTGGGGTTATTAATGTAGCTGATGAATTATATGGGTATAACAGTGAGCGTGCATTGAAGAAAGTGGAGGGCGTCTACAATAATATTGAAAAGGTAATTTCGATTGCAAAGCGTGATGGCATTCCAACCTATAAAGCTGCAGACAGAATGGCAGAAGAAAGAATTGAACGGATGAGAAATTCCCGAAGCCAATTTTTGCTGAATGAAAGGCATATCTTAAACAGACGCCGCTAAACCGCTTCAACAAGAGAATTTTAAATTGGAGGTTTAGAAGCGTGCAAGTAATAAAACATCGGGTACTTGTCATCAATCCGGGTTCTACATCTACCAAAATCGGAGTTTTTGAGAATGAAAGGCCCATATTGGAGAAAACTATCAGGCATGACTCCGCAGTCATTAGCCAGTATGAAAACATCATTGACCAGTATGATTTCAGAAAAAAAACAATCCTTGAAACGCTGGAAATAGAAGGAATCAACATATCAAAGTTTGCGGCAGTCTGCGGCCGCGGCGGCCTGCTGCGGCCGATAGAAGGCGGAACGTATTTCGTTAATGCAACCATGCTTAATGACCTTAAAATCGGCTACAGCGGGCAGCATGCATCAAACCTTGGCGGAATTCTCGCCTATGAAATTGCAAGCGGCTTAAATATTCCTGCTTTTATAGTAGATCCTGTTGTAGTCGATGAACTTGAACCGGTAGCTAGAGTTTCCGGTTTTTCCTTAATAGAAAGAAACAGCATATTCCATGCCCTGAACCAAAAAGCCGTTGCGCGAAAAGTTGCAAGGGATATGAGGCGGAAATATAATGAACTTCAATTAATCGTTGTGCATCTGGGTGGCGGTATAACTGTTGGGGTACACAAAAATGGAAGGGTCATCGACGTAAACAACGGCTTGCACGGCGATGGTCCTTTCAGCCCGGAACGTGCCGGCACAGTGCCGGCGGGCGATTTAGTAAAGCTTTGTTTTTCCGGGGATTATTACCGCGAAGAAATCATGAAAAAGCTTGTAGGGCAAGGGGGACTTGTCGGGTATCTGGGCACAAATGATGCTTTAAAGGTTGAAAAAATGATTGATAGCGGAAATGAAAAGGCAAAGCTTGTCTATTCTGCTATGGCATATCAAGTGGCAAAGGAAATTGGTGCTGCCAGTGCAGTACTTTCCGGAAAGGCAGACGCGATTATCCTGACTGGCGGCCTTGCATATGGCAAAAGCTTTGTAAGTGAAATTTCTTCACGGATTGACTGGATTGCAGATGTGATCGTCCATCCAGGGGAAAATGAGTTAGAAGCTCTTGCAGAAGGAGCATTACGGGTTCTTCGCGGCGAAGAAGAAGCGAAGCATTACCTGATGTCTTAATAGGGAGGTTTATTATGGCTGAGGAATTTGATTTAGTTATAGTTGGCGGGGGGACTGGCGGTTATGTAGCTGCTATACGCGCTGCACAGCTGGGCTTGAAAACAGCGATCGTTGAAAAAGGAAAGCTCGGCGGCACTTGCCTTCACAGAGGCTGTATTCCTTCCAAGGCTTTATTAAGAAGTGCAGAGGTTTTCAGCACAGCAAAAAAAAGCGAGGAATTCGGAGTGCTGACCGGTGAAGTCAGCCTTGATTTTGGCAAGGTGCAGCAGAGGAAGGCAAGTATAGTTGAATCCCTGCATAAAGGTGTGCAGCATTTAATGAAGCAGGGTAAAATCGAGGTGTATCAAGGTACAGGCCGGATCTTGGGCCCTTCCATCTTTTCCCCAATGCCCGGAACGATATCAGTTGAAATGAATAATGGTTCGGACAATGAGATGCTCATCCCGAAAAATGTTATCATTGCCACTGGATCTAGACCAAGGACTCTTCCCGGTCTAGAAATAGATGGGCAGCAAGTATTGACTTCAGATGAAGCGCTCCAGCTTGAAAAACTGCCGCAGTCGATCATCATCGTAGGCGGTGGTGTTATCGGAATTGAATGGGCATCCATGCTTAACGATTTTGGAGTTGATGTAACGGTTATTGAATATGCTGACAGAATCATCCCGACCGAGGACCAGGAAATCTCCAAGGAAATGCAGCGTCTGCTGAAGAAGCGAGGCGTCAAAATTTTTACGGGGGCAAAAGTGCTTCCTGATACCTTAGAAAAAGGTGAACTGGTAACGATTGCTGCCGAAGTAAAAGGACAAACGAAAGAATTTTCCGCAGAAAAAATCCTTGTATCAGTAGGCAGACAGGCAAATACTGAAGGAATTGGACTGGAAAATACAGATATTCAAATTGAAAAGGGCTATATCCAAACTAATCAATTTTACCAGACAAAGGAATCACATATATATGGAATCGGGGATTGCATCGGCGGGCTCCAGCTTGCTCATGTTGCTTCCCGCGAAGGGATAACAGCTGTAGAACATATTGCAGGCAATAAACCGGAATCCATTGATTATTCCCTCGTTTCGAAATGTATCTATTCTTCCCCGGAAGCGGCCAGTGTCGGCCTCACCGAGTCGGAAGCTAAAGAAAAGGGCTATTCTGTAAAAATAGGCAAGTTTTCGTTCAGAGCCATTGGAAAAGCGCTGGTGTTTGGCGAATCAGACGGCTTTGTAAAGATTGTTGCAGATGAAAAAACGAACGACATACTGGGTGTACATATGATTGGGCCGCATGTGACAGATATGATATCGGAAGCCGGCCTTGCCAGGGTCCTTGATGCAACACCATGGGAAGTAGCTAAAACAATTCATCCGCACCCGACCCTTTCCGAGGCAATTGGAGAGGCAGCTCTGGCGGTAGATGGCCTTGCCATTCATTCATAATAAGAAGATTATTTCATTTTGATAGGAAAATTGGGGCATTAAGAAGAAAACTTTATTAAAATGTTCTGTGTCTAGGTCGAGCGTCTAGCCCCGACACACAGGACGTGGCGGTTTTAGCCGGGCCTCGAGTGTTGTAACCAAGTGCCGTTACAACCTTGGTCATAAGCCAATCGCTTCTGAAGGCAAACAGCGCCTTCTGTCAGCGCTTGTCATATGCTTGTCATATGCTTGTCGGGGCTGGACAAGACGCTTCCTGAATTAATCAAATTAAGAGAAGATTAATTTTTAAAAATGTATTATGTCTAGCTCCAGCGTCTAGCCCCTCGAGGTCATAAGCCAATCGCTTCTGAAGGCAAACAGCGCCTTCTGCCAGCGCTTGTCTTATGCTTGTCGGGGCTGAACAAGACGCTTCCGCTTTTCTAAAAAGGAGGAATAAAAATGGCCGAAAATCGTCATAAAGCATTGGGACTCAGTGATGAGACCGTATTGGAAATGTATGAAACGATGCTGATGTCACGCCGGGTTGATGAGCGGATGTGGCTGCTGAACCGTTCAGGTAAAATACCATTTGTTATTTCATGCCAGGGCCAGGAGGCTGCACAGGTTGGAGCAGCGTTTGGGCTTGATCGTGAGAAGGACTACGTATTACCTTACTATCGCGATGTTGGAGTCGTTCTGACTTTTGGAATGACTGCTCGGGATCTTATGTTATCCGGCTTTGCAAAAGCGGAGGATCCTAACTCAGGAGGCCGCCAAATGCCAGGTCACTTTGGTCAGAAGAAGAACAGAATCGTAACTGGTTCTTCTCCGGTAACAACCCAGGTTCCCCATGCAGTAGGTGTTGCCCTTGCCGGCAAGATGGAAGGTAAAGATCTTGTCACATTCGTAACGTTTGGAGAAGGTTCCTCAAACCAGGGAGACTTCCATGAAGGGGCTAATTTTGCCGGAGTTCATAAGCTGCCAGTTATCTTTATGTGTGAAAACAATAAATATGCTATTTCAGTGCCAATTGAAAAACAGCTTGCTTGCGAAAATGTATCAGACAGGGCGATTGGCTATGGTATGCCTGGAATCACAGTTGATGGGAATGATCCACTGGAGGTTTATGCTGCCGTTAAGGAAGCGGCAGACCGGGGAAGGCGCGGCGAGGGCC
Source organism: Bacillus sp. M6-12 (assembly GCF_002860285.1). Taxonomy (GTDB): domain Bacteria; phylum Bacillota; class Bacilli; order Bacillales; family DSM-1321; genus Peribacillus. Next base: position 180,740 of record NZ_PGVF01000027.1, read on the forward strand.
CGACGCTGATCGAGGCAGTTTCCTACCGTCTGACTCCTCACTCAAGCGATGATGATGACCGCAGCTACCGTGCGCCGGATGAAGTTGCTGAAGCAAAGACAAAGGATCCTATTATTACATTCGGAGCTTATTTAAAAGAGACCGGCGTAATGGATGATGACATTGAAAAAGCAATACATGATAAAGTTATGAAAATTGTAAACGAAGCAACGGATTACGCCGAGAATGCACCATATGCAGACGGCGAAAGTGCAATGAAATATGTTTATGAAGAGAAGTAAGGGGGAATTCAGATGCCGGTAATTTCGTATATTGATGCTGTAACGATGGCTATGCGCGAAGAAATGGAAAGAGATTCCCGAGTATTTGTAGTCGGAGAAGATGTTGGAAAAAAGGGCGGCGTTTTTAAAGCAACCCAAGGTCTTTATGATCAGTTTGGCGAACAGCGGGTGATTGACGCCCCTCTGGCTGAATCAGCTATAGCCGGTGTCGGGATTGGTGCTGCCATGTATGGGATGAGGCCGATTGCTGAAATGCAGTTCGCTGATTTTATCATGCCTGCAGTAAACCAGATTATTTCAGAAGCTGCCAGGGTCCGTTACCGGTCAAACAATGATTGGACCTGCCCGATTGTTATCCGTGCTCCATATGGCGGCGGCATCCATGGTGCTTTATACCATTCCCAATCTGTAGAGGCTGTATTTGCCAATCAGCCTGGCTTGAAAATTGTAATGCCTTCCACTCCTTATGATGTAAAAGGGCTGCTGAAAGCTGCCATTCGTGATGAGGACCCAGTACTTTTCTTTGAACATAAACGTGCATATCGTTTAATTAAGGGTGAGGTACCTGCAGATGACTATGTCCTTCCTATAGGAAAAGCAGACGTGAAGCGGGAAGGCGAGGATATTACTGTTATTACATATGGCCTTTGTGTCCATTTTGCTCTTCAGGCTGCCGAAAAGCTTGCAAGTGATGGCATTTCTGTCCATATTCTTGATTTACGTACTGTATATCCGCTGGACAAAGAGTCGATCATGGAAGCAGCATCTAAGACAGGGAAGGTACTCCTGATCACGGAGGATAACAAGGAAGGCAGCATTATCAGTGAGGTTTCAGCTATCATTGCCGAAAACTGCCTTTTTGACCTTGACGCTCCAATCATGCGACTTGCCGGTCCAGATGTGCCTGCAATGCCTTATGCACCGACAATGGAAAAATATTTTATGGTCAATCCAGATAAAGTTGAAAAAGCGATGCGCGAGCTGGCTGAGTATTAGGCCCAGCATCGGCAAAAGGAGGTTTAGGCTTTGGCAATCGAACAAATGAAAATGCCCCAGCTAGGGGAAAGTGTTACAGAAGGAACCATCAGTAAATGGCTTGTCTCCCCTGGGGACCATGTAAATAAATATGATCCAATCGCAGAAGTAATGACTGATAAAGTAAACGCAGAGGTCCCATCTTCTTTTACGGGAATCATTAAAGAATTAGTGGCTAGTGAAGGTGAAACGCTGGCAGTTGGAGAGGTTATCTGTGTGATTGAGGTATCCGGCGGAACTGCTGAGGGTACTGGAAGCAAAGAGACTATTGCTGTACAAGAAACAGTAAAAGAAATCACTCCGGATCCTGCTGCCCAGGCAGTTTCAGGTACAGAGTTCGGTAAAGTCCGTTACTCTCCTGCAGTACTTAAAATTTCCCAAGAGCACGGAATTGACCTGACTCAGATTAGCGGGACTGGAAAAGAAGGCAGGATCACTCGTAAAGACCTGTTAAATGTAATTGAGTCTGGAAACATACCGAAACCAGGAATGGCCGCATCATCAATTTTACAGGCTGCTGCACCTCAAGAGCAAAAACAAGAACAAGTTAGGCAGCCGTCTGCTTCGGCAGATGACGTAAAGAAACCGGAAACTGCCCCTGTTCAGCCGTCTGCGGGTGACATTGAAATCCCTGTCTCTGCAGTCCGTAAGGCAATTGCTGCCAATATGCTTCGCAGCAAGCATGAAGCACCGCATGCCTGGACAATGATTGAAGTGGATGCTACAAACCTGGTCGCATACCGTGATTCCTTAAAAAAGGAATTTAAACAAAAAGAAGGTTATAACCTTACTTATTTCGCTTTCTTTGTAAAGGCAGTCGCACAGGCATTAAAAGAATTCCCGCAGATCAATTCCATGTGGGCAGGGGATAAAATTATTCAGAAGAAGGATATAAATATCTCTATTGCTGTTGCCACAGAAGATGCCTTATTCGTGCCAGTAATCAAGAATGCGGATGAGAAAACAATTAAAGGAATCGCCCGGGAAATTAACGAACTTGCTTCTAAGGTGAGAAGCGGAAAACTAAAATCCGACGAAATGCAGGGCGGAACATTTACAGTAAACAATACAGGTTCATTCGGCTCTGTGCAGTCTATGGGTATCATAAACTATCCGCAGGCAGCGATTCTGCAAGTTGAGTCAATCGTGAAGCGGCCTGTAATTATAAATGGAATGATCGCAGTCAGGGATATGGTTAATTTATGCATGTCATTGGATCACCGGGTATTGGATGGTCTGGTTTGCGGACGTTTCCTCGCTAGGATAAAAGAGATTATTGAGGGTATGTCTAAAGATAATACCTCGATCTATTAAAGAGTATGGCACAAAAAAAAAGGGAAACGAGGGCATTAAGCAACTTTTTGTAATGACATTCGTTTCTGCCGATAAATGAATTATTTTATGGATAATCCACCATTAGCGGAACTGGCTCAAGGGTGGATTATTTTTTCTTTGGAAAAGGGATGGACTCTAAGCATTTTGTTTGGCATAAGAAAAATGATGCGTAAAAAATTAGGAATTTGTATCGTTTCACTTCGCTCACGCCGCATTTATTGTGTTCGCAGGGGGTCACTTCTTATTTCTATTTCGGAGAAAACACGTGATTGTTTTCTGCGCTTAAGAAAAGACAGTTCTGCATTGCAGGAAACTCGGCTATTCAATAGAATATAAGTAACAATGAAAAGCAGGAGGGGGGAAGCTTTCTAATAGAATACTGAGCGAGCGTTTGATCTGCCTTTTTTTTGGCAAAGGAAATGTTGTAGCCAGTATAAAAGAAAGCGATTACAAAATGGAGGAAGTAAAAAATTCAGCTTTTCCGGTTCCTTCCTACGAGGAATGGAAAGAGCTGGCAGAAGCCAGTCTGAAAGGTAAAAGTTTTGATAGCTTAATTACCCGTACATATGAAGAAATCGATCTCCAGCCTATTTATACTGCTGAGAGTTTAAAAGCATCTGGCAAACATGAGGAATTTCCCGGAGTTTTTCCGTTCACCCGAGGCATAAATCATACCGGATATAAGGAAATACCTTGGCAGGTGTGCCAGTTTGTTTCTGGAAAAACCTCTGAACAGATTAATGAAAATATGAAAAAGTCATTTTTACGGGGGCAAGATGCCATTGCTGTGGATGCTGCTGCGTTGCTGGAATTGGATGCAGCTTCTTTAGCGGTGGTATTAAACGGCATTAATACAGAAGATACTCCATTTTATTTAGATCTTCAAGGCTGCCAGCTGCCATTTCTAGCTATTCTTCAAGACTATTGCAGTACGTTCGGAATAAATTCTGCCAGCCTTTCCGGGGTAATTGCAGAGGACCCTATTTCTGAATGGAGCCAAGAAGGAAAAATCCCCGCTGATATTGAAGGATATTTTACCCGATGGTTTGAAGGACTTAAGAAGGCAAAAGAAGTGTTTCCTCAAATGAAAACTTTGCTTGTTAAAGGTTCCGCTTTTCATAATGGTGGTGCAACTGCTGTCCAGGAACTCGCTTACGCTCTTGCAGCTGCTGTCCAATACTTGCAGGAAGGCTTGAAGAATGGCCTTGACCCAGGGATAATTGCTGAAAAAATAGTCTTTTCATTTGGCATTGATTCAAATTACTTTATGAATATTGCTAAGATAAGAGCTGCGAGAAGGCTTTGGGCGTACCTTGCTGACGCTTATGAGGCTTCCAGGGAATCATTTAAAATGCATATTCATGCCGAAACCTCAAGCTTGACTGAAACCATATATGATCAGCATGTAAATATATTACGTTCTGCCAATCAGGCTTTTGCGGCTGTGGTTGGCGGTGTGCAATATTTAACTGTCCGCCCTTTTGATGCGGCTGCTGGTGCAGAAGAGGAATTAGCAGCACGGCTAGCAGGGAACGTCCAGCTAATATTGAAGGAAGAAACTCTTATTACTGCAGTAGCGGACCCTGCTGGAGGCTCGTGGTATGTGGAAGCGTTAACTGACGAGCTTACAGAAAAAGCATGGGACAAATTTTTACAGATTGACCAGGAGGGCGGAATCCTTCAGCTTCTCAAGGTAGGTTTCATCCAGGAGGAGATACGTGAGGTATTCAGCAGAAAACAGCAAGATGCCGCAACAAGGAAAACTAGTATTGTCGGTACAAACGTTTATGCTAATAATGCTGAGGAGAAAATATTGTCTCAACAGAAGAAGCTCCCGCCAACAGGAACAGCGGCTGCAGCAAGTTCAATGCCTGATTGGGATCAATTGATTGAAGTATTTTCATCTGCACCACTTCAAGATTATAGAAGTATAATAGAACAAGTATTTCCAGCAGAACGTATTCAGCAACTTAAGGCGGTCAGAATTTCCTCCCAATACGAATTTGTACGCATCCGCTTGGAAATGTACAAACAATCACATGGACAGCGGCTTCAGGTTGGTCTGATTAACCTAAAGGATATTAAATCCTTTAAACCGAGAGCAGATTTTATTAGCGGGTTCTTTGCTTCAGGAGGAATCGAAGTGATCCAAAGCGAAGGCTGCCAATCAATACATGAAGTAGAACAATTTGTTGAAAACTCAGGGATCAGCCACTATTGCCTATGCGGAAGCGATACGGATTATTGGGAATTCGCGGAAGAAATAGTTTCAAAATTAACACAGCGTTTCGGCACTTTAGAATTGTATCTGGCAGGAAAGCAGCCAGAGGAGCAGGCGAATAAGCTCCGAGAGGCTGGGCTTAATGACTTCATCCATGCTAGAACAAATGCCATCACTTTTCTGGAGAAAATGCTGCAATCTGAAGGGGTGAAAGGACTGTGAAAAAACCTGATTTTCAAAAAATAAAGCCGAGTAAAGCAAAGCCGGTAACTCAAGAAGAATGGAAGCAGCAGGCCGAACAGGCAGCTGCAGCCAAAATCGAAGATCTTTTATATGAAACAAATGAAAATATCAGCCTGAAACCTGTATATACCCATGCAGATGGCAGCCATGAACATAATCAAGGGCTGCCAGGCATAGCTCCATTTACAAGGGGACCTTATCCGGCTATGTATGTAAACCGTCCCTGGACAGTAAGGCAATATGCGGGATTCTCTACAGCTGAGGAATCAAACGCCTTTTACCGCAGAAATCTTGCAATGGGGCAGAAGGGTCTATCAGTTGCCTTTGACCTTGCAACTCATCGGGGCTATGATTCAGACCATCCCCGTGTGGTTGGTGATGTTGGGAAAGCGGGAGTGGCCATCGATTCGATCCTGGATATGAAGCGGCTTTTTCAGGATATTCCCCTTGATAAAATGTCTGTATCAATGACGATGAACGGGGCAGTGCTTCCAATCATGGCCTTCTTTATCGTCACAGCAGAAGAACAGGGGGTAACCCAGGATCAGCTTTCAGGAACTATCCAAAATGATATATTAAAAGAATACATGGTTAGAAACACTTATATTTATCCGCCAGACATGTCGATGAAAATCATTGCGGATATCTTTGAATATACTTCGAAATATATGCCTAAATTTAATAGCATCAGTATTTCGGGTTATCATATGCAGGAAGCAGGGGCCCCAGCAGATATCGAATTGGCTTATACACTGGCTGATGGTGTTGAATATGTCCGGACTGGATTGAAGGCCGGCATAGATGTTGACAAGTTTGCTCCGCGATTGTCGTTTTTCTGGGCAGTTGGGATGAATTATTTTATGGAAGTAGCTAAAATGAGGGCCGGACGCTTTCTTTGGTCAAAACTAATGAAACAATTTGAACCGAAGAGCACGAAATCCATGGCTTTAAGAACTCATTCCCAGACTTCCGGGTGGAGCCTTTCAGAGCAGGATCCTTTTAATAATGTTGTCAGGACTCTGCTGGAGGCTCATGCGGCAGCGCTGGGGCATACTCAGTCGCTGCATACGAATGCGCTTGATGAAGCAATCGCTCTGCCAACGGATTTTTCGGCAAGGATTGCAAGAAACACTCAGCTTTATCTTCAGGAGGAAACGAATATCACCAAGGTGATCGACCCTTGGGGCGGTTCTTACTATGTGGAGGCACTTACAAATGAATTAATTAATCGCGCCTGGACTCACATCGAGGAAATTGAAGGTCTCGGAGGTATGGCAAAGGCAATTGAGACAGGTCTTCCTAAAATGCGGATCGAAGAAGCTGCAGCTAAACGCCAGGCCCAAATTGATTCAGGCAGCGAGACGATTGTTGGTGTGAACAAATACCGGCTAGAAAAGGAAGATCCGATTGAGATTCTGGAAATAGATAATTCTGCTGTCCGGGAGAGCCAGCTCAATAAGCTGAAGGAATTAAAAGCTGGCCGTGATCCACAAAGGGTAACGGAAGCTTTGGAGGCCATAACTGCCTCGGCCACAACCGGTGAGGGGAACCTGCTGGAGCTTGCTGTCAATGCGGCTAGGGCGAGGGCAACACTCGGGGAAATATCAGATGCTGTTGAAAAAGCGGCAGGCCGCCATAAAGCAACCATTCGTTCCATTAGCGGAGTTTACAGTTCTTCTTACACAGAAACGGCAGAAATAGATGAAGTGAAAAAAATGGCGGAAGAATTTCTTGAAAATGAAGGCCGCCGTCCAAGGATTCTGATGGCGAAAATGGGGCAGGACGGCCATGACAGAGGAGCTAAGGTTGTATCTACTGCCTATGCCGATTTGGGCTTTGACGTCGATATCGGTCCTCTGTTCCAGACACCGGAAGAAACGGCACGCCAGGCAGTGGAAAATGATGTCCATGTTGTCGGAATGAGTTCGCTTGCGGGAGGCCATAAAACTTTGCTGCCGCAGCTCATTGAAGAACTGCGCAAGCTGGGCCGCGAGGATATAGCAGTCATTGTGGGCGGTGTCGTTCCGGTTCAGGATTATGAATATCTGATCAGCAATGGGGCGGCTGCTATTTTTGGCCCTGGAACAGTCATTCCAAAATCCGCTAAAATTATCATTAAAGAAATCTATAAGCGCCTTGGATATGAGGAAGTGTCAGTTTAATGAGAGGCAATAAAAAGCCTGAATGGGCATCCGGCGGGCAGGAAAAGGGATTCGCATCTATTATAAGGCCTGGACTCGGCCAAGAAGTACCTAGTCACGTTAAGCAGGAAAGCGGCAGGTTCATTAAAAAAAATGAATCTGATACTGACATTGCCAAGCTGCGTGAAGGGCTGATGAATGGGGAGCGTGCCATGCTCGCACGGGCCATTACATTGGTGGAGAGCAATGCTCCCCGGCATTTTGGCCAGGCTCAATCGCTGCTTCAATCCATTTTAAATAACACCGGAAAATCAGTCAGGATTGGGATTTCCGGTGTGCCAGGTGCCGGAAAAAGCACATTTATTGAAGCTTTTGGTACCTTTTTATGCAGCCTTGGCTTTAAAGTAGCCGTGCTGGCAATAGACCCAAGCTCCTCTTTAGGCGGAGGCAGTATTTTAGGTGATAAAACCCGGATGGAGGAGCTGTCTAAAAACCCGCTCGCGTTTATCAGACCTTCCCCATCAGAAGGAACTCTTGGAGGGGTCCATAGGAAAACCAGAGAAACAATGCTCCTTTGTGAAGCTGCCGGTTTTGATGTCATTATTATAGAGACGGTGGGAGTAGGACAAAGCGAAGCAATCGTCCGGGGAATGGTCGACTTTTTTATGCTGCTGGTCCTTACGGGGGCCGGGGATGAACTGCAGGGAATGAAGAAGGGAATCCTCGAGCTTGCAGATGCCATTGTCGTAAACAAGGCAGATGGCAATAATAAGCTTCTGGCAATGAAAACGAAACAGGAATACAACCAGATTCTTCATTTTCTTCAGCCTGCTACTAATGGCTGGTCTTCAAGGGCCCATACATGTTCTGCAATCACTGGAGAAGGCATTGATATGATCTGGAATACCATTCAGAAATTCAGGACGATGACAAATGAAACAGGGGCCCTCCAGCTTCGCCGGAGGCTGCAGCAAAAGGAATGGATGCATAGTCTCATTGAGGAACAGCTCCAAAAGATGTTTTACCGTAATAGTAACGTTAAGCTGCTTCTGCCTGACTTGGAAAATAAGGTAATGTCCGGAACAGAGACGGTTTCCAACGCGGTGTCTGCAGTATTTGAAGTGTTTTTTGAAAGCGTTCGAAAAGATATTTAAAGGACTGGAAGATTCTGATTTTCAAGTTGACAACGTTAGCGGGAATTATAAAACTTGAATGAGCCGCTATCTTGCGGCCGGTCATTTCGATGAGGTATGATATAAAAATACAAAAGAAAAAGGATAGCAATACTGCTATCCAAGTCTAGGGAGTTAGGGGTATGGATCTTGATGTATTTATATCATACCCTGTGCTTAAGAAGATTAAACTTCCCTTTGCGATTTCTTTTATGCAGGCATTAGCTTGTGATATGATGAAATGGATTATATAAATGAAAGGGGTATCAGCATGAACATGGATTTTAATTTTCTAATGAATGATGTTGTCCGCCAGGCGCGCCAGGAAATTACCGCGGCCGGCTATACAGAGTTAAAAACTCCCGAAGAAGTAGAAGAGGCGTTTGCCAAAAAAGGAACTACACTTGTAATGATCAATTCAGTATGCGGCTGTGCAGGAGGAATTGCCCGTCCTGCTGCGGCCCATTCTATGCATTATGATAAGCGCCCTGACAACCTGGTAACAGTGTTTGCCGGACAGGATAAGGATGCGACAGAAAAGGCTCGCAGTTATTTTGAAGGGTATCCGCCATCATCTCCATCTTTTGCATTGCTAAAAGATGGAAAATTCATCACAATGGTGGAAAGGCATGAAATCGAAGGTCATGAGCCAATGAGTGTTATCAATAAACTTCAGACTTATTTTGACCAATATTGTGACGAAATCTAAAAACCTGCTTATTTGCAGGTTACCTTAAAGCCTGTGCCTTGAATGCGGCAAGGCTTTTTTCTTTTGGAAAATGGGCGGAGCTGCTCATAAGAACTAATTAAATTAAAATGTAAAATTACTTAGGAATTTATATCGCTTAACTTCGCTCCCCCCCCCTTTTTTTTATTCTGTTAGCATGTGCTAACTGCTTATTCTTATCTCCACACACTGGCTGGATCTTAAACTCAAGATTTTTTTAGAAATAGTGTTCAGGCTAAACAAAAATCGCTGAATGGCGAGGCTATCAAAACAAATGTGGAATAAGTCTGAATATTATTATGCGAAAATAGTATAATTTGATTCTATAATTCTACAAATTATTTTTATAAAATATATTGCATAATTATTAGTGTGTGTTAAAATACAATTTGTCGCATGGTTATTCAATTGCTTGTTTGTTGAAATTTGCAGAAATATCTTTCATAATGAAGTAGACAATATTCAGAAAATTATTGGAGGAAAATAATAATGAAAAAGTGGCTATCAATCCTTTTAACTAGTATTTTGCTTGCTGGAATCTTAGCAGCATGCGGTACATCAGAAAAAGAAGAAGCAACAAATGGAGGAGAAGGCGAAAAGAAAGTCCTGACAATGGGAACTTCTGCTGACTATCCGCCATTTGAATATGTAGAAACAGCAAAAAGCGATGAGGTTATTGGGTTTGATGTGGATCTGGCAAAAGCGATCGCAGGTAAACTTGGGTATGAAGTAAAAGTTAAAGATATCGATTTCGGCGGCTTAATTCCTGCCATTGAAGCTAAACAGGTTGACTTCGTACTCTCTGGTATGACGCCGACGGAAGAGCGTAAAAAGTCCGTTGACTTCAGCGATATCTACTATACAGCACACCACATGTTCGTAACAAAGAAAGATAGCGGCATCGAAAAGCCTGAAGATTTAAAAGGGAAGACTGTCGGAGTTCAAATGGCTTCCATTCAGGAAGGTCTGGCAAAGGATATGGTTGAAAAGAGCAAGATCGACCTGAAAATTGAAAACCGAAACCGCATCCCTGAAATATTCCAGGAATTGAATGCAGGCAGGTTCGATGCTGCTATTATTGAAGATACTGTAGCAAAAGGCTATTTAAAAGAAAACAAAGACCTTGCAGGCCATGTTATTGATGAAGGCAGCGAAGAAGCAGGATCTGCTATCGCATTTGCAAAAGGAAGCAAATTAACAGAAGACTTTAATAAAGAATTGAATGCAATGAAAGAAAATGGCGAACTGGAAAAACTAGTACTTAAATGGTTCGGCGGCGAAAAATAATAGGAAAAAAGCGTTCAGATAGGCGTTCCTTTCTGAACGTTTTTTCCGCTATATGAATTTATGAGAGGGCTGAAAACATGAATCTTGAATTTGGACGCATTGTTGATTCGCTTCCATATATCCTTGAGGGTATCCCCATTACGCTGAAAGTTGTTGCGGCTGCAGCACTTCTTGGTTTTTCATTGGGAATTATTCTAGCATTATTTAAAATTACGCACATAAAACAGTTAAACTGGGTTGCGGATGCATATACGTCAATATTCCGCGGTACACCGCTTGTCCTTCAGCTTATGCTGATCTATTACGGGTCTCCGCAAATATTCGGCATTCAAATAGAGGCTTTTACTGCTGCATTTCTATCATTCGGCCTAAATTCTGCGGCTTATATTTCCGAGGTCATTCGAGCTGGAATTCTAGCAATTGATAAAGGTCAAAATGAAGCAGCTATGGCTCTTGGAGTGCCATATGCACGTTCTATGTGGGATATCATCCTGCCGCAGGCAATGAAAAATATCCTCCCTGCACTCGTAAATGAATTTATTACTTTAACAAAAGAATCTGCTATCGTAACTGTAATAGGCCTTACTGATATTATGCGCCGTTCCTATATTGTTGGTGGTGAAACTTATAAGTTCTTTGAGCCAATTTTATTTGCGGGCCTCATTTACTACATCATGGTCATGGTGCTTACCCTGCTTGGCAAAGCAATTGAAAGGAGAATGAGACGCAGTGATTAAAATAGATAATCTTCATAAATCATTTGGGAAGCTGGAGGTTTTAAAGGGTATCAGCACTTCTATTAAAGAAGGAGAAGTAGTGGCCATTATCGGTCCTTCAGGTTCAGGGAAATCTACCTTTCTCAGGTGCTTGAACCTGCTTGAAAAGCCTTCAGACGGAAGAATTTTGATCAAGGATCAGGATATTACGGACAAAAAAACAAATATTATGAAGATCCGCCAGAGCGTTGGCATGGTGTTTCAGCATTTTCATTTGTTTCCGCATAAAACGGTTCTGGAAAATCTGACTTATGCACCAATCAAGGTTAAAGGGCTATCTAAGGCGGAAGCCGAGAAGCAGGCTTTGGAGCTGCTTGGCAAGGTAGGTCTTACCGAAAAAGCAAAGGAATATCCAAACCGGCTTTCAGGCGGCCAGAAACAGCGTGTAGCAATCGCTCGGGCACTTGCAATGAATCCCGAGGTAATTCTGTTTGACGAGCCGACGTCGGCATTGGACCCCGAAATGGTAAAAGAGGTACTCGAAGTTATGAAATCTCTTGCCCATACCGGGATCACCATGGCCATCGTTACCCACGAAATGGGATTTGCACGCGAAGTAGCAGACAGAGTGCTGTTTTTAGATGAAGGAAACCTTGTTGAGGATACATCCCCATCAGAATTCTTTACTATGCCAAAAAGCAAGCGGGCCAAAGAGTTTTTGGAAAAAATGCTATAATTGATGCTTCACTTTAAAACGGGCTGATCGCTAAAATAGTGATCAGTTCTTTTTTTATGATATTTTCAGCTCCAGGAAGCTGGCGCATGTCTTTTGAAATTAGAAAAATTGCCCGAAAACGTTTAAAATATATTCATTATATAAGATGGAGGCTGCTGTTTTGTTTAAAATTGGCTATAGAACGATTAAAACTGCAATTGGGACGGCGGCTGCGATTACGATCGCACAATGGTGTGGACTCGATAGCTTTCCTTCAGCAGGCATCATTGCCATTCTTTGCATCCAGGTTACAAAAAAGCAGTCTTTAAGGGCTTCCTGGAACCGTTTTGCTGCCTGCATGATTGCAATGGCCTTTTCGGCTATATTCTTTGAGGGAATCAGCTTCCATCCAGCAGTGATCGGATTCCTGATGCTTTTGTTCATACCATTCACTGTTGCAGTGGGTGTCAAGGACGGCATTGTTACTAGCAGCGTCATCATTCTGCATTTTTATTCAGCGGGAAAAGTTACGCTAGGATTATTTATCAATGAAACTGCTCTAATTACGATAGGAATTGGCGTTGCCCTGATAATGAACTTATATATGCCAAGCGTTGAAATTGAACTTAGCCGTTTTCAGGAGGAAATTGAGGATAAGTTCGAGATTATTTTAAAAGAAATTGTAGTCTATTTAAAAACGGGTGAGAGCAATTGGGGCGGCAAGGAAATCACAGAGGCAAGCGGACTGATTTCTGAGGCAAAGTTACTGGCGATCCGAGATGTGGAAAATCGCTTTCTCGGGAATGAAGATGATTATTATCATTATTTTAAAATGAGGGAAAAGCAATTTGAAATTCTGGAGCGGATACTGCCGCTGGTTACTTCGATACCGTCGATCGTGAAACAGAGCGCCATGATTGCCAATTTTCTTGAAGAGATAAGCAACAATGTTCACCCTCAAAATACCGCTTACATTTATTTAGAGCAGCTTAGTGAAATGAAACTGGAATTTGAAAGCATGGATCTGCCAAAAACACGCGAAGAATTTGAATCAAGGGCTGCACTCTTACAGCTTATGAAAGAGATTGAGGAGTACTTGAATATCAAGAATTCCTCAAAGCAATTTCCGGCCTCAAGAGAAAGAATGAAAAGGAAAGCTGGTGTGAAAACTAAGCAAAAAGCTTAGGAGAGGGATTTTTTTATGATTCTGCATCTGCTGCTTTCGCTCGCCATGCTTTCACCTATATGGCCGTTTGATCTTGACAGGAATCCTGCTCCGGGAGATCCTTTTATCATTGTTAACAAGGCTTCCAATCAGCTAGCTTATATCGATGATAATAAATTACAGTTTGTTGTTCCGGCCGGCACGGGAATAAGCGATGATCTTACGCCTGAAGGGCTATTTACAGTTAAAGTTAAAGCGGTAAACCCATATTACCGCAAAAAGGATATTACGGGCGGAGAACTGCGCAACCCGCTTGGGACACGCTGGATCGGATTTGATGCGAAAGGAACCGACGGGAGGATTTACGGTATACATGGAACAAATCAGCCTTGGACAGTGGGCAAGTATGTTTCACAGGGCTGTATCCGTCTGAAAAAAGAGGATGTAGAGAGGCTTTATCCTTTAGTGCCGATCGGTACCAAAATCCTTATAGCCTCTACTTCGAAAAGCTTCCTTCAATTGGGGAAGGAAAATGGGACTATTAGATAGTTATCCGTAATTATCTTTCAAATAAGAAAAGTCTATGTCTGTTGAACATATTCATTGCAAAAAGACCTTGCTAATCGGCAAGGTCTTTTATATAAAAGCGTTTATTAATCTAAAACAGGAATGCAACGCCAGAAAGAAGGCTGGTAAGCAGCATGGAAATAAGCATGATATATACAACTATTTTTCTAATATTTCTATTTCTCATCAGTCTCTCCCCTTACACAGAGCTTTAGAATTAGTTCTATTTTAACGCGGGAACCCTTAAAAAGACAAGAAGCAACTCAATCAAAATTGGATAAAGAAAGGAAGGAATTTAGAGGTTTTTGAAGAATTAATATGTATTACGAGCGATGGAGGATAGGCAATGGTCACAAAAATTGATCATATCGGTATTGCGGTAAAGTCGCTCGATGAAGCGCTGGAACTTTATACCGGTATATTTAACATGGAGCTAGAAGGAATGGAAACAGTAGAGAGCCAAGGTGTCCGGGTTGCTTTTTTATCTGCGGGAAATATTAGGCTTGAATTATTGGAAGCTCTTCACAACTCTAGCCCTATTGCGAAATTTATCGAAAAACGCGGTGAAGGGATTCACCATATCGCTCTTGGTGTTACCGATATCGGGGAGCGGATAAAGGAAGTAAAGGAAAAGGGAATCACTATGATTAACGATACCGCCAAAACAGGGGCACACGGTGCAATGGTGGCGTTCATCCACCCTAAATCAACCGGTGGAGTATTATATGAGTTTTGTGAAAAACCAGACCAAGAGGGGGAGCATCAATGACTGACATCTATGAAAAAATTAATGAGCTATATGACCGCAGAAGGGAAGTAGAATTGGGCGGAGGCGATGAACGGATTGAAAAACAGCATGAAAAGGGCAAGCTGACGGCACGTGAACGTATAGACCTGCTGGTAGATCCCGGAACATTTGTTGAGCTGAATCCGTTTATTCAGCACCGTTCTCACGATTTCGGCCTGGATGCTGTAAAAGGTCCCGGTGATGGTGTAGTAACAGGTTATGGGAAGGTAAATGGGAGGGATATCTATTTATTTTCCCAGGACTTTACCGTTTTTGGAGGGGCGCTTGGCGAGATGCATGCAAAAAAAATCGCCAATGTCATGGATTTGGCCGCAAAAAATGGTGCACCATTTATTGGCTTAAACGATTCCGGCGGAGCGCGGATTCAGGAAGGCGTAGTATCACTTGACGGATATGGGCACATTTTTTACCGGAATGCGATTTATTCAGGTGTAATCCCGCAAATATCTGTTATCATGGGCCCCTGTGCTGGCGGGGCAGTGTATTCACCGGCGATTACCGATTTTGTTTTCATGGTTGAAAAAACAAGCCAGATGTTTATAACGGGGCCAAAGGTAATTGAAACAGTTACGGGGGAGAAAATCAGCTCTGAGGATCTAGGCGGGGCAGATGTACATAATAGCATTAGCGGGAACGCTCATTTCCAAGCGCAATCAGAGGAAGATGTAATCATGATGGTGAGAAATCTTCTTAGCTATCTGCCGCAAAATAATGAGGAGAAGCCGCCAAGGAACGACAAAGATTCCGAGGATGATTACAGGGCAAACCTCACCGATCTCATACCCTTTGATGCTATCCGACCATATGATGTCCGTACAGTTATAGCAGAGGTGGTTGATTCCGGATCATTCATGGAGGTTCAAAAGGATTTTGCGCGAAATCTTGTAATCGGACTGGCCAGGATAAAAGGGGAAGTAGTTGGCCTTGTGTGCAATCAGCCAAAGTTTATGGCGGGCGGACTCGATATCGACTCGTCTGATAAGGCGGCGAGATTCATCCGTTTCTGCGATTCCTTTAATATTCCGATTATCACATTTGAAGATGTAACAGGGTTTTTTCCAGGGGTTAAACAGGAGCATGGAGGTATCATCCGGCATGGTGCTAAGATTCTTTACGCATACTCAGAGGCCACTGTTCCAAAGCTTACCGTAATACTGCGCAAAGCATACGGCGGTGCCTACGTTGCATTAAATAGCAAGTCGATCGGTGCAGATCTTGTCTTTGCCTGGCCAAATGCGGAGATTGCCGTAATGGGACCGCAGGGGGCAGCAAATATTATATTTGCGCGGGAAATCCAAAACAGTGAGAATCCGGAACAGACACGGGCACAGAAGATTGAGGAGTACCGTGAGAAATTTGCAAATCCATATGTAGCGGCAAGCCAGGGAATGGTTGATGATGTAATTGACCCTCGTGAAACTCGAATCAAAATCATTCAGGCATTGGAGATGCTTCGGAATAAAAAAGAAACTCGACCTTATAAGAAACACGGGAACATTCCTTTATAATAAAAGGAATTGTTTAACGGGCGAAATGGATTGGCAGCAGAGCTCCTTTGTCTTATTAAAACGGACAGTATTATCTACCATACACGAAATTCTGGGCAGAGGAATTTCCCCATGGAGGATGCTGCCCGTTTCTTTTTTTATCTGCGCAAAAAGGCGGAACTGCAAAAATAGAGTTATGACCTGGCATATCATCGTTATTTTCCTCTGAAAACTGGCGCTGTAATGCACTGGGTTATATTGCAAGCCTATACCTAAAGAAATTTATAAAGCTGTGCTTCTTTAGTTATGGGATCGATAAACATATTTGCCGCGACTCTATTTTAAGGAGTATACTTAAAAGTGAGCATACATATGGAGGTTTGTAGAAATGATCAATCAAGAAAGATTATTAAATGAATTTTTGGAATTGGTCCAAATTGATTCCGAAACGAAGTTTGAGGCTGAAATTTGTAAAGTGCTGAAGGAAAAGTTCTCTTCACTTGGTGTTGACGTTTTTGAAGATGACACAACAGCACAGACTGGTCATGGTGCAGGCAACCTGGTTTGCACACTCAATGGAACAAAAGAAGGCGTAGACACCATATATTTCACTTCACACATGGACACAGTTGTTCCCGGAAAAGGAATTAAGCCAGAATTAAAAGACGGATACATTATTACGGATGGAACAACTATCCTTGGGGCTGATGATAAAGCAGGACTGGCAGTAATGCTTGAAACGATCCGTGTTTTAAAAGAGCAAAACATTGCACACGGAACAATTCAGTTCATTATTACTGTTGGTGAGGAATCAGGATTGGTTGGTGTAAAAGCGCTTGATCGGTCATTGGTGAAGGCTGCTTACGGTTATGCGCTTGACAGTGACGGTAAAGTAGGAAATATTGTGGTAGCGGCTCCGACCCAGGCAAAAGTTACCGCTACAATATACGGCAAAACAGCTCATGCAGGAGTTGCTCCTGAAAAAGGAATTTCTGCCATTACATTAGCAGCTAAAGCCATCTCCAGAATGCCGCTTGGCCGTATCGATGAAGAGACAACTGCTAATATCGGACGTTTCCAGGGCGGAACCCAGACAAACATTGTCTGTGATTATGTGGAAATTTTGGCTGAGGCCCGTTCACTTGTTCCTGAAAAAATGGAGCAGCAAGTAGAGAAGATGAAGGAAGCGTTCCAATCAGCTGCTGAAGAAATGGGCGGCCGTGCGGAAGTGGATGTGAAAATCATGTACCCTGGATTTAAATTTGCTGCTGGAGACCATGTGGTTGAAGTGGCAAGAAAAGCTGCGGAAAAAATCGGCCGTCCTTGTGAACTTCAGCAAAGCGGTGGCGGAAGTGATGCTAATGTTATTGCCGGTTTCGGAGTTCCAACAGTCAATCTGGCAGTCGGGTATGAAGATATCCATACCACAAACGAAAAAATGCCAGTGGAAGAACTTGTAAAGCTGAGCGAAATGGTAGTTGAAATTATTAAAGAAGTATCAGGGGAGTAATTAGGGGAATCTTTCTATTCATATAATGAAAATGAGTGGTTTGTTCAGCTGCATACCTTAATGCAAGGAGGCAGTTTATGAGCGAAATAATGAAGGTTGTTGTTTTTTCTACAGGGAGTGAGGAGTATGCACTCCCGATTGACTCTGTACTTTCAATCGAGAAACCTGCCGCGGTAACACCCATTCCTCATTTTCCAAACCATGTTGAAGGAATGGTAAAGATAAGGGATCAATTAATTCCGCTCGTTTCATTGGAAAAAGTCCTTTATCCCGCCAGACCAGCTGATTTCCAAACGGAAAACAAATGGATTATTCTTAAAACAGATAAGCTATCTGTAGGGATTATTGTAAAAGACGCTAAAGAAATCCTTGAAATTGATGCAGGCCTAATTAAGCAATTGGGCTTGCTTGCCTATCATAAAACATCGTTTTTTATCGGTGTGGCCAATCTGGGCAGCCGGCTTATTACAATCATAGATCCGGATAAGCTGATCAATTCGCTTGAAGGAATAAGAGAGTTACGGGAGTATATGGAATTGGCGGACCGGCAGAATTGATTGAAAAGATAGAGCGAACCCCCTGTCATGTATAAAGGTGACGGGGGTATTCGTGTGTAATGACCGCCTCTATTAAGTATATTTATGTGATTATGCTACAATATGGAGCAAAGGCCAAAAAGGGAGTGGCAGGCGTGAAGGCGATGTATCCAAAGAACGGAAGGGTTATCCTTCACGTCGATATGAACAGTTTTTATGCTTCTGTAGAAATGGCCTATGATAATGAATTAAAAGGTAAACCGCTGGCAATTGCCGGCAATGTGGAGGAGCGGCGCGGCATTATTGTAACCTGCAGCTATGAAGCAAGGAAATTTGGCGTTAAGACGACTATGCCAATTTGGGAAGCGAAAAAGATTTGCCCGCAGCTTATTATCAGGAAACCCAATTTTGAGAGATACCGCAAAGCTTCAATTGCTATTTTTGATCTGCTGAGGCAATATACCGAACTTGTTGAGCCCGTGTCGATTGATGAAGGTTATTTAGATATAACCGAAAGCGGTACCCTCGGATCACCGCTGGAAATCGCGAAAGATA
Source organism: Bacillus sp. M6-12 (assembly GCF_002860285.1). Taxonomy (GTDB): domain Bacteria; phylum Bacillota; class Bacilli; order Bacillales; family DSM-1321; genus Peribacillus. The sequence continues at coordinate 199,241 of NZ_PGVF01000027.1, forward strand.
TCCAGCTACGTATAATGGAAACGATGGATTTGCCGTGCAGTATCGGAGTTGCACCAAATAAATTCCTTGCAAAAACAGCTTCGGACATGAAGAAGCCAATGGGTATCACAGTTCTAAGAAAGCGCGATGTCCCGGCAAAGCTTTGGCCGCTCCCAGTCGGAGAGATGCACGGAATCGGAAAAAAGACTGAACAAAAACTGAACAGCGTAGATATTATCACAATTGGCCACCTTGCTGCAGCAAGTGACGTTACCCTTAGAAATCTTCTTGGCATCAATGGGGCAAAGCTGAAGGAGAGGGCAAACGGCCAAGATAGAAGGCCCGTAGATCCTGAGGCGATCTTTGATTACAAAAGCGTCGGCAATTCCACGACACTGCCGCATGACAGCACCAATCAAAAAGAACTGATTGGTATTCTCGACAAGCTTTCAGAAAAAGTAGCCCTCCGCTTAAAGAATAAAATGCTTGTTGGCCAAAAAATCGGAGTAACGATCCGTTATAAAGACCGGAATACCATAACCAGGAGCCGCAAAACGGATAATCCTTTTTTTGAGAAAGCAGATATTCATGCATTAGCTATAGAGCTATTCAAAAAAAATTGGAATGGTGAAGGTGTCAGGCTGTTAGGAGTTACGGCATTCGATGTGCTGGACAAAGATGCAGCCTTTAAGCAGCTTGATTTGTTTTCCTATCACCAGGATGCAGAAAAGGAACCTCTATATGAAGCCATGAAGAAGCTCCAGAATAAATACGGCAGCAGCATCATTAAAAAGGGATCCGTTCCTGCAGCAGAGGAAAAGCCTTCGGTCGGAACAGATACTTCCTTCAACAAGGATTTATTTGATAATTTTCGATTAAAGGATTCAAAACAGTAATTTTTTGCGATTCATATTTTTGTTTACGTGCAAAATAAGAGAAGCTATGCCTGAGAGTTGCATGCCTGCCCGAAAATTGCTAAATTTAAATGGTTCTAAAAACAAATAACTACTTGATTAACAGAAGGGACGTTCAAATATGTCAAAGCAGCAAATCGGTGTCATTGGACTGGCCGTTATGGGGAAAAACCTTGCTTTTAACATTGAAAGCAGAGGATATTCCATTTCTGTATATAACCGTTCTCGCGAGAAGACGGATGAAATGATGAAGGAAGCTGAAGGAAAGAACGTTTTACCTACATACACTATGGAAGAGTTTGTAGCATCCCTGGAAAAACCGCGGAAGGTATTGCTGATGGTAAAAGCCGGAGGCCCTACAGACGCTACTATTGAACAATTAAAACCGCTTCTTGAAGAGGGCGACATTGTTATCGATGGCGGAAATACATTCTTTAAGGATACACAGCGGCGCAATGAAGAATTGAGCAGTCTTGGCCTTAATTTTATTGGAACAGGCGTTTCAGGCGGAGAAGAAGGAGCATTAACTGGCCCTTCCATTATGCCGGGCGGACAAAAAGAGGCGTATGAATTGGTAGCGCCAATTTTAAAAGACATTTCTGCGAAAGTAAACGGTGAGCCTTGCTGTACATACATCGGGCCAAATGGTGCCGGCCATTATGTTAAGATGGTTCACAACGGAATTGAATATGGAGATATGCAGCTTATTTCAGAATCGTACTTCTTGCTGAAGAACCTGCTTGGCCTTTCAGCGGAAGAACTTCATGAAGTTTTCTCTGAGTGGAATAAAGGGGAGCTGGACAGCTACCTGATTGAAATTACAGCTGATATCTTTAAAAAATATGATGATGAAACCGGCAAGCCAATGGTCGATGTAATCTTGGACAAAGCCGGACAGAAGGGTACAGGCAAATGGACAAGCCAGAGCGCTCTTGACCTTGGTGTGTCACTTCCTGTTATTACAGAATCCGTATTTGCCCGATTTATTTCTGCAATTAAAGAAGAGCGCGTGGCAGCAAGCAAGGTGCTTAGCGGACCTGAAGCAAAGCCATTCTCAGGAGATAAAAAGGCGTTTATTGAAAGTATCCGCCGTGCCCTTTACATGAGCAAAATCGTATCCTATGCCCAAGGCTTTGCCCAAATGAAGGCAGCATCAGATGAATATAATTGGGATCTGCAATATGGGGAGATCGCAATGATCTTCCGTGGCGGCTGTATTATTCGCGCCCAGTTCCTGCAAAAGATCAAGGATGCATACGACAAGGAGCCGAACCTGAACAATCTGCTGCTTGATGAGTACTTTAAAGGCATCGTGGAAAGCTATCAATCCTCACTGCGTGAAGTGATTTCAGCAGCAGTTGCCAATGGTATCCCGGTGCCATGTTTTGCAGCGGCTCTTGCATACTTTGATAGCTACAGAACGGAAACGCTGCCTGCCAACCTTATTCAGGCTCAGCGCGACTATTTCGGAGCACACACATATGAGCGCAATGACAAATCAGGCGTATTCCATACTGAATGGATGAAGTAATTCGGGGGCCGGTGCGCTGCTATGCCGCGTGCCGGATCACCAGTACTTTCCATTGTGTTTGGACACATTTTGATGTAATATAGTAATACAAGCTGCGCTGTTCGTGGTTATAATAAAGTTTTAACCTTTAAGCTGTAACAGGGAGTTTTATTTTCAAAACTGTAATGACAAGCCTCTGTCTATATGACTTGGAGGACAGGCAGGACGTTTTGAGCGAACACCCACTTTGAGGAGTGGTGGTTTAAAACTTTCTTATGGATTACGGCAAACGCGGCTCTAATTAAATGGCAGCAACTTCCATTTGATTTTTATCAGCATTTGAGATAATATAATATTACAAGCTGCATTGTTCGTATTGATAATAAAGTTTTAACCTTTAAGCTGTAATAGGGAGTTTTATGATTGAAACCGGAATGACAAGCCTCTGTCTATACGACAAGGAGGACAGGCAGGAGCGTTTCTGCGAACACCCACTTTGAGGAGTGGTGGTTTAAAACTTTCTTAGACGAAATACGGCAAATGCGGCTACATACCTATACAATATCAAACCAGTTTCCAATCGGGGGCTGGTTTTTTGTGATTTAATAAATTGGCTATGTTAAAGCTCATTGTTGATCTTGCCACTCTGTTGATGTCTAGCGGCAGCTCCCAGTTTGGAAAAATAAAATATTATCCGGGTTATTGAATGGTATACCGTACAACTTTTCCCGGTTTTCAATAGGAAAAACCAATCATTCAAATACATTCTTCAATTTCTAGAAAAATCATTGAGTTTCCTTAATAATAAAAGAATGAACTAAAAAATCGGTAAAGGAGTTTACCATGAACCAGCATGATTTTACGCGAGGCAACCTATGGGAGCAAATGGTCAGGTTCTCAACACCGATTCTGTTGACAAATCTGCTGCAGGTTTCCTACCAGTTTATAGACAGCCTTTGGGTCGGCAATCTCCTTGGCGCAAACGCGCTTGGAGCTGTGTCAGTTTCAGGCACAGTCATTTTCACGATATTATCGTTTATTATCGGGGTAAATAATGCGGCCTTAACGATACTATCCCAGCAGAAGGGGAAAGCAGACCGTCAAGGCCTTACAAATTACCTTAATGCTTTCGTTGTTATTCTCACCATTCTCTCCCTTTTGCTCGGGGTATTAGGCTATATATTTTCAGAATGGATCCTTGTATTTCTTGGCACCCCGGAAGCGATGATTTCCAGTGCTGAAGTATTTCTGAAAATTAACTTTGTCGGGATCATTTTCTTGTTTGGATATAATTTTATCGCCACCATTCTCCGATCCATTGGAGACAGTAAAACACCATTAACATTTGTTTTTTTATCAGTTGTATTAAACACTTTTCTGGTTCCGTTATTTATAATCTATTTTGGCATGGGAATCGAAGGTGCCGCCCTTGCGACTATAATTTCACAGGGTGTGGCATTCCTGTTCGGATTGTCATTGGTCATCAGAAGAAAAATTGTTCCGTTCTCTGTTCCGTATTTGCCGAAAAAAGAGGAAGCAGCATTAATATTTAAGCTGGGCATTCCCGCTGGCCTGCAGATGACGGTTATTTCGGCCGGTGTCATGGCAATTATGAGTGTCGTGAATTCCTTTGGTGCAGATGTTGTGGCTGGTTTCGGAGCCGCCCAGCGTATCGACAGCCTGATTATGCTCCCTGCAATGGCTCTAAGTACGGCAGTCAACAGCATGGCAGGCCAGAACATTGGGGCAGGCCGCTGGGATAGGGTTCATAAGATTGCCGTTTACGGGGTCCTCTACAATTTATCGATTATGGTTGCAGTAGCTGTCGTAATTTTTCTTTTTTCTGAGCTGGGAATTGGGCTTTTCATTCAGGAACAGGAAGCCCGTGAATTTGGAGGGCAATATTTGCGGATCGTTGCATTTTTTTATCCGTTTCTTGGCATTAATTTTATCCTGAACGGGATTGTCCGCGGATCGGGAGCGATGTTCCAGGTCCTTATATTAAACATCATCTCCTTCTGGATTTTACGTTATCCTTTAACATATCTTTTTTCTTTGAACCTTGGTGAGGCTGGAATTGGACTGGGTATGGGCACTGCTTTTGTGATTGGGAGCTTAACCTCCTATCTATATTACCGCTATGGTAAATGGAAGAAGGAGATACTGCCTGGGAAAGAATAGTACATTCGCTTTGTCGGCCCGAACTTTGGAATGGAATAGGTCCAGGTTCGGGAGACTGCTGAACAAATTGCTATTATGTGAAGGGACAAACTGGATCGTTTATAAAAGCCTAAAGTTTATTCCTCTTTTTTTAATAATAGGCTGATGCTCTTTAATGTGTGAAGTCTAGCGGTAAGTATAAATAAGTCCTCGTAGTTCCGTTCAATATATTCGTCAATAATGTCCAGCCCTTTTCTAAACCTCTCAACTAATAAATAAGTATACTTTTCATTCCAGCTAAACTGATTTATTCTCTGAAGTTCATCAGCCAGTATTTGAAGCTTAAACTCTTCAACAAGAAGTATGACTTGATACAATTTATCCAAATTTAATATAAAGCTGCTTTTATTCCTATGACTTTTATAAACAAATTGTACAAATCCAATTATATTCTCAGCCAAAAGATTCGCAATTTGCATTTCGAAATTCATATCACCATCTCCTCTGTCTCGCAAAAACCAATACATTACTTAGGAAAGTGTATGATTTGGGCTTACTTTTTAACACTTTTAAAGTATAGAATGATAGAACCTGTCAAACTTCAGGGAACTAACCTTCTTAGCTACTCAAAAGCGACACTGGAAGATTTCATGAACATAGAGAAAACCTTGTAGATTTGGAAGCAGCGATTAACGAAAATAAAAATGTAATTGGCTGGTTTCTTAAATTAGATCGGATTATTAGAATTTGCATTATGCCAGGAGTGAACAGGATGAGCAGTTTTCGTCTTTACATAAGGCAGCTTGATGTAATCGATATGAAGGGTTACTAGAATTTAGAACAGAAACCAGGGGATTTTTCCAGCAATTTGAGCCTGTTCGGCAAGATACTCATTTTACATGATTGAGCAGGAAAAAGACATTCCAAACAGCAAAGAGATGGCCGAATAGGATCTCTTCTGCACGTTTGGAAATTTCTTTGAATAATGAAAGTGATTGGACGGATCTCGTTAACCGTCGTTTCGCGGGGTCCTTTCCAGAATGCCAATCTTGGCTACTATCTTGACAAACCACATAATGGCAGGGGATACAGCACAGAGGCTGTTCAATTATGCCTGCATTTTGCATTTAGGGAATGCCGGCTGCATCGTGTGCAGGCAGGTGTTATGCCAATTAATAACCCTTCAATGCGTGTACTGGAAAAAAACGGTATCCGACAGGAAGGGCTTGCAAAAAGGTATCTCAAATTGAATGATGATGTTTGGGCAGACCATAATATTTACGCAATTACAGCTGAAGATTACCACGTTAAAACATCCTGAAAAATCCTGTGACTGCGGTTTATCTCATCCCAAAAGAGGTATATGTATAGCATATGGAAGTTATTTCTAAATTTCCTGATGCGTATACATATGATATCCAGCAATTACTAAAGAGCCGCAATTGGGAGGGAATGCAGGATGAAAAACATTGTCTTGATAGCAGCCGGATTTTTGTTACTGCTGGCTGCCGTTGAAACCGGTGTAACGGTTTGGCTGAAAAAATATTTTTCAGATGATAATAAAAAGCAGAGGCGGTTTTTCTTAGCTATTTCTGTTTGGTTTAAAAAGTATTTTTCCAAAGAAAATGAAAAATTCAGCAGTGTTTTTAGCCTGCTAAAAGAAAGGCTTGCTAAACGTAAGGCTTCGTAATTTGGCAGGAGTGTTTAATATAAAAGGGAAGGGCTGGATATAAACAGCTCTTCCCTTTTCTAAAACTATTAAATACACGTACAGATGTCCAGCTTCAGCGCCCAGCCCCTCGAGGTCATAAGCCAATCACTTCGGAAGGCAAAGAGCGCCTTCTGTCAGTGCTTGTCTTATGCTTGTCGGGGCTAACCGGGCGCTTGCGCTTTTCTATGATGTCTAGCTCCAGCGCCCAGCCACGACGCACAGGACAAGGAACGCTACGCAGCGATACATCGCACGAAACAAAGCGACAGCTTTGTGAGGACGTGAGTCAGAACGGCGTTGCCACAGGACGTAGCGATCTTAGCCGTTCTTCCACTTAACCAGGGCACTTGCGCTTTTCTAATCAGCATGGATCAAGATTATCAACAGGCCACCAGAAGTTTCCGTCCTTCGCCAGCAATTCGTCGGAACAATCTGGGCCAGTAGACCCTGAAGCATAATTTGGGAATGTAGGGTCTGTTTCTTTTTCCCACACTTCTGAAATGCTGTCGACAAACTTCCAAGAAAGCGCAACTTCATCCCAATGTGTGAAATTGGTGGCATCGCCGCGCATGCTGTCATAAAGAAGTTTTTCATATGCCTCCGGCGTGTTCATTCTGTCTACGCTCTTATTGGCAAAGTCCAGCTTAACAGTGGTTGTTTTCATACTTGTCCCCGATTTCTTTGCGTTTAGCATGAGCGTAACGCCTTCCTCGGGCTGAATGTGGATAACAAGCAGATTTGGATTCAAATGTTCTTCTGTTTTGTAATACAAGTTCATCGGGATATCCTTGAATTGGACAACAATTTTGGTTGATTTTGCATTCATCCGCTTACCCGTTCTGATGTAAAATGGCACCCCTGCCCAGCGGAAGTTATCGATCATCAGTTTTCCTGCAACAAAAGTTTCCGTGTTGGATTGAGAGTCCACCATTGGCTCCTCACGGTAAGCTGGGACCTCTTGTCCTCCGATGTTTCCTCTTCCATACTGGCCTCGGACGAAATACTGGTTTACTTCATCCTTTTTCATCCAGCGCAATGATCGCAGTGCCCGTACCTTTTCACTGCGGATCTCTTCGGTATTCAAGCGGATTGGCGGCTCCATCGCCAGCAGCGCAACCATTTGAAGCATATGGTTTTGGACCATATCCCTTAAAGCTCCGCTTGTTTCGTAGTAGCGGCCGCGTTCCTCCACACCCAATACTTCACTTGAGGTAACCTGAATGTTGGAAATATAGCGGCTGTTCCAAAGCGGCTCAAAAAGTGCATTTGCAAAGCGAATGACCTCTATATTCTGCACCATTTCTTTGCCAAGATAATGGTCTATCCGGTAGATTTCATCCTCTGAGAAGGCCGTGCGGATCTGCTCATTAAGCTCCTGAGCGGACTCAAAGCTATGCCCAAACGGTTTTTCGATTACAAGGCGTTTATAACCATTCGTGTCTGTCAAACCTTCAGATTTGATATGCTCTGCAATTGTCCCGAAAAACTCAGGTGCCATCGCCAGATAAAAGACTCGGTTGCCTTCTAGTTCATATTGCTGATCCAGATTTTCCGCGATATCCTTAAGCTCTATATATGATGTAGAATTCGCAACGTCGTGGGAGTGATAATAAAAGTGAGAGATGAATTCATCAATATTTTCACTTTCCTTTGCAAATGTCAAAACGGAATCCTTTACATTTTGCTGGAACTCTTCATTTGTTAAAGGCCTTCTTGCAACTCCGACAACAGCAAAGCGGCTTGAAATCTTTCCCTTTTTAAACAACCGGTATATGGAAGGAAAAAGCTTCCGCTTAGCTAAATCCCCAGTAGCACCGAATATCATAATTAATGCGGTTGGTGTTTGTTTCTCGCTCACAGTCAGAACCTCACTTTATGTACTTTTGGATAACTTCCTTTTTATTTTTTAATAAAGACCCGTACAAATATATAATTGTAATGATTGTCCTGAATTAAATCAATTCTTACGACTGCCATTCCCTAGTTATTCTTTTTCAAAACGATTGCATATATGCTAATTATAAAAGATTCTTGATTAGAAACTGGTGGGGCAGTTTCTAAGAAATTGAAAAAGCACAGAAGAGGCGGTTTATGCTATAGTAAACAATCATACATATGCAACGGAGGTAACATTGTGGATTTTGTATTTCTAGGGACCGGGGCGGGGGTGCCTGCAAAAGCAAGAAATGTATCTTCGATCGCTCTGCAGCTGTTGGAGGAAAGAGGGGCGGTATGGCTATTCGATTGCGGGGAAGCGACCCAGCATCAAATCCTGAAAACCCCTGTTAAGCCTCGCCGTATTGAAAAAATATTTATCACCCATCTTCATGGCGACCATATATTTGGGCTTCCCGGTTTGCTTGGCAGCCGTTCCTTCCAGGGAGGCACGGAGAAATTAACCATCTATGGGCCAAAAGGGATTAAAGAATACGTCTCTGTTTCTCTTAGGCTTAGCGGCACTCATCTGCAGTATCCGTTAAGGGTCGTGGAAATCGAGAAGGGTACTGTTTTTGAGGATAGTCAGTTTTTGGTCACGGCACTTCCCTTGGAGCATGGTTTGCCCTGTTTTGGCTACAGAATTGTTGAGAAGGACCGCCCTGGAAGCCTGATGGTGGACAACCTGCAAAAAGAAGGCATTCCTCCTGGCCCGCTATACCGCCGGCTGAAAAATGGAGAGACCATAGAGCTGGAAGATGGCCGCACCATTGATGGGCGTGATTATATCGGAGAGCCTCAAAAAGGAAGGATTATCACAATCCTTGGTGATACCAGGAAATGTGAGAATGCTGTGAAGCTGGCTCAGGATGCAGATTATCTTGTTCATGAAGCAACTTTAGCAAAAGATGAAGAAGCAATGGCTCATGCCCATTTCCATTCCACCACTGCACAGGCTGCCGGTATTGCTGCTAAAGCGAATGCTAAGCACTTGATATTAACACATATCAGTTCTCGCTATTTACGTGATGAAGCTGCCATGCTGCAAGCAGAGGCAGCAGAGATATTCCCTAATAGCATTGTGGCGGAAGATTTGATGAGCATTAAGGTTCCACTTTATTTTGAACAGCAGGTGAAAGGATGAAAACCTTATACATGATTAGGCATGCAAAGGCGGAGGGGCAGCCGCCCAAGTCGCATTTAACCAATGAAGGCGTAAAACAGGCACAAGTCCTTGCGGAATTTTTTCTAGATAAAAAAGTAGACAGGATTTTCTCAAGTCCATTTGTCCGAGCTGTTGACACTGCGTGCCCGCTGTCTATTTTAAAGGGGGTAGCAATCGAGCAGGATTGGAGATTGTCGGAGCGTTTTATGAGCGCCTCTGATATGGATAATTGGCAGGAACTCTTAAAAAGGACCTTCGACGATCTTGATTTGCTCTTTGACGGGGGAGAAACCAACCGGGATGGCATGAAAAGAGCCTCAGAATTTTTAAACGATATTCTTTTTCTGGAGTCTGAGGATATTGTAATTGTGTCCCATGGCAATTTAATAACACTTCTGCTCAGGCTGTTTGATGAATCATACGGATTCGAAACATTAATGAAGTTAAGCAACCCTGATGTTTTCCAAGTACTGATTTCGGATGGAAATCATGAAGTAACAAGGATATGGGAAGATTAGTTTATCGGGTAAAAAGAAAAATCCGGGCTGAGAGTGACCAGTCCGGATTTTTTTGGCAGTTTTTAGCTGGCTTAAACAGGGTATATTTTTCGCTTGATCAGATAGTGTTTTAGCTTAATTTAATCAATTTCGCGCAATTTATGATCTATAGCTTAAATCAGCCCGGATTTGGCTTAATAGCCATCCCGGCAGCTGCCGATCAAAAAGTTTCTCCACTATGCCATACATCAATAAAGGTAACTGAATAATCTCCTGTTCCTCTCTTACAGCCAGCCTCGTTTATATTGGACAGGAGGCTCGATTTCCACGCCGAGTTCTTTGGCTGCAGTCCTAGGCCAGTACGGGTCTCTCAGCAGCTCCCTGGCAAGGAAAATCAAATCAGCCCGGTCATTTTGCAAAATCTCTTCTGCATGTAAAGGGGAAGTGATGAGTCCGACAGCACCGGTTGGTATATCTGCACCTTGCCTGATCGTTTCGCTGAATGGAACCTGGTAGCCTGGGTAGGCGCTGATACGGGCAGGCACAACGGCTCCTGAGCTGACATCGATCAAATCTACGCCATCTCTTTTCATCCATTCAGCCATTTGGACATAAGCCTCTGCCGTCATGCCTTCTTCCTGGTAATCAAAAGCGGAAACCCTGACAAATAATGGACCATCCCACACTTCTTTAACCGCTTCAATCACTTCTTTGAGGAAACGGTACCGGTTTTCAGCGGAACCGCCGTATTCATCTTCCCGTTTGTTGCTGAGGGGGGAAAGAAATTCATTAATCAGATATCCATGTGCGCCATGGAGTTCCATTACGTCGTATCCCGCCGTTTTTGCCCGCATGGCTGCTGAACGGAAGGCAGCCACTGTTTCTGAAATATCATCTTTTGTCATTTCTTTTGGTGTTTTTCTATTTTCGTCAAACGGAATGGCAGAAGGAGCGATAATTTCCCCTTCAAGCACGGCTTTTCGGCCTGCATGGGCAATCTGGATCCCAGTTTTAGCACCTTGTTCTTTGATCATGGCCACGAGCTTTGAAAGGCCTTCTATATGCTCATCGCTCCATATTCCAAGATCTTGCGGTGAAATCCTCCCTTGGGGTGTAACGGCAGTAGCTTCCTGAATGATTAAGCCTACTTGGCCGACTGCACGGGAGGTATAGTGTGCCAGATGCCAATTTTGCACCTTTCCATCTTCTTCATAGCATGAATACATACACATAGGTGACATTACGATACGGTTTTTAAGCGTGACATCTTTAATTGTATAGTCTGTAAAGAGCATTGATTTCATCTATGCCATCTCCTTGATTTATGGATTGATAACATAAATAGTATAGCAATCGTGGAGATTTCCTCCAAAGCTTCCGCCTCCGGGCATTAACTGCTGATTCCCTTAACCTCTGGCTTTGCAGTATTGATTTCCCCTTTTAATTGATTTCCAAGATTATTAGCCTGTTCAGTAGCTTTTACAATACATGCAATAAGGGCTTCTTTTACATGGTGGGTTTCCAGTACTTTTATCCCAGCCTCCGTTGTTCCTCCTGGGGATGTTACTTCACGCCGAAGTGCTTCAGGAGTTTTTGCAGACTGGCTAAGCATGTCGGCTGCTCCGATAATCGTTTGGATAATCAATTGTTTGGCCGTTTCTTTTTCCAAGCCGATTTCCTCTGCTGATTTCTCCATAGCTTCCGCCAAATAATAGATGTAGGCAGGACCGCTGCCGGAAAGCCCTGTGACGGCATTTAGCTGTTCTTCCTTCACCACAGCTGTGAGACCAATCGTTTCAAACATTTCCTGTGCCTTATTAAGATGGGCTTTCTCAGCATATTCATTTACCGCAAGCGCGGTAGCCGACTTCCCAACCGCTGCGGAAGTATTTGGCATCGCCCTAATGATTGGCAGTTTTTTCCCCGCCAATGCCTCCAGGCTTTGCACATCAACACCGGCAGCAACAGAAACAAGGAGCATGCCCTCTCTTAAATAAGTTCCAGCCGCAGTCATGGCTGCCGCTACATCCTTTGGCTTTACTGCAAGAACAACTATATCCGCTCCTTTGATAGTTTTTTCTAGATTGGATGATGCTGTTATGCCATATAGATTGCTTAAATAAGAAAGCCTGTTTTGATCGCTCCGGTTTGTTACGAAAATCTGGCTTCTGCCAACAAGGCCTTTGGCGATGATTCCGGACAGCATAGCTTCTGCCATTGATCCGCCGCCTATGAACGCAATTTTTTTCATAAAGATTTCCTCCTGTTAGCCTGTGATTTTATTAGGGTGAAGAGTTTCTGTTCTTAATTATGGAATAGAAAAACAAAGCTCCGATTGGCGGCCTATTAAAAGGCGATTACTGAGATATTAGCTCAAATGCTGCTGGGAAGTTATATTTTAATAACCTAAATTGTATTCTTTCCAATCCGTTAAAATAAAAAGGCTGATTTCGCATAGATTTACTGCTTTTAGTATCTGAACACCCTCTTGTTTAGGGGCTTCGAGGAACTTTCTGCAGGCTTTGAAAAGCATTGCCTTACATGCCCAGAAAAAACCAAATAAAAAAGACCTTTCATCCTGATAAAGGACGAAAGGTCTAGCTTCCGTGGTACCACCTTTGTTCATCTCCGCAAAATAGCTCCTGAAGATGCGCTTGAATCCTGTAACGTGGGATATACGTCAGGTTGGCCTGACGGCTCATAAGGTAGGTTCAATGAAACAGGGGGCATGTGAAACCTTTCAGCCGGCGGGCTTCACTCTCTTTTGCCATCTTTCATTTACTGGTCTTAGTCATAGCCTATCTTTTAATTTTAATTGTGATTATGAAGGAAGGACAATGCCTATGTCAACCCTCTTTTTTGCGGTGAAGCAAAAAAAATCCCCATTAAATTATGTGAAAATAATGACAATTTATTTCGCAGCAGGTAAAATGGTAATACATGAAAAAGAATGGCTTTAGATTTTGACTTGAAGCGGATGAGAGAGTACATTTAATACGTTTTACAGCAGCTAGCCAGGCTTCAGCAGACTTTTTTACAAGGAATGGCATCAGTCGTTCTCACAATGATAATAGAAAAGTATTTTATAAATATAATTTTTTAAGGTGGCGCGAAAATGACAGAATGGCAAAAGGGAATTGCTAAAATTTCCATCCCAACCCCTTTTCCGGTTGGAGATGTAAATGTTTTTCTCATAAAGGGAGATAGGCTTACTCTGGTGGATACAGGTGTGAAAACAACTGAAGGACGTTATGCACTGGAGGAAGGGGTAAAGAAACTTGGCTATAAATTGGAGGATATTGAACAGGTAATTGTCACACATCACCATCCTGACCATGTCGGGGGTGCCGATTTTTTTGGATTGGATGTTCCGTTAATCGGCCATCCAAATAATCAGAGGTGGCTGGAGCTATCAGAGAGCTTTATTACGCAGCTAGATGAGTTCTTCCTGAATTTCGGAAGAAAGGCTGGTGTTCCGATTGAGATGAAACATCATGTGAAAAAGTTCCGAGGGACACTAAAATACAACTGTGAACGGACGCTTACAAATATGATCACCGATGGAGAAGAGCTGCCAGGACTGCCAGGATGGAAGGCTGTCGAAACACTTGGTCATGCACAAAGCCATCTCTCGTTCTACCGTGAGCAGGATGGAGCAATGATTGGCGGAGACTTTTTGCTTGCGAAAATTTCACCCAACCCATTGATAGAGCCTCCGCTTCAGCCAGGTGAAAATCGCCCAATGCCTCAGCTGCAATTCAATTCTTCACTAAGGAATTTGATCAGCATGCCAGTTTCGAAGGTGTACGCCGGGCATGGTGATGAGATAGAAAATGTGAAAGAACTTGCCGATTTGCGGCTCAAGCGGCAGCATGATCGATCCATGCAGGTAAAACAAATGATCCGGAATAAACCTTCTACGGCTTTTGAATTGTGCACCCTTCTATTCCCAAAGGTCTTCATGAGGGAACCTGGGCTGACTCTTTCGGAAACTGTGGCCCAGCTTGACTATTTGCTTGATTTGGGAGAAATTAAGGAAGAAGAATCAACCCAGGGCAATATTTACTGCGTGAGCTAATATAGAGGTGACGCGTTTGATGAATTTAAAGGGAAAGTGCATTGTTATTACCGGAGCTTCCGGAGGGATCGGCAAAGAGATAGCTGAAAAGGCTGCTGACAAAGGAGCATGTGTCGTGCTGCTTGCGAGAAGTATTGATAAATTGGAAACGATTAAGCTTGAACTAAACTCCAAATATGGAAATTCGGCGTTTGCCTACCAGCTGGATGTAGCAGATCCTGGCCAAATCCAATCTGTATTTTCTGAAATTTTTGCAGCTGTGGGAGAAATAGATATCCTTGTAAATAATGCAGGTTTTGGCTTGTTCAGTCACGCACATGAGGCTGATCTTCAGGTGACGAAAGCGATGTTTGACGTTAACGTAATTGGCCTCATTGGATGTACGCAAATGGTTTTGCCATCGATGATTAAACGAAAATCTGGACATATCATTAACGTTGCATCACAGGCTGGTAAGATTGCCACCCCAAAATCAAGTGTTTATTCCGCAACAAAATTTGCGGTTCTGGGCTATTCTAATAGCCTGAGGCTTGAGCTTTCAGAACATAACGTCTACGTGACTACTGTGAATCCGGGCCCTATCGAGACCAATTTTTTCAATATAGCTGATGAACAAGGTACCTATGTTAAAAGCATGAAACGGTTTATGCTGAAACCGGACTTTGTTGCCGGTAAAGTGGTGGATGCAATGATGACTAATAAGCGGGAAATCAACCTGCCGGGCTGGATGAATCTCGGCGGCATATTTTATACTCTATTTCCAAGGACATTCGAAGCACTAGGCCAAAAGGCATTCTTTAAAAAGTAGATATGATTCTTCTTTAGTACTGAAACGAAAAACATATGAAATCCGTCTCTTAAGTCAGAGGTGAAAGGCTATGAAACGATCAGCCATCTTTTTGTTTCCTTTGATACTATGCGCAGTCCTCCTTGGATGTTCAAAAGATGCCTCAGAAGGTCCCCGGGATATTGGCAAGGGGGCAGCGGGCTTTCTAACCGATATAAAAGGCAATCGATTGCTGATCGGCGAAACGATATATAGTGTGACGGAACAGACCAGGATTCAAACGGATGCCGGAAAAAAGATGCATCTGGAAGATTTAAAAATGGGAATCAAAATCAAGCCCTGGCATGCAGGAAGGGTCAAAGAATCTTATCCGATGCAAGCCGAAGCCCGGCTTTTAATGGTGTTAACGGATGAGACTGGCAGCAGGGAGGCCGAAATTGTTCGAAAGGCGATAAAAGCAGTCCAAAAAAGTGAAAATGAGCGCTTTATTATCCGGAATGTGGAGCATCTGGCCGACCAGAGTGTCTATAAGCTGGAAATGATGAGCCGCTCCGTACTGGACACATCTTTCATGATAACTGTTGAGGAAGGGACATACGAGGTTTTTTATCAGTGACAGAGTTCAATAATGTCTAACCATAACCTGGCTGCTCGCCGGGTTTTTTTGCTTGGAATTCAAAGGTAACATTTCAAGGGAGATATGCCATTTGGAACCTGGCGCTAAGGATTCACCTTTCATTTCTTTAGCCCATTTTAGCCGCCTCCATTATAAAAAATTTTTTTAGAGCAGACTTTTTCTCACTTCATTATGTCTAATTAATATAGAAACAGTTAGGGGGAGGAACCGCTTGGAGGAGCAGCTTGTGACAAGGGCAGTTGGCGGGGATGATGAGGCGTTTTTAGCTTTGATTCACAGCCATAAAATACAATTATACAGAATGGCGCTTGTTTATTTGAAGAACGAAAATGATGCCCTGGAAGCGATTCAGGAGGTTACCTTTCGAGCCTACCATTCGATTGGAAAACTACGGGAACCTGCCTATTTTTCATCCTGGCTGATCAGAATTATGCTGAATTATTGCAATGATACTAGAAGAAATGCAGGCAGATTTATTTTTGATGAACAAATCCTGCTCGCCCAGAAATTTACCGCTGATTATTCCCTTATTGAGCTTGAGGACGCTATGTTCCGGCTCGCTAGCAGCCAACGGGATATTATCATTCTGAAATATTTCCAGGATCTGAAAATCAGAGATATTGCTTTTATCATGCAATGTCCTGAAAGTACGGCTAAGACAAGGCTGTATAAAGCGCTGAAAATGCTAAGAAGCAAACTGGAAGAGAAGGGAGAGCCCGGCCATGTTTGAAAAGGAAGAGAAGAAGCTGCAAAGCTTAAGGGAAAACTATCAATCTGCGCCTATTCCCGAGCGGATTGACCTGGCGATTGAAAATGGACTGCAGAGGGCAAAACAAGCACCGCCGAAAAAGAAAAGATATTGGCCAATACTTACTGCGGCCGCTGCTATTTTAATGACTGTTTTGTTTGGCTCAATCCGTGTGTCACCCGTATTTGCAAATTTTGTATCCGCATTGCCCGGTATGGAAGCCGTTGTTGAATTGATTCGTGATGATAAAGGTTTGTTGTCGGCTGTTGAGAACGATTACATGCAAGAGGTTAATGCTTCTGATGAACATGGAGGCTTAAAGATTACTGTCGATTCAGTAATTGTAGATGAACAGGGAATGGCAGTCTTTTTTACAGTGAATACCAGCAAAGATCATATGCCTGTCAACATTGATAATCTTTCCTTGAAAACCGCAAACGGCAGGGATTTGCATCCGTCCTCTTCGGTCGACAGCTTTCAGGAGAGTTTTCAATCTGGGAAACCAGCCTCATCGAAAATGGAATTTTTCTTTAATGAACCGCTAAAAGAAGAAAAACTAGTGCTGGACTTTACTGTTTATGAGCCCTCCTTCGGCCGGACAAAGGGCCAACCGAACCGGTTCACTTTCCTGCTGAACATTGATAAGGATGCCTATCAAAATCAAAAAACAGAGTATATGTTAAACAAAACCGTGTCTGTGGCCGGACAAAAAATTACGGTTAAGGAGGTTACTGTTTATCCGCTCCGTACAGCCGTTCGTTTACAGTTTGCTCCCGATAATATTAAAAAGCTGTTTTATTTTGAGGACATTAGGCTGGTAGATGGCACCGGGGAACCGTGGAGCACGATCGCCAACGGAATTACTGCCACTCATCCCAGGGAGGACGAACAAATTGTCTATTTACAGAGCAATTATTTTCAGAAGCCTAAGGAGCTTTACTTAGCGTTTAGTAAAATCCGTGCTATTGATAAAAATGATTCAGTGGTCAAAATCGATCCGCAAACTGGGACACAGCTTGCGGGGCCGAAGGATGGGAAGCTCAAGCTTCATAAAGTGACCGAAAATGAGTTTATTTTTCATATGAAAAATAACCGTAAAATGCAATTCTTCCCTTTTAACGAGGTGCTGAATTCGAAGGGGGAGGATATTGCATCCGGCAGTTCCGGCTCCTGGCAAACTTCCGATAATATCCAGGAAATCACAGTGTCTTATGATCGCAAAAAGCTAGTCCCGGGCCCGGTTTCGCTAAAACTGACAGACTATCCTGCTGTGCTGGAAGAAGAAGTAAAGATTAAAATTAAATAATCTCTTAATAAAAAGGCTGATCGGGGAAGCCCCGAATCAGCCTTTTGCTTATTTCACGGTTGTGGTCTGAAGCATCTCAATTATATATGGGGTGATGCCTTCCGATTCTTCTTTGTTGGCAAAGTGGATGGTGAATTTCACTAGCTTGCCATTTACTCGTTTTACAACAACATTTTGAGAAGCTTTGCTGCCTGAAGCATGCAGGTAAAATTCAGCATTGCGATAGAAGGGATGGTAGTTTTGGTTTTTTATTTCTATCACTTTGCCTGTGGACTTCAAATACTCGGCCGCGTTTTTCTTTACCGCCGATATATTGGCCTTCGCATCCAGCACTTCTATCCGGGCAAAATACGTTCCATCCTTTTTATATTGAAGAATGTATTTGCCAGGTTCCTCTTTGCCAAATGAATATCCGCTTTTTACTTTAAGGGAAACCGCTGCTTTGGATGCATCATAGGATGAGCCTGCCGGTTTTGCGGCTTTGGTCAAAAATAGCTTCTGTCCCGGAGTAATTCTATCAGTTTTTAGGTTGTTGATCTTTTTTAGTTCACTGACACTCATTCCGTTTGAACGGGCAATATTGTACAGCGTGTCACCTTTTTTCACTGTTATTATTGTTCCAATCTTTAACGTTTTGCCCGCTATGATCAGATTTGAACCCAGATTATTGAATTCTCTTAATGCTGTTACGGTGGTATTGTAGCGTTTCGCTATATTGTATAAAGTATCGCCCTTCTGGATTATATGAACATTTGCTGTATTTGCATAGGCACCCTGCGAAAACCCGAGCATTGATGCAAGCCCAATTGTTAATACTGTCATCTTTATTGCTTTCTTCCCCATCCTAATCCCTCCGATTTGCTTTCTGTCAGTCATGTATTTGACGAATCTTTATCAAAACAGTTACAGATTCAGAAGATAATTTTTAAAATGGGCTCTTTGACATATTTTTGTATAACAACTTCTCTTCTTTCCTGTTTATTGCATTTCCATATCTGGAGGATGCAGGAGAAGAGGGTTAATTGTTGAATTTTGCATTAAAATTCCCATTGAATACGAACGTGTATTCGTATAATATTATGGGTATAATAAATACGAACATATATTCTTGAAAGAAGTAGGGGGGACATAATGGTGGATTATAGCGCTATGCCGAACCATCGGATTCTATGCGTTGATATGAAAAGCTTTTATGCCAGCTGCTCTGCCGTTATGGAGGGGCTTGATCCTCTGGAATGCTATTTAGCGGTTGTCGGAAATTTAGACCGGCCCGGAAGTGTTGTGCTTGCAGCATCCCCAAGAATGAAAAAGGAGTTCGGAATCAAGACAGGATCCCGGAAATTTGAAATCCCCAATGATCCGCGGATTAAAATAGTTGATCCTGCCATGTCTACCTATCTGAGAATTTCGACGGAAATCACCCGCCTGTTTCATCGCTATGTCCCAAAGGAAGCGATCCATACTTACAGTGTGGACGAAAGCTTCCTTAAAATTGACGGTGCGACTTCACTGTGGGGCGATGCCTGGACGGTTGCGCGGAAAATTAAAGATGAAATCGAGCGGGAGTTTCAGCTGCCATGTGCAGTTGGAATTGGACCGAATATGCTCCTGGCAAAGCTGTGCCTTGATCTTGAGGCAAAAAAGAAGGGAATTGCGGAGTGGACATATGAGGATGTACCAAAAAAGCTTTGGCCTCTCTCACCGCTTAGCCAAATATGGGGGATCGGGAAAAGAGTACAGCGGACATTGAACGGCATGGGGATTTTTACGGTAGGCCAGCTTGCAAACCATGGCCTTGAGCAGCTGGAGGCTAAGTTTGGAGTGATGGGAAACCAGCTTTACTACCATGCTTGGGGGATTGACCTTTCAGATATTGGCGCTCCAATTATGGAAGGGCAGGTCAGTTTTGGAAAAAGCCAAATTCTTCTTCGTGATTATAAAGACGAAAAGGAAGTAAAAAACGTAATTTTGGAAATGTGCGAGGAGGTGGCAAGGAGGGCAAGGTCGCATTATAAGGCAGGCAGAACGATAAGCCTCGGAATTGGATACAGCCATGAGGAATTCGGAGGCGGCTTCCTGCGTTCACGTTCGATCACTGAACCGACAAATGTGACGATGGAACTGTACAGGGTGTGTCTGGAGCTGTTCCATGAAAATTATGTTCCGAAAACAGTAAGGCAAATTTCAATCTCGCTGTCCAATATAGAGGATGACAACGAAATGCAGCTAACATTGTTTGATCCCTCGGCCTGGAAAAAAAGGAAGCTTGGCTATACCGTTGACCGCATCAGAGGCAAGTTTGGCTCGAAATCACTGCTGCGTGCTGTCTCGTATACAGCAGCGGGAACCGCGGTCATCAGAAGCGGCCTTGTCGGCGGGCATAAATCATAACGCAAAGAATATGAAACTCTAGCCAAGGGAGGCTTTATCATGATACGGGATCGGGGACGAATCAAATGGACGTCCATGATGCTCCCGGAGCACGTGAAAATGCTCAGGGAGTGGGCACATGAGGACACCTATGAACAGCGCAGGGAACTGGATGAGCAAAAGCTCGAAGAAATGAATATGGCTATAGGGGAAGCGATGGAGACGGGAGCGGCAGTTGCTATAACCCATTATCAGAATCGGCGGCATTGCCTTTTGATCGGCCGCATACATTATTATAACGAAACCAAACAGCAGCTTCATGTGGTTGACCATTTTAATGAGCCGCATTATATTGGACTTTCGGACATTGCGGATGTCAGATGCGCAGAGTGATTGAAACTGGCCAAAGAAAGTCTGGCAGCATAGGTACATAAGGGGGGCCTGCTGTCTATGAAGCCATTTTACGAACTGGCACAAAGTGTGAAGTTTGACGGTAAAGGAATGCTGCTCTACAAGGATTCCCGTTTACAGTTTATTGGCAGGGGAAGAAGCGCCTATGTTTTTCGAATTGGATCAACGTATCTTGCAATGAAGGTATTTCTGCCGCACCGCACCAAGGAAGCGAAGGAAGAGGCGGAGATATACAGGATTTTGCAGAATCACCCTTCTTATCCTGAACTGCACGGAGCGGGAGAAAATTACCTTGTGATTGATTACATCAAAGGGACGACAATCTATCAATGCCTGCATACAGGTATTGATATAAGAGATGAACATGTCCAGCAGGTTGACAGTGCGCTTGAATCAGCAAGAAGGAAGGGACTTAACCCGTCTGACATTCATCTGCACAACATTATTCTTATAAACGGCCAAAGGATTAAGGTAATTGATGTTGCAAGATACAGGCAGCAAAAGGAATGCAGCCAATGGGAAGATATTAAAAAAGCATATACGAGATATTACAGGCTTAAGTATTTTCCTAAAAAAATTCCTCGCTTCGTTCTAAATATGATTGCTGCTTCCTATAAAAGAAATCTGCTTGGGCCGCTGATTGGATTTTGAGGAAGCTTTATGTCCACAGGCAAAAAATAATCCACCAGAGTTGCCGGCTCCGGTGGACTTTTATCGGCCGCAGCCAATTCTCTAGTGAGAAGCAGCTGGGCCAGACCGTTGGTGTTACCAGCACCAGACGGTCTTTTTTAATATATGTAGTTCCGAATTTTATATACACTGCAAAGCTGTTTGGGAAAATTCAGCTGTGTTCTATTCCTGTCCTTCAGGCTTAGGTGCTCTTACCCGCGATTCAAACTTGCCCTTATGGGAAGCATCGCAATATGGCATATTTGCTGACAAGCCGCAGCGGCAAAGCGAGAAGGCAGGCTTTGCAGGAAATACATTTCCTTCTGCATCGATGAGTTCAACATCACCAGTGATCCGATACGAACCGTTATCGTTAACTTTTATTGTAACCTTTGACATAATGATCATCCTTTTCACAATTTTGTCACATCTTCTTCTATCCTAACTGGAAGCCGAATCTTTTTCAAACTTTTTTAAATCCTGATAAAATAAGCATATGCAAACACGAAGGGGTTATTAACCATGAAAATAGAATGGACAGAATCGGCAGAAAAAGCAATCCGGGAAAAAACAGGAGTCAAATCGGGGCTGATGAAGCTGAAATATGATACAGATGGCTGCGGCTGTGTTGTGAGCGGCGTCACGGCATTGTGGCTTGTCAGCACTCTTGATGAAGATGACGAACGAATTGAAACCAACAACGGGCCCATATATATTGAAAAATCAAAGGCAATCTTTTTGGATGATGTGATGAAAATAGATTTTGTTCCGGAAGTAAACAGCTTTCAATTGAAAAGCCCGAATCAAATCTTGAATCCGAGGATGAGTTTTTACGATCGTACGCAATGAAGAGGGTACACTTTAACTTAAATTAGTCTAAACATGAAGCAGAAACCAATGAAGGTGGCTGCTTCTTTTTTATTATGGCTATGTTTAAGCTCAAGTGTTGATTTTGCCACTATGTTGATGTCTAGCTGCAGCGCCCAGCCCCTCGAGTGTTGTAACCAAGAGCCGTTACAACCTTTTGTTGCGATAAAGTACCTTCGCAACCCTGGTCATAAGCCAATAATTTTTGTTTCCTTCTACGACCAAAGTTGTAGAAGGAATCCAACCTTTTTTCCGACGTGCTTTGATGATTTTCGCCATACAATTATGATGTCAAGATCATCATTTAAACAATTTAAAACAAGTAGAAAGGGGTTTATAAAATGGAAAACAAAGTAGTTATGATTACAGGAGCTTCAAAGGGGCTTGGCAAAGCCTTGACGATGGCTTTTGCGAAAGACGGCGCAAGATTGGCTATTTGTGCAAGAGGCGAACAAGAACTGATCCAGGTCAAAAAGGAGGCAGAGGCGTTTGGAGCAGAGGTTTTGGCCATAACGGCAGATGTGTCGATTTCCCGTGATGTGGAAACATTTGTAGCACTGACGGAGGAAGCATACGGGAAAATCGATGTCCTGATCAATAATGCTTCTACAGTAGGGCCGAGTCCGATGCCACTCCTGCTGGATTTTCCGGAAGAA
The DNA here is from genome assembly GCF_002860285.1 of Bacillus sp. M6-12. GTDB lineage: Bacteria > Bacillota > Bacilli > Bacillales > DSM-1321 > Peribacillus. The sequence continues at coordinate 221,641 of NZ_PGVF01000027.1, forward strand.
GATTATATGGAGGTTCTCAGAATTAATGCCGTCAGCCCGTTTCTCGTAACAAGGCGGGTTATTGCCGGAATGCTGCAAAGAAATAGCGGTTCAATCATCAATGTAACCTCAGAAGCCGGAAATACCGGATATGCTGGATGGGGGGCTTATGGGATTTCTAAATTCGCGGTAGAAGGGCTGACTGAGACATGGGCCGATGAAGTGAGCGAAACTAATGTAAGGGTAAATATGGTTGACCCGGGTGAAATGGATACAGAAATGCATAGGCTGGCTGTTCCGGATTGCGACTATGAGCTGGCCAATCCTGAGGATGTAGTTGATGTATTTTTGTTCCTTGCTTCAGAGGAATCATCCGCCATCAATGGTAAACGATTCGAAGCGCAGGAATTCGGAAAAGAGGTGCAGCACAGTGGCAGCATCTAACATGGCTTTTCAGCTTCCCTCCAGTTTGAATGCTGTGATGCCTCCTGAGAGGCGGGGCATCCGCAGGGACCGTGTCAGGATGATGGTATTGGACCGCCAGTCAGGCGCTACGCGGCATGACGAGTTTTATCATATTGACCGTTATTTAAAACGCGGTGATTTAATTGTTTTGAATAACAGCAGAACTGTCCCGGCAAGACTGACAGCAGATCTTCTTAGAATGAATTCACTGATTGCATCTGCAGCGGAAGTAAGGCTGGCCCGGCGCCGCAGCGAATCCGTCTGGGAGGTGTGGATTGTTACAGAAAAAGCAAAAATTGGGGATAAACTATATTTCTCCGAGAGCCTTTATGGCACCATCATAGAAGAAAAAGAGAATTCCCCGATTCACATTGTTGAATTTTCAAAGACTGGAATTGAATTGTATTTCGAGATTTATTCGCTTGGAGAACCTGTACGCTATGAGTATATCGATCACCCTTGGGCTTTGGATTACTATCAAACTGTTTTTGCGTCGATTCCCGGATCAGTGGAAATGCCTTCGGCGGGAAGAGCATTCAGCTGGGAGCTTTTATTCAAGTTGCAGAAGAAGGGGATAAAAATAGCTTATCTGCAGCTGCATACAGGGTTGAGCTATCTGTTGGACGATGAAATGGAAAGCAGGCCTGAGGATAACTATGAAGAATATAATATTCCCGCTGAAACGATGGAAGCGATTTTAAAAACAAGAGCTTCAGGCGGACGCGTCATTGCCGCAGGTACCACAGTTGTCCGGGCGGTTGAATCTGCAGTATGCCGGACAGCCTCTGCTGGAGTAACCAATTTGTATATAGATTCCAGCCATAAATTAGCATTGGTGGATGGAATCATTACTGGGCTGCACGAACCGGAAGCAAGTCATCTTGATATGCTGTCGGCCTTTGTCCCGGAAGATAAGCTGCTGAAAGCCTATCAAGTTGCGATAGAACAGTGTTATTTATGGCATGAATTTGGCGATGTGAATTTGATTGTTTAGAAGGGAGTTTGGAGGAAATGCAGCTTCACCATGTTGCCCTGGAGGTAAAAGATTTAGAGAAGTCGGTGGATTTTTATACGAACAGCTTAGGCTTTAAAGTAGACACCAGCCTTGTTTGGTCGGGCCAAAAAATCAGCTTTCTGGCGCTCGGCGATTTCCGTCTTGAACTTATTGAGCAGACAGATGAAGGAGAAATTTCAGACCGGTCGCATATATGCTTTAAGGTTGATGCCATCGAACCGATCGTAAGCCGTCTGGGTGAATCAGCTGTTGACGAAGGTCCTTATATGCTTGAAAATGGCTGGAGAATCATCTTTTGCAAGGGGACGGACGGGGAAATATTAGAGTTTTTAGAGGAAGCGTAAATGGGGAAGTTTGAAATGTATATAAAAAAGTAGAGAGAAGGGGGACAAACATACGTCCGTCTTCTCTCTAGTATCCTATCCTTGGACAGGCAAAACATATTCTTCAAGGAAATCATCAATTACCTTCTCATACTCCTGAGGGTTTTCGTTATATGACTGGGCATGTGAACCTTTCTCAGCGATATACAGCTTTTTCGGGCCTTCTTTTTCCTCGAATAGCCGATTTGTCATCTCTGCAGGGATAAAATCATCGTCCTGGCTGTGAATGAACAGGACCGGGCTTTTAATATTTTTGATAGAGTGCAATGGAGCAACATCGTCTATCCTCCATCCAGCACGCAGCTTCAGGAACCGGTCAGCAATCGGCAGGACCATCCAGGAAGGAAGCGGCGGTACCTCTGCCTTTAGCCGATGAACAAGCTGCCCGCGGAAATCTGAAAAAGGACAGTCAGCGATATAAAAGCTGGCCCCATCCTCAACCATCCCCCCATACAGCAGAGCAGTTGCGGCACCCATCGATTCACCGTGGATGCCAAGGATAATGTCAGAGCCTTTTTGCCTTTTTAATTCTTTAATGACTGACTGCAGATCGAACTTTTCATAGTAGCCGTATGAGCTGGTTGTTCCGCCTGACTTACCGTGGCGGCGATGGTCGTAAATAACAGCATTAAAGCCGCGCTTTAAAAAGATATTCATATATTTAACTGAATTAAACCGATTTTCGGTAACGCCATGGCAAATGATAACCCACTTATTTGCAGCGTGCGGTTCCACGAATTCGCAATGCAAATCATAGCCGAATGAAGAAGGTACTGTTACATCTGTTTTCGGCAATGCTTCATATTCCTTAAGATTCAGCCGCTTCGCTGAAATTTCCCTCTGATGAATGAGCTGTTCTTCCTTCTTTTTCATATACATCACACGGTTTGTAAAATATAGTCCGATGCCAATAACGTAGGTGAATATCCCAAGCGTGAAAATAAGAAACTTTTTCATCGAGCGCGCGCCTCCGAGGTTTTTTCTTTATTTTACCATGTGCCTGCTACCGATAATAGTTTTCCAAAAAGGCTTTCATATCACTATTTATTTCTGCGAGAGTTTCACTGTTTGAAAAATGCCCGCAGTTATAGAGATTGCATACTGGAAGATGTGGAAATATTTCAGATGCCCGCTGGGTAAGCTTCTCACCCGGAAAGAAGACATCTTCCTTGCATCCAATTACCATTGTTGGAGCCGCATAATTCTCAAGGTCAGCTTTATTGGCTATTTTGGGCATTTCCTTCTCCAATTTTACGCTGCGGAAAATTTCGCCGATAATAGCAGCATCAAGGGGCTTCATACTGTTAAGGGACATGGCATCCGTAATCTTTTTCAGATGCTTTGCTGAGCCATTCCATTTATAAAGCAAGAGGGGAATCAATATTCGCTTGATCATCTCTCTCTTGGAATTCAAAACTATTCCTGCAGGAGCGAATAAAAGGGAACAGGCAATTCTTTCAGGAATATGGGCCGCAAGAAGAAGAATGATTCCGCCGCCATGGGAAGGTCCCGCAAAAGCTGCAGACTCAATTTGGTAATAGTCCATTAAATCGGAAATCCAAAGCGCAAAGCTTTCGTCCTTAGCAGATGTACGATTCTCACTGCTAAGCCCTGGATGGCCAATTGTGTCAGGCGAGTATACTCTATATGTATCTAACAATGATGAAAACCATGATAAAGTCATCGGATTTATGCAATTGCCTCCTTGCAGAATAAACAAAGGTTTCCCATCCTTAGGACCGGTAACTAAAACATGGGTCCTGCCGAACGTTGTTTCAACAAAATCTCTTTCAAATGGTATTTTTAATGATTTAGTGTAGGTCTCGTAATATTCAGCTAGCCTGCTTTTTCCCTCTTCCGTTTTATAAATAGTGCCCATGCATATTTCCCCCAAAATTTTTTTGTATAAAAAAGAACGATTGTTCATTATTACTGCGGAAATAAAACCCATCGACTAAGGATGAGTTTTATTCAGTCTTCAGATATTCTCCAATAAAAGTACAATCTAAAGATTTCCATTGTTAGGCTTTTGATATCTTCCGGATCTTCGTACTCTCTGACAATTTGCATTAAACCTTCAAGAAAACTGGTTGACGCGGAATTTGCTATACGTATGTCGAACGGAGCGGCAGGAAATTTATGATTATATATAGATATATACATAAGAAATAGCTGGCTAATCGCATGCTTCCAATCCTCTTTAAATCTCGCGGCAGGAGTACCGTCGCTTCCGTCATATAAAATGAGGAGCAGTTTCCTGTTTTCAATCAAAAGGCTGATAAATGGGCCATTCAAAATCTGCAAAGCATCTTTCAAATCAACAGAACCTCCCGGGTGCTTGACGGGAAGAGCAAAAAGAAGTTCAATATCCCCGGCCAAAGGCTTGGTGATGCTTTCAAACAGGGATTCCTTATTTTTATAATAGCGATAAAGATTACCTGTAGAGACATTGGCGTTTTGTGCAATGTTCCGTATAGAAGCCCTTGCAAAGCCTTTTTCAAAGAATTCGTCTACGGCTGCGTTCATGATTGCCAGCTGCTTTTCTTTTTTTAAAATTTGCATGCTTTTCTTAATCCTCAATAATGAATTGATGTTCATTATTAATGTAGCAAATAGAACTCATAAAGTCAAAACCGTTTAGGATTCATGAGTTTTAACTCCCAGTCTATGCATGGAAATAAGCGGTATGAAAGAGCTAAACCAAAAACTTCCTAAGAGATTTTCATTTTAATTTATTTACTTTTTTTTACCCCAAAAAATCGATGCAGTTCCGCCCCTTTTCCACACAAAAAAGCGATTCGGTAAAGTGAGAATCGCTTTTATCATGTCCTATTCCTTCTCTGGAAGAATTACTTCCTTGATTTCCTTTGATTTATCATCCATCCGGTAGAGGTGGTTATCTTTCCTATTCGGCCACTTTTTATCAGCAATAAAGTACAGGCTGCCATTGGATCCGAATCGCGGACGTCCGACAAAATTTCCAAAATGGGTAAGCTGGTGCTCTTTCTTTGAATTAAGATGATAAGAAAAAAGTTCATATTTAAATGTCTTTCCTTCATACGGATTGCTGATGGATTGGTAGATTAATTCATTTCCGGAAGGGGAGAGCACTAGCTCGGTAATATCAATTTCTTTATCCGGGTCGGTTACAACGTTCAATTTCTTAGGATCATCAAGTGCTATTTCAAACACCCTCTGCTTCGTTTCAAAAGTTTCCTCGGGCGTGCTGGCATCCATGTCATCATCCATCTGAATAAAAACGGATTTTCCATCCGGTGAAACGTTAAGAGAGGTCATCGAGTATTTTTTAAGGCTGGTGCGCTGAACAGTTTCTTTTTCTTCCAGTTTGTATTCAAATACATCAAGATCATGGGTCCGTTTACTGGCAATCGGCGAGTAATTCCCAAAGGTGCCTGCTCCTAGGAAAAATAAAGAATCGCTGACAGGGGAGAAGTCTAACTCAGTTACCATATGCTCCGACTTGAATAGCTCTGTGACCTGCTTAGTACGGAGGTCGAGCAGATGGACGGTGCTTGCCAAATCCTTTTCAAGATTTTTATTGGCAGTAATAAAAGCCAACTTTGTACCGTCATTTGAAAAACTCGGATCGATAATAGATTTGCTATTGTCAAATTCTATTGCTTTTTCGTTAATATCCAGCTTATTGTTGAAGATGTATAAACCAGGCTTTCCTCTTTTATAAGAAACGAAGGCAATCGTGTCCTGCGTGGATACATCATACTGGTCAGCAAGGCCCTCCTGTTTTTCCTGTTCTGTCTTTTCGAACTTGAAGCCCATGACTGTCAGTACCGCTGTAAGGGTGAGTACCAGTCCGCCAAAAATGAACAAATAATTTTTCCTCATCGTTGCACCTCCTAGTACATCAGCTTTGGCAAGAATACCACCAGCAATATCCCGGCAATAAATAGCATTGGGACAATGGCCAAACCGTATGCCAAACGTTTATTTTTTTTCAATGCTTTTACTTGGGCAATATAAAGGCCGATCCAAATCACCGCCGGTATACAGAACGCCAGCATGATTGGCGAAAATCCGCCGATCATGATCAGGCCGCCGCCCACCATAAAAAGTGTTGCCCCAATAATAAAAATTCCTGCTGTAATGTTTAACGCGTGAATAATTTTTGTATCCTTGTTCAAGGCCTTGCTGTTTCCAAAGTTATTCAAGGTAGTAAGGTAGAGCAGCGACAGATCCAGCAGGATGACCAATCCTGCGGCAATCGGCAGTATGGAAAGGTCCAGCCCATCTGAAAGCATCCCGCCGTATAAATAAACCAGTGCATGGAGCATCAATATGCTATTGATCCACCGTTTCCGGTTTAGATGGACGCTTTTATTGGCGGCTAAATAAAAAATGAAGGAGCTTGATGCCATCGAAACCGCCATCCACATAATGAAGGCATTGCCCTCCCAAAACAGCTGGAGGCAATAAGCTGCCACTGTGTACAGAATGGAGGTCAGGGAAAGGGTAAACATCAGTTCTTTGCGGTATGGAAACATCGCCTGCTGTATCTGGCTGCCAATTTCTCCTTCATTGCCGAACAGATCCATGGCTTTTTTTTCCGCTTCCTCTTTACTTAATCCTTCCTCGATTAATTGGTCACGGGACATTTTCAGATGAATAAGCAGTTCTTCATATAAATCTTCCTTTTCTTCTTTTGAACAATCTGTATGCCGCACAATGTTTTCAACAAAGCGTTCGAGTCCGGATTTCATGAAAATCCCTCCGAACTTTTTCTGATTAGGTTCTCCATAAGCTGAAAGTCCTTGCGCTTTTGTGCCAATTCGGTGATCCCGGTTTCAGTAATCTTATAATATTTCCGCCTGCCTGCATCCGTTTCACTCCAATATGACTCAATAGTCTGCTTTCGCTCCAGGCGTTTAAGCGCAGGGTATAGAGTTCCTTCGCTCATTTCGTAACGCTCATCACTCAGCTGTTTTAAAATTTTAGTAATCTCATATCCGTATAAATCCTTTTGGGAAATCAGCGAAAGCAGCAGAAGGTCAATACTGCCTTTCATCATTTCTTTATCCATTTGAGTTCCCTCCATTGTTAATATATGGTTATTGTAATACGAGGTACATCGTATTGCAAGGGATAAATTATTATAGGAGGGGAAAACGAAACCTTGTTGTGGATCACTCAGGTTAAATTGGTTAAAGCAGTTATGAAAAAAGGAATTTGAAGGGTTTTTCAAGAAGTACATATAATTGGAAAATATAAGAGTGAAATTGGAAAATGAAGATTATAATGATCGAACCTATAAAAGTAAAAAAGAATTTAGGGTGAAAAATTTACATCCATTTTAGTATCCAGCCGCAGGGGTTTGGACTCCCTGCTCGTTTGAAAGGAGGGTTAATAGTCTAGCCGCGAGCCGTGTTATAATAAAAGGGTAAGGGAGGTTACATAATGAAGAAAAAGAGGCAAAACCAAGATAGAGTAAGCAATAAACCACAAACCAATGGCGCCCTCACACTGGGGGACATGGTTAATCAGGAAATACTCGCTAAGCTGAAAAACACAAAAAATGAGCTTTCTTTGGCAGAAAAGAAAAGACATGAAGAAGAGGAAGCAAAGAGAGCGTTTGAACGCAAACAGAAAGAAAAAAATAAATCATTTGAAGAGCTGCTGAACGAAAGCAGCACTGACTGGCGGAACTTTAAATAGAAAAAAATAACGCTTTTCCTTTGCGGGAAAAGCGTTATTTAGAAGGAAAGAATAATACTTATTTTTCAAGGGTTATAAATTTTTAAATTTAAATAAACTGTTAAAAAGGAACCGGACAAAAAGAATAAAATTTGCCCAAAAATAGTGTTTGGAGTAATGAAATTAAGTATTTCCAGCATTCTTTTTCTCACCGCCCTAATGTTTTAAGTTAACATAAATTTTGTATCGTGTTACGATATAATTAATTATATCGTATTAAGATATTTCCATCAATAGGAAAGAAGGTAACACTTTTGGATTCTTTGTTATCAAAAGAGGTTTATGTGTATTTGGGTGAGTTTCGATATCAAATAAGGAAATTTCAGAATTTCAGTGACAAAGCTGCCAGGGACAACGGACTTACTTCCCAGCAGCATCAGCTGCTTTTAGCCATCATGGGTTACCCGGGCAGGGATTTTGTTACGACGGGTGAGCTCGCTGAGCGTATGCAAATTACGAATCATGCCTGTGTTGGGCTGATTGACAGATGTGAACATTTAGAGCTAGTTTCAAGAAGGCAAAATCCGGAAGATGGGCGCAGTGTACTGATAGAAGTTACTGAAAAGGGAAGAAAAATTCTGGAACGGCTGTCAGAAATTCATCTAGATGAAATAAGGCGGATTGAAATATTTAAAAAAATAATATAGCTGGGAATGGCCGGCTGACATACGAAATTTTTTATGATCTGGAATCTCTTTTTCTATTCTTTTTTTTTGTTAGTTACACTTTCCTAAGGCTGTATTTCTCTAGTGATTTGAAATAGATAATTAGTTTCTTTGATTTTAGTTTTAATTGTATCAATTATCGGAATTCCTACATTTACTTGTTGCCACCCAAAAGAGTTTAAGATGTTGTCATAGGAATTAGCCGGCTGGCAGGAATCCTGCTGGAGATTGTCGAAAATAAACTTGTAATCGTCAAAATGCTGTTTCAGGCTTTGATTACCATACTTATGAAATGGTAATTAAGCCTGCAAAAGCAGTCAGACCCTGAGGTGATACCCTGGAATTGCTAGTTAATCAGATAGAAAACTTCTTGTTTGGAAAGGAATCGAAAGCAAAATGAGATTAAAGGATAAAGTAGCCATAATTACAGGCGGTGCAAACGGAATAGGGTATGCGGCCGCGCGCGTTTTTTTAAAGGAAGGAGCGTCGGTGGCCATCGCCGATTTTAATGAAAAATCAGGTATAGAGAACGTAAATAGTCTAAAGGAACAGGGCTATCAAGCTGAATATTTCCAGGTAAACGTCGCTGACCGCAGCAGTGTAGATAGCATGGTGGAATCTGTATTGGCCCGATTTGGCAGGATAGATATTCTGATCAATAACGCAGGCATCACCCGGGATTCCATGTTAACCAAAATGAGCACTGAAGATTTTCAAAGGGTTATCGATGTTAATTTGACAGGCGTATTTCACTGCACTCAGGCTGTCGTTCCTGCAATGGTTAAGCAAGGATACGGCAAAATCATCAGTACCTCTTCAGTATCAGGGGTACACGGCAATGTCGGCCAAACAAACTATGCAGCTTCAAAGGCCGGAGTAATTGGCATGACAAAAACATGGGCAAAAGAGCTTGGCAGAAAAGGCATAAATGTTAACGCAGTCGCACCAGGCTTTATTGAAACCAGCATGGTCGAATCTGTGCCTGAAAAGGTAATTGAACAGCTGAAGGCAATGATTCCGCTGCACAGGCTAGGCAAGCCAGAGGATATTGCCAATGCCTATTTATATCTATCATCCGATGAAGCAAGCTATATAAATGGAACCGTCATTCATGTTGATGGCGGGATTATGATGTAAATGAATAAAAAAATCTGCCCTGCCACAATCAAATGGCAGGGCTTTTTTGTCCTTTAGCCAGTTTGTCCCTTATACAGTGCCGCAAAAATAATATAGACCTTGCTGTAGAAGGCAGTTTTTCACTGCAAGGGTCTGGCTTTCGTTTAATATAGTTGCGCTTAATTGTCCTGTTCTATTGCTAAAAAAGGTTCATTCGGTTAATAAAACCCTTAATTAGAAAAAGGACCAAACTGATTTGCCTGAACATCATAATAATTACCGATGGCTTTCATACCGGGATTGTTTAAAAATATCCTTCAAAATCAGTAATTCTTCCTCATCAAGCGGGGGGCTCTTTACTGCTTTCACATTTTCGCGGAGCTGTTCCAAAGAGCTGGCACCGGGAATAATAGCTCCTACAGCTGATGAAGCAAGTGCATACCTTACGGCAATTTCATTCATGCTCCTGGACGGCAGCTTTTCCACAACCTTCGGCAAAACCCGTTGCAGGTCCCAAAAGCTGTAATCCAAGTAGCCATTCTCTTTAATGCTGCTGGAGGCTTTGTCCAGCATTTTATCGCTGAGCAGGCCTTTAGCTAACGGCCCGCGGGCAATAATGCTGACATTATTCTCTTCAATAAGCCGCATCCACTCCTCCGGGCGCCTGTCGAGCAGACTATATTGCATCATGATGCTGACGATTGAAGACCGTCTAAGATACTCTTTTATCACATTGGGACGGATCGAGGAAATTCCGTAATAACGGACATGCCCTTCCTTTACCAATTCCTCAAAAGCCTCAATTGTCTCGTCAATCGGGTCATCAATGGTTCCGCCGTGAAGCTGGTATAAGTCGATATAATCTATGTCAAGACGTTTTAAGCTGTCCTTTACGGCTGCCTTTATATGTTTCTTCGACGGTTCCCAGCTCCAGCCGTCTTTTTGCTCATTCCAGCGGTTCCCCGCCTTTGTTGATATAACCACCTTATCCCGGCAATGCTTCAAAGCTTTCCCGACGATTTCTTCATTTTTGCCAAAATCATATAAATCCGCAGTATCAAAATATGTAATTCCTTCATCGAGTGCAGCATGTATGATTCGTATCGCTTTTTCATCATCTGATCCAAGGGACATGCATCCAAGTCCCATTTCCGACACCAAAAGCTCCGAGTTTCCCAGTCTTCTTTTTTTCAAGGCTTTCCGCTCCTTTGTGAGTTTATTTATTCCATTGTATAGGAGGTCCGCCTCTATCTCAAAAGATTCACTTTCCCCTTTTTAATTCAGTTGTCTTAGCTGGACCATGAACATCATTGATCCAATCACCAACCAGAACATATTTGCGGCGGAATTCCTTCAGCTTCTGCTGAATCTCCCAGCCTTTGCCTGCTAAAACTATTCCTTTATCCAATACATATACCTTCATAGGACAACCTCCATAGTAATTATTGCAGTTTAACGGGCAGTAATTTCCCTCAATATATTTATATGGATTCAAGGGGAATTCTTTTCGGGAAAACTGCCCGTAAAAACCCGATTGGTTCAACTAACCATCAGTAGGAATAAATTATTTAATGAAATTGCTTGAAAGTTTAACAATCCCTGCATGTCCAATTAAGAGGGCATACCAGTGATGGAAGTTTCACTTTATCGCAGATTAACGGGCAGTAATTTCCCTCATTATATTTATATGGATTCAGGGGGAATTCTTTCCGGGAAAACTGCCCGTAAAAGCCCGATTGGTTCAACTAACCATCAGTGGAACAAATTATTTAATGAAATTGCTTGAAAGTTTAACAATCCCTGCATGTCCCATTAAGTAGGGCATACCACTGATGGAAGTTTCACTTTATGGTAAAATGTATGAACAATAGTGCTGTTAATAGAACAAGGAGTGGCAAAAATGAAGAAATTTGAAGAAAAAACGGTAGCTTCGGAAAAAATATATGATGGAAAAGTAATCTCTCTTCAGGTGGATGAAGTGCTGCTGCCAGATGGAAACCGATCGAAACGGGAAATTATTAAGCATCCGGGTGCTGTTGCGGTTATTGCAGTTACACCTGAAAATAAAATAGTAATGGTTGAACAATACCGTAAAGCACTAGAACGCAGCATAATAGAAATTCCGGCCGGAAAACTAGAAAAAGGCGAAGAGCCTGTGGCTTGTGCACATCGTGAGCTGGAAGAAGAAACTGGCTATGTATCTGAAAGCATGAACCATGTAGCATCTTTTTATACTTCGCCAGGTTTTGCTGATGAGCTTATTCATGTATTTCTCGCCGAAGACCTGAAAAAGAAGGAAGATGCGGCCTCTGCTGACGCTGACGAGTTTGTTGAGGTAATGGAATTGAGTCTGCAAGAAGCCATTGATTATATGAATCGGCAAAAAATTTACGATGCTAAGACGGCTTTTGCTGTCCAATATTTGCAGCTGAGAGAGGCAACGAAAGCGAATGAATGACTATTATGTGGACCTCCATATCCATATTGGCCGTACTAGAACCGGCAGGGCAGTAAAAATTACGGGAGCAAGGTCGCTTACGCTCAGCAGCGCTTTGAAGACAGCAAGAGAAAGAAAAGGCCTGGACATGATTGGCATTATAGATTGCCATTCTCCTGAGGTAATAGAGGAAATAGCAGAATTAATAGGAACTGGTGAATTAGCGGAAAAAACGGCTGGAGGGCTTCAGTACGGAGATATGACCTTTATTCCGGGCTCTGAGATCGAGATCAATGATGCCAATTGCCAGGGGCCGATACATGTGCTCGCATATTTACCCACTATAGAAAAGATGAAAACCTTTTCAGCTTGGATGAGCGGCTATGTTAAGAATATTAATTTAAGCTCACAGCGAATATATACGGACGCCAGAACACTTCAAAAAGCAGTAAAATCACTGGGCGGTCTTTTTATTCCCGCCCATGTGTTTACTCCGTTTAAAAGCCTGTACGGAAAAGGAGTAAAGCAAAGTCTTACCGAGGTTTTTGATAAAGAGTTTATAGATGCTGTTGAGCTTGGTTTAAGTTCTGATACCCAAATGGCGGAAGCAATTGCCGAACTGTCCGACTACACATTTTTAACAAACTCTGATGCCCACTCGCTCGGGAAAATTGCCAGGGAGTATCAGAAAATAGAAATGAAAGAAGCAAGCTTTTCAGAGCTTGAAAAAGCACTAAGAGGGCAGGATGGCAGAAGGATTGCTGTCAATTACGGATTGAATCCTCTGCTTGGGAAATATCATAAAACAGTGTGCGCGAAATGTCTTTCCATGCAGCATATAAATAAGACGCTTTGCAGCCTTTGCGGCAGCAATAAGATCATCAAAGGTGTTTCTGAACGAATAGAAGAATTGGCGAGTGCCGGACAAAAACCGGAAAGGCCCCCATATGTTCACCAGGTTCCCCTCGAATTTATTCCCGGGCTTGGACCAAAGCTAATGGATCGCCTGCTGGAAGCCTTTGGCACTGAAATGTCAATTTTGCATAAGGCTGCTTATATTGACCTGCTGAAAGTCGTGCCCGAAAAAGTCGCGGCGTATATTGATCTCGCCAGAAGCGGAAGGCTGCAGATTGAAGCTGGCGGCGGGGGTAAATATGGAAAGGTGAAATCTTCTGACCAGTTCATTTGAATTCTTCATAGGGTTATACTATTCAGTCCCATTGCGGGACTTATTGTTATTCTAAACGGGCTAGTAACCAGGCTGTCGATTAAATTCGGCAGCCTTTGTTTATTATAAAAAATTATGATAATGGATAAACAGAGCAAGCTTAGCCAGATTACATAGGAAAGAACGACGCTTGCCAGTGCAGCTAGAAAGTTTAGTTATCTAAATTTATGTTGCTGCGCCCCCACCTATTTCAGTATTTACTTTGTTACATGCAAGAAGTGAAAAATAAGTTAATGTACCTATTATTTGTAATATTTGTAACGGAACTTTAGTGAAATTTACGAAAAATTAGTTTCTTCCAAGTAGCACATGCTCTTATACATCCTGATGAATCATTGCTTTTTACCTAAATTTTCTATTGAGACTTTCCTTTTATAGGATGAATTTCTTATACAGTAAATGGAAGCTTTATTGGTGAGTTTGACGTTTTTGTGAACAGATGGTACTTATTGTGTAGTGATATGTGGAAAATTTAAGGTAAATATTGGTTGATAAGTTTTAAAACGAGGTAAATAGTAGTAAGCGAGTTACCAAATTTACCAGGATAAAACCTATTTTAGGAGAGAAGATGCAGGATGTTAGAGTCAAAGAGGAGAGCCGCTATATTTTTGTTTCTTGCTTTTCTTTTAGCTTCTGTGGCGGCTTATTTAGTGTATGAGAAGGTAAAGAATTTAAACGCAGAACTTGGAGGGATGACAAAAGTATATGTTGCGGGGACCGATATTCCCGTACGTACGCCAATTCAAGAGAGTCAGATAACTACAACGGAAATTCCCAATAAATTCGTAAACGAAGGATTTATAACGGATAAGGATGATTTGTTAAATATGGTACTGGTTGTCCCTTTATCAAAGGAAGAAATAATAACCAAAAACATGATAAAGCCATATTCAAACCTTCGGGAAGAAAACAACAGGCTTGTTGCTATGTATCCTTCCGAAAAAGTCCAGTTTGATCAAATAATTGAAGCATTAGATAGGGTAGACATAATCGTTTCTACTGAAAATAAAGGGCAGACGAAAACGGAAATCTTTATGAGGGATGTCCCCGTTGCCTTTGCAGAGGGGAAGGGCGATAAATTTGCCGGCGTGGCTTTGGAAGTGAATATGAAGGATGCTCCAAAATTAATACATATTCAAAATTATGCAGATAAAGTGAGAGTACTTAAAGCCAACGTAGGAAAAGAAGACCCTCCGCAAACTGCAAGCCAAACGGAAGTAACTAAGCAATCAAAGGTTGCACAGCCAGCGCCCGCTGCAGCGCCACCGCAGCCTCAAAAGAAGGCCAGCCAAACAGGGACTAAACCAGCTGTAGCGCCTAATCAGCCAAAGACATTACCAGCCACAAATGAAAGCAAAAATAAATAGCAAGAGGGAATCATATGGAGCCGGATCTAAAAGTTCTATTAATTAGTGACGATGAGGTCATACATAATCAAATATTAAATGCTGTCTCAGCAAGCTATCCTGTCCAGCTGATACATACCAAGGAAGCTGTCCGAGAGGTGAACAGGGACGTGCAGGATATCGTTATTTATGTACAGCCTGAAACCGATATTGCAGTGGAAAGCATTCAATACATAAAATCGGTAGGACCTTCCACTTTAGTCATTTACATTGCAAAAGAAACAGATTTTACCCAATTGAGAAACATCTCGAAAGCCGGAGCAGCAGAGTTCTTTGTTTATCCGGAGGAACACAGTCTTTTCGTTAGCCGTTTTCCTGCCATAGTTAAAAACTATGAAGCTCAAAAAGTGAAAAAGGCGGATGCCCCTGCTTCATTTAGAAGAGGCAGAGGCAAGATCTTCTCGTTATTTAGCGGGAATGGGGGAAGCGGAAAGTCGAATTTGGCTTCTGCGTTAGCTCAAACTCTTAAAGTCGAATCAACTGCGGAAGTGATTTTAATTGATCTTAATCTCCAATTTGGAGGGATTGAAACATTGCTTTCCATTCAGTCCAACAGGTCGATTGCCGATCTGACACCTGTTATTGATGAATTAAACGAGAGCCACATCCGCAACGTTTCTCAAAAACTGGAGTCTTCTAAGCTGGAAGTACTGATTAGTCCTTGTGACGCGGAAACAGCAGAAACCATTTCTGAGGAATTTATTGCAAAGTTATTAAGAACCTGCAGGCGAAGCTTTGATTTTGTGATTATTGACTTGCCATCTTATATGAACAGTCATGTTGTAACAGCCTTGGAAGAATCGGACCAGATTTACTATGTATTGAATCCTGATACCCCTTCTTTAAAAGTATTAAAACAGTTTGAGGAATTATCAGTGAGATTGGGAATCGAGCTGCCTTCCAGAACGTCAATTATCCTTAATAAAATAGGAAGAGAAAATGAGATTCAAGAAAAAGACCTTAAGAATGTTCTAAGGTTTCCCATTGCGGCCGCCGTCCGTTTGGATCATAAAGGGCTGCAGCCTTTTTTGAACAAAGGGGAGCCGGTAAGAAAAACAGTAAAAGAGAGAAGGCTTATTCCGTTTGCAAAAGATGTAAGAAAATGGGGGCTTTCTGTACTGAAATAGGGGGATTCGCATGGTGGCATCCTTATTTGAAAAACGAAAAGAGAAAATTGCCAGCTCAGCTAAACTGCAATCATATCAATATGAAAATCATCTAGTAGATGAACTGGTTGAGCATTATAAAGCCCGGCTCTTAAGGGATACCAATCTCGAAGCGCTGACTCAGCTGTCACAGGGTGAAATGAGGCTGAGAATCGAGCAGCTTGTAAGCCACTTTATGGCGGAAGAAAAGGTGATTATCTCCCGTCATGATAAGGAAATATTGATTACACGCATACTTGATGAATCGGTGGGTTATGGCCCGCTTGAACCCTTGATCAATGATCCTGCAATCACGGAGATATTAATCAATGGCTGGAATGAAGTATATATCGAGAGGCTAGGGAAGCTTGAACTGACAGAAGTTGTATTTAGGGATGACGATCATGTCCGTCATATCGTCGACAGGATTGTAGCTCCGATCGGCAGAAGGATTGACGAGAGCTCCCCGATGGTTGATGCCCGCCTCCCTGATGGAAGCAGAGTGAATGCGGTTATCCCGCCGATCAGCCTAAATGGGACATTGGTATCGATAAGGAAGTTCCGGAAAGAACCATTTAAAATGGAGGATTTGCTGGATTTCCATACGCTAAACTCTTCGATGGCCGATTTTCTAGACGGAATTGTCAAAGCAAAAATGAACACTTTGATATCCGGCGGAACAGGAAGCGGAAAAACGACTGTGCTTAATGTTCTTGCAGCCTCAATTCCACATGGTGAACGAGTTATCACTATTGAAGATTCTGCAGAGCTTCGGCTCGACCGTCCAAACGTTGCCGGACTTGAAGCGAGGCCAGCCAATGTTGAAGGCAGCGGTGAAGTTTCCATCAGGCAGCTTGTGAAAAATGCACTTCGGATGAGGCCAGACAGAATCATCGTTGGAGAAGTCCGAAGCGGTGAGGCATTTGACATGCTTCAGGCGATGAATACAGGGCATGAGGGATCATTAACAACGGTCCACGCAAATTCTCCGGATGATGCCCTCCGGCGGGTTGAAGCGATGGTGGTTATGGCCGGGATGGAGCTGCCGAGCCATATCATTAGAGAATATATCGTGGGTGCCCTTGATATTATTATCCAGGCTACCCGGCTAACAGATGGTACCCGGAAAATCATTTCTATATCCGAAGTCGTCAAAAAGCCGGATGGATCCCATGAAGTAAAGGAAGTCTTCCATTTTAAAAGAACCGGCATGAAGCAGGATGGCTCAATTGAAGGATATTTCACGCCAACTGGATACATCCCGCAGTGTCTGAGCAGGCTTGAGGTTTTTGGGATAACGATTCCAGAGGCGGCCTTTACTCCGATATACGAAGGGGTGAAGCAATGACACTTTTTATAGTTACTGCACTTACTGTCCTGATGTTCATCATTTCCGGATATTACTATCTGGACTATCGAAAGGACAAGCGTGAATGGAGAAAGCAAGTTCACAATTTTTATAATGAGGGAAATAAGCGAAAAAGCTTCATCGTTTTATTAGGGGACAGATTTGACCGAACAGAAACAGCCCAGCCGATATATGAAAAATTAACGGGTGCAAATATACCGTTTACTCCCTCCGAGTATATTGGCGCCCTGGCGGTTTCCTACATGGGTATCATCATCATCCTGCGAAACTTTTTCAGCTTAAAACTGTCAATCACCTTTATTTTGGCAGTCATTATGCTTGAGGCTGGCAAAAGGGTGCTTTTTCTGATTAGAAAGAACATGGTAAAGCAGCGGATTATTGAACAGCTTCCTGAAATTTGCCGGCTCTTGGCGAACTCCACTCGTTCAGGGATGACTTTAACCCAAGGAATAAACATGGTAGCACAGGAAATCAGCCAGCCGGCTAAAGGGGAGTTTCAAAGGCTTGCACAGGAAATTACCCTGGGGATTGACTTTAATTCAGCGTTAAGATCAATGGAAAAAAGGATTAACAGCAGGGAATTTCAATTGTTTGTAGCCACGCTCTTAATCCAGAAGAAAGCAGGGGGAAACCTCTACTCGGTTCTGGATGAAATGAGCCAGACGCTCGAAGAACGCAAAATATTGCAGCAGGAAATAAAAACAATGACAGCGGAGCAAAGATATGTCTCCTATCTGGTTCCTCTTATCCCTATTATTCTAGTACTTATGATGAATAATGTTATAGATGGGTTCCTCGACCCCTTATTTTCTGGGCTTGGTGTTATTCTGCTGATATTTTTCCTTGGAGGAACAGTTCTAACGTTCATTCTTGTAAGAAAAGTGACAAATATAAGGGTGTGAAAACGTGGATGGATTATTAGTTATTATTATTTGCCTTTGTCTTATCTTTTTAGCCCTTAGCCTTAAAAGTTTTTACAACTTTGTGCAGGCAAAAGCAGAGCTGAGAGAGGAAATAAAAGAAAAAACGTATATTTACAATGCGCTGGACAAGAGGGTTACAAGAAAAGAAAAGGTCATTTCTAAAATGCTTCAATATGCAGATGACTTTTCTTCTATGGGGCAGCGAATTAATTTCTTTAGCGAAAATGAAGATATCAAAAAAAAGCTGATGCAGGCAGGTTTTCCATATCAATTAACAGTTGAACGTTTTCAGGGCTTAAAAATTTTTTTGATGATCGTTGGGCTGTTAATCGGCGGTATATCGCTGATATTAAGACTGCCTTTTGCTGAAGTTGCCGTCATCATCTATCCGGTAGCCGGATTTATGGGCACGATTCTCTGGCTAAACCAAAAAGCTAAAAACCGCCAGGAGGAATTATCGTTTCAGCTGCCTGATTTTTTGGACACAATGAGCGTGACACTGCAGGCAGGGGTTGGCCTGGATCAAGCTTTACGTGATATTGTTCCTTATTTTGAAGGACCAATCAAGACTGAATTTGGCCGCTTTATCCAGGAAACGGATGTAGGGGTTCCCCGCGCAGAGGCATATCGGTCACTGTTGGACAGAAACAGCAGCAAAGAGTTTCAAATACTGATTAAATCGCTTATCCAGGGAGAAAAGCTGGGTGTTCCCATTTCCCGTACCTTCAAGCATCAGGCCTTGGAAATGAGGAAACTCAAAAAGGAAAAAATAAAAGAGCAGGCTGCAAAGGCCTCGCCGAAAGTAACTCTGATTACTACATTTATCGTTATGCCTTCTGCTTTGGCATTGATTGGAGGCTTAATGGCCATCAATCTATTCAATGACAATAGCAATCTATTTAATATTTTTAAATAATCCGAATGAAAAGGGAGAGATTTACTATGAAAAACATGATGATTAAAGCTTGGACTAAAATGATGTATCCGGTGAAGAACGAAAGGGGCGCTCAGTCTTTGGAATGGCTTGGCCTTGCTGCTTTGCTGATTCTTGTATTAGGCATTGTTTCTCAGGCAGTAAGCAAGAGTGAAGGAAGCATTGGAGATGTCATCACTAAAATTATTGATAAAATTACCCAAATGGTAGGTTAAGCAAACAATTACATATCAGTCTGACACAATTAAGGTGGGAAATGATGAAGCTGTTAAAATTCCATTTTGCTATCATGTCTGCATTATTAATTTTAGTATCAGGCTGCAGCCAGGATGGTCAAACAAGTACTGAAAAAGAAAAAGCTGAGGCAACCGAAAAGGCCGCAAAAGAAAAAACCGAAGCAAGTGAAAAAGCAGGGAACGAAGAAGGAGAAAAGAAAGCAGCGGCAGAAGCGTCTGCACAAAAAGAGATTGAGGCTGAACCACTTCCTGCAACCTACGAACAACTTGCAGCAAGGCAGGTCGGCGAATATGAGGAATTTAGCTTCTTTATGAATGACGAGGACAAAAAAATGGTATTGGAAAAATTTAAAGAGCTTCCGGATGTATCAAATAGTCCCTCTCAAAATGAACTTGATATTTTTTATAATAAACTGCTGGATATGGTCCAGGAGGACTATAAAGGACCTGAAGAAGCAATAAAACGGCTGCGTTTTCAATCAATCGGGGATCCAGAGATCAAGGATACACGCTACCAGTTTAAAGAAAGGCTAAATGTGCAAATCATTTTGGACGCTTCAGGAAGCATGGCACAATCTGTGAATGGAAAAGCCAAAATGGATGCGGCCAAGGAATCTATTTTGAAGTTTGTCCGCACTCTCCCTAAAGAAGCAAATGTGGGGATAAGGGTGTACGGGCAAAAGGGAAGCAATGCGGATTCGGATAAACAGATTTCCTGCAGCAGCAGTGAGATTGTCTATCCTATTTCTCCATATGACCAAGGAAAATTCCAGGCTTCACTTGATACGATCAAACCTGTGGGCTGGACGCCGATAGGGCTTGCTTTGAGAGAATCTCAAAAGGATTTATCCAGGTTTGATGGTACAGCAAATACAAATATTGTCTACCTTGTAAGCGACGGGATTTCGACATGTGAGGATAACCCTGTACAGGCTGCGAAGGATTTATATAATTCCAATGTAACTCCAATCGTAAATGTAATAGGGTTCGATGTGGACAGTAAAGGGCAAAATCAGCTAAATGAAATCGCTGCTGCCACAAAAGGGCTCTATTCAAATGTCGCAGACGAGACGGAATTAAGCAAAGAACTGTCAAAACTTAATGATCTCGCTGAAACATGGCAGGATTGGAAAGAGCAGGGTATGCAGAATATCGAATTCAAAAAAACGAGGAACAGTTTGGATATTTTTAGTTATATCACAAATGAAGAAGTTAAATGTACGGATGAAGAAACAACCATCTACCTGATAATGTCAGTCTTTTGGCAGGAAAAGTTAATGGAAAGAGAATCCTACGATTACCTTGATAAGAAAAATAATGAATATCATGACTGGATCTCTAGCGAGATTGATAAGTTTAATGAAGAACTTAGAGCATTAAATGAAAAAAGCTACACAGAAGCCATAAGCGCTTTGGAGCAAAAATATCAGCAAAACACTCAGTAACGGGGTGAGCGATTAGATGGGGAAAATAAAATTCCACAGGTTAACTGCCATGATGATGGCTGCCGTTCTGCTGTTCTGGATCTTCTTCCCATCCATAATTTATGCCGGCACTTTTATTACTCCGGGAAAGGCTATCACACCGGGAGAAGCATATCAGCCCGGACAGCCGATTGAAGGGGGCGTATTCATTGTTCCCGGCGAGGTATATCAGCCCGGAAACCCTGTTGATGCAGGAAATTCAGGTTCTTTATCAGGGCAGCCTATCTTTCCCGCAAAACCGTTAGCCAGCGGTACTTTTATTATTCCAAATGCAACCCCTATTCCCCCAGGTTCACTTTACTGGGAACTTAAGGGAATGGAGCAAAATGGAAGTGCTATTCAAGGCGGAACCCCTATTAATGGAGGAAGCGGAGTTAAGGGGGGACAGGGCACTAATGGGGGCCAGGGTCCGGACGGAGGCCAAGGCCCAAATGGGGGTCAAGGCATAAATAGAAGCCAAGGTCTGAACGGGGGCCAAAGCATAAATGGAGGCCAAGGCCTGAGCGGGGGGCAAGGCATGAATGGAGGCCAGGGTCCTAACGGGGGCCAAAGCGTGAATGCCGGCAAGGGTCCGGGTGGAAGTGCTGGAACCGGTGATGGATCTGCCGGAGAAGAAAAACCTCCCTCCCTGTTAAATATTCTTGTCAAGACAACGGATGGAGAAAGAGGCTGGTTTAGCCATGTTGCAGGTTTTTTTGATGACTATAAAACCTACGGTCTCGGTTTTTTAAACCGTGATGTTGCTGGAGCCGCTCTTTCCTGGTATGGAGGATTTAACATTGAAAAAATTGCCGGAACGGACGCTTATAAAGTATCTGGCCGGAAGAAATTCGATAACAAAGTTCTGAATAATCTTTACCAGCGATTTAAAAGCTATGATGTGAATGGGAATGCACGGGCACTGGGAGACCATACAAAAAGGATCAAGGAAACAACATTTAATGCATTCCAGCAAAGCAAACAGAATATGACCACAGACATGGATCTTAAAACCTTCGTCAAAAATTCTGTTGTTTCCGGTATCAATGATGGCTGGAATCCATTTAGCAAAAAAGGGCTGAATAAGGCCTTCTTTGCTAAAAGCAATGTGATGAAAATGAACGGCCCTCTAAACTATGCCATGGCAACTGCAGGGTCCATTTGGGATTATAGTCCTGCCGGAAGCAAATCTGATAAAGGCTGGGCGTCTACAGACTTTGCCGCAGATGTTACGACTGAACTGGCTATTGGGGTAGGTTCAACTGCTATAGGAAGTGTTGCCTCAAGCATTGCAACCGGAATGGCAGCCGGATCGGTAGTTCCAGGTTTGGGTACTGTCGCCGGAGCAGCTGCAGGTCTAACCGTTGGTCTTATTACAACATACCTAATCAATGGCACTGAAAGGGGAAGGAATCTCAAGAAAGGCCTCACAAAGGGAATTAAGTGGGCTTATGATGGGATAAGCAAAGGTGTTAAGAGCGGATTTAGAAAGTTGGGTGGATTATTTGGATAAGAAAGCTGATTTTATGAAAGGAAATTCGTTTGGCCTGCTAGTGCTGGACCTTTTAATTGGTTCAGGAGCAAGTGCCATTCCGTCAGGGTCACTTTTCATTTTTCTTATAAATATGCTTATAACTATTATAGGTTTATCCATCTCCAGATATTGGTGGAAAACTGTGCCGGGTACGGTGAGATATAATTCTCTTGTAACATTCGTAATGCTTATATCTATGGGGTTTTTTACGGTAACTCCACTGCTGAGAATCACTAATGATACATTGCTGTTCTGGCCAGTTCTTTTGCTGTATTTACTGGTACTGGGTTATTCATTATTTAAGAAGGAATTGATCTTTCAGGCCTTTCACAGGCCTGAAGGATCAAGAATTGCTTTTGGCACATTTGTATTTTTGTTTGTCTTAATTATTATCGGGGCTTTTTCGTTTAGAAATGGTCAGGAGCTCCTGATAATGAATATGCTGAATGATCACCAGGGGGCGTTCTTTATTTCCCTGATGTTATTTGGCATTGGTTTATTAGTTTCATTTATATCCTCTGCCATGCTAAAGAGACCAGAGGATATAAAAAGCTGATAAAACTGCTGATAATAAATGGTGGGGAAAATATGTTTAATTTAACTGGGTTCTTAAAGGGAATTGGAATTGTTCTGGCTTTGTTTATATTTATTTCCTTTTTGCTTGGACTTTTTAATATCAATCAGATTGCACTTTCATTGTCGATTCTTTACGTTTTATGTTATGTGCTAAACGGTGTGCTCGCACCCATCTGGAATCCGGAAACTCCTTATTTTGCCAGTTACCTGGCCAGCATTTCACTAACTGTGATCAATCTATTATTTGCTGTTTTTGTGTTTGATGTAATGGTATTTGCTGATCCTGCAGAAATCAATATAGGGCTGGTGCGTAACTCGGCCATTTCACTTATTGTGTCGTTTGCCGTTATACAAATTTTAAAAAGAAAAAAGGTACTGCAAAATGATTAGGGATATTACTGAGATGTTTAATCGGCATTTATTTAATATTATTCTCATTAATTTAGTATTGGTTATGCCCTTCACATTTTTTATTTTTTCGGCCATAGCTTATTTTGGAGGTATTGAAACCATTCAGCTGAATAATCTGATTATAGTTTTTTTGATCATATTTAATTTTACAGCTTTGTTTCCGCCTTTCTTTTACATGGCCAAGAACGATTTAAGTGATACGTCTTATAAATTGCTGGATTTATTGAAGGTGTTTTTTGAGAAATTTGGTTATATCGGATTCTTTACTATTGCTTTGTTCCTATTAGGAATGTTTGGTTCCATTCTGTTATTCATACCAACAGTTTTGGCCACAGCTGCCATTTTGCTGATTCCTCTATACTCTGATGAAAAAAGCATAAGAAAAGCTCTTAACGGCGTTTGGAAGGTTTTAAAAGAAGAACATATTTTTATCCTTTTGGATGTAATGATTATTGCAGCGTTAAACCTGCTGGTATGGTCAGGCTCTCTGTACCTGTTAGCTGACTTTGAAAATAATAGTTTTGTATATATAATTGTCCGCGTATTGCTGAATGCATTTTTATTTCCGCTTATCTTCTTTTACTTAACTATTAAATATCGAAAAGATTTGGGTGCAGGCTATGGAGAATGAAAAGTTTGAATGGGGTTTTAAGAAGGTAAAAGTATGGTTTGTAGTGCTTTTAACCTGGTTAACTTTAGGTGTCTATCTCGGGTATTGGTTTCTAAAGGAAAGGAACACTTTAAAAATGGCTGATAAACGGAAATTAATCCCGATTAAAATCTGGTGGCTGGCAACAATTTTTCTAGGGCTTTCCTTTTTATACAATCTGCTAGGCAGAGCAATATTGACTCCTTATGGATTTGCATTGTTTAATTCCTTCGATGTTATTTTTTCATTCTACTTTTTAGGGCTGCTTTATTATTCAGTATTTAGAGTAAGAGATTTGTTGGAGGAGGAATACCGAGAGGCCATATTTAGACCTTGGTTACTCGTTCTTTTTCATGTTTGGTACCTCCAATTTAAAATAAATAGATTGGAGGCAGCTGGCAATGAGCAGAGCTATAAGGCGACGATTGCGAAATGAGAAAGGCTCTGTGAGCATTGAATTTCTCGGTATCCTGCCATTTTACTTTATGTTTTTCCTTCTCCTCTGGCAAGTGGTTGCTTCTGGATATGCCGTATTTACAGCTAAAACGGCTGTTAACAATGCCGCCAAAACGTTTGCAGCCACCAACGAGTTAACCGAGGCTATTGACTCAGCACAGGAAACTCTGGGCAACAGCGAAGTCATCTCATATAAAAACCTCGTGACTACCGATCTGGGAAACGGAAAATTTAAAATAGTATTATATACTGACCATTCACTTACCTTTATCCCTGATCAATGGAGAAAAAAAGCATCTTTGGAATTGGAGCAGGAAGCCATTGGCAAGGTGATGGCTCCATGAGCGTACTCAACAATGAAAGAGGCAATGCCACTTTTTATTTGCTTTGGCTGCTTGGGATTGTGGCTCTTATCTTTGTTATCACGATCAACATTGTGAAGGTGTATATTGTAAAAGAGCAAGCCAATCTTTCAGTTGAACAGGCCGCTCTGGCTGCTACAGCGGTTCTGCTGGAGAAAACAGATTACGCTGTGAAGGAATTTGAATCTTCGAGTCCTGAATCGGCTGCACAGATGATGCTCGACCGCAAAAGCATCAGCCAATTAATTGAAGAGAAGAAAGCAGAGTATATGAACAGCGGAAAGGATGAGGCAACCGCCTATATTAAAGCGGCCAATGAAATCCTGCCCTCTAGACTGGTTCTATATCCTACATTAAAAAGTGCATTCAGGACTAGCCTAGGAGCCTCTGAGGCTGAAATATCATCAATAGTAGCTCCAGAAGTGCAGGAAATCATTTCTCAAAACAATGCGAATGCGGATGACACCACAATCGAATTTTCAACAGAAAAATGGCGCATTGAAATAAAATCAACTGCAACTTTTGAATCCATAGCTGATAATAAATATATTTCCTATTTTCTGAGGGACATTCCTCAAAAAGGATATGGCCCTGTCCTTGAATATATTGAGAGTGTTTATGCTGGAAGTTTAATTCTTTAACCCCCAAAAAAATCCCTGCAGCGATGAATGCAGGGATTTTTTTGGGGGGGCTTATAAATTCAAAACCATATAATCTTCGTCCCAGTAAATATCTCCATCCTTCATGGCACGCTTTTCCGTGCCGAAAATGGTAAAGCCAGCCGAGAGATAGAGGTTTTTGGCAGCCTCGTTGTTGCAGTTGACAGTTAGGTTGATCTGTTCCATACCATTTAATTTCCTTGCTTCAATTATGGCTTGTTGAAGTAATTCCTTTGCCAAGCCGCGTCCTCTGAATTCAGGATCAGTATATACAGCAAATAGTGAGGATTTATGGTGCATTTTTCTGTGGTTTTCGCGAACAATTGTCATCACTCCGGCAAGGAGCTTTCCTTCGAAGGCACCTATCGTGAATCCATTTTCCCCGAGCGCGAGCCTGCTTCTTGTCACTTCTAAAAAGTTTTGATTAGCTTTTGTTTCTTCGTATGTAACAGCAAAAGCCTCGGGACTCTCCTGTAAAGCCTTTAGTCGCAGTCTGACATAATCTTCTGCGTCCTCTGGCTGGAGCATCCTGATAGAAAAAGACTCTATCATAATTTAAAACCTCCTTTACTAATTCTTGTTTGTTCTTGCATAAACGCACGTATCCCTCAATTCTTTGCCATCTGCACTTCTGCTGTCGTTTCTCATAACTGCTTCCAAATCAAAGCCCAGCCGTTCAGCTACTAATTTGCTGCGTACATTTTTTGAGTCACAGCGGATTTCCACCCGATTGGCTCCATAAAAATCAAACGCGAAACCGGTAAGAGCATCGACAGCCTCCGTTACATATCCCTTTATTGCATACCGGGAGTCGATCCAATAGCCAATTTCAAATTTTGGGATATCCCAGTCAATCCGGTGAAGTCCGGTTGAACCGATAAAAACATCATCTGATTTCCGATAAATATGAAGCCTGAAATCCTCTCTAAGGATAAATTTCGCATATGACTTCCTGATCCCCTCCTCCACTTCATCCAGCGTGGATTCTTTTTGTGCGAATGGAAGCCACTCCATTAGTTCTGCCCGCGAGTGGACCAATGCATCATGGACGGCTGCTCCATCGCCAGGCAAACAAGGCCGGATATAAAGTCTCGCTGACTCTATTTTTTCAGGAAAAGATTGAATGATAGGATTCATCTTTAAACCCCCTATTAAATTGCTACCAACAATAAGATTGTTTGAAATTATATCACAATTTTCGCTAGCAGATGGAAAATTTTTCTTTATAAATATTTCAGGTTTTGAAGGTCTTACTCTGCAAAATAAAATGTCATAAACGGAGGCAAAAATCATAGAATCTAGTAAGTGATAATCAGGAGGAGTTAAAAATGAAGAAAAAAAACGCAATTCAAGCCGCCGCAGCCAACCATATTCGCAACAATTCCTCAATATATATTTTTATCACCGTCCTTTTTCTGATGGGAGTTATATTTGGGGCAGTGATAGTCAATAGCTTAAGCTTTACTCAAAAAGAGGATTTGTTTTATTACCTATCACAATTTTTTGGACAGGTTTCCATGGGCAAGGTAGCAGCAAGTCCGGACATGTTTTTTCAAAGTCTTACCCATAATGTTAAATATATAGGAGTTATGTGGATTCTGGGAATCTCTATCATCGGTCTGCCGATCATTCTTTTGCTATTATTTTTAAAAGGCATGGTTGTCGGATTTACCGTCGGATTTTTGGTGAACCAAATGGGCTGGAATGGATTGCTTCTTTCATTTGTAGCAATCCTTCCCCAAAATATCATAATCATCCCGATTTTTATCCTCATCGCTGTTCTATCTGTGTCATTATCAATAAAGCTTATTAAGCGGCTTTTTCTGAAACAGCTGCGTGAACCGCTGAAGCCTGTGCTCTTAGGCTATTTAGCTGTACTGGCTTTTTCCATCTTCTTTTTGAGTGCCGCGGGAGCAATCGAAGCTTATGTTTCCCCAGCTCTAATGAAAAATGCAGTTTCCCTTCTAGCTAAGTAGATTGCTTCTTTTTTTAGAAACATTATTTTTCCTTAATAAGAATGAATGTATTTTGACACTTCCCCTCTATTTGATATAATAATAAAGACTGCGGCGCGGGAGGGGAATATATGGAGACCAGAATCGATAGAATAAAGAAACAGTTGCACTCGTCCAGCTATAAGCTGACGCCTCAGCGGGAGGCAACCGTCCGTGTTTTACTTGAACATGAAGAGGATCATTTAAGTGCAGAAGACGTGTACCTCCTTGTGAAAGAAAAGTCGCCTGAAATAGGATTAGCAACTGTCTATAGAACACTTGAACTCCTTACTGAATTAAAAATAGTAGATAAAATAAATTTTGGGGACGGCGTTTCCCGTTATGATTTACGGCAGGAAGGGGCAGCTCATTTTCATCACCATTTAGTTTGCATTGAGTGCGGGGCTGTTGATGAAATACAGGATGACCTGCTTGAAGATGTCGAAGCCATTGTGGAGAGGGATTGGAATTTTAAAATCAAAGACCACAGGCTTACATTTCATGGAATATGCCATAGATGCCAAGGCAAAACAATTGACACTGAACAAGAATAACTCTTTCCAAGCGGAAAGGGTTTTTTTGTGGTTTTAAAAGGAATGCGTCAGATTTTTAAAAAAAGATGTCTTTAATTGGAGAAATTTAGATTGCTTTTGAGACCCATATCAAGACAACGATATTATCCCGTGAAAACAAGAACTAATTCCGTGATGAATAACATAATTCCGTGAAAAAAAGAAGCAATTAGGTGAATCAGATTAATTACGTAAAAGCGATTTTTTAGAGTATTGATTCGGTTTCCATTCTCCGTAAAGATAATCCACTGCCTTCAGGAATGCTGTTTTATGTATAAAACCTGTCCTAATTGGCATAGATTGAAATAGGATTATGATCGGAGGTAGCAGGGAATGAAGGCAACGATTAGGAATGCGTATCATACTATGAAAGTTTTTGTTTTGTTTGTTAGCTTTACTGTTCTTTTTTATTTTGGAATGGTATGGTTAAATCAAGAATATGAGAATTATCAGCGTTATGATGAACCAAAAGGAGCGGCAATAAAGGTTACAAAAGCGGTTGAGTCAGGTGATGAAACATGGTTGGACCGTTTATTGCTGTTTTATTTGAACGGAGAATAATAGAATGGAATATCAACTTAAGGACTTTATCCACTTTTTAACAGTTGAAAAAGGACTGGCAAAGAACACATTGGTGTCCTATGAACGAGATTTGAGGTCTTATTTGCTGTACCTTAATAATGTAGAAAAAATATTGGATTGGAATGAGTGCCGCAGGACTCATATCATTCATTTTCTGGCCCATTTAAAGGATCAGGGAAAATCAGCGAAAACATTGGCGCGCCATATCGCTTCGGTTCGTTCCTTTCATCAATTCCTTATAAGGGAAAAAGCAGCCGACCAGGATCCATCAGTTCATATTGATTCTCCAAAGCTGGAAAAGAGTCTTCCAAAGGCATTGAGCCAGGCAGAGGTAGAGGCTTTGCTTGATTCGCCCCGGGAAAATACCCATTATGGCAAAAGAGACAAGGCGATGCTCGAGCTTATGTATGCAACCGGTATGCGGGTCAGTGAACTGATCAGCCTGGACGTTAGCGATGTGCACGCAGCTATGGGATTTGTCCGCTGTGTCGGGAAGGGTAACAAGGAAAGAATAATTCCGATTGGCCAAACGGCATTGAATGCGGTCGAGGATTATTTGACTAAAGGAAGACCGCACTTTGCTAACCGGAAAACGAAGACGGAATCGCTATTTCTGAACCATCTTGGCAACAGGCTTACAAGACAGGGCTTCTGGAAAATATTAAAGAAGCTTGCAAAAGAAGCATCCATTGATAAAGAACTCACTCCGCATACACTTCGGCATTCGTTTGCGACCCATTTATTGATGAATGGCGCAGATCTTCGTGCCGTTCAGGAAATGCTTGGACATGCCGATATATCGACAACGCAAATCTATACCCATGTAACAAATGTAAGAATTAAAGATGTTTATTCTAAATTTCATCCTCGAGCATAAAAAATGGCAGAATAATAGTTTCTCAGAAAAAATTCCAGCGGCCGTTAACGGTAAACAGGCCGCTGAGGAAAAATATAAGATCCCCTAATTGAATGATAACTATAATTCATGTTTGTAAGAGGGCTTACTTTTCGCTTAAAATAAAGAGGTCAGACTTCTGACATTAAAAAGAAAACAGCAATACATAGATTAATTAGGATTCTAAAGGGAATTATACAATGAGAAAAAACTCAGCCAGAATGTTCCAAGGCAAGTGAGGTTGGGAAAAAGATGAATTGTAAGTAACTAATTTCCTATTTATAAAATCAGGAGGGATAAATATGGAAAATACATCAGCCTTTAAAAGGGTGTTTTTAATTGTAATGGATTCAGTCGGAATTGGAGAGGCGCCTGACGCTGAACTGTTTGGCGATACCGGTTCGGATACCCTGGGTCATATTGCTCAGAAAATGAATGGACTTAATATGCCTAACTTAGGGGCAATGGGTTTAAGCAATATCCGTGAAATCCAGGGGATTAAGAAAACTGGAAATCCAACTGCTTATTATACGAAAATGAAAGAGGCTTCAAGGGGCAAGGATACGATGACAGGCCACTGGGAGATTATGGGCCTCAATATCAGTACTCCATTCCGCGTGTTTCCTGACGGATTCCCTGAGATGCTGATTCAGGAGCTTCAGGCAAAGACCGGACGCAGCATTATCGGTAATAAACCGGCAAGCGGTACTGAAATCATTAAGGAGCTTGGGGAAGAGCATATGAAGACCGGAGCGCTGATTGTCTATACGTCAGCAGACTCAGTGCTTCAGATAGCGGCTCACGAAGATGTTGTTCCATTGAAAGAGTTATATGAGATTTGTGAAATTGCCAGGGAAATCACACTTAGGGATGAGTTTAAACTGGGACGTGTGATCGCGCGTCCGTTTATTGGCGAACCTGGTAACTTCCAGCGTACGCCGAACCGCCATGATTATGCATTGAAGCCTTTTGACAGAACGGTAATGAACGAGCTAAAAGATGCCGGCTATGATGTTCTGGCAATCGGTAAGATTTCCGATATTTATGATGGAGAAGGTGTAACCGAATCGTTCCGGACCGTTTCCAATATGGATGGCATGGATAAACTGGTCCAAACACTTGAAATGGATTTTACGGGTCTCAGCTTCTTAAATCTTGTAGATTTTGACGCGCTATACGGCCATCGTCGGGACCCAATTGGCTATGGAAAGGCGCTGGAGGAATTCGATGCGCGGATGCCTGAAGTACTGGAAAGATTAACAGAAGATGACTTATTGATCATAACAGCCGACCATGGAAATGATCCGGTTCATCCGGGAACAGACCATACCCGTGAATACGTTCCGCTGCTTGTTTATTCAAAGAGATTTTCATCCGGTAAAGAGCTTCCTGTAAGAGATACTTTTGCTGATATCGGTGCAGCGGTAGCGGCTAATTTTAAAGTAAAAATGCCTTTGTTTGGTAAAAATCTTTTAGGCGATATAGAATAAGGAGAGTAATTATGATGTATGAGAAGCTAGAGAAAGCTGCGGAATTTATTGAAGGAAAGCTTCAGGGAAAGCCGGAAATCGGTTTGATTTTAGGATCTGGACTTGGGATACTGGCCGATGAAATCGAAAATCCTGTAAAAATACCGTATCACGAGATCCCGGAGTTTCCGGTTTCAACAGTTGAAGGCCATGCAGGCCAATTAGTACTGGGAACCTTAAGCGGTAAACAGGTTGTCGCTATGCAGGGAAGATTTCATTTCTATGAAGGCTACTCAATGGATAAAGTCACGTTTCCGGTTCGTGTCATGAAATTGATCGGGGTTGAAAAACTGATAGTAACAAACGCTGCTGGCGGGGTTAATGAAGAATTTTCAGCAGGCGATTTAATGCTGATTACTGATCATATTAATAACACAGGTACAAATCCTTTAATTGGTCCAAACGATGAAAGATTCGGTCCCCGATTTCCAGATATGTCTGAAGCCTACTCCAAAGAACTGGGCGAAAAAGCAAGGGATGCTGCGCGTAAGCAGGGCATTATCTTAAAGGAAGGAATTTATGTCGGCAATTCGGGACCAACGTATGAAACTCCTGCAGAGGTCCGATTGGCGAGGGTGCTTGGAGGAGATGCGGTAGGAATGTCAACCGTTCCGGAAGTCATCGTAGCCAGACACAGCGGCATAAAAGTGCTTGGTATTTCATGCATCACCAATATGGCTGCTGGCATACTTGACCAGCCGCTTTCCCACGAGGAAGTAATAGAAACTACCGAGAAGGTGAAGCACAGCTTCTTAGGTCTGATAAAAGAAATTGTAAAGACCATATAGAAAAACGAAAAGCGCCCTCACAAAAGGAACGACGACCAAGGTCTGGCACATCCTGTGCGCCGGGGCTTGGCGCTGAAGTTAGACCTCAGCAGAAATTAAGTAATTATTAGATGTTAACCATAATTTAAAAAAGTGGTGAATCGTAATGAGAATGGTAGACTTGATCGAAAAGAAACGGGATGGGCTGGAGCTGGCAGCAGAAGAAATTAATTATATAATCACAGGTTATACAGATGGCAGCATCCCTGACTATCAAATGAGCGCGCTTGCGATGGCCATTTATTTTAACGGAATGACAGAAAAAGAGCGTGCCGATCTGACAATGGCCATGGTCCATTCAGGGGACACAATAGATTTGTCTGCCATAAAAGGCATCAAGGTAGATAAGCACAGTACAGGGGGCGTTGGCGACACAACGACATTGGTTCTTGGACCTCTTGTGGCTTCGGTTGGCGTTCCGGTGGCAAAAATGTCAGGACGCGGGCTTGGACATACCGGCGGTACGATTGACAAGCTGGAAGCAGTAGAAGGATTCCATGTTGAAATCGAAAATGAAGAGTTCATTAATCTAGTTAACCAAAACAAGCTTGCAGTCATAGGACAAAGCGGAAATCTTACCCCAGCCGATAAAAAATTGTATGCACTGAGAGACGTAACTGCAACCGTTAACAGCATTGCCCTGATTGCCAGTTCAATCATGAGTAAGAAAATCGCTGCTGGTGCTGATGCGATTGTTCTGGATGTGAAAACTGGTGCTGGTGCTTTTATGAAAACACTTGAAGACTCAGAAGCTCTTGCAAGGGCCATGGTTAATATCGGGAATAATGTCGGGCGAAATACGATGGCTGTTATTTCAGATATGAGCCAGCCGCTTGGCTTTGCGATAGGGAATGCGCTAGAGGTTCAAGAAGCGATAGATACACTTAAGGGTGAAGGGCCGGATGACTTGACTGAGCTTTCGCTGACACTTGGGAGCCATATGGTCCTTCTGGCAGAGAAGGCACAATCATTCGATGAAGCAAGGGCTCTTCTTGAAAATGCGATAAAAGATGGCTCTGCCCTAAAGGCCTTTAAAGTTTTTCTGGAAGCCCAGGGAGGGGACGCAGCTGTTGTAGATGATCCTTCCATGCTTCCTCAAGCAAAATACATATATGAGCTGGAAGCGAAAGAGGATGGGTATGTAGCGGAAATTGTTGCTGATGAAGTGGGTACAGCAGCTATGCTTCTTGGCGCAGGAAGAGCTACGAAGGATTCAGTTATCGATTTGGCTGTCGGACTAATGCTTCGGAAAAAGATCGGAGATAAAGTATCAAAAGGCGAATCCCTAGCCACCATTTACAGCAATTTTGAAAATGTTAACGAAGTGAAAGACAAGCTTTATGAAAATATCCTGATATCTAAAGAAGAGGTGCCAATGCCGATTCTGATCCATAAGGTCATCACCCCTTAATGACAGGATAAGTTAAAGTTCATTGTTGTTATAGCACTATGTTGATGGGAGCGGAAATCAACAGGCGAGTTTAACAGAGCTAATGGAAAAAATATAAGATACCAGCTGAAAAAGCTGATTCGAAGGGAAATCCCGACGAATCAGCTTTTTTGTTGTTTTTAGAAAATCTTTTTCTAAAATCTGCTGTATAAAATTGGATGGTTTGGAAAAGATGGAAGCTATAAAGATTGGAGGGTTTGGAGATGAAAAGCATTCTTTCTCTATGCTTTACTGTAGTTTTACTATCCAGCATGACGTTGCCTGCAGTAAACACTGCCAAGGCAGCTGAACAGAAAAGTGTTGAACTAGCCGAAAATGCCAGATCGGCAATCTTGATAGAACGGGATACAGGAGCCATTCTCTATGAAAAGAATTCAGATGAAAAACTGCCTCCTGCAAGCATGACCAAAATCATGACCATGCTTTTAATCATGGAAGCGATCGATAAGGGCGAGCTGACATTAAAGGAAAAAATCCGGACAAGCGAGTTTGCCGCATCAATGGGCGGTTCGCAAATCTTTCTTGAGCCTGGCGAGGAAATGACAACTGAACAAATGCTCCAAGGTATTGCAATAGGTTCAGGTAATGATGCATCTGTAGCCATGGCTGAGAGAATTGCGGGCTCAGAAGAAGGCTTCATTGACATGATGAACAAAAAGGCGAAGGAACTGGGATTGAAGAATACAAAATTCCAAAATGCAACAGGACTTCCGGAAGCCGACCACTATAGCACAGCTCATGATATGGCAATCATGGGTAAGGAATTGCTGAAATATAACTTAATAACAAAATTCACTGGTTCATATGAGGCATATTTGCGTGAAGACACAGAAAAGAAATTCTGGCTTGTTAATACCAATCGGCTGGTAAAGTTTTATCCAGGTGTTGACGGGCTAAAAACTGGCTTTACAAATGAGGCAAAATATTGCTTAACGGCAACTGCTAAAAAGGGAGATATGCGAGTCATTGCTGTGGTTTTCGGTGCCTCGACCCCTAAGGAGCGAAATGCTCAGGTAACCAAGATGCTTGATTATGCTTTTTCCCAGTATATGACACATCCGATCTATAAACGCGGCGTTTCGCTTCAAAAGGTCAAAGTCAGCAAAGGCTCTTCCAAAACAGTAACTGCTGTAACGAGCGAACCGATTTCTGTCCTAACTAAAAAAGGCGGAAATGTAAAGGATCTGACTCAAAAAATTTCGATTAAGAAAAACCTTGTAGCACCAATTAAGCATGGAGATAAAATCGGGACATTTTCAATCGTAAAGGATGGAAAGGTGCTTGTTAAATCTCCAATTGTCGCTAAAGAAACGGTAGACCGGGCCAGCTGGTGGGAAATGTATAAGCGTGCTTTTGGAATGTTTTCATCTGCAGATTAGCAATCTTTGTCTAAAATGTTCGGTTCAGCAGCTAACAATCTCGAATAAGCACTAGTTTTGTCAGTATGAAGGAATTTTGAATAAGAAAATAGAAATGACTCACTAGACGACAGAAAAGGGAGGCTGTATATAGTGAGTCTTACTATTGAAATGGAAGCAAGGAACCAGATTCTTTGCATCCGGCTGAAAGGCGAATTGGACCATCATACTGCGGAAGATCTCAAGAACCAGGCTACCCGTGAAATTGAAAAGCACGGAATCAGGCATATTATATTAAATCTTGAGGAGCTTTCATTTATGGACAGCTCTGGACTTGGTGTGATTCTTGGGCGATATAATCAAATCAAACAAACACAGGGCGAAATGATCGTTTGTGCAATTTCCCCGTCGATAAAGCGTTTATTCGATATGTCCGGGCTCTTTAAAATTATCCGGCTCGAGGTTTCCGAAGAAAATGCTTTACAAAGATTGGGGGTTGCTTAGGTATGAAAAATAAAATGGAACTGCAGTTTTCTGCGCTTAGCCAAAATGAATCCTTCGCCCGTGTAACAGTTGCTGCGTTTATTGCTCAGCTAGATCCAACTATGGATGAGCTTACTGAAATTAAGACAGTTGTTTCTGAAGCCGTGACAAATTCGATTATTCATGGATATGAAAATAATTCAAATGGCACCGTTTTTATTTCTGTAACTATCGAAGACGAACTTATCGAGCTTATCATCAGGGATGAAGGAATAGGGATTGCTGATGTGGAGGAAGCTATGCAGCCGCTATATACCTCCAAGCCTGAGCTTGAGCGTTCAGGAATGGGCTTTACCATAATGGAAAATTTTATGGATGAAATCCAGGTTGTTTCGCACCGTGGTGAAGGCACAATCGTCCGGTTGAAAAAGCACGTAACTAAAAGTAAAGCTTTGTGCAATTAAGGAGATTTGCTTATGGATGTGGGTGTCAAAAAAGAAAAGGGCCAAGTCCATCTGAAGGATGATGAAGTAAGAGATTTGATCCGACGCAGCCAAAGTGGGGACCAGGATGCAAGAGACCTGATTGTAAAAAGCAACTTACGATTGGTATGGTCAGTTGTGCAGCGCTTTTTGAATCGCGGTTATGAACCTGATGATTTATACCAGATTGGCTGTATTGGGCTTTTGAAATCGGTAGATAAATTTGATTTATCGTTTGAGGTGAAATTTTCAACGTATGCGGTTCCCATGATCATTGGCGAAATCCAGCGGTTTATCCGGGATGACGGAACGGTAAAGGTGAGCAGGTCGCTTAAAGAGATGGCCAATAAAATCCGCAGGGCTAAAGAGGAGCTGTCCAAAACGTATGGAAGGGTTCCGACGGTAAATGAACTTTCGGAGCATCTGCAGCTCTCTCCTGAAGAAATCATTATGGCCCAGGAAGCAAGCCGAAGTCCTTCGTCCATCCATGAAACTGTATATGAAAATGACGGAGATCCAATTACCCTGCTTGATCAGATAGCAGATTCAAATGATACAAAATGGTTTGATAAAATCGCCTTGAAAGAAGCGGTCCAGGAGCTGGATGAACGCGAAAAACTGATAGTTTTTCTGCGGTATTACAAAGACCAGACCCAGTCCGAAGTTGCATCCCGGCTAGGGATTTCGCAAGTTCAGGTATCAAGGCTTGAAAAGAAAATATTATCGCAAATGAAGGACCATATGAATCAATGATTCATATGGTTTTTTTTATTTTTGAACCCGCTAGCATGGGTGCTCTCTAAAAAAGGCTGAATTTCTTTGTTTTATAGTTGAATTTCGTATAAAAAACGAATAATATAATATAGGTTTTGTTATTTTATTCGTTTTTAGAATATCCGGAGGGCTACATAAAATGATTGAGAAATTTTTTGCTTTGAAAGAACATAATTCATCTGTAAAAACGGAAGTAGTAGCCGGATTTACGACCTTTTTAACCATGGTATATATCGTTGTGGTTAACCCGGCGATTTTATCCTCTGTAGGTGTACCATTTGAACAAGTATTTATGGCAACTATTATTGCCGCAGTAACAGGGACCCTGATAATGGGGATTTTTGCGAGGTATCCTGTTGCAATTGCCCCAGGAATGGGCTTGAATGCCTACTTTGCGAGTGTAGTTGCCACACAAGGATTATCTTATCAAACTATTTTTGGGACAGTATTTATCGCAGGTTTAATCTTTATCCTGATCAGTCTCAGTAAATTCCGGGAATTGCTTATTACAGCAATCCCCAGCTCTGTTAAATACGGGATTACATCGGGAATCGGACTATTCATTGCATTTCTTGGCTTGAAATCAAGCGGTATCGTAGTACCTAACGAAGCTACGATGATTACACTGGGTGACCTTCACCAGCCAGGAACGGTCTTATCACTTGCCGGGTTATTGATTACCCTAATATTAATGGCTAGAAGAGTAAATGGGGCTTTGTTTTTCGGTATGCTTATTACGGCTGTTTTTGGCTATATGTTCAATATGCTTAAATTTGACAAAGTGATTTCAGCCCCTCCCGCACCTGTGTTTTTTGACCTTGATATTGCTGGAGTATTTTCAAACGGGCTTTATGCAGTTATTTTTGCTTTCTTGCTTGTTACAATTTTCGATACAACGGGTACAATGATTGGTGTTTCCGAACAGGCGGGTTTAATGAAGGATGGGAAATTCCCTCGTGCCAAAATGGCTTTTCTTGGAGATGCCATAGCGACTGCCGCAGGAGCAATGTTCGGCACGAGCCCGTCTACCGCATACATTGAATCAAGTGCAGGTGTTGCCGCTGGAGGAAGGACAGGCCTAACTTCGGTTATTGTAGCAGCTTTATTTACTATCGCTATTTTCTTTTCCGGGGTGATTTCAGCGATTTCTTCCCTGCCAGCTATTACCGCACCTGTTTTAATTATCGTAGGCTGCTTTATGATGGAAGGGCTTGCCCGTATAGATTGGAAATCATTCGATGAGGCTTTTCCAGCCTTCGCAATTATATTAACTATGCCGCTAACGTCAAGTATTTCCACTGGAATTGCAATTGGCTTTATTACTTACCCATTATTAAAAGCCGTTAGCGGAAAAGCTAAGACCGTGCATCCGATTATTTATATTTTTGGGTTCATTTTCTTGATTCAAATGATATTTTTCCCGACACATTAATAAGATTACACACCCTGTTTAGAACGCAGGGTGTTTTTTATTGTGAACATCCTGTTTGACCGATCGATAAACACATTTGCCTACCTTCTCATATACTGTTGTGACAATATCTGAGGGAGCTGAAAAAATGTATTCGTTCTACCAGGATTCTGATGGTTATTATAATTACCATGGATACCGTCAAACCCAGGAGCCAAGCGACATTCAAGTCATGAAATATTCGGCGGCACAGCTGTTGCCTGTGACGCAAGAAATTCAGCAGCTTTTGAGAGCTGTTGCATATACTCCTGGTTTTGCAGAACAATTAAAGGCTGCCGGCGCACGCGGAAATGAAACCAGGGTCAGACAGCTTATTCGCGAAGCGGGAGTAACAACTCCATTTAGGGTGCAAATAAATCCTGATCGTATTGCAGTAATATTTTTTGCCCCACAACAGGCTTGTTTTGGCATAACTTTATCATTATGCTGGTGATTCCTGTCCGCAAACAAAAGCAGCATCATCACGTAAGTTCCTTCCCTGAGAAGGATTTCAGACTGTAGACAAACTCGATGAAATCGAGTTTGCCTGCAGTTATTTTTTTATTTGGCCTGTTAATGGGGTCTGTTGATTTCCGTTCCAGGCGCTTCGCTTTCCGCGGGGCGGGCGGTGAGCCTCCTCGTCGCATGCTCCTGCGGGGTCTCACCTGTCCCGCTGCTCCCGCAGGAGTCTTCGCGCCTTCCACTCCCATCAACAGGCTTTTAAACGTTTACTATGGAACGTTCCTAAAATCTATTTTAAAATGGATACATAAAATGATTGAGGTGACGAAGATGCTTTCGAAAAACAATCCTATCCGACGAGATCAATTAGAGATGGTTACTTTAGACCAGCTTGTCCCACAGGACCATTTGGTCCGTAAGATGGAAGCAGCCCTTGACTTCTCATTTATCTATGACTTGGTGAAGGATGTTTATTCGGAAGTCGGCCGCCCAAGCATTGACCCTGTTATCCTGATTAAACTCACATTCATTCAATATACATTTGGCATTCGCTCTATGCGGCAGACAATCAAGGAAACGGAAACCAATATGGCCTACCGGTGGTTTCTGGGTTATGGGTTCCATGACAAGGTGCCCCATTTCTCCACTTTCGGCAAGAACTATGAGCGCCGTTTTAAAGATACAGAAATGTTTGAACAGATTTTCTACCGAATCCTTAAGACGGCAGCCGACAAGAAGCTGATCAGTGCCGAGCATGTTTTCATTGATTCAACACACGTAAAGGCAAGGGCGAATAAACATAAGTTTGCCAAGAAAAGGGTCCGTAAGGAAACACGTGCCTATCAGGAGAAGCTCCAGGAGGAAATCAATCAAGACCGGGAAGATCACGGAAAAAGACCTTTTCCTCCTGATAAGTTCAACAAGGAAGAATCAAAGGAGATCAAGGAGAGCACAACGAAACGATAGAACGCGTATTC
>NZ_PGVF01000003.1 GCF_002860285.1 Bacillus sp. M6-12
GTTCAGTTTTCAAAGAGCAATATCATCGCATTTTATCATCGACATTTACTATCTTACCACACTAGTCATCAGTTGTCAACTTCTGCGAAACGAACGTTTTATTCATTTCTTCTTTATCACTGATTTGTAAGAAGTTTTCATCCTAGCAGCGAGATTAATGATAACACTTCGTAAAACGGTTGTCAACTTCCGCGAAGTCAAACGAGGGTGTAAATGAAATCTTTCCAATGACCAAATCATTGTTCCTTTTTAAGCATCTTTAATATAATATCTTTATTTCAATATGAAGTCAATACATTTTATAAAAATGAAAACAGGGTAAAAGGTGAGGATATTTTTATGATAGAAGAATAACGGTATAATTCGCTATTCTTCTATATATAAAATCCGTTTATTTATTAGCCTTTAAAAAAGTAAGTTTCACTTCCACGGATATTTGTTTTTACCCGAAATAATCCTCCAGCCTGTGGCTGTTCTTCTAATGCATGATGATCTAAGCCTTCGCGGGCAGTTGTGATAAATAATTCATCCAGGTCTGTTCCGCCAAAAACACAGGATGTTACATTTGCGACGGGCAAGGTTACGGATTCGAGTTTTTCACCATTTTGGGGATTCCATCTGGAAACCTGGTAGCCAGCAAAGTGCGCAATCCACAGCATGCCTTCTTCATCAATTGTCATTCCATCAGGAAATCCATCTTCTTCGCTAAAATCGGCAACCACTCTTTTATTAGTGATAGTTCCTTTTTCTAAAGAAAAATCAAAGGCAGCAATTTGATTCGTGGGGGTATCAATGAAATACATGGTCTGATTTTGTTTATCCCATGCGATTCCATTGGATATCCCCAACTCATTTAACACCTGTTTCACATTCATGTCTGTATCCAGACAATAGAGTGCTCCGCTTGCCCCGTTTCCATCAGCAGCCATTGTTCCAGCCCAAAAACGGCCTGCTGCATCACATTTTCCATCATTAAATCTGTTTTCGGGCAAGTTATCTTCCGGGTCAACAATAGGAGTCAGCGTTCCTGAAGGCAAATCCAGAATATGAAAGCCATTTTCTAAGGCGACTGCTAATCCTCCTGAACTGCGAGGAACTGCCGCCCCAACCGTTTGGTCAAGCTGAATTGTATCATTGGTACCCGTTCGAGGATTATATACGAAGACTTTTTTCTCTTTTATATCAATCCAATAGAGCAGCTGATTCCTGGCATCCCAGGCTGGCCCTTCGCCAAGGGTCGCTTTAGCATCGACAATTAGTTCTGCCTTGTTCATTTTTTTCCTCCTCCTTGTAGAAATCCACTAAGTATGTTCAACCAAGAGCGATGTTGTAAAAACCTTTTCTTCTTTAGGTTTCAAAGAACAGAGGCCTATAACCTTATCAGGCAGGCTGAGATTAGGTGCATTTGTGACCCATGAGTAAGGTTCAAGGGCGAGCAGGTTGTTTTTTCCTTCCATAGTAAAGACTACCCAATGCTGGTATCCTTTTTCTGCTTTATATTTAATTTTTATTCCAGGATCACGATGTTCAATAATGGCAGGATAATTGTTTTTGATTGGATAAATTTCATCTAAGGAAAGGCCGCCAAGGTTCATGCCGTCTTTTAGCTGTTTTTTATAAGGAACCTTCAGCATTCGGCCTGTTGGCATGTTCCGGTCATTTAGTTCCCAATACTCATCAACATCCATAAACAGCAATGAGTCCTTCGCCGGAAAGTGGAAGGTTGTGTGAAAGCCAGTCCCTACTGGCATTGTTGTGCTGCTATTATTAATAATTGTAAGTGTCTGAATGATTTTGTTTCCTGTCAGTTGGATCGTCATTTCAATTGTAAAATCATGCGGGAACTGCCGGATGACTTCGGAATGGTTCTT
The DNA here is from genome assembly GCF_002860285.1 of Bacillus sp. M6-12. Classification (GTDB taxonomy): domain Bacteria; phylum Bacillota; class Bacilli; order Bacillales; family DSM-1321; genus Peribacillus. The sequence goes on from NZ_PGVF01000003.1 coordinate 1,872, forward strand.
TGCTATAAATTCGGTGACGATCACATTATTTTTATTATCCAGCTTAGTGACATTCCATTTTTTATCATGAACCAAGCCGTGGATATGTGTATGATCTTCGGGGCGATTCATTTCGAATTGATATGTACGATTATGAAATTCGAATGATGCACCATCGATCCGGTTTGGCGGGAATAAAACCGGTGTCCCGTATAATACATTCGCGCTATTAAACTCTTCCATATTTTTTGGGATTCTTAACAGTTCGAAATCTTTAATTTTGTCATATACGGAAATCAGGTTGCTTCCCTGATCAGGAAGAAGGATGATTTTGAGATAATCGTTTTCCATTTCTATCGCAGGTTTATTGAGAAATCGTATGTTTTGGATAGCCATTTGCTTTCCTCCTTTACTGACTGTTGGTCGTACGTTACTTAATACCACGGGGAAGAGGAATTATTCCATGATGGCTATCAAATGTTAAATAAAAAGCGATTCCGCTAATATAGGAATCGCTTGTTGTTCTCGATAAGAAATTATTGCTTTTTTTACAAGAACAGATGTCAGCTTCAGCGCCCAGCCCCGACGCCAGATTTTAGTCGACGTTCCTTTTGCCGCGTCGCTTCCGCTTTTTCTTTATTCACGAATTTGTCCGTTGCCATAAATAAAATATTTGCTGGATGTTAATGCCGGCAAGCCCATCGGTCCCCTGGCGTGCAGCTTTTGGGTGCTGATGCCGATTTCAGCACCATAGCCGAATTCAAAGCCATCCGTAAATCTGGTAGAAGCATTGTGGTACACTGCTGCTGCATCAACTTTTGTCTGAAACAGGCTTGCATGCTGTGCGTTTTCTGTAATAATAGCTTCAGAATGCTTTGTGCCGTAAATATTAATATGCTGGATTGCTTCTTCAGTATCCTTAACAACCTTAACACTGATTGCTAGAGCTAAATATTCGGTGCCCCAGTCATCCTCAGATGCTTCTTTCGCTTTTGGGAAAGCTTCGCACACCGTTTCATCGCCAAAGATTTCCACTCTATTTCTGTTTAATATATTTAGCAGGTTTTCCCCATGCGCAGCGAACCAATTTTCGTGAATCAAAATCGTTTCAATCGCATTGCAGACTGATGGCCGCTGAGTTTTTGCATTCAGCACAATCCGTTCAGCCATAGAAGGTTCAGCGGTTTCGTCAATAAAGATGTGACAATTGCCTGCCCCAGTTTCCAGAACGGGGACAGTAGATTCTTTTACCACTGTTTCAATGAGGTTTTTTCCACCCCTTGGAATCAATACATCCAAAAACTCAGTCAGGGTAAAAAGCTCTTTAGCTGTTTCTCTGTTTGTATCTTCAATCAGCTGGACAGCCGCCTGTGGAATTACGGTTCTTTCCAGAGCTTTATGAATCGTTCTGACCAAAGCCAGATTTGAATGCTTTGCCGAGGAGCTTCCTCTTAAGATGACTGCGTTCCCTGTTTTTAAAGATAAAGTCGCGGCATCTATTGTTACATTTGGACGCGCTTCATAAATCATTCCAATAACGCCGATTGGCACGCGCTTTTTAAGGATTTTTAAGCCATTATCCTTTTCAATCGTTTCAAGAGTTTCACCTATAGGGTCTTTTAATTTGACCAGTAGTCTGATTGCACTTGCCATATCTTCAATTCGCTTTTTATCAAGCAGCATGCGGTCCAATAAGGAGTCAGTAAATCCGTTTTGTTTTCCCTGCTCCAGGTCTTTGTTGTTCTCGGCAATCAGAAAATCGGCATCTTTTAATAGCTGATCAGCAATAAAACCCAGGGCTTGGTTCTTATCCTCAGTCGAAATGCCAATCAGCGAATAGCTTGCTTTTTTTGCAGCTTCTCCTTTATTTCTGACCTCGCTCATTTAATCTCCCCCTTATGCTTTTACCCATTTATCACGGTGGATGACTTCAATTGAAGAAACAAGAAGCTCTATCTCTTCACTGCGTTTCCCCATTACTAGCTGTAATTCTTCTGATGAAAAAAGAACTTCTCCCTTGCCTAAAAGTCCTTTTGAACCGAATACCTCCACCACGTCGCCTTTCTTGAAGACCCCCTTAATTTCTGAGATGCCTGCAGGAAGGAGACTTTTCCCTTTGTAAATCAATGCCTGCTCAGCGCCTTTATCGACCGAAATTTTCCCTGACACAGGTGAATGCAGGGCAATCCACTGCTTGCTGCTGTTGATTGAAGCTATCGCGTCGGCTCCTATATAGGTTCCGTCCCCATTTCCTTCAATAATCTCTATTAACTTCTGACTGCCTGTACCTTTGCCTATAAAAATGCGGACACCCAGGGAAAGCGCCGTTTTAGCAGCGATCAGTTTGGACTTCATTCCTCCTGTACCAAGATTGGAACCGGCACCTTCAGCACCTGCCAGTATTTCTTCGGATATGTGTGAAAGAAAGTCGTACCTTTTGGCAGACGGATTTTCCCGAGGATTGGAATCATATAAACCATTAATATCAGTTAATATGATCAGCTGTTCAGCCTTGACCAGCCCGCTGACCAGCGCTGAAAGCATATCGTTATCACCAAAAGTCAATTCGGCGACAGAAACGGTATCATTTTCGTTTATGATCGGCAAAATGCCGCGTTCCAGCAGCTCTGAAATTGTGGCAAAGGCGTTTTTGTATCGTTCTTTCTTGGAAAAATCATTTCGTGTAAGCAAAATTTGGGCCGGCACAATTCCAAACCGGCTTAACTGCTCGCGATATGCTTGGATTAACAGACTTTGGCCCACTGCGGCAGCCGCTTGCTTGCCTTTTAATGTAACGGGGCGTGAGGGGTATCCCAATTGTTTAAAGCCAGCCGCAACCGCTCCCGAAGATACTAAAAGAACCTCGTGGCCTTGTGCCCGGAGATAGGAAATGGCCTGTATATGGTCAGTAAATTTCTCTTGGTCAATCTCCCCTCTTTTATTGGTAATGGAGCTGCTGCCTATTTTGACAACAATTCTTTTTTTAGCCATTAAGAATTCCCCCTGCTGAAAAGTGTTGTTAAGTTTTGCTCAATAAAAAAGCCCTTTTCATCCTCTGAAAAAGGACGAAAAGGGCAAAGTTTCCGTGGTACCACCTTAATTGGATGCAAGAAGCATCCCGCTTTACCTTGATAACGCTAAGGGAAGCGCCTGTGTTTCGCACAGGACTCTGAAGGCAGGTTCGGCGGCTTTTCTGCGGCGGGGTCTTCCAGCTGATAAACCCTGCTCTCTGTCACATAAAGTTCCGCGTACTATTCCTTCATTCACGTTCAATTATTTTCTTTATTATGATCAGTTTCCTTCCGCGTGTCAAGACTGTTCTAATATTTCAAAAATTAAAATTCCACTAATACTGCTCAAATTTTTTCGAAAGAAGTTCCATCTCCTCATCAGGTAAAATGGCCGGTTCACCGATGCATTTTGCCTGGTAATAGATTCTTGAACAGAATTCAATTTCTTCGGCGATAGTAAAGGCTGTCTCAATAGTATGGGCTCCAGCGATCAGTCCGTGGTTTGCCAGCAGCACAGCCCGCCGGTCCTTCATGCCATTAAATGCACTTTCGGCTAATTCTTCTGTACCGAAGGTTTGATATGGTGCACACCTAATATTTGTTCCGCCAAATGCCGCCAAATAGGATACGGCAGGCAGATCCCATCTCAAGGAGGCGATTGTAGCCGCATAGGCTGAATGTGTGTGCACAAGAGCATTTATATCCGGTCGTTTATTATAAAAAATTAAATGCATCGCCTTTTCGCTTGATGGTTTTCTTATGCCGCTAACAATCTTCCCATTTAAATCAAGAATTACCACATCTAAAGGTGTTGTCTGAAAGTAATCTATCCCGCTTGGACTGATGGCCACTAGCTTTTTTTTAGAGTTGAAGATGCTAATATTTCCGCCAGTTCCCTTTGTTAGACCGCTAGAAATTAATTTTTTTCCATACTCGACTACTTTTTCCCGTTCCTCCCGCAAAAGCACATGCTACCCCCCTTTTTTGCTTCTTAGCTCGTTTCTGGTCCCAGGTTTTTAAATTGGTACTTCATCGTTTGTACAAAGTCTCTCCCGCATTTGTAATTTTGCCGATTAATAATAAAAAGCTTGGCCGTTTGCAGGCAAAAACGTTCTGCTTTAATACGGTGCTCTTTATGATCAATTGAAGTAATATCCCTCACCTTCGCGATACCGACAATGCGGCGGATCAGTTCAAGTCCGGCAATGCCTGCTGTATCCTTTAGAACTGCAGCTAAAAACCAGCGGTCAAGCCCTTCCTCCTTGGCCATGACCTCGGTCGCATTATTCCCCCAGGCAGCCAAAAATTTTGCTGAAAACAAATCGAGTACCTGAATGATTGTTTCTTCCATCCAGTCAGTGAATGAATTTTTGAGGTCACCTGCCGGCATGGTAACTTTTGCATTTGTCCAGGCAAAAATTAAATTGGCTATTATGTTGCCGATGTCATAGCCCATTGGACCATAAAACGCAAATTCCGGATCAATCACCTTTGTTGAGTTTTCACGCACAAAAACTGACCCTGTATGCAAATCACCGTGAAGCAGAGCCTGTGCATTTGTCATGTAATCTATTTTTAATTTTGCAGCCTCCAGACGAAGCCCTTTATCGTTATAGATATTCTCCTCAATCCATGCTTTATTTTCAGGCAGCAATTCGTTTCGGCTGTAATAGTCATTGAATGGTTCTGAATAAACAAGATCCTCTGTTATTTCACAAAGCTCGGGATTGATGTAAGCTTTAACTTGTTCCTTTTTATCTTTATGATTCATAACAATATCAGAAGTCATCAGCAGTGTTTGGACCAGGAATGTGGATAAATGGTCTGCTAGCCCGGGGAAAATCTTTCGGGTCAAAAGTGCGGACCTTAAGATAACATGATCAGAAAGATCCTCCATAATGCAGGTGTTCATTTTATCATCATACAAGTAAACCTTGGGAACCAGCCCCGGTGCCAGTCTGCCCTGAAGCCTCAAAACATTTGATTCTATACAGATTCGGTTGGTGGAAAGCCTAAATTCATCAGAAATTCTGGCCGTTTCCCCAGCCTGTTTAACGATGATAGAGGTACCGGCATTCAAATTCACTAAACGAAACACATAGTTTAAATTCCCGTCGCCGATTTCCGTGCAGGTCACGTTATGCTCTTTCTCAAAAGCTGGCATTTTTTCACGGATATACTCTATGGCATCTTTAGGTTCCATTAAAAAGTAACGGTCAAATCTGGCCATACCTGGCAGCCTCCTTATCCTGAGATAGCCAATGTGTTAATTGATTCCTTTTATCATCTTATGGCCTTTTTTGCAGGCTATTACCTTTAGAGAAAGAAACAATCAATAGTGCACCTTCCCTCCCGTGCATTTGCTGACACAATAATGGTGCTGTGGCGAATTTACACTGAAAAATTTTCCGTTTAATTAAAATATTTTTTTTCTTATGAAAAAAAAACAGCGCAGCTCCGCCCGTTTCCATAATAAAAACGCATGGACGTTTGATAGTCCATGCGTTGAAATAGTAAACTTTATCGTTCAATCAGCTCTAAATGGAAAATTCCTACTGCGTCTGCTTCGTACAGATTTGTTACGGATGTGGAGTAATTATGAATAGTTCCTTTAAATTTCAGTTTGTGGGACGGTACTTCCACATCAAAATCATTTTCATACAACAAGGTAGTGATATCATGGTACTCGCTGTGATTCACCTGAAAATCTACAATGATTTTCTCGACTTCTTTGCCGTTCTTTATTACTTTTTCTGCTCTGAGTTCATTGATCTTTATTATTTTGGAGTTAAGCAGGATATGATCAGCCATTGAAAAACATCTCCCATCTATTAATTAGGGAATAGTAGCATTAATCAAAGGCTCTTTTCAAGTAAAGAGGTTCATCGATCCTGCTGCAGGTGATCAAAAGATTCCCTTAACCTCATTTATCAATTGAATTGTTCTTATATTTTCAAGAACCCTTTCAGTTATATCCTGCTTAGGAATGAAAGGGTATGTTTTCAGTTCATCGATTTGGCTGACATCATCGAACCAATCTTTTTTTGATAGCCTAATCGGCGGAACATCATTCCACGCCACAGATAATTCTGGGCTGTAGATCTTACCGGGTGACTTATGCACTGAGAAAAGGGGTGCCCAGTAGTCTGCACGGGAGCCTGTGTGGGGAATGCTTTGTGCAAACTCCCATATTCCTTTATAAATTTTAGGATGCTGGAATAATAGCTGGTAAAGCTTTTTACCTGTCATAATTCTTTTTTGGGGATCGTTAAAACCATTTACTATCAGCCCTGTAAGTGAATAAAGACCATTTTTCCTTTTTTTATATGGAAAAATAACGGCCGTTAGACCCAGCAATTCCTGTAGCTGAAAATCTATTTTCTTCAGTATGTCAGCATTTTTCGGCTGGCTGAGGACTCTGTTTTCCAGCATTTGCTGTTCATTGATGATAAGAGCAGCTGTCAGGAATAAGGAATTTTGTTCAGCCAAAAAAAGTTCCCAAATAGGGTACATAAAACGGGATATATGAAAAAGCGGCAGAGTTCTTCTTAAACATAATCCTGTTTCTTTGGCTTGCTCGTATAAAAGCAGCTGAGGATAAGCATCAGAAAAAATGGCTGCGTTGGCCTGTTCAAGCAAAGTAAAATAGCTATCGCGGTCACTTTCACTTATCAAATGCTTCATTGCCGAACCCTTTAGATCGGTCATATGGTATCCGCCATTCCGTGATACCATATGCGCTAAAAGTGACCAATGGATTTCAGGATTTTTCGTATAAAAAGCCAAATACGCCTGCGTTCTCGTTACATTATTTCTGTTCCATTTTTCTGTCTCTGCCCGTACGGATTTTACGAGCTCTGTTTCATGAGGAAGCAGCCATTGTGGCTGATGTTTGCTGCTGGCAAGCTCTTTTTGTAAAGAGCATTTTAAAGCGGCAAATGCCGTGCCGTTCAAAATATTCCTGTCATCTTCCTCGCTCCCGCTTAACCAAGCTTTTAGGGGGGATAATGCAGATAGAAATGTAAAAATAGTTCTACCTCCTCTTTTGCGAAATTCCCTTTCCTTTTATTAAGTACTGTTTTTACGGAATAAAGCCGGTTTTGAGAAGTGAGAGGACTGTTCATGGATTCATTTTTCCTGAATTAAGCGGTTTTTCTCAGAAAGCTTCTTCTTCAGGCCATTTATTAGAATACTTTTCTTATTAGCGGGTATAGGCTGCAAAAAGAGGACCTGCCAAACGTCGGCAAGCCCTCCTAAATATTAATATCCTCCGTAACAAGCGCCGATGATAATCAACAAAATGAATAAAACGACTAGAAGCGCGAAGCCGCAGCCGTATCCGTATCCGCCACCTGACATGAAGTTCACCTGCCTTTTTTATATGGAAACCCTTGAGTGATTCGGTTTCTCTTTATCCTATGTACAAGCGAAATAAATGTCAGTCTTAATTAACAAAATCCACATTCCCCCATTGGCGAATCGATTTAGGATCATAGAAGGGTAGTGAATGAATTTGAGTTTTTTGAAGAAAAATATGTATGATGAAAGGAGGTTTTACTAAATGAAAAAAGAAGAATTGGAGAAAAGCCTGGAGATAGCAGGCAGAACATTTGATACTGAAGATTATAAAAAAGATGACGAGGTTTCAATCGGACTGGCTACTACTCACGAACAGGTCAGCGACCATTATATGGGCAACGAAGCTGTTCCTCCAGATCCAAACAACACACCATCTATTCCCCGAAAGGGTTAGAAAAAATAAGCCGGGTTCAGTCCCCGCCGTAAAACGGAGGAGGACTGAACCCGGCTATTTTTTAAAGATTATTTGTAATTCTTATTGGTTTGTAAGCTGTTTGTCTATGGAGGAAGAGTATTCCTTAACGCTTCTGATAAGCGATATTGTATATGATAATAAATCCTTATAGTCTTCTATTGGCATTTCGCTGTTTGTCTTTTCATATTCATTTAGCTCTAAGCCTAGCTCCTGTAAGTAAAATAGTGCATGCTCGAGTTTTTTTGTATCCATCTCGTTTCTCCCCTTTTTTACCTGTTGCCTCCATTTTAGGATGATTATTGGGGAAATGGTATGGTAATTAATGGTGGAAACACCTTCTATGTGTCCAAATTTTGAACTGCTAAAAATCTCACTGCTTGCTTTCAGCCCAATCGCATTGGTTTAAGTGAAGGTTTTGATGGGAAAAGGGCTCCCAAAGGAAGTTTCAGCAATTCTAATAGAAATATGGAAATACTATAGATCAATGACATAGACGGATAGGTGAACGAAATGGTAAGAAAATTAATCTTCTACCTTATTAAGATAAAGGGCAGAATTTTTTTCCCCTTTTTTATTTTATACATATTAATGGCTGCATTTATAGCCCTTTATTTAGAACCGAAGACATTTGAATCCTACTTAACAGCGTTGTATTGGGTTTTTATAACGCTTGCTACTATAGGTTTTGGGGATTATGCACCTGTGACTGATGCCGGCAAAGTATTTACCATTATACTTTACATTACAGGCATCGGACTTGTGACCGTTTTTATTGGGAAAATCATTCAAACAGTAACAGCAATTGAAAAACTTAGAGTTGGTGGAAAAATGAAATATACAGGAAAAGACCATATAATTCTTGTTGGCTGGAGCGATAAATCCAAAATTGCCGTAGAAGAAATACTGAGTTCTGATGAAAAGACCGAAGTGGTTATCATTTGCAGCCTTGAGAAAGCCCCCCTGCTGGAGGAGCGCGTGCATTATATCCGCGGGGATGCAGCCAACAGAGATACTCTGTTTCAGGCTAACTTGCCCAAAGCAAAGGGAGTTATCATTTTTGCGGACAAAGTCACGGAGGATCATTACTCAACAAAGGATCCTTTGCTTGTTGACGGAAAAACCCTGATTATTGCTACTGCGATAACTTCAATTGAGGAAGAAACGAATACGGAGATTCATGTCACCGCCGAAGTGGTAAATGAAAAGCATATAAGTTTATTCAAGCATGTAAAGGTGGATGAATTTATTCCAACGCAAGAAATGATATCACATGCAGCCGTCAGTTCTTTATTCCATCATGGAGTAATCCGAATGTATTCAGAATTAATGAGCAGGCAATTTGAAGAAGGAATGTACGAAATCGCCCGTCAGCCGCATTGGAAAACCTATCGGGATGCTTTCATAGAGCTTCTGGATAAAGGCGCTACTCTAGTCGCAGACCACAGCGACCTCCAAATCAATAAAAAACTGGACCATCCTATCCCTACCAACGCTCAGTTGTTTGTGATATGTGATAAAGAAACCCTCCGGCAATTAAATAACGAATCGGCGAATTAATAATTAAAGCCTGCTTGGAGACCTTTTTTTCTCAATAAACTAAAAAAAGCTTAGTAAGCCCGGATAAAAAGTCCGGGCTTGAAGCTATAAGGTTTGTTATCCTACAATTGTCTATCTTTATTTCTTCTACATTTTTTTATATTACGGATAATAGTTTACATAATTATATTATGTGCAATCCCTATTTATTCTCGTTTAGTTTGCCAGACCCTATTTTCTAAATTCCTCACCCTGCCCTTTACAGCAGCCTTCTTTTACTGCTTCATATATTCAGTTACTTTAAAAGCTTCTTGTACCTTAAATGAAATTATTTCCCCTTGATTATTCACCTTAAATAAATATGTATCATCAATAAAATCGCTCACAAATGTTACTTGATCTTCGGCTTCCTCTATAGCTATTAACTTGAATTTGTATTGTACCCTATACATTTTATTGATTGTGGAGTACAAATTTTGGTTATACGAAATGAAAACCTGTTGAGATCCGTTCGAGTAAGTGCCGCAAAGCTTTTCAAAAGATAAAGGATTTGTCAACGGTACAAGCGGGTTTTTAGCTTCAAGAGTGCCGCTCAGAAAAATAGTAGCTAGGTCACTGCTGATTTTTGAGGCGGGCGTGATATTAATATTGCTTAAAACAATCACTGTAAGCTCTTCGTCTAAATGCAGGTCAATATTGTTAAAGAAGCCATTAATATCGCCAAAATGCCTGGCACAACTTTCCCAGATCCTTCTTCAATAGCCCAGCCATACCCGTACCCTTTCTCAAAGCCGCAGAACATCCTATCCTGCAGCTCCTTAGGCAGCAGCTGATACTTTACCAGAGCCCTGCTCCATTTAAATAAATCTTCAACACAGCTATATATCCCATATGCACCGAGGGGGAATGTCATATCTATGAAGCTGGTGTGAATGACGTCTTCCCAGACCGTATGCCCGGTGGCTAGCCCCTTAATTATTGTCCGGCCATTATCCACTCCAGTATTGGCTAATCCTAATTTTATAAATATCCATTTTTTAAGAAAATCAGCATAAGGCATTTGTGCCGCTTTCTCAATGATCGCAGTTAAGAGGATATAGCCAGAATTGCTATAGTCCATTTTTGTACCTGGATTAAATCCCAGCGGCGGCTCCTTAAACGAATCAATTGTTTCTTCTAGTGTGAAAGGAAGCCGCATTCTGGTTGACCAATAATCTGAGTTAGCGGTAAAATTTTTGACTCCAGAAGTATGAGTCATTAACTGATGGATAGTGATGCGATCACCATTCGGAAAATCAGGCAAAAAAACGGAAACAGTATCTTCAATATTAAGGCTGCCCTGCTCATGGAGCAAAAGAATTGCCATAGCTGTGAATGCTTTTGTTATTGAGCCAACCCTGAAAATTGTTTCCGGGGTATTAGGGATAGCGTATTGAAAGGACGAGCTCCCGTAGCCGCCTTTAAACAGAATCCTGTCTTGATAACCAATTAGTACCGTTCCATTGAAATGATTGTTATCTCCTAACGTGTCCATATAATGCTTTAACTTATCTCTCATATCTGACATTCCCGCTCCGTCTCCTTATAACCTTTGAGTATCCAATTTTGGAATTATTATTTTGCCTTCTGCATTTCTTTTCGGGAAATATCTTTACTGGCACTAGCCTTTTTACTTTTTTTAGAAGACAAATAAACCCCTATAAAGATAGTAAGCAGGCCAATAATTATATTTGGTGTAATTTCCTCATCCAAAAGCACATAACCCCACACCATTGCGCTTGCTGGAATAAGATAGGTTACGGTAGAAGCAAGCTCCGGGCTGCCCTTTTTATTAATGTAAAAATAAATAAGCTGCCCGATTCCTGAGCCAAAGCAGCCAAGGCCAATGATTGAAAAAATCGTCAGCGGCTCCAATAACAAAGTAGGCTTTACAGGCTCTGTCAGCATCATTCCAATAAAACCGATGATTGCTCCTGTCAGAAGCGTGGATACCGTAATAACGAGCACCCCTGTTGCGCTCAGAAAACGCTTTGTTAGCTGACCTGCTAATCCATAGCTAACAGCAGCCAGCAGCATTGTTCCAATTCCGATGAAATCCTGGCCAAATAACTGTCCGAATTGAAAATCCATCAACATAAGGATGCCGATAAAACCAATACATATTCCGATCCACTGCCGTTTTGTCAGGACATATGAAAAAATAATAAATCCAATAAGCCCGGTCCAAATCGGTGTTGTTGCATTAAGTATAGAAGCGGTCGTACTATTAATGGCTGTTTCGCTTAACGGAATCAGTACCCACGCAATACCGCAGTTAAAGATACCAACCATGATTAATGCTTTCCATGGCAGTTTCCCGTTAATTTCCCTTCTCTTCAGCCATAAAACGGGCAGCAGTACCGCAGCACCCGCAGCACATCGCAGAAATACGATTCCCCAAATTCCTGCTGTCGGAAGCAGCCATTTCATGAACACAAATGATAAACCCCAGATTATGCTCAATCCTATTAGAGCCCCATATAATCTAAGCATTCCAATCCCCCTCTCAAACTCTAATTATGGCAAAATCCCCGGAAAATTACATTTAAAATCTTGCTTTTATTTTCTTTTGCTTCTCGGTCCATACCCATTTTTTTAGATTATAAACATGAAAGGTAAAATAAAATAAAAAAAATGTCGAATTTATGACTTATATATGAGAAAATAGTCTCAAAAGCGCATTTTCAAAAACTCTATGAAAAAACCTGTAGAGGAGAAAAAAGATGATCGACAAAATGAAATTAATACACGTATTGGAAAGCCGTTTGAATGAAATTAATGGACTTGAGGACACTTCATATAAAAATGCAATTCTAGAATTGGAAACAGTTTTAGAGAATATTAAGAATGGTAATTTGAATATCCAGATTTGGGAAGACTAAGCCTTCCTGCTGAATTAGAGAAAGAAAATGGGCTTTTTAGGATATTTATTATTTATCCGTTATAGTTGATTTTACATGTATGGATCTCCCTTTTTGGTCAACACTAAATGAAAAAGGGAGGTCTAGTTAATGAAAAATATAACTGTAATTTTAATAAAATTTATTACTTGTATAGTTGCTTTTGCCATTGGACTTGATTTGTTTTTTGATGCGACCATGGCTGATGTTCTATCCTTTAGTGCTATCGTTACAGTCATTTCTTATCTGGTCGGCGACCGTTTCATCCTTCCCCATTTTGGCAATACTGCCGCTACCATGATGGATTTTCTGATCACATACCTCAGTGTTTGGATATTTGGAAGTGTCCTGCTTGATAGTTATGTGCAAATCGGATGGGGGAGTATAATCGCAGCGACGATTGTAACAGCTGCAGAAGTTTTTGTGCACAGATATTTACATAGCCAGGAAAACGAAAAGATAACCGGTGAAAGGAACCAGCGAGGCATTAGCACGCAGATGATTTCATATGGTACAGAAATGGCAGAGGAACTAACGTCAAGAGACGCAGACAAATTGCCGAAGATTTAATTCCGGCAATCAGGAAGACTCTGACCTAGGTGAATATCGAAAAGGAAACCCTTGCAGATGCAGGGTTTTTTTGATATATGAATTTATCGCTCCAAGTATGTGAGTGTAAGGAAGGCCGTTAGTAAGAACTAAGAAAGTATTGGGCTGGCCATGCAATTGTTTTTTAAAGGTGGGTTATAGGTGAGAAAATGGCTAATTTTCATTGTGTATTTACTAATGATCATTATTGGTTTTATTTATAAGGAAGAGATTCTTCACTGGATACAGGATGATGGTAATGCACCCCTCCCGCTTATGTTCATAATATCAGCTGTTTTTGCCACTATTCCTATCGTACCCTTTTCGCTGTTTTCCTTTATGATGGGTGCAAAATTCGGCATGCTGACCGGCACGTTGATTATTTGGTTTGGCGGTCTGATCAGTTGTGCGTTTTACTTTTTGCTGGCAAGGTTTCTTTTGACTGATTTTTTTAAAGCTTATCTGAACAAGTTTAAGCATATTGAAAAATTTCAGCTAATGATTGAAAAAAATACCTTTCTGGCAGTATTTCTGGCCAGAATTGTTCCTGTTGTCCCCCCTCCTGTTGTTAACATTTATTCTGGAATATCATTCATAGCCTTCCTGCCATATATAGCGGCTACGGCTCTTGGAAAAATCCCCCCAGCCTTCTTTGTAGCCTACACAGGGGGTCACATTCTGTCATCATGGCCTAAATTTTTGTTTGGGGCCATGATTTACTTAACATTCGTTCTGGCTATTCTATTTTTCTTTAAAAAGTGGTTCAGAGAAAATTACTCCTCTCCTTCCACAGGCAGTGAAGATTAGGTTATTAGTACATTATCTTAATCGACATCCTCTGCAGTAAAAAAGAAATATAACACTTTCTTTGACGAATGGCAGGTTCTTTTGTCAACCGCAAAGGAGTTCGCCTTATGGAGGAAGAAGATTCTTCATAAGGAGGGATAAAAATGGACACTAAACATGCAGCAAAACTATTAGAGGTATCAACCAGCACGATTCAAAGGTGGGTCAAGCATTCCGCACTTCCTATGGACCGTAATGAATTGGGACACTATATTTATACAGAAGAAAGTATCGAAATACTGCGGCAAATCCAAAGTCAAATTCAACAGGGCATTCCTCTCGCTGAAGTAAAACTTCCTCAGGCTCTTGCTCATAAGCAATCGGCGAAACCTCCTGAAAAAGACACAACGGAAAACTTCTTTCTTTCTAAAATAAATCAGCTTGAATATAGCCTGAACCAAAAGGCGGATTCTGTTGTTTCATACCAGCTGCTCCAGCACCGCCGTGAAATCGAGGAGCTGCATGAACAAGTAAAAATGCTATCTGAAAAAATCGCCCGGCTGGAATCTAATCAGAAGCAAATGAAAAAAAGCAGTTCTATGGAACGCCCTCTTCCTATCGATCAATCAGCAGCAAGAAAGAAAAATAGGAAAAGAAATATTATGGGAATGCTCTTCGGGTTTTAACAAAAACAGCAAAACAAGAATTTGCTGTCTTTTTTAAGTTTTCCGTTTTTTCGCTGAATATATAGCCGATCAAGGAAACGACCGCGTTCATGTTTCCTGAGATTTTATAAGAATCTCAAAACCCCTGTTCATTTTACTCAATGGAATGATGAGAACCATATCCGGCACGCAGCCGACCACTTTGGCAACTTAAATAATTATGGTATAGATGAAAATACTTGTATGTATCTTATAACGGTCATATTGAAGCCATTGCAGGTGAAGGTGTTATAGTTATAGTATTGAAAATAAAATCCTGCGAAAAATACATTAAGAGTATTTTTATTACCGTACATTTTCACTAATGTACGGTGTTTTACCTATTGAGCAGTCTTCTTTTTTGACTGATAACCAGAGTAACTTTTTCTTATTCCTTCTGATCTAAAATGAACTTTAACCCTGCATGCGCCGAATGGAAAGAAAGTATACTTCGATTTAACTCCCCTGCCGCCATTGCTAATTCTGGAGTTATACCTACAAGAATACACTGTGTCCCAAGTAACGATGGGCTATCATACAATTTTTGAATATAAAATTTTGTTTGATCGTTAAATTGATATAATCCACTAAGATCTACAAGTACATAATGGATATTGTGCGCAGCGGCTTCCTTCAATAAAGAGGAAATTAATCTGTCTGCACGGTCATTATCAAATTCGCCAATAAGCGGGATAGCAATTGTATTCTCCCATATTTTTATCATAGGAACTGATAAAGCACTTATTAGCTTTTCTTTCTCTTTATCCTCTTCTGCCTTCGTTGTGACATCCATAAGCATGACTATGTAGCCAGTTACCTGTGAATGCTCCTCTACTATTGGTGTAATAACAATATCCGCTACAAACCGATCACGAATATTTATACGTGCTCTATGTCTGCCTGAAAGGCGATCCATAATATCTCTCTGGTGTTCTGGATGCCGGTGAAAATAGTTCATATTGACTCCGATTAAGTCTTCTGCACTAGAAAGGCCAAATAATGGTGCTACCTGTGATAATAATTCAGTTGCATTCGAATTCATCCAAAGAATATTATAATCTTTATCAGATATTATGATTGTTTCTCCAATACTGTCTAAAGCATGCAAAAGAGAAATATTTTTAGGGATTGCTCCTATTGACTTCATATTCTCTCCACCTTATACCTTTTAATGATTATGATAGTAACATAAATGCGGTGTTTAAGTGGGTTAGAACCCTTGGTTTGCAGGATGCGATGATTAAACTCTCCTTAAGAGAATACCCATCACTCAGCCCTTTGATGTTATGTGGTGTACATTTGGAATGCTATGAATAGAGGTGTTACTAATATCTATTTACAAAGTTTGTATAAGTATAATCGGTTTATTGTAAAAATTTGTCGTGCGTTTTTTAATAAAATTTGTCATTAATGGGAGAAATACAGTATTAAATAATATAAAATAGTGATAACCTTAATCCTGCAGGAAGTGGTGAAATAAATTGGAGTCATCGTTAGAGCAAAAATCATATGTTCAGGATCTTTTAATGCTCCTGGAAAAGCAGCAGACTGCATTTTTGGAGGAATGGCAAGCGAAAATCTATACTGATGAAGCAGATCCGCATTTGGATAAAATTCTTGATAATGGTATTCAAATGTATAACATCATTAAGAAGGCGATAAACGGGTCTATTTCGGAAGATGAAGTAAAAATGCTGGCTTATAAGGTTGCCATGGAACGTCTAGAATCAGAAATTAATATTGGAGATTTTGTATATAACGTAAATGTAGGCAGGAGCATAATAGTCGATAAGCTTTTTCAATGTGACCTTCCCTCACATTTCTTACAGCCGATCGTAGATAAGATTAATACATATTTCAATCAATTTTGCTACCATGCCGTTAGTGAATATATTAATCGAAAAAATTTAGAGCTAAATGAAAAGACTCATTTTATCAGCGAGAACCATAAGGATAAATTAGCTGTGCTGGGACAAATATCTTCTAGTTTTGTACATGAGTTTCGTAATCCTTTAACAGCTGTAATGGGTTTTACTAAAATTCTGAAACAGGAATATCCCGAACTTAAGTATTTGGATATTATTGAACATGAATTAAATCAGCTGAATTTTAGAATTGCCCAATTCCTTCATACTTCAAAAGCAGAGATTAATGAACAGAGACGAGAAAATGTATCGTTAATTGACCTTTTCAGCGATTTACAAGAGCTTATTTATCCCAGCATCGCTGACTCACAAATTAATGTGATACCTGATGTTCCAGAGGATTTGATTATCTCTGCCCATAAGGATGAACTGAAGCAGGTTCTTTTGAATCTGATTATGAATTCCATTGATGCTCTTAAACAGCAGGAAAAAGTCAGGAATTTAATCATCACATGCCAAAATTCGCATGATACACTAATTATTAGCATTTCCAATAATGGTCCAGTCATAGCCCCAGATTATAAAAAAACTATTTTTGAACCATTTTTCACGACGAAAGAGCTTGGAACAGGAATAGGTCTGTTTGTTTGTAAGAAAATTATTGAAAAGCATGGCGGTTCCATTTCATGCGAATCAAATGATGAGTTAACAACATTCAGCGTGATTTTGCCAAAGAATGTTAATCCCGAGTAAAACAATAAGTATATCTTTAAATAACCTTGGATAAATATTGATAAAAATATCAACAGAAGCCATATTTAACATTTTTCAACTTACACTATCTAAAAATTATTTCAAAGCAGATTTAGATCCAATCCTTCTTGGGCCTTTTATTGACAAATTATACATGTTACATGCGGTTAGGATTTCCAATAATGAGCCTCCAAATACCCATACATATTCTCAGTCTAATGGATAAGCTTTGTATCTGTGTGCTTAATGCTGGCGACGGGCAAAAAGATCCCAAGTGATATGCTTCACTTGGGATCTCTATTGGGAGCGAGTTTGTTATTTGTATTTTTTAAACACTAATGAAGCGTTGTGGCCGCCAAAACCTAATGAGTTGGACAATACAACATTCAGGTTTGCTTTGCGTGCTGTATTTGGAACATAGTCCAGATCCAGCTCTTCGTCGGGATTGTCATAATTTATGGTTGGCGGCATAATGCCTTCTTTCAAGGCCAGTAAGGAAAAAATCGCTTCAATTGCACCGGCGGCACCAAGTGTATGCCCTGTCATTGATTTGGTTGAGCTTACTCCTAATTGGTAAGCATGCGGGCCAAACACTTCCTTGATTGCCAGGGTTTCATACAGGTCATTGTATTGGGTTGAGGTGCCATGGGCATTTATATAGTGCACTTGTTCGGGAATAATGCCGGCGTCCTTCAATGCAAGTCCCATAGCGCGCTGGGCACCTTCCCCATCAGGTGCTGGAGAAGTAATATGGTAAGCGTCCCCCGTAGCTCCGTATCCGGCTAGTTCTCCGTATATTTTTGCTCCGCGTGCGAGTGCATGTTCCATTTCTTCCAAAATAACAATTCCTGCACCCTCTGCAATGACAAAACCGTCACGGTTCTTCGAAAACGGACGGCTAGCCGTTGTTGGATCAGGATTTGTTGATAATGCGGTCATGTTGGAAAAACCAGCCACACTCATTTCGGTTATCGAGGCTTCGGTCCCTCCTGCAATCATCATATCCACTTCTCCGTTTTGAATGACCCGTAATGCATCACCAATACTATTAGCACCGGAAGCACAGGCCGTGACAGAGCAATTATTAATCCCCTTAGCCCCCAATTCAATGGAAACCCGGCCTGCTGCCATGTCAGGAATAAACATCGGGATAGTGAATGGGTTCACACGTTTAGGGCCTCGGGCCATGAAGCGCTTATGCTGCTCTTCAAACTCTCCCAATCCCCCTATTCCAGACCCAATCCATACTCCAACCCGTTCCGGAGCTATATTTTTTCCTACTATAACACCCGCATCTTCAGCAGCCATCTTGCTTGCAGCAATTGCAAACTGTGAAAACCTGCCCATTCTTCGTGCTTCTTTTCCGTCAACGTATTGTTCCGGGACAAAGTCTTTTACTTCCCCCGCTACTTTTACATTAAACTGCTCCACATCAATCCGGGTCATGCGTGTAATTCCTGAAATGCCGGCCTTGATTTTTTCCCAGGCCGCAAATACATTGTTTGCTAATGGTGTTACAGCTCCAATCCCTGTTATAACAACTCTTTTTCTCATTTATAATCTCCTCGATTTATGGCAGTAATAAAGACTAGGTCCTAATATCTCCTATTTATTATAAACATGTTTAGGTAAAAAAGTGAATAGAATGATTCCCGGATTCTCAATTCCTTCTTTATGTGTGGAAGGCTTTATAAAAAACCTTTCCAGCGGGTATACGCCTCATTATTGGCGAAGCAGCCGAATATTTCAGATGCCAAGAGCCAAAATAACACAAAAGGAGATGATACAATGAAACATCTAATGGCTTATGCGATAAAATTTGTCGCAACCTTCATTTTGCTGGGCATCATCTTGGGAGCATTTTTTAACTATTCTTTCACAGATGTTTTGCTGATTACCTTTGTACTGACGCTGGCTGGCTATATCATCGGCGATTTGCTGATATTACCTAGAACAAACAACTCTGTGGCTTCAGCTGCTGATTTTGGTATAGCATTCCTAGTTGTTTTATGGCTGAGCAACTACATTACCTATGAAGACGATTTAATCACAGCTTCCTTAGTTTCTGCCATAGCTGTTACTTTAATGGAATTCCTTTACCATAAGATTGTTGCAAGGATTGACCCAATGCAAGCTGAAGAAACAGGCGGGAATGTTGAGAGAAACCAGTACCAGACGGAGGCCTCAGAAGAATTGGCACCTGTCAGGCAGGATGTTAGAAGTCAGGATACTGACGAAATGGATAATAACAATCAGAATAAATAATTTCCCTGAGCTGGCACCTGCTGTGCCAGCTCTTTCCTATTTACAGAACAATTTTTAAAATAATCGGACAGTTTGTCTCATACCTTTAAAGTAAACATTGTAATTAGGGAGTGAGACACCATGAATTCCTTTTTCAAAGGAACCATCATTTTAATCGTTGCCGCCTTTTTCAGTGAGTGTATAGAGTTCTTTGTCAATATGATACTTGCCAGGGAGCTTAGAGAATCTGGAATGGGTCTTTATATGTCAATATTGCCGGTTGTTATCATGGTAATGGTCATTGCCAGCCTGGAGATGCCAATATCGATCTCCAAGTTTATCGCTGAGAATAACCGCAATCTCCATTATCATTTTCTTCAGCATGCCTTTCATTTAGCCGTATTTGTAATGCTGGCTATTGCTGGCATTACTGTATTGCTCCTATCTTTTCCGTCTGTTTTGGCTGGATACCATCCATATGTAAAATGGCTTTTAATTGGTTTGATTCCCATTGCCGCCATTTCTTCCATCGCGAAAGGATATTTTATCGGCGTGCAGCAGATGGGAAAAATAGCTTTTTCTAATTTTCTTAGAAAAATATTTCAATTTGGAATGCTTTTGATTATTTTTCATTTTTTTGATTATGATCAGGAAAAAGCGCTGTTTGTCACTCTCAGCGCCTTAATTGGAAGTGAATTAATTGTATTCCTTTACCTGATCAGCCTGTTTATCATCCACATTCAAATTATGAAAAAATCGCCTCATACACTAATGTCAGGAAAAAACGCCCGGCAAAAGCTGCTCGCCGTTTCTTTGCCAACTGTGGGGCTGCGCATTTTCCATGCTATAACCAATGCGGTACAGCCGTTTCTAATCCAGTTTGTTCTTATTTCTGCAGGCTTTGGTGCATTAACAGCGACGGAGCATTTTGGAATGCTGACCGGAGTGGCGATGACGATTGGTTTTTTTCCGGCATTTATCGCCCATTCCCTTATGATTATGCTCATCCCAAACGTCTCAGATGCATATGCAAAAAGGGATATGGAAAAATTAAGAAATCTTCTCCAGCAGTCCATGCTGTTTACGATGTGTTACGGAATCCCTTCTGTTCTTGCCATGTATATATTCGCAGAGCCCTTAACAGCCCTGTTTTTTTCTTCTTCTGCAGCAGCACTCTATTTAAAGCTTTTATGGCCGTATTTCCTCTTCCATTTCCTGGTTATCCCAATGCAGGCTTATTTAATAGGTCTGGGGCTGGTTAAAGATGCTCTTCTCCATTCAGTATGGTCCCATATCATTTCCTTTTCTGTCATGTTCGCACTTGGCTCGCAGCCATCATTGAATATGGCGGGGATTATAGTTGGAATGAATGCTGGTATAGTATTGCTGACAATGCTTCATTACTTGACTATCTGCAAAAAAATTGGTATTTCACTTTTACTCACAAAACCAAGGGAAAATTTCTATACATAATAAATGCGAAAAACGTCTAAAAGAAGAAAGTGGCAAACCGTTTACAACACCAGTGCAGCAGCCTGCAATCTTCGTGCAGTGGATTGCAGGTTCACAAGCTGCCAATTTGTTTCAACCGATGCCTCGTTTCCCCTTTTCTGCTTTCCAGCATGCCGGATTTTTACAAGTAAAAAGTGCTTAGTACTCAATCGAATCATCCTGTAACCCTTACGCGCATTCTCAATAAAAAAATCAACCTCTGTGATGAGGTTGATTTTTACTTCTATACTTCTTCTCCTGCTTCTTCTTCCCTTTGATTATTGTTACCGATGTTAATATTAAGATCCGGATCAAAATTGAGGTAAGCTTTTGGATTGATTTGTGTCTTCGGGCTAACTTCAATTTGAGTCATCGGGCTGATTTCCAGTTCGGGATTGATTTGTGTCATAGGATTGAATTCAAAATTTGGATTAATTTCAATATCTGTTTCCGGGTTAAATTCCAGATGAGGATTCATTTGCAAAAATGGATTGAACTGCAGAAACGGCATCCCCATCAGCTCCCAATTCTCATATCCCTTCATCCAATGCTTTCTGACCTTCTTTACGTAATGATGGTATGTGTTCAGATCTTGTGCCTGCTTCATTTTTTGAAAATAATAATTCAGTTTTCCTAAATGCTGCGCTAATTTATTTTGTGTGTTCATGGAAATACCCCTCCAAAAATATTTATGGTCTATCGTACCTTTTTACAATATGACCGATACAACTGATTTGTTTGGGTATGAGTCTAGAAAAGAAAAATAGCCCGAGGTCTCCAACCATGGGCTTGTTATAGTCATGTATTAAGATGAAAAGCAAAATCATGATGTTTGTAAATCAATGTAAAGTTTTCATCCTGGCTTAAACCTGTTTCTAAATCTTCAGGTGAAAATAAAAAATAATCATTATAAAACTTGTAATGACCTCCATAGTAATAGGATAACCATATGAGTTTTGAACAGTAAATGGATTCCCATAGGTCATCCAGCGGAGTTTTCGCAGTAAAAGAAAAGACAGGATTTTTCTTTCCTTTTGCTGCATTGTCTTGAAAGGCGGCAAAATATGAAAGAGCAAAATTTGCCGCTCCCTTTCCCATTTCATCTGATTTAGGGCGATAATGGGCATATAGCGGATGGGCAGCGGTAAACTGTTCAATCGTGTCTTTTTTGATGTAAGGACGAATAATTATAGCCTCGACAACATGGCTATCGTCTACAACAATTGCTGAGTGTCCCATATAACCCGGGGGGAATCCATTCACATTGTCACTTGCAACAAGAATATCTCCCGGCTTAAAGTCCTGCCCAAGATTCCTCGACGTATCACTATTAAACTGAAATCGATTGACATACCCTATTGCTTCTTTGTTTTGCAGGAAAGATCCCGAAACCGTAAGACGATGGGTTCCATTACCTAAACTGCTTGTATCAAAGTACATCTCAGAACGCGGGTAAAACTGTCCGATACAATGCTGGTCCACGAAAAGATAAAAAGGCAAAAAACGAACTTCACCTTTCATTTTTAATTTTAAAATATTGCCCATTTGATAGATTTGAAAAAGATTAGTATTCACTGTTATCACCACCCACCCATACTATATTCAGGGTGGGCTAATGTGGTGATAGATGTTTGAAAAGGGATGTTTATTTTACATCAATACTTGTTAACATATTTTGGCCGTTCTCATTTTTATAATAGGACACTATAACCCTTCCATTTTCAGGAATGCTCTCCCAATCAACATTCTTCACATTTCCAATTTGCAGTGGCAGAGTTTCCATTTCCGTATTTACATGAATGGTAATGTCGTCAATTTTACCGGCATAAGCCCCTTCTGCTTTGATGATGTCCTCCTGCTTTTCCATCTTCATTTCAATATAAGTTAAAACGTACTGCTCTTCATTATTTATAAAATATTCGATGATAACAGGTGAATTATCTGGAATGCCGTCCCAGTTAAAATCCTTAACCATCCCATCCTGCAAACCTAATGTTTCATTGCCTGTATTTATTTCTACCGAATTGCCATCGATCCGGCCTGTGTATATCCCTTCCGTCCTTATGACTTTAGCCTTTTTTGCTGCAGCATCCTGGCTACTTTTTTCTATATTATTTTCTTGAGAGTGAGTGATTTCAAATTTCGTTAGTATATTTTGGCCTTTATTATTTTTGTAATAGCTGATTATAACAGGTGCCTTTTCCTCAATGCTGCTCCAATCTATTCCTTCTACTTCTCCTAGTTGCAGTGCCATTGTTTCTGAATCAGTAATTACTTCAATCGAATTCCCATCAATTTGTCCTGAATAGGCAGCCTCTTCTTTAATAATTTCCTTTTTCTCAGTATCGCTGCTGCTCTCTTTGTTTTCCTTTACTTCAGTGTGGGTTTCTTTTTGCTTTACTTCCTGTTTAGCCGTATTTCCGCATGCTGCAAGTGCAAGGGATAAACAAATTATAAAAACAAGACTTAATTTTTTCATATTAACCACCTCTTATTTTCTCTTTTCAAACATTTGACGTGATTAATGAATCATTCGTTACATGAAAAATTGGCGACTATGCACTTTCCTGGAAATTTTGAACTTTATGGAATGCAGCTTTAATCAAACTGTCCAGTTGGTTTTGTTTATCGTTAAATTAATCCGCATTTCGCTAAGCATGAAACTTCCAATAGCCAAACATTGTATATACCATTAGCAAAGCTCCGCAAAAGGTTAGAATATAGCTGATTGATACTCCTATAGACAGCAGCAAGGAAGTAAAAGCAAATGATAATGGTGCTAAACCGTTAGAAGCAGCAGTATTAATGCCCTGAACCCTGCCCATTTGCTCTGGCATAGTATTTTCCTGGATAAGTGATCTCATAGGAATATCTCCGGCAGCGATTAAAAATCCGATCGTTCCTGTAATCACGATGAGCTGCCATAACGATCCGGCGTGGCCAAAAAGGATAAAGACAAATCCCATGATAAACAAGCAGATTAACGAAATTTTCCCCCTCTTTTTTCTTGGATTCCATAAAGCAATCATAAAACCGCCCAGAACCATTCCGGTGGAAATAGCTCCCTGCACAAAACTTAACGCTGAAGCATTTCCTTTAAGCACCTCATTCACAATGATCGGCCCAGCGAGCCCTCCAGGCCCGGTAATGCACAGGTTGACGATAATCCCCATAGCCATGCTGCTTAAAGGAAGCAAAGAGGCAATAATGTCACCGATATGAACGGTTAATGCAGCCCGGTACATATGTGATGTATAGGAATAGGCAGTCGGGGGAGGAAAGAATTTCTCCTTTTCCTCATCAGTAATCCCAAGCAGTTTTGAAAACATTTCATGCAAGGCCAATTCTGCCTGATACGTTCCTTGGGTATGTGCCGCCATTCTTGAAGTAGTATGGAGTCCTCTGCATTTGCTGCTGCAAGGTCTTGGACTCTGGCAAAATGGGATAAATAATAGGCATCCTGCATGACATAAAATTTAAAGCACTCAAGTGATAATGTGCCTTCCCCAATCCCTTTCACAAATGGGTGGTTAATGCTTGCTTCCCAAATATCATCGGCCGCCTACCGGACTTCCTTTGATAACTCATGTATTTCCTGCTCTCGCACTGAACCTATCTCACCTGACAAGAATTCGATGCAAGAAGAATCTGCTCAATTACCCCTGTGTACAAGTACAAAAAAAACAGTTTTTAGGAAAAAACCCTTCCGTACAAGAAGCGTATCCCTCTACATTTGCAAAAAAGCCACTTTCCTAATACTGCAAAGAAAGTGGCTTAGTTTTTGAAAAACCAAAGACCCTCATTAACCAAAACTCCACTTCCCTACGCTGATTTATAACAGATCAGGTTCCAAGAGTCTTAAGCTAAAGGGTTCAATTAAATTCTAGACCCCTGTTGTTTGCCCACCATCAATGATAAATTCTGTACCTGTTATAGATGATACACTGTTAGAACATAGCAGGAGTGTCATTTTTGCAATTTCATCAGGATCTACATATTTTCTCAAAGGTATAGAGGAATATACTCCTTCCTTTTCTTCCTGTAAAGAAATACCTTTTGCTTGTGCCCTTTGAATCGCGAGCCTTTCTGCCCTTTCTGTTGCTGTAACCCCTGGAGAAATGGCGTTTATCCGAACGTTATGTGCTGCCAGCTCTTTTGATAACCCTTTTGTAAAATTTAGTATGGCAGCATTGGTTGTGCTGCCTGGAAGAAAAGTAGCAGATGGATTTCTCGCAGCAATCCCTATAATATTTATTATATTGCCATCTCGTTGTTTTATCATAAAAGGAGCTATTCCTTTTACCATACGAATATAACCAAGAAACTTTAGGTTCCATGCTTCTTCAAAATCCTGGTCAGTCAGATCAAAAAAAGAACCAGCTCTTGCTGAACCTGCATTATTAACTAAAATATCAATTTTTCCGCAATGCGATACAGTTTTTTCAATGACGTTGCTGATATCTTCTTTCTTTGACAAGTCTCCACTTATCGTAAAAACACTGCATTTATCATTTAATCTTACTTTCTTTATCTCTTCTTCAGCCCTCTTTAATCTTTCCAATTCACGGCCAACAATAATTACATTTGCTCCTTCTTTTACAAATGCCTGGGCAATTGCAAGGCCAATCCCCGCACTTCCACCTGTAATAATCGCATTTTTATTGTTTAGATTAAAATCCATAAAACTACCTCCTAATCTTACAGTTTCTTTATTGTTTCCTGCTACACTGGACCCTAATTCCCCTAAGCTGCCATTCTTCTTTTTTTCTCGCTTCAATAAGCGCTAGTATCATTGCATCAAAAAATCCGGCAGCCATTATTTTGTATAAAAAGCATCAATCCACTGCCACCAAGGAATATAAAATAAGGCTACTGAAATTAAAAGAGGTACAATCATTACACTTCCCAGAATAACGACTGGTTTTTGTGTATAACCCCCATTTTTTTCACCTAAACCAATCATGACGTCCATTAAATGAAATGGGAAAAACCACTGCGCTTTTGAGCATAAATAAATGATCATGGCCCCTACCATCGGCTCGATTGAAAAAGCTTCTAAATATGTTACGAATATGGGAATCAATAGACTGATCAGAGCAAAGGCGCTGCCTACAAAAAAGTGTATGAAAATTCCTATGGCTGTTAACAATAGTCCGATAAGCATCGGGTTGGCTAATGCTAAATCTGGCATGATCCAATTCGCAAGGGTTTCACTTAATGTCGTATGTACAACTACATTCCCAATTGCCAATGCTGCAGTCATGAAAAATAATATGTCAATTGGAACTGCTTTAAAGTCTTCAGCCTTTAATAAACCTCCAATCCTGGGCATCGCTAGGCCAGTAATGGCTATTACCCCAACCCAAGCTGGATGTATTCCGTGCCACAAATCTGTAGCCCAAAGAATAATTGCCAGCGTAAGCCAAAATAGCACTTTCTTCTCTTCCATATTCATAGGTTTAATAGAAATTTGATCGTCTTTAAATTCAAGGGACTGGCTCTTTGTTTTTGGGCGAAATACCAACAGGTGTGTTAGGCAAACCAAAATATTTAAACCTATTGACGGAGGTCCCATTAGGATAAACCAGCCCAGCCAAGTCACGGCTTCACCTGCAAGCTCTGCAGTAGAAATGTTTAAAACACTGTCGCCTGTCAAAAAAATAAATGAATTTACAGAAGCTGCCACGAAAACTGATAGCCCCACTGAAGCACGCTCTTCTTTTGAAAGCTCCATTTGATCCCATATCGATTTAACGATAGCCAGCATGATAAATGCTCTTGCAAATGGATGTGGTATGATTAGGCTAAAAATGATCCCGACCCCATATATAAGGATAATCAGCGTCCTATAATTTTTTACAAATGGCCTGAACATGTATAAAGCAAGCCGTTGTGCGAGTCCGCTCTTTTCTACTGCCTTTGCCAGGAAGAAAGCAGAAATCACTAAGTATATCATCGGGCTTAACCATAGTGAAAAGATAACATTAGGAGGGGCAAGATCAAAGATTGAAAATAACATTAGAATTACAATACTGGTATACCCGCTAGGCAAAAGCTGCAGGGCATAAAGAATGATTGCCATGATAACAAAAGATAGGGTCAATCTTGGAGAATGTGCTAGTATTTTATCAGGGATCAAAAAATAGAGGGACATGCAAACCAATAAGGCTAACCCTATTAACGCAAGCTGTGTTGATTCACGCTTCAACTTGAACATCTCCCTATGGAAGCTCATATTTCAACATACTTCCCAATATAAAAGATATGGACCATACTCCAATGTAAGAGTATGGTCCTGCAAATATTAAAGTGTTACACAAGATCTGGAATCCAAAGTGTAAGCTTAGGTACATAAGTCACCAACGCTAATACAATAATAGCGACAACTAAAAATGGGACTAAAGCTCGTGATAGCGTTTCCATCTTCACCTTAGTTATGGATGAAGCAATGAACATTGCAGTCCCAACCGGAGGTGTAATTAATCCAATGGTCAAATTAATACAAAGTATGATCCCAAATTGCACCGGATCGATACCGAAAGACACTGCCACTGGTAATAACACTGGCACCAATATTATTATTGCTGCAATTCCCTCAATGAACATACCGATAAACAAAAACAATAGATTACACAACAGTAAAAATACAATTGGACTATCCGAGAAGTTAATCAGAGATTGGGCTACCAGTTGCGGTATTCTCTCAAAGGTTAATACCCAGCCGAATATGGTTGCCATTGCGATGATAAAAGTAACAACCGAAGAATTAACTGCTGTGTTGATAAAGATCGTTGGCAAGTCTCTGAACTTTAGTTCCTTATAAAAATACTTGCCCAAGACTAAGGCAACAAAAGTAGCAACAGCAGCTGATTCAGTAGCTGTAAAAACTCCGGACATTATTCCGATTATGATAATTAGTGGAATTGACAAAGCTGGAAGAACTGACACAAACGACCTAACGATCCTATTAATGCTGGCTCTTTCCGTCTTCGGAAAATTCGCTTTTAATGAAATGAAGTAAACCAGCAGTATAAACCCTAAGCCAAGAATTATTCCAGGTATAATGCCACCCATAAACATCTTTCCGATAGAAACCTCCGCAGTTACAGCGTATATAATGAACACCATACTGGGTGGGATAATTGGGCCAATGAGTGCGGATGACACAGTTAGCGCGGTGCTGAATTCCCTTTTATATCCCTCTTTTTCCATGGCAGGCACCATAACTTTACTCATCATTGCTGTTTGTGCATTTGCAGAACCCATGATGGCCGCTAAAAACATATTGGCTACTATATTTACATAAGCCAAACCACCGCGAAGATGACCAAGCAAAACTTTGGCGAATTCGACTAAGCGCGTCGTTATCCCACCCTGGTTCATGATTTCTCCTACAAGTACAAAAAGAGGAATAGCCAGCAGACCATAATTAGAAACACCACTAACCATACGCTGAGGGGCTGAGGCAAGCAAAGCAAGATTTTCTATTGATAAGATATATAGCAGAGTTGTAATTCCTAGTACATATGCAATAGGTATTCCTAAGAATAGGAGTACAACAAATCCGATAACGATGAGCATCATTTATCATCCTTTTTAGGAATTTACACACATTATAGATTATTTATTAATTATTAGATTTTTAATATTTTCCAGACTGAAAATAGTGATAACAAGCATAGAAAAAGGAAAGATGGAATAAGGAACCCACATAGGGATATGTAATGCAGATGATGTCGCCGCTAATACGTTGGTCGAATTTATCCAAATGTATCCATAAAATAACATAATAATTGAAAACGTAATGATTAGGATCTGCACTATGATCACGACTGCTTTCCTAATCTCTTTAGGAAAAATATCGGTTAGGATAGTAACAGAAACCATTTCATTTCTACGGATTGCCAGGGATGCACCCAGAAACGTTATCCAGGATAATAATAAAATAGCAAGCTCATCTGCTCCTACTAATGGGGATTTTAAAATATACCTGCAAATTACAGCAATGACCAGGACGAGGCTCATAGCCCCGACACTGATCACAATCAAAGATTTAACAAATTGCTCCAAACCTTTATTGATTTTGTTCAACACACCACTTTTCACGACATTGTCCTTTGATTGCATATTGCTACCTCTCTTTATTTACTACTAGGCTTAGTCTGCACTTACAGATTTTGCTTTTTCAATGAACGCCTTAATTTGCTCATTTTTAGAATACTTCGAGTGAATTTCATTGGCCTTTTTCGCGAAAGGCTCTATGTCTATTTCATTCACCTTGCCTCCCTTTTCCTTGAAAGCCTCAAGGTTGGATTTTTCCCGCTCAATGTTCAGTTCACGGTTATGCTTAATCGCAGCATCTATTGAATCATTAATAATTTTTTTGTCCCCATCTGACATTCCATCATACAGGGCTTTGTTCATCACTATACCACCTGGCCAGACCATATGGTTCATTGGAGTAAACTCTTTGCCCACTTCATAATAGTGGCCTGACATTAAGGCATCCAGATCAATGTCGATTGCATCAACGACTCCTGTTTGAAATGCAGTATACAATTCTGGCAGCGGAACTGGGGTAGGACCTGCTCCCAGTAGTTTCCACCAGTCTGTAATCGATGGACTTGGAGAGACACGTATAGGCATTCCTTTCACATCTTCCGGTTTAGTTACAGCAACGTCTTTAGTGAGGACGTGCCTCATCCCGGCAAAAACATAGCCTAACCCTTGTACTCCTTCGAGATTGTCAAAGAGTACCTTCGCTTCATCCGTTTGAGCCATATCAAATGCATCATTATGATCCTTCATGATAAACGGCATAAACCAGGAACTAAAAGATTCATCATGATTTGAAAGCTCAGCAACTGTAAAGAATCCCATATCTAACGTACCGGATTGGACCTGCTGAATCATATCAGGCTCACCCCCTAATGAGGCATTAGGAAAAAGGTCAAGAGTAATACGGCCATTGGAGCGTTTTGCTAATTCTTCTTTCAATACGAGAGCGCTTTCATTCCATACATGCTTGTCAGGAGCTATGTTCCCTAGCTTGAGTGCATATTTTTTCTTTTCTCCACCTGAACTTGAACTGGTCTTTTGTGTTTCTCCACCGCCACATGCAACAAGCAATGATACAATCATTACAAACACAACTGTATTAATAAAATATTTTTTCACAGACATCCTCCCTTAATGTGCTTAGCTATTCTTTACTTAATCTATTAGTATCCAATTATTTCAATCTCTTACCTTTATCCTTTACAAAGTTTTCTGCATCACTAATCAGGGTCTTTCTTAACTAAACTTCATGTTGTTCTCCACCCAATTCCTGCGTTTTATGCATTTACTTTAACAGAGGATTCAACTGTCTCTTCTTTTTGATTAAATCTCGGCATTACCTTTTCAGCGAAACGTTCAATGTTCTTTTTAGCCTTAATGAATTCCAAACCTCCGAAATGCTGTTGCAGCGTTAGGTGCCCTACTCCGAAGCGATCAGTGACCTCCTTTATGATTTCATAAACTTCATCGGCAGTACCAATGGCAGCGCGTTTTTCACTGACAATTTTTTCAAAAGTCATTGCATCAAGCATCGAAGGAAGTGCATTGTATTTTTTATAGTCACTTGACACCTTTTTATTCCAGGTGGATGCGGCTTCTTTAAATACTTCCACATATTCCTGCATGCAGTCGCGTGTGTCTTCATATGCTTGTTCAGTCGTATCCGCAATATAAGTATGTAGGACCATCATTATATTGTCTTTGGTCGGCTCGCCATGTCCACTGTTCCGATAAGCATTCCGGTATAATTCAATATGTTCTTCCAGCACATCGAAATCGGCCAAATAAGGAACAACCATCAGATTCCGGCCAAGCCTTCCAGCCTCTTCATAAGACTGAGGTGTTGCTACGACAGCCTGCCAAACAGGGGGATGAGGCTTTTGGGTAGGGATTGGCAGTGATTGGACATCCTCCCACTGATAAAACTTCCCTTTAAAAGAAAAGTGTTCCCCCTTCCAAGCTTGTAATACAGCCTCAACTCCTTCGTTAAACCTGTCACGGCTTTCATCCATGGAAACACCGAAAGCATCAAATTCACCAGGAATGAAAGCGCGTGCAAAACCAACGTCAAGCCTGCCACCGCTTATTGCATCAAGCATCGCAAGTTCGGCAGCCTGCTTTAATGGGTGAGAAAATGCCGGTAAAACACATCCAGTAATCAACCTCATTCTTTTGGTTCGAGATGCAGCAGCTGCAAGGAAAATCAGTGGATTTGGACTGTATCCACCATATGGATAAAAATAATGCTCCACCATTTTTACACTTTCGTAACCCAGACTGTCAGCAAGTTCGGTTAGTTCCAATGCTTCGTAAAAATATTGTTCCGCAGACTTCGTTTTAGGTCCACGGTCAGGGAACAAGTCTAAACCAAATTTCATTTCTTCTACCTCCAGTTGATTTCGTGCAAATAAATACTTAACATAGTTTACTATCATTATCAGCCTATGCTTTTTTCAGGAAAAGAATCATCTTACCAATATGCAGATCATTGAGCCGCTCTTATTATTCCTTACTCTTTACCAGAATGTTAGGTTGAAAGACATCTTTAATTTCCTGGTTACCCTTCGGATGTTCCTGTTCTTTTTCAAACCCTAGTAATTCCATAATCGGCAAATCATTAATAGAGAACAAATAGGAAGGCTCCTCTGAAGTATTGACATGTTCGTGCCATGCCCAGGTAGGTACGACAAATACATCTCCTTTACTCCATTCGAATTTCGTTCCATTAATTATGCTATATCCAGAACCACGGAAAACATGATAAACAGTGCTATGCACATGCCGATGAGCTTTAGAGTGAAAACCAACTGGCAGTTTTTGCATCCATGTACCGATATGTTCATTAGCGCTACCGCCATTGTTCGGATTAATGTACTCGATACAGACCCCATCGTAAGAGTTTGGATTAAAGTCGGATAATGAATCCAGGGCATCTTGTGTTTTATCCCATTTGTAATTGGCAAGTGGAGAGCGATATTTCTGCTCAGCGTTATGGTCCTGAATTGGCCTTACCATCCCGTTCGCATATTTTCTAATGGAATAGTTTTCAGGAAATTCAACTGGCTGATAAGTACGCTCATCTGCCTCAAAGAAACCGGCATTTACTGCGTTAACGAACGGAATATCTAATGTATCCAGCCAGAACATAGGTTCAGCGCCATCATGGCCATGCTCATGCCAGCACCAGCTTGAAGTTAATAAAAAGTCGCCTTCATCCATAGCAACTTTTTCTCCATTTACAACTGTGTATGCTCCTTCTCCTTCGATGATAAAACGCAGTGCGGTCTGGCTATGCCTATGTGAAGGCGCTTTCTCGCCAGGCATGATCATTTGAATGGCTGTAGTGAGTGTCTGTGTAGTGCTTCCTCTCCAGCCAATATCTGCAAGCCCTGGATTTTGGAGCATTAATACCCGTCGGTCGCTTCCTTTCTCTCCAGGCTTGATTAGCTTGCCTGCTTCAGTCAGTTTTTCTTTAATAAGTTCCCATTTCCATAAATAAGGAACTACCTTAGTTACAGGTTCCTTTGAAATCGTCGTTGGCCCTGCTTCCCACAATGGACAAAAGTTATGTTGGACTACATCCTCATAAAATTCTTTTAAATTCTGCGCCATTCTATCACTCTCCCAATTGTTATAAAATTCAAATCCGAAAAAGTATAATAATCACCTTCTGTAGCCTCCGAATTTTTTTCATTAAACCAAAACGCATTAGAACTAATATGCTTGAAACATAAGTCAAAAAAGTAAACTGACAATTTGAAGAGGTGCAACAAAAACATTTTGCCCCACTTTTTATTGGGGAGTAACCGCCTTGTTAATTACTTTGTTACGAAGTAATAGATGATATCTTCTTGAGGTTTGTTAACGTTAAGTGAATAGTATTCACTAATGTTGATTTTATTATGGCATATTATATATAAAATTACAAACAATTCAGAATGCTTTATTTATAATCAAATTGAAAAGGAGTATTGTGAGAGTGAAATTTCACAACAATCATTTTCTGTAGAGTCAAACGTTCGGCTGGGTTGCAACCTCGATTTTTTGTGTCTTTTTAATTCCAAGAACAAAAAGAGTTGCTAAAATACATAGGACACCAGCTGTAATAAAAGTTAAAGTGTAGCTATGATTCAGTTCAAACATAAATCCACCAAGATATGCTGCAGCACCAGAACCTAATTGATGTGCGGCAAACAGCCACCCATAAATCACAGCACCCCATTCATTTCCGAAATGATCCGAGGCAATACGGACCGTCGGAGGAACGGTCGCAATCCAGTCAAGACCATAAAATATAGCAAAGCCTGTTAACATAAGATAGGATTGTGACTCAAGTGCATATGGGAGGATAAGCAAAGCTATGCCTCGAAGCGCATAATACCAAAAAAGCAGCCAGCGATTATCAAATCTGTCCGACAACCAGCCGGAAAAGATTGTACCTATTATATTAAGGACGCCCATAAAAGCAAAAATACTGGCGGCATGTACTTCCGGTATCCCATGATGACTTGATGCGGGTATAAAATGCGTACCAATAAGGCCCGCCGTCGAAGCACCACAGATAAAAAAGCTTGTTGCCAATAACCAAAAAGGGACAGAACGGATACCCATCCATAATCCTTCAAATGCTGTTGCTATAGGATTCTTTTTACTTGTTCTTGATACTTTCACTTCAGTAGGATCAGCCCCATAGGGTGAGATGCCTTTATCGGAGGGGTAATCTCTCATCATATAAAAAATTATCGGAATCATGACGATCCCTAAAACAACGAAGATAGCCAGGGAAATCCTCCAGGAATATAGCCCAGTGACATAAGAAAGCAATGGCAGAAAAATCATTTGTCCTCCAGCAGTAGCAGCCATCAGTACTCCCAGAACCATACCACGCTTCTTAGCGAACCAGCGGTTAGCCACTGTAGCGGAAAGGACAGTTAGAAATACGCCAGCCCCAAGCCCGATGATAATTCCCCAAATGACCATTAGATGCCATATTTCATTCATTACCAGACTCAAAAGCATTCCTGAAACCAGTACAGCCATAGCAGAGACCATCATCTTTCTCACTCCGAATTTTTCCATTCCGGCAGCGAAGAAAGGACCTGAAAATCCATATAAAGTCAGGTTAACAGCAAATGCGAAGGAGATTATAGACCTGCTCCATTTAAACTCCTCTTCCAATGGGAGCATCAACACTCCCGTTACTGAACGAATCCCCGAAGCAACCAATATCGCAATAAAGGTAACCCCGACAACAATCCATCCATAATGCAAAGAATCATTACCCTTTTTTTGTTGTCTGAACATAAATTAACCTACCTTTTTCATCACTTGTATTGATCACAATTATTCTATACGAGTGATGTAACCGTTCAATGCATGTTTCTAAGCGATTACTTAAATCGAGTTGGCACTGTGTTTTGTGAAGTTGAATAAACTTAAGAGCTGCTAACGATTCGGTCAACAGCTCTAAGCATATTTTGTTTTATTATCTAGAAGGAACCGCTTCAGGAACGAACTCACTCTTAATTTCCTGATGTCCATTATTTTCCTGATATTCTTCTTCCCGTTGAAGCCCAAACTTTTCGATGACAGGGATGTCATGAACTGAGAACAAGTATGCATCTTCTTTAGAAGTAACCACATGCTCATGCCAAGCCCAGTTAGGAATAACGAAATAATCACCTTGTGACCATTCGAATTTAACACCATTGATTACAGAATAACCAGATCCTTTATATACCTGGAACACAGATGAACTAGTATGACGGTGCGCCTTCGAATGGAAGCCTGCAGGCAACTTTTGCATCCAGGAAGCGATATTTGGATTAGCTGTTTCTCCTGTTGAAGGATTGATGTACTCTACTGCATAACCATCAAACTCATCTGGTTCAAACTCGCTTAATCCTTCTAATGAAGCATTTACCTGTGACCACTTGAAGGAAGCTAACGGTGCAATGCTTGGCTTACGGTCACTGATCGGCCTTACCATCCCGCCTTGATATCTTTTAATGGAATAATCGTCTGGAGTAGATGGTTTTTCAATATGATCTGGATGTCCTTCAAAGAAATTTCCATTAAGGAAATAAATTAACGGAATATCGAGTGTATCCATCCACATCATTGGGCCTTCTCCTTCGTGTCCATGTCCGTGCCATAGTCCGGCAGGTGTGGTGAGGAAATCTCCTTCTTCCATGATGATTTTCTGACCCTGAACGATTGTATATGCTCCACTGCCGTGTGTGATAAATCGCTGGGCACTTTGAGTGTGGCGATGCGAAGGAGCCACTTCACCCGGTAATATTAGCTGGATAGCTACATAAATCGTATTAGTAGCTGATCCCCATCCCCATGGTTCGCGATTTTTTAGTCCAGGATTTTGCAAATAGATGGCTCGTCTCTCTCCGCCTCGATCTGGAGTGAAAATATCTTTTGCTTTCATTAATTGATCATAAATAGTTTCCCATTTCCACAAAAATGGGATTGCTTGCGGCTTTGGTTCTTTTCCTGCCAATACAGGAATCGCGCTCCATAGAGGTCCAAGATTGTGCTTTGCCAATTCCTCATTAAAATCCTTAACTTCTTGACTTTGCATAAAAGCATTTGCTTCTGCCATTCATGTATACCTCCTTTTATTTATTCACTCTGTTAAACTCGTCTGTTGATTTCTGCTCCAGGCGCTCTCTTTCCGCGGGCGGTTAGGGAGTCTACTCGGCGTTGTACGCCTGTGGGGTCTCCCTCAACACGCTTATCCCGCAGGAGTCTCGCACCTTCCGCTACAATCAACATAGTGGCAAAATCAGAAATGAACTTTAGCATAGCCTATTTATTAAAAATGATAATAATCAAAACCGTTTTTTTTTGCGATAATAGGTCTGGTTAAACGTTTGTATGGTTTTCATCAAATTGTTTTTGTACGCGCTTTATTTGTGTAATGTGTTTTTCTAAATGTTCAACAATAAAGTGCTCCACCAGGAAATGCATGTTCTTAACACCAAACTTTGGATTTCGGTGGGGGGCTTCAATGGACAAATCTTGTTCTTTATACTCATTGAACGCTGTCAAAACTTTATTTTTTGCCTTTCCTATTCCCTCCATAACTTCAGGGAATGACCTAGTGTGGGCTTGTCTTACCGCATCTAACCTAGCAGGATCGTCAAACCCCCTTCCCCAAGCAGCGTCTGGAGTTGAGATAACTCTGTTCAGTTCATCTACCCAGTAATTTAAAATTTCCTCAACATGGGCCAAGACTTGCACGATTGACCATTCATCCTCACTGGGCTTCCAGAATAATTTCTCATCAGAAATACCATCGACCAGTTTCGTTATTTGATCGATTTCAATTTCAATTTCAGATTTATATTGTTCGACCGTTTTACTCATGAAATGACCACTCCTTGCTTTATTTCTTTTACCTTATTTTCTATTGCGCCAATCTTTTCAACTTCTACTTTTACAACATCGCCATCTTTCAAAAATACTTGCGGTTGCATTGCGAAGCCTACACCTCCTGGGGTTCCGGTGCAAATAACGTCCCCAGCTTCCAAAGTCATGATATGTGACAGAAATTCAACCAAGTATGGAACATCAAATACAAGGTTATCCGTGTTAGACTTTTGTCTAAGTTCACCGTTTACGGTTAGTGAGATATCCAATCCGGCAGGATCAGGAATTTCATCAGTTGTGACGAGCCATGGTCCCATCGGCGCGCTGCCATCAAGGTTTTTGCCCTGAAACCACTGTAATGTGCGTCTTTGCAGATCTCTTGCTGTAACATCATTAACTATCGTGTAGCCCGCAACATAATCCAAGGCATCTTCTCTAGTTACATTTTTTGCCTTTTTTCCGATTACAAAGGAAAATTCTGCTTCATAATCCAATTGTGTAGTAATGGCAGGCAGTGGAATTTCATCATTCGGTCCATTTACAGCATTGCTGAACTTAGCGAAGACGACAGGGTGTTCAGGGATTTCCCTTTTCATTTCTAATATATGTTCTCGATAGTTATGTCCCACACAAAGGATTTTGCCGGGTTTTGTAATAGGAGCTTTGAGAGTTACATCTTTAAGATCATGAACTAATCCATTGATAGTTTCCTGATTTTCTAATGCAAATTCTATTGCCTGTTCAGCCGCTTTTTTACTCGCAGTTCCACCTGCTAGAAATTGAACACTACAAGATGGAAGCAGCGAATCTGCTATCTCCTGGCTCCGTGCAATATCCTGTCCATCCAGGGAATGTTTGTAGGAGCTATTAAGATCAATGATTCTGTTATCAATTACGGCACCTATTTTTTCTGCATTATTATTTTGAAAAGTTACTAAACGCAAATCCTTACCTCCTAAAAAACTTAGATTTGTTATCGCCTTACATGGAAAAGCAGAGGTGGTTGCACCGCCTCTTAACTACTCTTTTCTTTTTTTAAATACCAGGAGTTTCGGTTATTAATAACCTTACCTTCCTTACGCAGTTTTCTTAAGCTAGAGGAAATATGAGACTCAATGTTCATATATTCATTCTGATGTATATTATTCTTGCAAAATTTTAGAACTTTTTGATAACTGGCACCCGGATTATTAATTAAATATCCTTCTATTAGCCCGAAAGTCGAAGACATCCCAACATCTCCTTTACTTAAAAATTTAAACGCTTACAAAACTTCCTGGATATAGTGATGACTAACCATAGGAAAATCCGTAAGCGTTTTTTGGTAAAAAGGTAATTCTTATTAATTAGTGACTAAGTTTTGCTCTATTTGCGGAAAATGCGGCAGAACATGCTTCGCAAAGCGTTCCATCGACTTCAATGTTTCCTTATGGCTTAAACCGCCAAAATCGAAGTATACAATGACTTCCTCAAGGCCTGTTTGTTCGACCTTTTTAAGTTCATTAACTACATAGTCTGCGTCTCCCACAATGATGCTCTTCGAACCTAAATCTTCCGTTTTCATATCTTTCAATTTTTGAACAATATCAACAAAATAACGGATATGAGGTGGAGCTGTTGTAGGATCATCTGGAAATGCCGGTAAAATTCCCTTGAAGTACTTCAGCATTCTTTGCTTAGTCTTCTCAGTTTCATCATGGGACTCCGTTACATTGATGAAATAAGAACATCTTGCTTGCTTTCCTTCAAAGCCATGCTTTTTTGATTCCTCTTTAAATGTTGATACAGCATTGTCAAGGCTGCCAAATACCATGGATGCTGCAAATGGCGCAAAAATTACATTATCACCCATTTCAGCTGCTTTGAGCAATGAAGGAGCGCTAAATGAAGCTACATACATTGGCACGTATGGGTCTTGTACTGGTCTTGGTGTAATTGGTTCTATATCGAAATTATAGAATTTTCCTCTATAGGAAATGTCCTCATTCGTAGTCCAAAGTTTTTTCATAATATCCAATTGTTCAAAGAAGATATCACGGCTATCGTTAAAGTCTACACCGAAAGCATCATACTCCCGTTTATCGTACCCTCGTCCAGCTGAAAAGATCGCACGGCCATTACTCAAAAGATCAAGCAAAGCATACTCTTCTGCCATACGGATTGGATGGTTTAATGGAAGTACTACAGTTGCTGGAGCCAGCTGAATTTTTTTCGTTTTCGCAGCGATGTACGTCAGAAATTGGGATGGCGATGGCAATACACCAAATACACTAAAGTGATGTTCAGGTACCCACAGAGAATTAAATCCTAATTCTTCTGCATAGAGGGATTGTTCTGTTAAATCCAAAATCATCTGGTTTGGATCTTTTCTTTCTGCTCCATAAGCAACCGGGTTATCAGTCAGTGTAAAATAACCAAACTTCATAATTTCACCTCTTCTAATTTGTTTACTAATCGTGAATTGAATTCACTATTTAGAACTTATCTATAGTTTATATTTTCATTAATTTTCTGTCAATACTAATAATTCGAAAAATTAGTTAATCTTGACTTTTCTTTCCTCCGTTCTCAATTCCTTACTCCTATTTTTAAATAATTGGGCATTTGTTGAAACTACTATTCCAGAAAGAATAATCATGGTAGCTATAAAGTGATGGACTGTATACTGTTCTCCAAGTATAACAGCGATTATAGAGGCAAAAACAACTACCAAGTGGTAATAATTAGCAGCCTTGGCCGGTCCGACCTGCATTACGCCCCTGTTCCAGCAAATAAACGAAATGATGCTTGGAAAGACACCAAGGTACAACAATTTGGCCCACATTAAGCTGGAAATATTGCCTATACTAAAGGGTATAATGAACGATTCAATGATAGATATGGGCATAAGGACGATTACACCGACACATAAAGTAACGAACAATGTAGTATTTTTCGGTAGAAGGGCTCCCCATTTCTTTAATAGCACGGAATAACCAGACCAGCTTAGCACTGCCAATAAAACGATAAAATCTCCAATATTAAACTGTAAGCTAAATATTCTGGTAATATCACCTTGAGTTATTACCCACAAAACACCAATCGTTGAAAGAATAATACCGAGGTATTGCAATTTGAGGATTTTCTCATTTAAAAATACAGCAGTTAAAACAACCATAATGATTGGACTT
The DNA here is from genome assembly GCF_002860285.1 of Bacillus sp. M6-12. Taxonomy (GTDB): domain Bacteria; phylum Bacillota; class Bacilli; order Bacillales; family DSM-1321; genus Peribacillus. The sequence goes on from NZ_PGVF01000003.1 coordinate 41,153, forward strand.
ATGGAATTTATGAGTGATGCATTAATAGAAGACGTGTATTGGACAGCAATATATAAAAATGTATTAAATCCTACAACACTTGTAAGTGAAAGCATACTCATTTTTTTCCAGTGGTGTTTAATTCCTTCGCGGTGAGCCACCACTTCCTTCCTTACCAGTGGAAAGAATAGCAAAGTGGCGATTGTCCATCTTATAAAAGCTAATAAGACGGGTGGGATTGTCGACACTAAGTCGCTGCCTAAAGGAAAATTGCTTCCCCAAAAAATTGTAGCAATCACTAATATCAATATTGGCTGCTGTGTTAATTTAGAAATACCATACATCCCCTCAATCCTCCATTTATTACAGTCCTTCTTTTTAAAAAAAAAACTCCCTTTTGATCTCAGGGAGTGTTATTGGACCAGGCCGGCGTTTTCGCGATTGCTTCATTTACTACAGTTCAAGACATAGTAAGTAATATTTTTCAAAGAATAAACCCAAGCTGCATATTTATAATATATATGTATTTATTATGAGTCTGCCGCTTAGCTTGATTTATATTATAATGCTACGTCTTGTGGAGGATCCTTTTGTAATTCTTTTTTCTTGTATATCTTATCCAGGAAAGCGAACTGCTCATCTGCTTTCTCATTTACTTGTTTTGGTGTAACTAAAGTCACGACAACCATAACAACAAATGCAGTAATCATCACTGGGACAACTGGATCGAATCCATAGCGTGGCATTGTGGCTACAATATTCTGCGCAAAAGGACTATTTGGGAAAAGTGTTGTTGCAAAATATAGCGGAACCAGAATTAAACCTGAAACTACTGATGCAATGGCACCTTGTTTATTTAGGCGTTTCCAATACATAGCGGCAACTAAAACCGGTGCTAGGGCTGATGTGCCCGTAAAGGATAATGCAGCTAATTGGAATACGGTTGCAGGCTGCAGCAATGAGAAAATATAGGAAATGGCTAAAACGATAATAACAAATGCTTTGCCCCATTTAAGAGCAGACTTGTCGTCCATATTAAATCTTGTTTTAAGGATATCATTGGAGAATAAACTGGCTACTGTAAGAGTTTGTGCATCCATCGTCGACATTACGATAGCTAGCAATGCGATTACTGCAAAAGCAAACATCCCGATTGGAAGATATTCCCCTGTTAACATGAATAAAATATTATCCGATGTTTTAGGATCTAAACCAGGCATTAGTCCAGCACCCCAGAAACCAATGATACATGCTGGCACCCATGTAAAAAGGATTCCCCATGGATATAATATAGAAGTCTTTCGAAGTGCATTTGCATTCTTCGCTACCATGAATCGAATATAAATATGAGGCATACTGAAAATACAGATGGAAAAGAGCAATAATTGACTGAACATCGTTTTCCAGTTATATACAGCAGCATTTTCACGATGCAGCAAAGCTTCATTAGTAGCTCTGATCTTTTCTATTATGGCATCTGGCCCGCCAGCCTTGATACTGATCCAAATAGTTGCAGTAAAAAGGAAAACGATAAAAACTACTACTTGAGAGACGTTCGTATAAGCCGTCCCTTTCATACCACCGCCCCAAACATAGTAACCGACTATAGCTGTTACAAGTAAGGATCCTGCCCAAAAAGGAATGACGCCGCCCGTAAAGTTAGCGAAGGCTGCCCCCGCCCCTATTTGACCTGTAGTAATATATGGCAGCGTATAGATAATGAATACTACAAAAACTAGAATAGATAGTAAAGGGCTCCTAAAACGAGCTTCAACATACTCTGTAGGTGTATAGTAATTAAATTTTTTCCCTAAAGCCCATACTCTTGCACCAAAAATGTACGGAAATAAAGATATGGTTAGTACAGCCCCACCCATGATAAGCCCATACATTCCTGCTCCTGCACGGTATGCGGCACCAGCCATCCCAAGCATAACGAATGCCGACATATTCGTTCCCAATATCGCACAAAACAATACAAAGGTGTTAACACCACGATTTGCTAAATAGTAATCACCTTCATCGCCCGACGTTTTTCTTTGTGAATACCATCCAATCCAGATCATTAGCCCCATATAAAGGACTACAGCTATAATCAGTACGGTCAACCTATCCATGTTTTCACCTCGCGTGGTTATAAATATTAATCTTCAAATGATTCAGGGATATCAGGCCAAATCCAGTGATAGACGAGATACAGGAAAGGCACAGATAACAGACCGTATAAAACTTTACCCCATAAAGAATAAGGTGTTCCCAAAATGATCGGATCCACTTTATCAAACCAATATAGGTCAAAGTGCAATAGAATATAGACTGCACAAGCAACATAACCCCAATAACGCTTTGACATGATTTTCACCTCCCTTCATCAATTGTTTCTCATTTTTTTTGCAACATCATGGAGCCCTGTTGCGATCAAGCATGCGGCCAAAATACTAACATGAAAAATGGGTGAAAAATAATGTAAACGCTGTCAAAATAGTGTTTTAATTCACCAATGGTAAACCGAATTTATTATTAATAACTTGTAAATAGAATTTATCATATTAAATTACAGCCAGTCAATGAAGTTTTTGTAATTATGAAAAAATTTTTAATAATTAAAATACTAAAAAATATATTTTCTTCCCATTTTCGCTACTGATTAAAAATATTCCTGCAAGTAAACGCATTTTCCTTATACAATAACAAATAAAATATTAAGCAGGTGGGTTATCAGGATAATTAATTGCTAGCTTTGGTGCTATAAAAAAATGACCGGCTCTGATGCTGCCTGCCAGCAAATCATCGAAGCATGTTTGCTCGATATGTCGTCGAAGGGTAATTTTCTATGCAAAAAAGAGAATTAGTTTAACTAATCCTCTCTCTAACATAAATTATAATAAAGGTTTAAACACTTCAGTGACTTCTTGGAAACCATTATTTGCACTATATTCTTCTTCTCTCTCAAAATCGAAAGCATCCATGATTGGCAGGTCATTAGTTGAAAATAAAATGGCGTCTTCTGATTCGGAAATATTCACATGTTCATGCCACGTCCAGGATGGAACAGCAAAAAAGTCACCTTCCGACCAGTCGAATCTAACTCCATTCATTATTGTATAACCCTTACCTTTAAACGCATGGTATACACTGCTATGGACATGCCGATGTGCTATACCATGGAACTTGGGAGGGAGTTTTTGCATTCTGGCCCCTATGCGATTGTTCGCATCTTTCCCCGTGGTCGGGTTGATATACTCTACTGCATACCCATCACTTGAATCGGGTTCCAGTTCACTTAATCCGTCTAAACTCTTCTTTGTTTGTTCCCATTTATAACGTCCTAATGGTGCAATGCTTGGCTTACGCTGATTTATCGGCCTTACCATACCTCCATTGAATCGTTTGGAGCTATAGTTGTCCGGCACAGTCAGTACTTGCTGCTTCTCTGGATAAAATTCGGTAAAGCATACATTCATAAACAATGTAAACGGAACGTCCAAGCAATCCATCCACAAAACGGTTTCTTGTCCATTGTTAGTATGGTCATGCCAGGTCCATGTAGGAGTTATTAAATAATCACCAGGTTCAAATTTATTTTTTTCCCCATTGACCCTGCCTTCAGCTCCTTCTCCTTGCATGATGAAGCGGATGGCTGTAGTTGTATGCCGATGTGATGGAGCAATCTCACCGGGCTTGACTGCCTGGACAGCCGCATAAAGCGTTTGGGTTGCTCCTCCCCAGCCGTGAGGATTTAAATCCCTCATGCCTGGATTAATGAGGAACACTGCGCGTCGGTCAGCCCCATTTCCGACTTCAAGCAGGTCTTCTGCAATTTCGAGATTCTTTTGTATCAGTTCTTTTTTCCAGAGATACGGGATAGGCTTCGCTTTTGGTTCAATTGTATTCAATTGGTGTATCGAAGACCAAAGTGGCCCCAGATTTTCGCTTTCCAACTTTTTATGAAATTCTGATAGCTCATCAGACACTTGCATTGAAACCCCTCCCGTTATCAATAATCAACTGACACCGTAAATTCACCGATTCTATCAATTTGAATACGGACCTGATCTCCTTTGGTGATGGGCCCAACCCCTTCAGGCGTGCCAGTAGTGATAATGTCTCCAGGCTCAAGTGTCATAACCTTTGACGCTGCTTCAAAGAACTTATAGCAATCATAAATTAAGTCTTTAGTATTTGCTGATTGACGCACCTCTTCATTAACCCAGAGGTTAAACCCAAGTTCATTAGGATTACCAATTTCATCGGCGGTAACAATCCAGGGTCCAATTGGAGTAAATGTGTCAAATGATTTGCGCCATGGACGATCCTCTTTACCTCTTACAGTCATGTCCATTAGTGCAAAGTATCCGAAGATATAATCGGAGGCTTCGGAAGCCGGAATGTCTTTTGCTTTTTTTCCAACTACGAATGCTAGCTCTGCCTCATGGTCAGTTCTTCTTTCTGGGAATGGAATCTTTACTGTATCTCCAGGCCCAATGATCGAAGAAGGCGCTTTCAAGAAAAAGCCTAGATTTTCAACGGTATATTCTGCATTACTGAATTGCTCATTCATCTCTTCTTGGTGGGCATAATAATTGACCGGTGCAGCTACAATTTTTCCGGGTTTAGGAACTGGAGGGTTTAACTTAACTTCACTAATTGGATAGGACTTAGTAGCAGCTAACGATTCCTCTATCCGGGGCTTCATTTCCTCAAAATTCTCAATTATATGTAATAAAGATTCTTGTGGTTTTTGCGGATTCCATTCTACTACTTCATCAATTTGATGAACTTGGTCATCTTTTACAATTCCTAGGGTAAAATCATTAAACAATGCAATTTTCACTTTACTAAATACCACCCTTCTCGTAGTATGAGTTTATTAACTCATTTTATAATTCAAAACTAACAAAAAAAATTTAAATAGTCAATAAATTTTGTGTTTTCAGTAAACTTAAGTAAGGAGTAGAATATGCGCGAATTAAATATGGGGTCCATTCGATCAATTGATCGTGCTATCGACATACTGCAATCTTTTACATTTGAAAGGCCATTTCTTACCATTGAAGAAATGGCCAAGCTCACTAATCTCCCTAACTCTACTGTCTATCGTATCTTATGTACATTGGAGCGACGGGCATTAGTTCAATATGACGAAAAGTTATTAGTCTATAAACCTGGATTAAGACTGATGGAATTTGGAGTGCTTACTTCCTCGGTATTGGACATTCGCCAGGAATCCGAAGAAATCTTATATGATTTACATATTAAAACAAAACAAACTGTTTTGATGGCTGTGCAAGAGGGTGATGGAATAATTTATATCTACAAAAGGGAAAACCTTGAAGGGTTGAAATTTTCTTCATTTGTCGGGCAGCGCCGCCCATTTATGTACGGGGTATTAGGCCCCATTCTGCTCGCCTACTCGACCAAAGAACAAATAGATAGCATCTTGAGCAAGCCCCTTACACAACATACGAAGCACACCATAACAGAACCTGAAACAGTCCGAGCACGGTTGGAGGAGATCAGGCAAGAAAAGATCCATATTGATGCCAGCGAAACTTTTTTGGGTGTAACGGGTGTCGGTTCTCCTATATTTGGTTTAAACCAGGAGGTAATTGCTGCAATAGGCGTAATTGGTCCTTCTGTCCATATGGATGAACAAGTAGATAAAGTAAAAAAGTTAATATTTGAGGCAGCTCAAACAATTTCATTTAAGATGGGGTACCGGACTTAACCTTATCCCCGTACCATTATTAATTTCAGTTGATGTTAAATATCGGATTCAGGGAGGAACATGTGTTTTGGTCTTAAAAAATAGAAACTCAATTGAACTGGGTATCATCAACTTTGTTTCTTCTTTTATGAAGGAAAAAGTTGGACGCGGCCCTAAAGATGTTAAAGTGGTGATGATTGACAATGTACTTACTGTTTTCATTAGAGGGTTGCTTTCTCCCCTGGAAAAGAATCTTGTTCAATCCGAAGAAGGTGAAAAAACGGTCTATGAGGGACGGAGACTATACCTTAAACTCTCCAATACAGAAAGGATAAAGGGTTTTGAAAAAATAGTTGGAAAAAAAGTCATAGAACATTATGAAGGAATCAATATTAAATTTGATACTGCTGTAGCTACAATAGTTTTCGATCAACCGATTCTTTAATATAAGTGTTTGACTTTTTGTAAAATTCAGTTTAATATAGTATATAAATTAAATAACCTCTGAGTTAATATCTAAGCAAGGATGATGAATCCTTGTTATAAAGTATTTTCTTATGGGAGGTCTCCAATAGAGTAATTGGAAGGCAGACCATATGCTTCTGGAAACAATTGTTTCATTTAGAGGCTAGGTCTGCCTTTTTTGTTACTTAAATTTGGAGGTTACTAGAAATAACATTCCACTCAACCTATCATTAATGTAAATCGGAGGAAATCTGAGATGAATTTTTACTTTTTTCACCTAATGCCCTGGTTACATCTTGACCCTGATTATGACGAAACATACGACACCGCATGGGTTACACTTCCCAATTCTTTATATGATCCCAAAAAGGGTAACATCCTTTACAACCAATACCTGGATCAGCTGGAGAAAGCTGAGGAACTTGGTTTTGACGGAATTTGTGTTAATGAACACCATCAGAATGCCTATGGCAATATGCCCTCACCTAATATCATGGCTGCAGCCTTAGCAAGGCGAACCAAAAATATTAAAATTGCTATATTAGGAAATGCCCTGCCTTTAAGGGAACATCCTCTACGCATTGCAGAAGAAATAGCCATGCTCGATGTCATTACTGACGGCCGCATCATATCCGGCTTCGTGCGAGGGATTGGAGCGGAGTATCACACTTTTGGAACAAACCCTACACAGTCCAGGGATCGCTTTTTGGAGGCACATGATTTAATCATTGACGCATGGACAAAAGAAGGTCCCTTTGAATTTTCCGGTAAGCATTATCAGTCAAAGTATGTAAACATATGGCCACGGCCTATTCAGGAACCTTTCCCGCCAGTTTGGATACCATCACAGGGAAGTTCAGAAACAATTGAATGGGCAGCAGAGAGAAAATATACATATTTGCAAACCTTCAGTCCTGCGGAAACAGTTAAAAAGTATCTGAATGCCTACAAAGATATAGCAGAAAAACAATTTCGTTACACCGCCTCCCCTGAACAATTAGGCTGGGCAATGCCTATCTATGTTGCGGAAACGGACGAGGCAGCAATTAGTGAAGCTAGGGAGCATATGGAATTCTTTTTTAACAAACTTCTCCGTATGCCACCGGAACTCTTCTTCCCCCCTGGTTATTTGACTCAAAAATCAGCAAAAGCCGTTATGGAATCGAAAAAAGGCTTGTCCAGCAAAAAGACAATTGAATCGCTTATGGAGAATGGTTCGATTCTTGTTGGAAGTCCGGACACAATAATTGATAGACTGAAACAATACCATAATGAAACAGGTTTCGGAAATCTTGTAGGTATTTTTCAATTTGGAAGTTTACCGCATGATCTGACAATGAAGAATATAAGCTTATTTTCAACAAAGGTTATGCCGTACATTAGAAACTTATAGGTTGTTTCGGAATAAGGAGTTGAAACAGATATGGAATATAATGATGAGTTTGTTACCGTTGGAGATACAAGTATAAGATTGTTGAGCAAAGGAAATGGTGAACCTATTTTATTTCTTCATGGTGCCGGCGGCGGCGGAAAATGGCTTCCCTTCATGGAAAGCCTATCTGCCAAATATAAAGTGCTATCACCTGAGCATCCCGGTTTTGGAAAATCTGATGACCCTGCATGGCTGGAGGATATTTCTGATTTAGTACTATTCTATACAGATTTCCTGGATACATTGGGGTTAGGAAAAGTGCATCTTATCGGTCTTTCCTTAGGAGGTTGGCTGGCAGCTGAGATTGCAGTCGCTTACCGTGAAAGACTCCTCTCACTAACACTAGTGGACGCAGCCGGTATATACGTTCCGAACGTTCCTACCGGTGATAACTTTATGTGGAATAAAGAAACATCAATTTATAACACCTACAATAATAAAGAATTAGCAGAACAAATTCTTAGTTATGAACCAACAAGCGAAGATAATGAAATTTGGCTGAAGAACCGTGAAACTTCGGCAAAATTAGCCTGGAATCCGCGCTGGCATAATCCTAAATTGTCAAAACGCCTTGGCCGGATAAATCTTCCTACATTAATTGTATGGGGGGAAAATGATCTCCTGTTCCCTGTTGAATACGGAGTCGAGTATCAAAAATTGATTCCTGATTCTAAACTTGTTGTGATAAAGGAATGTGGTCACCTTCCTAATGTCGAACAAGCAGAGGAATTTACGAATAACATCTTCAATTTCTTAGGAGGTGAATAAAAAAACCATACGATATTTTTAGAAATTAATATTTTGATATGTATAGTCTTTCTTCCATGTAAGTGAAAATCATTACGATATAAGGGAGGATATGAAAATGCCGGTTGTTATTAATACATTGGATCCGAAACGGACTGCCATTCTGGTCATTGATATGGAGAATGACTTCGTAGCAGAAGGTGCACCTATGGAGACCCCTATGGGAAGGAATTTTGTGCCGCAATTAGCTGCTTTTTTAGATAGCTGCAGGGAAAAACAGATGAAGGTTATATATACCACCCACGTACACAGGGAAGACGGATCAGATATGGGGAGATATGAAGATATTTGGGAACCGATCAGAAGCAGAAAAGGTTTAGTGGATGGTACAGAAGGGATTGATATCTACCCTGGAGTGTATCCCAAGGATGGCGAAATCGTAATAAAGAAACATAGATACAGTGGCTTCTTTGGAACCGACCTGGATATTATCCTTCGTGGTTCAAATATTGACAGTGTTGCGATTGTAGGAGTCACTACAGAGAATTGCTGCCATGCTACTGCACGTGATGCTATGTTTTTAGGGTATAAGGTTGCGTTTATTTCTGACTTGACAGGAACATTTGATTATCCTGATGTTGGTTTCGGCAGCATTCCAGCAGAGGAGGTACACCGGGTATCGCTGGGGATTCTGGGAGTTTCGACAGCACATGTAATGACAAGTAATGCCTTTTTGAACATTCCATTGAAGCAAAAAGCAAAGGAACTCGTTTAACTCTTTGGTATTTATTATGGAAAGGAGTCACACCAGTGTGGCCCTCGGATTGTCGGCAAAAGGGGTTCGGAATCGTCTCATCCGAACCCCTTTTTGTGATTTTCTCTATTTATGGTGTGAATGGACCTCTCTTAGCCTCTTTATTAGGTCAATTCTGGACCATGCCATGTCCAGTCGGCCATCTTCTTTACATTCAAGGCAGCGAAAGAAAGCATCGCCTGCATCGACAGTGTTTTAAGTCCCCTTAACATTGTCCATCGCATACCATGCTTTTCTTTCTCATTAACGAATACGCACTCAATCGTTTCTTTACGTTTCGCATAGATCGGTTTTACATCACAATTAAATTATTTAAAGTTCCAGCTTAATGCAAATAAGACTCACGGATATTTTTATCATTTAACAGAGCTTCACTTTCATCTTCCATGATAATCTTTCCGTTTTTTAACACATAACCTCTATCAGAAATACTTAATGCCTGGTAAATATTTTGCTCCACTAATAAAATGGTCAACCCGGTTTTGCTCAAATTACGGATTGTATTAAAAATTTCTTCTATTATTATTGGTGCCAGTCCCTGAGATGGTTCATCCAGAATTAAAAGTTTAGGCTTCATAATCAAGCCTCTTCCAATAGCCAGCATTTGCTGTTCCCCACCGCTCAGAGTCCCAGCTAATTGTGTTTTACGTTCTAGTAATCTTGGAAAGTATTCATATACCAGTTCCACTTGCTCTTTTATTTGATTACCTTTCAAGAAGTTTACTCCACCTAAAAGGAGATTATCTTCAACAGACATATTTTTAAAGACTCTTCGTCCTTCTGGTACATGTGCAATGCCTAGTTGCACAACTTTATGCGGGGGTAAATGTGTAATATCCTTCCCTTCAAAAACAATTGAACCGTGAGTAATTGTGACTCCACCCGTAATTGTCTTAAGAGTTGTGGTCTTCCCTGCTCCATTGGCACCGAGAAAGCTTACAACTTCACCTTTCTGCACCTGCAGACTAACATTTTTCAACACATTAATTTTACTATATGAAGCATCTACATTATTAATTGTTAACACTCTCAGGTACCCCCCCTAAATATGCTTCAATTACCTTTGGATTGTTTTGAATTTCCTCAGGTTTACCTTCTGCTAGTTTGGAACCAAAATTAAGGACGAAAACAATATCAGATACTTCCATTACTAATCCCATATGATGTTCCACTAATAGAATTGTCATCCCTTGGTTGCGAAGCTTTTTCAGTATCTCAGTCAATTTATCTGTTTCAATATCATTTAATCCTGCTGCTGGTTCATCAAGGATTAGTAATTCCGGCTCAGAGGCCAATGCTCTCCCTAACTCCACCATTCTCTGATTGCCAAAAGCTAAAGAAGATACCTGTTGATCATGCAGATGGGAAATCTCGAGAAAGTCCATGATTTTTTTTGCTTTCATGTCCATATCCGATTCTTCACTTTTCACTTTGCCAAAACCGATACCAGAGCCAAAGAATCCTGAAGAATAATGAGAATGCATCCCAACCTTAATATTATCAATAACTGTTAAGCCATTTTTATCAAATAGCTGTACATGCTGATATGTTCTGGAAAGCCCCAGTTTGCTTAATTTCCACATTGGAATTTTATTTAAGTCTTTTTCCTTAAAAAAAACATTTCCTTTAGTAGGTGCCAATGTTTTAGTCAACAAATTTAGAGTTGTTGATTTTCCTGCTCCATTAGGTCCAATGAGCGACGCTATAGAACCTTTTTTAACTTCAAACGATACATCATTAACAGCAACTAGGCTCCCGAAAATCTTCGAAATATTCTGACAACTAAGTATAGTTTCACTCATTATTACTGGCCCTCCCTTAGCTCGATTTCCGCATTTCTTTAGCAGTTTCTTGCTTCACACCCGAAATCTTACTACTATATACTTTTTCTTTAATTTTATTGAAAAGTCGCTGAATTCCGGGATACAATCCGAAAGGGAAAAATAATAAGATTAACAAAAGCAATACCCCGCGGAATAATACTTCAAAGTCATGTAAAAAACTTGTGACTTCTGGAATCAATTCATAGATAAACGTGCCTACAATCGGACCAAATATAGTCCCGATACCACCTAAAAACATCATTACAATCAAATCTATGGAAGTGGCCAAGGATGCTAAATCCGGGGAGACAAACTGAATATAGTGGCCATAATATACTCCTGCAATGGCAGCTATTATAGCGGACAAAACATATACGATAAGCTTATAAGTAAAAACTGGAATGCCCATTGCCATAGCTGTATCTTCGTCAGAATGTATCGCTTTTAAAGCCCTTCCAATTCTTGAATTAGATATATTATTTACAAATAGGTAAACCAGAAAAACAGTCACCCAAATGAAGAAGAAATAGGTAAAATCATTATTTAACTCAAAAGCTCCGATAGAAAAATTCGGTATGCCGCCAATGCCGTTAGGACCGCCTGTAATGGTTAACCCGTTTATTAACGTGAAGACAACGACACCAAACCCCAAGGTACCCAATGCCAGGAAATAACCCTTTAACCGAAGTAATGGCAAGCCTGTTAAGAAGGCAAATACTGCTATAATCGATACAGAAATAAGCATGGCTGTTATAGGATTAAGAGATACCGTAACATTTAAATAAGCGGTTAAATATCCTGCTAAAGAGAAAAAAACGGCATGGCCCAAAGATATTAAACCAGTGATCCCAGTTAACAAATCCAAACCGATAACAATTATTGCGTAAATTCCAATTACATTAATTAAATGCAGTGCGTATGAATCCTTAAATACGATAGGTGCAATCATAATTAATAACAAAAGACAAACTATCTCATATTTCCGGAACCTCTTCATTTTACTCACCCCTAGTCATAAATATTAGACTTTGCTTTTCATCAACCCTCGAGGTTTATACAAAAGAACCAATAATAGAATCGCAAAAGCGAAAGCATCCTTCATTAAAGAAGAGATATACCCTCCCCCGAAAGATTCAAGTAATCCTATTAACAGCCCGCCTACAATTGCACCTGGATAACTGCCCATTCCACCTAGCAGTGCAGCAATAAATCCTTTAATTCCTAAAAAAGTGCCTTGATGATAATCCATCATCGTTATGGGGCCAACCAGGATTCCGGCAATAGCCCCTAATGCAGCACTGATCATAAAAGAAAAGACGATGATTTTTTTTACATTTATCCCCATTAAGCCGGCAGCATAGGAATCACTGGAAGCTGCCACCATTGTTTTACCTATATTTGTTTTATTCATTAAAAGTGTGAACAATATACAAACAATTAATGAAACTACCATAATCATCAATGCCTGCGGTTCTAGGTTACCTCCAAAAATATTTATTGAGTCACCCTGTAAAATTGCAGGGATGCCTACATAACTTTTCCCCCATACCAAAAGTGCAAGACCCTGTAATATCTCTCCGAATGCTATCGTGACAATAATGGCAAATATTGGAGAATATTTACTGCCCAAAGGATCTATCGCAACTTTTACCATTAACCATCCTACTATCGCGGTAATGATGAGTCCAAATAGTAATGAGATTAATAAAGGTAAATCGAATGAGGTGACAAATGAAAAATAAACCATAGCACCGATCATGACGAATTGCCCTTGTGCGAGGTTAATAATTTTACTAACGTTAAATATAAGAGTAAATCCAAGAGCAATGAGCGCATAAATACTTCCTATTGTTAACCCGCTTAATATTATTTGACTAAATAATTGCAATCTTTTCATCCCCTTTTTGGGAGTATTTTGGAACAGCGGGAGATAATCTATCCCCCGCTGCTTTTGAATTATTTACTTGATGGGTCCCAGGCAATCCCCCAGCTCAGGTCCTTATTTAACTTAAGAAGCACTACACCTTCTGAACTGGTCCCTCGATGGTCCTCAGGAGTAAGATTAAAAGTTGCATGCACACCTTGGAAGTCTTTTACATCATTCTCAAGAAAATCTTTCATTTTCGCTGAATCATCACCAACTGCTTTTAGCCCTTCAATGATTAGCGATAAGGAGTCATACCCAATTGCACCGAGATAATCCGGGTTTTCACCGTACTTTTTATTGTATTCGTCTACGAACTTTATTAATTTTTCTTTCATTGGATTGCTATCGCTAAGTTCATCTGACGCCATTACTGGAGGTCCAGTTATATACATGTTGTCAGGAATGAATTCTCTAATTGATTTAGCAAATGTATCTGAAAGTTGACTGTGAGTCGCAATGATCGGCAATTCAGGGTTCAACTTGCCGGAGCCTTTAATTGTTACCCCCGCAGCGACACCTGGACCAATTACAACAAGTGCTTCAATGCCTTCACTATTTAATTTTGTTAATTGAGGAGTCACATCAACATCCTGTACTCCCATTCTTTCAATTAAATATTTGACACCATCTTTACCATCCAGCTTCTTAACTAAGCCTACGGAAAGGTCTCCACTCGCATCATTTGTCGCTACCATTCCAACTTTCTTATATCCTTTTGAAAGTGCCCATTCATGAATTAAATCGTGCATTATTGATTGACCATAGGACGAAGAAAATGCATAACTGTTTGGCGGACCTACATAAGCACCCGAAAGCGAAAACATGATAGCCTTGTTACTTAATGCTAACGGCTCAACGGCTTTGGATGTAGCGGTTGAATTAGGTCCAATGATGATTTTCAAATCTTCCTTCTGGATTAACTTAGTTACATTTCGAACCGAATTCTCTGGAATATTTTCATCATCCGTGTATACGATTTCAAGCTGCCTTCCGTTAATTCCACCGTCCTTATTAGTCTGTTCAACTAACAAATTCATCGTTTTTTGCATAGATTCCCCTGCAAATCCGAAACCACCAGTTAAAGATAAGGAGGCCCCTATTTTAATAGGTCCTTTATCACCACTAGCTGTAGCTTTATCGCCTGATGATGTTTTTTCGCTCGAGCAAGCAACCGTAAAAATGATGAGTAACATACACAGCAATATCAATGAATACTTTTTCATTTTCATTCCCCTTTTAGTGTTTTATCTTTGAACCCTTGATCGTATTAAAAGCTTATATCATGTTCTCTTCTAATTTATGTCTGATATAGTCAGGTAGAGGCATTGGCTTACCGCTGGCAGTATCCATACATACAATTGTCATAGATCCCTTTGCTACTGGACTTCCATTATTATCAACGTCAAATTGATAAGTGAAGGAAGAATTTCCTACCTTTTTAATTCCTGTCTTGATCGTCAGCAAGTCATCATACTCGATAACACCTGTATATTCACATGAAACATGGACTCTCGGGAATGAGAAGTCTTCTTTGAACAATTTTTTATACGGGAGCTCGATGCTTCTAAAGAATTCATGGTCACATGCTTCAAAATAGCGAAAAAGAGCAGTATAGTGTATCCTCTGTGACAAATCCACATCTTTAAATTGAACCCTGAATTGCATAATTAACACTTCCATTCTGCTGTAAGCGGTATCAATTTCCTGGTTAGCAGTAACAATACTTTAATTATCCGTTCAAACCTTGGATAACTGTTTTAGATCTGTTCTTAGTATTTTGCCGCTTGGGCTTTTTGGTATTTCATTTATGAATTCATACTGTCGTGGCCGTTTAAAGTTTTCTAGAGATGAATCTAATAAAAACTTATCAAGAGCTTCAGCTGTCAAAGAATCGTTATTCTTTACAATGAATGCCTTCACCACTTGACCCCATTTAACATCAGTAACACCGATGATAGCTGCATCTTTCACATCAGGATGAGAGTACAGGTAGTTTTCTACTTCTGGAGGATGAATATTTTCCCCGCCGCTGATGATCATGTCATCCACCCTGCCTGTTATGCTGTAATGACCGTCCTCGGTCAACAGACAGGAATCACCGGTATAATACCAGCCATTTTTAACTTTTTCATTCGTCTTATCTGGTTTGTTTAAATAACCTGTAAAGACTTCAGGTGACCTCATATCTATGATTAGTTCACCCTCTGTGCCAGGTTTTACTATTTCATGCGGCTCCCCACCTATGGCAACAACCCGAACATTATGAAAAACCCCGCATAATGTCATGCCGTTTTTTTCATGCGAGTGCCGGAAAAACAGACTATTATAAGTTTCTGTGTTTCCATAGATCAAACTGATGTTGTCTGAAATTCTGGTGGCTATTAGATTGACTAAATTAGATGCCATCGGTGCACCACCGTATAAGATATGTTCAATACTGGATAAATTGTATTTATCAAAGTTTTCATTACCTACCAGCATTTGGAAATGAGGGGGTGATCCATACAGCACCGTAATTTTTTCATTTTCAATTAATTGAAGGACTGACTCAGGTTCAAATTGGTCAATTGGGTAGTAAGTATAGTTCATCATGATGGAACATAATAAAGTTGTATGAATCGCGATGGTGTGAAATAATGGCATAATTCCGAGGACTTTTTCATCTTTTAAATGCAGGAAACCATGGTTGATTCCGTGACTCAAGGCCCGGTACATAGAATTTTTGTGAGTTATAGGAATTCCCTTAGGATCACCTGTTGTTCCTGAAGTGTATAAAATAACCGAAAGGTCATCATCTTGGATTTCAATTTGAGGATTTTTTGTATTTTCACTGTACAATTCTGAAATTGCAATGATATTCTTTGTTTTCTTATTGTCGATATTGATAAATAGGCTGCAGTGCGGTATGTCATTGGTAATGGATACAACATTTTCGAATTGAGAGTTATCAAATATTAATGCTTTTGCGGTTGCATCTTTTACATAATAAATGATGCCTTCTTTTTTGCTTCTGAAGTTAAAAGGTACAGGGACTGCTCCTATTTTCTGTAGTGCAAAAAAGATGGTTACAAAGGTTTCACTGTTCTTTAAACAAATTGCAACATTATCACCCTTGGTAATTCCGCTTTCTGCAAAACCATTAGCAAGGGAGTGCACCTTTTCCCTCCATTGCTTAAATGTTAACCTTTCATTTCCATAAACAACTGCATCTTTATTCGGAGTCCTTTCGACGGCAAAGTCGAACATTAAAGAAAGATTCATAATGTCCCCCCTATTAAATATAAATAATGATTGGTAATCCAAAATACAATGAGCGATTGTGGATGCGGTCTGAAAACCGAAACTTATGTCTGTTCCGTTTTAACCTATCTCGAAGACTTGAGAACCTTTGTTTTCAAGCTCCGGCATGATTTCAACATCTTCCCCTTGAACCCACAAGGCCCAGTGAATATTCATTTCAGCAGTTTTATAACATTGGAATAAAGCAGGAGTATCGGTAATTTCTAATAATTCTGAAATTTTTTCCTGGATTTCTCTTAAAAGTTTAACCTCTTCACTCATAAAATGTCCCTCCTTTTCATTTAGTTGTTACGTCAAGTTCTCTCCTAACATCTTTAGGCCGGTTATCTACAATCCTTTTAAATTTCAATTCGGAGCGCGGTAATGTTTCCGGTTCAACCAACTCTACGTCCATCCTTAATCCTATATTCTGCTTAATAATGGACTGAGTCCTAAGTTTAAGGTGTTCCCAAGAGTCTTTTCCAACAATTTTTTCCGGCTCTAATCTGATGCTCATTTGATCCATCCCATTTTCCCTTGTTAGGATTAACTGGAAGTATTCACTCACTCCATCCACTTGGCGAATCAGATTTTCAATGGCAGAAGGATAAACATTGGTTGCCTTGACAGTAATCATATTATCGCTGCGGCCAAGAACAACTCCATCTAAATAACGCCAAGTCCGTCCGCATCCGCATGGGATGTTTTGATTATAGGATCGGACCAAGTCGTGTGTCGTATAGTTAATCAACGGTTGTGCATTGTTTACAAAGGTTGTGATTACATTTTCACCGATTTCCCCATCTTTCACTTCTTTTCCTGTTTGCGGATCCATTGTCCATGAGAAAGTATTTAACTCATTCATGTGGACCCCCTTCCGATGCAGGCAACCTGGTGCTATGGCATCCAATTCAGCTACACCTAAAAGTTCACCTGAAATTGCACCGTAAGCCTTATCCAGTTCTTTCTTTATTGCTTCAATAGAGCACGGTCCAGGCTCTCCGGCGTGGTATGTGAATTTAATACTCGATTTTGATAAGTCAATCCCCATCTCTTTTGCCTTTTCTGCAATTCGAATCGCATAACTTGGTGTAGAGATTAGTACTGTGGGTTTTGCTTCCATAATATTTTTCACGTGTGCTTCTGTATCACTCCCGCCTCCCGGAATGATTTTTGCCCCTAACCTTCTGACCCCCCAATACGCACTCCAAAAGCCGGCATAGCTTCCGAAATGAAAGGCGAAGTAAAAACTATCGGTAGGCCTTATCCCCAATGCCCACCATCCATAAATCCACGACTCTCCATATCTTTCTGTATCATAATGTGTATACGGTATGCGCAAAGGATGGCCTGTTGAACCTGAAGTTTTTGCTTCATGAGCTACAAAACTATCTGTTACGGCTGACGTTAACCCATATGGAGGAAATTCTTGCTGAAAATGAAGAAAATCGCTTTTATCTGTAATAGGAACCTTTGTTTTAAAATCTTCCAGAGTTTTAACATCCTCAGGATGAAATCCGATTTCCTTCCATGTCTTTTGGTAATACAGGCTGTTTTTATATGCATAAGCCAATAGTGATTTAATCTTATTTAAATGAATTTCGTTCAGTTTTTCCCTTGGCATTGTTTCTGCCGTTTCATTCCAATACTTTTGATTTAGCAAATTGTCATTCCAGTATTCCTGACTCATTTTATCCTCCTCTGATACTTGATGATACTTTAAGATATTAGTTGAAAAGATGGGAGCATTTTAGTACTTCATACACGTCCTCACCCTGCATATGCCTCAAGATTACCTTTTTGAAGGTATTTTCGTAATAATCTATTATTTCTTTTCCAACCTGTTTAGTGACCTGACTCAGATTCCCTGTGTACCCCAATCCCTCTCCCAAATCCTTGAAGGAATTTACCTTTTTCATATCTTCAAAGGGTATCTTCATCGTTGGCAAAGATGTTAGGTAATCCTGTTCAATTAAATCTTCGTGAATATATAACATCGGTGCCGTTTCATATACGCCGGCATGTGTATCACCGTCAAGATCCAGCTCTTCCAGAGAACCCAGTTTTTTACCTAAAACAACCATATCCATAACGATTCTTTCAAATCCATGGATTGAACGCGTCCCATACTCATCATTAATGCGGGTACATACCCTTTCAGCCGTTCTTACCCAGGGAGGGTCAAGATGCTGACTTATTAAAATAATATTATTGAAGCCCTCTACTGCTATCGATGACATTATGTCAAAAAGATACTCTTCCACTATTTTTTTTCTGATGGATATAGATCCGGGATATGGGAGCGAAAACAAAGCATTTATATATGAAACGGCCGGACAAATAACGACGTCATAATTATTCTGGCTTAAATACTCTGCACACTTACCCATTACATGCTCTGCTATAAATATATCTGTACCAAGAGGTGCGTGAATACCGTGTTGTTCAACAGGTCCAATTGGAAGTAAGAATGCCGTATTGTTCCGGTCTAGACTTTCAACCTCTTTCCAATTCATTTCTTTCAACTGGTATATCCTTGACAAATCATCACCTCATTCACAATTACTCTCCCATTGCTGTAAAGCCTGCACCCTATGTAAATTAAAAACGGGATACCGATCTTTACACTAATCTTCCATCTTCAGGAGGTAGCTGTACCTAAATGTAATAATAGTACTGACCGTTAGCCTGCTTTTTTTTGAGTTCGCTTGAATATAACAAATACTCCAGGTGAGCCAACGATTCAGCAAAAGCAAACTTATGCTGGACAGGTTCCTTTAATTCCCCAAATAATTCCTTGGAAATATCCCATCCTGAAACACCATTATCCTTTCCCTTGTTTTTAACAAGGGAATATATTTTCTCTAATCTTTCCTTGTGATGATGAATAATCTCATTTATTCTCGTTCGAAGGTTGAAAATGGACTGCCGGTGCCCAGTTAATGTTATTTCAGCTGGCAGTTCTCTTACAGCTGTCAATGATGAGATGAAATCACTTAAAGGATTGACTCCCGAGTTGGGTTGGAAGGAAATGTTTGGAGTGATCTTAGGTAAAACAAGATCGTTTGAAATAAAAATTCCATTCCTTTCGTCCCAAAAAGTCATTAATCCCTCTGTATGTCCAGGAGACCATATGGCCTTAAAATTGTAATTTCCGATCTCTATTTCATCACCTTCAGATATTAAACTGATTTTTCTAGGGTGAGGAGAAACAGCTGGGTATCTGCTAATATGTTCCTCCTCAACGCCTGATGCAATATCCTCTGGCATTCCATAGGCGGTAAAGAACCGCTTCATTGTTAAGGGATAACTCTCATCAAGCCAATTTAAATCCAAGTATTTCTTTTCCTTATCAAGTAAGAGAACATCAGCGCCCGTTTTTTCCTGGAGCCAACCTGCAGCACCGAAATGATCCGGGTGATAATGGGTAACAATAATTTGTGAAACATTATCTTTAATTTTTAGTTCTTTGAATACTTGCTCCCACGTTTTTTCTGTTTCCTCATCGCGGAATCCACAATCGATGATTGTCCAGCCATTGCTGCCTTTTATCAAATAGACATTGATCGCTTTCAATGGAACCGGGATAGATAATGATACTTTATAAATATTTTGATACACTTCCGTAATAAATGAATTCATTTCATTTGTTCCAATCATCCGTCTACCCATCATTTGCCCTTGAAATTGGCCTGCCGTTTTTCTTTGTATGCATTGACTCCTTCATAGCAATCCTCTGTAACAACCAAATGCTTGTGCATTTGCCTTTCAAAATCGAAGGCCTCTTCGATTCCCATTGATAATCCGCGATAAATGGATTGTTTCATATTGGAAATCGCAACGGATGGTCCTTTAGCGATTTTCGCTGCATATTCTAATGTCTTCTCTCTTAATTCTTCAGCCTGATGAACCTGATCAATCAAACCGAGTTCTTGTGCTTTTGTAACATCAATCAGCTCACCTGTCACTGCGAGATGAAAAGCTGTTTGCTGCCCGACCAGTCTTCCGACCAACTGAATACCTCCACCTCCGGGAAATAAACCTAAGTTTCTTTCTGGCAAGCCAAATTTTTGGGTACCATTTGAAGCAATTCGGAAATCACATGATAAAGCCAACTCCAAACCTCCACCCAAGCAGTGACCTGCGATTTCAGCAATAAATATTTTGGAACTTCCCCTCATTGAAAGTGTTAAGTCTTTAATAACTTTCCCAAGTTTATCCATACCATCAACATCATGACTCTCAACGGTAGCTATATCCGCGCCGCCACAGAAGATTTTCGGGTTTGCACTTCTAAGGATTATTACCTTCACTTCATTTTGATCCAGCAATTGATCTACAACCTGCTGAATCTCAAGTGTTGTGGGAATATCTAAAGCGTTAGCCGGTGGTCTATTTAATTCTACAATCGCAATATTTCCATCAATTTTTGTTAATATGCTATCTTGTTTTGATATTGTGGACATTTTTACCACTCCTTTGATAATGTTTGTGATTATAAACTTTTAGGAAAAGTTAAATCATTGTTAGACCGCCACTTACGCTTATTGTCTGTCCGGTAATATAATTAGCTTCATTCCCCGTTAACATCGCAACAATATAGGCGATTTCTTCGGGTTCCCCAGCTCGTCTCATGGGGATGGCTTTTTCAAGCGCTTGAGCAAGTCTTGGATTGCCATCTATGACTTCCTGGTATAATGGTGTATTTGTTGGCCCCGGTGCCACACAATTTACTGTAATTCCATTTCTGGCGACTTCCCGGGCCAATCCTTTTGTAAAGGCAATGACACCGCCTTTAGCTGCCGAATAGGCTACTTGGCCGCTGGTACCCACTCTGCCAGCATCTGATGCGACATTCACAATTCTTCCATATTGTCTTTCTATCATCGATGGCAATACTTCACTGCAAAATCTCATTTGCCCGATTAAATTAATATCGATTGTTTCGATCCAGCTCTCTTCGTCACTGTCAATGAATCTTTCTATTTTATCCCAGCCCGCATTGTTTACCAGTATGCTTATAGGGCCTAATTGTTCTTCTGTCAGCCTGACAGCTTCCTTCACTTCTGATAATTTTGTTACATCTGCGGTAATCGGGATTGATTTTAAATCTATTTCCTTTAAGCTGTTATGAAGTTGTATATTGTCACTCTCAACATTACTCACAATCGCAACTGAGGCGCCTAACTCTGTCAGTTTTTCAACGATTGATCTTCCAATACCCCTTCCCCCGCCTGTAACCAAGGCCACTTGATTTCTAAGATTCAACGCAAATCCTCCTTTAGGTTTAAAAATCTCTTATACAAAAGATTTTGATAGAAACAGCCTTCTTAAAAACGCACGGCCTCAAAACAGTTCGAACAATCTTCGCATCTAAACTTTGATGATAAGAGCCGATCACCAAACAAAGATAAAATTACAACATTATCTGAGTAACAATGGGGACAAACCTTTTTTTCTTCCTCAGCTGTATTCATAATATTATTCCTTTCCCGAAGGTCTTCTATTATTATGAAAAAATCTATATTCCTACTGTGAATTCATAGAGAATACTTTTAATCTCACCTTCTAGTTCCATAAGAATGTCCTTCGTTTTCTTTTTAATAATCCCGGCCTTAAAAAGCTCTTCAGAGGGAAACAGGGTTTCTGAGTGTTCCTTTAGGTGTTCCATCGCCTTTTGGACATCATAGATAAATGATTCTCTAAAATTATCAGAACTAATGAGTAACCTTGCCCACTCACAGCCGTAAAGCTGATGAAACTTTTCTTCCTTTATAATTTTTAAAATATTTTTCTCGAGAGGTTCATAATTTGAGTCTTCAAGATCTGATAACACTCTATAAGCAATTCCATCAAATACTAGGATATTCGCTATCACTTGACTCCAATTTTCAGGCTTTTGCTTCAAGCCCTGCAAGGAAGCATTATCCTGTTGCAATTCATTTTGGTTGGTTATTACTCTTTTAAGGATCGCAATATGGCCGTTTTCTTCTTGTACCATAGCTGAAATCCCAGCGCTTGCTCCCAGACTTGGTCCTTTAATGCACCAGTGTGTATAGTGGGATGTTAAAGCATGTTTGATCCCAATGATGCTTCTAATTAAACTATTCAATTCTTGCTCAGTGCTATCATCAAGAATTTTCATAATTGCGGAGTCAGAACCGGTTTTTATTGTCATAGAATCAGAACCCCTTTTTTGAAATAATAGGATTTAATGAAAAAACTTTAACTAAATGTTTCCTGGGAACGATTTGCATATCAATATAATTGAATTCATCATAAGTCGCTTGAGCATAGGCTGCAGCAAGCCTAGAAGATTGCGCCTGTACGGTCCCGATAATTCTTAGTGACTCCTCTCTTTTTGTTCTGGCTAAAACTTCATAAATTTCTTCCTTCAACATATTATTCACCCTCTATACACTAGTATTGAGACTTTGAAAAACTTTTATGGCCTTTTCAGACATATCTTTTGATGTCCAAGGCTTTGACCAGTCATCTTCAACAACGACAGATTCAATATTCGGTTCTTTCAGCAATCTTTCTTTGATATCATTTTTAATCCAATCCATGCAAGGACAGCCGGTCGAAGTAAAGGTACATCTGACTTTAACTGTACCATCTTCTATTTCAACCCCTCTTACTAAACCTAAATCTACTATGCTGACAGGATATTCAGGGTCATTCACGTCTTTTAAAACGGTCATAATTTCTTCAGGTGTCATTATAATCCTCCTTTACTCTTCATCTTTCGGTATTCTTCTTGAATGATTCCTATATGACTTTTGGAATTCGGTCCTCTTCCTTTCCACCGCTTCTTAACTTCATCCCAAGTAGTTTCTTTGTCGTAGTGCCATTTTTTATTTTTAACATCGAATTCGCAAGGAAACTTGTAATCTAGTACATATTCTCCGCTAATCGCATCATAATGTGCCGGAACCTTTAAACCAAATTGTTCGCAAATTGGTACTACTTGACTTAGCCACTCTTGTCTTAACTGGTCATTTGTTAATTTCCTTAATCTGAATTCAAGCTGATCTTTACGTTTTTTATATTTATCTGGTACACCAAACCATTCAACTGTAATAGGGAACATCCAATCCACTGCTTCTTGTAAGCGCTTTCTGGATTCCGGTTCAGAAATTAAGTCCTTGATAAGGCTAATACCAAGATTCATATGGAAGCGCTCTTCAATTTCAACTTTCGCAAGGGCTCTTTTCCACGGTCCGTAACTAGTGTTATTAAACGGATCAATTAAAAGCGTTGCACCTGCCCTATCCTGAAAAGCCCCAATTAACGCAACTTCTTCATAAGTTTCAATTGGCATATCCATCGCATAAGGATAATTAAAATCCGTATATTCTCGTTCATACAGCATTTCTTCCACTGTACCCCCGCCAAGATCCTCGAGTAAACGGTAGTGAACATGTGCATGACCTATTTCATCCTGGATGAGTGCCATTAGTTGCCGATACCGTCTGTCATTAACATCCTTATGGTTTAAAAAGCCATAATACAAAGCTGCTCCCATAATTTCAGTATCTGCAACGATTGTTAATGTGTCCTTGATCATTTTTAAGTACCCGCTGCTCATTTCATCAATACTTTCAATAAGATAGCTTTCATTCTTCACATTCTTTTTAACTTCCAAATCGGTCAACATATAAAATTACCTCCTTCAATGTTGTGTTTATTTAGTATTTTAACTGGAATTATCATATAATCTTTTGCTCCAGCAATTCACGGATTTTTTCTTCACTAAATTTAAAGATGTCTTTATATACATCTTGGTTATGTTCACCCATCGACAAGGCTCCTAAGTGCTTTACCTTTCCCGGAGTCCTGCTGAGTTTGGGAATGATACCCGGCATCGGAAAATTGCCTAATATCGGATGTTCAAAAGAGATAACCATTTCCCTTTCCTGATAATGACGATCTTCTACAATATCTTTCGCCGAATAAATTTTGCCGGAAGGCACTCCATGTTTTTCAAGTATTGATAGAAGTTCTTCAGAGTGCAGTGTTTTAGTCCATCCTTCTATTTTCCAATCAAGTTCTTTCATATTTTTAGCTCTTGCTTTATGATTTGAATACTTCGGATCCCCATTTAATAGCGGCTCGCCCATTGCTTCACAGAGTCTCTTAAATACACCATCTGCATTGGCGCCGATTACAATGTATTTCTCATCTGCAGTTAAATAAATGTTTGATGGTGCAACACCAGGAAGTGTATTACCCATTCTCTCTCTGATTTCACCTGCAATTAAATAATCTGGAATAATGCTTTCCATAACGGCAAACACCGACTCATATAAAGCTGTATCGACAACTTGCCCTTTGCCCGAACGTGTTCTTTCGTGTAATGCTATCAGACAGCCAATTGTAGCAAACAGGCCAGCTAGGGTATCGCCGATCGATATTCCTGTTCTTGTTGGAGGGCGATCCGGGAATCCTGTAATGTATCTCAATCCCCCCATGGCCTCTCCTACACTTCCAAAACCAGCTCTTGATTTGTAAGGCCCAGTTTGGCCATATCCAGAAGTTCTAACCATAATTAAACCTTCGTTTATTTTTGACAATTCACTATATGACAAGTTCCATTTTTCCATCGTACCAGGTCTAAAATTTTCAATTAAGACATCCGATTCCTTAATCATTTCTTTTAAAATGTTTTGACCTTTTTCTTCCCTTAGATTCAATGTAATACTTTTTTTGTTCCGTGATTGTACAGGCCACCATAACCCGATATTATCTTTTTCCTTACCCCAATTCCTCATCGGGTCCGCTTTATCGGGTGGTTCAACTTTGATAACTTCGGCCCCAAAATCTGCAAGTATTTTCCCGGTAAACGGACCTGCAATCAACGTTCCCAATTCTATTACACGAACTCCTTGAAGCGGGAGCTTTTCGTTTGTATTATCCATTTCAAATCCCCCTTTCCAAAATTAATATAAGATGTTCCTCCTTCAAATCCAGCTTGTTTGTATGCTTGTGAATTACTATTGTATACAATGTGTTCATTTCTGCTTTAATTTTAGTGTATATGGATGGTATTTTCAAGTTGATTTCTAAATATTTTTAATATTCTTTATAATTTTGTACACAAAGGTATAAAGTTTGTATACAATGATTGTTTTTTTAAAATTCTTTGGTAATATTTAATTAGCGTAATATTACAACTGCTTATTTAATTATTTGAAGGGTGTGCAAGATCTTAGATGTCAGTTTATGAGCAAATTAAAGAGGATATCATTTTTGGAAATTTAAAACCTGGGGAACGGCTAACAGAAGAATCACTTGCTAACGGTTTGAACGTAAGCAGGACTCCAATTAGAGAGGCGATTAAGACATTAGAGATTGAGGGTTTGCTAGTACGGTATAACAGAGGAATCTTTGTTAGGGAGTTTTCAGAGGTTGATATTCAACAGCTTTATGATTTACGTGTATTCTTGGAGGGGTATGCAGCAGGTCAGGCTGCAATCAACAGAACTGAAATGGATGTTGACAAACTCACTAACATTAATCAAATAATGATAAATCTTTTAAATGAATTTCAAGACACCGATGAAAATATGAAAAAAGAAAAAGTAAAACGATTAACAAACTTAAACAATAATTTTCATGATACTATTGTCAATTCTGCATATAACGAGCATTTAAAGTCTTTGATATCAAAGGTAGTCATCTTACCATTAGTTTTCCGTTCCTTTTTCTGGTACAACAATGAACAATTAAAACAGTCTGTTTCAGCGCACACCTTTATCATCAATGCAATTAAACGTAAAGACGCTGAAAGAGCCAAAATTGCCATGACTGAACATCTCTATCAAGGAAGAGACCAGGTATTAAGCTCCTTGACATCAGAGCGTTCTTGATCATTAAAAAAAGCCCTTCTTTGAAGGGCTCGATGCAAAGTGAAATAAAAAAAGTGGGATTGGAAAAACGTATTGTCTCATGTAGGATTAAACTATTTCACGATAGAAATCATGGGTTATATCATATCCTATATACTTCGAAAGCTGCAGACAAACCCGCAATAACATTCGAACCGCTTTTGAATCCGGGCTGCAATCGAGGATTCCGCTAAAGCCAACTACAGTTACAGCAGCAACCAATTCACTGTTTTGATTGAATATCGGTCCGCTAATCGCTTCGATTCCAGGTGCCACTCCTCCCTGTGTCGTCGAATATCCAAATTTTCTTATCTCTTCCATTTCCTTATCAAAATCTACAAAAGTAAGGTTATACTTTTCTATTTCCATGTTAATCACTTTCTCAGCTGCACTATTTTGAAGGAAAGCAGAAAAAATCTTCCCAGTTGCACTCCGGGTAACACTGACTTGAGAACCTACTCTTATTCCGAGCATAATATCGTGGTTGCTTTCTTCCCACTTGGTAAAAAAAGGGCCTCTGTTTCCCCATATTGCGAGGGCTACAGTTTCATTTAAGACTTCTTTTAATTCAATCAAATACGGGGCTGACACATCATTTATATCCATTTGTTTATATCCTTTTAGTCCTAGAAGAATTAGCTCACTCCCGATTGAATATCGTAAATCGGCATTTTTCTCAAGGAATCCAGTACGGCAAAAACTGGTCAAGTATCTATGAAGCTTACTTTTAGACATTTCACAAATATTGGCTATTTCAGTTATTCCGATAGGCCTGCCTACATCCGCAATCTTTTTTAAAATATCTATCCCTAACTCTAACGATTGAATTCCGTTTCCTTTTAACTCATCTTTTTCCATGCGTGAATTCCCTTCTCAAGAAATTAAACGTACAGCCTAATGATAATATTATATCAAGTTTTTAAAAAATTTACTTCACCTTTTCAACCGGGTTCGACATGAGCATTCAATCTAAATATGTAAATATGGAAATATAAAACCGTAATTAGGCATGAAAAATATTCAGCCGGCCTTCAGTGATAGAGAAGGCCGGCTTGGCTGTTAACATATCATAAGTAAATTAAATCTTCAACTGTTTAGTTCATATCCAGGTCAAGTTTCAAGCGAAACTAGGGTGGTTTCATCCCCTAATCATTTAAGTGCTTCATCCCTCATGCCTTTTATAATTTCTTCGAATTCCGTTTCTTTTAAATGACCATTTAATAAATCTTTTGTATGCGATAAGACGTTCATCAGAAATTGCACTGAGGCATCGTCCTGATGCTGTGTCATTTCCTGCCATAGATCATTTAGCTCTTTATCAGTATTAGAGAGGTCTACGCCCCCCTCCTTTGCAGCCTCTACTTCATCAATAATCCTATGGACCTCTTCAGTCCATTCCTCAAAGTTAAACATTGCTATTTCCCTCCCTTGGGAGTTCCTTATTAATAGTTTTAATCTACAATAGGCAATGGTGCAATTCGATTTGCGCCAATCAGTCTCAAGTCTTCAACCGCCTTGGGAATCCATGGTTTCATCTTATTAATTTGAATTTGCATCAATTTCCGGCGTTTGGTCACATCTCCAGAATATTTTATAATGATATCCCGGCCCACTGCAATGTGCCTTGGTTCCTCGGCAATCACTTCTTTAGCAATATTTGTTCTTAGATCCTCAGGAAAACAAGCATATGAAATACTGTCCTTCGGATCCATTCTGCCCCCTAAATGGTAGGATAGTATTGCCTCGCCAGTGCATTGAAGTGTAGCAGCTATTTCAGCAGGGTCATCATAATCAAACGTTGCACGGTACATTGCCATTACGTCTGTATCTACCTTGTAGTCCTGTATACGTGGATTTCCACCGTATTTTTTGACCCACGAACTCCAAATTCTTTGATGCTTTACTTCATCAATGATTTGCTGTGATAAACGAATCCGAATGCCAATATCGTCAGGGTTCCGCTCCAGCATTACTATCTGTTTTGCAGGGGGATTTACACCATTCCAATATTCTAACCAAGCTAGACGGAGGCAATAATCTGCAAGCCCCTTCCTTTTTGTCTCTTCATCCAATTCAACTATCTCATATCCATTCCTATGCAATAAGTGCTCGCCTAGCAGATAGGAACGTTCCAACAATTTATCCGCAAATTCCTCACCGGTCCATTGGCCGATTTCCGCATCAGACAGTTCATGATATTTCGGTAACTCAAACGTTTTTACTGTCAAAAGAATCCCTCCTGAAACCAAATTTTATATTTTTATAGTTTTTACTATGATACTATCCTTTCCCTGGCTATATGCCCCTGCCACCATCCAGCTGCAATGCCGTTCCTGTAATCATTTGGGATTCATCGGAAGCAAGATATAATGCCGCTGATGCTACTTCTTCCGGTGTGACTAAACGACCTAATGGAAACTTATTCATAAGTTCTTTTTTTCCGGCTTCTTTATCTTTATTAGTTATGAAGCTTGGTAGCATTGGACTGTCTACAGCAACCGGGCAGAGAGCGTTAACACGGATGTTGTAAGGCGCCAGTTCAATAGCCAGTGCTTTGGCCATAGTAACTTCTGCTCCTTTAGTTGTTGCATACAAGTTTGTTCCTGGCATAGGCCGGACACCTGTCATCGAGGAAGTGAACAGGATTACCCCGTTTTTTTGCTCTTTCATAATAGGAACGGCATATTTTGAACCTAAAAACGGTCCCTTAATATTCACATCAATGATTCGATCCACAAAATTCTCGTCTATATCTTCAATTAGCTTAAATTCTTGGGGAATCCCGGCATTATTATACAAAATGTCGATACGGCCAAACCGGGATATTGTACGATCTATCAAAGCCTTGATATCGTCAGCCTTGGAAACATCTGTCTTTACAAATATTGCTTCATGGCCTAACTCTTGTATTTCTTTCTGAACCGAAGCACCTGATTCCTCGTTGATATCAGATATTACTACCTTGGCACCTTCCTTGGAAAACAGCAGGCTTGTAGCCCTCCCAATACCAGATCCTCCACCGGTTATGATTGCCACTTTTCCATCCAATTTCACGAGAACACCTCTCCTCCGTATTGTTTAAATGAAACAGCCTTACATATCTGTCCTATGGATAATCGCTTGTAATTCGGTATTTTCATATAATCCTTCAACTCCATGACCTCTTCCGATCCCGCTTTGTTTAAATCCACCAAACGGCATATTTGCGGCTGATGCCCCTACTCTGTGAATGTTTACAAAAACACTTCCAGATTGCAGTTTCCGTCCCAGTTTAAATCCACGGTCAACATCTGCAGTCCAAATGGAATTGCCCAGTCCGAATTCAGAATCGTTTGCCATACGAATGGCATCCTCTTCAGTTTCAAATGGGATGATCGGAATAACTGGGCCAAATTGTTCCTCCTTCACAATTTCAGCCTCATGAGAA
The DNA here is from genome assembly GCF_002860285.1 of Bacillus sp. M6-12. GTDB lineage: Bacteria > Bacillota > Bacilli > Bacillales > DSM-1321 > Peribacillus. Next base: position 70,643 of record NZ_PGVF01000003.1, read on the forward strand.
ACATTGGTTATGATGGTAGGCAAGATATAATAACCATCCTCAAATGATACATTGTCGGCAATTCTACCAACGGTCTGTACAGTAGCGCCACTCGCTTTTGAATTGTCGATCAAATTTTTCACGGTGTCAAACTGGCTTTTATTATTCAATGGACCCATCGTTGTTTCCGGATCTAGTCCAAATCCAACTACAATCTTATTTGCAGCCTGCGTAAATTTCTCTACGAAGCTATCATAATGTTCCTTACAAACATAAATCCTCTTAATGCCATAGCAAATCTGTCCGCTTGCGGTAAAAACTCCTTTGATGAATTCATCAATTAAATGCTCATTCACTACAGCATCCCTTAAAATGATTGCTGCATCATTTCCGCCTAATTCCATGCTGACATTCTTTATGGTATCAGCCGCACCTTTCAGTATCGAACGGCCCACTTCAGTGCTGCCGGTAAAGGAGACTTTACGAATCATCGGATGGGTCACCATGGCATCCCCTACAGAAGCACCGGACCCTGCGACGATATTTAATACTCCTTCTGGCAAATATCCAGACACTTCATTCAATATCTTAGTTAATGTAAGCGGACATGACATGGATGGCTTTAAAACCACTGTATTCCCAGCCAGCAGTGCCGGTGCCAACATTAAAAATGCCAAGATAATCGGATAATTCCATGGAACAATAATGGAAACGACGCCTATCGGCTGTCTTGCTAAAATCATCTTGCCCTGGCTTGTTTCAATTACCCGGTCATCCAGCTCGTGAACTAAAGAACTATAATATCTAAGTACATTGGCTGCACCCAAAAGATCATGCTTTGCATCCCGCAACACTTTGCCGTGCTCCATAACAAGTAGCCGAGCCAATGCTTCACAATTTTTCTCTATGTATTGCGCAGTTCGTGTCAGATAAAGTGCCCGTTCACTTGCAGGAATCTCGGCCCACTGCTGCCAAGCCTTGCTTGCACTTTCGACTGCTTCATGCACATGAATCTCTGAACCTACAGAAATCTCACCAACAACTTGCGCAATATTCGCGGGGTTATAAATCAGCACATTTTTATTAGACCCAATCTGCTTTCCATTAATCGTTAATCTTTCTTGGACGATATCCATTTCGGCCTCCTTGATTAGCTGTCAGGTTTGTATTCATTTATTAGGTAGAGTGTGTTGCTGCAAATGATCGAGCAATGTAATACCCTACACCAAATGACACCGCTTACAATTAAGAGTTAGTTATTGACCATAGTTAAATGGTCACATAGAAACCATTTATAGGGATATAACTGCACTTTTGAAGTTTACTATATGTGAATTTCATGTATTATTTGTGAATATATTATAATATTAATTTGAATTTTTTGAATAGTCAATGCTTTATGGGGGTTATATTTTTTATTTTGCTTGATCATAATCGATCAGGAAAAACCCGATAATTTTTTCACTATCGGTTTTTTCCAATTTGACCACCCGGTTTTCCTCAACCTAATGTTGTTATCAAACTTTCAAAAATTTAGTTGCTTATATCCAAGCTGGTGTGAAATAACATTGCATTTATCCAATAATTTACTTGCGGACAAAGAGGTTGGTGAAATGTCATGGTCTCCATAAAGTCCTATCACACTAATTGCCCCAGCTAGTTTCATATCCGCATAAAAAATGGGTCTGCTTATAGCGGCAATACCGGATATTAGACTGCTTTCTGTTACAGAAAAGCCAGTTTTCCTTATCCTTTCAATCTCCGTATTAAAATCGTCAGGAATAATTCTGCCTGCTGTCAGCTCTTTTTGATACAGAGGATCTGTTATTTCCTCAGGAAGAAAAGCCCTGAAAATTTTCCCTGTTGCTGTATATAGAGGTACATATGAACCTGTATCTATCCCTATATTGATAATTTTATTACTTTTTTCCCAACGAACAAAAAATGGACCACGATCTCGCCAGATGCTCAATCCAACCGTTTCGTTTAATTGATCCCTTAATTCTAATAGGTGTGGTGCAGCCTGTTTTGCGACATCAAGGCCGTCAAAAGCTGCGCTGCCTAGAGAGATTAATTCTGGACCTAAGTGCCATTTTGGATTATCCTCGTTTTCGCGAATTAATACACCGAGATGTATAAAAGAGTTAAGGTATCTGTAAATCTGACTCTTATGTAATTTTGTTTCATTTGCTATCTCACTTAAACTAAGAGGCACTTTTTTTTCTGCAAACGTACGCAAAATGGAAAACCCAACTTCCAAGGATTGTATGCGGCGATTTTTATCGTTTTCTTCCATAATATATTCCTCCACGTAGCATCAGATTAATTAACACCTCGTTAATCATATTAATTGTTCTTTTTTTAGTCAAGAGATGGGTGGAATATTTATGGCACGTAAATTGCGATTAATGAAAGTAAACCCTTCAAACGGTGGTGCATGGACTGCTTTAAAAACCAGCATGTTGGATTAATGTATTCAATCTATTCAATCATTTTTATTAGTTTTGCATAATATTAGATTGATTATTCAGTTAATTTTTATCGCCGGTATGTCTTTCTATCTACGGACTGGAAAAGCCAGATATTAATTGTTTTGAGTTGCTTTTGGCGGTTCCCCAATTCCCTGTTCGCGGACCGCTGTAATTAATGATGTTCGAAGCAGCCATTGTTTCGCGCATTCAGGATTTGCTGCCAGATCCGCCATTTGTCTTTGCATTTTCAATCGGTATTCAGGATCATTTTCTTTCATTAAATTTGTATTCTTTTCTGTGATCTCTTTTACATAATCCAGAGCTACTTGACGGCGAACAGAATTATACACTTCAAGTTCTACTTCAATCTTTGATTTATTGCCCTCGCCTAATATACGGATCAAACGTTTGCTTAAATCGACAGCATCATGGATGCCACTGTTTAAGCCCAAACCTCCGAGCGGACTGTTTATGTGTGCCGCATCCCCCATAAGAACAACGCGTCCATTATAAAACTTTTCCGCGACACGCTGGTGCACTCTATAAATCATTTTCTCAACGATAGGAAATGTGTCATTGGTATTCAATGCTCTCTTAAATCCACGCTGAATGCTTTCATCGCTTAGTGCCTCTTCATCTGAGATGGAAGTTGGAATAGGATACAATAATCTCCATGCTTCCGGCACTTTTAGAATGAACAGGAATTCATCTGGATCAGAAATGTAATTCACATAAGCAAGATCTGGCACGTAATTGGTGAAGGATACCGGTGTACCAACAAGTAAAAACCGCTCTTCAAGAGTATATCCATCGAAAGATAGACCCAAAGATTTACGGACTGTACTCCTTGCACCGTCTGCACCTAGCAAGAAGGAAGCTCTATGTACCTTTTCCCCATCCGGAGTGTGGATCTTCACAGTCACTCCCTCTTCATCTTGTTTAATTCCAATAACCTCGGAATTAAACAGGACATTTGCTACTGGTCTTTGCAGCAATCTTTCATACACTACTTGAGTGTAAGTTGATTGCGGGCATTGCAGGCGGAAAGGGAACTTGGTTTCGTCCTTAATGAGAGATGCGTTAAATTCCGCATAAAGTCCTGTTTGCCTATCACGATATTGAATGATTGGTGCTTTTAATCCCCTTTTTAACAATTCCTCTGCAAGACCGGTTGGCTCAAGTAATTCCATCGTTCCCGCATGAAAAGTCGAAGCTCTCCACTCCTTGTTCGGGGCCCCATTCTTTTCAAGGACCAAAACCGGGACTCCTTGTTGAGTAAGTACCTCAGCAGCAGTTAAACCTACCGGACCAGCTCCTACAATAATGACTGGATTTTCTAACATCTGCACTCCTCCTTATTGTTTAGATGATTCGCAAAAACATGTTAAAGCAATACACAGTTAATCACTTTACTCGTTATCTATGTGTTAACGATATAAACAATATGTTAATTGTACTTTCACATTATCACCACTTTTATCATGATGTCAATTGATTTTTAACATAATTACAAGGTTAACATTCTAACTTTTTAGTTAACTCTTAAATCAGGTTATTATATTGAATTATTATTAAAAATAAGCATTTTGGTAAAAAAACAGCCATATTAACCAGCCTATTAACAGCAGAATATTCATTTTGCGAAGTTAACATTAATGTATTTAATAGGTAGCTAAACATCCAATCCAGGTGCTCGTGTTTCCATATATGGTTCCTGCATGTGCTTATGAATAACAACAGCCGCTATTAACATAAATGTAAACAGCGAGAAATAAAGAGCCTTGTCTCCCCCAATATGATGAAAAACTGCACCTAGCAAAGGTCCAACCCCTGCTCCGCTAAAGCGAATAAAATTGTAGGTTCCAATTGCCGTTCCTTTCTTTTCATGAAATAGATTAATCAATGTTGTGGTTTGAGCGGGAAGACCAATTCCGAGTGACATCCCATATAACAATAAAAAGGTAATCAAAATAGGTTTAGGTAAAATGTTGAACATCAAATAAAAACAAAAAATCAATACGATCAGTGAAATTCCATATGACGTTCCAATTAGAATAGTTTTTCTAGTGAAATAGCCTTGAAGTCTGCCACCTACAGCAGAACCAAGTAAAAGCCCTGCCGTTAAAGGGATATAAAACAACCCTTTTGATGTTACAGACATATCATATACATTCTGTAATAATCCGGGTAAGAATACGAGAAGAACATAATACCCATAAAACTGTATAAACCCAAGCAGCATTATGGAGAAAGAAGCTCTATTAAACAGGATTTCTTTAAACGTTCGAAATGTAATCTTTACCGGAGCTAAATCCTTTGGCAATGTCTCATATAGGACAATACGGTTATAAATAAAACTTATTAATGCCAATACTAGTAGAACTAGAAATATCCCTTTCCAATGAAAAAAACCAGAAACAAAACTTCCTAATACAGGACCAAAAACAGGTCCTATAAAGACCATGGTTTGGTAAACACTCATGGCTTTGCCGCGGTCCTTGGCTGCATAGATATCCCCAATGACAGCTGCGGCCACTACTGAACCTGTGCTTATCCCAAATGCTTGAACAGCTCTTCCAACCAAGAAGAGATAATAGTTTTGAGTCAGAAGACATATCAACGATCCCGCCATGAACAAGAGAAGTCCCGGCAGAAGGATCGCCTTTCGTCCACGGGTATCCGCTAATGGTCCAATAATGAATTGGCTTGACGATAATATAAAGGTAAAAATGGAAATCGTCAGATTCACCATAAATGTATTAGCTGCAAAATAACCGCTGATTTCAGGAAGACTCGGCGTGTATACGGTTTGAGTAAACGGTGCTAAAAAAGCTGCAATCGATAGGCCGGCCAGTATCTTTTTCTCTTTAGTCATGCCGATGTTTTCCTCCTAATAAAATGGTCAATTAATCTGAAGTATCGCTCCTAATCTATGATGTTTTGGTTTTGGTAGTACTACCGTCTAAATAAACGAATGGAGACAAAAAAACGAAATAATCCCCTTCCAATAATTAGATGGGGACTACTTCATTCTGTCATAACGATCATAAAAAATGACAACGTCGTGGTTACTCCAACGTTTTACACGTTTATATAACACGGTTAATTGCATCCTTATCTAATAAAATAAAAGGTTTCTTAATTCAAAGCCATAGCTTAAGCACAAATTAGGCTGAATGATTTATCGTTCATCTTAGCGTGACAATCTTAATTTTGTGTCGTTGCAGTTGTATTCCTTTGTATCTTGTGAAGATGCCCTGTCAATTGACGCTCGGTCAAGGGTTTCACAAGCTCAACACAATCCAGAATCTTGTCAAAATCGATTCCGGTTTCAATGCCCATCTCGTGCATCATCATAACTAAATCCTCTGTTGCTGTATTTCCTGCAGCACCTGGAGCAAATGGGCATCCGCCAAGTCCCCCGATTGAACTATCAAAGACTGTTACTCCAGCCTGAAGGGCTGCCAACGTGTTTGCTTGAGCTAATCCATATGTATCATGGAAATGAGCTCCAATCTTAGCTTTAGGAGATTTCTCAAAGATGTTGGAAAATAGTTCATAGACTTGCTGTGGGTTTGCGCGGCCAATCGTGTCACAAACTACAATTTCGTCAACATCTAACTTCTCGACTTGTTCAATCATTTTCATAACTTCATTGACAGCTACTTTCCCCTCAAATGGACACCAAAATGAGGTAGCGATGTCGAAACGGATAAATATACCATCCTCTTTTGCGCGATAAATGACAGATTCTAATTGGGACATAGATTCTTCCCTGCTCATCCTTACATTTTTTTTGTTAAATGTATTACTCGCTCCTACAACTAGAGCAACAGCATTCACATTACTCTGGATTGCACGATCATACCCTTTTTGATTTGGAATGAGCGCTATATATTGAATGTCTGTTTTTCTAGTGATTTTTTCCAGTACTTCCTTTGCGTCCTTCATCTGAGGCACATGTACGGGATGGACAAAAGATGTTGCCTCAATTCGGGTTATGCCAGTTTCAGACAAAGCGTTGATAAGTTCCACTTTATGTTCCGTTGAAATAAATCGAGATTCATTTTGCAGCCCATCACGAGGACCCACTTCTACTATTTCAACCTTTTTCGGCAGATACATCTTACTTCCTCCTTATGATGAAATTCCCATCCGTTTTGCCAAATATGCTTCAAGGCCACCTAGAGAAACCATTTCAACTAAGTGTTCGGGAAGTTTTGTAGTATCATAGTTTGTTCCTTTGGTGATGTTGTTTACAGTTCCTTCCAACAGGTTTATTTCCAGTTCATCACCTTCATCAATATGAGAGGTGTCCCCCATCTCTACCACTGGAAGTCCAATGTTAATGGCATTCCGATAAAAAATGCGGGCGAAGAAATTGCCCAATATCGCACCTACCTGTAAATGTTTTAATACCAGAGGGGCGGTTTCACGACTGGAACCTGAACCAAAGTTATCGCCCGCTACAATAATGTCACCTGGCTGTATTTTTTTTGGAAATTCCGGATCGATGGCCTCCATTGCATGTTCTGCTTGCTTTTCAATCGATAGGCTCATGTATTGTCCTGGTGAAATTATATCTGTATTAATGTTGTCTCCATACTTCCACACGCGCCCCCGTATAATTGCCGACATCTATATCATCATCTCCTTTTTAATGTATTTTCTTGGATCAGCAATTCTTCCCTCGATTGCAGTAGCAGCAACAGTTGCTGGGGAGCCTAAATAAATTTCCCCGAGCGGGCTTCCCATTCTTCCTTTAAAATTACGGTTAGAAGAAGACATTACAACTTCCCCGGCACCAATTACCCCACTGGTAAAACCTCCGCATGCTCCGCAGGAAGGCATATTCACAATACAACCCGCCTCGGTCAATATATCAAGAATTCCTTCTTTATTAGCCTGCATCCAAACCGCTTGGGAAGCAGGTACTACCAGGCAGCGAATATTCTTGGAAATCTTTTGCCCTTTAAGGATTTGGGCAGCAATCCTTAGGTCACTTAAACGACCATTTGTACATGACCCTAAATATACTTGATCTACATTTGTTCCTTCGACAGCCGTAACAGGATGAACATTATCAATCTCATGAGGGCATGCTACCTGTGGTTCAAGTTCTGATGCGTTGTAAGTAAGTTCACGGATATACCGGGCGTCTATATCGCTTTGAATCCGGTCCATATCGTTAACTCCTTTTGCTCTCAAGAATTCCTCAACCACATCATCTGGTTCAATCAGACCTGTCTTTGCCCCTGCTTCGACTGCCATATTGGACAAGACCAATCTTTCGTCTAACGACATACCCCGTATTGCACTTCCCGAAAATTCAAGAACCTGATAGGTTGCCCCGGCATGCCCAATGTCCTTAATTGTTTTTAACATTAAATCCTTTGAGTACACACCTTGAGGGATTTGGCCATCCCAATTTACTTTAATAGTTTCAGGGACTTTTAACCATGTTTCACCCGTGAGAAGGACGCCAATCATTTCTGTTGACCCAATTCCCGTTGCGAACGCACCTAGGCCACCTGCCATGCATGTATGAGAATCAGTGCCTAGTATAAGTCTTCCAGGACGAACATGACCATGCTCCACAATGACCTGGTGACATGGGCCTTCAAATTCATAATAATGAGGCAGTTCATATTCTCTAGCCCAATCTCTTGTGTATTTCAATATATCCGCTTGATGCACTGTCGCCGGAGGAGTACAATGATCTGACACTACGACAACTTTTTCAGGGTCAAACAGTTTACCCCCTAATTTACGAAATCCTCTGTCAATGAGTCGCGGACCCAATAAATCATGCATCATTGCAATATCAACTTTTACCCAAACAATTTCACCGGCCTTAACTTCTTTCTTTCCCGCAGCCCTTGCCAACGTCTTTTCAGCTATTGTCATGCCCATATCAACACGTCCTTCCGACACGGAATAAATTCGCAAATCATTAACTACTATTCGGATGCATCAGCATTATGCAATGTTTTTAAGTGCTTTTTAAGTGGAGGAATTGACTGATTTTCGATAAAGTTCAATAATTCCCTTGGACTCCAGTTTAGTAATTTGCTCGTCTGTCAGATTCAGCGATTTTTGTAAAACTTCCTGTGTATGTTCACCGAGCTTTGGGCCAACCCATTCAGTTTCTCCCGGTGTCTCACTGAGTTTCGGTACTATACCCGGGATTTTAAGTGCACCGATGCCTTCCACATCAAATTCGCGGATCATACCCCTAGCGTTGTAGTGAGGATCATTGACAATATCTTCAATAGAATAGATGGAACCGGCTGGTACCTTTGCGTCATCAAGGATTTCAAGCACTTTTCCAAAAGCTAAGCTTTTTGTCCAATTTTCAATCAGTTGATCTAAAAACTCGGAATGTTCCGATCTTTTAGCGTTATTCTCAAACCTTGGATCATCCGCATATTCCGGGTGACCTATAGCAATCATCAAACGCTTAAAAATCCCATCCCCATTTGCTCCAATAACGACATATCTGCCATCCGAACATAAATACGTATTGGAAGGTGTGATACCCGGAAGAGTGCTGCCTGTTCTTTCACGGATTATCCCGGCCCTATCATACTCCGGAAGCATGCTCTCCATTAAGCTAAAGACGGACTCATACAGAGCCACATCCACGTATTGTCCTTTTCCAGTGCCCTTAACGTCACGATGATATATCGCCATCATTGACCCGATGACCGCATACAGTGCGGAAATGGAGTCACCTATACTTATTCCAACGCGAGTTGGCGGACGGTCAGGATATCCTGTCAAGTAACGCAATCCCCCCATTGCTTCTCCTATTGAGCCAAAGCCTGCTTTATTACGATAAGGACCATCCTGACCATATCCAGTAACCCTTACCATAATGAGTCCAGGATTGATTTCCTTTAGTTGTTCGTAACCAAGTCCCCATTTCTCCATCGTACCAGGACGGAAATTCTCAATGATGATGTCTACATCTCTGGCTAACTCCCGGACAATGTCCTGTCCTTCAGGCTGCCTCAAATCAATGGCAATTGATTTTTTATTTCTGGATTGCACATACCACCAAAGGCTTGTCCCATTTTCTACAACGCGCCATGAGCGGATTGAATCACCGGTTGTCGGCGCCTCCACTTTAATAACCTCCGCCCCGAACTCTGCAAACAGCCTTCCTGCCGACGGACCAGCAATTAACTGACCCATCTCCAATACCTTCATTCCTTTTAATGCTTTTTCACGCATTTGCCCTCGGATCCTCCTTTATTGGTTAATTGATTGTTAGGTAATTTAAGATGAAAATAAATTCTAAATTATCAGTCTTATTTTTATAAAATACTGCTATCCTCCATTCCTTTGTCAGTAAAACGATCAAGACTAACATATAAAAAGCTTGAATATATTCAAAACGCCTTTGACATTAAGTTAAAGGCGGCCTGATATTAAAGAGATCCTTATCTAAGATTAACAATGGGTCATAGTTGTGTACTTAGTGAAAGCGTATACAATGTTTTTGAATGGACATAGATTCTGGTGATTTGTGATTTCATTTAATAGCGCGCTATTTTCTACATGTTAATAATGTGAACGACTTGTTATACCTAATTATAAATTAACATTTAGTTTTCGAATATGTCAAACAATTCAGTAGATTTGGGGGGACATTTTCGATAAAGCTAAAGTCATTTTGATACAACGCGTGCTTTAACGTTTTTAACTTCTGTCTGGACACCCTAAATCTGACTTGTAACTTCTTCGCTCCTTCATGGAATCTCAATGCAGCTTTCCGTCTTTTCTAAGTATTTTCCGGATTGCATTTTTCTTCATTTCGAAGATTTAATATAAAAAAGCTACTGGTAAAATGCCAGTAGCCAATAAAATTGTAGATCGATTATTCTGGTTGATCTATTATTTTTTGACCGCAATTCTCTGATATCCATAGAGAAAATCTGTAATTTCGTAATCCTGTGAACTTCGTTTTTCAAAAATTGTGTTCCGTAATAAAATTGAAACTGGATCTTCGGCATGTATGATCTCACCCCATGTACGGGCGCTTGTTTGAACTTTTGCTGTGCGTGGAATTCGTTCTTCCTGATATGCCAAAAATGCCTTGTTGTAACTTTCAGAATGTACCTGCAGCATATCTCCAAGATAAGCTGAATCTTCAAGTGCCTGGCATCCACCTTGAGCTAAATATTGCAACATTGGATGTGCAGCATCCCCAAGTAGCGTTATATTTCCTTTTGTCCAGTTTCCGATTGGCAGCCTGTCATACATCGGCCAACGAATTTGGCGCTGAATGAAGGTAAGCGCATTTTGTACAAGTGGATGGCTCCCAGCAAATCGCCTATCCATTTCTTCTGGTGTTCCCCAATCATCTGAGCCTTCCTTATACTCATAGCTTTTGAATACTACAACCTGATTATAAAGTTCTGCTCGGCGAACAGGGTACTGAACAAGATGCAACTTTGGCCCGATCCACATAATGACATCATCGAGGTTTGCATCCGAAATTTCTTCGATAGGAATGGTCCCTCGATAAGCCACATATTCCGAGCAAATTGGTTCATCGTCACTGAAAAACTTGCGTATATTAGATTTAAGTCCATCCGCCCCAATGAGCGCTTCTCCTTCATAAGTATCTCCATTCTGGTTGGTCACCCTTACCACATTGCCCGCTTCTTCGACGCTTGTAATGTATTGATCGTTTAGAAGCGTTATATGATCATTTGTCTTACAGGCTTCCAGCAATATTCTGTGAAGGTCAGAGCGGTGTAAAACAATATAAGGATGTCCGTATCGTTCTTTGAAAGAATTTCCCAGGTCAAGGGAAGCAAATTCATTTCCAGAATAGATATCTTTCACAACCAGACGTTTAGGAAATACTGCCACCTTTGAAATTTCATCAGATAACCCGAATCGGTCTAACACTGCCATTGCATTTGGAGCAAGCTGGATACCAGCCCCTACTTCCCCGAATTCAGGTGCTTGTTCCAGGACAGTCGATCGTTTTCCAGCCTCTGCAACTGCCAAAGCCGCTGCAAGTCCCCCGATGCCTCCACCAACAATGAGTACACTACCTTTGTTTTCAGTCATTTGCCTACACCCCTCAGTGAACTTTTCCCTCTAATAGAAGGAAGGAAATAAAATAGTTGTTAATATGGTTCTTCATTCAGTTTTGAATGAACGTACTTACAATGATTATGGAAGAACAGGTTTGAATCCACGCATAATGACCTGACGGCCATTGTGGTTATCATAATCCTGTTTTCTTTCGAGTCCAAATTTTTCCAGTATTGGCAAATCGTTTGTCGAGAATAGGTAGCTGCTTTCCTCTGCGACATGCTCATGCCATGCCCAGTTTGGCACGACAAAGAAATCACCCTTCTGCCAGTCAAACCTAACTCCGTTAATGACCGTATAGCCAGAACCCTCATGCACATGATAGATCGATGCGTGGGTATGCCGATGTGCCTTTCCATTGAAACCTGCAGGCAGTTTTTGTAACCAGGCAGCGATTGTAGGGCATGCGGTCTCCCCATTAGACGGGTTTATATATTCGACTGCATAGCCATCAAATGGATCGGGCTCAAAGCGGCTCAGACCGGCAATCGCTGCTTCTGTCCCTGCCCATTTGTAAGACCCAAGTGCTGCCTTTTTCGGGTAGCGGTCCGAGACGGGACGCACCATGCCTCCTTCATAACGCTGGGAAGAATAGTTATCGGGTAAATTTGGCTCCTCTATTTTCTCTGGATACGGCTCAAAGAATGTGCCGCCAAGATGGTAGATAGTTGGGATGTCGAGGCAGTCCATCCAAAACATTGGCTTTTCACCTGTATGTCCATGACCGTGCCACAACCCGTTTGGAGTTGTCAGGAAGTCACCACGTTCCATAAAGATACGCTCTCCCTGAACGATGGAGTATGCTCCTTCTCCCTCCATGACAAACCGGAGGGCATTTTGGACATGGCGATGTGAAGGTGCCGTTTCACCCGGCAAGATAAGCTGGACTGCAGCATAAAGTGTCTGGGTTGTCGACGCCCATCCCCATGGCTTTCTGTAATTAAGCCCTGGGTTTTGTAAATAGATTGCACGACGTTCTCCGCCACGGTCAGGGGTGAAAATCTGGGTTGCTTCGTTTAGTTTTTTGTATAGAAGTTCATGTTTCCAGAGGTATGCCTGCGCATGCGGCTCAGGCGTATGTTTCATTAAATCGGGAATTGCATTCCATAGAGGACCTAGATGGTACTGTTCGATGTCACGATTAAACTCCTGAACTATCGGGCTATCAAAGAAAGCATTTTTTTCTGCCATTGATTATTCCCCCTTATTCGCTAGTAACAATATGTTCCTTTATCAGTTTTTGTAGTAACGTGGTTTTGGCCTGGTGTTTTTATATATCCTCGATGATTATGAATTCAAGTGGTTGACCATCAAAGCATCGATTGCGGCTGAGTGCTTAGTACTCGGTGGTCATCCGTCAAAAAACTAAACGTTACTTTCATTAAACTTGTTGATGAAGCTATATATGATTTAATAACAGAGCTTGCAATAATTAATTATTAAACTGTAACAAGCACAGTCTTATTAACTTGGTTTTCAAGTACTCCAACTTGCTCTACTTCAATTCGAACTATGTCACCATCTTTCAAGAACACTTGTGGGTCGCGGGCGACGCCTACTCCTCCAGGAGTCCCTGTCAAAATGACATCTCCAGGTTCCAACGTCATCAAGCCAGAAAGAAATTCCACAAGATAAGGAACGGAAAAAACGAGGTTAGCTGTATTTGACCGCTGGCGTTCCTCCCCGTTCACAGTGAGAACAATGTCCAGCCCACATGGATCTGATAATTCATCGGATGTAATAAGCCAAGGTCCCATCGGTGCGCTTCCATCAACCGCCTTACCTTGAAGCCACTGAAGTGTCCGGCGTTGAAGGTCACGATAGGTAACATCATTTACGATTGTATAGCCCGCTACATAGTTAAGTGCATCTGCTTCAGATACGTTCCTTGCACGCTTGCCCACTACAAAGGCCAATTCAGCTTCGTAATCAAGCTGTTCGGAAATCGGGTGGAAAGGTATAGGATCCTCAGGACCTACCACGGTGTTGGCAAATTTTGCAAAGACTACCGGAAACGGAGGCAACTCCCTTTTCATTTCTAAAATATGTTCTCGATAGTTATGTCCTACACAAATTATTTTACCTGGTGCCGGAACTGGTGCTTCAATCTTCACTTCACTTTTATCAAACACCACCTGGACAGTACTTTCATTTGTGAGAGCATGGTCAATCGCATCCTTTGCCAGTGCTAAACTTTCCTTTCCACCCTGGAGAAATCCGTTCATGTCCTCCGGTATATACGCGTTGGCAATCTGCTCAGCACGAAGTTTTCCCTCCCGTTTCAATTTTTCCTTGAAGGCTCCATGCAGGTCAATGACTCTTTCGTTAACCAAAGCACCGATACGGGTTATCCCACCAAAAGTAAAAGTAATCAGTTTCATATAGGCCCATCTCCTTTTATTCCGATTAGCTAGCATTCCATTCTTTTAATTGATAAAAAGCCTCAGATGCATTGTTCATCGGGTCTTTCTTAATCAGATCTTCCGCTGCCTCAATTGATTCGCACTGTATTATGTAAGCGCCTCCAGTTTGGTCTGCAAAACCTCCTGCCAAAACCAACTTTCCTGCTTCCCTTAACTTTTGCAAGTGCTCTCTGTGCCCTGTAATACTATCACCGGTAAAGTCAGGCGACCTGACTATCCAGACAAGAAACTTTTTCATAGAACTCGTTCCTCCTTGTCATTCACATGAATAGGTTTTACACTTATAGATAACAATGTTCTTTATTTATAAAAAATGTAATCCAAATTATTAGAAATGTCAATATTCTAAATATAATTAAGTTTCAGATATATTCATTTTCTTTTTTTCTGATTGGGGTTTGGTATACTGAAGAAATCATAGATTATTAAGAGGAGCATAACTATGGACAATCAAAAAAATCTCCAAATGATTCAGTCTTTGCAAATTGGCATTCAAATCGTAGAACTCATTGCACAGCATGAGCACCCGTTAAAATTTGCAGAAGTCCAGGAACTTTCAGGAGTGACTAAAAGCAATTTATATAAATACCTAAACACATTAACCCACTTCGGATTACTCTATAGGGATAAAAAACAAGGTACATATTCTCTGGGCAGCAAATTAATCGAATATGGGATAACGGCTATTGGCAGTAAGGATGTGATAGGGACTGTCACTCCTTATCTGCGGGAAATCAGCCGCCATACTTCACTAACCGCACTTCTTGCCGTATGGACTCCTGGTGGGCCAGTTATCGCAAATATATGGAGTGCTAACGTTGGTTTGAATATTGGAGCCCAAATTGGGACCCTTCTGCCGTTGATGTCTGCTTCGGGTAAGATCTTTGCAGCTTTTAAGGACGTGCAGGATATAAAAGAATGGAAGCTTAAAGAACTAGGTAAGTTATCAGAAGACCATCGGAAACTATTTAAGGAGGAGCAAAAGCACATCCTGAAATATGGATTTGCTTACGCAGCGGAACCACTGGTTTCACATGTCTCTTCATTCAGTGTGCCAATATTTAATTACAAAAAGGATATTCTAGCAGCTTTGACGGTCGTGGGCTTTTCCGAATCAATTCCGCATTTGCCTGATGATGAAGTGAGTCTGTATGTAATAAACTGTGTAAAGGAGATATCTAATATATTTGGATATCACCCCAATCAAACAGAAATCCCTGACTCTATTTGAGTAGGGTTTTCTGTGTTTAAATAATCATCGCTTTCTTCATTCAAGCAATCAAAATGAAGCATAACTATTCCCGACAGCAGGATTGACTGTAAGCAGCAAAACTATGTAGCTAGCTATAGAATCGGCTAAAGAGTGCCCTTAAGACATTCTTGATAGATTAGAGTTTAAGCGACTACAAGCTGGCAGCTATCGACCATATTTCCCAACTTTATTAAAGTTGACTATAATAAAAGAATAGCAGAAATGCCAGCTAGTACTAAAATTATGCCTGCTATAGTTCTGATAGTAATCGTTTCTTGATTTTTAAATAGAAAAAAACTTACTGGAGCAACAATTACTGGTGTTGACATTGTAATAAGGTTTGAAATGGATACTGGCATATATCGCATTGATGCGATCGATAAAATTTGGGCTGACATAGTAATGACGCCACTGATGCTATACAATATAACACCTTTACGATCGAAGGTTTTTAATTTCCCGAAAAACTCTAAGGTATTCTTATTTGTTATTACATGCAGAACCAGACCTAAAACCGCCCCTAAAATCCCGCCAATTATGGGTTGATTCCAACTCTGAATCGCAGCTCCTCTAACCACATTCCCAACGGAATATGATAGAGAGCTGAGGAACGCTACAATAATCCCCGAATGCAGTAGGTTATGGAATGAGAAGGAACTTTTTACCCTGCTAAGTTCTGAGCCAGCGGCTATCTCTTTTTTGGCATAGCTTTGATTCATATTAGAAACAAGGAATAAACCAAACAGCATAAGAAATACAGACAATAAATCCAGCCAGATTAACCGCTCGCCCAAAAATATCCAAGCAATTATTGTTGTAAATAATGGATTGCTCACCATGAATGCACTTGCTCTTGTCGGTCCCAGCTTATCAATTGTGTCAACGAAAAACCAACGCCCTAGATATGTGCTAAAAAATCCAGCTGATAAAAACAGAAAAAAACCTTTTGTATTCCAATCTAGATGGATCTCTTCAAAAAAGAAAAGGCTAACCAATAAGAGTAATGTACCAAATAATACATTTAAACCCACTGAAATAAGAAAGCCGACATGTATATTAAGTCTTGCAGCAGCAATTTTTGTTATGATGATATTTACAGAATAAAAAATCAAGCCTATTATTGCCAGAAATTCTCCCATTTTTCCATCCCTTATGTTATTGATTTTTTAGATACTTGGTTGAAGAATTTATCATCTGTAATTATTCTATGCAAGAATTCGCTATCTTCTGCAACAAAAAAATAGATAGCGATATATCAATATATTTATCGCTACCTCATTTCATATCTATTTCAAAATACCAACTTCTTTGTAGAATTTTTCAGCACCTGGATGTAATGGAGCTCCTGTTGCTTCTGCGATCGTTTCCTTTGTAACTCCTTCAAAGGATTTATGCACTGTATAAAGGTAATCCAAATTCTCATAGATTGCCTTGGTCACATTATAAACAAGGTCATCGGGGACATCACTGCTGGACATTAGTATTGTATCTATAGCTGCAGTAGGAATATCTTCCTTTAAAAATGGATAAGTACCAGCCTTTATCGTATAAGGTTTTGCGTCCATTTTCTCGACCATTGCATTGATTGCCTTATCAGAAAGTGGAAGTAATTTGACCGGTTTGGTAGTGCCAAGTTCCATTATACTGCCGGCTGGTGATGGTTGGGGTGAAATCGCCCCATGCATTTTGTTATCCTTTATTTGGTCATTCACTTTGGTTGGGGCAATAAACTGAATTTTCCCGCCATTCTTTTCGATTTCTTCGTAGCTGGTACCATAACTTTCAAAAACGATACGGTTTGATATTTCCAGAGGAGAGTCCTTCGTATTAACCGATGCGATGAACGGCATTTTTTCCTTGGCAATCTGTTCTATAGAGTTAATACCTGAATCTTCACTTACCATAAAATTGTATGGCATTGTATGAAGAAAAGCTACGGTACGGACTTTTTCGACTTTGGATGAATAAGGCTTTTGCCCTTCATAAGCCCACTTTGCTGCTGCAGAGCTGACAATGCCAAATTCGGCTTGGCCATTCGTAACGGTAATAACATTCGCGCCGTCCTGTCCTGGCATATATGTAAACGTCGCATTGTCATGGGAACGTTTGATCGTTTCCCCTAAACCCTCGCCAATTGTACTCCATAGTCCACCGGCAGCCCCACCGGCTATAGTAACCTTCAAGCCACTTCCACTACCATTGGTGTTTGCAGCAGTGCCTGCTTTCTTCTCATCTGCGGCACCACAACCTGCTAAAATGATTATGCTTGATAGACCAATGGCCAGGTTTTGCAAGATTCGTTTTTTCATCAATTTTCCCCCTAAGAATTATAATTTCAATGTTTCTTAAATGGTCCTAGAAATTCGCGGGTGTTATGTCACTATTATTTTTATCAATCACTCGGGTTTCTTTAAAATCTTTAATTACTTCAGGAATTTTTGGTCCTAATACGATGCCCGCTAATATCAAGCCTATGAGACTGCTAATATAATTTGGATATATAAGCAAAATTGCACCTGCTACCACTATTATCTTTTCCCAGGTTTGAAGGGTCTTTCCGAACCATCCTTCTAAACCGGCTGCCAGTGAGACGACACCAATCACCGCTGTAACAATTGATAGAATAATAGTACCTGTTGACCCTATTAATAAAAGGGAAGGATCATAAACAAACATGAAAGGAATAATGAATGCCACAAGTCCCAGGCGGCAAGCCAGGAGACCTATCTTCATCGGATTGGCATCTGCAATTGCGGCTGCTGCATACGCTGCAACAGCAACTGGAGGTGTGATTGCTGACAAGCAAGCATAATATAAAATGAATAGGTGTGCTTGCATTGTCTCAATACCTACCTGTATCATTATTGGTCCAGCCAACACTGCAGTTAAAATATAAGCAGCAGGTGTAGGCATTCCCATACCAAAGATGATGCAGACCAGCATCGTTACCAACATCGTCATGAAAATGCTACCGCCGGAAGCTGTATGGATTAAAGTTGAGAATTTTCCTCCCAACCCGGTAACCTGAATGACCCCTGCTACGACTCCAGCGGCTGCACACACAGCCACCAAAGGTGATATCCGAATCGTCGTGTCGATTAGCGTGTTAAATAGTTTACGCGGAGTTAATCGCGTTTCTCGCTTAAAATAACTTACCACAATAGTTGCCACGGTCGCAGCAATGGCTCCCAGTACAGGTGTCAAGCCTTGTTCAAGAGCTGCAATGAGAACTATGATGGGGATGACGAATTGCCCCATGGACTTTATGACCTGTTTCACGGTAGGAAACTCTTCATCCTCATAGCCTGCCATTTTTATCTTCTTAGCCTGGAAATGAACTTGACTAAATATAGCTAAATAATACAAGAGACCAGGCACAAGGGCAGCATATGCTATTGAAGCATACGGAATGCCTGTCAGCTCAGCCATCAGAAAGGCTGCCGAGCCCATTACGGGAGGCAATATACTGCCTCCGGTAGCAGCGGTCGCCTCTATTGCACCTGCATAAACGCTGGAATATCCGACTTTTTTCATGGATGGAATCGTGAAAGACCCTGTTGTAGCTACATCCGCAACCGGACTTCCGGAAATGGAACCGTACAATCCGCTGGAAATAACCGCTACCTTTGCTGGCCCTCCAGCTACCCGCCCGGTTACCGCTTTTGACAAAGCATAAAAGAAGTTTCCACCACCTGACGCATTGAACACATTGCCAAAAAGTACAAAAAAGAACACGAAGGTTGCAGCCACGGTCGCAATGGATCCATAGACGCCGTTGACTGTGTAAACCATTTGATCAACGAATTGCATAACCGTCATTTTTTGGTGTCCGAAAGTCCCGGGAATCAGATGACCCCAAAATGCATAGGCCATTAAAACGCTTACAATAACCAGCATTCCAGTTCCCAATGTTCTTCGTGTAACTTCCAGTACAATTGCTAGCATTGCCAATCCCAAAATTAACTCCGATGATGTAAGGGGATCCGCCATCGGCCAGCGGGTCAGGATTCGTTCGGAATCAAAAATCAGGAACACTCCAATTGCTAACAGTAGTAGTGAGACGAGTAAATCATAGATAGGGACTTTGCTACCTTTATTGCTTTGGCTAAAGGAAAACACCAGAAATGTAACCGCTAACATAAAAGTGATGAAAATAGAATTGTGCAGGAATTGATCCAGCGTGGCAAATAGGATGACATAGAATTGAAAAACTGTGATTGCACAAACAAGTATTAAGATAAATTGTCTTATCCATCCCTCTGGCTCCCTAATCGTACCTGTACTGAATAAATTCCCAAATAAAGATTTCAAGCTCATCCCTCCTTTTTTGTATAGTTATTTCAATTATTTATGCTTTCAGTGCTGACCCGAAATTGTGTCGATATCCAATCGCTTTTTTCCATTGGTACAGAATCTGGTCTGACCAACGTGAAACAGAAGGGTAATTCATTTTGAAAGTGAACGTACTCTTTCACACCAAAAATTCCAAGCCCTTTCTTGAGCTAATTCCATATTCCAAGTCTTTTTGTCACACGTCCTAGCCTCTTCATAACTTAGATATTTTGGTTGCCCAAAAGATAAAGACTTAAGCTGGTTTTCTGCATCAATAACCATGAATATTGAGTTCATTACACACTTCCTTAATGATTCCCCTGTCACAATTACGCCATGTCCCCTGAGAAACAATGCCCTTTTATTTGCAATAGTTCTTGCCACCCGTTCCCCTTCATCCTGGTTTCGAATCAACATTCCATCAGAAACATCGTAATCATCATAAACCGGGACTCCATCATAAAACATTGCACCATAATGGGATAAGGGTTTATAAGGTATATCCAATACGGTAAAAGGGATTAATGCCTGTGCATGATTATGACAAATGGAATTTACTTCTGGGTTGTTTTTATATATTTCCGAGTGTATAACCCTTTCCGCATATGATTTTTTATCTGACTCTGTCAAACATTGACCTTCCAGATTATAGGTAAAAATATCATCGTATTCTACGGACATTGGTGCAAGCGATCTTGATAGGTAAAATTCATTTGGATTTTCAGGATTCCTAACACTTATGTGCCCGAAAGCTTCAAATAAAATGTTTTCGTTATACAAGATCTTGTTTGCCATTACCAGTTCTTTGATTATACTTTCCTTAATTTCCCCCACACTATCATCCTCCTAATTTAAATAATCCTTTTTAAACTAAAGCCGTGAACCAACATCATATATCAACCAATTGCATCATTATCAATATAGATAACATAGTTCACTATTAAATGGAATATATCACCCTACGAAGAGTCTTGTCAATAAAAATTCTCAATATAAAAACAATTCTATTTTTTCTAACTTCTACTACAATTAAGAGATGTGCGCGCGCAGTCATCAAAAAATAAAAGATGTATGTGGCCTGTTCTTCCAACGTGAGACATATGTATGTCTAAGTTTATGAAGTGACATGGATCTATTAACTGAACGGAAAGATAGAGGCAGTATTATTAACAAATTGAGGACTGTCTTTGAGTTTCGAATTCATATAATTATAAAAAATTAGTTGTCTATTCCATTTGATACTTGAATTTGGTATAAGAGATTATCTCCTTGATTCAAAACATATTCCCTTTGAAATGCTGAAAAAAAAGAGGCTGTTTGAAAACAAAAGTTTAACCTTTTGTTTTCAAACAGCCCCATCCCATATCATAAAGATGCTTTTTAACCTTTAACTTCTATATCCGGAATATAAATCCTGGATTTAATTTGTTGATAGATATAAAACATGGTTCCGAAGCCAATAATGATACCAATAATATCACTGTATACTTCAGGATAAATAGTCAATAAACCTGATATTAACATCACTGCACGTGCCCATATATTCAACTTTCGTTTAAAGAACCCTTCCATCGCAATGGCAAGGAAGATAGACCCTATAACGGCAGTAACCATGCTCATAATAATTTCCGTTGTAGTTCCCAATAACAATAACGCTGGTTCATAAATAAACATATATGGCATGATAAATGCCACGATACCTAAACGTACCGACCTTAAACCAATTGCCATCGGAGATGCTTCTGCTATGGAGGAAGCTGCAAAACATGCCACAGCTATTGGTGGTGTAATAGCAGACATAACACAGAAATAAATTATATATAGATGTGTCTCCAGTATTCCTAATCCAAGCTGGATTAGTGCTGGTGCTACTAATGCAGCTGCCAATACATAAACGGATACAGTTGGCATTCCCATTCCTAAAAGAATTATAATAAACATGGCGATCACTAAGGAGAAAAAGACATTTTCATTCGAAAGGGAGAAGATTAAACTAGAGAACTTCCCTGCTAAACCTGTTAAATTGATACTGCCGATTACCATTCCTGCGGCAGCACAAACTACAGACAGGGTTGCCATGGATGTACAGGTATCAACAAATATTTCCACTAATTTCTTGTGTGTTATCCTTGTTTCTTTTTTAAACCAACTTACAATAAATACGGCTAATGTTGCAAGAGATGCTACAAAAAATGGTGTATAACCTCCAAGTAAAAAATACACTAATATAAATAGTGGAATGATATGTTGTCCGCCCGTCTTGAAGGTTTCTACAAGACCTTTGATCTGGTCTTTCTCTAATCCCCTTAAACCCATACGCTGCGATCCTAAATGTACCTGTAAATAGACAACAAAGTAATATAATAATCCCATAAATAAAGCATGCTGTATGATATCCCCGTATGGAATACCTGTAAACTCGGCCATTAAAAATACTGCTGAACCCATAACTGGAGGTAAAATACTTCCCCCTGTAGAGGCAACCGATTCAACTGCTCCAGCATAAACAGGACTGTAGCCGATTTTTTTCATCATAGGTATGGTTATGGAGCCTGTTGTCACTACATCGGAAGTAGGACTACCAGAAACAGTCCCAAATAAGCCACTGGAAATAACCGCAATTTTAGCAGGACCTCCAACCTTCTTACCCGCGATTAATGCTGAGATATCAAAAAAGAATTGTCCTCCTCCGGCATAAAGGAAGAACTTTCCAAACAAAACAAATAAAAATGCATAGGTTGCAGCTACCTGAATGGGAGCACTAAATATACCTTCATATGAAATAAACATTCTTTCTACAAATAACTCTAATGTAATTTCACGATGGGCAAATGTACCCGTTAATAAATGGCCAAAAAAAGTATAAACTAATAGAGCGATGACAACTACTGAAATTCCAATCCCGGCAACTCTGCGCATTAACTCGAGAGTAAATAAAATCAACATAGTCGCAAAAATGAAATCTAGTGTATTAAATTGACTGATACCGGATATCCAAGATAAATATCGTTCTTGATTAATAACGAAATAGATCCCCACTCCCAGACTACAAAGGGATAAAATATAATCAATAATGGTTATGTTTGTAGCTTTATGACTATATGTTGTTGTTGTAAACGCAATGGCATACAGACAGGCAACAAAAATAGCTACCAATAAAAGTGTATTAACACTTCCAATGGAAGCAACGTATAATTCAAAAAGAGTTAAAACAGTTGATAAAATTATGATCGGTATTTTGACAAAGATATGGCTTG
This sequence comes from Bacillus sp. M6-12, assembly GCF_002860285.1. Taxonomy (GTDB): domain Bacteria; phylum Bacillota; class Bacilli; order Bacillales; family DSM-1321; genus Peribacillus. The sequence continues at coordinate 93,471 of NZ_PGVF01000003.1, forward strand.
GTTTAACACTTTTTCCTCCTTTAAAAGGAGCATATATATACTCGAAAAATGCGAATGAATTTTTCAAAATTGTCTTTTCTGATGCCATTATTCATCACCTTGCTTTCATATAATCTTTGATGTTAAGACTATCTTCTAAGAAGAGAGACTTACCACTTAAAAAGGAGTCAGCCTCAAGCATTAACCTTATTTCATGATTCCGTGTTATAAAGAGCATGTGGCGGAGAGGATGCTTATTCTGGTTCCAGCCCAATCATGGATAAAATAAAAGATGGACAGCTTGAAATGTTTATTACTCACGGATTTCCTCTACACGGAAATGCGAAGATGTAAATATGAACAGGGAACTATTCATTTCAAAATCAGATTATTTTTCAAGGAAAATCACTCACAGATTTAGTTTGTAGAATCTTAATGACATACAATTACAATTCTGTGAGTGGTAAATTTTATTTAAAGGATTTAGGCACTATGAAAACAATTAGATTTTAAACTTACTAAACAGTGTAGATGTTACAAATAGATCCTCTATAGACATTTCTGTTTTCGTTAATCCCTGTTCCCTGGAGTACTGTAATGCTGCACTAATGGTTGAAATATTTTTCTCAATGCCGTATGGCCAAAAATCTTCACCCATAATTGATTTAGTTCTTTCCACTTCGTTTACCTGCCATGGTAGGGATGTACTAAGCGCAGCCGTTTGATTATATTCATCGTAAACCAGCTGTTTCGATTGTTCAAAAGCAGTGATTAAATTGTTTGCCACCCAAGGATGTTTTTCCAATATGGCATTTCTAATTACGATTAAATGCATAATTGGGAAATATCCTGTCCGCAGGTAATATTCTTTTTCCACTTCTACATAATGAGGGAAAAGTCTTTCAATATTAGAAGAGCCATTTAGAAATGCGGAAGGTGCTCTTGCTGTAATAAACGCATCGATCTCTCCATCTTCAAGCATATTATTTAAGGTTTGATGTTCTTGAATTGGTTGAACAGTAATGTCAGATGGAAGATCCAATTTAATTTTTTCATGTCTGCCGGTTTGTTCCATTCCGCCCGAGAACCAGGAAATATCCCTCGCCTTTACTCCATAATCATGTTCTAAAAATCCTCGTATCCATAGAGCAGCTGTCATTTGATATTCAGGTACTCCGACCTTTTTTCCTATTAAATCAGATGGTTTTTTGATTCCAGAATGTTTATTTACAAAAATACAGGAATGTCTAAAGAAACGAGAAGGAAATACTGGAATGGCTGTATAATCAATCAAGCCTCTTTCCTTAGCTATTAAATAAGAAGAAAAGGACATTTCTGACACATCAAATTCCTGATTTTTTGTTAGTCTCCAAAAGATCTCCTCAACTGGTAAACCTAAATGTATTAAATTAATTCCCGTGGGTTTTACTGTTCCTATTGATAACGCTCTAATACGGTCATAATCGGCACATGCAAAAGATAGAGTTAGTTTTTCCATCATTTATTTCCTTCCTTTTCTATTTATTTTAAGAGTCCTTGTTCTTTAAAATATCGTTCAGCGCCCGGGTGAAGTTTATATTCGCCAACATCCAGGAAACTCTCAATGGTTAAATCATCAAAGGAAGCATAGGCAGATTTGATGGAATCCAGATTTTCATGGACTGCTTTTGCCAATTTGTAACCTACGTCTTCGGAAACATGACTGCCAATTAAGAAATAGGCATCTAGTGCATATGAGTTTATATCTTCATCAAGAAAATCATAGACTCCCGCTTTAAAGGTATAAGGATATAGGTTCCATTTATCAATAACCTCTTGAACAGCATTATCATCTAACTTCAGCATAACTAAATCTGTAGTTGATGCTAATTCAGTAAATTTTCCATGTGGAGGGAATCCGTTCCCGATGAATAAATCCAGTTTTCCATCTTTCATTTCTTCAACTGTTTGGGATGAAGCGGAATAAACGATCTCTCCTCCCCATTTTTCAATATCCTCTAAGGTAATATCATGGGCTTCCAATAATGCGCTTCCTGGAGTAAATTCAGATAAGTTTCCTCTTTGGTTTAAACTGATCCTTACGGGAACTTTCTTCTCGCGTATATCATCTAATGATTCAACACCATATTTTTCTGCAACATCTTTTCTCATAAGAACATGGGCTGCACTATCAGAATAAACTTTACCCAAAACATAAAAATCATCTGGTGAATAAGCTTGTGTAAAAGGTGCTTCTCCTTTTAAGGCAAGTCCCATTTCTATGACTGATGGCGATCCTGCCATTTCAGTTTCCTGATTAATCAAACGGATTAAGCTTCCTGCTGGATTTCCTGGTTCATAACTTACAGCTGAATTTGGATATTCTTGACGTACGGCATTTGCTAAACTTTCCCCAATTACCTGCCACAATCCTCCGGCTGAAGCACCTGCTAATGTAACATCTACTGGAGAATCATCTATGCTAACATTTCCTTCCCCTTTTCCCCCTGCTTTCTTTTCTTCTACCGGTTTGCTTGTTTCATTTGAACTATTACAACCTGCTAATGCAAGAAACAGTATTGTAAATATACTAATAAGAATGGAATTTTTTAATTTCATTTTTCATTAACCCCTCTTTTCGTTTTTTATTGGAACTATCTTCCTTTTTCGTTAACTTTAAGTACTTTGTTTACTATCACCTCAAATTCTAATTTTTCCCTTTAGAGAATAATTTCTCCTAGGAAGACTAAAATATTTTTCTTTCAAGCATTATCATTGTTTGTCGGAATTTGCTATAGTGTTCATTCGAAAAAATAATATACACCTATAAAAAAGGTGATCAAAGTGGTTTAAAAACTTAGCCTCTTTATGAAGTGCATATTAATTTTTTAGAAATTATAAATATATGTATTACACCAACTGGATTATTCAAACCACTCATTATGTAATTTTCATTATATTATGAACATTTAGAATTGTCAAAATCATTAAAAAAACCAGATAATAACTGCCCGGTCCTATTTGGTTAGTGAATGTCCGATATTTTGTTCTCTATTCCATGTTCAGCCTTATAATATTTTTGATACATTAGTCCTTTAACTGTGGTAGACGCCAGTTGCTTCAATATGAAACAACTAGAACCGGATTCTTTATTTTCATTGAAGACCAATGTGTGCCTGCGTCCAGTTCAAGTTCAGTAATTGGTCTTCTACGTTTTCAACGATTCCTTCCTGGACTTTGGAAATGCCTCTGTCATTCACATCGTTCGTTGCCTTAACAATACTCAGGTGGTTTTTTCACACTAAGAAATAAATTCGGATATTTATATCAGTAATAAACAAAATTATCACAACAAAAAAAATAACCGGCACTTATGCCAGCCGGTTATTGCCTTAGGCCACGAATGCTAAAAACTGCTCAATATTGCCAGACTGATGATTTCCAACCATTATTCGTTAGGCAATATAGCTCTTTTTCAATCATCACGATATCATTTATCTGTAAATTGTTGATTAAATCCTTTAATACAACTTGGTGTGCCACTGTTCTATTCCAAAAACTCAATAGCCTTTCTTTCTTTGCTGAAGTCCAGTCTTCCAATAAATCACTTTCATACCAATTAGGACTGTCAGTTGCCCTATCCAATGAATGGGTTAATTCGTATTTCTCTCTTCTAACCAGGGAGACATTCTTATCATCAATTACTCTGCTTATTATTTTTTCGGGACCTTTCACTTTAAACACTTTGATTTCCATATAATTATCCATCTCCTTACACATTATTTGCTAACTTGAAAGAATGGTTGGAAGCCAAGTAGCGATTTTTGGCAGCATCATTATTAATGTCAGCACAACAACTTCCAACGCAATGAAAGGTACAGCACTTTTGATGATGTCTGACATGGTAATATCTTTTGGTGAAACGCCCTTCATAACATATAATAGTAGACCAAGAGGCGGAGTTAAATGTCCCAAATCCAACGCGATCAACATCAGAAGCCCAAACCATACTGGATCAAGTTGGAATACTGCAATCATAGGCATGAAGAGAGGAAGAGTAACCATCATAATGGAAACCTGATCCAAAAAACATCCCATGATGATGACTATGAGCATCATTATAATCACAATCCAAATCGGCTCGATATCCAGACCGGTAAGCAGGGTAATCAGTTCTCTTCCCGCTCCTGTATACGCCAACAATTGACTAAATACGGCCGACGAAGCAATAATGATGAAAATCATACCGGTAATCTTGAGCGTACCTTGTAACGATTTCCAGATAACTTCTTTATTGAGGGCTCGATAGGCTGCTGTAACAATGATTGCTCCAAGGGCACCAATCGCTGCAGACTCGGTGGGAGTGGCAATTCCAAAGAAAATGAATCCCAATACCATAAAAATAATAACCGACATCGGGAATACATATTTAAAAAAGGATTGAACCTTTTCCTTGAAACTAACTTCTTCAATATCATAAACTGGAGCTAGTTCAGGGTTTCTCCAGCACTTATAGATAATATAAATAATAAAGGAAATCGCCATAACGATACCTGGAATGATCCCGGCAATGAGCAGGTCATCAACTGGAATTTGCCCCATTGCACCGAGCAAAACCGCCATAGCACTTGGCGGGATAATCATGGCCAAACTACCAGAAGCTAATATAGGCCCGACAGTCATGGATACATGATATCCCCTTTTTCTCATATCAGGGACCAATACTGATCCGAGCATGGAAGTATTGGCAATATTGGATCCACTCATAGTTGCAAATAATGTTCCACCTGCAATTGAAAGGATACTTAAACGCCCCGGTATCCGGCCAAACCATTTGGATAATATGTCAAGTGTTTTCAAAACTAAACCTGAATGAAACAATATTTCCCCCATTAACACGAAAAACGGAATGGGTGTCAGTGTAAATTTAGCCAATGAATCATACATGCTTAAGATCATATTATTTAAGCCTGCTTCAAAACTTACGATGTAAGCTACAGCCAGGATATTAACCACTAAAAATGAAAATACCACCGGCATGCCAATAAACATAAAAAATAACAATAACCCAAGAAAGACTAGCAAGAATCCCCACCAAACCATAATATTCCACCCCCTTCTATGATTCTCTTAAGAGTGTAAGCCGGACAAAATTGTGAATGAACCTCAAAAATAACAATCCAAACCCTATTGGAATGATTAATAATGGGATGTATTTGGGCATTTCTAACACATTCGTGATGATGATCCCCCTTTGGTAATGATCGATGGTAACTTGTAAACTAAACCAAAAAAGAATCATACATGTTGCACTTCCAACTAGATAAATAATCCCATTCAGCCATTTTTCAGTTTTCCCGCTTAAATGTTGAGTGAATACGTCCACTTTTATATGATCATCGTTTTTCAATATCCAGGGTGCTGCTAAAAAAGCAAGATATAGCATTGTATATTCGCTTAATTCAATAGTCCAGGAAACATTAACGTCCAAAAAATTTCTCGCTAATACTCCATAACAAATTGACATTAATGAGATGACTACCAAAACCGAAGCAACAATCATTAGTGCCATTTCTATTTTAGAGAGTATACTGTCAGTGATATGAATAAAGGATTTTATCCATTCGTCTTTGACATTTGTTTTTCTTTCAGATAGCGGTACATTCCCTGTGCTCAAAAGCTCATCCTCCCCAACGGAGATTTTCATAGCCAATAATGGTTAAATAAGGGCTTGTTCCTTTCGGAACGAAGCCCATCAGCTGTTATTTTTTCCTGAACAGTTCTTCAAGTTTTGCAGCATTATCGCCGCTGACTTCCTGTAAATGCTTCCATCCTGCCTCTTCTGCTATCTTTGGAAGCTCATCGCCCAGATTCAATTCTTCAATTCCCAGAGTTTCAAATTCTTTCTTTTCTTTCTCTCCATAAGCTAATACATTCTTTGTATAAACTTCACTAGCTTCTTCTGCAGCTTCATAAAGTATATCTTTTAAATGATCTGGAAGGGAATTCCATTTATCATTATTCACTATTAACTCTGTATCATTAACATAAATATTAGGAGTGATTCTTTGTTTAATCTGTTTCTGCCATCCTAGATCTGTTATTCCCACATCAACAAATGCAACGCCGTCAACCATTCCCCGTTCCAAGGCAGAATATACGTCCTCTAAACCAATTGTCATACTATCTGCCCCAACTGCTTTTGCAAAAGGAATATGAGATGGTGCAACGCGAAGGCTAAAACCTTTCAAATCCTCAACTTTCTTAATTGCTTTATTTGTGTATAAAGCATAATTAAGGGCATTTCGCTGACTATGCAATAAATGCATATTACCTTTTTCCTCATGTATCTTATTAATGTAGTCATAAGCCCCATTTTCCTTTTCCTCATCGAAAGTATAGTCCGAATACGTCATAACCTCTGCTTCAGGCACAACGCTTGTGTAGTAGCCGCTTGGAAGAAAGGCCAGGTCGACATTTCCACCCTTAACGGACTCTCCTAACTGGAATGGCGGAACAACTTCAGGACCGCCTAAAAAGTTGATTTTTAATCTTCCATCACTTTTCTTTTCCACACTTTCCGCTAATGCAGGCATCATTGTTGAATAGACACTATTTACCGCAAACGCTGCCACAGCTTTAATTTCGATCGTCTCACCTTTATCCGTTTTCCCTCCGGATGCTGATGGTTCTGCTGTATCTTTTCCGCATCCTGCCAGGATCCCTGTCAGCATTAATGCCGTTACACTTAATTTTGTAATTATTGGGAACTTGCGCATCAGCCGAATCACACTCGCTTTTCAGTTATTGTTTTTTTTGCTAAATTTATAGGTTTTGATGAGAAACCTGGGGAATTTGCACGTCAAGCACTACAGAACGCCCTTCCTTAACCATGTTGATCGCGCTTATTAAGGCTTCCACCAATTCACTTGGATAACGTATCGTCCGTGCATACGCACCGCCCGCTGCCTCGGCTACCTTTGCTAGCTTTGCCGGCGGGTCGAAATTAACCCAAAATTGATCAGTTTGACTGGCTGCCCCATCTGGATGCACTCCAAGTGTGGAATATCTCGGCGCTCCCCAACCGCGATTATTGTAAATAATGGTTAAAAAAGGAGCGTCATACTTTCTTGATATCCAATGTACAGGTGTTGGATTGCTGAATATGTAGGAACCATCACCCGTGAGGTTCACCACTAATTTATCCGGTTTCGCTAATTTCGCACCAATGGCTGCTCCTCCATTCCATCCCAAGGAACTCGCTCCACTCCCAAACATCGTTCCAGGGATGTTGCGTGGAATGAGTTTAGAAACAATATCATAATTGGTTATCGATTCATTGATAATGATCGTATCTTCGTCAATAACTTCTCTTATACAGGCAGTAAGCCATTGAGGAGTAATCACCCTGCTGTCTTCCAGCAGTTCTTCTTGCTTCCAATTCCTCCTTTGTAAATCATGGATTTCTGAAACCTTATTGTATCTATAGGTAATTTTTTGCTCATCAGTCGTTTTTTCATCTAAATAGCAATTCAATTGCTCTAAAGCAATGCATGAGTCTGCCTTAAAGAAGCTTTCTGAAGGGATGTACCATAGAGGTGTTTTCTCCTTTAACGGGTCAACATCGATGTAGTATATTTTTGATTCAGCGGATGGTTTGTTAACTAACGGAATCCAAGGTACATCACTGTCTATAACCACAATTACATCGGCATTCGCCAAATGCTCATTTTGGTTCGGATTGTTCCAATGAAATCCGATATGCATTGGATGGTCAGATGGGAAATTCACATAATAAGGAACAGCTTCAATCACAGGGATTGCCAATCGTTCACTCAGTTTGACAAGCTCGTTAACAGCATCCGGATTTCTGCCTAGATAAGATGTAACAATGAGAGGATGACTAGCATTTAACAAATCATTAGCTATAGCTGCAATCCCCTTTGGGGGAATAGCACTCGGACTAAGAGGCTCCCATCCTTTCGTATTGAAAGGCATATTGTCAACTTCTTCTTCCAGCACTTCGCGGGCTGCCATCAAATAAACAGGTCCTTTTGGATCACTTTGGGAAATCTGCAGTGCCCGATGTATCATCTGCTTTACATTTTTACCAGTGCGAATCTCGTTGTCATACTTCATGTATTGACGAACAATCCCCCTCTGGTCGAATACATCCTGAATCCAATGGATAAATTCATTCCGGCTACCTGTAAGCTCCCCTTCTTGTGTAAACGGGGATGTTCCAGCAAAAATAAGTACAGGTACCCTGCCCCTTGCTGCATTGTGAATGGAGCCGCCTAGATTTTGGGTCCCGCATTCCACATGTACAAATACTGCTTGTGGCCGTCCTGTTAGCTGGGCATAACTATGGGCGGCACTGAGTGCAATCATCTCGTGTGGACAAATGATGATTTCGGGTATGCTTTTGTTTTCCTGCTTAGCTTGAGCCCAACTCTCTATGATTGCAGGATGATCACTTCCCAAATTGGCGAATATATAATCTACCCCCGCCTCTTTCAACGCATCCATCATTGCACTAGCGGTGGTATATTTACTAACCTTTAAATCTTTTTTGTCTAGATCTAAAATTTCTTCTAAAACATTAACCATGGTAAACCTCCTTAACCTAAGTCTTTTTGAAAACGTTTCCAATATACGATCGATTTTGCACCATATATCTGATGCTGATAAAATCAATCGACGATTGAAATAACCTCTACATCTCAATTATTTAACGTGCAATTGTGACTATATCTCCGTTTGTGACAAGTAGAATAAATTTGTGTGAATGTCTTGAGGGAAAAATTACTAATAAACAGGAGTCTGGTAGTTAGGTGTTCTATTCTGTAATGTGACAACATTTAATTTTGAAGAGTTCTTTGATGTACGTACATTGTTTAAAGTGTAGTAAAAACGAACAGTTTCTTATTGATTCCCCCTCTCACCCTATCATTCACACATGGTGAACAGGTTTCACTATAGGCGAGTGATATTGCTAAATATAACAAGCCCTGCATTTGAATGTAAATAAAAACTATTCTAAATATTACAACAATTATCAACATGAACTGACTGCTTCCTTCTCCATTCAACACGATTCAACTTTAATCTCTTATTTATACTCTTATGTCGCCCTTCTATTATGAATGTTCTAAAAAAATAACAAAATAATTCTTTATAATATTTGTAATATTTATAATATTTAAAATATAATAATGGTGTGTTAATTTTTAATCTAAGCACTTTGGAGAAAAAGCCAAGGAGGGGGGAATGAAATCACCTATATTTAAATTCTGGTACAAATACAAATGTGTTCTTCTTCCTCGTTTTACTTTACTTAAATTAACATCCTTACTTACGTACCTATATCATACGTATTTCAGTCTTCAATGAAATTATTTCTCACCACAATTTGATAGCGTTTACATTAAACTACTAATCAGCATACGGAGTAAAAATAGTATCGTCGTTAGTACCTTATTTCGAATATAATAGGAGGCTGGCTATATTGAATAAATTACTTACAGAAACAGAAATCAAGGTAAATCTCTTGATTGCCAATAAGGAAGTAGAGACCGAAAAATATGAAGAAGTTCGGGATCCGGGGAAATTAACGGATATTGTAGGCCGGATTGCTGTAGGAAGCGCTGATGATGTGGATAAAGCTGTGCAAGCAGCGCATCAAGCCTTTTTATTATGGCGTAACACACCGGTTCAAGAACGCATTCAAAAGGTTAGCGAAGCAGCTCAGGTTCTACAAGCATCTGCTGAAGAATTAAAAGCATTACTTGTTAGAGAGCATGGTGGAATGCTTTGGGAAGCAGAAACAGATTTTTACCTAGGTGGCGGTGCAACTCTTTTTTATGCATCCATTGCAGAGTCCTTTTTGAAGCCAAATCAGCGCGAAGATGAAACAGGGACGATCAGCATTGAAAAAGCGCCTAAAGGAGTTATTTCTGCCATCATACCTTGGAATATGCCTATAGTTTTAACAATGAATAAATTAGCACCAGCATTAGTTACAGGGAACACGATAGTTGTAAAACCTTCACCTACTGCACCTCTAGCTTTATCCCTTCTGTTGAAAAGGATGGCAGAGGTTCTTCCGGATGGGGTTATCAATGTCGTGCATGGTGATGCAGATGTGGGCCAGGCTATGACTCGCCACCCATTAATTCGGATGGTTGCATTTACAGGAGGAACGGAAACAGGCAAGAAAGTAATGGCTGATGCAGCACAAACAATCAAACCTGTTACCCTTGAATTAGGAGGAAATGATCCTGCCATTGTCCTGGATGATATTAATCCGCGTGATATTATGCCAAAGCTTTTAAAAGGCGTATTTACTCGAAGCGGACAAATCTGTTTTGCGGTAAAGCGGATTTATGTACCGCGCAGCATGCATGAAAATTTTTATCAAGTCCTATGCGAGTTTGTGGATGAATATAAAGTAGGTCATGGATTGGATTCCCGTGCATCATTTGGGCCGTTAAACAACAAAAAGCAATATGACTTTGTTAATCAGTTGATTGAAAGGACTAAAGCAAGTGGTGCAACTGTCAGGGAATTGGGAGAAAAACTTGATCCAGAAAATTGGAACAATGGATATTATATCCTGCCTCATGTCATCAAAGACGCTCCTCCAACCGCAGATTGCGTAACTTGTGAACAATTCGGACCTGTTATACCAATAGTCGCTTACGATTCGATTGAGGAAGTTGTAAAAATGGCCAATGATGGCGAACACGGTTTATGTTCATCCATATGGTCCAATGATCATGAGAAAGCACTAGAAATAGCAAAGCAAATCGAAGCAGGCAGTACGTTCATTAACAGCCATAGTTTTGACTCATTGTCATTGGGAATGCCTTTTGGCGGAGTAAAACAAAGCGGTATTGGCAGAGAAATAGGCGGCGAAGAAACACTTTCCGAATATATTAATTATCATTCTATTAGATTAGTTAAAAATTGAGACTATAAAGTACAATCAATCTATACATTTTATTAATGAAAAAGCCGGCCTTCAAGCCATAAAAAAGCCATCTCAACGTAATCTACGTTTAGATGGCTTTTTTTAACTACTCCCCTTACTTCATCCTCTTGATGCAAGCATTCAAGTCATCTCTTGCTGCCCTTTCAAATGAAAATACTCATGTAGCGTTAATAAAAGAGTAAGAATGCTTATATTGACTGATGACTATTATTGTTAGATACCTAATATCAATCCTGTTGCCATTAGTCCATCCTGTAAATCCACTTTCATTTCTCTCAACTAATTATTTTTTTCAATTCACCTCCTAATCATTTCCTATGAAATCACATTTTATATAACAAATATTCACTAATTCTTCATGAATTTTCCTTCTTAACATATTTTATAATACAACGCTTTCAACATTTAAGGAGGTGAATTTTAAGTCTTATTGTAATGGGCAGCTTAGATTACCAAAGGTTATATGTAAAAGAGTTCAAAGTAAAGAGATCTGCAGGTACAGAACATAATCAATTGAATCTATTTTGCATCGGCTGTAGGTAACCTTCAATTCAAATTTTCTGTATAGGAGTGTTGAAGAATGATAGAAGATGTAATCGTTATTGATGGGGTTGCCCATACGTACAACCTAGACCGTAACAATCATGCAAGCGGCCGGTATTCCGATGCGGTAAGTGAACTTGTATGGGGATCATGTTACCCATTATCGCAGCAAGGGTACCGAGTCCCGCGTGAGTCGTTCCTGAGGGATTGGGACATCGAAGAAACGGCAAACATGCTATTCTTAGAGAGTAACACGGACTTGGCTGTTCATCATGTCCTTGAATTAAATGCATATAAGGACGGGCTTGTTTCTTATGAAAAGACGAGGGCCATTAAAGAACGCTGGCCGGACCGGTTCATCGTCTATGCTGGAGTCGACCCTCTCCGTGGAAAGGCGGCTCTTGAAGATCTCGAGCGCCAGGTGGAAGTCCTTAAGCCTGTTGGCTTGAAACTATACCCGAGTAGCTGGGGAGCTGACAATGTTCGGGGATGGCATATGGATGATCCGGAAGTGGCCTTTCCATTCTTCGAAAAGGCACGGGAGCTGGGACTGGGAACAGTGGCCATACATAAAGCTGTGCCCCTCGGTCCGATACCAATGCAACACTACAAAGTAGACGACATAGACCGCTGTGCAGATGCCTTTCCGGATTTGAATTTTGAAATCGTCCATGGCGGTATGGCTTTTATTGAAGAGACTGCTTGGCAGCTTGCACGCTTTCCAAATGTATACGTAAATATTGAAATATTGAGTGCGCTTGCTGTAACCAAACCTCAGGCTTTTCTCCAAGCAATGGCTGGCCTCATCTCAGCCGGGGGACCAGTAGCATTGGATAAAATCATTTGGGGAACAGGATGCATGGCCTTCCACCCGCAGCCTCTGCTGGAAGCGTTCTGGAACGATTTCGCCTTCCCTGAAGAGTTAGTCAACGGGCATGGATTACCACGCATGGATAAAGAAGCTAAACGCAAGATCCTGGGCGAGAATTTTGCTCGCATGATTGGCTTTGACTTACAAAAAGCGAAGCAACGTACCGTAGGCGACGAGTTTGATAAAAAGCGTAAAGAAACAGGCGGCAATGCTTCGCCATTTTCGACTACTAAGGTTTCTGGGATGGTAGAGTAAGCTATGGAAAACAATAGTATGATTATAACGAACGAAAAACAGTCAATAATCCGCAATATACTTAGTGAAGTTGTGGACCCGTGTAGCGTTGCCATGGGCGTACCCCTCAATGTTCTAGACATGGGCCTTTTAAAAAATATAGAAGAAAAAGAAAATGGAGAAGTTGCCATTCACCTTCGAATAACTTCCCCAATGTGCACGATGGTTTCTTACTTTATTAAGGAAATTGAAGAGCGGACAAATGAGTTTCCAGGGATAGGGAACGTTATATGCGTCGTAGACAACGGGATCGAGTGGGAACCGGGCATGATGACAAAGGAAGCCGTTCAAAAACGGATGGACTACCTGCACAGCCTGGATCGGAAAATGAGCAGAAAGATCACATAAAATAGGGTTAAATGGGTATAAGAGGATACTTTAGAAAAAAGTATATAAAAAAAGGGCTCTCACTTAATCACATTGTGAGAGCCCAAGTTATTGACAATTCGCACCTAATCTGTTTAGTAGAAGTTCATGATACAGCCCTCCCCTACTCCCTTATCACCAAATAAGGACATTTTAATTGAATAATTATTTACTCTTTACAGTTAATTCATGGGGTCCTATGACCATTCCCCTTTTACATGCATCTTCATTTTTATAAACCTCTTGACATCAATCGTACATTTTTTATCATCTCATTAAGTTTTGTAATAATTTGTGGCTATACTCTATTCCGTTTGATACTTTTAAAAAGTGGTTTAGGTCAAAGCCTCTAGCCAAATATCCCCTCCAATATTCCAACTTTAATTCTGGATAAATAAGTGATAAAATGCTAAAAATTTAACTATTGTAGCTTAATACACTGAATTATCACAATATTTAATATATAATGGCATTAACTAATTTTATTTAGTGGGAGGCTGAATCCTGGGATTGTTTTTTTGGAATTGGACGAAGGTTTAATGGAATCCAGTTTCAGGTTAAATAATCTCAAATAAGACATTTCCTTGTCTATAATGAACATTTTAAAAATGTTAATAAAATTCTAGATTTAAAGTAAGAGCTCACTCGATAAGTTATTTACCTGAACACCCCCGCTTAAAAAGACACTAATAAAGAAGGAAGGGATTTTACGCGATGAATACACCTCTTTGTTCATTGCATGGAGTAGTCATAAAAGGAAGACAAATTGGCGGAACCATAGGATTTCCTACTGCCAATTTGTCATTAATTTCAAAAAAGCCAAACCTTGAACATGGAGTGTATGGTGTCATAGGTTATTGGAATCAGCACCAATTATTTGGTGTGATGAATATAGGCGTAAGACCAACGTTCCATGACACTCGTGAGGTTAGCTACGAAGTGCATTTCTTTGATTTTAATGATCAAATATATGATGAAGAACTTTATGTAGATGTCTTATTCTTTGTAAGACCTGAGTTATCATTTTCAAAAGTTGAAGAACTTATCCAGCAGATTCATCAAGATGTTGCTTTTGTAAAAAGAAGTTTTTCATCGCAGCAATCAGTTAATGGATGTTTTTCTGGGCTTTGAAATAGAAGAATGGGCTTGTTACTTGTACAAAAATATGTAATTACAAAGTTTTTAAACTATTCAGATAACAGCATTTACAGATTATAGATAATTGCGTATTATTTACTTAAGTGCACAAATAGTAAATATTGTTTACTATTTGTTAACAAGCTATGAAAGCATTACAGCACTATGTAAAAAATTATAACAATTAAAAAGGGAGAGATTAAATTGAGTACAACAACAGAACAAGTATCATTATTTAAAGAAGTGATGGGAAGTTATCCAACAGGAGTAACAATTGTAACATCAGTCGATGAACAAGGAACTCCAGTTGGTCTTACTGTAAATTCTTTTGCCTCTGTTTCCATAGACCCTTTGCTTGTTTTATGGTCCATTGATCATCGGGTTTCATCTCTGGATGCTTTTAAAAATTCTAATAAATTTGCCATACATATTTTAGCCGGTGAGCAAAAAGACCTTTGTTGGAGTTTTTCAAGCAAAGATGCTGATCGATTCGGCACATGTGAATGGAAATTTTCTGATTACAATCTTCCTATTATCTCAGGGGCGTTTGCAACTCTACAATGTAAGACGTTTAAACAGGTTGAAGCCGGCGACCATACGATCTTAATAGGTGAAGTTATTGATATTCAAAAAAATGAGAAAGACCCAATGCTATATTTCCGCAGGAATGTAGGCTCTATTCCTGAAAACTGGTCTATATAACCTTAAAATGATAAAAAGCGTAAGGAGCCAAATTGACTGGCTCCTTACGCTATTTAATCATTACTCTTTCCAACTATTCCCTTATGGAAACCGGCAGCAGCAAAGCCCAAGAAGTGCATCTAATATATGAACCTTTTACTCTATTTTTCTTTCCTTACAAGCTTATCAACCAGGCTGTCTAGGAGATGAATTACTTCCTTCATATACCTCTCGGGAAGAAAGTAAATAAAATTTCTAGTAAGGTATACATTTCTAGCATGCTCTAGGTCCATTGAGGATATAAACAAAACCCTGATTTTTCCTTTAAAATAGGTAATTCAGGGTATTACCTTCCAAAAAGTAAATTAGCGCATAAGGTAAACCAATATTTTACCCATCTATGCTTCTTTTCATCTTAAATTCACAAGATTTTGTCTGATTATTAAGTCTTTTAAATCCGGCTTCACTATTTTTCCGGAGAGTGTGATGGGGAGAGAGATTTTCCATGAAAAGGATCTTATCAGGAACCTTATAATCGGCGACACGCTCCGCAATAAATATTTTCATATCTTCAACTGTCGCATCATATCCCGGCTTCAT
This sequence comes from Bacillus sp. M6-12, assembly GCF_002860285.1. GTDB lineage: Bacteria > Bacillota > Bacilli > Bacillales > DSM-1321 > Peribacillus. The sequence goes on from NZ_PGVF01000003.1 coordinate 108,914, forward strand.
GAGTATCGCTGCACATGAGATTTCGCCCAACACAGAGTCAGGCAAACCAACGATCGGAATGTCCATCACACTTGGATATGTGTAGAATATCTCTTCTATTTCATGAGGATAAAGGTAATACCCCCCCACGAATAATCATGTCCTTCTTACGACCCACAATACGAAATTATCCTTGACTATCGACGGTAGCTAAATCCCCCGTTTAGAACCACCCTTCATCGTCCAAAACCTCACGAGTCTTATCCGGCATGTTATAGTAACCCTTCATTTGTCCAGCCCTGCGGAAAGCAGACTCGCCAACTTCACCAACAGGCACTTCTTGCCGGCGGTCATCCACTACCTTCGCTTCAACGCCTGGAAATACTCTTCCGACCGTTTCGGCAAGAGTCACATCACCGTCCTCAAAACTCGTTATTATCAACCACGAAGAGGCCTCAGTCATACGGTAAGCTACTAAAATTTCACATCCCATTTCAGATCTAATCCTCCGCACAATTTCCACGCCTACAGGTAGTTAGCTGACCGCTGATAGATATAAATGTCCGTTCATTTTCATTATTAATAGAATCTAATTACCTTCTCCGAATACTTATTTATCGTGTCTAAGTTCTTTAAATGTAGGTAATAATATGATTACTCCCCTTATATTAGCAAACTAAAAATTGGCTTGAACACACTGATATTGATTTTGCTTAACCTTCTTTTAAAAATTCGATTACTCTATTGTTAAACTCTTCATGACATTCAATATTTGGACAATGACCTGCATGTTCAAATACATATAATTTATTATTCGGTAACTGCTCTACTATTTCTTTATGATAACCTGGATCGCGTAGTTTGTCCTTTGCACCTGCGATAATAAATGTTGGAACCTTTACATTAAAATAGTCAACATTGGAAAGCTTTTTAAAGTCTGAAACTTTTTTCTGAGCACTAGGCGATTTAAAACGAGCAGCAGCCGTACATTCCCAAGCCCCAGGCTCCAATGATAATTGATATCTCTTATTTATATATTCCTCATTAGCCCATTCTTGATCATTGAATAAAACTTCAATTATTTTCTTCATATGTTCCTTGGTACAATCATAGGAATTTAATATTTCTCTGGCTTCATTTTCTGGAATCACACCTCCGCCGCTGACAACGACTATTTTTTTCAAAGGCCAGCTTGGAGTCTCTTTAGCTGCTTCCCTTAGAAGTAACGTTCCACCCATGGAATTGCCCATGAAATGTGCACTATCTATACACATTACCTTTAAAAAATCTCGTATATGATCAATTCTGCGTTCTAGCATACCATTAAAATCGAATACTTTTTCTGTCTTTCCAAACCCTAGCCAATCAGGTGCATATACATGAAAATGTTTACTCAATTCTTCAATGTTATACTCCCAGCTTAATTCAGCACACCCTCCAAATTCACCACCATGTAAAAGTACCAATGGTTCTCCTTCACCGGCTTCTAAATAATGGGTTTTTACTCCATTAACCATTACATAACTACTTTTGACATTACCCATAAAAAACAGCCTCCTTCTCATCAATTAATGAAATGAAGAGAGGGGTCATCCCCTCCCTCTTTTTACAGCTTCCTTATCTAAACTCTTTGACAATATCAAATAGTTCTTTACCTTTGTCATTTGCATTCTTGTAAACCTCATCTAATACATTCTGAGTCAAATCTTTAAATACTTTCTCCTCTTCTGCATTCAATGTATGAACCTTCCCTTTTTCCGCTTCCATTTCTTTCAACAGGTCTTTATAGAAAGTTCTGCCTAGTTTTTCATATTCAACCATAGATTCATTACCTGTTTCTATCATTACATCTTGCCCTCATTCTTACCAGCCGATTGGGTCAGGTACTCACCATAGGAGATTTTGGTTTCTCTTCTGATCTGCAGGCTGGGGACTTGGTTCCATTAAATTCGACATAATAACCTCCTGATGAAGTACTTATGTTATAATCGACTTCCTTTTCATGCTTGCTCTTAAACCTGTAATGCTGCTAGGCCTGTACCCAATAGTGATAAAACCTGGATCGAAAATCTAAAAATCAAAATTTTTTCACAGAATCTTTAGACGAAGAAAATGGCAACGCTTTTTTCTTTTTATTCATTACAAAAGAATACTGAATAAATTTAAATAAATATGAAAGCGCTCTCGCTAATTATAGATATAAAAAGTATTGCTCTATAATTACTATAAATTGTGGATGAAGAGGAAGGAAATGTTAACCAAGGTGGAAAACGATAAAATATTGCAGGAGACATTAGAGTTTTTTCAGCTAGCCAATATCAAAAAAAAAAAAGATTGAAATGGCAGATTTTGGACTTGGCCTTATTTTATTATATTGAATTACTTGCTGTTCTTTCTACTCTTTAAAAAATCCAAAGGTACAGATCCAACTGATAATTATGTAAGGCTAACCATGGATTCAGAATCGCTTCAGCTTACAAAAAGTAAGGGTTAAACCCTCTGTTGCCAGTTAACTCCCGGAGTTTGCCGGTCGGAATGTTAGTGACATAAAACTCTATGTTAATCCAAAGAAACCATATATATTTTCAGCCAATAGATTCGCAATTTGCATTCGAAATTCATTTCTTCAACCCCTCAATGTCATAAACTTATAAATTATTATGAAGAGTGTATGATTTGAGCACTTTTTTTAACACTTCAAAGTCTATCAGCAAATTCGAAACCTTTCCGTTTGAGGATTTCATCTACCCATTTTCGGTCGACTTCTCCATTCTCAATGGAACGCAGAATCTTCTCCTCCTTAATTTGCTGCTCCTGTGCAAGCTGAAGAATTTCCTCTGCACCTTGGCAAGGGATAGCCACCAATCCATCTTCATCCCCTACAATAATATCTCCTGGATTAATTACCATGCCGCCTATTGTCACAGGAACGTTAATTTCACCAGGTCCATCTTTGTATGGCCCCCGGTTTGTTACCCCTTTAGCAAACACAGGAAACATTTCTTTCTTAATAATGCCGTAATCCCTAATGGCCCCATCGATTACAAATCCAGATATTCCGGCCTTTTGTGCCAAGCGCATCATAATTTCCCCGACGATTGCATTAGTTGTTTCCCCGCCTGCATCTACTACAAGCACTTCACCAGGTTTTGCAAGGTCGATTGCTTTATGAACCATTAAATTATCTCCTGGTCTTGTTTTGACTGTGATTGCCGTACCTAATAATTTACCTTCTTTATGATGCGGCCTTATGCAAGAGCCAATTGCGTTTAGCCGGTTCATATTATCACTGAGGTGTACAGTAGCAATATTTCTGAACTTTTCTATTATTTCTTTTTTCACTGGATTATTAATTTGTAAAATTCTAAATCCATGGTTTGTCAAAGATGGTTCCCCCCTAAATCTACACTTTTATTATTTATTATTCACAGAAAGATTTTAAGAACATCTATTTTCTTATTCAGGATAAATATTCAATTCATTTAAAGCAGGATAAATATTATTTTTATAGTTTTAATTATTAATATAAGCCAATAGCATATGGCAAAACCATACAACATGGTAATTCTTAAGGAAAATATTTCATTATTAAAATCAATAAATATAAAATATAGTCCTTAGAATTTCAGCTTTATTTTTCTTTGCAGATTGGCAGGAAATTTTTGAAGCAAGGAGATTTATTGAAAGGGAACTCACCTTCTTAGGCACTAAAAAAGCAAGCCTGGAAGACTTCTTTGATATGGAGAAAACCATTTTGGACATGGAATTAGCGATCAATGAAAATAACCATGCAGATTATGTCTCGGCCAATTTACTTTTTCATTAGAAAATTGCGAGATCGCCAAATAACCTTGTAATGTATCATTTATACCAATCAATCAATAATCTAGTTGCTCACGCCAAAAAAAAGCGGTAACCGTTCAAGGAGTAATGGATAATTTACTCCAGTTTCACAAAGGCATATTAAGAGCGATGAAGAATCATAACCCAGAACTTGCTAGTGAGTTGATGATTATATTAATAATGTTCATGTCCTTTTACGAAAAAGTATGATTATTAAAGTACCAGGCAACCTCCACCGGTTAAGGACAAATCATCATCCCCGTGCGGTGCAGTCGTACATTGTTATCCTGTTCATTTCAAGGACATACTTATTGAGCAAAAAGAGGTACTATTAGCACTTAAATTCCTTTCTTTTTACGTTCTTTAATCATTTCAGAGATTTTTTGACCAGCCAGCTTAATATCTTCCAAAAATTTTGGATTTTTCAGTTTGTCCTTCATTCGGTGTACTGGACCTGCTATGCTTATAGCCGCAATCACTTGGTCCTTTTCATTGAAAACCGGAACCCCTACTGCAATAATCCCTTCAAGGAATTCTTGGTCACAAATTACATAATATTGCGACCTAATGACATCTAACTTTTCTAATAACTCATAATGAGAGGTGATTGTTCTTGGGGTGTATCGATCCAATTCCTTAGGGAGTAATGAATGAATATAGCCCTCATTCTGGAAAGCAAGGATAATCTGCCCAGTGCTTGTTGAATGAATTGGGTGCCGTTTACCAAGGTGTGTATGAAGTTGAACAGGAAACTCACACTCTATTTTTTCTAGGTAGATAATATGTTTTCGTTCTAAAATACCGAGATGGGAAGTTTCTCCCGTTTTCTCAGTTAGCAAATTTAGGATCGGAGTGGATTCCTTTAAAAAAGGTATTTGAGTCCTTACTATATTTGTTAAGGACAAAACAGATGTTCCCAAACTGTAAAGATTTGTTATGGGATCTTTATAAACAAATCCTTCACTTGTCATAGTAGATAATAGTCTGTGTACTGTGCTCTTACTTATCTGTAATATCCCCGCAATTTCAGTTATACCAAGCTCTGGTTTATCCATAGAAAAAATCTTAAGTACGCGTAATGCATTTGAAAGCGATGAGTCCCTTTGATCCCTCATTGTCTCCCACTCCCATCTTAGCGATTGGTTAATTCTTATTTACAATGGCTATTGGACAAGAAAAAAAAGAAATGAAGTCATTATCATCGGCCGTAATCCTTGTCGTTTCGTATTACATACCTCACTTTTCTTTTTACCTGCTCATAAACCAATTAATCTCATAATATTCTCTTTAAATAAATATAACCATGGTGTAAATCATATTGAAAGAAAGACCAAAATTGTTCTGGTGATATGTCATTTATCCAATAACCAGAATATCTACCAATTTGGTGATCATTTATGGATCACCTCCCATTCGGACAGGTAAAATGGCATGTGATGTCTTTGCCTATCACTATTCCCAATGTTTTACTAAGAAAGTTTTTTTCACATCTAAAGGAAGAAGACACCTCAAATTCCGTTCGACTGCACCCATGCTGGACACCTCAAAAAGAAGCTGGCGTATGGGCCAACTTCTTTTTACTGCTAAGTGTTACAGCCACTCATTAAATAAGACATAGGACTTGATTGGGATATTAATAAATTTCAGTTAAATATCCAAGCTTTTGCGAAATTTCATTTGCTGCCTTTTTTGTCATTTTAATGAGTCTTTCCCGATCGTGGAATTCCATTTTATGGCTTGGCCCAATCACGCCAATCGCCGCTACAGTTTGTCCATTCAGCCCGAATACTGGAACGGAAATACCAGTTAGGCCTACAAAAGTTTCGTCAATATCGACAAATAACCCTTGTTCCTTTATCGTTTGCAGACGACGGATAAAGATTTCTTGATCTATTAAAGTATAAGGGGTTCTTTTCTCTAAAGGCGTGTCATTCAGAATGGTTTTCACTTCAGTGATTGGCATCTGAGCTAACAGCATAATACCCAGCGCGCCATAATGTAAAGCCCGGCTGCGGCCTGCATAGGAACGCAATGGAAACTCATCATTGCTATCAATTGACAATAAATATTGGATTACATTTTTTTGCGGGATAGCCAGCAGAATCGTTAAACCTGTCGTTTGGTGCAATTCAGACAGCACAGGCTCGGCCTCCCTGCGAATATCAAGGTTTTCTAATACAATTCCCCCGTATTCGAGAAACTTGTAGCCCAGCCGGTAGGTGTGATCTTTATTTTCATAATAAATGAGTCCATTTTTCTCCAGCGTCCATAACATGCGGTATACGGTAGCTTTAGCAAGGCCGGTTTGCTCTACAATACATTCAATTGTCAGATTCACTTTTTCAAAGCTAAAGCAGTTTAATATGCTAATAATTCGTTCAATAGCACGTATCGGCTCTACTTTAATATCTCTCATATCATACAACCTTTGTATAGTTATTTAGAACTACTTGCTGCAACATGAAATGAAAGGGCTTTCGTTAATTGAAAACCCTTTCAAGCCACCGTATTTTTATTATTGATTTACTAGATTATAATGCCCGTACAGCCAGTCCACAGCTTTAAAGTCTTCTGATGACCGTTGCTCCAGCAGTGTATCTCGCAATAAGGTGCCAACCTCATCCCCAATGTGCAAGATTTCTCCAAAAACCCGTGCGTTCTTCTGAACTCTTGCTGTACGCGGGACCCGCTCTTCTTGATACTTAGAGAAAGCCTTTTCTACATCATTGGAATATGAATTCAGCTTCTCTCCCAAGGTAACCGCATCCTCCATCGCCTGGCACGCACCCTGGGCCAGATATTGAAGCATAGGATGTGCAGCATCACCAATTAATGTAATCCGGCCTTTCGTCCAATTGTCAATTGGCTCGCGATCGTAAAGCGGCCAACGGCGGTGGCGCTTGATATAGGAAACTGCATTACGTACGGTTTCACAACAATCGCTGAAACGTTCATCCATCTCTTCAGTCGTGCCCCAATCCGTTGTTTCCTCCAGCTCCTTCTTGTAATTATAACTTTTAAAGACGACTACCTGATTGAATAGCTCCTTCCGACGTACCGGATACTGAACCAGGTGACGGTCCGGTCCAACCCAAATCGTAACATCGTCCAAACCTGCATATGATACTACCTCTTCCATTGGGATGGTTCCGCGATAAGCGACATACTCTGAGCAGATTGGTTCGTCATCAATCAAAAGCTTGCGTGTCTTTGACCAAAGTCCGTCTGCTCCTATCACAGCTTCTGCCATATATGAAGAACCGTCACTGCATGTAACCTTGACCTGGTCTTCCACATTGTCAACGGACTCCACCTTTTTGTCATTCAATAAAGCGATGCGGCTGTTTCTTCTGCAGGCGTTAAGCAATACCGTATGTAAATCGGTCCGGTGCATGACGGCATACGGGTATCCATAACGGTTACGGAAGGATTCACCAAGGTCTAATGCTGTTAGTTCCTTTCCTGACATTGCATCCATCAGTACTAGACGCTTCGGAAAGAAAGCAAATTCAGAAATTGCTTCGAATAATCCGAATTTATCTAACACCGCCATCGCATTGGGCCCTAATTGAAGCCCTGCACCGATTTCACCAAATTCGGGTGCCTGTTCCAAGACATGCACAGAACGCCCTGTCCCCGCAATGCTCAGCGCTGCAGCTAGCCCGCCGATTCCTCCGCCGATTATTAGGTATGAAACTTTATTTATACTTGTCACTATCTGCATCCCCTTTTATCCGAATTTTGTAAGCATAATAAATTCCGAGTATCATAGAAAATCGGAACCGTTCGAATATTACTAAAGTTACACCCTACCTGTTTGACTGAATGTGATTACTAGCATTCGTACATAATGTTCTATTAAATAGGCTTGATCCTTGGCAGGCAGAATGGGGCCGGGCAACCGACCACATCCCCCTTAACAGGGATGCTAATATAATATTGTTCCCCTGTTCATTATATTATGAATTGCCGAATCACACAATGAATTTTTTTAACTTTTCAAATGATTTATATTATTAATTATTTTCTGAATTCATTCGAAAAGGAGTACCGCCAATGGCTGTACCCCTTAACAAATATAAGATTATCGTTTGCCTTTTAGATAAAATTCCAGAAAGGTGACTGTATGATCCCATGCTTCTTTTGCGGCTGCTGGACGGTAATTACCCCGGGTGTGATCATGAAAAGCATGCCCGGCACCCCGGTATGTTCGAATTTCATATATTTTGTTATGGTTCTTTAATTCGTCTTCCAGATTTGCCACATGATCCATCGGAATCAAAGGATCGATTTCCCCAAAATGCGCCAATAGGGGTAATTTTAAATTGGCCGCTTTTTTAATAGGTGACACAGGCTGGTTAGTGGTTTCTTTTTGATGAACCATGCCATAGAAATCAATGGCTGCGTTTAGTCCATCAATCTCACACCCGGCTAAATAAGCGAATTTTCCTCCCACGCAAAATCCCATTACAGCTATGTTTTCTTCCATCACTTCCGGAAGGGTTTGTAGATATTCCATTACCAGCCTTGTGTCAGCCATTACTTTTTCATCACTCAACCCTGCAAGAGTTTGTTGCATTTTATCCGGTGTTGACACATCCGGCTGGCCAGATACAGTATAATAATCTAATGCAAAAGCCACATACCCATGTTCTGCCAAACGTTGAAGGACATCTTTTATGTATGGAGTCAACCCATGAACGGCCGGCATCAGAATGATGACAGGTGCCGGCAGCAATCCCTCTGGTTTGACAAGCCATCCGCCTACCTCTTTGTTTTGGTTGATATAGGTTTTTTCCATACATTCCACCTTCCTGCATCAATACAATTAGCAAAAAAAACTTTATTTATCAGTATGACTTCAATGTATCGATTATTTCCTGATTGTCTTGTGAAACAACTTGGTTAACCAAATTCCTCGCATAAATATTACAGCGTAATCCCGGGAAGGTGCTCGCATCCTTCCCGCATCACACATAATTGTTAGAACAGACGTTGATAGCTGACCTGGTAGACGTATACCGAGCTCGAAATCAGTTACTACCTTAATTTTTTAGTTTAGATGTCGTTATAAGTCGCATTATACATTGACATGGGTATTCAGCTGTGCCTTTACGTCATCCGGTTTCGTTATCTTATCAAAGCTACCGTATTTTTCCTGAATGAATAAAATGGCAAGAGCTCCTAAGATACTTGGAACAGCAAACGCAATAAATGCGTTTTGTGGAGCGATTCCCGCAGCCAGGATCAGGGCAACCACTGTCGGAGCTAATATGGCACCGATTCTACCGAAACCGAGTGCCCAGCCAACACCTGTGGAACGGGCTTCGGGAGGGTAATATTCTGAAATATATGGGTTTGCAAGATTTTGGGTTCCGACTGTACAAGCTCCTCCAATCATGATCAAGATATATAAAAGGAACAAATTGGAAGTTAAACTTAAAGAAATGAAACACAAAGCACCTAATACATATAGAGAGACCAGAATTCTTTTATGACCAATCTTTTCAGCCAGATACCCTCCTATTAGAGAACCGACCACTTGACCTACGCATAGGACCAAATTGAAAGATAAACTTGAAGTCAGGCCGTATCCAGCCTGCTGCATAATTTTTGGCAGCCATGTATTAAGTCCATAAACCATCAGCAGGCAACTGAAAACAGCAATCCAAAAAGCAAAGGTACTGGCTGCCCGCTTATTTTCAAACATTTTCTTAACCGGAGATCCGTTAAACGCTTTTTGGTCGCTTGTATATTGATAGGTTTCCGTTTCCTGGTATTGCCCGACAGGATTGATTCTGTTGAGGATGCTTACAAGCTGCTTGGTTTGCTTTTTACTAACATAAAAAGACATTGACTCAGGGAAAAACTTCAGGAAGAATGGGAGAGTCAAAAGCGGAATAACCCCGATAAAATAAATTACTCTCCAGTCTGTCACTGGAATTAAATACATGCCAATCAGAGAAGCCAATATCCCGCCGAGTGAGTAGCCGCAATACATTGTGGCTACAATAAGGGCTCTATTTTTCTTTGGGGAATACTCTGTCATCACTGAAATAACGTTAGGCATTAATCCACCCATTCCAAGTGCAGCTAAGAATCGCATAATGGTAAACATGGTAGGATTAGTCGCAAGTCCTGAAGCTAACGAAAAAACGCTGAGCAATACCATACATATAGCTAACGCCCTTTTCTTCCCCAGTTTATCTGCCAATGGACCAAAAATAAATGCACCAACCATCATTCCTACTAAAGAATAGCTTCCAACTGCTCCCGCCTCGACAGGAGAAAGCGACCATTCTTCCATGAGCCACGGCAAGCTCACCCCAAACATAACAATATCAAAGCCGTCGAACATAATTGCGTAAAAACACCATAAATATACTAATAAATGAAAGCGATTAAATTTACTATTAGCAACCACTTGTGAAGGATTAATCGTACGCATCATTATTCACCTTCCTTATTTTAAGAGTTTTGACCAATTCATTCCGCATTGCAAGAGAACCGTTTGCAGTTACGCGTTCTGAGCCAATAAATTCTCGTCTCTACATATACCCATGATTGTAAGCGTATACAATTTTGGGTATTATCAGGAGAAAATCGCTAACTATCCTCCTTTCAATAAAAATCTTTATTTTCTGAATTAAATAATAATACGGAATATTTCGGTGTACAATCCCATATGTCCCGCTATGTGGAACAAGTTATAATTTTACAACTAAAAACCATAAAAATATTAATAATGCAGGAAAAAGGATCATTTTCAGGACAAGAATCAAAAGGAAATGATTATTAATAAACTGCCAAGGCCCAATCATGCTCTTTCTTTGGATCTTTAGATGATCAAGCCTGGGTAAATTATGTTGCTTCGTACCTCGGAAATTGGAGTTTAATGTCTGAAAAAAATAAAGCTGCACCTGTTATGCTTCCAGGGCAGCTTTATTATCATCTCCAAATAGAAAGTGATTTGCCTCTCCATCTGGTTCTGTTTAAACGCGAATGATTACATCTTATTCTTTTAAATATTGTAAAAATGGATTACATCATCGTTCTTTTTAAAGAAGATAAAATATATTCCCGTTAGGCCCAAGTGGCAGATGGCCCATTTCCAGTAATTCCAGCAAGGGACTAAAAATATCCTCTTCGCCTGCAAGTTCGGCCGAGCATGCCAGTATACTTATATACATTGCATGTCCTACCAGGTATTTCACTGCATTTTCATCTCCGAAAAGATGGAAGGCTTGCATATATGCGCCGTGAAATACCAATTCTGGCACACGGTCTACTATATCTTCCAGCAGTTTTTCGTTTCCGTTGATGTCGATTTTGTTCTTTAGCTCTTCAGGCAAATCTTTTAGTACATCCCACAGAGCACTTTTTTCAAGTGCGATACGCGAAACCGCCTCAGGAACTTCCTCTTTGGAGAGCCATTGTATTTCATAGTCTTTTACACCCAAGTTGCTCATAAGTTGATCTAGTTTTGTATTGGCTGCATGATCAATTTTTCCGGCATAAGTATACCAGTCAATGGTTGTTAGCCGCTCGATTAATTCATTCACGGAACGAGCATCCGTCCCATATTCTTCTTCACTGATTAATCCTGCTACTGGCATGCAAAACTCTCCTTTCCATTCAATGCTTAAACAGTGTTTTTTAATATTTCGTCGTGAGTTCGGGTGGACCGAACTTCGGGCCATATGGACCTTCATCAAGCCAACGTCCAAGTCTTGGAACTATGGAAACCAGTGAAGCTGCAAGTTCTCGTTTCAAATTCATCTCTGGAGAGTTCCCCTGGAGATGATGAAGTGCAGTTGTTGACCCATCCCGGTTCCACATCGCAGCAATACGGCGCTCTGACGCTGCTTTATCTATCGCGTCTCTCCGCTCTTCTTCCGAACCTGCCTTCAATGCATTTTCAATCCCTTGAACCCCAATGATTGCATCAGGAACACCTGAATTTAATCCACGTGCACCAAATGGAGCAAACAAGTGGGCTGCTTCACCGGCAAGCAGGACACGGCGTTTTTCGTCTGTGAAACTATTAGCGACCACCTGATGGAATCGGTAAGTAGATACCCAAGTTATTCGATCCGCATATTTTTTATCCATCACTTTAGGCAGCCATTTTTTTACGCCTTCAACATCTGTATATTCGTCTAGATTGTCGCCTTCCAATAGCTGCAGGTCAATTCTCCAGCCGTTTTTAAACGGTACAAACATTACATTCCGTCCCCCCATAGCAGGATGTTGGTAATGGAATGTACGCTCAAGCGGAAGCGGATTTTCAAGGTCTTCCGTTACATCGACAACCAGGAATGTATCTGCGGTTCGTGGCCCTTCAAATTCCAACCCTGCCTCACTGCGTACGACAGAACGCGCACCGTCAGCACCGATGATGTATTTCGCTCCCCATACATCACCGGATTTAGTGGTTAATGTCACACCGTCTTCGGTAATGTTTAGTTTTTCTACAGGTGAATCCCAGACGAATTCCACTCCCGCTGCCAAGCAAGCTTCGTAAATATGCTTTTCAATATCATCCTGATGCAGTGCTGTGAAATGTGGCAATTTATTTGGATCTGTATTATCGGTTTTCCCATAGTTCTTGACATATACTTCTTTTCCCTTGTAAAGGGTCCGTTTAATAGGCCAGATGATTCCATTGCGTCCCAATGTGAATCCTAGTCCCGGAGAGATTTGTTCCAGATGCTTTAAGGAAGCGCTATGAAGAAATATTGCCCTGCTGCCTGGACGGGGACGGCCGAATGGATCCGCTTCGATTACAACAGATGAAATTCCTCTTTGCTTTAACGCAAGCCCTGCGATTAGACCTACCGGACCAGCGCCGACTACGATAACATCCCGTTTGTTTACTTGTGCCATAACTTTAACTCTCCTTATCATGTTATGTTTTCAAAAGACTTATTGTATTTACTATAAAAGACAGAGACATAGTGGATACACCTTTTTGTTCCTCTATGCGGGACAAATGCATTTTTTCAAAAAAATAAAATTAATATATTAATAAAAAAAGAGATTTAAAATAAAACAGACAAATAATTTCTGGGGAAATGATGGTAAACTTGGTACCTTAAAGCTTCCCATCAAATCAGATAAATATTCCAACGCGGCAGAACATTGCAGGTAGATTTAGTTTAACAATGATAATGCCGGAAGAGCCTTCTACGTCTAGTTTCTTCGAAGTTAAGTATTATTATTGCTAGATTGATCGTAATTTTTTCCATGCGGAATATCGTGATTCACGAGGAGAATAATAATGCCGGCACAAAGAACCTTAAAGTCTCTTTTTACCGGCATTTAATTTTTATTATTCTGATAGAGTGGTTGCTTCTTTACGAAGCGGTCCCTTCGAGATTTTTCCAGAAGGCGTTGTTGGCAGTTCGGCACGCACTTCAAGAAATTCTGGTATTTTATATTTGGCAAAACCTTTATCTAACAAGAATGTTTTGATTTGTTCAAATTCCAAGCTTTCATTGTCCCTCAATGTTATGAAGGCGCATGCCCGCTCTCCGAGACGTGGGTCAGGTACGCTCACTACCGCAGCCTGGCGAATTTTTGGGTGCATTTGCAATGCTTCCTCAATTTCTGTTGCATGGAATTTTAAGCCGCCGCGGTTTATGGTGTCCTTGGTCCGTCCAGAAAAATGGATATATCCATCTTCATCAAGAAATCCCTGGTCGCCCGTCAAAAAGTAACCATGTTTTGTGAAAGCTGCCTCTGAAGCAGCAGGGTTGCCATAATACTCAATGAACAGGCTGCCCCCTTTAAAAGCGATTTCTCCAATTTCCCCTGCAGGAAGAGGCCTATGTTCTTCATCCAGCACAATGACTTCGCCAGCAGGAGCGGCACGGCCTACTGTCTCCCAAGCCTTCGCTGGGGCATCTCCAGGGCGTGTAAAAGTTCCGGCGCTGATTTCGGTCATTCCCCATTGCGCCCCGACTTTGCAATTCAAAACGTGCCTTAATTCTTTAACCATCTGAGTCGGAATTTTCGCGCCTCCGGTCATCACAAGACGAAGATTGGTATTGTGTGCCTCATTGTCTTTTACATGGTGAAGGATATCGATCAAATGAGCTGGGGCTGCAAACAAAACAGTAACATTTTCTTTTTGAAGAATCCCTGTTACTTCCTCTACTTTATATTCGCTGCATAAAAAATGGCTAGACCCATGAAGAAGACAATTCATAATCATGGGAAATGAAAACATATGGCAGAGTGGTGTCAAGCTTAACATGGTGTCCTTCTCAGATAATTGATATTCCTTTCCATTGGCCAAATTCCCACCGACAAATGTACGGAATGTATGAAGAACAGCTTTTGGATTGGACTCTGTACCGGATGTGAACAAAATGATCGCAGGGTCGTCCACTACAGGCCTATTAGCCTTTATTTCTTCATCGGTAATTCCCTCCGGGTCCTGCTCCAGAAGGGAAGAAAAAGCGATGCTATCAGGACGTTTTGGATTTCCGGCAACTATTATATGTTCCAGATGGGTCATTTTCCCTTTCAGTTCATAAGCCAAGTCTTCAAAATTCAGTTTTTTGAATATTCCCGGTACGATAAAGGCTTTCGCCTTACAATGGCCCAGCATATACGTTAATTCCTGCATACGATAATTAGGGCTTAGCGCGTTAAAAATAAGGCCTATCTGCGCTGCAGCGAGATGGGCTATAACATACTCCAGACTGTTTGGCAGCTGAACAGCCAGAACGTCACCCTTCTTTAATCCAATCTTTAAGAAATGTTTTGCCAAACGAAGTGACAGCCTCTTTGCATCTTCGAATGAAATGATGTTCTCCCCATCTGTAAAAGCTGTCTTTTTTCCAAATGTCAAAGCGGATTCTTTCAGTAAGTCATGAAACGTGTCCGGTACTTTTACCAGTGTCATGAAATCCCCTCCAAAACCTTCATTTCCGTTCCCAAAGCACAAAGCAGACAAATACGGGAACTTTATAGGAATGCAACCCTTTTTGGTATCCAGTCTTATAGCAATAGGGAGCGTTCCCTACCTATTAACTCTATTATTTATGATCGATTATGTGCGAATAAGTTCAATACCCTTCTTTGCCGGAAACTTGAAATGAAGCTTAACGGCGCCCTCAAGGTTGACTTGCGCCATAAAGTGTCCACTTTCAATCCGAAGTATTTGCAGCCATCAAAAAATAATACAATAATAAAGAGATTAAGAGATTAATAAAGAATATTAATTATGCAATTACTTTGGTAATCTTTTGTTCTTCCTTTGTTATTTGTAAATATGCTGCGGAAGTTATTCGCTAAAGCAATGTTTGTTACAAAGTTACCATAATCCGAATTAGTTCAGCCTTATACGTTGCTTAACTCCTGCTTTTTCAGGCTAATTGAGTGCAGAATATCTGCTAGTTCCCCTGATGCTGAGTAAAAAGGTGAATGGTCTGTATCGAGTGTAAAAATCTCTTCACAAGGAGTTGATGTATACATATTTTTCTGGCACCAATTTGTGATCGCCTTATCCTTTAAACATTCAATATAATATTTTGGAATCCGGCCAAATCGCTCTTTGGTAAGGCTAAGTTTAGTAGACAGCACCTCAAGAGGTTGTACTACCAACCTCGATTTAGAACTTTCCGCATCAGGGGTTGGACATTCTTCATAAAACACCTCAATTAACGCCTCGTCTTTCACCGTGCAATGAACGTTATCATTCGATATGATCATGTTAGGCGGTACAAGAGAAGATGTGTCTGTTTGGATTACATCCACCATTGATTGGCCATCTTCCAATAAGAAAGCGGTTACATATACAATAGACTTAACCTTTTCAGGCCGATATTCAGCGCTTTGAGAGACAACTATCCCACCCATACTATGACCTACAAGAATAACAGGTTCTTTTGCCTCATCGATCACCGAACATACTTTATTTGTATAACTCTTAAGAGAAACTTGAGAAGCCGGTGTTTTATCGGCCCCATGACTTGGCAAATCTACAGCATAAACAGTATGTCCATTCTTTTCAAGCATAGGTACGATGTTCTCCCAACACCATGCTCCATGCCAAGCACCATGTACCAAAACATAAGTAGACATGTGTCTCACCCCATTTTAGAATATTAACACTATGGCTATTATACTTATTCATCCAAGAAGAACTACAGATGCAGATTCTTCTATATGGAACAATTCTTTCTTTTTGATAAAAAAAGTTGCAAAATAAAAGATGGCAAGTAATATGCAGGACCTGGCAACGATTCATTTCACTATTCCATATTAAACAGATACGCAAAGTAAAGGTCCTAATTTTGAAAGAGTTACTTATTTTTTCAGATTGTTAAAATTTCTTTTTTCATGTTTTTAGTAATTTAACTAGTATAATGGTTATAAAAAGCGTTTAGGACTGTGATTTTGAAATGTCAAACCAATTAGACACAAGGTTCCTGTCTTCCGTAAAGAATGGGATGCGGATTTTGCGGCTGTTCAAAAGAGGCCAGGATGAGCTTAGCGTTACAGAAATTGCTAAAAATTTGAATTTGCCGAAGAGCACTGCACATAGGTTGATTACAACAATGGTTAACGAAGGATTCTTATCCAAGAATCCGAATACAAATAGATACCGGCTAGGTCTCTCCCTTTTATCACTCGGAGGGGTGATCTTCAGCCACCGGGACTTATATATAGAAGCTCAGCCAGTACTTAAAAGATTAGTGGACCAATTAGGGGAAACTGCCCATATCTGCCTTCTTGAACATGATGAGGTAGTTTATTTCGTTCGCACTGAATGTAAAGACTCTTCCCGCCTTTTAACGCAAATGGGAAGAAAAAGCCCTTTTCATTGCACAAGCGAAGGACTTGCCATCCTTGCTTTCCAGCCCGAGAAAACGGTTAAAAAGCTATTGTCGAAGAATCTATATGCATATACTCCATATACGATTACAGATAATGATAGTTTAAAAGATGAACTGACAAAAATTAAAAAATCCGGGTACGCTCTATCCAGGGATCAATTTTACGAAGGGTTTGTCGGTATCGCAGCTCCCATTCGGGATTTTAATGGCAGCGTCACCTCTGCAATCTCCGTTATTGGCCCAACGTCACGGATTACCGAGGATCGGTATTCATATTTTATTAAACACATAACCAATGCTGCTAAAGAAGTGTCCAATTTACTTGGTTTTTATGGATAGACTTTAATAATGCATTATTAATTGCCTATGTATGTAGAGGTTATCAACTTTTTCTTTGCCACACAGATGGAAATGTTTTTCATGACGAGACACACCTTAAGGAAGAAACTAGTCGGGGGCAGGAACACATAGATGTAATTGTTGTACCTTTGAGAGTTCCCACTCCCTTAAGCTTCCTTATGTTCTATTTCCCTTATCCCTTCGATCGTCCTTTGTTTCTGTGCCCAATAATAAAGTCCAATACCCAAAACTACATAAATTGCACAGTATAAATAGAGACCGCCAAGGCTGATGTGGCCTGCAATTGATCCTATAAGGAAGGATCCCACTCCGATGCCAAGATCAAAGACCGAAAAGAAAGTGGCGTTTGCCAAAGGGCGCCGTCCTGGGGATGTACTATAAAGTGCAAGGGTCTGGAAGCTTGGAAAAAGCGTCCCCCAACCAATGCCTATCATAGCTGCTGCCATGAAAAACACCATCGCTCCGCTTGTTATACTAAGAACGTACATGCCGAGTGCATATAGTACAATTGCAGGGAAGACGATGAAATTCGCGCCATATTTGTCAAACCATCTTCCTGTAAATGGACGTGTCACTAAAAGACCGACCGCATAAACAACGAAAAAGTAACTTGACTCGGCAGCAAGCCCCCGTTCCGTAGCAAAAACCGCTATGAACGATAAGATAGCTGAGTAGGCAATTGCGAAAAAGGCACCTGTCAGTGCTATCGGAACAGCAGCCCTCTCGAAGACCGAATGTTTTTTCTGATGTGAACGTGTTTCTTTTTCAGTATCAGCAGGGACCTTAGTCAACCATCCAGTCAAGAGCGCACAAAGGGAGAACAAGGCGCTGAACCAAAACATCATCTGTATGCCCCATTCTCCATTAATGGTTAACCCAAGGAAGGGACCGGCCACCATCGCCAAATTGGTAGAAACGGCGAAATAGCCCATCCCCTCTCCTTTCCGTGCATACGGCAATATATCCGCCACAATAGCCCCTGTAATAGTCGTCGCCATCCCAAATCCGATTCCATGAATAAATCTCACAAAAAGAAGTGAACCCTCTGATTCACAAAACGAATACATGCAAGATGCCAGAAAATAGACGATCATCGACAGAATATACATTGGTCGTTTTCCAGCCCGATTGACCCAAGCCCCCATAAAGGGCCGTGTTACAATGGCTGCAATTAAAAAAACAGTCGTGAACAATCCAGCCACCATGCCTGAGGTTCCCATGCTCTCCATAGCTGCTGACGGGATTGTGACAAGTAAATAATAGTAGGCTAAAAACAAAAAGAAATTTGCCGCACAAATGATGATGAAATTCTTCGTCCACAATTTTTCACTATCCAAATGATTCTCTCCCTAAATGCATATAAAGTATCGTTCTTAATTAAGCATATTTATACCATGACACAATATACTTGGCGCTTACATTTCCTGACCTCACTATTCAACAGTTTGATGGGTCCCTCCCCCGGGCTGTAACATTTCGAGGAAAGCGCGAAGTTCGAACTGGAATCACGTATGTGTTGGAAGAATAGTGATTGTGCGAAATTAGGAGCCAGTAAGCATCTTTACTACCAAATCTTTATTGCGGTAAATGACTTGATTACAATTTTATTCTGACAAACGATACATCGCCCTGCTTGCACAGTGCACGCATTGTTTGACGCAATGAGGTTTTAACGGTGTAATATGCGGGACGATGAGATATTGTAAACAAATGACAAGATGGGATTTGCATGCAAACATTACCATACCAGATTGCACCTCCTAACTTTAGCAGAAAATGTATGTCCTTCAGCAATAATAAAAATAAAAATCCGGTAAAGGACACTGTTTTGTTCCTCTATATGAACAAAGTAGAAATTAACTGTTTTTTTTTAGTAACTTAGAAAATATGTGAATGATGAATAATAAATGATAAAATATTAGAATGACATTGTTGTGAAAAGAATGAGAAGGAAGGTTTTACATGTCTGAAGCAAAGTCACCTGTAATGATCCAATCGCTACTTGCAGGATTTTCTATCATTGATATAGTTGTGAAACATGGGATTCCTATGAAATTCAATGATATCCATAATCGTACAAATATCACTAAAAGTAACCTGCATAAATACTTGAATACCTTGATATCCCTTGGAGTCCTCTACCGTGACCCTGATAATGGCCTTTACTCTCCAGGAAGCACCCTGATTGAGTATGGCATGGCTGCGGTCAATCAGGAAGACATTATAAGAAAAGTAACACCCTTTCTCCAGGAGATCAATTTAGCTGCAAAAGAAACCACTCTCCTGGCTGTCTGGACACATCAAGCTCCAATGATCATTAAAATGATTCATAGCCATGCAGGTCTCAATCTCGGTGGCCAGGTTGGAACGTTTCTGCCTGTCAATTCGGCCGGTGGAAAGCTTTTCGCTTCTTTTTTAAAGGGGCCTTTTATAGAAGCTTGGCTGAACAATGAATCATCCGGCATGAGTAAGGAAGAGTATATTCGCCTTGAAAAGGAGATTGCTTCCATTCAAAAAGAAGGTATAGCATTCGCCAAGGATGCGCTCGCACCTTCAGTCGCTTCAGTAGCAATCCCTGTATTTGACTATGGCCGCGAATTGCTTGGTGCAGTTATAATAGTCGGTTTCGAGGATTCCATTCCTACCCGTTCGGATCAAAAGCTTAGCGAATATCTTCTGGAAAAAAGCATTGAAATCTCGTCCCAGTTTGGATATTCGGGATAACAGAATAAAGCCAGCTTATTAGATTAATATCCCCTCTAATAAGCTGGCTTTAATTTTGTATAAGCAACCCAGTTACCGCGGGTGAATGAACTGTTCATTTTCAACAGCTATTTATAGAGGGAACTTATTATCATTATTTGGCCTTTAGTTCAACATAAATTAACGGAGCTTGATATGAAAATTTTTATCCTTCAAGGGTTTGGTGCTCCAGTTCCTTCTGTCCCAGTGCTTCCTCTGAATATTTTACATCCACTGTAAACTCGCCGACCTGTTCAATTTTAATCCTGACATGGTCCCCGTCTTGAATTGGTCCAACGCCTTCCGGAGTTCCTGTCGCGATGATGTCTCCTGGCTGCAGGGTCATATTGTTACAGGCCACTTCAAAACATTTGAAACAATCATAGATCAGGTGCTTTGTGCTTCCATCTTGCCTCACTTCATCATTTACCCATAGTGTCATGGCCAAGTCATTGGGATTTTCAATTTCGTCTGCCGTTACGATCCACGGACCAATCGGAGTGAAGGTATCAAATGATTTTCGCCATGTTCTTTCTTCATTGCCGCGAATTGAAATATCAAGCAGTGCAAAATAACCAAAAATATAATCCTTTGCTTCCGAAGCCTTTACATTTTTCGCCTTCTTGCCAATCACATAGCCAAGTTCGGCTTCATGGTCTGTGCGACGGTCAGCAAATGGCAATAGTATAGGATCCGATGGTCCTGACAGTGATTCAGGAGACTTCAGGAAAAGTGCCAATTCTTCAATTGTCCGTGGCGCATTATTGAACATTTTGTTCATTTCGATTTGGTGATTTAAATAATTCACCGGTGCTGCCCAAATTTTACCTGTGGATGGCACTGGAGATTTCAAAGTTACTTCAGAAAGGTGATAGGATTTACCCGATTGGGCGGCATCTTCCATTTTCCCTTTCAGCTGATCAAAATCTTCCATTAGCCGCAGAAAAGATTCTCTAGGTGATGCAGAATCCCAGCCTGCAGCCTCGGATACGTCCGTCACATAGTCCCCTTTTACGATACCTAGTATGTCATCATTAAAAATCGCGATTTTCATTTCGTTTCCCCTCTTCCTTACTAAGCTTCATTAGGCACAAAAGTTTTTTCAATGATCTGGTGTCCGCCGTTTTCTTCATAGGCTTCCTGATATTCAAGTTCTAATTTTTCCATGACAGGTTTATCATTGAATGAGAATAGGAAAACATCTTCCGATCCAGTATTAACATGTTCATGACGGCTCCATGGCGGCAGGATAAAAAAGTCACCTTTCTCCCACTCAAATTTCTGTCCATCAATAACAGTGTAACCCTTTCCTTCAAGAACATGATAAATCGCGCTGTGAACATGACGGTGAGCTTTTGTCTGCTGACCAGGTTTCAATTTCTGCATCATCGTACCGATTCTGGAATCAGCGGAACCACCCGTAGTAGGGTTTATGTATTCAATCGCATACCCATCGTACGGATCGTTATCTGCCTCTGTCATTTCATCAAGCAAATACTTCACTCGGTCAAATTTATAGCCAAATATAGGTGAAGGATAGCCCGGTTGTTTTTCCTCGTTAATCTTCTTAAAAGCTCCCATCGAGAATTGCTTATTAGAGTAATTTTCCGGCGCTTGCAACGGGTAATTTTCCTCTTCATATGGTTCAAAGAACGAAGCTGCCATCGTTCTAACCAGTCCCACGTCGAGGCCGTCCATCCAGAACATTGGCTCTGTTCCTTCATGCTTATGCTCATGCCATGTCCAGGCAGGAGTTAAAATCATATCGCCGCGTTCCATATATGTCTTTTCCCCATTGACTGCCGTATAGGCCCCATCCCCTTCAATGACGAATCGAATGGCAGATTGGGAATGGTGATGGGAAGGAGCGCTTTCACCCGGCATTAACAACTGGATTCCAGCGTACAATGTATGCGTTCCGTATCCGACAAGCCCGCGCTTCAGCAAGCTAGGGTTCTGGAGGTAAACAACACGGCGTTCGGCATCTTTACCCGGCTCAAGTAAATCTCCTGCCTGCAAAACATACTCACGTACAGACTGCCACTTCCATAGATACGGCTCTACATCATGAACCGGTTCCCTTGTGACCATGTGTCCCAAATCGTACCAGAGTGGCCCAAGATGATTTTTCTTCATACCTTCATAATATTGATCCAGCTTTTCCTTGGTAATGGTTTCATTTTTCGCCATTTAATAATCCTCCTCATTAATTATTGATGGTGTCTATATAGTGAACTTAATTACCTAAATAGTACATTTAGTAATAGAATATTGTCAATAGTCAGAATTTAATAGTTGCCACACAGTTCAAACCCTGTAGCTTGCAATAGATTCCCTTCTATCTGAATTTTTATACACTAGTATTCAACTGTATTTTGTAAACGGGAATCCGATTTACATATGAGTATTCGATATTTTAGATCGATCAGAAAGTGATTTCTTAAAAATAATGTGCCTATAAAACTTATAGAAATTACTCAAATTATCCTGTTTCTGATCCGGCAAATCACTGGATAATCTTACGAAACATATTTTTTAGCTTCGATGATTGCGTCGGCAATGTACCTTTTTAATTCAACAGTATCTTCCTGGCTGCTCATTATAAGCCGTCCCGCAGTACGGGAAAAAGTCTCATCGTCTCCAAGGTGATTTAGTATGCCTAAGGCTTTCATTGCAACCAGCTGGGATGTCTCATAAACAAAAACTTTTGTGTAGCATATTTTTAGGTTGTTTTTCACTTCACCTGTTACCTGTATTGCCTTCATCGTTCGTAAAATCGCACTTTCTGCGGCATATATCCCGATTGCAAGGTCTGCGATAAATGCGGCAGTTTCTTGCTCTTGATTAAGATTCATCAAGTCATTTTTCCGAACAGCTCCTATGGCGGCATGATAAAGGTTCTTCATGATCTGGAGTGTCTGTTTCTCTTGCTGGAGAGTTCCTTCATCGACATTACGTTTCTCGTCAGGCAGTTCATAGGCCTTCAGCAATGTAGACGCGATAAGTATTCTGTTGATTTCATTCGTCCCTTCAAAAATCCGGGTCACCCTGGAATCACGATACAGCGTTTCGATTTCATATTCTGACATATAGCCATAGCCACCGTGGATCTGCAATGCTTCATCAACAATGAAGTCCAAAAACTCAGTGGACATTACCTTGTTAATAGAGCACTCCACTGCATAACGGGCTATCGTTGCTCCAAGAGAGCCGTTTGTTTCCTTCATGCTTTCAAAACCGTCCTGCATGGCACCAGCTGTTCTATATACAGAACTTTCACTGGCATACGTTTTGATTGCCATATCCGCTAATTTATTTTTAATCAGATTAAAGCTGGAAATAGGCTGGCTAAACTGTAACCTTTCATTGGCATAGTTGACAGCAAGCTCGATCGATCGTTTTGCCGTTCCCAGTGAAGTGGCCGAAATCTTATGGCGTCCGATATTCAATATGTTAAATGCTATTACATGGCCCCTGCCAACTTCACCGATGACATTATCGACCGGGACTTTTACATGATCCAGGATAAGCGAACATGTGGAGGATCCCTTTAATCCCATTTTCTTTTCTTCCTGGCCAATGGATACTCCTTTATATTGTTTTTCAATGATGAATGCAGTAAATTCTTGTCCATTCACTTTAGCGTAAACAATAAAGATGCCTGCGAAAGAAGAATTGGATATCCATTGTTTTTCTCCAGTGAGGATATAATGTGTCCCGCATTCGGATAATGTAGCCGTCGTCTTAACACTCATAGCATCCGTACCTGATGAAGGTTCTGTTAAGGCATATGCAGCTACTGTCTCCCCTGACAGAATTTTAGGCAGGTATAGCGCCTTTTGCTGCTCAGTTCCAAAATAGGCGATTGGCAGGGCACCGATCCCGGTTTGTCCGCCAAAAGTAATGGAAAACGACCTGCCCAATGCCATTTTTTCTGCTATGATGCTTGCACTGATTTTGCCCAGCTCCAGCCCGCCGTCTTTTTCTGGAATATCCGCACTGATCAGGCCAAGCTCTCCTGCTTCCTTGATAAGACGAACCGTTACAGCAAAATCCTGGTCCTCAATGCTTCCTAATGCTGGATAGACTCTATTCATCACGAATTTATGAGTCATCTCTTCAAGCATGATTTCTTCATCATTAAAGTCTTCAGGTGTGAATACTTCATGAGGAACAAAGTCGGCAGTTAAAAAATGCTTAAAGTGTGTATTTTCGGTAGGCATTTGTTCACCCCTTCAAAGGCAGTGTGCCCTGCAGCATTTTCACCCTGATTTCATCGGGTATTGGCTGGGCCTTTGGTTTACTTTTGAATGATGTCCATGCGCGAAGTTCATATCCTTCAGCTATTACCTGGTCTCCTCTAAAAAAAGTATGCTGTAACTTGAAAACTTTATTTTGTAAATCTGCAGCAGTACTTTTTACTACAACGCTATCCTCGAACAACAGAGGAGCTTTAAACTTACAATTAGCCTCCAGCAAAGGCATACCGATTTTCTCATCTGCATAAAGTTTCGAGGATGGAAAACCAATTGCCGTAAAATATTCATGGGTTGCTTCATCCATCCATTTATAAAAGTTTGGATAAAACACAATTCCCGCTGCATCCGTGTCACCCCATCTTACCTGGAACGAGTATTCAGCTATCATTTAAGTATAGCTCCTTTCAATTTTAAACTGTGCCACAGACCTGGTTGGACACCTGATCGCGAAGTTTCATTTTTTGGATTTTTCCACTGGCAGTGGTTGGAAATTCATTTATGAACACCACTTTGCCCGGAATTTTATAATTCGCTATTTGGTCCTTTAGAAACTCTTTAATTTCTTCTTCTGAACTTTCTGCACCATTCCTTAGCTGAATAACAGCACATACCACTTCACCAAGAACTGTATCCGGGATTCCTATGACCGCAGCACCAAGGATTTTACGGTGTTTTATCAGCACGCTTTCAATTTCCTGGGGATAGATATTATAACCGCCTCTAATGATCATTTCTTTTTTCCTGCCAACAAAATGCAGATATCCCTCTCCATCAAGAATTCCGAGATCCCCTGTGTAAAACCATCCGTCTGCATCGAGAACCTGGGCAGTCTGTTCTGGCATTTTATAATAGCCTTTCATCGTCCCGAAGCTTTTGATAGCTATTTCCCCGGTTTGTCCGGATGGGAGTTCAACCCGGTTTTCATCGACAATCTTAAGCTGAACTCCGGGAATTGGTTTCCCTAGTGTCTGCGTTATTTTCAGTTCATCATCATCATAAAGCGTCATCGTGACAGATACTGTTTCCGTTATTCCAAATGATTGGCAAAGATTAATGCCCATGCGTTCGCGTATTTCCATTACCTTACTCGGGGGAATAGGGGCCGCCCCTACCATACCCGCACGCAACGTTGATAAATCAAAGCTTTCAAAATCGTCAACTTCCAATTCTTTAATGAACATCGTCGGGACACCCTGCTGGATGGTTACTTTTTCTTGTTCGATCAATTTAAGAGTTTGAACGGGATGATATTTTTCCTGTAAAACCATGCGGGCACCCGTTGATACAGCACAAAGCAGATTACAGGCCATACCAAAAATATGGAAAAGCGGTGCAGAAATAATAAACACGTCTTCTGCCGCACATCTAAGTTCTCCAGCAAGTGTATGTGCTGACTGTACCACACCCCTGTGAGTAATCATAACCCCTTTTGGAACACCAGTTGTGCCGGAAGTATACAAAATACAAAACAGGTCGTCATTAACATCAACTTCAGCTGCTTTAACATGACCATCGACTTTGTCTTCGTACGCGTGGAGTCCCTCACGGCTGAACCTTACCGATATTAACGAAGGTACTATTTTTTTCGCTTCATTTAACCCAAAATTGCGATCAAATTCCTCCGATACTATCAAAATTTTAGGCTCGGAATTTTTTAAAATGTATTCCACTTCATGTGATCGGTATTTAGGATTAAAAGGAACCAGAATTGCTCCGATTTTGGCTGCAGCGAAAAATATAACCGCTGTTTCATACCAGTTAGGCAATGACACGGCAATCCTATCCGATTTTTGTATACCAAGGCTGTACAGAGTTGCGGCGAACATGTCCACATCCTTTTTCATCTCCCGGTAAGAAACACGTCGTGTTAAGTCAAAGATCGCTTCTTTTTCCTTCTGTGAGGAAGCGGCATTTTCCAACAAACCATACACTGTCATCAAATTCTTATCCTTATTCATATACATACTCGCCCCTATTTGGTTCTAATTTTCCTTCTGTCGCCTTAAATAATGAAATATAAGTATTACAAGCACTTCTTTTCATTTTCTTAGACATGCAAGCGCAGGAAATAGCGCATGGTTATATTTGTTAACAAAAGAATAATAATTTACAGTTGCACATCTCAATTGCGTTTTGTTTTTTTCGCATTGAATCTGTGCATCCAAAAGGATTACGCATTATGTCTTGAACATATGCGGCCTGCTTCAAGCTTTCTGCATAAATTGTGTGACAGCACAGAATAATAGTTTTGACAATATTTCTTTTAAAATATGAGAGTAGGAAAAGCCATCCTGGAATTAGGACGGCCGTGACTAATTTGAATCGCTTTTTCTATAATGCTTCCCAAATCGCCGCAATTCCCTGGCCACCGCCAATGCATACTGCCGACGCTCCGTATTTTTTCTTACGCCTTCTTAACTCATACACCAGTGCAGTTACGAGCCTTGTCCCGGATGCCGCCAAGGGATGCCCGATAGCAACTGCACCGCCATTTACGTTGCCTATTTCCAGGTCAAAGCCCAATTCTTTTTGACATGACAGGTACTGTGCTGAGAATGCTTCATTTATTTCAATCAGGTCCAGATCTGAGATGTTTAAGTTGGCTTTCGCCAATGCACTTTTGATGGCCGGCACTGGACCGATTCCCATGTACTTCGGTTCTACGCCAACTACGTCCCAAGAAACAAGACGGGCAATCGGTTTTAGACCTTTTTCAGCTGCATACTCACTAGAGGCTACAATGACTGCCGCTGCACCATCTACCATGCCGCTCGCATTACCGGGTGTTACGACGCCATTCTTAACGAATCTCGGTTTCAGTCTGCTGAGCTGTTCCATGCTTGTATGCCGAATGTGTTCATCCTCTTCAATGACTTTATCCCCTTTTCTGCCTTTTACGGTGACAGGAACAATTTCTTCTTTTAAATATCCTCTTTCCCTTGCAGCGAGCGCTCGTTCATGGCTCGAAAGTGCGTGCTGATCTGCCTCTTCCCTTGATATATTATATTTGGCTGCCAGGTTTTCAGCGGTTTCGGCCATTGTGCACTCGCCGTATGTGTCATAGAGTCCATCCCACACCCAGTCTTCTACGACAGGTGCACCGAGTGGACTTCCCCATCTCATCCCACGGATTACATGCGGCACCTGGCTCATGCTTTCAGACCCACCCGCCAGGACGACATTCGCCTCACCTGTTAGAATGTAACGTGCGGCCGTTAAAATGGCTTCGACACCGGTACCGCACAGCCGGTTGATCGTCAAAGCGGGGACGTTAATAGGCGTACCTGCTTTTAAGCCAACATGCCTTGCCAATAAGTGGGCATCTTTACTTGATTGCTGCACATTTCCGAATACAACCTGATCAATTTCTTCTGCTGATATCTTCGCTCTTCTTATGGCTTCTTTTGCAGCAATGGCACCTAAGTCCGTTGCGGTTATTTCCCGGAATGAACCTGAAATTTCAGCGAACGGTGTCCGCGCACCTTCCAACAAAACGATTTCCTTCATTCATTCACCTCATTTAAATTAATGGGGCCCACAGAAATCCCAAACTTTTTATCGTCTAAAAGAATCCTGGCCCTAAATTTATACCATTCGTGTGACAGCATATGGAAGATGAAGCGGAATCTTTCTCTATAGAACTTTTGTCCCTTATCTTCCTGTATACACTGGTTCCCTTTTTTCTACGAACGCCTGCAGTCCTTCCTTCCTATCCTCAGTTGAAAAGGCATTGGCAAAGCATGTGCTCTCGATGATCAAACCTGATTCCAGATCGGTGTTGCTTCCGGCATTTACTGCAGTCTTCACCATCTGGAGCGCCACCGGCGGTTTTTGTGCCAGCTTTCCTGCCCATTCCTTCGCTTCTTCCAGAACTTCTCCAGCCGGTACCACTTTGTTGACGATATGTAAGTCCAGTGCACGCTGGGCATTAAACATTTCCCCGAAGTAAAGCAGCTCCTTGGCTACCCCCTGTCCAACAATCTTCTGCAAGCGCTGTGTGCCCCCGCCCCCCGGTATGATGCCGAGACCAACCTCGGGAAAGCCAAACTTCGCTTTATCCGAACTTATTCGCATGTCGCAGGCAAGCGCCAGTTCCAATCCTCCGCCCAGTGCCATTCCATTCAATGCCGCAATGACCGGTTTTGTTACATTCTCTATTTTTGTGAATACTTTCCTTGATGTCTTGTTCATCTTATTGATTCCCACCAGGTCCAGCCCTGCCATTTCATTGATGTCGGCTCCTGCGACGAACGCCCTCTCCCCGCTTCCAGTCAGCACGATTGCCCGCACATCCTCATTGGCTTCCAGTTCATCAAATAACATAGAAAGCTCACGGAATACCTGTGTATTCAATGGATTGACGGGCGGACGGTTAACGGTGACCACCGCTACTTTATTTTCGATTTCGCATAATAGTAATTCGTACATCACATTCATCCCCAATCTTATTCGTAGTCGTAGAACCCTGCACCTGTCTTCTTTCCATGTCTGCCCGCCCTGACCAGCTGTTTCAAAAGGAGCGGCGGTGCAAAATGGTCATCATTGAACTCCTCTTTGAAATACTCCATCACATGATACCCGATGTCCACGCCCGCAAAGTCCTGCAGCGCAAACGGACCCATTGGATAGTTCAAGCCTAATGTGACGGCTTTATCAATATCTTCTGCTGTCGCCACTCCTTCTTGCAGCAGCTTGATCGCCTCGATAAATTGAGGGATCATGATGCGGTTAACAATGAATCCAGGGGTGTCCTTTTTCACCTCGACCGGTTCTTTATTCAGTTGTTTAGATAGCGCTTTCAATTCTTGCACGGTTTCATCGCTTGTCTTGTACCCGCGCACTACCTCCACAAGTTTCATTAACTGGGCAGGATTGAAAAAATGCATCCCCGCAACGCGTTCCGGGCGTTTAGTAGCAGCTGCAATCTCAGTGATAGACATCGATGATGTGTTAGTAGCAAGGATTACGCCTTCCCGGACGATTTTGTCAAGCGCAGAGAATACTTCTTTTTTCAGGGCAAGATCTTCCAGTACCGCTTCAATCACAACATCCGCGTCCTTCAGGTCTTCGAGGTTTGTCGTCGTTTGGATTCTCCCAAGCGTTTCCAGTTTTTGATCTTCCGTCATCTTTCCCTTTGTAACGCTTTTATCCATGAATTGCCCTATTCGCTTTAATGCATTGTCCAAATAGCGTTCTTCAATGTCACGTAAAATTACCGTAAAGCCATTCATTGCCGCAAGGTTCGCAATTCCCGAACCCATTGACCCGGCACCGACGATACCGATTATTTGATTTGCCATCTCTCTAGCTCCTTACTTTCTAAAATTAATAAATATTCTGTAAATAAATTATAGCGTTGAAGTACACATGATTGATACCTACAATGTGTATGAAAAACATATCATTATTTCATATATTCTAACGAAACAAGTCAATGCAGAACAAAGAGCATCACTATTCTCTGTCGTTTAAAGAAGTCTTCCATTCATATCATAAAGTTTTAATGCCAACATCAGATTAAACCGTACTTCTGCATCGTTTAAATCCGCTTCCAGCAGCAATTCGATCCTTTCTAATCTGTACAATAGGGAACTCCGATGGATAAACAGTTCTTCTGCCGTGCTTTTTACGTTTCCATTGTTTTGAAGGAATACGTGAAGCGTATGAAAAAGATCTATGTTTTTTCCTTCTGAATATTTCAGGAGCGGACCCAGCTGATTTTTCACGAAAAGAACGACTGCAGTGGAATTATCAAGATAATGGAGAATTGTATAGGAACCGAGGTCTTCAAAAAGAACATGACCATTGTTCTGGAATCTGCTGCTTATAATGTTCAATGCCTGATTGGCCTGCTGATAGCTAACATAATAATCCCGAATACTTGCTGTTTTCCCGCCTATTCCCATTAGTACCCGGGATCGTACGGGTGCTTCAGAAGTCCACTTCTGAATTTTTTCATAGATTGTTTGCCAAAACTTCTTCGGTTTGTCCCTTTCTTTTTCCGAAGATATTATCAGAACGAACGTATCGCCGTGTGACCCGGAAATAAAGGAAAGGTTAAGTTCAGGCAGACGGGATTTTATTGAATCCCAAACAAGGGTTATTTTCGCCTGTTGTTCCAGAAGATTACTCTTTTTCATTTCACTTTCATCGAGTATGATGGTCAAGACTGCCACACGATGACAGCTGAACAGGTTCCATTGAAATAGGTTTGCATATTGAAGAATACTTTCTTCATCTTCGATATTTTTCATCAGCAGCTTGCTTATGTAGCTGTCCTTTGCTTGTTCCTTTGCATCCAGAACAAGCTTTTGCTTAATAAACTGAATTGAGCAAATATTACGTGCTAAATCAACCGTAATCCGTTCAAACTCGTCCAATTTCACACTCGACTGCCGAAGAGCCAGGTAACCGAGAAGATTTCCGCCCCCATTTACCGGCCAAACCGAAAAGCTAAAGTCAGCATTATTGGGATCCTGTATATTGATAACTCCATCACCCTGTTGCTTGTTTAACGTCTCCCTTACTGTTTCAGCAAACTTATCTGAATATATGAAACCATCTTCACGTTCCCATTCGGAGAAAGATAATGGGCGCATAAATCTATCAAATAACACAACTGAATTTTGAAACAACTCACACAGCATCAAAGTAATGCCGTCAAAATTTTCGACTTCCACAGTTTCTTTCACAAGAGCCTGCTGATAATCCAAAAGAAACTGGAGCCGTTGTTTATGATCTCTCTCATTATTATATAAACGGGCATTTTCAAGCAGAATGGCTACGTGATTGGATAATAGTTCGAGCACCCGCAAGTCATCTTCCGAAAAGACTTTCTCCCCTTTATTCTCGATATGCAGCACTCCAATCGGTTTCAGATCAGCGAGGAGGGGTATTGTCAATTGGTTCCCGCCTGGTGTTTCCAGGTAAGGAAAATAATCTCTCAGCATATAGTTATCCTGAATCATGATTTTCCCGGCAGGTTTTGTCCTCCCATAAGCCGGCGGCTGGAAGACGAAACAATTTTCTTTTTCACTAAATAAATAGATGCAGGCAAAATCGGCATTAGTGCCTTTTCCAGCCCTGTATGTCAATTCTGCGATATGGTGCTCCAGGGGTGCATCCAGTGAAAGGTTTTTGCTTATCCATTCAATACCTTCAATTTTTTTCATCTGCAATTTTTTTTGCCTCGCCATAACCATGGCCACTGCTATGTCTTTTCCGAATTCCTCAAAATGGGTTTCCATATCCAAAAGCGGCACGTAGCTAAAAAAACCGACGATGCAGAAGCCGAAATGATATGTATCGTCTTTCAGGGGGACAGTGAACCATGTGTTAACATGAGCTTTCTTCAATAGTTTTGCCAGTTCGCACTGTTCCGGTAAATCTGCAGTTTCATAGGTTACACTATGATCCAATAGTTTTGACGAGCATGCTGCTGTGTAAAGAGGGAAGCAATCGGTTACAGCGGGGACGTTTCCACTCCATGCTTTTGGCAGCAGCTTGCCCCCTTCGTTCATCACGACACCAACAAAATCGCAATACAGTTCCAATCGAAACGAATTCGTCAAGTACTGTAATGCCTCCTCTTCGGTATCAAATTTAATCAATTGGCGAGATGTCTTTCGCAAATGATTTTCTACTTTTTTCATTAATTGTACTCTCTTTATATCAAACAACAATCATTCCTCCTTTGCCCGCAATCACTTTATTTCTATTGTAATAGAAGAAAAAGGAAAAACAAGATTCATAGCACCTGATAAAATTGGATTTGAACTTGGGACGGCCTCCTCAAACCTTCACCGACAAAAATATTCCTATTTAGAAAAGCATTTTTTTTACTCCCTGTCTCAAACGAGGGTACCGTTTTAAAATAATAAGGTCCTTCCGGAACTTCTTCTCCATTAATAATGCGGTCAATAACATCCTTGGGTCCGTACCTACACCCTTTATTGACCACGTAAATATGATCTTCATCATCTGCATGAAGGGTGTAATGGGCAAGGGCTTCTGTAACACCGTCATAGCGGTTCATTTAGTACCCAGCGCCACCTGGCAAGAAAATTCCGTTTAATCCCGGACCGATAAGTCTCCTTCCCTTAATAGAGATGATCCTTCTTAGTCCTGTGCCGACATCCCCACTTCAATTGGGATGTCCACATCAATAATCGCTGTAAATCTACGATGTAGGTTATTTCCCATGTCCTTTCCACCCCTTCTCTTAAGACATAAATCCCGAAGAGATAACCTCCTCGGGATTCAATAATTTTACTTAGCTGTAGCTGCAGTCAGATCATCTTCTGCTGATTTTTGTTCACTCATATTCACATTATAGTTCGCATGCTTCTCTTGAACGAACATCATCGCCAAACCACCCAATAAAGCGGCACTGGCAATTGCTGCGAAGTTATACTGGGGCTGAAGACTCATCGTCAAAAGAATTCCTACAAATGTTGGGGCGACAATTCCCCCTAAACGGCCAAACGCCATCGTACTGCCCAGGGCAGTAGAACGCATATCAGTAGGATAGTACTGGGATACAAAAGCGTTAGACATATTCTGTACTCCCACAGATGCGGCACCTATTACTGATATCAGGGCGAACGCGATGAATGTACTATCAGTGAAACCTATAAGTGACAGGGCAATTGCACCACAGAAGAACAGTGGAACCAGAACTTTCTTAAAGCCCAACTTATCCACGAGTCTGCCAAAAATGATGGTACCTGCGATTGCACCAATTTGCATGACAGCCGTAAATGTGAGACTGGAACTAAGGTCATATCCAGCTTGCATCATAAGGCGCGGAAGCCAAGTATTCATTGAATAAATCAAAACGAATGCACTAAAGCAGGAAATCCAGAACATTATGGTACTGAATGCACGTTTTTGTTCAAACAATTTTACAACAGGTGAACCCGGCGCTTTCTGAGTAGGATTTACAAATTCCAGCGGCTTCTCCATGCTTATGCTGGAGTCGATCCTGGCAAGTACTTGCTTCGCCTCGTCCACTTTGCCTTTTTGAATAAGAAAACCAACAGATTCTGGTACACTCTTGATAATGAAGGGTATGAACAGAAGGGGAATACCCGCGAGCCAGTATATTGGCTCCCATCCAACTGTTGGCAGAAGCGAACGGCTTGTAAGTGCCGCCAAAATAGCACCGACAGAATAGCCGCAAAATACGAATGATACGAGAGCAGAACGGATATGCTTAGGTGCAAATTCTGTGGTCAGGGCAATGACATTGGGCATAACTCCCCCTAAACCGATACCAGCAATGACACGACAAGTTATAAATAAGGCTGGACCATTTGCAAAACCGGATAACATTGTAAAAAAACTAAAAAGGAATATAGTAAACAAGATAATTTTCTTTCGGCCCATTTTGTCAGCAAGCATCCCGAACAATACAGCACCGACTGCTGTACCCATTACCGTGTAACTGCCGATTGCTCCTGCTGTCACATCGGAAATTCCCCAATCCTTAATTAGAGAGGGTACTGTAGCCCCATAAATAACAACATCATATCCATCGAACATAATCACTAGAAATAGCCAGAAGATTAACCAAATATGAAAGGAATGAATACGGCTTCCGTCAACTACATTCAATGGGTTAATCGATTTCATTATAAATACCTCCTTAATGTTCATGTTCAATCCGAATTAATTTAACTTATCCCTCATACAGAAAACGCTTACATACCTCCTTCTACCCTCCTGTTCAATTATCTGAATTTTCCGCAACTTAATTGTAATCACAGGTGATTCATATTGTTAGCCGCCTATTGTAGGAAAAATGATTTTTATTTTCATCTATTTTGTTGGTGCAGGTTCTTGTACCTGCAATTAGCGAGGAGACCCGGATATGGGATTAATGCATTTTGCGTGGGTACTTTTCCGATTATCTTTCACTTTCGCTATTGTCACGATCTAGTTATTTCTAACTATAAAATTCCTAACCTCAATTTGCGTGACTTCACTTCCCAATTAAATGGGCATTAAGAATTAGAAAGAAAAGGCCATACGCCAATCCAGGCATAGTCATAACTGATTTGGCCCCCGGTATGGATAAGACCATACAGGAAGTATGGCCCGAAACCATGGTGGCTGCCAACCCCGTTTATGGATTCAACTTTTTACACGTGAATTGGATCGTTTTAGAAAGAAACTGACCAAACAGGAACCATCCCAACGGAAGCGTCGGCAGTTGCCACGTCTATTGACCACAGAACCTCACAATCTCGGGAGCCTGCATGAACTTCAACTGCTTGAAGAATGGCTTTCAAAGTTTCCTGAGCTGCATGAATTGTACCAGCCATTACAGGGAATATCATGAAAATATAATAGATATTTGAAACTTATCATCAAAAAAGGGTGATCTTGGTAAAAAATCCTAGACCACCCTAACTTTTTATTTGTCAAATTTCATGCAGAGATAGTACTTACTTAATAAAAAATCTATCTAATCTAGATGTGTTTTCATTGCAAAAAATAATGCTATGTCATAATTACCTGCATTAAAGCTGTTGATTATGTAATTTAATTACTCTGCTGGCGACTTCCTTAATATTATCCGGTACTTGCGGGAGCGAATAGCCAATAAATAACGGAGTGGTCACAAACCGGGGGATAATTTTACATATGATGCTTTCCCCCATTTGATAAAAAAATAAATTATAGCTTGTACATTTAAAATGAAAGTGGTTTAGGATAAAATCTGCTGCGGTCTGGATGCAATCAGCCATTTGATCTATGTATATTAGATCCTTCAAAATGACGTTAAATTCGTAAAATCCGACCCTCGGCTGAGTGGAAAGGTTAAATTCCAGGTGTTCACTTTTGTGGATCAGTTCCCCTTCAAAATCTTCAGGATGGATCTTTTCCCTGTAATCGATATTTTTAAAGCCTATGATTTGCATGTGCGGGTGGCGTATGGAACCTCCTGAGAAGGGGCCGTGGTTTTTGGTTAGGATTATGGACTTGTACTCGCCTTCTTCTATATACTTAAGCCAATGATGGACTGCAAAACGCATGACTTTATGTAGATGTTCTTTGCTGTACTGTGACAGCTCAGATCCGCATTCATCCGTCTCTATAAGTACTGTCTGCAATGTATCCTTTAAGGTTTCATATTTATTTTTCAATAAAATGATCGAGCCTTCCATTGCTATGATGTTTTCCAGCTGTTCAACTGCGCAAAAAGGACACTCAGCAGTCGTGTTCCTTATAGTTTCAGGCTTTTTGAACCCTGTTTGAGTCACAAAGTGCAGATGAGTATCCATTGGCAGTTCCCCCGAATCAATGTCTTTTTTATTATTATATTGAATTTCCTGCTATTCTTGCCACTATTTAAAACTTGCACAGTGCCCATATTAGAAGCTTTACTATATTTTGTAAAGAACAGTTATTTTTATAATAAATAAAGTGTAACTAATCTCTCCTAACTGGAATTAGATTGAAACTGCCCTTTTTAAAATTTTTTCCCATATCAGGGCGCGTGTCCATTCTTCTACCCAAGCATATGAATACCTTACTAAAAAGGAGAGATGAAAAGTGATTAAAAAGAAGAGAATGAGTCGGGCTCAATCAAATTCTATCCAGGAAAAAAATATTAATGATGAGGTTGGAATGAATAATACGAACCAGGTCTGGCTGAACAATAACTGGGGAAGTTTAAATCAAGATGCGTCAATGCAAACTGAAGTTCGAACGTTTAATAATAAAGTGAGCCAGGTATGGATGAACCCGCAAGCCGGGGATCAAAACCCTTTTCTGCAGGATAATGCTGTACCTGAAGTTCAAGAGAACCTCCAAGGTGAACTCAGGGAAATGTCGAATCCAAATGAAAGTGATGAAAGCATTGAGCTGCAGGAAAACATTGTTTCTGCAGTTCAGGAGAGTCTTCAGACTGAATTGCATCCTGAGAATCTGCATGAAATGGAAGTGAACATTCAGCCTTCACAGGAAGATAATATACAAATTAATGATCAGCAAGGAGAGCTCCGTCCGGATAATCAGATCCGTAACCGACGGGCGCGTTTACCATTTTGGCTGCATAAAAAACGAAACAAAACAAACACCATGTAAATCATGGTGTTTGTTTTGTTCGATCTTTAATTAATCTCGGCGGACAGTATCCTCGGATTCATTGCTGATCAGTTCATTTGATTTTTTCCATTCCAGGAACTTATCGATATCCTCTTTTACTTTTTTAAGTGTAAATGCGATAACTGCTGCGTCATCTGTAAAACCCAGTGCAGCGATTATATCAGGGATTGCATCCGCCGGCATGACAAAATAAAGTACCGTGCCGACGATAAGGGCCAGCGAACCATAGGGAATATTTCTGTAATCTCCTTTGATATAGGCTTTCACCAGCTCAAACATATTTTTTAAGCTTTCCAATGTTTCTTGGACAAAGCCTTTTTTATCCTGGTTCAGATCGGCTTTTTGTTCAGCTTCTTTAATAAGGTCTTGCAGTTTATCTGTATCATTTAAATATACCTGAGCCTTGTTCATCGCTTCTTCGTTCTTTTTTGATAAAATCGTTTCGCTTTGAAATTCATTTTTATCTTTTGTTAATGTTTTATCTTCATTCCGCTTCCAAAACAAATTTACCCCTCCATTAATAATCATTATATCAAATTTTTTTCCAGGCATTGGCCTTATTGAATTCATTATACATTGCTGCATGCGATTCCTTTTAACAAGTTATACCCACTCTGGGATGTAAATTCACGTGGATAATTTTTCTGCTATAAGATTAAGAAAAAAAGCGGCTGGTTCAAGTTTTTGAGCCAGCCGCTTATATTAAGATTTTGTTAATGAATCCTGGTATTAGGAATGAACTGCAGACCATTTATGAAAGTGTTCTTTGATTTTATTCCAATCAAGATCCTCTGTTGCAGCGACTTTGAAATCGGCTTTTTGTAAAGATTCACCGACTCCAACAGAAACCATGTCACTCGAATTGATCGAATCTATTCCTTCTGCAGCATCTTCAATGCCTATAGATCGTTTTGGAATTGCATTCAGATTTTTGCATGCAGTTAAGAAAATTTCCGGATCTGGTTTGGACTTTTTAATTTTTGAAGCATCCACACGGTAATGACTTCTTTTTCTTCCTGGGTAAAGTCATTCCTGCCGATTTCCCTCTTGGAGAATTAATTCAAGGGAATCCATGCGGCTTACTCCTTTTAGCTTTTCATTGAAAATTTCACTGGCAAACTGTTTCCACGCTAAAAAGTGATAATGGGCTGTATCTGTAATGACACCGTCCAGGTCAAAAACAACAGCATCAATTTGATTATTCGTCATCGTTGCCCCCTCCTGTTCCAAAGATGCACGGATATTTCCGGTTTTTTCAGAACTACTCCTAATTAAACAGTTAAAATAGGTTTGCCAAATTTTTTATCATTTTCAGCCAAGAATTGCTGTATTGCATTTATGTATAATTGGTGGTCAGGTTCCCACAGCCTGTGGCCGGATTCTTGAAAAACAAATACCTCTACTTTGCTATTGCAGGCTTTTTCTTTATATAATTCAATTTCCGCCTGAGTTAATATTACCCGTGGTTCCGCCGCTTTGTTGCCGCCTGTCATTAAAAGAATCGGACACTGTAAAACATGCAGCTGGTCCCATAGTTCGATATGTTCTGAATCTTTTTGGGTTCCTTTTACCGCAATCGGATTAACTAAATCCGGGAAAGCTAAAAATTTCTCAGTCCACACTGCAGGGAGGCTCGGATACTGTGCTGGATAATCCCCGATGATGATTCCTTTTACTCGTTCAGGGTACTTTAGGGCGAGGCCGAGTGCTGAAGGGGTTCCAAGTGAAAAACAGTATAAAAAGAATTCCTGTAATTTTGACTGCTGGAGCACTTTTTCAAGGTCTTCAACCAATGTTGCGTAATTATAGCCATGTTCGGGAACATCGCTTTTTCCCCTGCCTCTCTGGCTAACCGATATTACTCTTCTTGGAGATAACAAAGTACAGTCATTTAGAAAGGATTCAGCACTTCCAAATGCTCCAGGTATATGGACCAAAGGTGTTAATGAATTTTCTACAGATTCATTCCCATCCAGGTAATGAATAGTAACGCCATTATTTTGAACATACATGTTTTTAATACTCATTTGTTGGTCCCCTTTTTTTTAGCTCTTTTTAGAAATACAATAAAACCTTTTTGTTGGAAAAAGATACCTATCATTTTTATTATATATTTTTCAGAGAATGTTTTGTAATTTTATACAAAAAAAAAGCCAGCATCGCTGCTGACAATTCTTCTAATTTGATAATTTTCCCTTTCTCAATGAACATTGTTATTCGGTTACTTCTATAACAAATGGAAATGCTCGGACCTTGCGATTTTGCTGAAATTCAGCCCATATTTTGTAGATGCCCGGCTTATCAAACATTGTTTCAAATACTGGCTCCTGATCACTGGATGGATGAACATGGAGAAATTTTTTACCGTATTCATCAAGAATGACAACATGGCCCATTGCTCCCAAATACGGAGTAAGATTGGTTTGATCCAGTTCGAAAGAAAGCTTTACCTGTTCGATTGCCCTGAGTGAACTGATGGCGAGCTTTACGGTTTCTCCATCCAATGTCCTGCTTAACTCAGTGTCGGGCTCAAGTCCTTGGCCATGAGCGGCTCAACCCGGATTACCTACTACAAAAGGGACTGGTTCTGCTTCATAAGCCATATGCTTGGGTCACATACAAAAAAAGCCTGCAGACATTTGGATGCTCTGCAAGCTCATTTTCTATGGCTGTTTTCGTAAACTTTGTTGCTATTTAGAAGAGTTGTCAATTTTCACTCCAAGTGCTCGCTTTCCGCAAGGGGTGCGGTGAGCATCCTCGTCGCTAAAGCGACTGTGGGGTCTCACCTGTCCCGCTGCTCCCGCAGGACATTGAATTGGCTTCCTTGAAAAAACACCGCACGAAGGAATTGCGGAGCATTTTCGAGGAGTCTCGCACCTTCCGCAACAATCAACTATTTTCTACACAGAACCCCAGTTTAAAAATAAACATTATAGGACACAGCCTTTCTATTTATCCTTTAACTCGTCCAGGATAGGAAATAATTCTTCTAAATGCCGGATTTCATATGCTGGAACAACTTCTTCCCGGGTTTTATTATGGCGGTTAATCCAGACCGATTTGATGCCGGCCCGATTTGCGCCAAGGATATCAGTCATTAAGTTATCACCAACCATGATCACGTCATCCTTGCCCAAGGACATGCGTTCTAAGGCATGTTCAAAAAGTGAAGGATCCGGCTTCCCTTTTCCAAAATCACCTGAGATAACAATTTGGTCAAAATAAGGGACCAGTTCGGACGTGATTTCCAGCTTCGTTTTTTGAAGGTCTGGCGATCCATTAGTCAAAAGCAAAAGCTTATACTGCCCTTTTAATCTGTCGAGTGTCGCAAAGGTCTCCTCGTATACAAAGGGAAGATTCCTCCGCTCCTGTGGAAAACGTTCGGCCAGTTCAAAGCCAAACTCAGGGTCATCAATGCCCATCCTTTTAAGCCCCATTGTCCAGGCTTCTTTCCTGTAGGCGGGAACCATTGCATTCATTTTCCGAAAATCCTCCTGGTCGTCCAAAAAGTTGCCCCATAATCCTTCAAATGGATTAATCCCGATCATCTGCGTGAAAGGGTAAGTTTCATAGGAGGAATACAATTTTCGCGCCTCTTCCCGTACCGCCTCCTCAAGCTGATCCGGGTCTATCCCAAATCGTGCCTGAGCAACCTTGCATGTTGCCGCAAATGCTTCCTTAACGCTTTTTTGATCCCATAAAAGCGTGTCATCCAAATCGAAAAATACTGCTTTTATCATAACGGCCCCCATCTTTTACTAGAAGTTATGCTCCACGGAACATACTTGGCTTTTTATTAAATTTGTTATTCTGCTGTTCCCTTCGTATCCCATACCATACAAAAACACTCCCGAATACTACCAAAATGGGCTCCAGCCAATTTGCCTCAGGCCCATTGGTGATTCGGTGAAGCTGAAAAATCCAGTGGAAAACGATTATATCAAAGCTTAAGAATAATCCGGCTGCTACGATAAAGCCTTGAAAAAATGAGGCTGAGAAGAATCGCTTAAAAATACCCATCAGCAGAATGAGAATGGCCATTCCGAAAACAACTGCTCCAATCCTCCCTGCCGCGCTTTCAGCCTTTAATCCTGCAGCAAACGCTTCAATAATATGAAAAAATGAATCTGCCAATATAAAACCCGCTAATATACCTAGTAATCTCAAGAAATCAAGTCCTTTGCTTATTATGTAAAATCTCCTCCTGCTGTATAAAGGAAAAAGAAAATGGCAGCAAATGATCTGCCGTCTCAATTTATTTTAATGTAAGTCGATAGGCTTTTACAATGATTCCATCATTTGCTGGTTCAAAATCAAATTTTGGCTCCCTTTTAAAACCCATTGATTCATACAGCCTCATAGCGCCCTCCATGAATTGCCCCGTATGAAGCCCAATAGAGGAAAATCCTTTTGCCTCCGCTCTCCTGATACACTCAGAAACAAGTCCTTTTGCAGCCCCTTTACCGCGTGCCTCTGGTGTCACAGAGAGCATTCGGATTTCAGGATAGTCTAGTTCTTCAAGATACCCTTCATATGCATCACTTTTAGCAGGAAACAATGCAACACTGCCTACAACCTGGCCGTCCAGCTCTGCGACGATAAGCTCAACTCCCTCCAGAGTGTCTGCTTCAGATGAAATTGCCTTTTTTAGGGCATTCCAGTGATCCACAGGGATTTTTGCTGCATGTTCCTGATATGAATGGACTCGCTGTTCGCGGATATAAGCTAATTCATCGTTCGCGGCGTCTCGGATTATCATAGTTTTCCTCGCTCTCATATTTGCTTGCTATTAATCAAGAACTTATTACGTCTGCCGCTTAAGGCTTCCCGATTATGTCTGGATTGAAGTCCTGAAAGGTCAGGCCCCTTAGGCAAGATGTTTTTACTCTTGTGGTCATCACTTGCTATATGGTTTGACAGGTGGTAATGCATTTTTATTGCATGGAAATCAGTTGTATCACCGAAGCCGGGGGTTTGAAATAAATCTCTGACATAGCCCCACAGATTAGGAAAATCAACAATCCGGCTGCGATTCGTCTTAAATGCCGAGTAGTATGCAGCGTCAAAGCGGATTAATGTGGCATACAGCCTGACATCTGAATCTGATATATAATCACCAAATAAGAAACGCTTTTGTGAAAGCCTGTGCTCCAATTCATCCAATCTGGCAAACAATGTATCATATGCTGCTTCATATGCTTCCTGAGAACGGGCGAAACCGCACTTATAAACCCCGTTGTTTACATCATGGAATATTACTTCATTGAGAATATCAATCTCATTGCGCATGTTTTCCGGATACAAATCTGGCGCATTTTCCTTGTGCAGCGGAGCCCAAACTGTTTCGAGGTAGTTTGTCAGTTTAAAATAATCGTTGTTGACTACCTTCCTTTCCTTAACATCTATTATGACTGGTACCGTTGGCCTGCCAGTGTAGCCAGGATCTGTTTGTTTATAAATTTCACTTATGTACTTAATACCGAGTACCGGGTCTATCCCATCCTGATCCAAAGAAAACTCCCAGTCTACATGAGGGACATTAGGCCGCATCGGACTTGCAGTACCGAGGCTGATTGCATCCTCCAGTCCCAGTATTTTTCTAACAATCACAGATCGGTGAGCCCATGGGCAAACAGCTGACCAAAGCAAACGATATCTTCCCGCCTCCACCGGCAGTTCCCCGGGACCATTACCAAATGGAATAGTAAATCTATTTGCCTGGCGATTAAATGACCCATCTGCCTTTATTTCGCTTATATTTCCTGATTCAGAAGCCATTGTATCCCCCTCTGGATTTTTATCATAATTTTACACAAGGCTAAACTATATTTCCAATTGTCAGATTTTATAAAAGTAAGAAATCAAGGTTAATAGAGTGTAAGCTTCAGTTCTCGAGAAATCAATGCATCTGATTTTTCATTGGGAATTTGCATCTTCACAGCAAGCCCATTTCCAGGCTGTGAATGAAACTCAATGCTACCGCTAAAATTTGGATTCTTTCCCTCGTGCCTGATAGACCCATGCTGGTAAAAGAAGATGTAATTACACAATATCAAGGCCAATGCCATCATCGGAGTATTGCAGCTGAACCATATCTTCCCGTACCGTCATATGAACTTGCAGATGGGAAGCCTGAGAATGTTTCGCAGCATTATTAAGGAGCTCTTGCACAATTCGATATAGGCCAATGGTTTTTCTTCATTTCAGTGTGAGGCCGGCTTTATTATCCGCCTTAAAAACTATTATAAAGGTTGAAGAAAGCCGGGTGTACTCCATTTCCCTCAGCAGCGGAGGGCCAGTTCATTGCAGGTCATCTTAATTTGGTGAGTTCCTGGGCTGTAATAGCTTCTTTGTGTGCGGCCATAAGATGAAGCTTATCTTCCGGAAAAAGTGGGTCAAATGCATTTTTGCCAACCATCTCTTCGGCGCTGGAACATAGAACACCTTCAAATGAAGGCGTTACATACTTTACTAATATCCATCGTATGCTTCGTAATCAGCTCGAATTCTCAATTTACATTGCTTGTAATTTCCAAATTTTTAACCACCACTCAGGTTAATTTTACCTTTACGAACATTTTACACGATATGAATGAAGTGTGAAGCTTCTATTTTTGATAACAGTTAAATATGTATACTCTCGCTTGCTTCCGTTTTGATGGGGAATCCAGAACTAAAACTTTGCCAGTAATGACTATTTGGAGAATTTTTAAAAGAACTTCAGCTCTAAGATTAATGAATCGATCAAACAGTACTTCTGCCTGACTGTTTCAGAAAGTTGGACAGCGCATTAAATGGCATTATGTAATATAATGGAATTAAAAAAGAGGTGAACTCATTGCAAGAAATTATTGGGTTCTTATTAGGAGATCTGGATTTATTTTATCCTTTGCTGCTCGCTTCGGTCTTTATCTTTGTTTATGCGATTGTAAAACGCTCGTGGGCAGCGATGCTGTTAAGCGGTATTTTGCTGCTTCCGGATGCCATCTATTTCAGCGGATATCCGTCTGTCCCATTCGCCATTGGTATTCCTCTTATCCAAGTATTTTTTGCGGTTATTTACTATCGGGAAATAAAACTAACGAAGAGCGCCTTATAAAAAAAGACAAGAAAAAAAGCCTTTTACAAAAGGCAAAATGATTTCTTTTGTATGTATGTGTTTTACTGTTGTTTTATTGGGTTATCCTATTTATATGCATTCCCTGGAAATTGCGTGGCATATTTTCCGCCGCTGATGTCAATCATCGTCCCGGTAATATAACCGGCAGCATCTGATGATAAAAAGCAGATTAGATTGGCAATGTCTTCCTTCTCTCCCCACTTCCGAATAGTTAATGTGTCCAGAAGGCGATTTTGCTGATCCTCCGGCAGCTCTGCAAATCCGTTCAGTGTACTGGGAACCATGCCTGCTGCATAGCAATTGACCGTTATCCCCCATGGTCCCAGTTCGCCTGCAAGCACCCTTGTAAAATGTCTGACTCCCGATTTTGACGCTCCATAAGCGGACCCATTAATGGTTGGTATAATCGCGGCAAATGAGGCTGTATTAATTATGCGGCCAGATTTTTGGGTTTTCATGATGGGAGCCACCGCTTTACACATTAGAAACGTGCCTTTAAGGTTTACGTCGAGACAGAAATCCCACGTTTCTTCTGATAAAGTTTCAACCGGTCCGTCTCCTGTAACACCTGCATTATTAATCAGAATATCGATCCGGCCGTATTTCTTTACAACTTGATCGACAACCTCCGCTATTCTTTCACTGTCTCTAATATCACAGATGAATTGTGTTCCCTGTAAGCCTTCATTGGCAAATTCATCTGCCACATCATACAAATCCGGCTGACTAACATCAATTGCGACGGAGTATACCCCCTCTCGAGCGAGCTTGAAAAGGATCTCTTTCCCTATTCCCTTGCCGCCACCTGTTACAATCGCTACTTTTCCAGAAAGATCAATCTGCATGGAAACTTTCCTTCCTTCTGTGGTTTTGGTTTTCCTAACCGTTAGATAAAAACTGCCAGACTGATTCAGGTATTGGGATTCCGTTATTTAACCGTTTTTCCTCTGAGAGAGATTCCGGTTCTCCAGGTACCAATACTCGAGTAAAACCATTTGCCGGCTTTAAAGCGTGAATTTCCTGAATCATGCGATCCATATTGCTTAAAAAACTTTCGGCCAGCGTGAATTTCGCCGGATCGATTACCATAAAAAAATGACCTAATTCTCTCATTTTATTGTAGTCATCGTACATTTTCGCAATATGCGGCCCAAACGCAGATCCTGTTAGCAGCCCGCTGAAAATATCAACTACCATACTAAAGCCATAACCTTTTGCTCCGCCAAAGGGAAGCAAGTAAGCCACTTTATCTGGATCTGTGGTTGGAATCCCTTCTTGATCAACGCCCCAATCTTCGGGGATTGTCTTACCGTATTCTTTCGCATTCAATATCTTGCCAAACGCTGCGTTGCTTGTAGCTAAATCAAGTATGATAGGCTTCTCCTGTTTGGCCGGAAAGCCAAAAGCAATCGGATTGGTCCCAAAATAAGGCTCTGCTGCTCCAAACGGCACGACAATGGTATCCGTATGAGTCATTGCAATGCCTATAAGGTGTTCATCTGCGGCTTGCTTCACAAAATAAGATAAAGCGCCGCAATGACTGCTGCGTTTTA
Source organism: Bacillus sp. M6-12 (assembly GCF_002860285.1). Lineage (GTDB taxonomy): Bacteria > Bacillota > Bacilli > Bacillales > DSM-1321 > Peribacillus. Next base: position 153,732 of record NZ_PGVF01000003.1, read on the forward strand.
CGCCAACGGCACCAATTCCTGTTTTCTGAGCCAATGTAATAGCATGTTCCATAGCCTTTTTTGATACATCATGCCCGAACCCATTATCGCCATCATACATAGCGGTCGACGGACCAGTCTGCTCAATAGAGTGGGAGGAACGGGTATTGAGTCCTCCTTCTTTAATCCGTTTTACATAATGCTCTGTACGCAGTACGCCATGGGAATCCACTCCGCGTAAATTAGCATGAACCAGCACATCTGCAACGGTGTTCGCTTCTTCCTCCCGAACGTTTACTGCTGAAAGTTTTTTGATCACCAGTTTTCTTAAAAATTGATGGGAAACAATTCGATCACCCATTATTTTGTCTCCTTTCACACAGTGCCGTCCGTCTCAAGCACGCTTGGATTAAGCAGATTCATTGGTGTTTCACCTTGAAGAGCCTGCTGTAAATTTTTAATCCCATGGTCAACCATCCGGCTTCTTGTCTCTTTAGTTGCAGAACCAATATGCGGAAGAAGGACAACATTCTCCATTGATAACAGTTCACTTTTATGCTCTAAGGGCTCTTGCTCAAAAACATCTAATCCTGCCCCAAAAATCGTTCCGTTCTTTAGCGATTGAATCAATGCAACCTGATCGACAACTGCTCCGCGGGCGCCATTAATCAATATCGCAGATTTTTTCATAAGGTTGAGTTCTGCTTCTCCAATTAAATGAAAGGTTTCTGAGGTTAACGGAATGGTAAGACAAACAAAGTCCGATGACTGCAATAACTCGGATAACCCGCAATAAGAAGCACCGTATTGTTTTTCTGCCTTTTCATCACGGGTTCGCTTGTGGTAGAGTACTTTCATATCAAACCCTAAAGCGGCCCGTTTTGCGACAGCCCGTCCGATTCTTCCCATGCCCACAATTCCAACTGTCTTGTGGTGGACATCAAGGCCAAACTCACTTTCAGTGATTTCTTCATGCCATTTTTTTGCCCGAATATAGCGGTCCAGCTCGGATATCCGACGGCTCGCAGTAAGCAGCAATCCGAAAATCATATCAGCAGTTGTGTCTGTTAAAGCATCTGGAGCATTGGTAGCAATAATTCGGCGTTCTGTTAATTCATCTATCGGTAAATTATCATATCCAGCGGAAAAATTACTCACCACTCTAAGCTGAGGTGCCCGGTCTAGAATTTCATTGGTGATCTTCATAGTGCTTCCAAGCAGACCATCTGCATTAGCTAAATGCCTGTTAAAATCGTCGTGATTTTGTTCATTTATTTCTTCAAAGTAAGCAACATCACAATGTTTCTGAAGCTTTTCCAGGAACCGGGTAGGAATTTTCCGATAAACGATAACCTTTGATTTCTCCATTATTTTTTCTCCCTCTAAAGGTTTACTTTAGCCTTTTACAGCTCCTGCTGTTATTCCGCTGATGATATAACGCTGGACCAGCAAAGATATGATCAGGATAGGCAATGTAATGATGACTGCTGCCGCCATTAGCGCACCCCAGTTAATTTCTGAATAGGACATAAAGTTAAATATAGCAATCGGCAGTGTTTTTGTCCGATCTCCGGAAAGCACCAGCGCAAACATGAAGTTATTCCAGGATAAAATAAAGGACATAAGTGAAGCAGTGATAATACCCGGTGTCACTAAAGGAAGCATGACACGGACGAATGCTCCCTGCAGCGTGCAGCCATCGATCCGTGCCGCATCCTCCAGCTCCTGCGGCAAGCTTTCAAAGGAAGAAATCATTATCCAGATGATAAAAGGCAGGCCGACTAGCATATGGCTGAGTACCAAAGCCGTATAAGAATCTACTAAACTTAACTTGGAAAAGATAATAAACCATGGAATCATAAACGAAATACCCGGCACAATTCTGGCTATTAAAATAGCAAAGCCGAATTTATGCTGTTTATATCTTGCAATCGCAAACGCAGCCGGCAAACCAAAAATCAGCCCCAAAATGGTCGATGCCAAAGCGACAATAAAGCTGTTAAAGATAAACTGAATATAGTCGTATTCATTAAATACGGATATAAAGTTTTCAAAAGTAGGTTTAAAGAATAACAGAGAATCGGAAGACATGATTTGCGCCTGCGTTTTTAAAGATGCCAGGATCATCCATAGAAATGGAAAAATAAAAACTAAAGTGACTAAAAGAATAAGTATGTAGTACAGGATGTTCATTCTCTTTTTTGTTTTCATAGTGTCACCTCTGTTTTTTTCCGAAGAATGATAATTAAGGAACTAAATCCTAGAACAATCATAAAAAAGAGGACCAAAATCGAGCTGGTGTAGCCTAAACGGAAGTATTGAAAACCATTTACAAAGCCGTAAATATTTAAAGTTTCCGTAGCATAACCTGGGCCGCCCTGTGTCATTGCATATATCAGGTCAAATTGTTTTATCGCATCTATTGCACGAAGCAAAACTGCCGCAAAGATGGTTGGCAATAATAACGGAAAAGTGATTTTCCAGAACACCTGCCAGGAATTAGCCCCATCCACCGCAGCGGCTTCATAATATTCACCTGGTATTTGGGATAAACCCGCAAGTGTAATAAGTGTAATCATTGGCGTCCACTGCCAAGTATCTACAAGTGCGATCGCCGGAAGAGCTTGCGTCGGGGAGGCCAGCCATAATTGGGGGTCAATCCCAAGGTATGATAAAAATTCATTTGCAAAACCAATCGATGGCTCAAAGATTAGGAGCCATACTAAACCAACCGCCACCGGTGTAGATACCATCGGCAAGAGGAATAACGTTTTAATGAGCTGATTTCCCCTGAATTTCCTATTAAATAACACCGCAATGGCAACGCCTAATACGGTCTGGAATACTAAAGCCAATGCTGTAAAATAAAACGTCCGGAAAAAGGCAGGCCAAAAACGGGGATCTTCAAACAGCAGCTCTTTAAAGTTGTCGAGGAAGACCCAACGAGGCGGCTCAAGGCTTGACATGCTCCATTCAAAGAAGCTCAGGTAAAAAGTGTATCCGATAGGAAAAGCTATCATGACAAATACAAAAATCACTGAAGGCAATAGAAAAATATATTTTAAATGCCTTTCAATCCAGAGTTCGATTTTAATCAGCCTCCTTTTTTGAAATTTATGCTATTATGCAACCGGTTTCTAAAAGGATCAGATCGATTCTGATCCTTTTTTTGAAACCTTGTTGTCATTCCGGTTACTTGCTTTCCCGATCTAGCAACTCCTGGAATTGCTTATTTGCGTCTTTAGCGGCTTTTTCCACATCCTTGCCTGAGATGGCTGCCACAATTACCCCGCCAATAATATCGCGGGCCTCATTTACCTTTATTACAAGCGGCCTATCATATTCCTTGCCCATTTCATTTGATTTGTTAATAACCGCAACCAGTTCTTCAGGGAAGGATTTTGTGCCATCCGGGCTGTCCCAAACGGATTGACGCGGTCCTGGAACGCCTGTGCTTTGAATTTTTCCAACAATTTCCTTGCTTGTTGCCCACTTCAAAAACTCCCATGAAGCATCTTTATGCTCTGATTTTGGATTCATTGCCAGCCCCCATGAAGTTACGTTATATGGGTGCTGTCCGTTTGGCCCGCTTGGAAATTCAACAAAGCCAACCTTATCGCCAACAGTTGATTTAGCAGGATCCAGAAGATTTGGGTAGATGCTGTCTGCATCTGTATACATGGCGGCTTTCCCCTGTCCAAACAATCCAGAAGCTTGCGGCCAGCTCATGTTTAATACTCCCGGCGGTCCATAATCCTTTAGCATACTTCCGTAAAACTTAAAGGCTTCAATAGCCTCCGGTGTATCCAGTGCAGCTTTTCCATCAACAAAGAAGTCTCCGCCAAATCCATATAAATAACTGGAAAATTGGGTTACAGATGGTGAGCGCTGTCCCCTTGAAACAATTCCGTAAAAATCATTTTTCGGATCATTCAGCTTTTCTGCCACTGCTTTTACTTCTTCAAGTGTTTTAGGCGGTGTAAGGTTATTCTTCTCAAAAATATCTTTGCGGTAATATAAGATTTCCCTTTCTGTTACCAATGGGATTCCAAACATCTTCTCATCCGCTTTTAATGAATCAATGGAGGATGGAGAAAAGTCTTTAATATCCCACTCAGCATCACTTGTGTAGCTGCTGATATCATCTGCCCAGCCATTAATATTAAACAGTTTTCCTTCCTGCAGCGGCCGGATCATATAAACATCAATGCTTTTTGAACCTGATGTGAACTCAGTTGATAGCTTTTGAGTTAATTGATCTTCAAAATATTTTTCCAGCTTTACTTTAATTCCAGTTTCTTTTTCAAACTCCGGTATTAATGGCTCAATAGCTTCGGTCCAAGGATGGTTCGCTCCTACAACACGAAGTTCAGCCGGTTTCTTTTCTTCCTTGCTGCCGCCTCCACCTTTGGTTTCCGTGCTGGTGTCACCGCCCGAACAGGCTGCCAAGGCAGTGGTAAGAGCCAGAGCACTTGCTAAAAAAAAACTTTTAAATTTCATGCTCATTTCTAGTCCCCCTTTTTGTTTTGCTTATTGAAAATAATCAAGCTTCAAAAACCTGATTGATTTTCCCTTTTAAAAAATCTACTGATTCCTTTAATTCACCAAGACCATTTACCCCATCTTCTATCGAAATCCAGTTGCTAAAACCAGCAGACTTCAAAATATCAAAGATCTGGTCATAATCATTGATTCCTTTTCCGATTACACCATGTGCCAATGCTTCCGAATAACCTTGCAAGGAGTAATCCTTTAAATCTTCTAATGTATAGCCGTCCTTTAAATAACGATCGCTCGCGTGCATGGTAATCGTTCTATCCTTTACTTGATTTAATAGTTTGATAGGGTCCTCCCCTGCAAATATCGCGTTCGACGGATCAAAATTCACACCAAAAAAAGGAGAAGATATTTCCGATATTATTTCAAGGTAAATATCAGATGCTTGCGCAAACTCAGGATAGTTCCAAAAACCGTCTTTATAATGGTTTTCCATCACAAGATACACTTGTTTTTCCTCAGCATAAGGCAGGAGTTTGTTAATACTCTCCACTGTCCAGCGTATTCCTTCTTCTCTGGAAACCTGCGGCCGCTTTTGTCCTGAAAGTACCCGGCAGCTGCGGAATTCAGCTGGCCCTAGATAAGCCATGACATTGATCATTTGTTTCATTTTTTCAATTTCCTGGTTCCGGAAAGCTTCATCAGGATGGGTAAAATCAGGTGATGAACACATCATTGGAATGTCCAGTCCTTCTTGCAGTGCTGCCTGTTTTACTTTCTCCAAATAAGATACCTCCGTGCTTTCAAGGAAAAGCGGATATAGTTCCAGCCCATCCGCTTCCAATGTGCCGGCCAGCATGATCCATTCAAACAATGTCATCCGGCCATCGGATAATTCATCCATATACCCTTTTGGAAAGACCGAGATTTTCACTCTGTCATTAAATGACATCCTAACTCTCCTCTATTAGTAGTTTTTAACCTTATGAACAAGGTCCTCAAGAACAGCTTTTAATTCGAATTTATTGGTGCTTGGCCGAAATTCTTTCTTGTCAATTACAAGGGGTGCCCCAACGACGACCAACGGAGCGCCATGCTTTGGCATTTCGGCTGCTTGAGCAACTGATAAGCCGCCAACTGCCTGTACTGGAATAGAAACTGCATTGACTACTTTATCCAGGTGGTCGAATGGACTTCTTTCCGGATCTTCGCCCCGTTCATCAAAACCAGTATGTACGATGATATAATCTACGCCATTTTCCTCAAGCATTTTTGCGCAGGCAACAGGGTCAGCTGCAGCCATAATATCTCCCATCACTTCAATGTTGTAATCGCGGGCTGCTTTTACAACAGCTCTTATGGTAGCTGGATGAGCGACTCCCATAACAACCACATGGGTTGCGCCTGCTTTTGCCATCATTTCCGCTTCCAGATAGCCGCCGTCCATTGTTTTCAGGTCTGCCACGATAGGGTAATCCGGATAAGCCCCTCTTAAAGCCCGAACAGCATGGAGTCCCTCCCCTAATAAAAGCGGTGTTCCCACCTCAATCCAGTCGATACCTGCCTCCACTGCTATTTCAGCCATTTCAAGAGCATCCACTAAATTCGTCAGGTCTAATGAAATTTGGACAATTGGTTCCATCAATTTCTCTCCAGTCTTTTGGGTTTCATTCAATATTCATTTTTCCCTGCAAACAATTGTTTCGCCAGTTAAATAATCAGCCTGGCTGCTTGCTAAAAACAGAACTATTTTTGACATATCTTCAGGATTAGCCACCTTTTGAAGACGGGACAGTCCTTCTTGATTAAAAACATTATCACTTTCCGTCCGGGTAGCTTTGAAGCGGCCAGTATAGGTTGCAGCTGGTGCAATGCAATTTACGTTTACGTCATAAGGCCGAAGTTCAGCTCCTAAACATAGCGTGTAATGTGAGATGGCTGCTTTGGCAGACGCATAAATAATACCCGCCGCTGCCGGCACATGCCCTGCTGCAGAACCAACATTAATGATCTTGCCGGTTCTTCTGCTTCTCATATGAGCGCCCATATATTTGCACATACACATCACATTCAGCAGATTAAGATTGAGAACGGCCTGAATATCTTCGACCTTAATATCAATTGCATTGTTTGGATCCGGCCGCGGTGTTTTAGCCCCAATATCCCCTCCAGCGTTATTTACTAAAATATCAATCTGCCCAAACTGATTAATCGCCTGTTCTGTAAATGTTTGGATTTGGTCAGGACAGGTCAAATCAGCAGTAAGAAAAGCGGAACGGCGGCCCAACGACCTTATTTCATCTGCCACGGCTTCCCCTGAAGGAGCCTCACCGAATTGGGCGGCAGCATTTGCACTGACATCATGAATGATTACATCTGCTCCCGCACGGGCAAGATCCAGTGCATATTGCCGTCCAAGCCCCCGGCTTGAACCTGTAACCAAAGCGATCTTTCCCTTTAAATCGTTATCCAGCATGTTTCATCACCTCATCATTTTCATAATTCTCATAACCTAAGTTTTTTTGTGAGAGTGGAAAGACGTTCTTATCCTGTTGAAAAAAGGAGTATGTTGCCTATCACCTCCACTTTTGCATTGATTTAGTATCGCAATTCAACTTACTGCGAACATAAAAAATTGAATGGTTGTATTAATCTCACAGCCTGGAAGATGATGAAGTCCGTTGATTTTTTAAAAGGAACTAACATAAAGCTTGACCCATTCATCTCTATTTTTAACAGGTAATGAAAACTCTTGTCCTTTTAAACTATGTAGCTGTATTACTTTTCATTACCATTTACGCTGTAACGCTTTCCATAACTTCTCATATCAGTTCTACTAATAACACCGTCATAGAAAAACTTTTATCCACTATCATTGCAGATAGGTGGATGACTAAATTAATAAGTGAATCTCAGGAGTGGATAGTAAATTTGTTCAAAAAAAAGAGAGCTGCTGTCAGCTCTCCTTCTCCCGTTTTTGATTCTTTATTGATAGCGTTATTTAACTCACTTCTTTAGCTAAGTCAGGCTTTAGCAATTTGACACTTTCAAAAACTTTTCCAAGTTTAAATGTTCCTTGTCCGAAAGCTGCGTCTGGTTTCTCATTACCCGCCATTTTACCCCCGCCAATCATAAAGGTTTTCACATATATTCCTCTATCCAAATTCACTGTTATCTTCAATTAATTAAAGCGAAGTATTTGTACCTTGATGAAAGAACATTTGCCATCTACCCCCATTAAATTTCCAGATGGAGCTGCGCAGTGAATGCTGTTCTTTTATATGGTTATATATTCTGTAAGTGGTTAACACGATCTCTTCAGACAATGGATGAATTTCAAAATCACTCATTGTCATTTTTGCCACACTTAATCCCTCTTTACCAATTCCCTCATCCTTGTACAAGACCTTACCAGAGCTTCCAAATTCAAAGAAGCTTTCTGCAAGTATTTGCTTGAGCTTTTCTGGAGATGTGCGAATCTCTGACTTTAACAACAATTCTTCCAGTTCACGTAAATGTTCTTTTAAAGAAGATTCCATCGCCATATTTACACCTCCATTATTTTGTACATCGAACAAGCTGCCGGGTTCCTAATAGAATTATAATCTAATAGGTATCAGATCTTCGTAGCGGCAACAACTATTGCCATACTTTCAACGTTGAGTAATGAAAAGTTTTTTCCAAATTTCATTCGGATTGTTCCCATGATTATGAAAGGATGCTAAGTCACTCAGCCTAAACCTCTTAAACCAGATCTTCCATTAGCATTGTTGTTTCTTCGCTTATTAAGGTGCCTATTTGTTGACCTGTGCAGAGTTTCCTCATTGCTCCGGATTCAGTAAAATTAAAGATATGGACTGGCAGGTTAAAGTCTCTTGCAAGCAAAAGGGCTGACTGGTCCATCACTTTTATATTATTTTGGACTACATCGGTATAGTTTAAATTTGTGTACATTTTAGCGTTCCTGTCTATTTTTGGGTCCGCGGTGAAGACTCCATTTACCCCTTGTTTGGCTACTAAAAGGGCATCGCAATTCATTTCAACTGCCCGCTGAACGCTTGGATAATCTGTTGTTACAAAAGGCTGCCCATTTCCTCCGCCAAAAATAACTATATAGCCTTTATCCAAATGGTGCATCGCTTTCAATCGTATGTATGGCTCAGCAACCGATGGAGCTGGAACAGAGGTCATTACCCGCACTTCTTTTTCAGTTTTGGACTTCAATACGCCTCTTAGCATAAGGCTATTTATGATTGTCCCTAAGGTGCCTATATTATCAGCCTCTACCCTGTCAATTCCCCATTGGCTTGATAAGTTTCCTCTAAAGATATTTCCGCCGCCGATCACAATGGCCACCTCTACCCCATGTCTGTTAAAGAAATAATTTCGGTTGTTATATGCTCTAAGTTTTCCACTCCAAAGCTTTCACCAGTTTTACTTACTAAGGCACCACCGCTTAATTTAAATTAAACTCTTTTGTACTTGGCCATAATAAATTCCTCCTAAAAATAAAGGAGCCAAAGCAAAATGCTTTGACCCCTGAAATAAAAATAAAATAAAAGAAGCAAACTGAAATCAAAAAAGATAGAAATCAATGCATTCACTCCTTTCAATATTTCCATAAATAGACAAATTTTCTAAATTATAATTTACTTTTATAGTTAATTCAAGTAAATTTTTTAACGGTTAAATACATATTTGCACTCCTATAATGGGTTAATGTGCCGATAATTTTGGATCTGCCCTATTATAAATTGCCAGCTTTTCTACAAGTCTCTTACTGGCTGAATCCAAGCCTTTAATTGTTACATCATTATCATTTTCACGGTATTTCAAGACAACTTTATCGATGGCGCCTACAGCTGAGTCATCCCAAATATGTGCCTCAGTAAAATCAATGATTATATTCATATTCTTAACCGTAAAATTAAATGAGTTCACAAACCCTTCGACAGATGCAAAAAACAATTGTCCTTCTACACCATAAAGGATGTTTAAGTTCTTTTCTTTAGCTGTAACTTTGATGGCAGAAATTTTGGCAACGAATAGTACAGCACTTAAGATTACTCCCGCAATAACACCTTTGGATAGATCGTGGGTTGCTACAACGATCATCACCGTAACCAGCATAACGATCGCATCGCTCCTTGGTGCTTTGTATAGGTATTGGAATGAAGACCAGTCAAATGTTCCAATAGAAACCATAATCATAATTCCGACCAGCACGGGCATTGGAATCTGGACAACTAATTCACCTAACACAATAATAAGGAAGATTAAGAATAAACCGGCTGTTAAGGTTGAAAGCCTTCCACGGCCCCCTGACTTCACGTTAATGACGGATTGACCTATCATAGCACAGCCTGCCATACCGCCAAAGAATCCTGTTACAATATTGGCAATCCCCTGCCCGGTGGCTTCCTGGTTTTTCCGGCTTTCCGTTCCTGTCATATCATCGACAATTGAAGCCGTCAGTAAAGATTCTAATAATCCGACGATGGCTAAAGCTATGCTATAAGGCAAAATAATTTGGATCGTTTCAAGCGAAAACGGAATGTCAGGAATAAAAAATGATGGCAAAGTTTGTGTAATGGAGCCAAGATCTCCTACTGTCCTCAAATTAGCACCCGAATAGATTGAAACAGCTGTTAACGCAATGATCGCGATTAATGGTGCAGGAATGACCTTTATAAACCTAGGCAAAACATAAACAATTAGCAATGTAATGGCTACAAATATATAAGTCAGATTTGAGATACCCAGGAAGTGCGGCACCTGAGCCATGAAAATAAGAATGGCTAATGAATTAACAAAACCGATCATGACGGCTCTTGGAATAAATCTCATTAACTTCGCAATTTTTAATACACCAAATATCACCTGGATAATACCTGTTAAAACGGTTGCTGCTAGAATGTAGTTTAGTCCGTGATCCCTCATTAAAGGAGCCATTACTAACGCCATGGCTCCTGTTGCGGCTGAAATCATACCCGGCCGGCCGCCAATAAAAGCAATAATAACTGCTATAAGGAAGGATGCATATAAACCTACCATTGGGTCTACACCTGCAATGATGGAAAAAGCGATCGCTTCCGGGATTAATGCTAAAGCAACAACAATACCTGCGAGGATATCTGCCCGGACATTAGAAAACCATTCCTGTTTAATTCTTTCTGCCACTTTCTGTTCACCTCATCTGTTATTTTCACTGTTAGTAACCAGTTAATATCGAAATTCAACAAAGCATAGTGTACCATTTGCTATCCCGAAAAGGAACCCTTTTGAGACTTATTAAGGTAAGTGAATGATATGTTATCATAGAGACAAGGTATCAACTGTAAGGGAGAGTCTGTATGTTAATTGGGTATATGAGACCGTACGAAAATGACCTCGATTGTAAAAACCAGCTAAATAATTTAATTAAAATAAATTGTGATTTAATTATTTCTGAGAACCATTCCTCAGCTAAAAAAAGAACAGAGCTAAACGGTATGTTAACCAGCTTAAATCAGGGAGATAAGGTTGCCGTGGCCAAATTGTTTACCCTGGCAGATTCTACGCGCCACCTGGTCGAACTGCTAGATGAAATACATTCAAAAGGAGCTTTTGTACTATCTCTTAAAGAGGGGATTGATACGAGCCATGAATCCGGCGCCCAATTCTATTATATAGTCAGGCACCTGCTGGAATTTCAAAGTGATGTAATCAGTGAAAAAACCAAAAAAGGATTAACGGAAGCAAAACAAAAAGGAATAGCAACAGGCCGGCCCAGAAAGCCAGATGAAAACGTGCAAAAGGCTATCATTATGTATCAAAGCAAAAAATACACCCTGGCTGAAATTAAAAACGAAACAGGCATAAGCAAATCTACATTATACCGGTACCTGGAGAATTGATTCTTCTTATAAATAACCTGCGTTAATCATACTTTGTTCATACGCTAATAGGCTGCAATGGTACACCTCTAACATCCTAAGCAGTCCCTAATTTCGAAAATGCACATTGGAGCGGCACTTGTGAAATGCAATATATAACGATAACAGTACTAATAAAATAAAAAATGGCTTGGAGTTTTCTCCAGGCCATTCATTACTTAAACTAAACTTTTCTTTTTTTAATGAAGCTTGAGACTTTTAACGCTAAACCAATGAAAAAGTACAGAATCCCGTTTCCTACTATAATTAACCCTATAAAAGCCCCTGCTAATGCTCCTCCCTCTCCCGTTCCGCCTGCATTATGGGACATTTTCACAAACATACCTCCGACTAAAAAAGCAAGGAAAGGACCAATAATTGAAATGATAAAACCAGACCATATAAAATGCATTTTATTATTTTTATATAAATAAATTGCTGCTGCATTGATTATAAAGAGCATCATGAAAATAATGACCCAAACTAATCCATCGCCATCCAAATTATTTCCTCCCCATTTAGCTCTTTTTACGTTTATGTTAACACAAATTTCCATAAAATATAAAAAAATCACTCTTTTCTTCGGGAGTGATTTCTTATAAAAAGTACGATATAATTCCGGAAATTACTTGCACGATCAATACTACAAATAGAGTATACGGGATTATAAGATTGCTTGGACGGAAAGAACAATACAGATGACTGCTAAAGTAAAAAAGATGGCAGAATGTAAATAACTCCTTCTCATTTTAATACCATAAGCAGTAAAAAAGATAGCTGCAGCCAACTTGGAGAAACTTTGTAAATAAATATTATCCGAGAAAAATGAACTGCTTAAAAGAATGGAAAGTAGCAATGCTGCAGAGATTAGCATTTTAAACCAAAATGGCTCATTCAGGAACTGCTTAATCATGAGTTTCATTAAACGCATGACAGTATAACTCCCTTCCATTAACTTTTCTTTCTAATGTAAGCATATGGGTTTTCTCAAAAAGTATCAGCCCATTTTTTCCAAATACCGATTCTGCGAGTGAGAAATGTTTGGTAAATTTTATTGTAATCTTTAAACAAAATCATGTGTCGGCTTTCTGGAATTTTTCTGCAGCATATAGGTGGCTATCTTTTGTAAAATCGTGTAATCTACAAAAGTATCTTTTTTACCAAACTTAACATTTTTCGATGTTTATTGGATTATCGCCTAAACAGAAATGGGGACCTATATTGGATTCAATGAATTATAAACAGTCAACGATTGTAGCCCTTCTGCTTGCAGGGACTTTTATCGCGATCTTGAATCAAACGTTAATGATCACTGCGATCCCTCCGGTGATGGAGGAAATGCATATTACGGCAAATAGTGCACAGTGGCTGACAACCGTTTTTATGCTGGTAAATGGGATTATGATCCCTGTCAGCGCCTTTTTACTGGAACGCTTTTCAACAAGGCAGCTTTTTTTATCAGCTATGGGCGTTTTCGCTGCCGGTACATTAGTGGCGGGGCTTGCTCCTAATTTTGGGATGCTGCTGCTAGGGAGAATGATTCAATCCAGCGGGGCCGGCGTAATGCTTCCGCTGATGCAAACCGTCTTTTTAATGATTTTCCCCGTACATAAACGCGGAGCAGCTATGGGGCTGGTCGGACTTGTCATATCTTTCGCACCTGCGATCGGCCCAGCATTGTCAGGATGGGTAACGGAACATTACTCCTGGAGAGTGTTATTTTTTATCATCCTGCCGATTGCCATTATTGATATCATTATTGCTTTTTTTGCTTTAAAAAATGTTACAGAAGTAACCCGCCCAAAGGTGGATGTGCTTTCGATTGCTTTGTCTTCCGTGGGGTTCGGAGGGTTGCTTTATGGATTTACCGCTGCAGGAAACTATGGCTGGACAGACCAGAGCACGATTATAACTCTAGGCGCCGGCACCGCGGCACTTATTTTATTTATTACAAGACAGCTGCGGCTGGAGCACCCCATGCTTGAGTTTCGGGTATTTACGTATTCGATTTTCCCCCTTGCTATCATAATTGGAGCTATTACTTTTATGGGGCTAATTGGTGCAGAAACGCTTATCCCATTGTTCATGCAGAACATGAGAGGTTTTACAGCATTTGAAGCTGGATTGGCTATCCTCCCGGGAGCATTGATTACCGGAATCATGTCGCCGTTCATTGGGCGGATATTCGACAGGATTGGGGCAAGATGGCTTGTGATTACGGGATTACTCATTATCGCAGGTTCATCCTTTGCCTTTATAAAGGTAGGGCCCTCGACAACCTTTACCTTCATTATGGTGATGTACAGCATCCGGATGTTCGGGCTAGCTATGGTTATGATGCCAGTTTCTACAGCTGCCTTAAACCAGCTGCCAAAACGGCTCATCCCGCATGGTGCGGCGATGGATAATACTATGAAAATGATTGCTGCTTCTGTTGGTACAGCCATCCTTGTGACGGTGATGACCACAGCGACTGAAAATGCACAGCAGCGGCCGGAAATAGCTCATCCGGATATGTATGGTGCTCAAATTTCCTTTATTGTCGTTGCCGTACTTTCGCTGCTAAGTCTGGTGATTTCTTTTTACATTAAGGATCGAAAACCGGCAGAAAAAGTGCTTTCGGATAAGGTGTAAGGCGAATAGCCTATTCTTCTCTGCCTCAGCAAAAACATCGGACTCATCCCCCTGGTTGATAATCTGGAGGATGGGTCCTTTCTGCTTGAAATGGACCTATCATTTTCCCTTTTTGTAATATATGAGGGTTGCATTGTCATTTAATTTTTTGCTGATTCCTGTCTTGATATAATCCATCTTTTCATATAATTGGCAGTTCCGTTCTTCTTGTAAAATAGTAGCTAATTCCCAAGAAACAGCCTCAGAAAACATTTCTTCGATTAAATGTATAGCCTGTTGAGCTATCCCTTTCCCTTGATGAGCAGGATCAATAAACATAGGGCTTATCCAGAACTGTTTGCCCTCTTTCCAATAAATGCAGATTGCCCCTGCAAGGGTGTCGCCAGCGAAAATTTTATAAAACCCTCCATCAGACCGGCTGATTCTTGTTATTACTCTTTCAACAGTTTCCACCGCTGGGTTTGTATTGTAATCCTTATATTTTTCCAGCAGTGGCAAAATGCTTTTACTTGAATATCAAAAATCGAATCCGCGTCCTCAATGGTTGCTTTTTGCAGCCAGACTTTCATACACAGCACCTGCCAAATCTACTTGTTTTGCAATACTTTTTAATCACAGATGTATTTCTTCTTAAACATTAACTAATGTTCTAATAATCTATTATACTCATCGATCCATAAAGCTTCTCCAGGACAGATGATAACAGTGTTTCCCATGTAATAAAGTGAACATTTCTCTTCAGATCAGGAGCTATTATTTTAGTCATGACGTGCTAGTATTCTCTGGTTACTTACCTATTCTTTTCAGGACTAATAATGACTACCATATTGTCTTCCGTGTTATCACTATAGGAAATGTTTCTTAATAGCTGAATTGATCACGTTTGTTCTTATCGTAATGCTGGTGCCTATTCATTTACCCTCACCTCGACTTCCTTAATGATACTTTAGGGTAGGCTGCTTCCAATTACCACTGTCATAGAACTTACGCTTTTGATATCGCATCTTATATTCAGACATCAGTTGCCTGCACAATCATATATCCAACGATCTTTACTGACTGATTAGCTTTCAATCTGAACTGATCATCATATGCATTCATTAGATAACCAATCTTCTCAGGGATAAATACAGTATTGGTAATAGTTTCAATTGCACCAGTTGGAAGTTGAACAGCAGTAACAATTAATCTTGAATCGTCCACACCACGCTCAATTTGAAAACATTCTCGACTAATACCATTCCGTCCACAGTTGTGCTGACATTCCATTTAGTGAATTTTCCTAAAACTATCTGCTTATAAGGGTAAACGTGCAATTTGTCACCCGCTTTTTTAATATCGCGTTATATTCGAAATGTGAAATGAATACTAACATACAACCTTAACTTTTGGTCTGAACATATCAGCTTTGCCATTATCGAAATAGACGATTCCAGAAAAAGTAATATGTGTGATTGTATGGGGAACATCTTTTGAAAATCCCTCTTTGTATCCTCCGAATCCAGTTTCAAGAATCCTCACACGGTCACCTATGTTAGCTCCTAATTTTTGTACTACTTCCGCACGTTCTTGTGCCTCATAATGAGACTCATCAATTTGAGTTTAAAGGATTTTCCGTTCTCCTACTGGTGTTTTTATCATGTAAACAACAGGGTGAACCTTATCTGTAACTTTTACTAACACAATGACTCCTCCTTTGAATGGGCTATGTTTCGAATTGTGAATTTATGTGTCTCTTTCACAAAAAAAATACTGAATACATAAAATGTTAGAAGAGGCATTGTGACTGGAGGAGAAAAGCTTGTATAAGAAAAAAAAGAACAACGGACAAAATATTCCAATCATCCAACCGGAAAATCAATCCGCTGTACTTGCAGTGATTGGTGCAGCATTATCTACACTTGGCGATGGAATTTCCACTATAGCAGCAATTCTTGCATTAGAAGAATCACAACAAGGTCTTCAAGGGAATAGTAATAACGACAATTATAATAACATGCAGAAACAAATCGATTACTTAACTACTGAACATGAAAAACTAAAAAAACAAATAAATAATCAGAACCCCCATCGGCGGAAGTAACTTAATTAATATAATTGGCTATTTTGTTTAAGCATCTGCCTTGATTCTTTTTATTTGAATGCAGCATTATGGTCGAAATGGGTATAAACTAAGTCGCTTTTCTAAATCATATTTAAAGGACATGATGCATTTTTTTTCTCGTTAACGGAATACTTTATCCAATACAGAACTAATTACAAATCTTAATAAGGTAATAAACCGAGAATATCGAGCTATTTATTGTTATGCAATTAGCAAACCAAGCTCCTAACCCACAAATTAAAAATCGTATTTTAGAAATAAGAAATGATGAGATTAGACACTACCAAACCATTGCACATATATATGTCATTAACAGGGAAACAACCGTCTCCACAAATTACAACGCAATGTCCAGCAGATTTCAGACAAGGTGTTCTAGCAGCTTTCATAGATGAACAAGAGACAGTAGATTTCTATCACGAAATAGCAAGAAGTAAAATAATCATTTGATTAAAGACGCATTTACTCAAGCATCTGCTGATGAACAAAATCACGCTGTTTGGATTTTATATTTCAATGAATCACCATTAATTTTTCAGTCGCCGACAATTAAGTCGGTTTTTTGTTGTCAAAAAAATTTAATGTCGCTTTATTTGTCAAATGTAGAACAGCCTATTTGCTTTAAGAACACCCATTCCTCTATCTTACTTACAAATAAAGGTATAGGATTAAACAGTGGTTGGAATTCCACATTAGACAGATAAGTGGTTAAGTGCAGTGTCCCCTGCTATTTAACTAGTTATCTGTTTTTTCGTTTCTGACAATTCAGTGAACAAGTCCATCCAGTAATTTACTTTCCCAACAAATGGTATATCCTGAAATTAGAAAGATAGATACCCGATTTTTCCCTTGAGCTTCGGAAAAGCCCAGGGGATTTTTTATTTTCGTTACTCCTTCCGTTTAATTAAATTCCTCCTGCCTCTAAATGACTGTCGAAACTCTACGAATATTGACTAAAAGTAAATCTTTTCCTCTTTGCATTAAAGTGTTAAATTAAAAACTGTTGTTACTATATGCCTAAACGGAGGTTACTTTCATGAATGCAATCCAGTGTACTTGCACTACAAAAGACGAAATATTAAAGAGAATTCAAATTCTTCGCTCTGAACTAATTCAGACTGGAATGAATGAGGGTCTCCAAAGTTTAAAAACAATAAAATTAAGTCAAAAACTTGATGCTTGCATCTTTAAATATCAATCTACCTTCCGTCATTCTTAAGAGTATTCTCCCCTACCTTCTTTTCTGATTTTCATTAGCATAAATTTGTTCTTACTCAGATAGGCTCAACTCATATAGCTGCTTACCATCTGGAGTTTTAAAATAATTCATGTTAAGCAAATTCTGCTTCAAATCGTCCTTCTTTTGCTCTAAAACATTTCTAAGATGATAGTTGGTACAGCAGATAAATCTTTGAGTCTTAACGAGAGAAATAAGGTAATTAGCCAATTAGGTTTAACTGATGAAACAACATTTACAAAAGACCATATAGAGGTATATCACTTTAACAATATTGGAAATACGTATAAAGGCAGCATTAAAGAAGATTTTATTCTACAAGCTGAGTTTAAGTAAACCCTCTCAACTGTAAAGTGCTTCTTTTTCTTTGAAGGTAATTGGCAGTTTTGAAAAAATTATGACGGGAAAAATAACTGTATTAAAAAGTAGCCATATTATTAAACCTGACGCCTTGAAATCATCTTTTCCATAGAATTAAGGTTCAGCAGCTAAATAAAAGCAAAAATTGCAAAGAATCCCTGCTTTTGGCGAGGCATATACTGTAAGTAAGCGCCTCTTTCATAATCCACTTACTAGTTACTCATTTAGTTTGAATGATAAAGTCTAAGGGGGTTGATAAACTTGAAAGAAATCATCCAAGTGTTAGCAGATATTGTAAATAACCTTCATGATTTTATCCAATATTTTGTTTTACATTCTTTAAATCTAAACTTAGACGATAAAGATTTACATTTTTGGTTAATGGGCATCTTAGGAATTATAGTTTTTTTATTTGTTCTGATTGTATCTAAGATGGTTTCTAAACTTCCCTTTGGTATCACAATTCTGTCTTTTTTATATACCCTGACATTTATGGTTGTATTAGTTTTTGCCATAGAAATTCAGCAAGCAATAACAAACCGGGGAAACATGGAGTTTCAAGACGCTGTGATAGGATTATGGGGATACATTGTGTTTTTCTTAGTATTTGCGGCAATTTCCTCAATATTTATGATTATGAATAAGGCATGGAAAAAGCGCTTTACAAAACATTAAAAATACTGTATTCCAATGCCCATCTCAATCGAGAAGGGCTTTTTCCATTATGCGTTGATTATCGATAATTTTTTAAAATTTGGAATTACAGTGAAAGGTTTAAAGGTGCCATCCGGATATCCCTTTATGATTTCCTTATCTGATAAAAAGCTAATCTCATTTAACGCCCAGAATTCACCCGCCCAATCTGAAAAGGAACTTTTTGCTTCAGCCTGGGAGATCCCAATAAAAAACCAAACTGCAAAAAAATAAGTGACTGTCCTAAAAATCCATTTTCTTAATTTAATCATTCCCCCTTATTTTTCACTTTTGAATGTGAGTAATAACTTACCATATTATGCCAGGTTCCGGGTGTTCAGGGAAAATTTTATCTATATTTTAACGGGATTTGAAAATTGAGGATTCTGAGCCATGGCTACAATGAGTTTATGATAGCAAATCCTCTTTCAGCTGTGTGACATGCAACTCTGCCACTTTAACCTAGTATATCTGGGCCCGGGTATACTAGGTGTGCATATATAGGCAACTTTAAAAGCCCTTCTCACAAAAGAAGAGCTCCGTCTATTTCTCTTCACCATTTCAGTATTAGGGTTAAGAAGGGTTTCATTATTCCTCTCTAATATAAGTGATATAGCCATAATCTTTCTTAATCTTAGCAGCTGCTGCTTCTGCATCGGCCTTAGATGCAAATGTACCGGTATATAACCGATACTTCTTACCCTGGACGGGAGAAGCCTTTTTTGCGGGAAGTTCTAGAAATTTAGCGATTCCTCTGGCATACGCCTCAGCCATCTCCTTAAGAAATTGTTCATTTTTGAGTAAAGCCGCATCTTTAGAATCGATGAAGCCAATTTCAGTTAGTACGGCAGGCATGTTAGTTTCTCTTAACACAGCCAAATTACCACGCTTATTAATATCTCCATGGGCACCTAAACCAAACTTTCCGGCTATCTTCATAGCCTCCGAATTAACATATCCCTGAAGAGATGCCGTTTTAGCACTAGGTGTAGTGTAAATAAAGGACTCATAGCCGGTGCCGCCGCCAGCGTTTACATGATTGCTGATAAAGACATCGGCATTAAGCTTATTAGCAATATCAGCCCTTTTAGAAAGCTCAATAAATACGTCAGTTGAACGCGTTAAAGCAAGCTGAAACCCGGTATAGTTAGCTCTCAAATACTCTTCCATATATTTCGAAATTCTTAACACCAGATTCTTTTCCTGAAGCCCATTTCTTACTGCCCCGGGATCTTTTCCACCGTGCCCAGGGTCAATAATAATCTTTACCATTATAAAATCACCCCTTGCTTCATTCTATGTAAAAGCATGTGGACAAGTTTGTGTTTTACACTAAGCAGCTTACCTTAATTTATCCGTGAGAATGAAAAGATTTTTCTTCAGCAGCATAGTCAGCTTGTGCCCACATGTACGGCTACACTCTGTACTCCTCCAGAACTAAGGCTATAAATAAGCAGAACTTATAAGTGACATTAGATGTTTTCTTCAGCCTAGCCAAATAATCTAATCTAAACCCATATTAAGCAAAAGAGTCTCAAAGCATGAATGCTGAGCGGTTATTCGGATGAATTTTGCTCCTTAACCCCGATAAGACATTATCGAAACCTTGTCCTTATTTAGAATCCTTAAAGATAAACTAGAGGAGTTATGTGAATTTGTTTAGGCATATTCTGTTAAAGCGATTGTATACATTAAATTCAGATGGGGCTAGATTTGGCGAAAATGTTAGGAAATGCAATGCAAAAAGATCTATATATAGGCGCGGTTTGGCAATAAAACCATCCCAGATAGTCCAGTGGTCTTAGCTGACTATTAAAAATCGTTCACCATAGTCCGATAGTAATGTTATAGATGCACAATGAATACACCACTTATTTTATTATAGTGAATAAGAACATGGAGGCGCCTCATATGACAAAAGCAGCCCGCATCATGACCATTCTCTTTAGTTTCTTATCGATTTATGTAATGTTTGGCAGCATTATAGTAAATGCTGATAGTAATAGGCCATCAGAAAGAGCGGAGAGTGACATGAATAATCGAAAGGAAAATGCTATAAAAGGCAAGTCTATTCAGATAGATCCTAGTTTCCCATATTATCAGGGAAGATCTGCTGAAAGTATCGCAGATGAACTCGAATTGGCCGGATATAAGTCGGTTCATTATTTTATTACCAACGAGAATAATGTAAACCCGCAATTGATCACTGCTCTCCAAAACAGAGGCATAGCAGTATGGGGACTGGTTCTAGGAAATGGGACCTATTCGACGGAGAGATTTCCGCCGGAATGGCCAAAGTGGCAAATGGAATTATTAAAGCCGGTTAACGATGGTTATATCAGGTTTTCTTTGTTCAGTGAAGAATATGTAAGCTGGAAAAAGGAAACCGTAGCTAATCTGGTAAAAGAACATCCTTTTGATGGAATTGAAATCGCTGAACCATATTTCCCAGAGTGGAATGGCATTAGCCGAGGTGTATATGGAGATGTAGGACCTTTAGCCAAGCAAGCTTTTAAAGCAGCTTATGGCAGGGAGATTCCTGACTTTACTAATGAAAAATCAAAAAACTACTACCTTTCAAATAAAACTTTGTACAGTAAATGGGTTAACTTTCGTGTAAAAGCTGTAAATGATTTTCTTGATGAAGTAATAAACGGAACCGGGGGAATCAGAGAATCGAGACCAGACATTTTAGTCGCAACCTGGAGTCTTGCAATAGATGCAGGCAAAGATTCCAATAAGCTGCTAAAGGAGTATCAGGGTTTGTATGCCCCTTCAATGGTCGCACAAGTGAAGCCCGATATTCACTTTTTTCAGACTCATTGGCCGGACTGGATGAAATTATCACTTGCACCTGGATACATTACTCATTACCAATCCTTTTACAATGAACTAAAAAAGAAGTTTCCCTCCTTGCCAATTGGGATCCAGACTGATATTGGTTCGCTCCCGTTAATGGTCCGCAGCAAAAACTGGCTGAACCAGTTTTCAAATCAGTCAATTAAATTGGGATATAACACATGGACTGCTTATGAATATCATTTAGGCGGCTATATGTATTCGGAAAAACCAGTACCATTAAAAGCTGTTTTGGATAAGTCAAGTGCCAAGATTACTATCTCGTTCAATAAAAGAATTGATCCAAAATCAACTTCTATTTCTAATACCTTTTTTATAGAGAAAAAAGGAAGAGCTGTTGCTCTGCCTTTACAAGAAGTGCTTGTGGATGGAAATCGCGTGAAAATCACCTTAAAACAGCCAGTTGCTTCTTCATTCACACTCCGCGTAAATAAGCTAAAGGACACTCCCGAATTATGGTGGTTTAAAGACTACAAGCAAAATGAGAGTCCAAATGGGGCAAGGGTCATTGTTCAACACGACCAGTAATAGCATGCAGATAGGCTGCCTCTTTGTGAGAGGCAGCCTATCTTTTACCGTTTTTATAGAAGTTATTTCTCGTCCAAATTCACTGCAACTTCGTCAAAGGCTACATTTCTCTTATGGTCAGTACGTATCCATGTTTTGTTTTCGGATGTGATGAATGCCCAGATAAATAATGGAACGTATGAATAGTTCATAATAAACAGGCTTATAATTGCTTTAACTTTTCCGAATTTTTTCTTGGCATCTTTTCCGATCGTAAACCCTATATACCAAAGGTTAAACAGGAAGAACGCTGCCCATATCCAAATAGGCAAGATAGATTCTGCCCAGTCCGCATCTGTAAGATAGCAAGTAACTAATATGATTCCTGTGATTGTTCCTAAAACGATTTTCCCAGGGTTAACTAAATACATAAATCCATCAAAAGCTCTGATGTCCAAATTCTTAATTGATTTCCAAAGCAGCGGAAGTCCATACTTAAAGCAGACATCCCAGTGTCCGCGGGCCCATCTCAAGCGCTGTACGCAGGAAACCATAAAGCTTTCAGGTTTTTCATCATACACTCTTGCTTTGTGGGACCATTTTGCCGGCACTTCTTTCAGCAGACATTGCATAGTGAATTCTAAATCCTCTGTAAGAGAGCGGGCAGTCCATCCGATCTCTTCCATTAATTGAGTATCTACACAGAAACCAGTTCCACCAATCGCGTTACCAAGATTTAATTTCGATTTAGCTAACTGCCAAGAGCGGTTCATATAATAATAGCTTGTTGCATAGGACAAAGTTACCCAGTTGTCGTCAGGGTTTTTCGAATCCAAATAACACTGAATTAGACGGTCTCCGTTCATCAAGTGATTATTCATTTCTTTCAAATAATTGGTAGAAACGAGGTTATCGGCATCAAAGAACGCAATTGCATCGTAGTCTCTACTTAGACGTTCCCCAATATATTCTAGTGCATATTTAATACCATAAGGCTTTCCTTTTTTCTCTCCAGGCAAGCTCGTATGTTCTATTACATTCGCCCCAAGCTTCCGGCTGATCGCAGCTGTACCGTCATTGGAATTATCAGCAATAACTGTAATATCAAATAATTCCTTTGGATAATCCTGCTGTTGAAGATTTTGCACTAGACTTCCAATTACAGCCTCTTCATTATGAGCTGGTATCAGAATTAGAAAACGTTTCTTAGGATCGTGTGATGGTTGTTCTTTTGGCTTGCCAAAACCAAACATACTGATAAAGAACCAGTAGCCCCAAAAGAACAATAATCCGATCTGGACAGTCAAGAAGGCTGGTTTATAAAAATCCTCCTGAAGATAAACACATAACAAGATGACAGCAACAATAAATGAAATAAAAAATATATAATTCCTCGAAGCAATCCAATAATGGCGGATCCTATCCATCTACATATCTTCCCCTTATATTTAATAGATCCTTTTTCCACTTACCCATTACCAAGCTGTACAACAAAACCCATTAGCAATTGGAAAAAAACCTTTGATTATCTTACCATTAAACATGTTTAAATAATATATTGATATATTAATATTTTATTGGATATTACGGATAAAATTGCTAAATGAAAGAGCGTCAGGGTTTTTAAGAAAAGTAGGGGGATATAAATTCGGGTGTGATACAAGTGGACATCCGGTTCATTAAGCCAAAGATTTAAACTAGTAATTTTAGGGTGTATTTCCACTTTTGAGATTAAAGGATAGTACTCGAATTTGTTAATATACCAGCAATTAAAGCGTTAACAATTTAATAAAGAAATTGGAAATTACTTTTTTACAATAATTTATCTACTATTACTCTCCTTTGAAATTAATGTAAACTATAGTTCAGCGATAACAGTTAAGAAAAAAGGGGGGGAGAGCGGTGAAATCGAGTTTTTTTAATGAGTATCCTTTTTATCAAAAAGATTTTGAAACTCTATTAGCTGATGCAATTGGTAAAATAGCAAACAAAGAAAAGCATTTCATTGTGACAGCCAACCCCGAAATTCTTATGAATGCATACAGAAATGATCGTTATCGCTCAGCTCTTCTTTCTGCAAATGATATTGTGGCAGACGGAATTGGCGTAGTTTGGGCCTCAAAACTATTGCACACTCCTTCTCCTGCGCATATCCCAGGAATTGATATTATGCAGCAGCTAATAAATAAAGCCAGTGATAAACAGTTTAAGGTTTATATGCTGGGCTCAAAGCCAGAATCTCTGGAAAACGCAGTGTCTAACCTCAAACAGAGTTACCCAAATTTATTAATTTGCGGCTATCACCATGGCTACTTTCAGGATTCAGAAAAAATACTTAAGAAAATTAAAGCAGCAGAACCGGATATCGTTTTTGTAGCACTGGGTTCACCCATGCAGGAACAATGGATATATGAGAATTTTCCGTTTTTCGATAAAGGTTTATTCATCGGGATTGGCGGCAGTTTTGATATATTGTCAGGACAGGTCAAACGAGCCCCCCTTTCTTTAAGAAAAGCACATTTAGAATGGGCTTATCGTTTACTCATTCATCCCAGGAGAATGAATAAAGCAAAAAATCTTTTTGTGTTTTCAATATTGATATTGTACAGCAAATTAACTTCTTTTCTCAGTTTGAATAAAAATAGTCCGTCTCACTCCCCCGATTGATATTCATTTGTCCGAACCTAATCGTAACACGTTATTGGCAAAAAGTTGCTCATTGAATCAAGACACTTGCCTTTAACTGCTTGGACTTATAGGATTGACTATTCTTGCTTAGTCCGGCGGTTAAGTTCACAAGGACAAAAATATACCCGGTAAAAGTTAGGAATGACCAAAGCCAACTATCTATCCTGAGAATTTGATTATCCTGGAATGGAATAATACCAAAATGAAAGGGCCTGGCAGCATGTTATTCAAAATAAAAGTTCAGTAGAACCCTGAAGGAATAAAGAATATAACCTGTTTCTGCTGAAATATAAAAAAGAAGCCACTCTTCCCCCGGCTATGCCTCAGGGCAGAGTTAGCTTATTTTTGGCTTTAGAAATGCCTAATACTCACCATAACCAGCTTCCGTTCCATCTTCAGCAGATATGTCTGTTTCTTCCACATAGAATTTGGAATACCTTGAGGACGAAGGACTTTGAAGGCATGCTATTACACATTATAGGCAGAATAGTCTATAAAGTCATGCCTCATTATTCATTTGAGATTTCATAACAGGGAATTCTACTAAAAACTGTGCTTCAAATTGTAATGACCACTTTTCCTTGAGCGTGCCCTTCTGCAAAATATTGGAATGCTTCAGGAACTTCACTTAATTTATAGCTTCGATCAATAACAGGTTTTACTTTGCCAGCTTCAATAAGTTCCTTTATATAAATTAGATCTTCTTGGTTTGCCCTTTGCAGCATGTTGCCCATTTTCTTGCTCCCAGTCATGGAATACCAAGGCCCAAGGACCATTGCCTGGAACATTTGAGACTCGGATCCTCCGATATGAACAAAAATTCCATTGGGATTTAATGCACGCTTATAAACTGAAATTGGCTGATGACCGTTCACTGCGAGAATCAGGTCATAACTCTGAGTTTTCTTGGTAAAATCTTCTTTGGTATAGTCGATGTAAAAGTCTGCGCCAATTGATTGCACTATGTCTACATTTCTTGTACTGCAAACACCTGTTACCTCAGCCCCGAACGATTTGGCAATCTGTACAGCAAAGGTCCCAACACCGCCAGAGGAGCCGTAAACCAAAACCTTTTGCCCGGGTTGAATTTTTCCTTTATTCCGCAGTCCCTGCAGGGCGGTTACAGCAGCCATAGGTACCGCAGCAGCTTCCTCTAGCGAAATATTGGCTGGTTTTATTGCTAATGCATTTTCCGGAACAGAAACATATTCGGCGAAACCGCCCCACCCGCTGCCGGATAGATCTCCGAATACCTCATCTCCGGGCTGGAACTGAGTAACCTCTTTGCCAACTGCCTCTACTATACCAGCTATGTCACCTCCAGGGATGGTGTATTTTGGTTTTAGAAGTCCGAAAGCAAAACGGGCTAAGAACGGTTCTCCTTTCAAAAGCACCAGATTACCATAATTCAGTGATGCTGCATGTACTCTCACCAGTACTTGATTATCCTTAGCAACAGGTTTCTCCACCTCTTTTAATGTAAGAACATCAGGCGGACCATATTTGTGATAAACGAGAGCTTTCATTAGAGATTCCCCCCATATTTACTTGATCTTGTTCATTTAGGATCATTTAGAAAAAACAAATAAACCATTATAAACTCCGTTCCTTAAATGTATTCAAGCCGTAAGATATTCAAAACAGGAATATGGTGAAATAGTTTGTAGCATTCTAATACTATTCTTTTTCGCCATTTACCAAATACGCAAAAAATTACTATTAAAGATAGAACCCTATAACCAAAAAATTTTAGTTGTTTTTGTCGAAATTAATCAAAAAAATAGAAATTTGATACATTAATATATTTTTATGGAAAAGTAGCTACACATGATAACAACTTAATATATCGAAAGATTTTTAAATCTGCCCATTATTAATTAAATAGTTTCAATAAATAAATGCTTTGTTGAAATATCTTCTGCCAATCCGTTAAAAAGCTAACTTTGTAATCTATTTATCCATTTAATATGTCTAATGGGGAAATTAAAAAGGATAGATGAGCATAATAAAATTTGCTCCACCTATCCTTTTTTTGGACAAATGACCTTATTCGCTGCAACAAAAGATTTGTAATGTTGTTTTGCTAACGCACCCTTTCATTTAAGTATTTACAATCTCATAAAATAATTCATTTTTGCATTACTACAAGATGCTTGGTTGTAATAAAGGTAAAATGAATGTTGTAAAACAAACCGAAACAAATATTCTCCAACCGCTGTTCATTAATTTTCACACAACAAATAAAAGGAGCTGAAAACAGCTCCAATAGAGGGTATCTAACTATACAGATTTGCATATTTATATGAGTTGAAGGAAAGATTTTTTCAGCCTTCCCGGTAGCTTAACGAGGAAAAAGAGCCATGCGTCGAAAGTTCGTAATATGTAACAGAATTATTTCAAACCGGGGGAGGATTTAACACCATGCGACTCTTCTCTTTCGCCTGCTAATTTAAATTATTGTTCGTCCCATTTGTCCTAATGCATAATGAATTCCATGCTGTAAGGACTGAAAACAATCATACTTGGATAAGTTTATAGCTGATTGAGAAATAAGAATGCTTAATTCAGCTGAAATACCAACAAGAATAGTTTTCGTTCCAATTAGGGAAGCAGCAGAACCGGTTTTTTCAATGAGACTTGCAGTGTGAGAACTAATATCTTTATCAAGACCAGTTAGGTCCAGAATAAGATAGTTCGCCTTATATGTTGGCAGATTCTTTAATGTCTTGACAACGAGCTCTTCCGAACGTTCTTCGTCGTATTTCCCAATTAGCGGGACTACTACAACTCCTTCAAGAACAGGAATGATTGGTGAAGAGAGTTTCTTCACAAGTTCAGTTAATATTCTTGTTTTATCTTCTACAAGAGCTTCTAAATGATGAATGTGATCCGATTCCTTTTTTCTGGCTAACTGATGAATGTTATTTGAAACAGTAACATCAGAGGGGAAATACTCAATTACACTGTGCTCATGCCCCTCTAGTTGATATTGAACTACTTTGTACCAAATATTTGTGCCAAATAGTCCTGTAAATATTCCTGCATAATGGGCTGGGAGAAAATTTCCTCCCTTTTGCTTTCCTTGTGCTACGTTAATTTTATGCTCCCAACTATCTTTTAAATGGGCAGTGAGTGTTTTTGTTTCAAAGTTTAAATTTTCAATAACCGTCCGGCCCCATCCAGCGGAAGCATATGTATTAGTAATTAATTCTGCTGCTTCAGAAACACTTACATCCTTCATTTTCTCAAAGTATTCCCCTACCACAAGGCCTTGGCGAAATCCTGTTGCCTCAAAAACCAGGTTCGAGGCTTCTTCCCCTGAAATTTCCTCAATCGTATCGAAGAAAGTTTTCATTGCACTAGAAATCCAGAAGAGAACCGCATCCTGTCCTTCAAATAAAAATTGTCCTTTTTCCAAGTCCCATTTGAATTCAAGCCCGCCTATATTAATATTAGAATTTGTAGTCATCAAATAAATCCCTTTCTAGTTTGTAATGTTTATCTCCATGCTTATTCATTATAAATATCCTACATATTCAAGTCCAATATACTGCCACATGTAAGTTTACTTAAATCATCTCACTCAATCATTTATGTATCAATTTTAAAATATTAGGAACGTTCCATAGTAAACGTTTAAAAGCCTGTTTATTGGGGTGGAAGGCGCAAGATCCTCGAAAATGCATCCGCATTTCCTTCGTGCGGTGTTTATTCGAGGATGCTTATTCAACGTCCTGCGGGAGCAACGCGACAGGTGAGACCCCGCAGGAGCATGCGGTGAGGAGGCACCGCACCCCCCGCGGAAAGTGAAGCGCCTGGAACGGAAATCAACAGAACCCCTTCACAGGCCAAATAAAAAAATAACTGCAGGCAAACTCGATGAAATCAAGTTTGCCTGCAGTCTGACCAGTTATTTTACAATAACTGGCTAGTATCTCATATGTGTTAGCAGTAACCTTCCCCGGCAGTTCAGATTTTAGGATTGAACTTCAGCATAGAGATCTTTATGTTTTGTCCGCAGTACATGTTTTTGGATTTTTCCGGTTGTAGTCATTGGCAGGCTTTCAACAAAGACAAACGCTTTTGGTACCTGAAAATTGCCTAAGTGCTGCCTGCAATGATCAGCAATTTCTTTTTCGGAAAGAGTTTCGTTTTCCTTTGGAACAATAAAGGCTGTTACCGCTTCTACCCAATGTTCATGCGGCAAACCAATCGCCACTGCATTTGCCACTTTTTCATGCATTAACAGTACCTGTTCTACCTTGATAGAAGCAACGTTTTCCCCACCCGTTTTGATCAGATCCTTTTTCCTGTCCACAAAGACCATTTGGCCGTCTTTATCCCAATATCCAAGATCACCTGTATGATGCCAGTCGAATTGCCTGCTCGCATCGGTTTCTTCCTTACTATCCAAATACCCATTCATAACGTTTGGACCTCTGTGGACGATTTCCCCTATTTGACCTGCTGGCAAGATGTTTCCTTCTTCATCCATAACAGCGGTATCGTTTATGAGGCTTGACACACCCCAATAAGATCCAAAGCGGCGAAGCTGTTCCTCCGGCTTAAACATCAGTGTAGATGGGTATATTTCTGTTTGTCCGGTACCTAATGCAAAATCGGCATCGAACTCTTTGATTAGTTTTTCCAATGTTGGGCGGTCCATCGGAGCCATGGCGTACATGCATGTGTTCAATGAAGTAAGGTCGTATTTCCCCCTATTAGGGTGATGCAAAATGGCGCGGTACATCATTGGAAGCATAAACATCCATGTGATTTTTTCTTGTTCAATTGTTTTCATTAACCCTTCCGGATCAAAGCCTTTGAAAATGATGCTTGTCGCTCCAATATTTAAAAAGGATGTGACGAAGGTATGCTGGGCGCAATGAAATAATGGCATCAGTGCTGTGGTTACGTCACTAGGCTTTAATCCCATTTCAATTATGTTTGCGAGACTTGCCATATAGACAGTTAAATGGCTGATCATTACCCCTTTTGGGTTTCCGGTCGTGCCGCTTGTGAACATAATCTGCGCCACATCCCGGTCCTGTATCTCCACACTTGGTTCCTTTTCTGAAAAATCCTCGAACAAAGAGAAGAATTCGCTGACACGGCCGTCTAATTGAAGGGTTTGAACCTGACTTTTATAATACTCCAGCTGGTTCTTCAATAACACTTCATCTCCGATTAGAAGCTTAGCTTTCACTTTTTCCAAAATGTATTTCTTTTCATCAAAAGAAATCCCCGGATTTATCGGAACCCATATAAGCCCAGCTTTCGCAATTCCAAACATGGTGATGATGAATTCCATCGAGTTTCCGCAAATGGTCGCGATCTTATCCCCTTTAGTTAGCCCGCTCTCCAGTAAGTAGTTCGCAAATTGATTGCATAACCGATCCACTTCCGAAAAATTCCATTTTTGGTCTCCTTGAATAAATGCTGTCTTTTCAGGGTAACGGCTTGCACTTCTTCGAATAATATCTCCAATTGCAACACGGTTTACTGTGGAAATTCCATACATCCAAACGTCCCCTCTCCAATTTTCATTAAACCTTCTGGCTTTTGTATTGTTCGATCAAAGCAGCTTTTTGAACCTTACCTGCAGGGGTAAGCGGTACCTCTTTTACAAAAATAAACTTTTTGGGAATCTTATAGTCTGCAAGGCGAGATTTACAATATTCGTGGAGTTCATTCTCTGTAATTTCAGCCTCTGTTTTTGGGACGATGTAAAATACTCCTACTTCTCCAAGCACCGGGTCTGGGATGCCGAATCCCGCAGCTATTTGCACCTTTTCATTTAAAGTCAGGACGTTCTCTATTTCGACTGGAAAGATGTTGAAGCCTCCGGATATGTACATTTCCTTTTTTCTTCCCATGTAATGTAAGTAGCCCTCTTCATCTTTTATCACCATATCTCCTGTGTGAAGCCATCCATCGATAAAGGAATCCCTTGTGGTGTCCGGCATGCCATAGTAGCCTTTCCCAACGCATGCTCCCTTTATAAGCAGCTCCCCTACTTCATTTACTACTTCTTCTCCATTTTCATTTACTGCCTTAGCTTGAAAATCCCCAATCACAACGCCAATTGTTTGCTGAACTTTTGAAATGTCATCAGTTAGCCTTGATAAAACACAAGCTCCTGATGTTTCACTTAAACCATATAAGTTAACTAGGTGTGCTTTCGGGAATCTGCCGTCTATTAAATTGCACAGCTGAGGTTCCACGTTGGAGCCTCCGATAATACACAGATTAATAGAATCAAGGTTATATTTCTCTTGCCCTTTTGCGGACAAAAGCATGACATACATGGTTGGAACGCCGCCAAAAATCGTTGCCTTGTGCACCTGAATCGCCTCAAGAACCAAATCTGGACGAAAACCTGGGATTAGCACCACACTGCCTCTTGTTGTAAGCGCTACCATAATCGTGCAAGTAATTCCACCTACATGGTTAAACGGCAGGCTTCCTATTGCCTTGTCTTTTTCTGTAATGTTAAAGTGCGAGGCTTGAGCACGGGCGGATGCAAGCAAGCTTTTGTGAGTGATCATGGCCCCTTTTGGTTTTCCGGTTGTACCGGATGTGTAAATGATCAATGCTGTATCCTCTTCCTGAACTTTGGACGCAGCGTTCTGCAATGCATCTTCATTCGGAATAGTATCTAATAAGAAATCAAAGGAAGTTTCTTTTTCGCCTCCAATATAAATAAATGTTTTTACTCCAGGTATCCGATTCTTGAAACCTTGAAAGAATTCCACGTAGTTAAAATCCTGGAATGAGGCCAATGAAACTATAGCTTTTACATCAGCATTATTAATCATATATTCCAGTTCCGTATCGCGATAACGGACATTCAAGGTAACAAGTCCCACTCCGATCTTTGCTGCTGCGAAAAAAGTATACAGCCATTCTGTTTGGTTTAATGCGATTATAGCTATGTTGTCACCGTGTTTTAATCCAAGCTTTAATAACGAGCCTGCTAATCTATCAGATGTTTCTTTAAATTGCTGAAAAGTGATTTCTTTGCCGCCTTCTATTAAAAAAATCTGGTCTGGATGACTGCTAACTGCCTCCGCTAACTCAAGAAACACTGTTTTGTTTTTCAGCATCTTCCTGCCCCCTATTTTTCAGGTTAAGCCAGGTTAATAAACGTGATTCATCAGCCAATTCAGATTGATTGAACACAGAAAACATCTTCCCGTCGCGCCAAAATCTTTGGACAGGAAACTCCATCATATAACCTGCTCCTCCATGAATCTGAAGTGCATCATCAGATACTTTCTTTACCATACTTATAGACGAACGGTGTGCTAAAGTATTCGATGCTAAAAAGGAATATGAGCATTGATCTTGATCAAATTCATAAAGAGCGCGATAAGTGATACTGCGCGACTTTTCTATTGCTATAGCCATGTCAGCCATTTTATGGCGGAGTGACTGGAAAGAAGCTAACGGTTTCCCAAATTGGATTCGTTCCTTACTATATCGGATCGCGCATTCTAGTGCCATAGAAGCTAAACCAACGCAGCTGACGGATGTCATGACTGTCTGCCATTGGGCCATTTCTTCTCGATAGTCTGCAGCTGTTTTTGCTTCAGCGATCAAATACTCGGAAGGGACATGCACATTGAGGAAAGTCAGGTCAGCCATTTCAAGTGAACGCCAGCCTAGCTTTTTCCGGCATTTTACCGGGATTACACCCTTTGCCTTCATATCTACTAAAATTAAACTAGCGGCATCCTCGGTGCTAATTCTTGCTTCCAATAGCGCATAATCTGAACTTTCTCCCAAAAAGACATTAACAGCGGAACCGTTCAATAAGTATCCGTCTGCTGTTTTTTCAGCTGTTATAGAAGATTTGTTTATGGCTGATGTGAATACTTTCCTTCCGGCTATCCCATCCATTAGCAGATTACGCTTCTTTCTTTCATTGGCGGCCAATTCTATCAATCTCAGGACAGTTAGATGTGCCTGGACTGCCAGTACTGGACCTGCGGCACCCGCTTTCATGAGCTCCTCCATAAAAACCGCTTCCGTAATCGTGTCAAGGCCGCTCCCGCCGTATTCTTCAGCAGCCGTTATTCCTAAATAACCTTGCTTCCCCAATGTTTGAAAAAAACCATTTGGAATATATTCTTCCTTTTCCCAATCCACTATCTGTGGAGCTACTTCTTTATGAATGAATTTCTGTACTGTTTTTCGAAAAAACTCATGTTCGTCAGAAAAAATCCAATGTCCCATTTTCCTCCTCCTTCAGCTTATAACCCAATTTCCTTTGCCACAATTTCTTTCATAACTTCATCAGTTCCGGCACCAATCCTATTCAATCTTGAATCGCGCCATATTCTTTGTATAGGATGCTCCCAGTCGGCAGCGTCTTCCCCGATCAGCTCTAACACTTGGCCGGCAATGGTGTGCGCGGATTGTGCAGTCGTTAATTTAACCATCGAAATTTCCTTGCTCGGAACCTCCCCATTTGCATATCGGTATGCTATTGAATAGACCATTTCCCTGCAAACTTCAATTTCAGATGCTATCTCCATTAGCTGGCCGATTTTCGTGTGATCACTTTTAAAACCATTTTTATAAATATATTCTTTTGCATGTGAACAGCAATAGTCCATCAAACCGATAGCTGCACCGGAAGCTATCATTCTCTCACTTTGAAGCTGCCACATTAACTGGTAAAAACCCTTACCCTCTTCACCAAGCAAATTTTCGTTCGGCACGCGTACATTATCAAAAATAAGTTCAGCCGTATCCGACGAACGCATCCCGACTTTATCCAATTTGCGGCTTATGGAAAATCCAGGGCGATTCGTTTCAACTAAAAATAAACTAATCCCTTTGTATCCCGGAGCATCCGATGTTCTGGTGACCAAGGTGACAAAATCAGCCCGTGGCCCATTGGTAATATACATTTTCGTTCCGTTAATCACCCATTCATCACCATCACGTACAGCCCTGGTTTGTATCGAGGAAACATCTGATCCATGATTGGGCTCAGAAATCCCCAATGATGCAAGTTTTTTCCCTTTTATTGAAGGGGTCAGGAACTTTTCATGGTGATAAACTGTTCCAAATTTATAGATAGGCGGGGTCGCCATATCCGTTTGGACAGCTATTGCCATCGGAAAGCCGCCAGCACCGCATTTATTGAGTTCTTCAGCAAAAATAATCACCTTGAAATAATCTGCTTCCTGACCGCCCAGTTCCTTTGGATAACGCAAACCGAGCAGCCCAAGCTCACCCATTCTTTCTAACAGTTCTAACGGGAACTCACCCGCTTCTTCCCATTCATTTATAAACGGGGCTACCTCTTCTTGTATAAAAGAGCGGACGAACATGCGAAATTCCCTATGCTCTTCTTGGAAATACGGATCCGTAACCATGTGCGCGACTCCATTTTTCATTACGGGCTCACCTCCGATGGCAGGATGCGATCATCTATTTCTATTTCCATGCGCAGTAAATTAGACCCAAAGCATTTTCCCAGATTATCCAGACGTATGGAGGAAGACCCTCCGCCATTTAATGCTTTCTGGCAAATAAAATTTAATGCAAGAATATTAGGCACTTCATAACGGACGACGCTGCCTTCAACAAGTCCCTCGAAATGCTGTTTAACTTTTTCCGTTGTGATTTGCTGGATAAATGTTTGATAAATGGCGTCTGTCGGAGCAAAAAGACCGATATTAACCATATTCCCTTTATCTCCTGACCGGGCCTGGGCAACCTCTCTTAATAA
Organism: Bacillus sp. M6-12; assembly: GCF_002860285.1. GTDB lineage: Bacteria > Bacillota > Bacilli > Bacillales > DSM-1321 > Peribacillus. The sequence continues at coordinate 187,949 of NZ_PGVF01000003.1, forward strand.
AACTTTAGGCATAGGCGCTCACCTCAAATAGTTCGACTTTAATTTGTTTTTCGACTTCCTCACGCGGAAGCAGGCATGACCACATGCCAATTAATTCACGCGGCGGAATGTTTCCAATATATGCACCCATAGATGGGGGACCGTTTAGGGCTAGCGGCGGAAACAGCCGGCCGAATTTCATAACTTCCTGTTTCGTATTTCCCCTCACTGCCATTCTTAAAAAAACCTCATTCAAATCGCTATCGCTATCAGTTTCCTTTACAGCAGGACCATGTAGCGAGTTATATCCAACATAGTCTGTTTGTACTTCCTTATACGACATTCGATAGCGTTCCATTTGCTTGCGGATAATTTCATCGGCCTTACGGGCTTTTTTCAAAGCATCCGGCCATGAGAATCCAATCATTACCTGTCCCATATATCCGTTCTCATACCCCATAACAACTTTTAATGTTTCAGGCCGCGGTTTGCCTTTTACACCTGTAACTTTGACCTGATTAGGATGGATATTTTCCAAACAGACCTTTGTAATATCGACAACTACATCCGGAGTCATATAGCGGGAAGGATCATGAATTTCATAAAGCATCTGTTCCTTGATCGTGTCACCCGTGACCAAGCCGCCCCGCTCTTCTACTTTTGACACGATGAAATCACCGGTTTGTGAAACCTCTGCAATTGGATAACCGATTTGTTCCATTCCCTCGATTTCCCACCATTTTCCGCTAAAGTTTCCTCCCGTAGATTGGGCAGAACACTCCAGCAAATGACCCATAAAAACGCCGGAAGCCAGGCGATCCCAATCGTCTTCCTTCCAATCAAATTCATAAATAAGCGGTGCCAAAAATTGTGCAGTATCGGTAGTCCTTCCAGAAATGACGATATCTGCACCCATACGCAATGCATCCACAAGCGGCTGTGCACCCAGATAGGCATTGGCAAATAAAAGTTTTTCCTGGACTTCGCTGAAGCTCCGTCCTGTTTCAATATCTTCAAAGGAGATTCCTTTTTGATTCAGTTCTTCAATATTGCCTAAAATATTATCTCCGGTTACAACGGCCACTTTTAAGCCTTCAATCCCGATATCCTTTGCAACTCGCAATAATTCCTCCTTAGCGGCCAATGGGTTGATGCCGCCAGCGTTCGTTAGCAGCTTGATCCCCTTTTCCTTTACATAAGGCAGGAGTGCCTTCATTGAGATTCCTAGATCCCTAGTATATCCAAGGTTTTCATCCCTTTTTTTATCCTTAACCAGAATGGCCATTGTCAGTTCGGCCAATCCGTCAAAGCAAATGTAATCGACATTGCCATATTTAGCTGTAGCTACAGCGGGTTCAATGGTATCCCCATAAAAGCCTTGGGCGGCTCCAATTCTAATGTTTTTCACAATCAGCCTTCCTTTCTCTTTTTAAAATTAGCTCTGTTAATTATGCCTGTTGATTTCCGCTCCACACTCGCTTTCACCTCTCACGTTTACGCCTGCAGGGGCTCCTTTTACTCGCTTCTCCCGAGTACACTATCCTTGAAAAAACACCGCACGAAGGAATGCGAAGCATTTTCGAGGAGTCTTGCGCCTTCCGCTCCATTATAGAAAAGCGCAAGCGCCCTGGTCAGAGGAAGAACGGCTATAGTCGCCAGTGTTGTAACAAAAACCATGTTACAACCTTCGTCCTGTGGCAACGCCGTTCTGACCAACGTCCTCACAAAGCTGTCGCTTTGTTTCGTGCGATGTATCGCTGCCGAAGTATTCCTTGTCCTGTGGACCTCCGACTAAGGTTGTGACGGCTCTTGGTCACAACACAGCATAAGACAAGCGCTGACAGAAGGCGCTTTTTGCCTTCCGAAGCGATTGGCTTATGACCAAGGTTGTAACGGCACTTGGTTACAACACTCGAGAGGCGGGGCGCTGCAGCTAGACATCAACGCAGTGCTAAAATCAACAATGAACTTTAACATAGCTTTAAGATTAATAAACTGCTATCTTCCTGCACAAAATCACCTTCTGAAACGAAAACTTTTTCCACTTTACCGTCTTCCTCTGTTTCAACCGGAATTTCCATTTTCATAGATTCCAGGATTATTAAAGTTTGACCGGCTTTTACCACATCTGCTTCCTTGACCAGAACCTTCCAAACATTGCCACTCATTGGAGCTTTTATATCCATTATGTTCATCCTTTATATTTATTTCCCCTGCCAAACCGGTTCTCGTTTTTCTAGGAATGCCTGGGCGCCTTCTTTTAAGTCCTCACTGCGGAAGGATATGATTCTAAGAGTAGATAAGTAATCAAATGACTTCATTAAATCCATTTGTTCAGTTGCATAAAAAGCATCAAGTCCCAATTGAACCGCCAGCGGACTATACGAAGCGATTGTTTTGGCAATTTTCAGCGTCTCTTCTTCCAGAAGCTCATGAGGGACGACTCTGTGAACCAAATTATACTCAAGTGCTTTTTCGGCTGAAAACACCTCAGCAGTCAGCATTAGTTCCATTGCCTTCCTGTCTCCTGCTGCTCGTCTTATCCAAGGTAAAATTACATATGGAACGATGCCAAGACGCAGCTCGGTTAAACCCAGTTTCGCTTCCTCTGAGGCAATCGCTATGTGGCACATTGCAACAATTCCGCATCCGCCGCCAAGGGCCGGGCCGTTAACAGATGCTATCAACGGTGTTTTTATGGTCGCTCCAAGCTTGAATAATTCCGTGCTTTCCCTTCCCTCAAAATGGAGATCCGGGACACTTTTCGTGAAGTTTGCTTTAAATTCGTTTAGGTTACCGCCAGCAGAAAATGCTTTACCATTCCCTGATAAAATGATAGCTTTTACATCTGAATCCTTGTCGGCAGCAGTAATGGCATTAACAAGTTCCTGTGTAACTTGTTTTGATAACGGATTTCTTAGCTCAGGCTGGTTCAGGATAATTTTTGCGATTCCATCATTTACTTCATACAAGATTGTTTCATAACTCATGTAAACCCCTCCTCCATTTATACCGGGTGGATTGAATTTCTTTTCTCCAGCCCTTTAATTGTTTTTGAACGATATAACTTAAACCGGCGAATTACATCACTTCTCAGTTCATCAAATCCAACAATATCATCGATTATCAGCTTGGATGCCAGACGGTGGATATCTATATTTTCCGAGTACTCTTTTCTCTTCTCCGCTATGTAGGAAGCCCGGTTTTCTTCAGGAAGTTCCTGTATTTTGTTAAAGTAAACAGCATTGACAGCTGCTTCAGGGCCCATTACCGCGATCTGTCCGCTAGGCAGTGAAATCACAGCATCTGAACCAAAAGCCGGGCCGCTCATCGCATACAAGCCTGCCCCAAAACATTTACGGACAATAACTGAGATTTTAGGGACAGTAGCTTCAGACATTGCGGTAATCATTTTGGCGCCATGGCGGATAATCCCGGACTGTTCCACCTTGGATCCGATCATATAGCCCGGAACATCGGATAAAAAGAGAAGCGGGATTTGATATGCATTACAGATCATTATGAAACGGGCTGCTTTATCAGGCGAATCAACAAATAGTGTTCCGCCTTTCACTTTTGATTGATTGGCGATTACTCCTGTGGCCTTTCCATCTATCCGTGCAAAACCGGTGATCAATTCAGGAGCGAACAACTTTTTATATTCCAGCCAGCTGCCTTCATCGATTATCTGATCGATCAGCTCATACATATTAAATGGTGTGTTGTTATTTTCAGGGATGATAGCCTCAATATCCCTTCCTTTTTTGGGCTGTACTGCTTCCTTATTTGCTGGCGGTGATTGATAATTTTGCGGCATGTATTCTAAATATTGCTTACATGCTTCAATGGCTTCTTCCTCAGAACCTACCAAAATATCGCCAAGACCGCTGGTTGTACAGTGCATTCTGGCTCCGCCCATCTGTTCCATTGTGGTTTTTTCGCCGATGGCCATTTCAACCATTCTGGGAGAACCTAAATAAGCACTTGAGTTGTTTTCGATCATAATAACTACATCGCTAAAAGCTGGCACATAGGCTGATCCTGCAGGCGAAGGCCCAAAGAGTATACATATTTGGGGAACGACTCCTGACATTTGAACCTGGTTATAAAAAATTCTCCCGCCATGCCGTTTGCCTGGAAAAACCTCTAATTGTTCAGTAATCCGGGCCCCGGCAGAATCGATTAAATAAAGGATAGGTATCTTTAAGTCGATTGCTTTTTCCTGGATACGGATGTTTTTTTCTACTGATTTGGCGCCCCAGGAGCCTGCCTTGACAGTAGAGTCGGCTGCCAGAAAGCAAACCGGCCTGCCGTTTATTTCCCCAATCCCCGTTACGCAGGCATCAGCAGGCAAATTCGGATCCTCACTGTTTGCAAATAGTCCGTCTTCAATTATTGTTCCTGGATCAAACAGCATTTCTAAACGTTTTCTGACAAACATCTTTCCGCTTGTTTCATTAAGATCGTGATACTTAGCTGCTCCTCCCTGCATAATTCTCGTTCTCTCTTTGTAATAGCGTTCGGTATCCTTTCGCATTTAGCTCCCTCCAATTCGTAATATATGAATGCAAGAAGCGTGCCACTCCATTGGGCATGGTTAAGGGAGGCTATATGACCCTTTTAAATTGATAGACTGTTTCAGAAATTGAACAACTGTCCGGAGTATCGTACAATTGTACTATACAATTCAGAAAATTCTTTCGAATTGAAAAGAGGTGTAGGTTCATGATGAAAGTTGAGTATTTTACAACAACCGATTTTGCTGTATTATCACCTTCCAGTACAATTAGAGATGCTTTACAAATATTCCTTGAAAAAAGAGTTGATTTAGCATGTGTGACTGAATCGGGAAAACTCACGGGCATTGTTACAAAATATTCGATTTATCGTCTGCTATTGAAAAATGCTGCTCTTGACCAGTCGGTAAGGGACGGAATAAAAACTCAAATCATTGCCATAAAGAAAGATATGAGTTTATATGCTGCAAAGGATATTATGATGGACGGGAAAGTCAGCCACGCAGTCGTGCTAACCGATAAGGGAGATATTTTCGGGATCATGTCTAAATCAGATTTAATCAGGGGGATCATGTCAGAGGTACAAAACCTGGCTGAACGACTATCAGCTCTTCTTGAGAATCTCCAGGACGCGGTCATATCCGTAGATGAATCACTAATGATTACTACTTTTAACCTTGCTGCCAAAACACTATTTCAGTTTGATGATAAAACAACTGGAAGCGATATCGAGCATATATTGCCATCTTTTACAAAAGAGCTTAAGGATTCATTGACAACAGGAGAAATTATTGAGGCTAAACGGATTGTTGTTTCTAACATTACGGTTATTGCTTCCTTTATACCGATACGCCAAATGAACAGTATTACAGGAGCGATGGTCGTCCTTCGGGATGTTACTGCCTACGAATCAATCGCCAACGAGCTGGACACGACCAATAAGTTAAAAAGAATTCTCGATAGTGCTTTGGAATTTGCCTATGACGGGGTGATCATTACTGACCAGGAAGGCAGCATTACGATGGCTAATGAAGGATTTCTGGACCTTTTTCAATTTAACAATGCAACGGAAGTCATTGGACAAAGCATTTTTACCATTGCCCCTGAATTGCCAGCAAACAAAAGCCTTGAGTATCAAGAAGTGATCAAGGGTGAACTCGTCACCATCCAGGAGAAATCCTGTATTATAACCCAAACCCCGATTCTGCGCGATGGACTGTTAATAGGGGCTATATTCAAGATTATGTTTCGTCAATTGGAAGTGTGGAAGGACTTGTTAGTCAGAATGGAGCACCTTGAAAACGAACTTACCTATTATCGGGGTGAATTGATCCGTGTGGCCAATAAGGACAGCCCGTTTTCACATGTTATAACGAACAACCCGCAAATGAACAAGCTGCTAAATGATGCCTTTTTAGCGGGGCAATCTTTTTCAACTATATTAATATCCGGAGAAAGCGGAACGGGTAAAGAACTGATTGCTGAAGGAATCCACAATTCCTCAGGCAGGCATGGCTCATTCATTAAGGTCAATTGTGCTGCGATTCCGGCTGATCTTATTGAATCAGAATTTTTTGGTTATGCCGATGGTGCATTTACAGGAGCAAAAAGAGGCGGAAAACCGGGGAAGTTTGAACTGGCAGATCAAGGAACCCTCTTTTTAGATGAAATCGGCGATATGCCGTTAGCTTTACAAGCCAAGCTCCTTCGGGTACTTCAGGAAAAAGAATTCGAGAGAGTTGGAGACACAAAAACAACACATGTAGATGTACGGATCATCGCTGCTTCCAATAAAGACTTATGGCAGCTTGTTCAAGAAAATCAATTTAGAGAAGATTTGTACTACCGCATCAACGTAATTCAATTGCAGATTCCCCCACTTCGAAACCGTCTTGATGATATTCCTCTTCTATGCGATCACTTGATTGAAAAAATTAATAAAAAGATGAAAAAGAATGTTTTAGGTATTTCGCCCTCGGCAGTCCATTTACTTCAATCACAGCAATGGCCAGGAAATGTAAGACAGCTTGAAAATGTTATCGAGAGGGCCTTTCATTTTTGCCAAGGCTATTATATTAATCTGGAACACTTATCCGATGAACTTTTCCATTCCGGGACAGGGCAGCGCATAAAGCCTGGCCAGCCTGTTAAAGACAAAGGAGTGAGCAGTTGGCTGCAGCAAATAAATGATGCAGAAAAGAAAGCCATTTTGGAAGCATTGCAAAAAGTGGATGGCAATAAAACAAAAGCAGCCAAGATACTTGGAATAAGCCGTTCGACCCTTTATCAAAAGATGAATCAATATAAAATTAAGACATATTTAGATTACGCTTCACCGCCGTTCTAAAAATCTGGATTCGACCCAGTTTTTCATATGGGTCGAATCCATAATCCTCAAGGTTATCCAACCCCGTTTATAAACTGCTTCCCTTTCATTTTGAATAATTCTAATATTTCTTTTATGCGGGCTTCTGTTAATCTTAGCTATTGATTTCCGATGTAGTGGCGGTTCAGGAGCTTCCTGGCCACTTCAATGTCAATTCGTTTACGAAGATTGCTCTAATATGGGGTGGATTATTTCATGTTGAAATTAAAATAGATTAGAAAGCTGAGGATTAAAATGAAAAAAGCAATTTTATTAATTTTATTTTGGTGTATCACTATTTTTTCCGTTATAGCACAGATGTCAGACAAATTCATTTATTGGCTAAGTCCAAATGCAGTTTCTCTTATAGATGAAAGAATGACTTATACATTTGTCCCTATGTTGATAAATTTCTTTGTTTTATTTTTATTGTGGAAAATAAGAATTCAAAAGTCTGTGTTCCGATTTTCTCTCATATTCAATGTAGTTCTTTTTCTATATTTTATTTATTATCAATTTGGGGATTTAGGTCTTGGAAAATTTAGGTAAATATTACACTGTATCGGCTGTTGAAAGGAATCCACGAAAACATTATCTCTTCTCCGCTGAATAAAAAACACCGGCCAATTCATTACTTCTGGAGAACCTTTAGGAGGGGTACTCTCCCCTGAGTAGGGATATTGTGACCATCTTCGATAATCTTTTCGCATAAGCCCACCCCTTTCCGAAAATTCCCCTTATCTTATTATTAGGGGTGATGGAATATGAACAAATTTAAAACTATTTATGATTCTGTTTCTAAAACTGAATTGAACATCCAGTAAAATATCCCCCTTCAAACTGCCCTGTTAAAAAAGAAAGGGAGCTGCCGCAGCACCTCCCGGTTTGACAATCGCACTTTATAGTGGCAGAAGACAAACAATTCGTCTTGTGCTCGGCCTTTAAAAGGCCTTCTTTAAGACAATTTCTTCACTAAGCCACAGACTTCGTAACAGTTTTAGCTGAATCTTTATACTATCTCTAACTTTACATCGATGTTCCCTCTTGTTGCTTTTGAGTATGGGCAGAAAGCATGTGCTTTATGAACAAGATCCTCTAATTGCGCTTTTTCGATACCTGTACCTTTTACTTGTAGCGTGACCGCTAATTTAAACCCTTGGTCAGAATCGTCCTTTAATAGACTCACGTTGGCTGTCACTTCTGATTCAAAAGACACCCGCTCTTTCTTCGCGATAAATTGCAGTGCACCATCAAAGCAAGCAGAGTAACCTGCTGCAAATAACTGTTCTGGGTTAGTGGCTTGAGGCAGTTCCTTTGCTCTAGGCGTTCCAGGCATTGCAAGGTCAAATTTAATTACTCCATCAGATGATTCTACCCTTCCTTCTCGTCCTCCAACGGCTGATACACTTGATGTAAATAATGTATTAGACATATACATCCCTCCAATTGAATATTATTCATCTTACTATTCCATATTAGCAGCATTATTAAACTTTTTTCTTGATAACTTGACCTTCTTCCATTCCTGATAAGCGAACAGAATGGCAAAACAAACCCTAATTGAAATAGAAGTGATGTAAAACAACTTCCCTGCTGCAGCTCATATGTATCATGGCCAGGTTTGGTTCCTGGAAAAACGAAAGTGCAGGGAAGAGAAAATCAGCCAAGACTAAATTACTATTCACTGCAATTGTTTACTCATATTGTACCAAGTAACTCCGCCATGCCCAGAGTTTGAAACACCTTTGTTGCGGAATCCATAGTTTTCATAGAAAAGAATTAAGTCCTCTTTACAAGTAAGTGTAATCGTTTCACGTTTTTTCTCTTTTGCTTCTTTTTCTAAATGTGTAAGTAACGCTGATGCCACTCCACGCTTCTGAAAATGTGGGGATACTGCTAAACCTAAAATACTTTGATGACCGCCAAACGCTGGGTTTGCCTTTATGTCACTAAATAGGTCATCTGTAATGTATGATGATGAAATGACGGGTCCATTGATTAAGCCGACAAACACATCATCCAATTCTGCTACAAAAAAACTATCCGGAATGAATCGAATGCGCTTTTCAAACGCTTCTTCCGTTGCAGCCTCTTCTTTTGTGAAACAAAGATGTTCTATGACTGCAAGTTCAGGTAAATCTTCCATTTTTACGTTTCGTATTTTCAACATTTTCCCTCCAAAAATGAACCATAATAAGATAAACAGCCGTTAAGAATTAGCACAATAAGATTTAATTGAATAGGTGTTTGTAATTATGACCTAAAACTCGTATTGCGTGAAAATTGTTTTTTTAACGTAAATATAAGCAAAGTATACTTTATTCCGCCAAAGGAGGAGTATCCATTTGAAGGTCTCTTCAATATTGTTCAAAGATCCTCCAGTTTATCATGAATTCCCTCCCATCTATGAAGGTTTAGGGCTTCCAGATTTATCGCCATTCATTCAGCAACGATTTGAATTTACTTATAGCTTGGGAAAAGTGGAAAGAACGGGGCATGGGAGCATTCGGTTTTATAAACAACAGAGAGATTATAAAGTAAATATATCAGATAAATTGCCCGGAGTGGGACCAATAAAGAATCAGAAATTACAGGATCTGTTACTTGAGGAAGCAAAAGCCGCTTTCATTGCAAATATCGAATCTGAACCCGAAAAGCGGAAGGTGTACTACGCGGATTTTCGCAGCCCTGATAAGAATGAAGAATGAGTGTGTTGTTTTTCCACAATATGGCCCTGAAATGAACGAAGGAACAATAAAAATAAGCCATCTCAAATTGGATGGCTTTTAAAAGAATTAAAGTTCACACTTTTTAATTTGAAATCGTTTTTCCTTTAAACGCTTTTTTACGCCGATATTCTTTGAGTAATAGACAATTTGCGGAGCCATTCCCAAATACTAATCTGATGGTATCTCTCTTATATGTCCATCTCCCACCACTTTTGTTCTTCTTGCTTCATCTGTTTCTCCGTTTGCTGAGGATAGGCGGTTCGGAATTTATGATGGTCTGCTGGGATTATTTCTACCATTTTTGCAATCATATCTTCCGGGTCAAACTGGTTCTTTAACCCCTCTTCCGCCTTTTTTATATCCTCTTTTCTCGTAAAGTTTTTGTCTTCTTCGTACCATTTCCATAGCTCTTCTGCCGCCCGATCATTAAATCCTGTCTTGAAGGCACCAGGGTTAATGGTGGCAACTTTTACTCCAAACCCGTGAAGTTCCAACTGCAGGGTATGGGCAATTGCTTCAATCGCGTGCTTTGTAGCGGCATATGGACCGCCATATGGAGATGCCAAAATTCCAGCAATTGAACTCATAAAGACGCTTTTTCCGCTTCCCTTTTCAACCATCTTCCGTGCAGCTATCTGGGCTGTTTCCAAGGTTGCGAAAACATTTACCTCAAAAAGTGCCCGAAACCGGGCCATTGGCACTTCCCCGAGCGGCCCTCGTTCATTAATGGCCGCATTTGCAACGAATACGTCAAAATCATACTTCTCAATCTGTTTGAGATCCAAAGGGTTCGTAATATCGACTTTAATCACCTCTATATCCAGTTCCAGGTCATTTGATTCCCGCAGAAGGTCGGTTTTTTGAGAAGTCAGCTCAGTAGTGGCAATAACCCGATGGCCTTTTTTGGCCAGACCAATTGCTGCACCTCTGCCGAGCCCGGTGCCTGCACCAGTAATGAAAATTGTTTTACCCATTTTAAATTCCTCCATTCGAAATTGCATGCCAATTTATTGTTCCCTTTAACTGTAAGGGCAAAACGTACATGGGTACTTCGGTTTCTGGCCATAATCAATGATGTCGTCTCTGGGAAAAAACGGGCGGTGATGTCTTTTTCTGCTGTAGTATTTTACCGTCTATATGTACCCGGTCCATAAAAGCATAGCGGCTGCCAGTTGCAATTTAGGTTTGTAAATCGAGGATGAGCTACAACAAAATCCAACAAAATTCTGGCAAAATGTATGATAAATTCTTAGTAATCATATGAGTTGGGGGATCGATCATGGCTAGAATGCGTAGCGATTCTGTCTATAAAATTCGTCGTACAATCCGCGTTTCTTTCTTCATATTAATGGCCTTTCTCTTAGTTGGATCGTATTATCTTCATACTAAAGGTGAACTTGGTTCTTATTTTTTTAGAATAATGAAAGCACTCAGTGCTACACTAATGGAATTATTAAATATGCTGGTTGTATTATTAGCAAACGAACCTTTGTTAGTAGGGTTAGGATTGATAAATAATGCTTTTATGTTAGGAATTGGCTATATAATCGCAAGGAAGCGGTTTTTATAAATAGGGGTGAAGATACCTCTCACTAAAAACGTTGACAGTAAAAAGCAGCTGCATGGCAGCTGCTTAAATAAGAGTTTATCACTGTTCTTCCGAAGGCTCTTCTGTGATATCCGGTTCATTTTTGCAGGATTCTGGTCCTTATCATAAATCTTCCGCTAAACGTATTCCAGTGAATTGCCAGCGCTTTTCTGGTTGGAAAAAGTTACGATAAGTAGTTCGTATATGGGAAGATGGGGTTGCACAAGATCCCCCTCGCAGCACCATCTGATTACACATGAATTTGGCGTTATACTCTCCTAATGCCCCCTCTAAAGGTTTGCTTCCGGGATAGGGTGCATAAGCACTACTGGTCCATTCCCAAACGTCACCAAACATTTTAAAAAGCGCTTCCTGTTCCTCTAATGCAGCCGATACTGGATGATAATACTGATTTTCTGCAAAATTCCCTTGAGTTACCACACTCTCTGCTGCAACCTCCCACTCCGCTTCTGTGGGAAGCCTCTTTCCCGCCCATCTGGCATATGCATTTGCTTCGTAAAAACTAACGTGGCATACAGGTTCATCTAGATTTAATAGTTTTTCCCCTGATAGAGTAAATTGAGTCCACTGTTTATTTTCTTGTCTCCAATACAGTGGTGATTCCCAGCCAAACTTCTTTACAGCTGCCCAGCCGTCGGATAGCCAGAATTGAGGTTTCTTATAGCCACCGTCCTCCATAAACAATAAATATTCAAGATTTGTAACAGGTCGATTAGCAAGTGTAAATGGCTCTAACCAAATTTTATGTCTTGGTCTCTCATTATCAAAAGAAAAGTCTTCCCCACTATGTCCTATTTCCATTAATCCACCTTTAAATTTTATAAATAACATAGGTTTTTGTTCATTCTTACTTTGTTTCATAGGGGAATATACCGGATACAATGGATTCTGGGAAAAATTATACTTGATGTCAGTTATAAGTAGTTCTTGGTGCTGTTGTTCATGCTGCATACCTATTTCTATTAAACCTTTTATTTCCTCAATTACGTTATCACTGCTATTTTCCAATAGCTGAACAATGTTTTCATCCACATATTTTCGATATGTAAACACCTCTTCAACACTCGGTCTTGCTAATACACCTCGCTTATGACGAGGATGGAATGGTCCAATCGTTTCATAATAAGAGTTGAAAAGATAATCAAAATAAGGATTAAGTTCCTGATAATCTTTTTTATACTCTTTTAATATAAATCGTTCAAAAAACCATGTTGTATGCGCTATATGCCATTTAGGCGGGCTGCTATCGGCGTTAGCCTGAATGATAAAATCCTCAACTACCAGCGGTTGGACAATTTGCTCAGTGAACAAACGGACTCCCTTGTAACGAGATACTAATGAATCTTTAATCAGAGTACTAGTCATACACATCTTCCTTTCCTAAGTGTTCCTGCCATAATCTAATTGGATTCCTTTTTTAACTGCAATTTAACTATTGCTTTTATGCTCATCCTATTACCCTCCTGTTGCAGACAATACTTCCCAATACCCTCTCAATTTTTATTTAAACCTAACACATTTTTGCCTTTAGTACTAACTAATGCAACTATTTAGGAATTAGCACTAAATAAATGTATTCTTAGATGATGGATGTAAGTAAACTCGTTTCAACAGGCAATAAGTTGTTAATGTTAACACCATTATTTCAGTAATCATTTTGCATATCTTTAAACACCGATTCAAATGCGCTTGATTATATTTCTTTCTGCAGAACCATAATTTTAATCCTTTCTGAAATTCTTAAGGTCCCCGATCCAATACCTTAATAAATATTTTCTAATCTTGTGCCAACTCTCCTTGTCCGGCTCCAACGTGTTACATCACTTCATATGTGCTTTGTCTTATAAATCCATAAAATGAGATACGCACCTATCAGGAAAATTAGCGCACATCTATCTTGTAGAAAAATTTGCCTCCAAAGAGACTTTTCCGCTACTTCTTTGTGTAGTATTCATCCACTCAAATAAAAAGTTAGGACATACCCTATTAGTGAGTTTTAATATTGAGGTGTAGTTTTAAATGTCAGTTTCGCATTATCACAGTATTGCACCCGTGGCGTTGGAAGGACTGTTGAAATTAGAATGTGTGACGGACGTAGGCATCCGGGAATCATCCATCGGGTTACTAGAGACAGAGTTTATCTTCGTCTATTAGGCAAAAACTTTGGTGGGTATGGATACGGATGGGGCTTTGGATTCGCCGAAGGCATAGCACTTGGAGCAATCGTCAGCCTGGCTTTCATTCCGTTTTTCTGATAATGAAATTTTGACCTAGAGTTTGTCAGGGGACCGTTTTTAGTTGCATTATCCTTTTTACTATCATTATATATTTTCGGGAAATGTTCCATTGGGGATTTATTTGACTGGAGAGGGCGCTAAACTCCCTTTTCTCCTTGCCCTTGTTCGCGATATGCTCTATAACCGAAATCAGGTATATAATAACCGCAGCTCGAGCTGCGGTTATTATGATGAGAAAAACCATATCGGTTTCCCAAACATGAGGTTTTACGTAATAGAGATAATCAATACTTTTATTCTTGTCTTAACATTTGCCCCCGATAAACATGTAAGAGAAGAATTACGGTTATTATGCAAAATATCCTATTGAAAGGCTATTTTACTTAACAATAGCATCCGTACCCGTACGACGGAGAAACTGGACCATACCCTCCATTTCCACCACAAAAACTTGCTCCTATAATAATTAATAGGATAAACAACACGACTATTAAAGCCAATCCGCCACCAAATCCATAACCAGCACCAGCTGCAACTCCATCTGACATATAATCATCTACTCCTTATGTGAATTACTGTCATGCTATGCTCAAAATTGGTAAACGACACAAAAAAAGGACTGCCGCAGCTATGGCCGTAATAAAAGCACCAGTCCTTTAAAAAGGTTTAAAAAACCCTGATAAATAAGGAAACTGACGTGCGACAATTCACACGTCAGTTCTTATACCATTTATGAAGAAAGCACCCGAATACGGAAACCTTTAAAGTATCGTAGTAGTGTGGCTCTTTCACATATTTATTTTATTTTTTGGGAAACAAAATGAACAAATGTGCTTGCGGTCCATGTAAAGGACTTGTCTCTAAGCGCTCTGCCGGTAGTGGCTTCGTAGTTTTCAGGGAAGCCGTTTAAGCGGGCCATTTCACAGAACCGGCCGGCGATGTCGGCTGCTAATTCATGTTCACCGCAATCTTTTAGTGCTTCTACAAACAATAATGTGGATGGGGCCCAGATTGGTCCGCGCCAGTAAGCATCCGCTTCATAATCAGGGCTGTCTATTGCTTCAGTGGCAATTCCCCACTTTGTTAAAAAGCGGTCACTTGTTACAGCATCTATCATTTTTTGTCTGATCTGATCGGGCAGCCTTTTTCCTAAAACAAGACTCACGAACGGCAGCACACCATTGCTTGGGATGATTTCATCATTTAGCGTTTGTTTGGCAACCGGCAGATCATTCATTATGAAGTATTCACAGAACAGCTCAGTCAGCTTGTCGGCTTTTTCTGTCCAATGCTTTTGCTCGTCATTTTTGTTCAATTTTCCGGCGACAAGCGCCAACAGATCCATACCTTTGATGATAAAAGCAGTTAAATCCGGGCTGTTGACTACAACCGGCTTACTGAAAACAGTGCTGTTGTCCTGGCCGGAGTCGTTTCCGTGGTGATATTCACAAATGCCATCACCGTTGGAATCTTTGTATTTTAAGTAAAAATTAATTTGTTTTTCAATGTATTGATACGTTAATTGTAATTGTTCTTCTGAAAAAGGCATTTTCTCCATCATCTTTCCGAAGAAATAACCATGAACAGGCGGTTTGCAAAAATTCCAGCGGATGGTTGAATCACTGACTGAGCCAGGAATCTGCCCCAGCTCATCCTGGTGGTCGAAAAGAACGGCCATTTGATCCCAGGCTAAATCATTATCCACACCGGCAAGACCTAATGCGTTGAAACAATGGTCCCAGCTCCATGCACCCGGAAAATTTTTATTCGAACAATACATCGTATATCTTTTTAAATTTCCTTCAGGCTTTACGAAAGTAGACCAAGTTGTATAGGCCGCAAGCATAAGCGCTTCTTGATACTTTTCTTCAGCAGCAGGAATTTTAGAATAATAATCCTGCAGGCTCTGTTTTGATTCAGCTTGAATACGATCTATATCAAATACAGTCTTCTCCGGTATAGCTGCGTTTGTAGGGATATCTTGGATCAAGCATAAAAACTCTTCCCCATTCTCCGGTTTTATGTCAATGATGGATGAGTTATTTGCTTTATCTGAACTTCCGGTTGAATCATACTGTATATCCTGATTCAGCGAGATTTTGCCCTCGGTGCTGTAGATCAGGAATTTTGTTAAGTTTTTATAGCTGTTGATAATAGCATATTCTTCCCCTTTTTTACCGACCAGGAAATTATATTCAAAATTATAAACAGGCTGTGTATCAAAGCGCAGTCCAACGTCTTCCCCGTTTCCTTTTACTACAATGCGAGAATCTCCATCAAAGCTGATGGTAATTTCCCCTCCAAGGAATTTTAAGGAAATTTTTGTATAGTCGGCTTCATACTGGTACTCAACAGGCTCATTATTTTTTAATGGAACGATCTTCATTACATTCATATGGCTTTTGGACTTGCCTCTTAAACTATTCAGAAACAATCCTGAATCGCCAGTCTTTTTTTGATAATTTATCGACATATAAGAACCGTAATAACTGAACGGAATATCTGTTAAATTCACTTTGAAAAAACTCCTTTAACAAAAATATGTATATACAAGTTGATACTCCTAATTTAACATAGTATGAAGATTAGTCAAGAAAGTAAAGGTTTTCAATTAGGTCTTGACAAGGCTTACAATTTGGAATATTGTAGCTCTTGTATATACAAGTTAAAACAGCGAAGAGGTGTCCATCATGTCTGAATTGAAAGAAAGCGTTTCCCAGATTATTAGTTATATAGGCGGTGCGGACAATATTGAAAGCGCATCCCACTGTGTAACCCGTCTGCGTCTAGTGCTTAAGGACAAGGATAAAGCAGATGTTAAAAGCATTGAAAGCCTTGATATTGTTAAGGGGACCTTCTTTGCAAGCGGCCAGTTTCAGGTTATTATCGGTCCTGGTTTAGTTGAAAAGGTATATGGCGAATTTATCAGCCAGGCCGGCATTAAAGAAAGTTCCATGGCTGAAGTAAAAGAAACGGCTCGTGCTAAAGGAAGCATTGTCCAAAAAGCGGTCAGAACGCTGGCTGATATCTTTATCCCTATCCTTCCAGCCATTGTAGCTTCCGGTCTATTAATGGGCTTAAACAATCTATTAGCAAATCCCGGCCTTTTTTATGAGAAGTCTGTTATTGAAGTACATACTGGCATTGCTGGGATTGAACAAATTATTAATCTAGTAGCCAATGCGGCATTTACATTCCTTCCTGCATTAATCGGGTGGTCTGCCGTCAAGAAGTTCGGCGGAAATCCAGTATTAGGGATTGTTTTAGGGTTAATTTTAGTTCATCCGGCACTTATGTCCGCTTACGATTTTGCGGCTGATCCAAGCAAGGTTAAATATTGGGATGTATTAGGCTTTAAAGTCCAACAGGTTGGTTATCAAGGACAAGTCCTTCCGGTTTTAGTTGCTGCCTATATTCTGGCTCAGATTGAAATTTTCCTTAAAAAGAGAATACCTGATGCTATACAATTGATCGTTGTCTCACCTATTGCCCTTTTGCTCACTGCGTTCTTAACGTTTGCAATCATTGGACCTCTAACTATGACAGGTGCAAACTGGATTACAGACGGAGTAGTTTACTTATTTGATGTTGCTCCTGTTTTCGCGGGTGCTTTATATGCCTTTATTTCTCCGCTGCTTGTAATTACAGGAATGCATCACTTATTCCTAGGTGTTAACCTGCAAATGGCAGGAAGTCTCGGCTATGTTACATTGTGGCCAATCGGTGATACAGTTACATTGGCACAAGGTACTGCAGCTTTAACGATGTTCTTTATCCTGAAGAATAAGAAAATGAAAAACGTTGCCTTTACTTCCTCCTTCTCAGCATGGCTAGGAATAACGGAACCAGCTATTTATGGAGTAAACTTACGGTACCGCTATCCATTTATTGCAGTCATGCTTGCAAGCGCTGTCGGCAGCGGTTTCTTAGCATACTTTGATGTAAAAGCCTCATCAATCGGTGTAGGCGGACTCTTCTCTTTCTTATCCGTTTTCCCTGAATATTGGGGCGTATATTTCACTGGAAACATCATGACTATTATTCTAACAGCATTGATCACCTTCCTATTTTCAAAAAGCAAACGCTTTAAGACGGAAGAATTAGAAGCTTAATAGAAAAAAATCGGCAGGCCCGTGAGCCTGCCGATTTTTGTGGTGTAAGCTAATTTCCTGCTCATTTGCAGGGAAGATTGTCAGCAAATTCTACCCTGCTACATCTGAAATCTGTTTAGAATTTTCCTTCATTTGTTCCTTCATAAATACTTCTATTTCCTCCGTTGGGAGAGGCCGGCTATAATAGTATCCCTGTCCCAAGTGGCAGCCGTTATCCTCCAGGAATTTGGCCTGATCCTCATCCTCTATCCCTTCGGCAATCAGCTTGAAGTTCATAGTGGAGCCAATATCAATGATGGTTTTTACCAATGTTGCCGAGGTTGGACTTGTCCAAATTTCCTGGACAAAGGACTTATCTATCTTCACATAATCCATTGTCAGCTTATGCAGCACACTCAATGACGAATAGCCTGTTCCAAAATCATCAATGGATATTTTAACGCCGATTTCCTTTAAATCTGCAAAGATATGAAAAGTGTCTTCCAAATCATGCATGACACTTTCTGTAATTTCCAGCTCTAGGAGTTCAGGATCCAGCTCATAGTTTTCAAGAGTTTGTCTGATATTCTTGATTAATCGGCTGTTTTGAAACTGGAGAGCTGAAACATTGACCGCAATTCTTATCGGAGTAAATCCCTCGTCCTGCCATATTCGATTTTGCCTGCACGCCTCATCAATCACCCATTCCCCAATCTGGACAATAATACCTGTTTCCTCAGCGATCGGAATGAACTCCATTGGGGAAATAGATCCGAATACCGGGTGGTTCCAGCGGAGCAATGCTTCCACTCCTTTTAGTTTTCCGGTTTTCAGCTCCAGTTGCGGCTGATAATGCAGCATCAGCTCATCATTTTGAATTGCTTTTCTCAATGCTGATTCGAGCTGGACCTTTCGGGTGAGAGCTTTATCAGATTCAGTTTTGACAAACTGAAAATTATTCTTACCCTGCTTTTTGGCCATATACATGGCTTTGTCTGCTTTATGAATGAGTGTATCCGGCGTATTTCCGTCCTGAGGGAATAAGCTGATCCCAATGCTTGTTGAAATAAAAACTTCTTCATTAGTATCGAAGAACGGCTCTTTAAATGATTTCAGTACTCGTTTTGCTGTTGCGATAACAGAGGCTTTATCAGCATCTTCCAAGACAATAATAAATTCATCCCCGCTTTTTCGCGCAACGACATGTCCATCTCTTACGCTGGCAGCTAACCTCTCTGCCACTTTTTTCAGGACCAGGTCTCCAGCCTTGTGGCCTTTCGTATCATTCACGAATTTAAACCGGTCCAGGTCAAGGAACATTACAGCAAGCTCCTTGTTGCTTTTTTGGCACCGGGCAAGAGCACCAGCAAGATAATCATTGATCATATACCAGTTAGGCAAATTCGTTAACGAATCATGAGTCGCCTGGTGTTTCAGCTTCCTCTTCATTTCATTTTCTTTATTTAATAGAATAAACACCCCAATGCTGCACATGGCAATTCCGATGCTAAATAGTCCATTCTCTATGTAAACATCGATAAAACCGGGAAGCTCTATCCCTTCAATGACATCCAATATATTTAAAACGGATCCAATCGAGACAAAAAGACAGCCCAGTACAAGCAGCTTTTGAGCCTTCATCTTAATGGTAAGCATCAAGAAAAACAAAATACTTAAAAAAGTAATCCCTTCCAGACCCACGCTGAAAATATCATCTGCTTCAATCAAACTTTTCGCATACAGCATATAAGAAAATGATATAAAGCCTGTTAATAAAACAACTAAAATGTATAATTCGTTTCTAAATTTCATTCTGTTCACCTTTAATAATTGAAAATCATTCAATTACGTTTCATTTGTATTTTTCTAAAGCAAATGTATGTAATTCCCTTTCTTAACAAGCAAACTACCAAGCAGAAAAATTCATATGTAAAGTTAACAACACTCATACAGTATAAACTACCCAGGAGTATTATACTATAAACATGATTGTTATCAATCTTTAAGGAATCCTGTTTAATTAACCTTTACTGTTAATGAAGTTCTACAATGTCCCGAAGCTGACATTGCTAATTGTCCTGAAACTGACGGATTCACTGTCTAAAGTGTAGGGGAAGCAGCCCTTTGCTTCCCCAACGATTTTTCTATGTATTAACTTTGACATATAGTCCACTTCTTCCTCGAACTTTGCAGCTAAATCCCATATAAAATGCATATAATTTTTATTTTATGCTCAGTTTAAAATTAACTATATTACCAGAACTATATAATAATCAGCTTTTTGATTGTTTATACCATACTGTTTAGGCCTTTCCAAAAATGGGGTCTTATTTGTATTGCCACAATTGAAAAAGTGGGAAACAGCTACTCAAAAAACAACAAAATTAACGAAATAAAAGAGGAAGGAACATCTCTAAATCATTCCAAATAGCCAAAAAGATAAATGAAAGAAAAAAACTGACTCAATAAAGTCGTCTTTAACGACCTTTTGAGTCAGCCCCCAGTATTACCCAACATAGGTAAGTCTTTCACCATTTTTGAATACTTTTTCAATTGTGCCACCGCCAAGGCATTCTTCTCCTAGATAGAATACAGCCGATTGTCCTGGTGTAATCGCTCTTATTGGCTGATGGAAAAGCACCTGTACTTGATCATTTTCCAAAAGCCGGACAGTCACTTTATGATCTTCTTGACGATAACGGAATTTAGCTGTGCATTCAAATTCCTGTGGTTTCTCTATATTGGATACCCAGCTGATTTTGTCGGCGATAATGGAATCAGAATATAGTTTTTCATGATGAAACCCTTGTCCAACATAAAGAACATTACGTTTTAAATCTTTTCCTATCGCAAACCAGGGTTCACCTGAACCGCCAATTCCCAGTCCATGGCGCTGGCCAATAGTATGATACATTAATCCATCATGCGTACCCTTAACTTCACCATCAAAGGTTTCCATTTTCCCATTTTTAGCAGGAAGATAATTGCTTAAGAAATCTTTAAAATTCCGCTCGCCAATGAAGCAAATTCCGGTACTGTCTTTTTTCGCTGCAGTCGCAAGGCCTGCTTCCATGGCAATTTCACGAACTTTGGATTTCTCAAGTTCTCCTATCGGGAACAGTACTTTGCTGAGCTGTTCCTGTGATAATTGGTTAAGAAAATAGGTCTGGTCTTTATTTTGATCCATCCCCCGAAGCATTTTATATTCCCCATCACGATAAACAACCCGAGCATAATGACCTGTTGCCACATAGTCAGCTCCAAGGTTAATCGCATGATCTAAAAAGGCTTTAAATTTAATTTCTTTGTTACACATGACGTCTGGATTAGGTGTTCGGCCACCTTTATATTCCTCTAAAAAATAACTAAAAACCCGGTCCCAATATTGTTTTTCAAAATTAACAGCATAGTATGGAATTCCTATTTGATTGCAGACGCGAATGACATCATCGTAATCTTCAGTAGCCGTACAAACTCCATTTTCATCTGTATCGTCCCAGTTTTTCATAAAAATACCGATAACATCATAGCCTTGCTGTTTTAACAGAAGGGCTGCAACCGATGAGTCGACACCACCAGACATTCCAACAACAACTCTTATATTTTTTGGATCCTTTGTTGCCAATTCTTTCACCCTCCACTTTCCGTGTAAACATACTTTAAAAGATTTATTTTCTTAACCGCCTCACAATGCTTGCGGTTTCATGGGCAGTTTCGACAATCTGTTCAACTGTCGTGTTGAAACCAGTTTGAAAAATCTATTTATAATTGGTATAAGTTTTAATGTACTCCATCAACAAGCTGATTGATTGAGTTTAACTTGGAAGAAAGCTCAATAAACCATGCTTCATCCCCCGTTGATAATGCCAAGTCTATTAGAAATAGAATTTGTTCCTTGTTTATCGCCTTAGAAAGTGGCAGTTTCCTAACATTTTTACTTAAAATCGGAATTGTTTTGCCAAGCGTTTTAAGATTGTCACTCTTTGCAACTGTTACTTTAACAACTCCATCCACAATACTCATTGACTCAATATAACCAATTATTAATTCCCCATCCCCTGATTTTCCCTTAATCCAATCACCTGTTTTCAAAACGGGATTACCATTCGTCAACATTCTTTTTCACCTTCTTAAGTTATTTTATGAATGTAATCAAGAAAGAACCTACAGTCATCAATCACCTAGAAAAACTGTAATGTTTTTTATTACATTTAATAAAAAGAAGTCCACGGCCATCAGTCACAGCTGCTGTTTTGTTCTTGATTTACCAGATCGACCACTTCTTTTATTGTATAGTTCTTTAAATATTCACCCAAATGTTCTTCCGCACCTAAGAAAATTGAAAATAATACATTTTTCATATTCGCTCCTACAATACACTTTTCATTTGAATCAGGACACTTAGGCTGCAAAGCACCTTCAGAGGTTATCATATATATATCCCAAAGATTAACTTCACTCAGTTCTAGATTAAAAAGAAATCCGCCGCCGGTTCCTTCTTTTGATTTTATAAATCCATGTTTTTTTAACAAGCTTAGCACTTTACGAATGCGTACCGGGTGGACACCAGCACTCTCTGAGATGCCATCACTTGTTGACATACGGTCCGGCTGCAACGCAAGATAAGTTAAACTATGAATGGCAAGTGTAAAATCACTATTCATGGACTGCCTCCTTAGAAATCAGCACAGCTAATCACCTTTTTGCTTTACATATAGCTTCTTCATCTTTTTTAAAATAAATCTTCATAGTGTAATAATAATTATTACAGTTTATCTTGTCAAGTATCTAATTAGAAGTGTTATATCAATCCTTAACCATGAATAAGGAATCCCAAACGTCCTATAAAGCTTTACGAATCAGCTTCTCTTCCTAAAAGGTGCGTAAACAAATTTGCGTGTTTTGAAATTTTTGTATAAGTAAGTTTAAAAATCCCATTGTTTTTTGACTTGTTCTTCTGCTAACTGTTTAATTTTTTCCCATGTCATTTCTTTATTTACAATGACATTGGTTTGAAAATTTTTATCTTTAAAATTAACTGTAACGAATACTTCGATCATCACTTTCTTCCTCCTTCCGAAATAATATTAATTGGCTGTTTTTTGCCATTCCACGTTCGAAAATGTGTAAAGTCTGCGAGGCAATAAACTGCGGATCTCACCTAAGATTGGATATAATTTGAGGAGCCAAAAAGGGGAAAGCATGTGAAGAAATGTACCTTAGGACTCTGTTGACAAATCAGAGTTTGAGAAGGGACATTGGCAGGTTTTCCCAGGAAAAGAGTGCAGATCCTATGTCCCCATTCATTTTATATAATATCCAAAGGTATTTTTCTTGTTGGTTTTGGAAAAACCTTGTCAAGTCTGTTCAGATCTTCTATGGTCAATTGAATAGTAGCAGCTTGAGCATTGGCTAAAACATGTTCTTCCTGAACAGCTTTTGGGATTGCAATTACGTTGTTCGAACGAATGGTCCACGCAAGAGCAATTTGTAATGGCTGCACATTGTATTTTTCTGCAATCTCAATGATGGTTGGATCGCTTAGTAATTGTCTTCTTAAGCTCCCTCCCTGGGCCAGGGGACTATAGGCCATAATTGGCATGTTATGTTCCTGTTGCCATGGCAGGAGATCATAATCAATTCCTCTAGAACCTAGATGATATAATACTTGATTTGTCACACATTTTTTTCCGTTAGCAGTATCCCACAACTCTTTCATATCATCTGTATCAAAATTAGAAACTCCCCATCTTACAATTTTACCATCCTTGCGCAGTCTCTCCATTCCTTCAATCGTTTCTGCCAAAGGAACACGACCTCTCCAGTGTAAAAGATACAAATCAAGATGATCCGTTCCTAGTCGTTTTAAACTATTTTCACATGCGGTTTCAATCGAATCTAACCCGGCATGATGAGGATATACTTTCGATACTAAAAAAACTTTATCTCTGCGCCCCTTGATTGCCTCACCAACTAAACGTTCGGAATCGCCATTTCCGTACATTTCAGCCGTATCGATTAGCTTCATGCCTAGTTCTATTCCAAGTTGCAAAGCTTTGATTTCTTTGTTTTTCGATTCAGGATTTTCACCCATGTACCATGTTCCTTGACCAATGCTTGGAAGTAAAGTCCCATCAGGTAAAGTAACTGCACGTTTTTCAAGTGAATCCTTAAAACTCGATATTTTTTCTTGGTCACGTAAACTCATTTTCATCATTCCTTTCATATCTCACCTTGTTTTTGTAAGAACTGCCATTCTACAATTATTGCCATTTATTGAAAAATTGGATTATTACTTAAAAAATGAATGTGGCTATACATTGTTGTAGTATAGCCACAAAAATAACATAATAATGCACACTTACACCAAGTGAGCTCCGCCATCAATAAGAAGAGCAGTACCAGTTGTAAAACCATTTTTCACTAAGTACACATAGGCCTCAGCAATGTCTTCAGGCTGTGCCACGCGATTAACAGGCAGCTGCTGTGCAATATTGCTGTATAAATTTTGTCTTTGCTCGTCAGTCATCCCTCCGTAAAGTGGGGTGTCTACGATACCAGGTGAAACAACATTTACCCGTATAGGGGCCAGGTCTACTGAAAGCCCCCTAACCAATCCATCGATCGCTGAATTGATTGAAGCAAGTGTACTTGCCCCCTGTGGTGGACGGATTCCATAAACACCAGAGGTCAATGTGATAGAACTGGTATCATTTAAATACGGAATAGCAGCATGAACGGTTAAGTATTGCCCCCAAAACTTACTATCAAACGCTTCTCTAACATCCGCAACAGGTAAGTCACTAAAATGACCCATTGCACCTTCACCTGCCGTAACGACAAGGTGATCAAAATTCCCTACCATTTTAAAAAAGTCAGCTAGTTTTTCTTCACTGCGAAAATCAATATTGTATGCTTCCACATTACCACCAAGTAGATTCTTTGCCTCCGATAGTTTTGCATCAGAACGACTTGCAATAATGACTTGAGCAGATTCATCAAGAAATGCCTTTGCTGCGGATAATCCGATACCAGAAGTACCTCCTATTACGACCACACGTTTTCCTTTTAATGACATTGTATGAATCCTCCTTAAAAAATTCTTTTTAGGTTGTATCTGAAAACAATATTACATACTGCTTTTAGTGAAAATAATATAAACCAACGCTAAATTATTTTATTTTGCTAATAGTTTTAGCGCTTCACGATTGAATGCCGGGATATCATCTGGAATACGGCTAGTCACAATATTATTGCTTACCACAACTTCTTCATCTTTGTAGTTAGCCCCTGCATTTTTTAAATCATTACGAATAGATTTGAAACCAGTTATGTCGACGCCTTTTAATAGGTCTGTATCGATCAATACTTGTGGTCCATGGCAAATGGCAAAAACAGGTTTGCCTTCTTGGATAAATTCTTTCGCGAATTGACCAAAGCGGTCATCTTCACGTAGTAAATCAGGGGAGAAACCACCTGGAATAAGCAAAGCATCAAAGTCTGCAGGATTAACTTCATCTATGGCTTTTTCAATTTTTACGGTTGCGCCTTTTTTACCAGTTACTTCATTTCCTGCATGTTTATCAATTGTAATCACTTGATGACCAGCTTCTTTGAAGGCTACTGCAGGTTCTGTAAATTCAACATCCTCAAATAAATTGGTGATAAGTGCAGCAATTTTTTTACCCAAACTAAACCCTCCTTGAATTTCAAAAACTTATTATTCTCACAAAAATGCTTATAATTTAATGGAATCGGCGGGTTCGAAATTTACTTCCGAACCACACTCTATCCAACTAAAATGTAGAACTAACGTAATGCTTTAACAAGGGCTTTTCCAAACTCTTCCGCACCTTGTGGACCATCGCCAGTAATAATATCACCATGGGCAACAACGTGTTGTTCAACATATTTAACGTCAGCAGCTATCAATTCGTTCTTTTGAACATCTACTGGATAGCAAGTTGCTTCTCTTCCAGAAAGCAAACCAGTTTTAGCAACTGTAACAGCCCCTGCACAAATTCCTGTTACAAGAACTTTCTCATTGTAAGCTTGCTTCAAAAAGTCCTGTAATTCTTGATTTCCCCATAGATGATCATTTGTACCAGATCCTCCAATTACTGAAACAACATCAAATTCTGTGGGCGATAATTCTGAAAAGATAACCGAAGCAGTTGCTTTCCCACCATAATCACCAATAATTTCACCTGCCACGGTGCTGGCAATAGTTATTTCGACTCCTGCATTTTCAAGTTCTTCTTTTGGTTTGAATAACTCATCTTCATTAAAACGCTCTGGCGGTATAATTAAGAGTGCTTTTTTACTCATTATTTTTTCCTCCTCATAAAGATTTGTTGCTAACACTTTTTCATATATTCGTATTTTTACCTGTGGCTGTTAACAATTTCAGCGAGCTGTGCAAGTTCTAGTGTATTGCGAAAAGAAACAGCTGAAGAACTTCCAACGTGCAACCGGTGAAGGTCTGGCAATGAGAATGGTTTATATACTCAGATATAAATTCATCCTCTTATTCTGAAAAGTCTGTATTACATATGATTTGAAATTATGTCTGTCAAAGCTTCTTTTGGAGAGAATCCGATAACCTTATCTACTGCGACTCCGTCTTTGAAAAGAATCAGCGTTGGAATGCTCATGACTCCAAATTCCCCTACTGTTCCTGCATTTTCATCTACATTAAGCTTTACAATTTTAACTTTGTCACCCATTTCACCATCGATTTCCTCCAATACAGGTGCAATCATTTTACAAGGACCACACCATGGTGCCCAAAAATCCGCTAAAACTAATCCCTCTTTAATTTCAGTGCCAAATGTTTGATCTGTTACGTGTGAAATAGCCATTATTATATCCTCCAATTCATTCTTATAATTTTAATAAAAGTATTTTTAAATGTTTACAAAAAATACAAAATTGCCCCCTTTTAATGTAATATCAAAAGTTACAGTTTGTTTTTGTAAAACCTACTGTAATAAAATAGTTTACAGTATAGACATTACGAAGCAATGCTCTGGTAAATGTCCCTAACAAACTAAACTATTTTAAAAGCCGCTTTTCAAAATGATTTCTTCCTGTTCAAAAGGAATTACTGTAATATTAATATTTACAGTTTATGAAGTCAAGAAAAATTTACTCGATATTATTATAACCCCCTCAATATAAGCCACGATGTTATTTGGAATGTAAAAGCGGAATGTTTACTACTAGTTCTTCATGCGCAATTTTAGTTGTTTCCTCACATAAAAAAGGCAGCATAATCGCCGCCTTACATTTAAAACACCGTTTTATTTAAAAGGTCTAAAAATAAATTTCTACATCTTTGCATGAATCAGTTTATTTCATAGAAACTTTACCTTGAATTTCAATTTTAACATCTGCTTTTTTCAATAAATTTCCGACTTCGCACCCTTTATCTGCTGCTTCCATCGCTCTTTGTGCGGATTGAATTTGTTCTTCTGTTGAATCTTTAGATAAAACGATGTGAGGATAATGGATAATTTTAAATTCATTATCAGATATATTTGCCTCTGAGTTCACTGTAAGTTCAGCAATAGGCAAGTTTCTGCTTGCAAGTACAAACGTAAGACTTGCTGTAAAACAAGTAGTTACCGAAGAAACAAGAATCTCTTTTGGATTTGCTCCGTTGCCACTACCTCCTAAAAATGCAGGAATAGCGATTTTTGTATCAAGATACTCTGCTTTAAGGGCTCCATTGCCTTTTACTCCACCATCCCAAACAGCATTCACATTTATTTTCATATCAGCCATGTTTAACTCTCCTTCAAATAAATTAATTATATTTATATCATGTTCGTTCACGTATGTTTTTTATTCTACAGGTATCGCAAGTAGTTCACGAAAGATGAAAATTACATTTTATATTTGATCATTTCACTTTTACTATTAGACGCAGAACACACATTCAATAGAATCTTTCCCAGGATACTCTTGCTATTCTTCTCCCTGCGTTTTATATGAATAATAGACCTTTAATTATGAAACATCCTTTTGGTCTTGATGTGAATTTAAATTCAACAGGAAATTGCCAGGAATACTTTTTTGAATCTGGTGAATTGTATATAAAGGTAGCACAAAAATCTGGATAGCATGTCCTTGACCAAGTATTTCATTTACCCTTCCATTCCCCTTCAATCAATAACATCCTCTTCAAAAGAAGGTTCTTCCCCTATCCTTTTAATGTCTTGATTTTTCAAAGCTTTATTCCTAACCCAAACCATTTAAAAGATGGGGAAAATAATCCTCATCTCCCCCCCACCTGTTCTCTAAGCTATTTTATGGAGTTCCTTTAATGCCGTTTCCCAGCCCTGTCTAAAGCATAAAATTTGATTTTGAAGTATAAAGGAATAATATAGAGATATCGCAAATTATCAATATCCTTTTGTTCAATTAGTTTATTCTCATTCCAGGTAAAACAGATTTTAATAAGATCAGAAAGGGGCGGGCAGCGTTGAATCGGGAATCAAATATGATAAATGACGAACAGGCAGTTGAAATTTTCAAAGCTCTGTCAAATCAAATAAGAGTAAATATTCTGCAAATGTTGAAAGAACCTGAAAATAATTTTTCCCCGCAAGCCCATGTCATCAAAGAAAAAGACTTTGATGGCGGGGTTTGTGTTAGTGATATTCGCAGCAAAGTAGGACTATCACAGTCCACTACCTCCCAGTATTTGTCTATCCTATTGCAAAGCGGGCTGGTCGAAATGAAACGAATCGGACAATGGACTTATTATCGACGCAATGAGAAAACCATTAAACAGTTTGAAAAGTATATAGGCTTAAAAATATAACCTTTTAAGGAGGAACAAGAGTGAGTTTTCAAAATCATCGTGCCTATCAAAGCATGTACCAGAAAGACAAAATGACACTCGGATTTGTCCTCCCGACTGCCAGGATGTCTAAAAATCCGATTATGGAGAATCAGCTGGAGCTTGCCCGTAAAATTGAGGAATATGGCTTTGCATCATTATGGCTCCGTGATATTACGATGCAGAATTTGAATATTGATGATAACGGCCAAAAGTACGATTTATGGATTTATTTGACGTATCTTGCTGCCTATACGAAGCACATTGCGTTAGTGACAGGAAGTGTGGTTCTACCTTTGCGCCACCCCGTCAGGGTAGCCAAGGAAGCTGCATCAATCGATCAATTGTTTCCAGGTCGATTGATTATGGGAGTCGCATCAGGGGACAGAGAAAAAGACTTTACAGCTTTAGGGATATCTAAGCAAGAAAGCGGTCCGTTATTTAAAGAAAATTTCGAAATTCTCGACCGGCTGTTAAAAGAGGATCAGCCGACAATCCACAGCAACAGAGGGCTTATTGATGGTACAGATATGAGGTTAATCCCAAAGCCTGTATCTTCGATTCCGACCATGGTGACAGGATTTAGCAATCAGTCTATTAATTGGATAGCAAGGAATGGGGATGGGTGGCTTCAATACCCAAGGAGCATTAATCAACAGGCGCAGCTTATCAAGGATTATCGTGCTTTAACTGAAGTTCATGCTCCAGGAGATTTTAAACCCTTCTCTCAAAGCTTGTTCATCGATTTAGTGGAAAATCCCGATGAAATGCCTGTCCCCATACCGTTAGGCTATTCCGTGGGAAGGAACCATTTAGTAGATCTACTTCATCAATTTCAAGCGATTGGTGTCAACCATTTGGCGTTTGTTCTGTATTTTTCCAATCGCCCTCCAGAGGAAGTAATCCAGGAACTTGGAGAATTTGTTTTACCCTACTTTCCAACCCATAATGGTACAAGAGTATAAAAGGAGGATGAATTATGACTAAGAAAATAGAACTTTCAGTACTAGATCCCTCCCCTATTGTCGAGGGAGGATCAGCCGAACTTTCCCTTCAAAACACGCTTGATCTAGCAAAGAAAACAGAGCATTGGGGATATAAACGGTTTTGGCTTGCTGAACATCATAATTGGGCAGGAATGGCGAGTTCAGCATCCCCGATCGTAATTGGACGAGTAGCCTCTGTCACGGAAAAAATGCGTATTGGATCAGGCGCAATGCTGCTTTCCCATTATTCTCCTCTTTCCGTAGCTGAGCAATTTGGAACATTAGAAACCTTCTTCCCTGGCCGGATCGACCTTGGATTGGGGCGGGCACCTGGCACCGACCAATATACTGCAAATGTATTGCGGCAGCGGGTTGCTGGTGAACCTGAATTTGATGCCCGGCTTCAAGAGCTTATCGCATATCTTTATGGTACTGGAACAGCCACTAAGAATGGTTCATTTAGTTTTCACGCCATTCCCGGCGAAAAAACAAATGTGCCAATTTGGCTGTTAGGTTCTGGGCTTTATAGTGCACAATTGGCTGGAATACTTGGGTTACCCTTCTCTTTCGCGGGACATTTTGCTCCAGCTAACATGATGGAGGCCATCAAACTGTACCGGGATTATTTTCGTCCGTCTCAATTTTTGGAGGAGCCTTATGTACTGTTAGCCGTTCAAGTGGTGGCTGCTGATGAGAAACAGGAGGCACAAAGGCTTGCTACTTCGATGTATCAAAAATTTCTTTTGTTAACCCGCGGACAGCCTTCACCCATTTTGCCTCCTGTTGATAATATGGACGAGCTTTGGAACGATAATGAACGCAGGGCGGTGGAAGAACAGCTTTTCACTTCCATTATCGGGGACCCTGAAGCTGTGAAGCAGCAGCTCCATGAGTTAATAGAAAAGACTGACGCTGATGAAATTATGGCTCATACAGAGATTTTTGATCATAAGGCACGGCTGCGCTCTTATGAAATTCTTGCTCAGGCTGCAGTAAAGTAAACAGTGTCCAGTCTAATAAAGGATGTATTTTCTGCAGATATTAAACCAGTTAAATTAATGTTATTTAGATTGAAGCAGTAAAAGAAGACAAAGAAAACAACCTGTAAATTCTTTAATAGGATGGAAACGAAATTTTTAAAGAAAGAAGATGAGCTATATGTCTGAAAATAATACAAAACAAATTACGGAAATTCCATTCTCGGTCCTGGATCTCTCTCCAATTGCAGATGGAAGTACGCCGGCAGATTCTTTTCGCAATACTTTAGAGCTCGCCCGGCTCGCTGAAAAGCTGGGGTATAACCGATATTGGCTCGCTGAGCATCATAATATGCCATTTATCGCAAGCTCTGCAACATCGGTAGTCATTTCCCATGTTGCAGCAGGTACATCAAAAATCAGGGTAGGTTCAGGCGGCATTATGCTGCCGAATCATGCACCTCTTGTTATTGCTGAGCAATTTGGTACTCTGGAATCATTATATCCAGGACGTATTGATCTTGGCTTGGGCCGTGCACCAGGCACTGATCAGCTTACCGCACGTGCATTAAGACGTGACTTGAGAAGTTCAGGAGAAGAATTCCCTGAGCAGCTGGCTGAGCTCCGGAATTACTTTGACCCTTCCCCGGCACAAGGATATAGTCATGTTAAAGCAATTCCGGGTGAGGGATTAAACATACCTATTTGGCTGTTAGGTTCAAGCGGATACAGTGCCCAGCTGGCAGGAGAGCTTGGACTGCCGTTTGCATTTGCGAGCCATTTCTCGCCGCATAACACACTGCCGGCTATTCAGCTGTACCGCCGTTCGTTTAAGCCTTCAAAAGTACTGGACAAGCCGCATGCAATGGCAGGGCTAAACATCATTGCGGCCGACACAGATCAAGAAGCTGAGCGGCTCGCTACAACATTGCAGCAGCAGTTCTTGAATCTGATGCGCGGGAAGGAAGCCCCATTGCTGCCGCCAGTGGATAATATTAATGATATAGCGAGTGACTATGAAATAGCTGCCCTTGAGAATCAATTAGGAACTTCGATTGTCGGCAGTCCTCAAACCGTAAAAGAAAAGCTGGAAAAGTTTCTGGATGAAAGTCAAGCCGATGAAATCATGGCAATCGCCCAGGTTTACGATCATAAGGCCCGCCTCCATTCCTATGAAATATTGGCAGAAATTACTCAGCTAAAATAGGCCAAACTGGCCGATTCTTAGGGCAGGCTTGGAATGTATCTCTATAAATTTTTTGTATAGAATATAAAAAGTGCCTGTCAAAGAAATTTTTGTAGTCTATGTTATCCATTGCTAAATAGCAAAACCCTTTAACAAACTTGATGTAAACAAAAGGAGAAAAAAGATGAATCCAAAATATGAAGCTGCTTTTAAACCATTTACCTTCCGTTCTGGAGTTGAAATAAAGAACCGTATTACAATGGCACCCATGACCAATACGGCGGCACATGAAAATGGTGAAGTATCAGACGAAGAAGTAGCGTATTATCAAGAACGTGCCGGTGGTGTAGGAGCGGTAATCACCGCATGCACATACGTCACCAGGAATGGAAAAGGATTCCCGGGTGAATTTGGTGCAGATTCCGATTCACTAATACCTAGTTTAAGACGTGTGGCGACAGCTATACAGGAAAAAGGTTCAAAGGCGATTTTACAAATTTTTCACGGTGGCAGAATGTGCCCGCCTGAAGAATTGCTCGATCGTCAACCAATTGCTCCGAGCGCGGTAGCAGCGGAACGGGACGATGCCGTGGTACCTCGGGAAATGACAGCAGACGAAATCGAAGAAATTATTAAAGCATTTGGTGAAGCAACCAGAAGAGCAATCGAAGCTGGGTATGATGGAGTTGAAATTCATGGTGCCAATACGTATTTGATTCAGCAATTCTTTTCTCCACACTCAAATCGCAGAACTGACAAGTGGGGTGGAACTCTGGAAAAACGTATGTCCTTCCCGCTTGCTGTAGTTGAGGCTGTTAAAAAAGAAGTTTCAGACCATGCAACAAAACCTTTTATCATCGGCTATCGGCTATCACCTGAAGAAAGAGAGAATCCTGGCATCACCATGGAAGACACGCTGCAATTAGTGGACAAGTTAGCGGACCAGGACCTGGATTATCTCCATATTTCTGTCGGCGGCTTTTGGAACGGATCAATCCGTGATGATAACGATCAGACATCCCGAGTTGTTATGATCCACGAACGTGTCGGCGATCGTGTTCCTGTAATGGGTGTTGGGATGCTGCGGACACCCGATGAAGTGATGAAAGCATTTGAAACAGGTGTACCTTTAATCGCTTTAGGGAGGGAATTGATAATGGAACCTCAGTGGGTACAAAAAGTACAAGCCGGTGAAGAAGACAAAATCCGCACAACATTATCTAAAAAAGATCAAAAAGAACTGGCTATTTCTGATAAAATGTGGGAGTACTATACTGGCATCCCTGGCTGGCTTCCTATTGTATAAGGAGTTCACTTATCTCATTCCATCTCAGCTTCCTTGAATTTTTCAACAAATGGGAATCATGATGATCATTGTCCTTGCTCAGCAAGGATAAAAATATACCCTATACTAAACAAGACGGAACATTTTTAAAGGGAAACCATCTTAGTGGTTTCCCTCCTTTATTGAGTATGGGAGCAGAAAATCAGCCATAGTTCATTTGTTCGAATGTTAGTATATAATCAACAATAGACGCCCATTGAAAGTATTGATATAAAGTGAATCTTGGATTAAAAGATAAAACGGCATTCGTGACAGGCGGCAGTAATGGTATTGGAAAAGCAATTGCCGTCGCATTTGCCAAGGAAGGCACCAATGTTGTAATTTGTGGCCGTGGTGAAGAAGCATTAAAAGAAGCAGCAGCGGAAATTTGAAAAGCTGGGAGGCAATGTGCTTGCCGTTCAGGCTGATTTAACGAAACAATCTGATGTGGAACACCTGGTCTCCTCTGCAATCGACCGCTTCAAATCAATCGATATCTAGTAAATAATGCAGGAATAGCCAGTGGATTTGACGGTAAAGATACCAATCAAAAAAGCGCGCTTTCCCCGATGAACAGGCACTCTATACATCATACTCCCATAGCCCAAGCCTTCCTTTAGCCGGAATGAAGCTGTCCAGCATCTTCATATTCCTGACTTCCCAGACATACCCTCCCACTTCATAATCACCGAGTAAAAAGTCATTGCCTGATACGATTCTTCCATCCTCCAACACGGCCGATGTCTCGTTGTTTTCCATCACCCTCAAACAATTTTCAAGCTGGCAGACAGCAATGATCACGCCAGTTGGAAGATCATCGGACTTGTACCCATGCTTTGAAAGCAGAGACTTGATCGCCTCAAGTCTGCAGACCTCTTTATCGACTTTTTTGCTGGTATGAATCGCAAGAGGGCCGCGATATTTCGTACTCCACGACCTAGTTTCATATTGAGCCTCGCGCAAGACAAACAGACTTGCCCAAGGCTGAATCATCGACAATACCTTCACTCCAACCACCCTCTGCCTCAACAACTATTTTATCTATAGCATCTCCCGGCAATCCCCCAATTAAACGGGGACGGTCATCCTGTCTCAAAAATATTCATATTTTAGCTATTCATATGACACCCATACTTACTTATGACTGGTAAAGCTCAAAAGGTTTCCTGCCGCCACTTAAATTATTTGCCTGTGTGGAACCGTTATTGCTCTGTTTCCCGTTTGCTACCTTGGGCTTCCTACAGAATCCGCGTCACCGCAGACACCCTTGCCTTTAGCTAATGGTTCGCATATCCCAACGTCCATAGCGGGCTTTCACCGCCTAGTTAATCAACATGCCTGGCACACCAAAAACGGCATAACCGTGGCATGTCGTCCATTTGTATAAAACTCTTGTATAATTCCGTAAAGCGCCAGCGGTATTTCACTTTCCTGTTGAGGGAAACATGGAAGGGTTTCTTAGGATTATTTGACTTATCTACACCCATAGACACCACAAAGAAGCGCTTATCTATATCCTTAAACGCACAACCCGCTAACATTCCCGCAAGACCAAGGACAACACATAAGATTAATAAGGAATCCTTCTTCTTCATGTTTTCTTCCTCCTCAAGGAAAGTAGAAAAACAACCATAACTAATACCACTTCAACAGGCAGCCGAAAGTTAAACCAGTATTTTGCGTACCCGAAAAACTCCCTTTGGTTCAAGGATTCTTGAAAATAGACACTCAGGAATCCAATAAAAGAAAGAAAGGTTAATGCAAATAAGCGCATGCCAGTCTTTCTATCTTGTATACCAAAGGCACCTTTCATTAGCTCAAGGCCAACATTCCAGGTGACTATTCCAAAAAGCATCGTTAACAGCATGAATACAAACACTAATACAAAACTGGTTCGTTCAATAAACCCGTATTGCATTCTTAATGAATCAACCGTAACCATCCATGGAAAGACAAAATCACCCACGGAATGAATCCCTAAGAACCCAAAAGGTGTAAGATACGTAAAGGCAAGTATTAAAGAACCGAGTACGGGAATTACCCAAAAATAATATAGGATCTCCTTTGCTTGAATATTTCTGTTAATAATCACCAAATTGATATATCCTGTAAATATATAACTGGCTGCTGCAATAGAGCTGTAGTTAGGCATTTGCCAGGTGAATTGTAGAATTCTCTTAATATGTACAGGGTAAAAATAATCACTTGATAGTGACTTGAAGATAATAAAGCCTATAAATGGAAGAGCGGCCAGCATGGTAATTTCAGTTTTATACAAAATAGATTGAGTATTTCGGGTTGCTCCATATATAAGCAAGAGAATAAGAAAACCCGAAATGATTCTTAAATCCATTTCCGGATTCAGATAGAGCTTAATAACATAGCAAAAAGAAGTTACAGCAAGGGTGCCGGCTGCCAGCTGCCAGCCACATTAACGCTAAAAAAAATAAAAAAGGAACTCTGATATATCCCGGCATTACCTCTTTAAATATTTCCGGAAGGCCCTGATATGGAAATCTGCTCATACCCTTTGTAAAAAGATAGGCCAGCAGGGTGCCAAGCGGGATACTTATGAGAATGGATGTAATCGAGCCATTAAAACGGTTTTGTATCAAAACCATGGGAACGTTGAGAATGATATTTAATGCCATATTTAGTAAGATAATGTAATAGAAATAACGTGCCAACTAACCCCGTTCCCCCTTCGGTTCCTCGCTTATTTTCTCTATTCTCTTAGAGGATCCCCAATACATTCTTAAAAGAGGTGTACCAAAGCTTCGTGTGTCAGTGAGGTAACAAATTATTAGGATAATCCCCCCTAATAAACCCATTATTCCGAATAAACTGGCCAGTAAGATTAGTGGTTAGCGTGCGACCCGCACTGCAAAACCCATTGAATTAACGGGAATTGTAAAATTGGCAATGGCTACGAAGGCGGTAATGATAATCATGATCGAACTGACAAGCTGTACCTGCTGAGCAGCCTGGCCAAGTATTAATCCGCCAACTGTTGTCGCAGTCGGTCCAATTGTTTTCGGAAGCCTCAGGCTGGATTCAATTAGCATTTCCACCGCCAAAAGCATAAATAAGACTTCAAAAAAAGAAGGGTAAGGCACGCCAGCACGGCTGCCAGCAATAGTAGCCGCCAGCTGGGATCTTAGAATCTCAGGGTTATAGGAGGTCAGTGCCACATACAAAGCTGGAAGAATGAGAGTAATAATCAGACCCATATATCGAATAAAAATCATTAACCTGCTCACCCAAAAAGTATGAGATGTGTCATCCATAGCAGACATAAAATCAAAAAATACTACCGGAACAATTAATCCAAAAGGCGTCCCATGCAGGAGAATTACTATTTTTCCTTGTGCAAGGTTTAAAGCAATCCGATCTGGTCTTTGTGTGTCCATCATGATCGGAAAGAGATGGTGTCTTTTCTCAGTTAAAAAGCTTTACTGATACAATTTTTTACTCTTTTAGCAGCTGATTTTTTCAAATGACATCTCTCCTTTAGCAAAATAAAAAGAGGATGCCCCAACGTCCTTTTGACGTGAGAACATCCTCTAATAAACTCATAACTATAATATATATTTACATCAACTTTCATTATGCATATCAGCTAATTTTAGGCTACCGGAGTATACGTCCCGATCTGTATCGTATATTAGTGCATAGACCATATAGGATAACCATTTCTTAGGGTTGTCAGCCCGCTATTGGTGAATCAAGGGCCTTATTAGAAAATAACCAAATCATTTCCAAAACTGCATAATCAAAAAGGCTGGCTAAAAGTTTTTTAGTCAGCCTTTTTGATTTATTAGCCTGTCAACATCCTTTCACAGTGCTAGTCAATTTAAAGACTGGATGAAGTAGATTAAGTATTTTTCAATGTTTAGATTTTTATATTCCCTCAAAAACCTGATTTACTTATGATGCGGTTCACCGTCACGAATTTAAATGATGTTATAAAACCATGAATATATTTTATTTTTCATTTAAAGATCTACTTTACAACAGACAGTCAAAACTATACCTGTTTCATTTTATTTGCCATTTTTCAACGTTGAAGTCTATTACTTTTGAGTAAATAATTTTAGTGTCTAAAAAAGTTTTAAAAATTCTTTTGCTGCTTTTGATAAGTAACTATTCTTCCTCCAAATTACTTTAGGTTCAGATATTAAGGTCTGATCCTTTAGCTGAATGACTCTCAATCCTCCCAATGAATGGAGGGATAATAACGAGAGTGGTAAGATCGTTGCACCAAACCCCGATGAAACGAGACCAAGTAACATAATTAAATCCTGACATTCGCACAGTATATTTGGTTCTAAATCTAACCGTTGAAATTCATTGACAATTTGTCCATACGCACCTAAACCATAGTTTGGTCGTAGAAGAATCAATGGCAAATCGATGATTTCCTCTAACCTGCATTGTTCTGATCCACTCCACGTCCATTTTTCAGGTAAAACAAGCACATATGGGTCACTTTCCAATGTCATTTGAGAGATACTTTTTTCTGTTATTGGACTATTTGTTATCGCAATCTCAATCTGGCGTTTAGATAACATTTTTATGAGATGAATCGTTTCACCTTCCCATACTTTGAAAGTAAGACCAGGATTTTTCTCACGAATATCTACCACCTTAGAAAGAATTAAAGATGCACAATAAAGATTGGATCCAACAGATAAAATCCCACTGGCGTCTTTCCTCAATTCTTGAACTTCAACCATTGTTTCATCAAGTTTATTTAAAAGTTCTTTTGCTCGAAGAAGTAATCTTTCCCCCTCCAAGGTTAAATTAAGACTTTTGTTATCTCGATCAAATAAAATGACGCCTAGCTCTTCTTCCATTTGTTTGAGTTGTCTACTCAAAGGGGGTTGAGCAATATTTAATTTCTTTGCAGCGGTCGTAATCTTACCTTCTTCTGCTATAGTGACAAAGTATTTTAACTGTCGAATATCCAATATGAAACCTCCATCATACCCAAAAGATATAGTAAAAAGACAAAACAGATATTTTAAGTATTGATAAATTGAGTATACACTAAGATGTAGTGTAATTCATTAGTTGAAGGAGTGTGACTTTGTTGTTCAAAAAAAATACCATGCAATTTCCAAAGCTTTTATCGGTTGGGAATATATCGAATGGATTTGTGGCCTGGCTTTTTGGTTCAGCAGGACCATTATTAATTGTTTTACAAGCTGCTGCAAAAGGTCATTTGTCTGGCAGCATAACCAGCTCATGGATTTTCGCCATTTATGGAATGGGGGGACTCCTAACGCTCATCGTCTCCTTATATTATGGGCAACCCCTAGGCTATGCCTTTTCAATACCTGGAGCCATTCTTGTCGGCTCAAGCTTAACCCATTATTCTTTCAACCAAGTGGTTGGTGGCTATATTTTAACCGGGATCCTTATTTTTCTTTTAGGTTTATCTGGCATTGTTACAAAAATGATGAAGGTTTTGCCTATGCCAGTTATGATGGGGATGGTGTCAGGCGTCTTACTCCCTTTCGGAACTGAAATGATCGGCTCGGTTGTAAAAAATCCTTTACTCAACGGAATCCCGTTACTTGTCTTTCTTGCTCTTTCTTTTTTCTTACGATTTTCAAAAAAGTTTCCCCCTATATTAGGGGCGATCATTGCAGCAATTCTTTGTCTTAAATTTTTGCCGAACGTTTCTGTACAGCCTCTCCATATAACAATGGGCATTCCCCATTTTATCGTCCCATCATTTAGTTTTTCCGTTGTAGGGGAACTTGTCATTCCATTACTCTTAACAGTTATTGCTATTCAAAATGCCCAAGGGATTGCTATTTTAGAAACCCATGGCTATCGTCCACCGATTAATGCCATGACCAATTGGAGCGGAATCGGGACCATTATAAATGCTTTTTTTGGGGGCCACCCAGCCTGTATTGCAGGTCCCATGACGGGCTTACTTGTTAACAAAGAATCAGGCAAACTTGAACATAGGTATGTCGCTGCTATTGTATTAGGAGTATTATCCTGTCTATTAGCTCTATTCTCTCCAATAGCTTCGCAAATTCCACATGTCATTCCTGCCTCATTAATTCAATTACTAGGTGGGGTCGCCATGATTAGTGTACTGGTTGACTCTTTGAAAATGAGTTTCTCTGGTCCATTCAAATCAGGAGCCCTCTTTTCCTTTATAATCACTATCTCTGGGATCTCTATTCTCCATATCGGAGCGCCATTCTGGGGTCTGGTTGGGGGTACCTTAGCCACCGTGTTCTTGGATAAACAAGATTTTTATAAATCCGAATCAAGTGACCAAAACAATGAACCTAACTTGAGTGAAGCTCTTTTCAAGGACAAAATTTCCTAACACCGTTTCTTTAGACCTCGGATACATCTCATGACAAAATAAATGACACCTAGACATAGTGCAGTCTAGGTGTCATTTATTTCTTTGTATAGAATAAAAACCTCATTTACTTATGATACGGTTCACCGTAACCTATCAAAATGCAAAAAAATAAAAAGAGGGATTATCCCCCTTCATTCACTACTTTACATTTCTGCTATCTTTATAGTCTGTATTTCTTTTCGAACAATGCTTATTGACGTAATACTGCCCCTGGACCGTTTTTCTATTTCATTAGGCATCTTTTGAATCTTCTCTTTAGAAGCATCTAAATCTTTTTCTAAAGTTTCTTTTATATCTGATCCATCAGAATTTCCTTCATTTTCCTTCCAAAACTGAAGTGTATTTACTGTCTTTTTTCCTGCTTCCTGTAATGAATTAAAAAGGGATTCAGCTTTATTTACTGTAATTAAAACACCTGAAGATAGATCTAGAACTTTAGTATTACTTAACTTTTCAATCTGATAAATCAAGTTTGAATTTAACACTTCTTCAATTTCAAATAATTTTTCAGTGCTTTTTTCTTTTTGATATTCTTCGAATAATGAACTTAACTTTTGATGAGAATCATTCATCTCTTGTTGAATAACTGTTAAGTAATCCAAACTCACTAACATCCTGTCAATTTCAGCCAGTTGAAGCTGTGCAGATGTTAATTTGGTACTTATGTTACCTGCTCCAGGAATGTCAACAAGATTGTTCACCCCTTTAAAGACGGTAATTCCTTTCTATCTTTATGTAGAGTGGAGTAGACAATGAAGCTACAAGGCTAGTTATACTTTGTCTAATAGGATTCCAATTTAAGGGGGCTATTGTGTGTTGCTTC
This sequence comes from Bacillus sp. M6-12, assembly GCF_002860285.1. Classification (GTDB taxonomy): domain Bacteria; phylum Bacillota; class Bacilli; order Bacillales; family DSM-1321; genus Peribacillus. The sequence goes on from NZ_PGVF01000003.1 coordinate 228,015, forward strand.
ATCCCTTTTCTTTTTGTTAGTGGCTCTCTTGTTAGCAATCAAAGTAATAATTAGGGCAGATAGCAACGGAACCGCCATGGCAATGATAAATCCAATGGGGTTATTCGACATAAAAGGTGCCGTAAAAGATGGAACATAAGCTGTACCGCGTACATCAAAGAAACCGACCATGGCACCTCCAAGACCCGCCGATAATACTGCGCCTATAAATACTGCCTTATTTGAGAACATAAAAGGGTAAGCAGCTTCCACAAAGGTACCGAAGCCCATATTGATCATAAATCCTGGCGTTGCAACTGCGGCTTCACCTTTATCCCTTGGAGAAAGAATATTTGCAAGCGTTATTCCAGCTGATACCATGACCAAACCGACCATATCCACGGCTCCTAAAAAGCTGTTTCCTGTTTTCTCCATCTCAAGAAGCACAATTGGAAGGATTGCTGCGTGGTAGACACCACCCAAGATTGCTGGCCAGATAAGCAATCCTGCAACCGTGCCTGCAAGGACGGGATTAAATGACACTGCCAATTCAATTATTTCCTTAATCAAGTTACCCGCCTTCAACGCCACCGGTCCGATAAAGTAGAAAACAATCAAACCTGAAATTAAACCGGATATCCCGCCTGCCACAATATTGACAGTTGTCATCGGAAAGCGCCATTGTATACATTTTCCGAATAGATAATGAACCAAAATACCCGCTCCAATTCCTCCAATGATCCCGCCAATGATACCGCCATTCACAGACAGAACTCCTGCGATAACACCTGACAGGATAGATACTTCATCTAATTCAGATACTTGCTTAGCCGCAATAACAGCCATCATCACTGGCAGAGCTTTCAGCAAGAGGTCTGTAACTTCACCAAGCCCTTCTAACGCCGGGATTTTGCTTAAAGCCAATACCAAGGCCATCGCAATAAAACCTGGCAAAGATGAAATCATGATTCCTCTAATATTAATATTTTTAAACACATTGCCGCTTGCAATTTCTTCCTTATGGCCTGATCCTCCGATTTGAGGGTTGTACTTAATATCCCAGTGCTTACAAAGGCATGATATAAACGAAACCGCTCTGGTTCTGTTGGTAGTACCGGTGGTACCAGATGACGCTATCACATTGCCTCCTTTAGATGTAATCATAGCCATTGAAGTTCCGCCAGTACCAACTATGGGTATGTTTGTTTCAATAGCTGCCTTAATGGTATGTAGATTAGTCCCTTCCGGATCCACACTCATTGCGATGATTCCATCCACTTCATTATTCCTGATCCGGTCTGCCAAATATGAATCTACTTTGGAGGCTTCAATATTAGCATCCTTAAGATTGCCATTGAAAATCTCAACGGGCTGATGTTTTTCCAAACGATAAATTGAGGCCCTGGTGTGATCATTTGCTGTGTCCATTGATTCACCTGCTGTCACGAAAAGCAAATCTTCCGCTTCCAATTCGGCAGCCTTAATTTGAATTAAAATTTCGTCTAACAGCTTCCTTGGACTTGCACCGCCTAAATTAAATAAGTTGCCTCCACTACTGCCAATGATTAATATTTTTTTCAATATAATCCCTCTTTTTTCATCTTAATATCTATCCGCTTCTCTCTATGAACTTTATTATACTTTATATGAATAAAGTGGTAAAGGAGTAAAGAAATGACACAACATTATAATCTGTCCTTGCATTTTATAAATTCTCATTCTGTCTCAATATCTAAGATTTCTATTTTATACTGAGACTAATCCTATATGTTTCAAAAACTGCCGAGAATTTAAACTTTAAAAACGACAAATTATATACGCTCAATCTATTTTAATGTCCCCTTCTGACGAGTAACACAATTCTCTACACCATTAAGACATAAAACTCTTTACTGCCTTTTAATCTCCGGGGAATATAGATATTTTATGTCATTTTCCATAATAGTATTGAATTTGTGGTAAAAAACCAGAAAGTATAGAAAATCGTTGTCATTATTATATGACACGATTTTCTATACTTTCTTCTTTGAATCGTTTATATGATAATTTTTGTAATGTATGTATAACTAGTTACCTTCCGATTTATATAGTATTATTAACGTAATACGCGCTATGTTGTTAAAGATATTATTCGTAAAATGGATATTTTACGCATAGTTGAAAAGTAAAGTAATATAGTTATCTCTTAGATTTCCTACCCCTTCTGTCGAGTGACAACCCAGTCGTGACATTTGTGCCGGAGACAACTTTATCGTGACATGAACCATCTATTCGTGACAATAATAAAAGCATGGCTTAATGTTAGCCAGACTTAATTATGATTAAAAACTGAAGTTATTCAACAAAAGCACCCGTTAGCCATCCATGAATCACACAAATCAGCGATTCACCACAGAGAATGAAAATAGGCTGTGAGATTATACTGTTTAATGCTGGAGAAGAAGGTCTTTGAACTATGGTTCCTTAGAGCCCATCCGTTAGTCTGACTCCAACGACCACGGTGTAACACCGACTGTCGCACCCTTGATGGGTAGCACTCATGGGAGATTAATCCTAATTCTGGTTGTTGCTCCAGCTGCACTTATTTTACTCCAACGAGAAGGGTCTGAATTCAAGCCATGTACCACCAATTTTATATCTAAAATTTTATGAGGCCCAGCCTCTTTTTAAAAACTGGTTTTTCTGAGTTTATTTTCGTATGCCCTTTTTCAGTTTTTATTTTCATGGGAGTTTAAGTTCACCTTTTCACATTTTTGTTTTTTAGTGAGGAATTTGGAGGTCTCCCGATGAAATATTGTTCAATTAGCGAAGCTGCAGCAAAATTCCATATTACAGAATCAACGTTACGTTATTATGAAAAAAAGGGACTGCTGCCACTAATTGAGCGGGATGAGGCAGTATTAACGATTTAACTGTTGTGGTTCACATTATAATCTCAATTTAAAGAAATGCTGTTTTCCTTTGATTTACCTTTTGTGACGAAATGTCTGAATTCATTAACTGGTACAGAATTTAAAATTTTTTAGTTTTTTTGTTGACTTAAACCACGGTTTAAGTTGTATCTTAATCCTGTCGACAAGGAAAGATAGTTTCGTTGGACCTTATCGTTAATCTCACGCAAAGAAACACCCATTAAGCTCCCTTTAGTCATTGATGCAGCGCATGCGCCAAGAATTTGTTGAAATATCTTCAGAGAATTCAACGTTTATTTCACGAATAAAAGATCGATTATTTTCCAAAAAGTTCTCAGGTAATTGTCTTTTCTTTTATGTATAATGAAAACTGTATTTATATTTACAACATGTGAAGGACGTATGGGACAAGAAGTTATAAGCTGAATATTACAGCTTTTTAGCAGTATTATTCTTACTTATTCTATCTGGATGTAATACGAAGCAGGTAAGTAGCGAGAAACCTAAAAAAAAGGGACTAGGGAAACCATCAACCACAAACAAGAAGTAATAGGATCGACGCATGAACACTTGTCACATAAATAGCGGGTAGCTGGAAAGCCCTAGAATATGGACGGAAATGCTTTAAAGCAGATGCACCTCCTGCTAATGATTCTGCGGAGTCAAACTGATGAACAAGTGCGGATCAGGGCCCGATAATTCCATATTTATCATGAATATCTATTAGTAAGTTAGTAACCAGATATTATTACTTAAGGAGTTGATATATTATGACATGGGCTATTGCAATTGCGATTATTGGAATTATTATTAAACTTTTAACGGCTCTTCCAAGTGTAGGTGTGGAATGGCTTGAAAGTAAATTTGCACTTCATCCTAAACTTAATCCAATTGATGTTACTGTAACGTTTAAGGGAAAGAGCTTAGAAGAAGAAGACAAACTAAGATTTATTGCCTATTTTAATGAAGCTTCATTTTTACAAAAATATTTTATGATTAAAGGTAATGAAAAATTTTTTCTAGAACCTGAGACTAATGTTATTCCATTTGTTATCAACCTAAAAAAAGGAAAAAAAGATGTAAATTTCTTTGTTTATAGTTATGATGACCACGTTGATGTAGTAAAGCAGTACAAGAAGAATGTTAATGCTTATAGTCTTAGTTCTGATTGTTTACAAAAATTCACTGTATCAACAAGGGATTTAGTATCAATGTAATAAAAGAACTGGCTTGATGATGTGAGAAAGGCTACTCTAATTTGGTCGGTAGTCTTCATTCCGCATTTGTGTGAAGGGATGTTTATTATACTAAATTGAGGGACACTTATTCTTATATATTTAGATGTAGGAGATGAAAGAAGGCTTTAAACGAAAAGGCAGCACTTTAAAAGGTTTTAATTGAAGTCGATGAAAATAGGAATATAGAACCCAGCAAAGAGGCATTTTCCTCCTACATTATGTATTAGTTTACATCACACTATCAAAAACGCCGCATCTCTCAGTTGATCGGCGATTGCTTCAATTCCCTTCGTTCGGCCCAAAACATGGTGTAACAACAAAACTTCTGCCATCGTTTTTCCCTCCAATTTAATGAATTTCATATATCTAAGTTTCGACAAGAAAGCCTGTTTCACCTGCCAGAACTTTACCATTTGGAAATGTCTACCTAATAAAACCTATCCCCCTTGTTTATTCACTAATCCTGCCCCGTTAGTTTAAACAATTCAAGGCCATCAGGGTCTTGAAACTGTACATAGGTTTCGCCAAAGCGTTGTAAGGATTTGAACTCCACTCCAAACTTTGCAAGACGTCTTTCCCAGAAAGGGCGGGAGCCAGGAGGAACCATATAACTTGTCACTCCTACCTGACCCCTGCCAATCCGGCCCTTTAGTTGTTTCGCCCATGGGAAGAACGTGATGACACTGCCAGGGTGTCCGGTGCCATTCCCAAAATAAAGATGGTATACTTCCGGACGGTCGAATTGATGGTTTTTTTTACCAACCGTTACCCCAGTACCCCTGCATAAAAGTCAATGTTTCTCTTTGCGTCATTCACCATCGAGGTAATATGATGGATGCCTGCTGTTTTCTGCATGTCTATCTCCCCTTTCCTGGACTAGTTATTTTGGTCGTTCGATGGCAAAAATGTCGCCTATTTTTGCATAATTCTGTCCTGCAAGCCTGCTTACGGCAGCTATTCCGTTCGGATCGATCCTTCCGTTTTCATATATGTCATCATCAATGTGGAAGTGGACAACCTTCCCTATCAACAGATCGCAGCCAGGTGAATCTGTGCCTCCCAGTTGAATGGCATGTTCCAGTGTACATTCCATCCGGATTTTCGCTTCTTTTACACCTGGGACGGAAACCTTTACGCTTTCTACCGGCGTCAAGTTTGCCTGTTCGACTTCACTTTGGTCCGGAGGCAGGGAAGCAGCTGTCTCATTTATTTTCTCGACATTCTGTTCATCGACGATATGGACGACAAATTCCTTTGTATCCAGGATGTTCTTCGCCGTATCCTTCATTGTTCCATTTTTCCGTTGGACCGATAAAGAAATCATCGGCGGATTGGACGAAACGATATTAAAATAACTAAAGGGGGCACCGTTCAGAACTCCTTCTTCAGAAAGCGATGTGACGAAAGCAATGGGCCTGGGTATGATGCTTCCTATCAGGAACTTATAATTTTCTCGTTCTGTATTGGTAGAAGGGTCAATGGAAAGCACAGACATCATTCCTTTTTTAGTTAGTCTAATTCCCTTACTTCAATCGGAATTAAAGTTCGTTCTAGACGCTCTCTGTATTGTTCAAAGGCGACTAATCCTTTCTGGATTGACGCACCCGTTACTTGAACTAATTTGTTTATATACTATTACTGTTGTTTACACTTGAAATTTTTAAGTGCTTGTATGAGTTCATTTATGTTATTTAACATTTGATCTGGTTGAACACCAAACTCTAATGTCTGATAATTTGGCAACCACTGTACTACGATAGTATGTACATTAGCTTGTTTACCAGCCAAAATGTCAGCGTCACTATCTCCTAAAAAATAGCACCGGTGTTTTTTATGTTAAGCTGTGCCAATGCCTTGTTCAATCCTTCTGGATGAGGTTTTGGTATAGAAACATCATCACCAGTGATTATCACATCAAATAAGTTATTCATACTAAGGCAATCTAAAGAGATAAGCAAACTTTTGCTAGCTTTTCCTGTTACAATCCCCAATTTATAACCTTCTCTTTTTAAAAACAGGAGTAAATCGTTAATCTCCTCATTCTCAAGAACAAGTTCTTGCTGTGTTTTTCACTATACTTCTCATAATATAATTCAATTGCTTTGTCATGATTTGAATCCATAAGTTTCTCTGATGATTCCAGTCTCAGATGGACCGAACATAGCCTTTATCTCATCTGGAGTAACCTCTTTGTTGTCAAAGTCCTTAAATACAGCTTGAAATGCATAAAAACAAACTGGCAAAGTATCAGCAAGAGTACCATCAAAATCAAAAATTACGGCTTTAATAGTAACACGACCTTTTCACTTTATTAAACCACAAATTACAATTAAAGGAGGAAATGCTAATATTCAATATTGATATATAGAGACTTCTCAACTTCTGGAAGGAATGTGTAGATACTCTTACCAAGTAATGTTTCTAATAGTTCCTGACCAAATCACTCTATTTATAAAATTTTTTCTCACTTAGCCTTCCGCTCAAAATGATAATGGAGCCTATACTCACATATCTCCCTTGTCCAGTCATACAAAATTTCCTCATCTTCCGGCATTACATCAAAATTCAATTCAAAGATCCCATTTTCAAATGTAACAAGGCCATTTGAACTGCCGCCCCATTTGCTCATCGGCATTTTTGAAATAAGTGAACTTACACCGTTTTCATCATAAGCCCATAACCTTCTTGACGTCTTGTCTGAGAAATCAATCCGCTTTCGAAACTCTTCTTCTGTTAAGTATTCGTGAAAAAACGGTGCCGCCTCAATTGGCGTTATCGGTTTATTCCAATCAGAGACTCCTCGGTTCAGCATCGCAAGCAAAACTACCATTTTATAGCTCTTTGCCATTCCGGTCTTTTCTACTTCCTCTAACCAGGCTCGATAACGATCAAAAACTTCCTGCTCTCTTTCTGAAAGCTCCCCCGCCCATTTAAGGAATCCCGTGTACGATTTAAATTCCTGGCGATATTGAATCGATTCCGACCGGCCTTTTAAGTGAAGCTCCAGATAGGATGGCCTTCTTCCCAGCTCCTGCTTTAGGAACAAATAATCACTCAGCAGTTTGTCTTTTCGGGGGTGCTTCTTTCTGGCCATTTCCTGCAGCAAATCTATAACCCGCAGTTCCAAATCAATTTCACAAGATGCTGGAACTGACGGCTCGATCTTTTTTGATCCGGAGGCATCTCGCATTGTATCAAACAGACTCAGCTTGATATCTGCATTCCGATAGTTCCCTATCAAGTCGATAATGGTGCAGTATTCTTTTTCGGGATAAAGCCTCAAACCACGCCCCACTTGCTGGGTAAAAACAGCCAGCGATTCTGTGGGTCGAACGAAAAGAAGCGTGTCGACGGGAGGTATATCAACACCCTCGTTAAAAAGATCCACTGTAAAAATAACATCAAGCTCACCTATTTCAAGCTGCTTGATCGCCTCGCTCCTGCTCACACCAACCTGCTTGGAATGCAGGCTGACCGTTTTATACCCATGCTCATTAAAGTAATCTGATAAGAAGATAGCTTGCCTGATCGACGAGCAGAAACCGATTGTGCGGGTTTGTTTTTTCTCTTTCCATGCCTGCAATATCCGTTCTGCCAAATCCTCGCGTAATTGCGCCTCCAGCAGTTCTGCTTCATCATATCTATTCCCCAGCCAGGTAATCTGGCTGTAGTCAGTCTCATCATAAACACCGTAGTACTTAAAAGGCGCCAGCCATTCTCTGCTGATAGCTTCCAGAAAATCCATCCTATAAGCTACATTTCCATCACAGATTGCATAAACATCCTTATTATCATTTCGGTCAGGTGTAGCCGTAATTCCCAATAAAAAAGCAGGATTAAAGTAATCGAGAACACGTTTATAAGAGTCTGCTGCTGCATGGTGGAATTCATCCACAATTATTAAATCGAAATCTGCAGGATCAAAAGAGTGCAGATGTCTTTGAGAGCTAAGGGTATATATGGATGCGAAAATAGTGTCCGCTTTTTCTTCCTTTACTTTCCCATTATATACACCGTAAGTTTTCTCGGCCATAATCATTTGAAAAGAACGCCTTGCCTGGTACAATATTTCTTCCCGATGGGCAATAAATAGTACTCGCTTGAACTTCTGTGCAAAGAAACCCGCTAAGTACGTTTTGCCAAGACCAGTTGCCATTACCACTAACGCTTTGCTGTAACCCTCTTCCAGTGTCTTATTCATTTCTTCCAATGCTTCCGGCTGGGCAAAACGAGGCTGGATAGATCCATACGGAAGCTTAAATTCCATTACTACACCTACTGAAGAATTGCTTTCCTCCTCAGAAGGCAGCATTAAATTTAGTTCTTCTGTTTCGGTCCAATTATGAACCAAGCCGGGGTTCTTCCTTTGACTCTCTTCATACCTGGCTTTGTATTCTTTAAGAGTTTCTTTATTTAAAGGAATAGTTTGAGAAGAATAAAAAGTCTCTAAGAAAAGTTGAAAACCCTCTTGAAAGACATCTTTCTCGTCACTTATACGGATATTCCATTCTACTCCATTACCCAATGCGGATCTTGATAGATTAGAAGAACCTACAAACAAACACTCGTGATCTTCCGATTCAAAGAGATAAGCCTTCGGGTGGAAGGATACTCCATTGCTCCTCCAAATCCTCACCTCTATCCGGCTGTCAATCTCTAAAAGCAATTCCAGCGCTTCAGGCTGGGTAACAAACAAATAATCTCCGGTACAAATCTTTATCTCAGCTCCACGATCGGCCGCTGCCTTTAAGGAACTCTTTAAATAATCAACACCAGACTTCATAACAAATGATATAAGAATGCAAATTGATGAAGCCGACTCAATCTGCTTTTTAATATGCTGGCCAAGCTGGTGTGTGACTAAGTGAATATTACTCATCTTCAACCTCTATTAAAAAAATCTTTTCTTTAAATCCGCCGCGTTCTGCTGCTTTCCTGCTGCGTACTTGTTCAACCTCTTGGATGGAAGAACCATGATATTCAGCAAATGCATGGATGATCTCCAGTAAATCTGCCAGTTCTTCAATTGCTTCATCCTTATTTGTAGTAGCCATATATTCCTCTAGTTCTTCATAACTCTTCTTTTTCAATTCTGATATGTATTCTTTCTCATCTAAGATTCTAGTAGTGAACCGCTTACCTGTATTTTCAATAACCTTTGGTATTAGATCTCGAACTAATTTGTTGTAAATTGGCATTCGTTTTCCTCCTGGTAAAGATTTTTTTATAGATAGCCGCTAAGAAATGTATAAGCACTTTAGACCGCATCCTCTATTTCTTTCATCTAACAAATGTTTTATATTTTCAATAAATATTCATCTACCGTTTGTAACACCATAAGAATGCTACAAAAAATATTAGCGCAATTAATTCTTAATTTAAAAAAGACTCTAAGACCTACCTTGTTTTTTCATAAATGATATTATAATTAATAGTACTATATTTATCGGAGGACAACATGAAAAAAACAGTAAAAGTTGTGGCAGCAATTATAGAAAATAAGCAAAAGGAAATCCTTTGTGCCTTGCGTTCACCGGAAATGGCGATTCCAAATATGTGGGAATTTCCAGGTGGGAAGGTGGAACCCGATGAGGATCTATATTCAGCTATAACAAGAGAGATAAAAGAAGAACTACATTGCCAAGTCGAACCTACAGAATTACATAACGACATCACTCATGAATATGAATCATTCATCATTAATCTCATATCCATAAAGTGCAGAATCATTCAAGGAACACCCATTCCTACCGAGCATTCTAAATTAATTTGGCTGAAGCGAGAAAATCTCAACTCCCTAGTATGGGCACCTGCAGATGTACCAGCAGTTGAAAAGTTGATAAAAGAAAAAGTATAGTCAGCAGAGACTATACTTTTTTTGTGAATTCGATATATAGGTTGTATGGAAGTTCATGTTCCAATTCCATTTGAACAGTGATTGGTTTGTTACCTTCAAAACTAATGCTGTGTCCTTTTCCGATATAGATAAACGGTTCGTTTTTGCCATCAATGACTTTATATTTCCTGATGAACAAGTGAAGGTTAATATCGCGAGCCTCGTTATAGATAATATTCTGCCCGGTATTCGTGTGCTGGGCCGTTGTGTGAGGAGTTTGCCACTGAAAATGCCGGGTGTCTTTGATCTCATCTTTATACGCGAGCCTTTCCTCAACGTCAGCCTCCTTGTGCAGATCAATATATAAGAAGTAGTCATTCCCGTTGGTAAGCAGACCTGAACCTCGAAAGGAACTATGACTTTTCCGAAAATTCGAAAGCAGGGCTGCGTCTGCCATTTTATACTGCTCATACAGTTTGAAATGAGGCACGCCGTAGTACTCATATTTAAATTCTTTTTCATATCGGAAAATACCGTACATGATAATGTCTTCGATGTACTTTCGGTATTCTTGATGAGAGAGTATCCTCTCGAAGACAGAAGTTTTAATAAGAATACCGTTTTGCAAATCGAACAACTTCACATTCCGACTCAATTCCCCGCTGTCGTAAAAATCTTGGTTTAAGGTTTGGAACGCATGAAGGACACTATCATCATCAACAAACTTAATACACTTCAAAATCTCATTTTTCGCCGATTCTAATGAAATATGATCATGTTCAAGCAAATACTTGATTACAACAAATTCATACACCCGTTTAAGAGGGAGTTTGTTTGAAAGTTCCTTCAGCGCCCTTTCAAAGATATCATCGCTCAATAAGGTTTTCAGCCGTTCCGTTTTCTCTACTTTGGCCACAAATTGTAAATATGTTTTCTCTTTGTCGATAAATTTTACCGGATCAGGCGCCCCATCATACTTTAAATAATCCAATAGGAAGTAAGGAATCCGCCCCTGATTAAGCTTTTTAAATTCAAAGTACTCTTCCTTTAAATACTTCATTGAATTGAAGTTTTCCTGGTCAATTTGCACGAGGATTCGTTCCTGCGAAATCTTGTCCATTTGGATATGGGTACTGCCAGGGATATTAGCAAAACCCGTTGCTACCGCAACCTTCAAGCTTTCCTTGTCATAATAGCGGCTGCCATTAAGAGCTAGGGCAATCAAGAACGTTTTATTATGATTGCCGATAAAATCTAGCACCGTTAAAAAGCTCTTATTGGCATGCTTCCGTAAGCCGCGTCCAAGCTGCTGGATAAAGATAATAGGCGAGTTTGTTGGCCTTAACATGAGAACTGAGTTCACTGAAGGAATGTCGACCCCTTCGTTAAAAATATCAACGGTAAAAATAAACTCCAGTTCATCATAGTCATTTTCCAAACGGTTAATCGCTTTTTCACGAGTATCTGCTGAATCTCCACCATGCAGGCAAATACTCTTGTAGCCCCTGATGTTAAACTCGGCAGCCATAAACTGGGCATGCTCAATGCTCGCGCAAAACCCGAGGCATTTGCGCTTCTCCCCGTCATGACCGTAAAACTCCATCTTCTCAATAATAAAATCGACACGCTCATTTACCTTAAGCCGCTTCGTCACTTCCGCAATGTCATCAAGCGAAACATCACTCAAATCAATTCCGTCAATATCGGTTATGCCAAAGTAATGAAACGGAATGACCAGCTCATCATCAAGCGCTTCATGCAGGCGAACCTCAAGAGCTACATTATTATCAAAAAGATCGAATACATTGTATCCGTCGCTCCGTTCAGGTGTAGCCGTCATTCCAAGCGTGAACTTAGGTTCAAAATAGTTTAAAACTGCTTGATAGGTTGAACTTGTTGCGTGATGGGCTTCGTCGATAATAATATAATCAAATTCATCTCTCTTAAATTCTTGATAGCAATTAGAGATTGTAAGGTTAGTAGTAAATATATAATCAGCGTTCTTCTCTTTGTGATTACCAGTTAATAAACCAAATGTAAACTTATCATTTGGCAGCAGCTTTTCAAAAGTTTCTTTCGCTTTTCTAAGAATCTCTTCCCTATGTACAATAAATAGAAGCCGCTTTGGCCGGAAGCTTTTCACATCAAATGCGGACATATACGTTTTTCCGGTTCCCGTTGCCGCGATTACAAGCGCTTTTTTTTCTCCAAAACCTCTGAGCCTGGCAAGATTATCAGTTGCCCGCCGTTGCATTCGGTTAGGTGTGATGTATTCCGGTTTTTCAAAGATCAGTTGCTGCTTTCGTTGGGTTGATTTAAGAGTTTTTAAGAATTCCTCATATTCAGCAATCAGTTTCTCATCTGCAATCTGAGATCTATCCCAGAGACTATCATATTCCTTTAAGACTTCCTTTATAAAAGAAGTATTACTCTTAGAAATGACCTCCACGTTCCATTCAACATTACTTTTCAGCGCACTCTGGGTAATATTGGATGAACCGATGATAACCTTATAACAATCTTCATACTCAAAAATATAAACCTTCGTATGAAAGCCAATCTCCTTATCCGTCACAAACACCTTTAAATCAACATTTTTGAACTCTGTGATTTTCTCCAATGCTTTCGCATCTGTAAAATTGAGATAAGTTGAGGTAATTATCTTCCCCGTTACCCCTTTTTTCTCCGCCTCACGTAACGGATCTAGCATCAGTTGAAGTCCACTGAAGTTAATGAATGCCACACTGAAATAAAACCGCCGGCATTCATTCATTGAATCTATTAACTCATTCAGCAAATTTCCTCTATCTGAATTTACAATTAACCTTTTTTCAACCTGCATTGATTCTTCCCCTGTCGACAATTCTTTGATGATAAAATCTTACTATATGAATAGATATTAAGGAAGATCAATTGCAAGAAAAAAAGGGTCAGTCCCCCCGGTAACGTAAGGCACCAAGGGACTGATAGGAATCCGTTAGCAAAATGTTAACATGATGTTAGTAGTCACCGATTTGCCAATAAATGGAAGTAAATTATAATAGAAGCGGTACATATTCTATTTGCATCGCTTTTAAACCGCTGTTTTACAATACACATATGCAGAGTTTTGGCTACACAAGGGCGCTGGTGGGCTTATTACAATCTTAAGACATTTTTCTTATAGATACAGACTTTATCAAAACAAAAGTTGCCGGCTACAAAAAAAGTACACATGAGTAGCTGTGATTTACATTTTCTTTAACTTTTTGAGAGTTACATCATTTTGCTGTCCCCGTCCCATCAACAGTCTTTTCCAAATTTATCAAGCAATGCACGCACTTCATCTTTTGATTTCGTTTTCATCAATTGATTTTTTATGCACCAGCTCCACGGAATCCTTTGACATAAATTTGAAAAAGCGATGAAGCCCTTTGATTAAGTTGCAATCCTTCTTGAATCCACGGCCGATTAGCTTTTTACAATACTATCGAAATGGGTATAATACTCAGGATAAAACTAAGTTTCTAAACTCCTCATTATCTTTCCTTTTGCATTGTTTTCTTTCACAAAACCTGATCTTTTTTTGAAGCAGTCAAGATTGATCGTAAACAGCTTTAATTGCACATATTGCTGTAAATTTTTTTACCATCTAAAACAAAAATGTAACTCTAAATTCCCTTATCTAACTTCTGTCTCAAAACAACTGGAGTGCCGCCCAAGGGGTTTGGGCGATAATTACATCATGCCGCCCAAATCAACAAAAAGTATCTTTTATATAAAAAGATAATAAGAGTTCAACTATTTATTTAATAAATCGAGTGTTATTTCCTGTCTCCCACTTGTTTGATAACTGCCTGATTTGGTGATAATCTAACTTTCAAGTATGCCATTAATATTTTCTTGTTCCCCTCCTCGTAAAGGGTATGCGATACCATAGTTAGCTTCAAGAGTTCTTCCACGATCGTCAAACACTAAAAACGAAGATTTTCTTTCGTTTAATGCCTTTAAATCTTGAATCAATCCATTGAATATTTTTGGTTGATTGCAAATTTCTTCTCGAAGTGTTTCCTTTGTTAGAGCGTTAATAAACATAACTTTATACATTATAAGCCCCCCTATCAAGTTAATTTTATGATAGCTTAAAAAAGATGCCCTACTACATGTTGCATGTGAACAAAGATTGAAGGTTCATGAGAATTTCCTTATTTTCTCTAAATTTATTATCCTAAGGATTAGGGACCAAAATGATAAGAATGAAAAGGTGTTACCTTTATGCGATTCTAAGATGTTTGATTTAAAGTTACACTTCTACCTCAGTTCCATCATTTTATTTCGTTACAACAAGGATGACTCCACTGTGCTTAGATAATCCCTTCAGCAACGTCTTCATTTCTTTTCTTTCAATTACCAGAAAGATGAATTTGCTGTGAACCTTTTAATTGCTTTATTTATTAAGAGGGATGATCCTTTTTGATGTAATAATCAAACTAACCAAATTTAAAACCGAATAGGGAAAGGGAATGGTGGACCTCTTATCGTAACTGAGAAGGAAAGTTATGTATTTCAATTAAATCATAGTAAAATATATTCATTTCAAAAACCTGAAATAAGGACAGGACCCAGCTGCTTGGCTTCAATGTTCTAGCGCTGCCTTGTCGTTCACCCTAAATCACACTTCACCAAACCTCCCATACTCCTTCTCAAATCCCAGCTTCACTGTCCCAATCGGGCCATTCCTTTGCTTGGCAACAATGATTTCTGTGATGTCCTTGTGTTCCGTGCCCTTTTGATAGTAATCCTCGCGGTACAGGAAGGCGATTACGTCTGCGTCCTGTTCGATTTGGCCGCTTTCACGCAGGTCAGAGAGAATCGGGCGTTTTTCCTGACGGACTTCCACTCCCCTGCTGAGCTGGGAGAGTGCCAGCACGACCACGTCCAGTTCTTTGGCCATTTGTTTTAGGGAGCGGCTGATTTCGCTGATTTCAGCGTAGCGGTTTGTGCATTGCTTTCCTTCTCCTGATATAAGCTGAAGATAGTCCAGCACAACCAGGATTCTTTTCTTCTCTCCGTATTCCCGCTTCACTTTTCTGACCTTTGCCCAGATATAGCTGACAGTGATTGCTGCCCGGTCGAACATGTGCAGATTTGCCTTTGATATTTTTCCCATTGCTTCGGTGAGCTTGGTCCAGTCCTCCTTGGACAGGTTCTTTTTTGGATTTCTTAATTTCAGGCCATTGATTTTGCCGGTTGCACTGATCGCCCGCTTCATTAATTGCTTCACCGGCATTTCCAGTGAGAAGAAGATTGCAATATCCTCCTTGGCCGCTGTAAGGGCAAGGTTCAATGCAAATGCAGTTTTCCCCATGCCTGGCCTTGCGCCAATGATCACCAAGTCTGACGCCTGAAACCCGCCTGTCAGTTTGTCCAGCTGGGTAAAACCGGACGGGATGCCGCTAAGTTCCCCGATATCGTTTTCACAATCATAATAGAAGTCGATCAGTGAAGCTTGTATTTCCCCGAGGCTGTCTTCTGTGCTTTGGTCTTCGATTTGCATCAGGCGATGGATTCCGTCGCGCAGCGTTTTCCGTATTTCGTTGGTTTTTGCCTCTTCCATAAGAAGAGTGGCTGCCTGGATGGTTTTTCTTTTTTGGTCATATTCCTTAACGATGTCCTGGTAATAATGAAAGTTGGCGGTGGTTGGCACGCTCCCGGCAAGGTCTGTTATGAAGCCAATACCCCCAATGTCTTTAAGATTATTGGGGCCGATTTGTTCGACAACAGAAATCACGTCTATTGGCTTTTCCATATCATGCAGCTGCTTCATCGCTTCCAGAAGCTTGCGCAGCTGCCAGGTGTATAATTGATTAGGCTGGATCGTACATTCCTGGATCAGCCCAACCTCCAGGAAAAGGGACCCAACCAGCGCCTGTTCCGCCTCGACATTGGCAAATTCGAATTGCATCCAATTAGTTCATCCTTATCCTTAATATTTGTCTCAGCCGCTGCAATTCCTCTTGAATGTCTTGTTCCACTGCCGGTTCCCATTCAAATTCCAATGGCTGTTGTTCGCCTGCCAGATTTTGCTTCACAAGGTCTGAAACCTTCGGTGGTGCCGGAGATTGGGTTACAAAGCAAACCAGATTTTGTTTTATCTGCTGAAAAGAGTATGTCTTCAATGCCTCATGCCAGGCATCCAATTTTTGCTGGTCAACAGTAAACTGCCCATAATATTCGCCAATCAATTTCAGGATTTCGAATGTTTCCCTCTTAGTCATCGAGATCAAAGTCCTCCTCGAGAACCTTGTTGCTCCCAAAGCCTCTCTGGTTTAAGTACGACTCAAACTTTGTCCCGAATAACGTTTCCGGCCTCAAGTACTTGCTCCATTGCGGATTTTTCCACTCTGTAGCCTTTAGGTCTATCACTCTCTTAAAATCCTCCAGTGTAAAACCTTCCTTCCATCTTTTCCGGATCAGATTTCTGGTTTGTTGTGTACTCGCCTTATAACAGGAATTTGTCTTTTCGTTCAGGTAAGCGATGATTTCGGCATAGGGGATTTTATTCTCTGCAGTAGTCTCTTGGGTAATCTCTGGTATTGCTTGGTCCAAGCCGGGCTCCTCCATGTCTGCATTTGGTGCGTTCAATGGCTCATTTTGGGCAGCTGGATGTCCCATTAGCTCCTCTTCCAAATTCATTAGCTTTTCATAATCGATTGTGTACCATTTCGTTTTATCCATCTTGGACCGGTTCCAATTACCCGAGATCAGGTAGCCATCCTTTTCAAGTTCCTTGATCGTTCGCTTAATCGTACTCTCCGACCAAAATGGCAGCTGGTTTTGCCAATTCTTATACGTATTGTAAATCCACTTTCTCCCGTCGAATTCATGCTTGCTTGATTTCAGCCAATAATGCACCTGCTGCAGAATAACCGCCTCACTCAACCCAATTTTCACAGCCAAAGAAGGAATGATCATTAATGGACTTTCCTTGATTAATAATCCGCTCATAAAACCTGCCTCCCATTCGTTCAATTTTTGTTGCATGTGCGAGCTGCCGCGTCAAAAATCCCTCTGCCGAAGCTTTAAACATTGCTTTCAACTTTTATATATATCGATTGGAGCAAAAAGGATCATCGAGGAGGCAAATTTTTATAATCGCGTGAAAAAAACTATCCTCTAATAAACCGCCCTAAGGGAAAAAAGCATCTCTAATCGTTTGAAAGTAAAAAGGGACGATCCAAAAGTCACATACAGTGAGTTATTGGATCGTCCCTATTTCTATATCAATTTAAGTTCTATTAATTTGAGAAGATACTGTTCAAAAATGTAGACTAGCAAAATAATGCCACTCCAGCGCTACTGACCATTTTAAAAGTGTTTACTGAGTCCTTAACAGAAACAGCTAGCATTTCACACCAAGAAGATTGAGCTTACAATTGCTTTTTTGAATTGTTGTAAATAAACCAACGTGTTACCAAGCATGCAAGAAGAAGCGGCAAATCAGATTGATGTTTTGTTCGCAAAATCTAATTAATTACTACGTCACAAAAATGACAGCACTCCCGCTTGATATGCCATTTTAAGTGCAGTCAGTAAAAAACAAAACCCTTTAACCAATAGGTCATCCGGGGGCAGCCAATTCCGGATGGAGAAAATGTAATCCCATCATATGTTCCCGTAAATCCTGTTCCAGTTTAGCCTTTTCCTGCCGCTCTGGTTCCTTTGCCTTCCACTTATAGTAACTTGATCGCTTAATACAAGCGATTTCCAATAACCAGGTGATTGGATAGGCACCTTTTAATTCTTCGATTATTTCATATTTGAGTGGCTGTGGGATATCGTCTCCTCCTTTACTAGATTTGGATATTGCTTTTTTAGATAATCAACCTGCGCTTTTAAATAATCTCTTTCTTCTTCTACTGACTTGAATTTAGTGCGCGGGCGCCCCATTAATGGATTGGATGCCCCTCCACTTCGTTTATCAAATGGCTGCCCGTTTTTTCATTTCCTTAACCATACTTTTAGTTGTCATTTGTGTAGCTTTGAAACGTTTGCCCCTTTATAGCCATAGAAAAATCCCCTTTAAGTAAAGTGTAATACCCACATACCACATGGGAGGTTTTTTACACTGTCTACTTAAAGGGGATAATATCAGATGTCCAGCTCTTTTTTATTATTGACCCTCTTCTTCAGTACCTTCTTCTTCAGTGCCTTCTTCATTGGTCTCTGTTTCTTCAGTGTTGGTATCATCTGTTCCATTATCTTCGTTGGTGCAACCTGTGGCAATACCTGTTAACATGAAAGCCGCCATTAATAATAAAAACCATTTTTTCATTTCTTTCATCCTCTTTGCCTCCATGATTGGTCCAATTTCGATTACAAGATAATCATACAGGCTTTTCAGAAAAAAAGAATATGGTTTCCCCATTCTGAACCTTTATTTACCTATTCTTAAATATCGCTTAATTATTTATCTAATTATTTAAAAAGTGTTAATTTTCCATTAATATAGAGGCAGCTTACGAATTTTGAAATGGTTACAGCAAACGATGACTTGCAAAACCATTTACACACCCTAATCGGTCAAGGTGCCGAAAGGTAAAAACAATAAAGTTTCGAAACATACTTACTCCTCTACTTAGAAGCGAATCATCATAGATTGCACTGTCATCCACTTTTTTACCTTGATCGATTCCTGCCTTTTTCCAGGCATCGCTGTTTGATGTTGCATAGGCTGTCGTTTCAGGCGTAGCGGCAAAAAATGTTACCGTCAGCAAGCAAGCAATAAGCCTTCATCAGCTGAAATCTTAGTAAACAATGCAACATCTTCTGCTGTGAAAGTCCGTTCAAATGTAATAATATCGCCTACTTTTAAAGACAATATCATTCCCCCCGATTTTTTTATTAAAGGGTTCTTTTATTAATCTCCACCGCCACCGCAGCTGGAGCAGGAACTATCGGACGAGCAAGAGCTACAGGAGCTAGCTGACCCGCAACTTGTACAACTTGATGAAGTTGCGCTCCTTATTTTCATGTAACTTGAAAATTCATCATAATGAAAATAAGAAACAGACAAAACAGGAATAAGCATTGCGTTGTATTTTTCCTCTCTTTTGCTTTTTTTCATTTTTTCGTTTATGACGCTTTTTTCATAATCCTTTACTTTATTTGCTGTTTTTTTCATGGAAGAGATGAGTGAGAGTACAGTAGTATTATATTTGGTATCACTTTTAAAATATTTAACTATAAGATCGTTTTCTGGTAAATTTTTAAACTCATCAATGATAGTTGGATGTACTGGGTACCGGAAAAACCCCTTATAAAGATGGATATTCTCTTTTTTTATGAGAAAAAGCTCAGCGTACACCCAATCAAAAAAACCTCGCAAATCAGGGTCAGCTGACCCTTTTACATTTGGACTGTGGTGAAGAATACTCCCTAAATATTTTTTTGAAAAATCATCATACTCTCGGGTAAACATGAGCATCTGATGCCACAGTTCATCAACTTTCTCGCTAAACATTGGAGACTCTTTTAAAAGAGAAGTCATAATAAAGTAACGTTTTAAATCTAGCAGACGCCACTTGTACTCATTTTCTTTTAATTTATTTTCTTTTTTCACCCTATCTTCTACGTTTTGCATATAACTTTCACTAAGGGATTTTTCCAGATCATCACTTAGTGTTTTAAGCCCTTTTATTCGTCTTATCTCTATTGTTTTTGGAGATAAACCAAATGTAAATGTGAGTTTTTTTCGTAAAAATAAAATTAACGCCATAACAACTGCTAGTAGTAGTAACCATTCCATTGTATCCCCTCCATTAACTTCTGATTATTAAGATTCGAACACTACATCATTTAATATCTTGTCAACGACATCTCATAAAGCATGAGATTTTTCCCCTCCCTTCGAATTTTCAATAGTGTCCGTCAAGATGTCTGTATGTTAAGGGTGTAAGGAAATTAATACATTTTTTCTGAGATAAGAAGATAAATACCTATACATCTTACCTGCAAATACATAATTATATAATGTAAGCCGAACAATAAGGAGGCCCATAATGAATCACGAATTACATGGTATTACTATTGATGAGAATGACATGAGACGGCCAATTGGTTTTGGAAGACCTTTTGGATATAGGAGGCCGTTTGGATTTGGTTATGGATTCGGATCACCATTTGTCGGCGGCCTTTTAGGGGGCCTTGCAGCGAGTACATTAATAGGACCATATTATGGTGGTTACGGATATGGCTATCCTTTTTATGGCGGTTACGGATATGGCTATCCTTTTTATGGAGGTTACCCATATTTTTATTAATATTTAAAACAAAATTGCCTGGGACCAAGCGTTCCGGCATTACATACGTGATTATTGGAGCGAGTTACTGTTACAATGCCTGTGTTTCGGCCTATAGATACAGAGCATTCTGTTAAATATTGAGGTGTGAAAATTACAAGTACATAACATCAAGTTCAAATCTTATTAATATCAAAGCGTTATTCTATGATTAGTGGGGATAGACCTTTTTCTCCCAAACGTACACCAATCCACAGGGCGAGGCAAAAATAAACATCGGCAAAGGGAGTCTATTAGGCTCTCTTTTTTTTGACATGAAAAACTCTAAACTGTCACCTGTTTGGTGTACCCAATTATCCTCACCAAGTCTTATCTTAGCAAACTATAGCCGGTTTGTTGAACAATCAATATAAACATTTTTGTAATTTAATACAACTTCTTTTTCTTTAAAGAAGTGAATAGATTGGTGAATGGTACAATTCACTTCTTCGTTATGCGTAAACGATTGTAAACTGAGAATTTTCAACTATAGCCAACCCGATAATAAAAAAAGATTTCAAAACTAACATTTATTTTTTTACACATTATTAATGTATTGCTCTGTGATTTTTTACGCTAAAGACTCATATCTTGTTAGTGCCGGTAAACCTAGGAGGGGAAACAATTGCATTTAAATGAAAAAACTTATCGAGAGTTATTATTGAATTGGTGTGAAGATATTGAAAAAACGTGGGAATCAGTTCGAGAACAGTTAACAAATATCGACGAACATATTCTACAGCAATGGGAAGACGCCTTCTTTTCATTAAAAAATGAAGTAATAACGGAAAATCGCATTCATGATCATCATGAATTAAGTAAGAAAGCAACATCCCTATATGACAAGCTTAATGGCTTCATTAACCAAGCTGAGCTTTTATCTGGTCATAACGAAAATGAAAGAATTCAAGTCGTTCCAATCGGGGGACATCGATTACCTCCTCTTCCTTATCCATATAATGCTTTAGAGCCTGTCATCTCAGAAGAAACGATGAGATTACATCATGATATACTTCATCAACGCTATGTGGATGGGCTTAATAAAGCAGAATTAGAAATGCAAAAAGCACGTGAAAGCGGAAATTTTAGCTTGATTAAGCATTGGGAAAGAGAAGCAGCGTTTCACGGTGCCGGTCACTATTTACACACAATTTTTTGGAATATTATGAGTCCGCGTGGCGGGGGTAAACCATCCGGTCAGCTAAATATAGCTATAAATAACGCATTTGGAAGCTTTGAAAAATTTAAGAAGCAATTCTCCGAAGCAGCAAAAAATGTTGAAGCTGTTGGTTGGGCGATTCTCGTTTGGGCCCCTCGAGCCCATCGCGTAGAGATTTTAACAGCTGAAAAGCATCAGAATCTGACCCAATGGGATGTCATTCCATTGCTTGTTCTGGATGTATGGGAACACGCCTACTACCTGCAATATAAAACCGATCGAGCTAAATATGTTGATAATTGGTGGAAATTAGTTAATTGGAGTGAAGTGGAACAACGATTTAAAAAAGCAAAAACTATTATGTGGCAACCATTTTAAAGCTATTACGGGTAAATGAACCACAACTCCTTTTTTATCTTAATTTCGATAAAAGTTAACCTTTAATGATTAAAGGGATAAAAGCAGTGCGATATCAATCATTTATATATTAAATATAAAGAAACTTGAAATTAAATGATTTACAAAAAGCCTGATTTATCGGGCTTTTTTTCTTTATAACAATAACTAGAAAAATATCATTATATATGTTTGGTGGTCAGAATGTGGTCAAAAATAACCTATGCTTGTTAAACATTTAATTCACTTTTTTTCTAATTAATCAGTTTCTTGTGAGTCATATACACGTTTTATCATATGTACAAGTCTGAACAACTGAAGGGCTATTGTTTACTTCAGATTAAAAAAATAAAAGGATTGCCTCTTTTTCGGGGAGGCAATCCAGGAGGCAAATATAAAAGACTGTTGGATGCGGGTTGATATATTATATGGAACCAATCGTTCACCCAGCTTGGCTATAAATAATTTAACTCTTATCAGCTTCGTTTTAATTAATACTCACCAAAACATACGCAACCAAGAATAATCAATAAAATGAACAATACGACTATCAACGCAAATCCTCCGCCACATCGACGTGGTTCTTCATATACAGGAGCTGTGTATCCACCACATCTACCAAAACCAAAGCAGCCCATAGATTCCCCTCCCTCCATTCAGCAATCAGAAATGGATTCTTATCATCCATACCATAAGAATATGTGGCCAAGAAAGCATTAGATTGGACATCCATCTCTATTTTCAGGAAAATGTGTTTTTTACATAGGAAGATCTTCAATTGTGTAAATGGAACGTAATGCTTTGGTATCAATAGTTAAATCTTTTGTACTTATAAAACTTCCGCTGTTGTTCTTGAATGCCAAATAATCTTCTCCGGATTCAACTGATGAAAATTCCTGCACGGATCGTTTTCCAGACTGCTTTGTCTACAACGCAGCAGCCATATACACTTTTATATATCGGATACCATATGATAATTGGTATAAAATAACTGGAGAAATTAAAATAAACTGCAAATTGACTCTTCTCGAATACAAGAAGGAGTGTTAGAAAAAGAAGATATATCCTAAATTTCCCCTTTAGGATTATGGGATTAATGGTATTACAGGTGTGAGAAACTATGGTTTCTATGACATATGCCACACAAAAGCACATAGACCTTTCCCTGAAAGTGGAAGTTATCTTATTCTAAGTTTTGAGAGATTTCTGGATTGTCAACACTAAACTAGACAACTTTTTTAAGGTGTTCAAGTTTGTACTCAATCGGGGTTAAATATCCTAGTGTCCCATGAATACGGATGTGATTAAACCAATGAACATAGTCGCGCAATTCTCTCGTCAGATCCTCCAGTGTATCGAAATGACGACCCTTCACAAACTCTGTTTTGATGATCTTGAATGTGGCTTCAGCTACGGCATTGTCGTAAGGACAACCCTTCATGCTTAGAGAACGCTGGATATTAAACGTCTCTAGTGCATCGTCAATCAGCCTATTTTTAAACTCACTCCCTCGGTCCGTATGGAAGAGCTGAATTTTGCGAAGATCCGCCTTAATGGATGAAAATGCCCGGTAAACCAGTGCAGCGTCTTTATTCGGTCCAGCGCTATACCCAATGATTTCTCTATTAAAGAGATCAACAACCACACATACGTAATGCCATTTTTGATTGACCCTTACATATGTTAAGTCGCTTACAATCGCTGTCAACTCATTTTCCTGATTAAATTCCCGGTCCAGTTCATTAGCTTGGTTTGATTTATTAACCTGCTTTGTATGAGGTTTAAATTGAGCCACTGTATAGGTGGAGACGAGACCTTGTTCTTTCATAATCCGACCAATTCGTCTTCTGGAGACAGTGGGTCCGCGTTTTTTTAATTCTACTTTGATTTTGCGAGTTCCATAGTTTTGGCGGCTCTCGTGAAAAATTTCGATTATGTCGGAAGTGATGTCATCTTCTGATTTTCTTTCTTTCGCTTCATAATAATAAGTGCTTCTAGGCAATTGAAGGACTTCACACATTGCTGATATCGAGTATTTGTGTTGGTTGTTCCGAATCACATTTACTTTCGTCCTAGTATCAGCGCAGCTTGCTTTAAAATATCATTCTCCATCTGTAACTGCTTGAGTTCCTTACGAAGCTTTACCAATTCTGATTCTTGTGGTGTTCGGTTATCAGCTTCTTTGAATGAGCCGGAGGCATTATGTTGAGAGATCCACTTATCAAGAGAAGATGGTGTTAGATCGTCACGGATGATATCCTTTCTTGGCTTGCCATTCTGATACAACTGCACCATTTGGTTTTTAAATTCATCTGTAAATGTTCTTCGCTCTCGTTTAGTCATTGTAGATTCTCCTCAACTAGTGTATTAGTAGTCTACTTGACCTTAATATCCTGTCCAACTAAGTGTAGCCTATCCAAACTTACTAATGTAAATAATGTGAAACATTGTGGGATAATCGGTGATTTCAAATCACTCATAATTGCTATTATGGGTGATTAAGTCTTGTTATAATTCTAGAAACAAATAAACATTAGGACCGGTTTATAGAGGTTAAGCTAAAAGTTAACCAGTTTAATGTTAGTTGGGGTGAACCGTATCATAAGTAAATGAGGTTTTTAGTGAATCATAAGAGGATGGTTACAGGTATTAACCACTTATAAAGTCTTACAAAGGTGCTTTTCGGTTAATAAATAAAAAAGCTGAAATATACAAGATATTGCATAAAAAAGTTGTATATTTCAGCTTTCTAAAAGGTTAAATTAGGTTTTCAAATAGGTATCCTCAGTAATCATAAACAATTCTTTAATATAGGTAGTCAATTCATCTCGAAGATCCTCATGCTGAAGTGCAAACTCAATTGTAGTTTTCACAAAACCAATCTTATCTCCAACATCATATCTTTTTCCATCAAAATCATATGCGAATACATTTTGAATTTGGTTTAATTTTTGAATTGCATCTGTTAACTGAATTTCTCCTTCAGCTCCAATTTCTTGCTGATTTAAAAACATGAAAATTTCTGGTGTAAGAATATAGCGACCCATTATGGCAAGATTTGAAGGAGCTGTTCCTGGGATTGGTTTTTCCACAAAGTTTTGGACCCGATATCGTCTTCCATCTTGTGAAGCTGGATCAATTATACCATAACGGTGTGTAACTTTATTCGGAACTGATTGAACCCCAATAACAGATGAGTGTGTTTCTTCATATATATCAATAAGTTGTCTTAAGCACGGTGTTTCACTTTGAACTATATCATCACCAAGAAGAACTGCAAAGGGTTCATTACCGATAAAATTACGTGCACACCAAACAGCATGTCCAAGTCCCTTCGGCTCTTTTTGACGAATATAGTGAATATCAGCAAGGTTTGTGGAGTAACGAACTTTTTCTAACAATTCTATTTTTCCTTTTTTTAATAGGTTTTGCTCAAGATCAGGAGCAAAATCAAAATGATTTTCAATAGCATGTTTTCCTTTTCCTGTAACTATAATAATTTCCTCAATTCCAGATGCGATAGCTTCCTCAACAATATATTGAATAGTTGGCTTATCGACTATCGGTAGCATTTCTTTTGGTTGAGCTTTTGTTGCAGGTAATAATCTAGTACCAAATCCAGCTGCGGGAACAATCGCTTTTTTAATCTTCATAACTACTCCTCCAATCTTAGTACTGCTTGAAAATCGATTTCTATAAACTATTAAGCCGCATGCCGACCTCTCAATTTCCAAATCTGGTATAACATTGCCAAGGATGAATAAACAGTTAAGTAAGTTAGCACTACCCAGCCTGTCTGTAAATAAGGCGTTACAGCTATCTGTACATTTTCGCTAGTTAAAAAATCTCTCTGATCAATACACAAGTAAGTTCCTAGTGCTATTATTAGTATAATAGCGATGATACCTTCAACAAGTTTGCTTCGTGTGTTGCCCCTCTCTGCATTATACTGGGTTGCCCAACCGTCTTTTTTAACAGAGGAAAATTTGCCTAACCAAACATTTCCAAACGTGATTAAATTAACCCATAAATATATCTCAGGACTAATCAGTAATGCGGCTAAAATCACATCTATGGGCCTGTGTAATGGAGTCTTAATTGCAAGAATAGTATTTAATATAGATGCTATTACGACTGGTGTAAGCCATATCCAGGACCAATAAAACTGGTCTGTAGCAAGAGCGACAGCTAATAGAAAGATCAATAAAACCCGTATCGATAAATCGATAAATGTTTTTATTTGTGACCTCCATATTTTTCCTTTATGTTTTGATTTAACTCCAATATCACTATTTGTAAGTAATTCAACCGTACCCGATTGCCATTTGTTACGCTGTTGTCGGAAGGTATGATATGATCTCATAGCATCAACAAAACAACGGGCCGTGGGGCTAATTAGTGTTTTCCATTTCTTCTGAATTTGCCAAGTTAAAAGCATGTCCTCTACATCACTTTCATCCTGCCAAGGGCCATCCAATTTGTTTTCATCTATAATATTTTGTAATGCTTCTGGTCTAAACAAAGACGCTTGGCCGCCAAGAACATATGTACTTCCTCCACTATATTGGAGATCTAACAACCAGCTGGCCATATCTTGTTTTTGCTGATGTGTCCACCAACGTGCAATTGGGCCCCCATACTCACCGCTTGCAATTTTTTCTTCGTAATGGACATCATCTTTTGAAATAAGACTTTTCTTTTTGGGCATTCTCATTGTGTACTTAGCCATTACTCCACCAATATTTCGCGAACTCATTAGTCCTTCCCACAATTGGAATAACGCATCAGGCGCAAGTCGACTATCTGCATCCATACCAAGTATTGCCTTGACTGAGTGTTTATAATACTCCTCAAATACAGTTAATTTTTTATCATATAAGTCTAGAGGATCTCCATAAATACTTTTCCAAGCTGAGTTTAAAGCCCCCACTTTTCGTTGTTTATTATTTTTTGTGGTAAGAACCTTCAATCTTAGGTTGAATTCTTGTCCTGCTTCTAATGCTACTTCTTCCGTCCGATCTGAACAGTTATCAGCAATCACAATAACATCAAGTTCCACGTCTTTTGGCAAGGATTGATCCCCTAAACCAGCTAAACAGTCACGGATTGACTTCTCTTCATTATGCGCTGGAATAAATGCAACAATTCTTGGCTTCATATACGTATTCCTAACTTTTGAGACTGGTGAATCATTAGGAATTTTTATAATACTAGTTACATCATTCATTCCTCATCCTCCAACTCGACAAAGATAATCCAAAAGCCTTATAGTTCAAGATTCTTTTTTGTAGGTTAGATACTCCTCGAAAGCAATTATTTATCACTCCTTCATCTAATAAAAAAACTTGATATGCTAAATGTATTAGTTCAAACTAAATTTAGAACCATAATTTGAGGATGAGGTAGGAAAAATATACTACTTCCTTAAGTTGTTTGAGAGTTGGATTGTCAACACTAAACTAGACAACTTTTTTAAGGTGTTCAAGTTTGTACTCAATCGGGGTTAAATATCCTAGTGTCCCATGAATACGGATGTGATTAAACCAATGAACATAGTCGCGCAATTCTCTCGTCAGATCCTCCAGTGTATCGAAATGACGACCCTTCACAAACTCTGTTTTGATGATTTTGAATGTGGCTTCAGCTACAGCATTGTCGTAAGGACAACCCTTCATGCTTAGAGAATGCTGGATATTAAAAGTCTCTAGTGCATCGTCAATCAGCCTATTTTTAAACTCACTCCCTCGGTCCTTATGGAAGAGCTGAATTTTGCGAAGATCCGCCTTAATGGATGAAAATGCCCGGTAAACCAGTGCAGCGTCTATATTCGGTCCAGCGCTATAACCAATGATTTCTCTATTAAAGAGATCAACAACCACACATACGTAATGCCATTTTTGATTGACCCTTCCATATGTTAAGTCGCTTACAATCGCTGTCAACTCATTTTCCTGATTAAATTCCCGGTCCAGTTCATTTGCTTGGTTAGATTTATTAACCTGCTTTGTATGAGGTTTAAATTGAGCCACTGTATAGGTGGAGACGAGACCTTGTTCTTTCATAATCCGACCAATTCGTCTTCTGGAGACAGTGGGTCCGCGTTTTTTTAATTCTACTTTGATTTTGAGAGTTCCATAGTTTTGGCGGCTCTCGTGAAAAATTTCGATGATGTCATCTTCTGATTTTCTTTCTTTCGCTTCATAATAATAAGTGCTTCTAGGCAATTGAAGGACTTCGCACATTGCTGATATCGAGTATTTGTGTTGGTTGTTCCGAATCACATTTACTTTCGTCCTAGTATCAGCGCAGCTTGCTTTAAAATATCATTCTCCATCTGTAACTGCTTGAGTTCCTTACGAAGCTTTACCAATTCTGATTCTTGTGGTGTTCGGTTATCAGCTTCTTTGAATGAGCCGGAGGCATTATGTTGAGAGATCCACTTATCAAGAGAAGATGGTGTTAGATCGTACTCACGAATGATATCCTTTCTTGGCTTGCCATTCTGATACAACTGCACCATTTGGTTTTTAAATTCATCTGTAAATGTTCTTCGCTCTCGTTTAGTCATTGTAGATTCTCCTCAACTAGTGTATTAGTAGTCTACTTGACCTTAAAATCCTGTCCAACTAAGTGTAGCCTATCCATTCTTTATTTTTGCAGTTAGATAATCTTCAATTAATGGACACCATTAAACGCAGATAATCTTTTTTTCTCTCCATGTTTTTTTATAAGGTGCTTCTGAAAGGCCTATTGATAAGAAATTAAGTGAAGATTAAAAAAGGAAAAACCGTGACTGGGATTAATCACCCTGTTCAAGGTTTTTCTTATTAATGTTTGTGTTACTTCTGTTGTATTTACTTTAGAATATCTTTTGCCGGTCCCGCTCTTCTTTTAAAATCTCTACCGCTTCCCTAAACCTTAACGAATGGACGATTTCCCGCTCCCTTAAAAATCTGAGCGAATCATTGATGTCCGAGTCATCAGAGATATCAATCAACCACTGGTAAGTTGCACGCGCTTTTTCCTCGGCGGCAATATCCTCATACAGGTCAGCAATCAGACCGCCTTTGGCTTGGATGTATGCAGCGGTAAAAGGAACACCAGAAGCGTTTTGATAGTACAATGCACTATCATGGTTAACATAATGGTCTACCAGTCCAGCATTCCTCAATTGCTGAGGGGGTGTGTCCTTTGTGAGCTTATATAACAAGCACCGAAATACGCACCTATCAGGAACCAAAGCAAATATAAATCCTTGTAGAAAAATTTTCTTCTAAAGACACTTTTCCGCTCCTACTTTGTGTATTCATCCACTCAAATAAAAAGTTTGGACATACCCTGTTAGTGAGTTTGAAATTCGGAGGTGTAGTGTAAATGTCAGTTTCACGTTATCACGGTATGTGCAGCCGCGGCATTGGAAGGGCTGTTGAAATTAAAATGCGTGACGGCCGTACGCATCGGGGAATCATCGATCGGGTTACTCGAGACAGAGTGTATCTCCGTCCATTTGGCAAAAACTATGGTGGATATGGATACGGATGGGGCTTTGGATTCGCTGCAGGATTTGCACTGGGAGCAATCGTCAGCCTGGCTTTTATTCCGTTTTTCTGGTAATGAATTTTTGTCCTAGAGTTGTCAAGGTACCGTTTTTGGCTGCGGTATCTTTTTTACTTATTTTAACTATTACATCAAGCAATCTTTATTAAATCTTGCTATCAAGACCTTTTTGAGGTTGGTTTCTTCAATAGGCGAATTTATTTTATCATCTCGATATCAAGCTGTTTCCAACAGTTGCATACGTTTTCCGCAAGGATTGTCTCTTTCAGGGAGAAAATCTTTTAATTTTTTTTATTCTGAAGTAAACAATAGCCCTTTCCATTCTTCAGGCTTGTACATATTATAAACCGAGTATAAAACTCAAAAGAAATAAAAGGAGTGGATTATTGTGGGAGAAAGCGTTGGAGGATACGGTTATGGCTGTGGGTTCGCCTTACTGGTTGTACTATTTATTTTGTTAATTATCATTGGCTGTTCATTTGGTAAAGGCTACGGCTACTAATAACCATAATTAATCGCAAAAGCCTTGTAATCGGCTCAAAGCCTTTTATGAGGCTTTTGCTATTTGTAGCAATATTTTTCTTCATGGGTACATTTTTAGTGAAAAAAAGCAGCCGAGGAATCCCGGCAGCACGTTTACTTCTATAATCAATCAGATTGGCATATTGTTTCAGGGTAAATCCTTCAATGCTCGAATAGCCCATAAACTTAGTGATATCCTGGATAGAATTATCGGTTTCTGGTGGGGTAAGTATAAATTAAAACACTAACAAAGACACATTTTTTGCTCCTGAATTGTCTCTTTTCGGAGAGGTAATCCTTTTATTTTTTATCTGAAACAAACAAAAGCCCTGCCGTTATTAACGGCTTTTACATATTGTAAAACGAGTAAATACACTCCCAAGAAAAAGGGCATCCAAATCTACTGTACTGGATACCCTTTTTTATTTCCTTTCGCTTGTTTCTTGCTACGGCTCATCCAGAGCCAGCCACTTGCGGTTGTCCTCAACCATAGCCAACAAACAATACTCGAATTAATTGCATGCGCCTCTTTAGCTTACAAATTCTCCTAGTGTCTTTTTAGAACATAACCAATAGATTTGAACTTGATAAAATATTAAAGACAAGTGTGGATTTCTGTTATTCATATAGTATTTGTCCAATCTAATCTTTAATAGTTACATATCCTGCAATAAAGGACAAGATTATCCCTTAATACTAGTCAGAGGAGGAAGCGTTATGTGCTTTGGATGTGGCGGATATCGTTACACATCTCCTGTAACTACCGCCCCAAGTTATGGCGTCGGTGAATTTGCATTAATCGTCGTACTGCTTATCCTATTAATTATCATCGGCTGCGTATTAAAGAAGGGCTTGTGCAAGGCTGATGGATATGGTGGCGGACACATGTTTGCCTTGATTGTTATGCTATTTCTCATAATTATTATCGGCTGCTTGTTCTTGAATGTATTAATTTAGAAACTGGGACGGGATTTTAATGAGAATTCTAGTAATCTATCCTTAATGAATTAATTTAAATTAAAGAATTTTTCGCTTCTAAAAGAAAGATTACTTTCGATTCTACTCAGAGCTTCTTATTTGCCGATTAATCACACATAGATTTTCAAATATTATATTTCAAAAATCCAAATGTGTTTTTTGGGCCGTTACCTTTCCTAAAAGATTCGCATTTTCATATAACTAATAAAGAAAAGATACCTAATCGAAGCAAAGGAGGTTTTTGATTTGTTTTCCAGAAGACCGGAAAGACGGCCGACGCCCTCCATTTTTTCTTTGGGCCCAGTTCGTCGTCGCCCAGTACAGCAGCCTACCAATTTCCTGTCCCAGTTTCGTACATCTGACGGTAGTTTTGATTTCATAAAGATTGCAGGGAGTGCTCAAGAAGCTATGAATATGTATAACCAAGTAAAACCCCTCGTAAGTCCCTTCATAGCCCCTTTTATTACAAAATTCCTTAAAAAGTAACCAGTAACAGATACTTCATCTCATTTTATTAGGTTACGAATGTATCGATTGGGGATTTAATTGAGAAGAGAGAACACTAAAGGGGCTGTTGACAAAAGGGTGAAAGGAGCCAAAATTCCTTTCACCCTTTGCTCATTTTGTCATGATTTACTTTTGAACCGGGTCACAGGCCCAAAACTTCCCCCAATTTATTGCCTTTACCATCCGTTTTAGATTTAAACAAAAAGTGTTGGCAGGTGTGAACATTAAGCTTGGTTCTGTTGTTTCAGATGTTCTCGGTGTATCGGCAAGAGACATGCTTGACGCCATCGCAGGTGGTGAAGAGGATCCTGAAAAACTAGCAAATTTTCGCTCGACGCACCATGAAAAAGAAGAAAGAAGAAATGGAACTCGCCTAAAAGGCTATATTAACCTGAAAACTGCGATTTTTAGAAGTTTTATTTAAAGCTTTACTTCTACCTCAATTCCATCATTCAATTTCGTTTCAACAAGGATAACTCCACTGTGCTTAGAAAATCCCTGCAGCAACGGTTTCAAATCTTTTCTTTCAATTTCCGGGAAGAAGAATTTGCTGCCATCCTTTTCAATTGCTTTATTTATTAAGCGGATAATCCTTTTTGATGTAATAATAAAACTGACCAAATTTAAAACCGGATAGGGAACGGGAATGGAGAATCGTTTATCCTTTACTTTCACCTTGACTTTTAACATAATCTACTCAATCACCACAAAAACTTTATCACCATTGGCCGAGGTGATGTCAACTATCTGT
Organism: Bacillus sp. M6-12; assembly: GCF_002860285.1. Classification (GTDB taxonomy): domain Bacteria; phylum Bacillota; class Bacilli; order Bacillales; family DSM-1321; genus Peribacillus. The sequence goes on from NZ_PGVF01000003.1 coordinate 260,169, forward strand.
CCGTCCAATTCGTTTTCAATTGCTTCGATGAGCAGGTCAACGTTAATATCTTTTACATATTTTTCTGCCTCAGGTATTTTTTCAGCAATATTTGTACCTACTTTTAAAACAGCCTTTACCAGATTAATCGGTAAATTCACATTTACATTATCTCCTTCTTCGGAGGACACACGAATCTTTAACATTTTATTTCCATATGGGACTTCTTTTTTTGTTACAAGCTCTGGCTGATCTTTACCTTGTAAAATATGAATTAATTCACTTGCTTTTTCCTTATCAATCTTTCCTTCCTCCACCAGGGTTAAGACTCTCGAAATTTCGTCCTTCATTGTACTTCCCCCTCTTTTAATAACTGAATGGCTTTCTCTGCCGTAATTTCGCCTTTTTCCAATAAGGATACAATTTTTTTCTTATCCACTTCCGGTTTCTTTTGAGAGGAAAATCCCAGAGCAGTGATAATGTCATCTAATTTTCCTCTGACTGTCGGATAGGAAATTCCGAGCTCCTTCTCGACCTCTTTGATATTTCCACGGCATTTAAGAAAAATCTCAATAAAATGCAGCTGTTCCTGACCGAGAGCCGCCAGTCTTGAAACTTCAAATTCATTTTCTACCGTTGTCTGGCAATGGTTACACTGTAGCTTAGTAATTTTTAGCGCTTTGCTGCAAACAGGACAATTAGTGAGTAAAGGATATGCCATACTGTTCTCCTTTCTTTCAGTTAATCATATTCTACATCATATATTTTATTTTTCAAACATCTTTTTAAAATTATTTATAAAAACCTATGTTTTTATTCAATAAATTAAATTACATATTTAATTTATTAATTTATTGAACATTCAAGTTAAAGTAAAAAACAGACTCATTGGAGAGTCTGTCTGATTGTCGAGAAAGGGATATGAATCTATTTGACACTTAAAGGAAAATTCTTCGAAAAGTGGGTTCTTCAATTTAACGGTCCTTTAATGGAATAAGGCATTACTATTTGTTCCCTTCCGATAGTATTCTATATAATGATATTTCTTTAATTGGCCTTTAAATTTTCCTTAAAGTACTTTCGGTATCCTTTTTGGCAGCTTCTTTCTTACGTTTGATTCGTTCTTTTTATTACACACATCTCTTTGCTTCGGTCGATGTAAGTGTCAGGCCCTCGGTGCTTAAAGCAGCGGGGGCATGATCCTAAAATTGCTAATTTTCAAATCAATTCATTTACTTGGCCAATAGTAGATATATTCTTTTGTATTAGAAACAGAAATCGAAATTTCATTCGAAAATAATTCACCAATGACGTCCAGCAGTGAACTTAAGGTTATATATTCCATACTATTAACACCTCATTCACATCTTTATTTTCACTAAATTTCACTGATGCTTAGAAACGATAGGCTAATAGTAATTATTTTAAGCCATTACTAATAACGGGTATACTATTAAGGAAAGGATGTGGTTCATCATGAATACAATGAAGGCGGTAGGATTAACTCGTTACCTTCCAATTGACAATCCCCAAAGCCTGGTGGACGTAATTGTAGAAAAACCAAAAGCAACGGGTCGTGACATTTTGGTCAAAGTTGCGGCCATATCGGTCAACCCTGTTGATACAAAGGTACGAGCTCCTAAGGAAAGAGTTGAGGAAGTTCCTAAAATTCTAGGTTGGGATGTAGCAGGTGTCGTCGAAGAGACAGGACCGGACTGTTCATTGTTTCGTCCGGGAGATGAAGTTTTTTATGCTGGCAGTATTGCACGACAAGGCGGAAACAGTGAATACCATCTGGTCGATGAACGAATCGTTGGGCGCAAACCTGTTTCCTTAAGTTTTGTGGAAGCCGCAGCTCTTCCCCTAACCTCCATTACAGCTTGGGAAGCGTTATTTACCCGAATGTCTATTTCCCAAGATCCGGGCCCTAACAAAGGAAAGGCTCTGCTGATCATTGGTGCAGCCGGGGGTGTAGGTTCCATTGCCACTCAGCTTGCAAAACAAGCGGGGCTTACTGTAATCGGGACTGCTTCCCGATCGGAAACTGTTAGCTGGGTTAAATCAATGGGCGCGGACTATACCATTAATCACCATGACCCGCTCCTTCCACAACTTCAAGCAATTGGATTTGCAAACGTTCCGTACATTTTTTGCCTGAATGCTTTGGAAAAACACTGGGCCGGTATTAGCGAAGCTATTTCTCCGCAAGGAGTTGTGTGCGCAATTGATGATCCAACCTCTCCGCTGGACCTCAAATTGCTTAAGCAAAAAAGTGTCACCTTCGTGTGGGAGTTTATGTTTACTCGCCCTGTTTACGAAACAGATGATATGATTGAGCAGCATCTATTGCTTAATCGTATTGCTGATGCTGTGGACCAACAAAAATTAAAGACAACACTGGCTGAAGTCCTTGGACCAATCTCAGCAGAAAATCTCCGTCAAGCCCATAAATTTTTGGAGAGCAATAGGACGATTGGAAAAATTGTACTAGAAGGTTTTGTTTAAAAACCTGTTTGCAGAGATTTTAAAAAACAATGCCGTTTCCCGATAAATCGGTGATTCGATAATTGCAATAGGATATAAATATAAAGCCGACTGCTGATCGCAGCCGGCTTTAATTACACAAAGAAACTTTCTTTTACTTATGATATAGTTCTTCGTAATCTTCGTCGGAGTCAGACTAACGGATGGGCTAGTACCGCACTCGTTAGTTGAAGAAGAACATCTTGAATCAATCAAATGGTTCTCTTCAATTTTCTTTTCTTATTTGAATCTGTAATTAATATTAAAACTAAGATCTCTTAGGCTTATTCCAAGTATAATTGCACATACCCTACTTACTCCCATTCCTACAAACCCCCTAATTAACTTCAAACCAACAAAATGCGTTAAGATACATAAATTTACAAGAACCAATGGTGAAATATAAAATGGTAAGCTTGATTTGTATTAGAACATCAGTGTGACAAATCCCCGACGGAATAAAGCGAACTAAAACCTAAAACCTCACTTAGTTTAGGATCATCCATTGTAATTTCTGTGATTTGGAATGGTTCCCCTTCCCAAATGTAACTGCTGACCTTTTCTGTTGAATCCTTCCAAAACGACCTGCCCAGATTGTATTTTAAGTTTCTAGAAGCTTTCTATCCTACTTAGTTATTTTATGCTTAATATGAATGTACAAAAAGAGAAAAGGGATATATACATACACAAAGTAAAAAGCAATGTTTGAATACATTTCATTCAATCGATCTATCTGACTCCTCTCTTTGAGCACATTAGCTATAATAAAGAATAGGACCAGTACAATGAACAGACTTATACGTTGTTTCACATTTGCTACTTTCTTAATAGCACGACAACCTGCCCATATTTTCACACTGATATTGGGTAATATGAGAAGTAACCAAATCGAAACAACGATAAATTCGACTCTTTCAATTATAGGGAATTTCGCAATTTTCATTTGAGCTAATGTTGGCCATATTGTCTGGTTTAAGTGTCCTTCACTAAAGAAGACAAATGTGATGAGCGCTATAATTAGATAAAGTAAGCTTGAGAACAAAAGTCCAAAATGGGCCCATTTTTGTGATCTGTCTGGATTTTTTATGAATGGGTAGAACATGAATAAGGTCTCAAAGCCAACATACTGAAACAACATAGCTTTAGAGGATGATACGATTTCCTTAACAGAGTGGTTAAAGACAGGTAATAAATTGTCAAAATTGGCAAATTCCAACGAAAAAAAATTAAGGGGAAACAGGATAATAACAGGTATGATAGTTCCCCAGAAACACATTCCAGTTATCACGCGGAATCCACCGGATACAACGTAATAAATGAGGACTAGAAGAATGAAGCTTATTTGCCATGTCTTCATTAAGGGAAACAGCCAAACTTGAACAACTTCAATATAAACACGGAAAACAATTAAAGCTAGTATAAGAAAGTAGAAAATCACAAAAATGTTGAACAGTCCGCCAATCCATTTTCCAAAGTGAAAATTGTGAACATGTATGACATCATTATTAGCAATTCCAAGAATACGATAGATCATCCAAACTAGTATATGAATACTTATACCTGATAAAACGATGGACATCCATGCATCATAACCTGCGTCCTTCGTTATATCTCGTTGAAAACTCATGATTCCTATGCCTATAATATTCGTGTAGATCAGAAAGAAAACGTAAAAGGAAGATACTAAAAGTCGTTCGTCAAGTAATGATTTCACGTGGTTCCTCCTTTAATCATGCAGACTTACTCTTCAATACCTGTATTTAGGATGTAAATATTTGTGTTTACAGTGGTTTTTACTTCTGGATATATGTCCATAAACCGTTGATAGTCCCAATTTCTTGAGCTAGCTCTAACCTTTTCTCCCAACCCAATGGGATCTACATTGTATCCTTGTGCCAGTGAAATTAAACTTTGGACCTCTTTCTTAAAGTGTTCATTTAAAATTCCTTTCAATTTTACAATATCTTTATCTTGTTCCAAATCAAACCAGGATGATGCTTTTTCAATCTCTGCATGGATGGTTAAATCGATGAATATACTAGGGATGCCATCGCTATTCTCAACCGTATATGTAGTTTTTGCATCCAGGTTTTTCAAAAGAATAAAACCTTCCTTTTTATTATGTGTGATTTTGGTTTTATATTGCCCATTTTGAAACCCCTCAATTAATGTTTTTAGAATAAAGGACTTTCTTAAATTAATATGATTTATGTACTTCCCGTTCTTTAATAAGGCTAACCCGTCAATTTTAATTTGATCTTCCTCTAGGATAAAGTAAGGTAAAATTTGATCCCTCCCTTCTTGATGAAAATTGTTCAAAAACAAATGCAGATTCATTTTTGGCAAATTACCATTTTCAATGTTTTGATTAATTTTTTTACTTAAATGGAATGAAAGATTCACATGGTTACTGGATTGAAGTATTTCTTCGGCTGTGTTTTTAGCAATGCCCAACAGCATTCGACTCCCCGTATTTGGATTTCGGGCTAAATTAGTGATAACATCTTCGATCCCTTGTGTGGCATATTCCTTGCCGAACAATACAAAATCTAATTTTCCTGTCTCAATAGGATAGGCTGATTTTGCATTCATTCTCGGGAGTATGTCTTCATATGAATCAGACACCGTTTTATAAGTATTCAATTTGACTTTTCCTTTCTCTGCGAAAGTAGGATAAATAGCAATTCCTTTGACTTTGCCTTCTTCCCGATCATATCCCAGAGCTTCAATTATCTGAACTTCATCAATGATCCTTTCATGTATACCACACCCTGATAAAAAGAAAGTTAAGCTAAAAGTTAACAGAAAACATAATTTCATTTAATTCACCTTTATTTTCCTTTCCTGTTTATTCATCAAAATCACTTTTCTTTTTTTTCTTAGTATGTGGGTGGTATCTCCAAATTGATTTAGGACGTAAGTAATTGGGCCTTTTGGATGTTTTACTATAAGGGGAACGGATCAGGCTGTCCGTTAAATCCTCAGGCCTAAAAGGATAAAATGGAACGGTATAGGGTGTTCCTAAAGACTCTAACCGTGTAAGGTGAATGATTAAAAAGGCAATCCCTATAACGATACCTAGTCCCCCCCAAATAGATGCGAGTAAAATTAAAGGAAAACGTAAAAAACGTATAGTGTTCGACATTTTATAAATTGGGGTAGTAAATGAAGCTAAGGCAGATAAGGCGACTATAATGAGTAAGACATTACTTGTAAGGGACGCCTCAACTGACGCTTGGCCGATAACAATACCGCCCACTATTCCCAATGTTTGTCCTACCTTTGTAGGTAACCGGACTCCCGCTTCACGTAATAGTTCAATCGTGAATTCCAGAAACATCACCTCTAATACCGGTGGAAACGGGACATTATAACGAGAATTACTAAGTGAACCGAATAAATCGTTTGGAATCATCTCGTAATGGTAAGTGATAACGGCTATATAAATAGATGTTCCAAAAAGGGAGAAAAGCACACTGAATACCCGTATTAAACGAAAAAAAGATCCAAGAATCCATGGGAGAAAGTAATCTTCAGGTGAAATAAAATAATCAATTATCGTAGAAGGACCTGTAATGACATATGGCGACCCACTACTTAAAACAGCTACTTGTCCGTTAATAAGAGCTTGAACCACTCTATCCACACGTTCAGTTGGAAGAAGCAAAGGAAACGGTGTAAGGGAATCATCTTCTATAATTTGATGCAGCAGAGAAGTATCAAAAACGACATCAAAATCAATATCTTGAAGCCGTTGGGTCATGGTATTAACATGCTGCTCACTCGTAATCCCATCAATATGAGCAATAATAACTCGAGTATTTGAAATAGAACCAATGTTTATTTCCTTCGTAATTAGATCAGTTGTATTTATTTGTTGTCTTAATAAATGTAAATTTACATCAATATTCTCAAGAAACCCAATTTGTGGCCCCACCACACTAAACTCATTTTCAACGTTATTTTGTTCACGCAATCCAGCTTTATCATTAGATAAGAGAATTAAAGCAACCCTTTGATCATTTTCCTTCATTTGAAGTATCGCATACCCTTTAAGTAACTTTGATTCAGCTTCGTTCCGATTTTCCGTTATTACAATATCTTCTATTGCGATGATTTTCTTTATGTCATCAATTTTCTCTAGCCTGTCTAGTTCAAAAGGGGTCTCTCGGAAAATCATTAAAATTTTCAGTTGGAGTTGTTGTTGATCGATCAGTGTATTGTAGTAAGAAATGATTAAAAGTCCCGGTTCATCCGTAAGTGGAAATTGTTTAAAATCACTGGATTTTTTAACCTTAGCAAACAGCTGGCCAATATCTTGTGAATTCTCATTCACGGCCTGTTTGTCTTTATTATTTCTAATCTTTCTAATCTTTCGTTTTTTGAAGAACATCTAATCACCTCCCTATTACAAAGGAATTCATATCCTTCTATATTATTTAAAGGAATCCCCATATTTATGTAAATCCGTTTTATAAGAAGTGAAAACTTTATCCTCTCCAGTTTACATAATATTAATATAGTTTAGAGTAAGCAACGGACCATGATCCTAATAGAAATAATTCCTGTAGGGGTAGGATAGGGCAGCAAAAGTGGACTTTTTTTTTAACATTGTAGGTAGTCACCAAAAACGCTTAAGAGGCACATGCGTTCACAGGTAGGTTCGATTCCTGCTAGGTCTGCCGAAGAAACCCTGAGTTCTTACTCCTCTTATTTTTCAATCAAATCAAAAAAAATAACTTCTTACACCAATAAAAAAAGCACGTAAGCTATGGCTTATCGTGCGCGTCTATCTTATCCACCTATATGTGACATCTCCACTTTTTTCGGAAGAGGTTCTGTATTGCTTAGACGTATTTCTGAATACCGGTCCGTGCGTTTTTCCCAAACGGAATGGATAAGTTCCCGAAGCTCATCATCTGATGTACCTGCCCGCAAGGGGCCTAGGATATCTGTTCCTTCTGATGCAAATAAACACGTATACAACCTGCCTTCCGCTGATAAACGTGCTCGTGTACATGAAGAACAAAACGCTTGAGTAACCGATGAAATTAATCCTATTTCTGCATCAGATCCTACATATCGATAACGTTTTGCAACTTCCCCAAAATAATTTGAACTAACTGCTTCCAGCGGCATTTCTTTCCCTATCAGCTTAATAATTTCGCTATTCGGAACTACGCGGTCCAGCTTCCATCCATTTGAATTTCCTACATCCATATATTCAATAAAGCGAAGGGTATATCCCCGCCCCTTGAAGAAGCGTGCCATGGGAAGGATATCCTGATCATTTGACCCTTTTTGCACTACCATGTTAACTTTTACACCCAATCCTGCCTCAGCTGCTGCATCCATTCCGTCGATAATGGGTTGTACCTTAAAACCTCTGCCATTTAATTGTCCAAATCGTTCATCATCTAAACTATCTAAGCTTACAGTTACTCGATCTAGTCCTGCTGCCTTTAAATCCTTGGCGTACTTCTTTAAAAGTGTACCGTTCGTCGTCATCGCAATATCCTCGATTCCCTCAACAGAACGAACACGTTCAATGAATTTAGCTAAGTCACGGCGTAACAATGGTTCACCACCAGTAATACGCAGCTTTTTAACACCGAAAGAGGAAAAGATCCTGACTAATCGTTCCATCTCTTCGAAGCTTAACAGCCGCTCATCGGGGAGAAATTGATAATCAGGACCAAAGATTTCTGCAGGCATACAGTAACGGCATCTGAAGTTACATCGATCCGTTACTGATAACCTTAAATCACGGAGAGGACGACTGAGTTGATCTGAAACATGTGCATTTGTGTTGCTCACTATTCAAATCCTCCAATCTTCCAAAGTTAATTATTATCACTATCCTATAAAATCTAATTAGGAATCAGATTAGGCACCAATAATACGTTCTTGGTGTGTGTAAACATTAAATTCTTTACCACGAATAAATCCAACAGCTGTAATGCCTAATTCTTCAGCCAAATCAAGTGCTAGATTAGTAGGAGCTGATTTTGACAGTACAATTCCAACACCGATTTTAGCTGCCTTCAGCAATACTTCTGAAGAGATTCGCCCACTAAATACAATAACCTTGTCCCTCAGCGGAATGCGATTCATTAAGCAATAACCAAAGATTTTGTCTAAAGCATTGTGCCGACCAATATCCGTCCGTGCAACTACGATCCCTTCTTTTGTACACAAAGCCGAATTATGAACGCCGCCAGTGTGCTGAAAGTGTGATGAACTTTCTTGCATAAGCTTCATCAGCCTCTGGCAGTCTTGGCCGGTAATAGTTGTTTTACTCATTACCGTTTTTGCCGTTTTCATATCATTGTAAAAGTAAAACTGACGTCCTTTCCCACAGCATGAACCAATAAAGCGTTTGGAGTGAAGGTGGTTTTGCATCTCCTTCTTGGTAACTAGCTCAACATAAGCAAACCCTTTAGAGTCGTCAATTGTTAACGATTTAATTTCATCATACCTTCGAATCACACCTTCTGAAGCTAAAAAACCAACAACGAGTTCTTCCATATCAGCTGGGGTACAGACCATGGTGGCAAATTCCTGCCCATCTAACATCACCGTTAGCGGGAATTCAACAGCGATATCATCCTCTTTCTCAAAAAAATCCTGTCCATCAAATCTCATAATGCTCCTTGAGATAGTCACATCGTCAAATTCGTTTTCCATTTCTGTACCCTCCTAGAAATCAGCCAACTTCCGTTTCTAAATCCGGAATTGCTTTCTCGAGATATTGTGTATCTTTACGAGCATTATAGCGCTCTGCTTTCTCTACAGTTACCGCAATATTATAATCTGGAATGCCAGCAAACTTTTCATATTTTCCTTTTGGCAATAAAAAGTTTCCTTCTGGGAAGTGGACACCAAGATTACCAGGTGTAATATCAGCATACTTCGCACGTCCTTGAAACACTCCATGCTTGTTGTAAACAACAATCCCTTCTCCATCTGCAATACGATATAATCGAGCTTCATCTGCATTAATCAACACATCGTAACGGTCAGAACCATTTAAGGGGTCCTTTTCGCTAAACACCATTGAGTTGAATTGCTTTCCACGACGAGTAGTTAGCAGGAACTGACCTTCTTTTCTACCCATATCAGGAATATCTACATTAATTAATGTCCCTTTACCATCTGGAGTTGGACAAATCCCATCTTCACAAAGCCATGCGCCGCCCCATTGGAACACATCACCTTTTTTGTTAAGGTGCTGAATACCATCGTAATTTGGATTAGCTAACGCTATCTCGTCACGAATTGCCTGTGCGTCTCTGAAGTCCACCAAATGTGCCATATCAGGATTTACACGCTTGGCCAAGTCAATGTAAATTTTCCATTCCTCACGCGCTTCTTCAATACGATTCTTATTTCCTTCAATCTCTGGAGAGAAGTAGACCATTCTTTCCGTTGAAGTTGACGTTCCGCCGCCTTCTTGCTCGTATCTAGTCTTTGCTGGCAGAACAATCACCGCTTCTTTTGCATCTACTAGAGTAGAAGTGTTTAAGATAATATCTTGATGCACCCGAATCTCTAACTGAGAAAGTGCCTTTTCCACAAAAATTGGATCTGGCATGGTTTCCAGGAAGTTCCCGCCACTTAGGTAGTAGAGCTTCACTTTTCTTTCATGATTTTCTGGCAGCATGATATTCTCAAGCGTAACACCAACAATATCTCCTTGCCAACGTGGAAGTTTAAAGCCCCAAAGCTTTTCAATGCGCTCAATATTTTCACCGTAAAAGTCTCCACCTGGCAAGACAAATGGATCTGCCCCCATTTCTCCTGAACCTTGTACAGAGGAATGACCACGGAAAGGCATTAAACCAGAGTTCTTTCGACCCAGGAAGCCACGCAGCAGAGCTAAGTTAGCAACTTGTGAAATGTTATCAGTAGCAAAGGAATGCATCGTTAAACCAAGTGCCCATGCAAATACAGCATTTTTTGCTTTTGCTAAAATTTCCGCTAACTCGATGATACGTTCTTTTGGTACACCTGATGATTCTATGATTTGTTCCCAGGTTTGCTCTTGTACCTTTGCTTTTAGATCTTCATACCCGTTTACATGATCTTGTACAAACTGATGATTGATGGCAGAACCATGTTGCTTTGCTTCCATATCAAACCAATGCTTCATGATTCCATGCATAAAGGCAATATCACCACCGATATTTACCTGATAGAAATCATCTGCCAGCTTTGTTCCAAATAAAGCTGATTCTGGATTAGATGGAATCCAATAGTTTTCCATTGCTGGCTCACGGTATGGATTAATCACAATAATCTTTGTGCCTTTTTTCTTAGCTTCCAGCATGTATTTAGAAGAAACTGGTGATGCATTGGATGCAACACTGCCCCAGAAAAGAAGAACGTCTGTACCAATCCAATCCAAATAGTTCGCAGTGGATGCACCCACCCCAATGGAGCGCTTTAGTGCCGTTTTACTTGGAGAATGACAAATACGGGAAGCATTATCGATATTGTTTGCCCCTAAAAATCGTGACACTTTGGCAGCTACATAATAGTTTTCATTCGTAATTCCCCGAGAAGTTAAGTAGAACGCATATTGCTTAGGATTTAGGTTTTTCATCTTCCCAGCAATCATGTCCATGGCATCATCCCATGTAATACGAGAGAATTTACGTTCACCCTTACGACGAATCATTGGATACGGAATACGCCCCAGTTTACGAAGCTCCGTACTATCATACTTTTTAAGTTCGTCAATGTCAGCATGAAGAATTTCTGGTTTGATTGCTGGCATGGTGTTAAGTCTTAAAACATTTAAGCGAGTCGTACAAAGATGTGGACCTGTTAAGGTTTGGTCATATAAGCCAGATACGCCTAATGCACAGCCATCGCACACTCCCTCTGTAATGATACGAGTAGCATAACCTAAATTGTCTTTATTATCGTAAGCGATCTTCATCGTGTCGCGTATATGCTTTGGTTTAATTTTTCCTAATCCAAATGGAATGGGACTGACCCAGTACTTAGGTGCAGGTAATAATGCTTTCTTTTGCGGTCCTGGATGTTTTGTTTTCCCCATAATTATTTCCTCCATTTACAAGTTTTCTCAGTAAAAAACCACCAAAAGAATTCTTCCTGTGTAATTAGGATGAAAAACTTCAGGTGGTTAGTCTTTAACAGGTTCGCTGCCAAGTTCCAACAATATATAACTGATTCTAACAGTTACAATTTATCAAATATTAAATTTCTCTTCAAGGTTATCTTCAAACACGAAAATGGACATGCCAATATCTAACTCAATATCTATATCAACAAACACCCGGACGAATTTTGTTCCAAGCAACTCTTCCATCTCAACGGGGTGATTTTTTTTATAAATCTCCTTCACCATTTCTGTGCGGGCAGCGCGGAGCATTTGACGACCATCTTCCGCTGTCGCAATGAATTTTTCAATAGGGGACAGATTCCCCTCCAGTTCACAGATGGCCCAGTTTTTTGAGAAGGTGGTTCGAACTTGACTAGGACCTTTTCCCATATGTTTTTTGCGGAACGCTCGAACTATATTGCTAAATTCAGCTTCGTACTTGTTCACTCTTTTCAACTCACTTACCGTTTTTCCCTATCTTACACTAAATTTATTAAATATTATACAGCCTTTTTGGATTGGCCTAGATTCCCAGTCTTCTCTACTTTTAACTTTTTAATATCAAATCTTATTAATATGGAAATCAATAAAGCTACTACAAATAATCCTGAGAAGAAAGTTAAACTTCCTGCATAGCTGCCAGTAGTATCCTTAATCCATGCTGTGAATAGAGGACCAGCCAGCCCAGCGGCAGCCCAAGCCGTTAGAATATAGCCGTGGATGGCTCCAAGTTGTTTTGTACCGAACAAGTCTCCAATATATGCTGGAATAGATGCAAAACCTCCTCCATAGCAAGTATAAACGACAATAAGCATTGCCATGAATAACCATTGAATGGATACTTGCGGTAAAAAGAAGAACATGATGATTTGCAGAGCAAAAAATGCCGTATAGGTATTTGGTCGTCCAATATAATCAGATAAAGAAGCCCAGCCAATTCGACCTAAGCCATTAAAAATACCGATTGCACCAACTAATGCTGCTGCGGCTGCCATATCAATTCCGATACTTTCCATAGCTAGTGGTTTTGCAACTGCTAAGATGGCAATACCACAAGTGATATTGATAAATAACATGAACCATAAATACCAGAAGCGCTTTGTTTTTACTGCTTCATTCGCCATTAATTGTGACAATTCCATGGGTGGCTCTGCCTTACCGCTTTCAATTTTCGCTTTATACCCTTCTGGTAACCAACCTTCAGCAGGCCTCTCTAAATATAATGATGAAAGAGTCATTATAGCAAAATATGATATACCTAAAATATAAAATGTATTCGCTACACCTACAGATTCAATCAATGAGTTCATAACTGGGCTTGCAATGGCTGCCGCAAAACCAAATCCCATGATAGCAAGACCAGTTGCTAAACCTCTTCGATCAGGAAACCATTTTACTAAAGTAGAAACAGGTGCAATGTAACCAACTCCAAGTCCAATTCCGCCAAGTGCTCCATAAAACACATAAAGCATGTACTTTGAACCAATATCCACCGCTAAACCAGAACCAGCTATACCAATTCCAAAGAAAATTGCCGCTAGTAATCCTGCTTTTCTTGGACCATACTTTTCTACAAAGTGTCCCAAAAATGCAGCTGAGAGACCTAAAAATAGGATAGCAATACTAAAAGTAAGTGCTACCTCTGAATCCGACCACCCAAACATGTCCTTTAATGGAGCTGTAAAATTACTCCATGCATATACCGAACCAATGGAAATATGAATTCCAACTGCGGACAATGCAATAAGCCAACGATTTTTTGCTGCTTTCATTTGTTTTCCCCCTAGATTAATCGCATAGATACTCCAGAAAACAAAAAACCGTCGTAATCCAATATAAGGTTCCTTTGGAAGGATCCTTCATTGAATTATTACGACGGTTTGCCTTATACAGGTGCGCTGCTAAGTACCCACTGTCTTAAAAGGAATAAATACACATTATTTAACCGATCAACAGGGTCGCTGTTTTCGTATTAAAAATAGAATAAATTGGTTTCACAAATATGTCACATATTCGATTTTAAACTTAACACGAAAGCGTAACCAAGACAATAGTTTTTAGTTTTTTTGTTCAGATAACATTGATACACATCAGGACTACTTTTTTATTTCAGCTTATATACAACAATTAATACAGTAGCTGAGGGTTTCTAGTCTATTGACAAAAGTGTGGAGTCAGTCCCCTTGTACTTTACGTTAACGGGGGACTGATTTTTCTCACAGTGGAAACTTATTTTCATTTTAGGCGAGGATTATTTTTAATACTCTTTCAAACAGTGCCGAAATGCATGATATACTAGGAAGACAATAGAATATGGTTTCTCAAGGGTGGTCAGCATTCCCCTATAGAAAGGGGGTGATGCTGATGACGGTGTTTGAAGCTTTGATGTTTGCTTGTACTTTTACTAGCTTGATCCTGGCTGTTCTGTCATTTAACCACAAAAAAAATAATCCACCCTTGAGCCTGGAAGCATAAGGTGGATTATCCTGCTTTATAGCTGATCGCCCTTGAATGGGAACCGTCTATTGAATCGACCGTTTGGAGTTGCCGCTCCAACGGTCTTTTTTAATGTATGCTATTTCCTGTCCTTATTATACTCAAAATAATCCAACTAAATCAATGAACCTATTGAAATAATGGTCCCCTCTTTAAGACTCTTGCCAGTAGATGAGCCCTTAAAAAAATAAAGGACTGAATCATCTATTTGATTCAGTCCTTTTCTTCCACCCTACTCCCACTTAAACACGTAACTTGCCAATACAAACCCGCCGACTAACCAACAGCCTAATACAAGAGTTTCCGTCCCCAATTCAAGGAAGGATGTTCCAAGATTCATTGTTTCCCTCAGTGCAGAACTGAGATGAGAAATCGGGAGAACCTTCACAAATGGCTGAATGATATCCGGCATATTACTGATTGGGAAGAACACGCCGCCAAGAAACAGCATCGGAAACGTAACAAAACCGGCAATCGGGCCGGCACTTTCCGGATTTTTTGCGACTCCGGCAATGACAAACCCAAGTGACATAAATGCAAGCGTGCCAAGTATGATGAAAAAGAGTAAGGAAAGCCATGAACCAGCGACATCAATGCTAAAGACGAAATGTGCGATGAGCACCACTAGCAGAGCTTGCGTTCCATTGAGCAGTAAGCGAGCCGTGATTTGAGCGGCGATAAAAGTTGAGGCTTTCAGTCTCGTACCTTGCATTCTGCGCAAGATTCCTCTTTCTCGCCAGGCAGAGATTTGGCCGGCGACTCCGTTCATGTTGTTGCTCATGATCATCATGGCGACGATTCCTGGTACGAGAAAGTCGACATAACGAATATTCATGGCTTCAATGCCCACTTTTTCAACTGTTACCAAAGGCGTGTAGCCTACAAGATCTTTGCTGTATTGATCGATGATTCCGTTTACAACGGTTAGTCCAAGCTCCGAGGTTGCAAGGTTTTTCTCATTATAATAGACGGAAAGGGAAAATGCTTGCTTCTCATTTCTCACCTTTGCTTCGTATCCTTTTGGGATAACCACGAGAAGCTGGATGTCCCCATTTTTCACAGCTTCTTTTCCAGTTTTAATCTTTTCATATTCTATGGTTTTGAGTCCTTCATGCTTTTTAAACAATTCTTTTAAGTCCTTTGATGCTGCTGTTTGGTCAGAATCGATTACACCTAAGGTTAACGATAGATTGTTGCTTTTTCCGGCGAAGGAACCAAGCGCCAGCATTAAGATGATCGGGAACAGTAAAGTAAAGAATAAGACTTGTTTGTTGCGAGCAAAAATCCGTAATTGCGCTAGCGTTAATTGCCAATATGCCCTCATGATTCCCGGATGCTCCTTCCTGTCATATGAATGAAAACATCCTCTAATGTCGCGAAGCGTGTTTGCAGATCCTCAATTTTGAAGTGGTGTTCCTCAGAAGCCTGGATTAAGGAAGTTAAGGCCGACTGCAGGTCATCCGTATATAGCTGGACAAACGTATCCTTAATGGATACCTCCTTTACTCCCTCCATTTTTAAAAACCACTCTCGTTCAGGCGGATTGCTCAAATGAAATTCTACGGTGCTGGCAGACTGGAGTTTTTTTACTAAATTAGCGGGCGTATCGAGAGCAATCAGTTCGCCTTGATCCATGATTCCGACGCGGTCACAGAGTACATGGGCTTCGTCCATATAGTGCGTGGAGAGAATGATCGTTTTTCCCCTTTCCTTCAGACGTAAGACGATGTCCCAAAGGGTTCTTCTTGCTTGTGGATCGAGGCCAGTCGTTGGTTCATCGAGAAACACAATATCCGGATCATGGATAAGAGCCAGCGCAATCGCGAGACGCTGCTTTTGTCCGCCAGATAACCCTTTAATACGGTCGTTCCGTTTTTCCGTTAGGAGCATATCGCCAATCAATTCATCAATATTCACATGACTTGGATAAAAGCTTCCGTACAACTTTAAGATCTCTTCTACTTTTAATAACTCAAATAAAGAGGTAGACTGAAGCTGGACCCCGATGACCTCTTTGACTTTATTCACTTCTGTTTTCACATCAAAGCCTGCAAGTGTGGCCGTTCCTTCATCTGGCTTTCTTAGACCAACCAGCATTTCAATAGTAGTCGTTTTCCCAGCACCATTCGGGCCAAGCAAACCGAAAATTTCTCCTTTTTCCACCTGAAAGAAAACGCCATTTACAGCAGTGAACGAGCCATATCGCTTTCTTAACCCTTTAACATCTACAATTATGCTGTTATGCATCACAAGTCTCCTTTGAAGAGTAAAATACCTTGTATTCTAATAAATTTTATCCGAAAAAAGAAACAGCCATGAGGAAGCTGTTTCTTTTTCATTATACCCGATGGTGATCGGCTTTCCATTCCCGAATTGCTTTTTTAATGTCACCCGGAGACAGATTCTCTGACTTCGCCCGTTCAACTAACTCCAGGTACTCTTCATCTCCTGCAAATCTTAGTGCAATTACTTGCTTCGAGGAAAGCTTGGAGTCCAAAGTATTCCCCGTCAAACGATAATAACGGAAATTTTCTTCATTGAGGATGATGCGGTCCTGAAGCAGAAGCGCATACCCTCTAAGGTTCACTGCTATTAATAAAAACATCAGTGCAAACCCTAGCACAATCACACTCAGCAGCCACTGACTGCTAAGATGTTGAAAGAAAAACACAATCGATAAAATTAGCGAAATAAGTCCAAGAAAAACAATCCCGAAATGAAAGATCGGGTCCACTTTTCTATGATTTTCATAATTTTGCCCCAACACAACAACCTCCTATCATCTATTATTATTATTATTATTATATATATAATGAGAATAGTACATTTCTTCTTATTAAAAGCCGACCCCGGGCTCCCCACAATAATCTCCTGGACGCCGCCCAACTCCTCAACATTTTCGCTTCCTTCGAATCAAATACAATAAGTATCCTTAAGTTTCATATAGAAAACATAATCGCCGAACTCCGTATCAGCACGCTCAACCCGAAACATTCCGTTCTCCGAAACACCCACATCCCCGTTCAGCGGCACAGGTACAAGCGGGAGATTGCCGCCAAACCCCGTATCAACAAGATAAACCTCACCCTTATGCTCAACCAGAACCGCTACATGCGTCATCCCCGTCGCACTCCACCCCTCAGACAAGCGGTCATACACCGCCCCCCGAACCATCCAAACCTTCAAACCATTTTCCTTTAAAAAAAGAAAAAAGAGAGGATTCAGCTCATAACAAAGCCCGCCTTCGCTCAAGGTTAACAACGTATTTGCCAAAGATTCGGGCGTTAACTCACCCGTCCGCCCTTTGATGATCCTCATTTTTTCAAATGTTGAAGGTATTTCCAAAAAATTATTACGTACCCCCTAAACGATTTCAACCCTTTGTCTTGCAACAGTGGAGCAATTTCTAATTCTCTGGTAGTAATTCCATTTATAATTAAGTAGTTGAGCTCATTCCCTCTGATGTGCATAACAGCAAAAAACCTGCCCGGTAAGTTCCAGGCAGGTATTCCATCTTTAATTCTTTTCCAAAAACTGTTTCATAGCCTTTATTAACTCTTCCGGCTTTTCATACATACTCATATGCCCCGCACCATGGATGAGATGGTGCTCAATGTTTGGTTTTTCCACTGAAAAGGTTTTTTCAGGAGGGATTACCTGGTCATATTCACCTGCAACCAGAAGAACGGGAAGGTCAGTGTTCTCAAGGACATCGTTCCGTTCCCTCCGCTCTTTCATCGCCAAGAGTGCATTAACCGTACCTTTTATTGACGTGGAAAGGCCGATTTTCTTAACCTGATTAATTTCATCCTTGCACTGCTCCACATTGTCGGGAGCGAACAGTTTAGGGGCCAACCCGTGGATGAGAATGTCCAGCCCCTCTTCCACTACCTTCTTCGCATTGGATTCCCTGCCTGCTTTCGCCTCCCTTGAATCGCTGTTCGCGGTAGAGTGTACAAGGGAAAAGCCATCAAGCAATTCAGGGTATTTATCAGCAAAAGCCAGTGTGACATAGCCTCCCATCGAATGGCCGAACATCGTCACCTTTGAAACGCCTATGTATTCCAGCAGCTCTTTTATGATATCAGCCATTTCCTCAATCGAGTATTGTTCCTGTCCCATTCTAGAATCACCGTGACCTGGAAAGTCCGGAACGATCACTCTATGGCTGTCGTCAAATTCCGGGATCACCTTTTCCCAGTACAGCTTACTTCCAGCAAACCCGTGAAGAAGGACTATTGGCTTGCCCTCCCCGATATCGAAATAGGAAATTTCAGTGTTTCCGAGCTTTACCGATTTTGTGTTCATATCACCATCTCCATCCTTAATTGTATTAATCATATTCCCCCAGATAGTTTATTTAACCATGTCTTTAATCAGATCCCTTTCCATTTCTGTATATATAGGGTTAATCCTGCCGTTTATTTCAAAAAAAACACTGGGAAGGCCCAGTGTGGAATTAATTTTTGAATTTTGTTGGTTTTAGATTGACCGGCCGAGTCTGCCTGTCATTGTTTCTGGCTTTCAGATTGGATGCCCAGGCGATTTTGGACTCATATTTCTGCGTATGTTCTTTTGGAGTAGACACATGAGCCGGTCCCTGTTTTTGGTCAGCATATCTTCCATTATCTGGAGCCTCCTCGTTGGGAAACTTTGTCCTGAAAAAATGGTCGTGATGGATGTGTCTGATTCGGATATATAGGTCCCTTCAAATAATTCAATCGGTTCACCAACCCTCTCGAAAATCGATGGGAGATTGCTCAGCTTTGAATCATTCTCTGGTTCTTCGTAAATGAGCCCTGCACGAATGACTCCTTCCGATTCAACTGGGCAAAAAACCGAGTTTGCCCACGACTGCTGTATTCGGCGGGAAACTTCATCAGTCGTTTTGGCATCTGTTATAGTGCTGGTTGAGATGACGGTTACGCCTCTTGTACTCAGGATATTCAACAGATCTGTTTCATCAAAGTTGCCAAATAGAGAGCTTTTTTGAGTGATTTGCAGGATATGGTTGATGGCGTCAATCACCTGTTGGTTTGATTCCCGATAGATTTGCTGCTTGCTGGATTGAGGATTTTTCCGGCGCTGCTGGTCGTTGTCAACCAGGAACGTCGATGAGATTTCTTTGATGTTAGAGAGTTCTTCAAGACATTCCACCGCATTAATTCGGTTGCCTGCGAGTACATTCCGCTCTGGCACGACTGCATTGGCTCCTACCTTAAGTTATGGAAGCTGGTTAAGCAGGATATCGATCAGCAACGGACTCATTTCCTTCGTGCGGTGTTAAATCGAGGATGCAAATTCATCGTCCTGCGGGAGCAGTGGGCCAGGCGAGAACCAGCAGGAGCCTGCGGCGAGGAGGCTCACCGCCCGCCCCGCGGAAAGCGAGGCGCCTGGAACGGAAATCAGCCGCCCCCATTAACAGGCCAAATAATAAAATAACTTACATTTTTTAGAACAAATTAATATATTTTTAAATTCATATATAATAATGTTTCTTCTCCAGAAATTTTTAGGGGTTTTTTAATGAATTACCTAAAAAAACAAAATAGGGGAAGCTTTAGAAAGGTATTCTTTTTGAGGAAAGTCTAAGAAATCTCCTCATGGCAAACCTCGCCTCTGCAAATCGTGAGTATTATTTCCCCTGAGTCATTTACCATGATTATATCCGCATCTTTGCCTGGATGAATGGAGCCTTTCCGATCGTAAACCCCTATCTGTTTTGCTGGATTTACAGACGTAATCTTCGTTAATACGGAAAGGTCATTATCAATCCATTGAGCAAAGTTATTTCTTGCATCTTTCATTTTCAGAACGCTTCCGGCAAGGGATCCTTCTTGATTTTCTACCTTACCGTCTTTTAAGGTAGCTACCTGTCCGCCCAGATCATAAGTTCCATCTGCTAAACATTTGGCACGCATAGCATCAGTGATTAGAATTATTTTATCAGCAGTTTTTATACGGTATGTTAATTCAGCCATTTCCGGACGGACGTGAAATCCATCCAGAATAAGCTCTACACTTACATCATCTGAAAGCAGCGCTGCACCAGCTACGCCCGGTTCCCTATGGTGTAAGCCTGACATTCCATTATACAAGTGGGTAGCGTGGGTGACACCATGGGCAATTGCTTCTGACATTTCTTTGTATGTACCATTGGTATGTCCCATTGAAACGGTTACACCTAATTCTTTAAGGTATTTTATCAACTGAAATTCCTTATCTTTTTCAGGTGCAATAGTGATTAATTTTATAGACTCACCAGAAAGTGAATGCCATCGTTTAAACTTTTCAACATCCGGAGTTTGGATGTGTTCTGCCAGCTGTGCCCCTCTTTTCTCCGGATTAATAAATGGACCTTCAAGGTGGACGCCTATGATTTCCGCTCCATTTTTATTATCCTCGCTAAGGAAAGAAGAAATATTCACCAAAGCTTTTTCAATATTTGTTTCTGACTGTGTCATAGTCGTAGCTAAGAATGAAGTTGTTCCTTCTTTCGGCAGCAGCGTACATAGGCCAGATAAGGCCTTGGCTGTAGCATCCATTACATCATGCCCGCCTGCACCGTGAATATGGACATCTATCATCCCGGGAAGCAGCCACCCTTTATCCTTGCAATCAATAATTTGGCAATCTTCTATTTTCCCTATTAAATGATCATAGTCTCCGACTTCCACTATTTTTCCTTCTGAAATATAAATAGAAGCATGGAGCAGCTCTTCTTCACCTGTATGGATGTTTGCATTTTTTAATAATAAATTGCTCAAACATAATCAATCCTTCCTAAAAACATCCAGAAGCAGAATGGCCTCTGGATGTTCGAATGTTTTACAGACTATTTTTGGCTTTCATGGCTGCACCATATAACCCAGATTTCCCTTTTAACATACTTCTTTCTATTCTTGCAGTCCAGTTTTGCTGAATTGGATGAGTACAAAGTGCTTTATAGTGGCTTTTAATTAATTGATAGAATTCTAATTGGTTATTAATAACCCCGCCACCCAGCACAATATGATGGGGATCCAGCATAGCGGTTACATTAAATAGAGCCAAAGCAATCTGAGAGGCCTTTTCGTCAAAAAACTGTGCTAACTTTTGGTCTACCTTTTGCCATTTAGCCATTGCTTTAGCAAGTGAAGAATTCGGATCTTCTGCCTGTAACTCTTTCAGCATGGCAGACCCAGATGCATAGGTTTCAAGAGTTTTATCCTTTACCGGAAAAAAACCAATTTCACCGGCAAAACCAGTACCTCTTAATGGGGTACCTTTATTTATGATGCTAGCTGAAAGTCCCGTACTCACAGTAATATACACAAGTAATTTATCCGAGATATTTCTGATGGAATACTCTCCAAGTGCGGCAGCTACTACATCATGCTCAAAGGTTATCCTGCAATTTGGCATTTTTTCTCGTAATAAATCCCCTATTGGGTAGTTTCTCCAAGGCAGGTTATTTTGGTATATAGCTATTCCATTTTCCACATCTACTTGGCCAGGTATCGTAATACCGCAAAAATCAATTTGATTTATTGATAAATTTGCTTGTTCAATAGCTTGATAGATACTGGCTAATACGGAGTCAAACATGCTGTCAGAGGTCGATACATTACTTTCGAGTGTAAAATCAGAAACCCATACATTCTGTTCATTTAAGATTCCAGCTGCTATTTTCGTACCTCCAATATCTACCGCCAATGTATAACCCATAAGTAATTCCTCATTCCTGCCTTATATCATCTAAAAATTCAATTTCACTACCTGCGTTAAGTTTCTAGGCTCATCAGGATTTAGACCTAAGGAAACAGCTTTAAAGTATGCCAATAATTGAAGATGCGGCATGTATGCTGCCATTACTTCATCAGATCCTAACTTAGTTGGGATAGAGACTGTAATATCTCCTGTTACTGATGAACCTTCTTTTGCAAATACGACTACTTTGCCGCCTTTTTCCTGGATGTCTGTTACCAGGCTTCCATCAAATACTTCGGATGCGTCAGAGGACAATAATACTGCAACTGTGGATGTATCCACGATTGAAATAGGTCCATGCCGGAACTCAAGATTTGAATAGCTTTCACATTCAGTTTGAGTCATTTCCTTTAATTTCAATGTAGCTTCCTTTGCAATGCCATTAAAAACACTTGCACCCAAGAATACATATCTTGTATATTTGCTGTCGCCAGCTAAGGATTTAAGCTTATCTTTGTCTTCGAGCATATGTGAGGATAATTCTGGAACGTTGCCTAGAGCAAATTTTACATCTTCTGATTCTGCAACAATCGCTGCATATAGTTGAAGTGAGTAAAGCATATTTGTGAAGGATTGAGTCATTACCACGCTTTTTTCACTAATAAAATCTAAAACGATGCTCTTATCAGCCAGCTTTGCCGTTTCACTTGCTTCATTACAAGTGAGTGCCAGTGTTTCTATATTCCCGGCTTCTTTCACATAATCCAAAGCTTTTACAACCTCAGAGGTTGTTCCTGATCTCGAAATCGCAATAAGCTGATAAGTGTTATCTTTAGAAAACACACTGTTTTCGTCCATAAAGATTTCAGAAGCAGGAACGGCTGCTGCCGTTTTACCAGTTACTTTCTGAAAATACTTGGCGGCAGAATGTGCCAAATAGAATGAAGTTCCACATCCAGTAAAAACATGGACGTCGGTGGATTTACTATTATCCAATACAAAATTTCTCATTACACTCAATGTTTTTTGAAGTGCCTCATCTTGATTCGTAATTTCATTCCAAGTATGCGTGTTCATTATTTCCTCTCCTCCAGTAATTCTTCCTTTTTTTCTGAAATTGTGATGAAAAAACATATATTTGCTAAACATTTTCCGAACAGTATTTCAGACTATTAGGAAAATTCTTGACAGACTAATTAACGACAGCAATTTTTGATCTTTCTTTTTTAAAAAGGATGATCCAATAAATTATTAACAGATTTATATAATCGGTTTACACGGAACTTGCATTCGTTTTCACCGAATTAGTGCTCGTTTTAACGGGATTAGTATAGGTACTATCTTGATTACCTTACGCCGACCCGGCTTGGTGAACCTAAAAGTTCTATTTTACTTTCAACGATTTTAGAAACAGCTTCCATTGCCGGAACAAAGTATTTTCGCGGATCCTCAGCTTTTGGATTTTCTATTAAATATCTCCTTAACTCTTCAACAAAGGCAACCTTTAATTCGGTAGAAAAATTCACTTTGGCAACACCATATTGTAGCGCGCGCTTTAGGCTTTCGTCCGGAACGCCTGATGCACCATGCATGACAATCGGAATATCTACTCTTTCACGAATCTCTTCCAGTAAATCAAAACGCAATTTGGGCTCTTCTTTGTATAAACCATGCGCTGTACCAAAGGCAGGGGCAAAAAAATCGATTCCTGTTTGCTCAACAAATTCCTTGGCAACGGTTGGATCTGTTAATAACGCATTAGCTTCGTCTATCTCAAGATCATCTTCCACTCCCCCAATGGTTCCCAGCTCAGCTTCCACTGGTACTCCCATAGGTTTGGCAGCATCAACAACCCTTCTAACTAGTTTAATATTTTCTTCAAATGGCAAATGTGATCCATCAATCATGATGGATGTATATCCTGCATGAAGGCATTTCATTGCCGTTTCAAAAGAGTCTCCATGATCTAAATGGAGAGCGATCGGGATACTCGCCTTTTCAGCGGTAGCTTTAACTAAGCTTACTGTACGTTCTAATCCTAAATATTTCACTGTTCCTGGGGTTGTCTGAATTAATATTGGAGCTTGTAATTTTTCTGCACTGCTCACGACCGCTTTTAATATTTCTAGATTATGTGCTGCGAATGCACCTACAGCATAATTGTTTTTATAAGCATCATTCAAAATTTCCTTACTTGATACGAATGCCATCTAATTTTTCCTCCTTTTATGTATAACCCGTTGATGGGTCAACCCTTCTTAAAAATTAACACAAAGTTAAATTAACTCTGTGTAAAAGCGGCAGCGATCACCGCGAACGATTGATTTACAAAACTCCACTGGCTGCTTCATTCGGTCATAGGCTACTCTTTCCAGCAATAGAGCAGGATTTCCCTCTTTTATTCCTAAGTGGATTTCTTCATATTTCCGTATTAATACCGGTTCAAATGTTTCTTTTGCAGATCCAACAACAATGTTAAATTCATTTGCCAGAATTTCGTATAATGGAGTTTCCCCAACCATATACAGTTTTTCTATATCATTAATTTTATCTGCCGGTAAATAGGAGGACTCTAAAATAATTGGTTCCTCATTGGCACATCGGAGTCTTTGCAGCATTACTACTTGATCTCCTTTGTTTAGCTTGAGAGCATTTGCAATCTTCTTCGTGGCTGTTTCTTTTTTTATCTCGATAATAATATCCTTTGGCTTCAGTCCTTTTTCCTTAAGCACTTGGCTAAAACTGTAAAATCCCGATAAGGACTGTTCAATTTTAGGCATGCTTACAAAAGTGCCTGTGCCTTTCACCCGATAAAGAAAACCCTCTTGAACCAAATCTTCTATCGCTTTCTTTACTGTGTTTCGACTAACGTTATATTGATCACATAGTTGATGTTCAGAGGGGATTTTATCGCCTGGATTCAAAATGTTATTATCTATATCCTCAATTAAGATTTCCTTTAGCTGATGATATAGTGGTACAAAACCCGCTGTGTCTAACTTTTTCATGCTTTTTTCCTTTCACTAACAAACTTTTTCCTCTAAATAGGTTATATTATACTATTTACCGCTGCCTGCTGTCATTCCTGCGATAATTTTATCTGACAGCCATAGATAGAAAATTAATATCGGGAAAATTACAATAACAACACCGGCGAACAAACTGACCCAGTCAGAGTTATATTGCATCGATTGATAAAACTGATATAAACCGACGGACAATGTATATTTTTCATTCACATTAATATAAGCTTTCGCCAGCAAAAATTCATTCCATAGCCCCACAGCATTTAGAATTGCAACAGTTATTAAGCCTGGACGGGCCATTGGAAGCATAATTTTCCAGAAAATTGCATTTTCACTCGCTCCATCAATGATAGCTGCTTCTTCAACATCTGAAGGCAAGCTTTGAAAAAATCCTGTCAGAATAAAGATTGTAAAAGGCAGCGATAAAGCGATATAAACGATGATTAAACCTGTAAATGAATTAATTAATCCGATTTTCATCAATAATAAATAAATCGGGATTATTACAGCCTGATAGGGAATACCGATTCCCACAACAAATGCATTCGTTAAAAATTCTTTTCCGAAAAAATTAAATCTAGAAAGCACATAAGCAGCTGGCGCACTTACTGCGACGATTCCAATTACACTGACCGTTACAACAAGAAGGCTGTTAAAAAAATAAGATGCTAAATCGGATTGGACCCATGCAATATAATAGTTTCCCCATTGCAGTGTTTCAGGCAGACTCCAAAAACCTTTAAATAGTTCTTGATTGGTTTTTAACGAGGCCAATATGATCCAGCCTAAGATAAATAAAATAAACAGTGTCCACAGATATAAAAATAACTTCCCAAGGATGGACAAAGCACTAATTCTATTTGATATCACGACATTTACACTCCTTTCAAACTTGCAAGAATACAAGTTTTATAGCTCATATACTTCCCGTTTGAATACTTTTCTTCCCGTAACAACAAACAGCATTACTATTATTACCATAGATACAGCTATTGCACTGGAATATCCTAATTGATAAATGGGGGTTCGCTGTCCAAATCCAAGGATAAATTGGTACATGGCTGTGTTCCATATCCGTGTTGGCGGTTCTGGACCCCCAAATGCAAACAAGAAATCAAACAAACGGATAGCATTGATTCCCCAAAGGATAATTGCAATCGAGATTACATCCCATATTAGCGGAATGGTAATTTTCCTGAAGATTTGGAATGTGGATGCACCTTCTACACGTGCAGCTTCAAATATTGTATTAGGGATTTTATCGACTCCTGCTAAAAGGATGATCGCATAGAAACCTGTACTGTACCAAATAATTGAGATTAACGCTGAATTCATAATATTTTTAGGACCCGTCCAATTCACTGGATCCATCCCAATAGCCGTTAATATTGAATTGAAAAAGCCAATATCAAAACGATACAAATAATTCCAGACGACCGCCAGTGCTATAGGTGCGATGATCTGAGGGAAAAATATAATTGCACGTATGGCTTTTTTGGCTGCTACACCTTGGCTCATAAGAGCTGTAAATAAAAAACCTATTAAGAGAACAAAAATGCCTCCAACAAATAAAATGAGCATCATATTACCAAAAGACTGCCAATAAATAGGATCTCCAAATATTTTGATATAATTTTTCAGTCCGACAAAAGTCATGTTCTCAGTAAACCCATTCCATTCATTAAAGCTTATCCAAACACCGTAGATTGCAGGTCCGATGAAAAAGACAAGATATAAGGCTACTGCTGGCAGTATGTATGGTATGATTAGCTTTTTCTTCTCATTTCTCACAATTTTGCCCCCTCTTTCCCTTTAAAAGAAAACAGGAGAATTGAACTCCTGTTTCCCTCCAAAGTTATTGCTTATCCCAATAACTCTTTGTTTGTTTTTCCAGCTCTTGAACAAACTTTTCAGGTGTAATGTCACCAAATACTAACTTATCATCCAGAGGCAGAAATACAGTTTTCCACCATTCTGGATATTCAGCCTGTAAACCATCATATTCTTTATGGTAAGATGAAGCGTTTACAATCATTTCTCTAAAATCAGCTAATCCTTCAGGGGCATCTAAGTCTTTTCTGGCACTAATATTTTTTGTATCTTTGACTATTCCCTCTTGATACTTCTTTTGCATTGCAAATGCCAGGAAATCTTGAACTGCCTCTGTATTTGCACCTTTTGGAGCCACCCAGCCAATTAAGTAGAGTTCAGCTTGATCTGTTTTGGCTTTACCGCCTGTGATTTCTGGGAAAGGAAATGCTCTGTATACGAAATCTTTAGAAGAATATTTTGCTGTTTCACTAGAGAGCCAGCTTCCATTCAAAATCATTGCAGAGTCGCCGTTAGCCCAAGCTGTCTGAGCTGCAGGATATTGACTGCCTTTATAACCTTTTGCAAAGAAATCTTTATCTGTAAGATCTTTAATCTTTTTAGCTGCTTCTAAATAACCAGGTTCAGCCCAAGTCTTACCTGTTTTATCACCAGCAGCCTTTAATAGTGCACCTGGACCCATTAAACGTTCCGCTGTCCAGTAATAGTAGTAAGCGTTATAAAAATCAATATTGCCATCCAACGCCAGAGGGGCTACTCCTTCACTCTTTAGCTTTTCACTTACTGCCAGAAACTCATCCCATGTTTTTGGGGGCTCAACCCCAAACTTTTTGAATGCGGTTTCATTATAGTGAAAACCAGAACTAATAATTTCATAAGGAATGAAAAATGTGTTTTCTTCTTGTTTATAGAAAGATAGAGTGTTATCGATGAAGACATCTTGGAAGGTTTGATCTTCATTTGGAATCTTCTTTGAGAGTAATTCGTTTAACGGTTCTGCTAAATCATTTTTAAATAATGTCCCTTCAATCTCTGCTCCAGCCTGCTCTGTAAGATCAGGAGCAGTTCCGCCTAAAGCAGCATTTCGTACTTTAGACATAACTTGACGTCCCATCCACTGGACATCCACTTTAACATCTGGATTTGCGTCCTGATACTCGTCAATTATTCTTTGCAATACTACTTGCTGCGGTTCTCCTTTATTCCACATTGACCAATATTGAATTGTAGTACCTTTTTTTGAAGATGAAGATGTGTCTGAACTGCTGCATGAAGCTAATAGAAAAACTGCAACTAACATTAAAACAGCAAAACCCCGGAATTTCTTACTCAAAATATGTCCCCCTTTTTCAAAAATCTAAATTTGGAAAATTTTCTGACAACCAAAGTATATTATAAGTTGGGTTGATGGGTCAACCTGTTTTTTGTCTTATCCTAATATTTTTCACTATTTTCGACTTAGAAACTTTTTACTTAGCTTAATAATAGGATTTTCCCGAAATATTCGGGACAATGGAAATTGGGAGATTGAGCTTTAATTTCATTCCAGCAGCCATAATGGGGAAAGAGTGATTCATCGCCGCACTTATAAAAATTCGCCTGCATTTCCTTGCCTTGAATGAAATCAAGTTTTCCAAAATAATGTTCTAAAAAAAGAAATGGAATGGAAAGTTGTACCTCCCAATACTCACCATTATAGAGAGAGACTGTTTGCTCTGTAATTGATGTTTTTACCTTACAGCTTTTTATTGCGTTGGAAGTTATCCGTTTTCGGTCTTGTTTATTTGTTCCTATTCCAGCTAACATTGTCCCAATAGGATTAATTTCAAAATTAATATATTGGGAGCCATTCTCTGGACAAGGATTTAAGAACAGCTCTACGCAGCTATCTTTATAGACGGGATCGTCCATTTTATAATAGGACACTGTAATTTCCGGTTCACGTGCCTTAAATTGAACATGAAAATCCGTTTCATTGTAAAACATTCTCACTTCAGTCCTGGGCCTATAATGGTTAGCATCCCAAGGAAAGAAATCAATATTTATAGGTACCATCCTTGACCAAATATGTTCAGAAGGGTCATCTTGTAAATCAATTTTTCCAATCCGATAAATGTTTTTCATCTTTTTATAACCAACTCACTTTCTATCATAATAAATAAGACTTTTAATATTGCTTGCGAAATTGCTGAGGTGAAATGCCGGAGATTCTTTTAAACAAACGAGAAAAATAATAGGGATCAGAATATCCCAGCTTTAATGAGATCTCCTTAATAGACTCGTCTGTAGTTATTAAGTACTTTTGAGCACGTTCCATTTTTAGCCTGTGACAATATTCATGCAAAGGATATCCCGAGTTTTGTTTTATTAACCTACGGAGAGTAGAAACTGAAAGATGGTAACGTTCAGCAATTTCTTCGGCATTTATTGAAGGATTCAGATTGCTGGTCAGTTCTTCTATTATTGCTAAGAATAATGTCGAATTGGTCTTCTTGGCAGCTGTCTCCCCGTTCCATTGGGAGCATTCATAGATTAAGTGCTCCAGCAAAAGCGCAGCCCGATCAGCCTCCTCGGGAAGGCCGCTATCCATTTTGAAAAATATTGATTCTATCTTATTAATCCAATTCGAACTGACTCCTACGTTTTTTACGTTTAACTCCTGTTTAATCATATTGCTTTTTATCCATTCTTTGATTCTGTCTCCCTCAAATCGGATATAATATTCATCCCAATATTTCAGGGGTCCAAAAGACAAAGTTAAACCTGGATAAACAAAAAGCATACTTCCGCTTTCAATTTTTTGAAGTCGACCACCCCTTACTTCGATCGTTCCTTCTCCGCCAGTTATGAATACAATGGCCCAATTATCAAACGTGACATTTTCTCTTCGAAGAGTTCTTCCGGGTAAATGACCGATTTGCAATATCCTGAGACCAGAGATTTTTAATTTCGATGAATCCACCTTAAGATCAACTATGCGAATCGGCAAAGGACTAATCATATAATCCATTATTTTAGTCATACCGTACATTTTCTCCTTTTAACATGTTTGTTACGATTTGTATAAGAATTTTTTCAATACTTACTTAATTAGGAGGATGGAATCTATGACAAATACAGATCACCTGAACAAAACGATCTATCGAGATGTTGAATCAGCCAGCAATTTGATGCGGCGCTTCTATCGAATTGAGCGAGAAACCATGCGGGCTATGGCAGGGTATTTGACGAAATTAAGAATTTGGCAAGCTAAAAAAATGCTGGCACGTCATATTTGGCTGGATGCCTCACATGCCGACCTTTTGCGTTCACGAGTTCTGAATCTTCGTTATCCAAGAGTGGATGTAGATGATAATGTTGACATGCATTTGATTCGTTTACTCAAAAAACTGCCTAATGCAGAAACAGACCAGCAATTTTTATCATATGTATACCATGTAATCAAGCCGGAATTAATAAAGTCATTTAAAACCTATTTACAAGAAAGTGATCCGCTTGATGATGCCCCGAGTC
The DNA here is from genome assembly GCF_002860285.1 of Bacillus sp. M6-12. Classification (GTDB taxonomy): domain Bacteria; phylum Bacillota; class Bacilli; order Bacillales; family DSM-1321; genus Peribacillus. The sequence goes on from NZ_PGVF01000003.1 coordinate 290,355, forward strand.
ATATTTATATAGAACGGATTCTTTTTGAACTTGAAAAAGAAATGACTGAGTTTGATACGCTTTGGGAACAATTGGGTGGTTCAAAGAATCCATCCATACAAGAAGAAAACAAGCGTTTACTCGAAGCTTTTCATTCCTGCGGCGGAGTCACGGGTCCCGATCAGGCTCCCCATTCGCATTTTGAGGTTTTTTTCCAAAAGGCAGATTTTGAAATTCCTATGGTTGGTGGCAGGGATCCTTCTTGGCAATATGCAGAAACGCAGGTTCCGCCACGAAATCCAAAAAATCAAGCTGAACAGCGCCTTTGGATAGCTATCGACCACGCCAATGAAGTATGGGCATCCGAAACGGTAGCTGCCTTGATTTGGGAATACGATAAAATGCCCTGGGAATTATATTTAAATGCCGCTCGATGGTGTTATGATGAAATGCGCCACAGCATGATGGGTGAGCAAAGGTTAATATCAATGGGATTTGAAATGGGAATTGACACACCAATGGCTTCAGATAACTGGAAAGCATTCCGCCGCGAAGGAATAGAAAAATTACTGCTTCTCCTGCATGGAGTAGAACAAAAAGGGCCTATGCATAAATCTCACTTGAAAAATGAGTTATCCAAAGTTGAAGATTTTGAGAGTGCTCAAGATTGCGATTTCGATTGGGCTGATGAATCCGGGCATATTCGTTTTGGGTTAGCCTGGATTAAAGCGATCTATCCTAATTGGACAAAGGAGCGTATTATTAGCGAAACAACCCAAACCGTAAAAGAGTGGCAAGAATGGATTATCGAACACCAAAAGGAAGGAAAACATGGATACGATAATTTCCTTAAAAAAATAGATGAAAAAATAAACACAATGAAACCTAGTGGGGATCATTTACTCGAATTATCCCCTACCCATTTAACAAAATATTAAAATAAAAAAGAGATAGTTCATGAACAGACTCCTAGTCATGCCTTATGGTATAGCGGGAATCCAGTCAAGGAGCTATCTCTTTTCTGTTTTACTTTTTTACCTATCCTTCAAAGACTCTGTATTGGCCAAATGCTGCCAGCCTGTCTTCCCCAAGGCTTCCAGGAAATTCCTTATCAATCTTCTTTCCCAACTTTTTCTGAAGGTCAAGCCAAAGTTTTGATCGTTCATACCGCTGATGAACGAGCGAAAATGACCTGGATTCCAGCAATTCGTGTGCTTCTTCATATTGGCCCGAATCGTATAATAAGGAGATTTTACGCTCTATCAATTCTTCATCTTCTAAAGAAGCAACTTGATCAAGCCACATTTTCCGTTCAGCAAGTGCTATCTCCCCCAAGTGAGAAAGGGCGATGTCTCGTTCAATAACGACTTGCGGGTGGAGAGATAGAGAAACTGATTTTATTTGTTTTAATGTTTTTACTGCCTCCTGGCAAGAATTATGTGCATGAATGAGAATTCTTGCTTCTACCAATCGGGCCCAATCTATTGAAACATTCTTCAATACTTCCAGTGCTTTTTCAAATTGTCCCGTACCAGCCTGCCAAACACCGAAATAATATCTCCAAACCTCATTCTCTTCATTTTCCGTAACACTAATTGCCCAATTTAGTGCATCTCCAAGGTCTTCCATACCGGACGGTGGCCAGATGTTCTCTACTAACGAGGGGGCCGGTGGAATATCATTTTTGTTTTGAGATTCATAAACTTGTAACAGATTCATCCATGGAGTAACCTTCCTTCTTTCGATCCATTCAAATTGGGGAATCACATTTGGCGGAATCAATTGGACTTGAGGAAGATCAATTTCTTCAATGGTTAATGGAACCGCACTTGGAATCCAATATTCAGTATGAACATGGTGTTCCCCCGGTTCTAATTCTTCTTTTATAGATTGGTCAACTATAGGACCTGCTTGGATCTCAATATATGAATTTTCACCAAGTGAGGAAACATGAGCCCACCTCTCATCCCGTCCAATACCATATGTCCAAAGCTTAATCCCGGGCACTTGCTTTGAATCCGCGATGTGATAAAGACCACAGCCGAGGCTCGGTGTGTATACCCCAAAAGCATTGCATTCAGGCTTTTCCCAAAAATAGCCTGACATCCTGTCATGTTGCTTTAATAGTCCATATTTTTCACTATCCCACTGTATTGTTGTTAATTGATCACTATGACATAATACCTGCCCCTTTGGAAAATGAAGCAGTGAATCCTCCCGGGCTGGCACCGCAGCATTTGACCAGGACATCCAAGGCTGTTTTTTTGAAGTGGAATTATAAAACAGTGCACGCTGTGTGAGAAAAGCATCCGACTCCCCTATTGAATATTCTACCGTCCAATGCATTCCGGAACTTATTTCTCTTTCACCACACCATAGATACAATCGATTATCGATTTGTTCCCACTTGTATTGAACCTGTTCAATTTGAACTGGTGTATGTGAAATTGGGAAACTAACTTCAATGCCTCCACTAATAAAAGCCATTCGAGGTAATATCCGAACAGGACGCACTGCACCGGAATCATATAAAACTTCTCTGCCGCTCTTTTTATCTGTGATTGAGTAAACTTTACCGCCTAGATCAGGACACACTTTTATACTTATAAACCTATTCTCCATTACTACCATTTGATATTCTTTAAGGTCTGGCCTCTCAGCCGTTTCAACGTAGCTTTCATATGGATACACACCTTCAGAATCCAATATTGTAGGAATTGGACCAGATGATTGAATCCTGTGATTAAGTAATGTTTCTTTGAATTCATGGATTTGAAGCATGTTATCTTCCTCCCTCTTGAAAAAGAAGCTTAAAATTTTGCCCCATAGTCCTGCACACTTCCCAAAGGTCAGTTACTGGCATATTTGTAAATGGGATTGTATGCATATAATCAGGAGAGGGACCATATTCAGGGGTAAATGTTATATAGGAAGCCCCCGTTTTCTCCCGCTGATTACAGATTTTTAACCACCAATCTTCATGTCTTTTCCTTTCAAGGTTATATTCGGGGGCTAATGGGTGCGGAACTTGTGGTCCTCCCGAGTATCCAATCCTGCCATGTATATGTATTGCCCGCTCAATGGCGATTTCCAGCTCTTTATCGTGGTTTTCCAATAACGATTCACAGACACAGCACCAATGACTAAAATCGGCAGTAAGTTTAAGCTCCTTAAACTCATTTAATAGTATAGCCGTATGCCATGGAGTAAACATTGCTCTGCCACGATGTGTTTCATGGGCAATAGGAATACCAATTTCTTTTTCCAATGCAAGTGCTTTTTCGAAGAATACATACTGATTTTCTATTGACATCGAATCTTTGGCGCTATGGGAAACAATCATTATCGGATTAAAGGAAGCAGCCCTCTTAACTTGCTCGGCAAAAGAGGCAATATGATCATCTTGTGTATGTATTTGAGCAATATATTCAAAATTGTACTTCTTCAAAAGCTGTTCAAATTCTTTTGCTGAATTTAATGGAGGATCTGCTTCAATGCCATCATATCCTGCCTCAGCAATTTGTGAGAATTGCTGTTCTAATGCCCCAGTCATACCCCATAAGGATTTCATTAACTTTAGTTGCAACATTTCCCCTCCTTTTTCCATCTGCTATTTCAGGACTGAGTTATTAAAGAATTCTAAATTCGCTTCATGCTACCAGGTTTTTATCGTCTTAGGAGTCAGATAGCGCAGTGGATTTTTACATTGACCCAACTATGATTTTTCCCATTAAGTCTACCACGGTTTTTTTGTTAACAAACCCTGTTGCATCCTCCATGGCGTTGGCAGTTCCGCAGGCAATGGCGAACCTCATTCTGTCCTGGATGCTATAACCTTTTAATGTCCCTACAGCAAATCCTGCAACAGTACTGTCTCCGGAACCAACCGGGTTTTTCACAGATACCTTTGGGATTCTGATACGAAAGGCCTCACCTTTATGGATCACGAGAGCACCATCTCCCCCAAGTGAAACCATCACAGTTTCCACTTGGCTTTGGGTGACTTTATCAACAGAACTTACGATATCTTCATCGCTTTTTAGTGGCATGCCTGAAATAGCTTCCAGTTCTTCAAGATTAGGTTTGATGAAAGAGGGCCCTGCGCTAATGGCCTCTACAAGAGACTGCCCGCTTGTATCGAGAAGAAATGGTATCCCCTTTTCTCTCGCCCTTTCTATGAGGTTCCGGTAAAGAGTAAGCGGCATGCCTTTCATCAGACTGCCAGAGCCGACGATGATGCTTGAACGATCAAGGACAGTATCGTAAAGGGAGAGGAACCTCTGCACATCTTCATCAGCAGCACTTGGGCCTGGTTCAAGGATTTCAGTTTGCTCCGTCTGAGATAGAATGGCAATACATGTTCTCGTTTCTCCGTTTATTCTAAGAAATTGATGATCTATCCCAGAAAGTGTTAATGATTCCTCTATAAACTCCCCGCTTTTTCCTCCAAGAAGTCCTGTCGCCAGGATGGGCGACCCAAGGAGGTGAACGACCCTTGTTACATTCAGTCCTTTCCCTCCCGCTGTGGCTTCAAATTCACTTACTCTTGTAACTTTTCCTGTTGCAAAATCATTGACAAAATATCGCCTATCGACAGATGGATTAAGGGTAACTGTTGTAATCATGCTTTTCCGCTGCTTTCACACATCATGATTTTTTCAATGGCGACCTTTTTCATCGCTTCTTTTCGGGGTGTGAGGTATTTACGAGGGTCATTGGCATCCAGGTTTTTGAGGTAATCTTTACCGGCGTATGACGGTGTTGCAGTAATCATTAGGGGTGACTTGGTTTCAGCGGCTGCTTCAGCTGCCACCTGGACTGTTTCAAGGCTATGGATGTTAAAGGCAGGGACTGCATATCCCCCTTCATATGCTAAGTTCATCATTTCTTTTGCAGATACTACGCTCATATTGTTCTCCTCTTTTTGGTAAGTTTATGTAACTTTTTAATTGCTCCAATAGGGTGTTCCCTTCATGCTTCCTATCAATACAAGACTATCAATTTTTTCATTATGGATTTCCCTTATTTCATCAACTGCAACTTACATTCAAATTTTCTTATGTACATCTGGAAGTTCTCTCTTCATCACCTCCATAAATGCATTTTGCATTTAAATCAGTTTCTTGACAGAGGTCCCTTCCAAAATCTTAGTTTTTAAGCGGCTTACATTCGGGAAAAGTGTGTAATCATTTTCAATTCGTTTTAATAAAATGCGTGCAGCCGTTTCTCCGATGTCATTCATTGGCTGGATCACTGTGGCTATTCTGGGTGTGAGCATTTGGAATACATCTGTGTTGTCGTATCCAAAAAGACTGATGTCTTCCCCGATTTTAATGTCATTTTCCATGAAATATTTGACGCCCGTCATCGTAGTTTCATAGTTGGTAGCGAATATCACGGTCGGCCTGTTTTCCTTTTGCATGAATTTCTGGTAGGCCTCGTACCCTCCGCCTTTTTTGTAGTCACCATGAAGGATCAGTGAGTCATCGATGGGGATCATATAGTCGCTAAGAGCCCTTACATATCCATTCAACCGCTCCCTTGCTGTATAAATATCGGCCGGCCCAGCAATAATTCCGATTTTTCTATGCCCTAATCGGATCATTTCCTCAACAGCCTTGTAAGATCCGTTCACATTATCACAAACAACAGCATCAGCTTCCACACCTTCGAGCAGCCTGTCGATCAGGATCACAGGTGTTCCATCATCAATAATTTCCTGCACATGCTGACCCTGGTTTGAAACCGGCATCATGATAATACCATCGACACGTTTTTCTTTCAGAAATCGAATCTTTTCCTCTTCGGTCTTAAGGCACTGGCGTGAATTGCAGACTATGAGACTGTAATTCTCTTTATCCAGTGTTTCTTCCATTCCTTCAATCACCTGATTGGTGAATATGTCGGTGATACTGGGTATGAGAACTCCGATTGTATACGACTTATTTGTCTTTAGTCCCCTTGCCATCTGGTTGACTTTATAATCGAGTTCCTGGATGGCTTCTTTGATCTTCACCTCATTGGCTTTTTTGACCTTGTAGCCATTAAGGTATCTTGATACAGTTCCTGTTGATATCCCTGTCATTCGGGAAACATCTTTAATTGTGGCCATATTCATCACCAAATCATTTTTTTGAAACGTTTCAATATTAATAAAAGCACAAAATTGAAACGTTTACATTCCTTATTATGAAAACCATTTATTTAAATGTCAATATCGAAATATATAGATAATTTAAAAAATTAATATCAAATAAACTAACCTTAATTACTTTTTACTATGTTGCAAGATACAGAAGTTCTTACTAAACACTGCTTGATGGGCTATCAAAATAAGGAACACAGCAATGAACAGATGGGAGGATATATTGAAAATATTAAGTTTGTGGGTATACTTCAAAATCAGCAACCCCATTCTAAAAAAAGGGTCAGTCCCCCGGTGAAGTAAAGCACCAGGGGACTAACCCCCCACTACCACTGCTTAAATCTAGGCTGACCTTTAAGTTGGTTTTTATTAATATGCTGCCTTATATCACTAATCAGTCTAGTAACAATCGCTTCCTGATACCCCGCCCGCTTCTTGTCTCTCATCAGGTCGATTAACCTGGCCCATTCAGGAGAAACAATTTGATTTAGCTTCGCCAGCCGATTCGAAATATCTTCATTCGATACGCTTGCTTCATACGCCTCTTGATCCATTCTCCATAAAACCACGTGGTGATGATATCTCTTCTTTAGCCGGTCTGCGATGATTATACCTTCTGGGTCTAAATCCCCGGAGTAAAAAAGGGTGCAGCCTGATTGAACCAGCCTGTCGAGCAGCTGCCAGCTGGCCAGCCTCAGCTGGCCATGTGTGCATTATGATCGGTGCTTTTGGAACAGCATCCATGATGGTCGAGCAGACGCTTGAGTTTTCAACAATCCAAACAGATGATCCGATCGCAGGCCAGATTCTCTCTATTTTCGGGACTTTGGACAGCGGTCAGCGCTTGAAACAATCGGTCAAATTGCGACCGTTCCAATGAACCTTGAAACGTATCCCCGACTTTCTTTTCCAGGACCACAAGCATTCTCTCAATCTCGATGGTATAAGGAGAAGATTGGTAACGAAACGGCTTCTTCTTGTACTCTTCCACTGTCTTGGCACTAGTCATATCCTGCCGTGCAATCAAGTTGTTCCATTTCACAAGCTGTGCAAGCTGCTGATGAAGCCGATCTTCCTGATAATCCGAGAACATTGGCATCGAACGCATATATTCAAAAACTTCCTCTGGAGCAATAAAATCTCGCATTCTCTCATGCTGATGATAAAAATATCGTAATATCGTACGGTAATAGGCAGCAGAATCAGCTGTTAAATAACTGGCCTCCACCACTTTCTTCATCAAAAAATCCACATAAATCATCCTTATCCTTGTATCCTTGAGGTAAGCCCCCGGCACGTTAAACCGGTCCTGGAGTGAGGGCCAGACACCTAATTGTCGATAGTCTAATTGAACCGAAATTCCTCAAAATAGAGGAGGAAAAATGTTGGAAAGAGATTGTTTAATTCAGATGCTTATTATTCAATTAATATACCAGGTATTGGTGAAAATCATGATATAATGGGAGGGTAATAGAATAGTGTTTCTCAAGGGTGGTCAGCACTCCCCTATAGGAAGGGGGTGATGCTGGTGACGGTGTTTGAAACGTTAATGATTTGCTTTACTTTTGCAAGTTTAATCGTGGCGATGCTGTCATTTAACCAAAAAAATAATCCACCCTTGAGCATGGATGCCAGTGGGTGGATTATTCCCCTATTAGGCTGATCACCCTTGCAAGGGGCCCGCCTATTGCATCGACCGTTTGGAGTTGCCGCTCCAGCGGTCTTTTTTAATATATGCTATTTCCTGTTCTTATTATACCCAAATCAATTCAACTAAATCAATGAACCTATTGAAATGATGGTAAAAAACAATGGGTGATGACTGGGAATAATGGAATTATGAACTTAGAAAGCTTGAGGTCTTGCATGTCTCCGCTTTTGCGGAAAAGCTCCGAACTTGGTCTCCCTCTATTGGAAATGACACCGTTGCTTTAAAGTGCCGGAGGCTTGACCCCATTCTTTCAATTACATTTACCCTTCCACCAATTCCTCCAGCAAAATCCACGAGTTATAAAATTCAAAGTTTACCTCTTCTTTTTTTTATGGACCACCCTGCTTTTCTTTTCTTTTCTTTTCTTTAAATAGGCTGCTGTCCAGGCAAGCGAAGCAATTATGTGTCCAGTTGAAATCAAAATTGATGTGGTTTTTGATTTATTAAAAATGTCGTGCTGGAACACGGATGAGAGCATTATCCACAGTAATTTGGTGGCTAATCCAATGGGTGTAAAGTAAAAAAGTAACTCACACTACTTTAGCGGGCATGGTGAGTTCTCTTTTTTTAATACTTTTCTATTATGTACTATTTGTACATTAACATTTGCTATTTCTTTCTTGTCTGTAAACGGTATTCTTTTGCATCAATACGGAATTTGTTGTTATCAAATCTAGACTGTCCTTCTTCGTATTGAAATAGATTTTTGTATCGATAAAGTTGTCTTTGTCGGTCATCGTTAATGTTGGTTACAAAGATGAGTTCAAAATTTTTTCCCTGCTGTTCGGCGAACTCCATTTCATTAGTAGTCATATAGAATGACTCTTCTTCCCCAGTAGATGCTTTCACTTCCACGTATATCGTCTTCCCTTCATCATTAACATACTTCATATCATATCCAAGACCTGCTTTTCCTTCCGCATAGACCTGATCCAATCTAGCATTCTCGGAGATCCATTCTACTTTGGAACGCGGATTAGAGGTTAGTTTATCCAAAATGTCCTGTAGACCTTCTTGATTATATTGTTTATCCTTTTCAATTTCCTTCTTCACGAAATGTGTATAAAGCTTTTGTAATTCGATTAGTTCTCCAAAGTAGACGAGGCTGTCATAATGATGATTGGATAAAAAGTCATCCAATTCTGTTTCGTTGATCTTCAATAAATCTTTTAATTTATGTTTGTTTGAAAAGTAAATAGCGTTTAAGTCCTTTGGTACGATAGCAGCTAAATCTATTGTTGCATTAAATAAAATATCTGTTACATTTACATAAATTGAATGTTCCAACTCTAATTTAATATTTTCATAGTCTGCTAGTTTTTGGTGGAACTATTGCTTTTGCTGTATTTCCAAACCTTTCATCTGATCATAAAGATAGGTTGCATATTGTTTTTTATAAGTTGCCATACACTCATCTAGTTGGGCTTCCAGGTACTTAGTTAATGATATATTTTCTAAACTATTCAAATTAAAGTGCTCAATATCAATTTGGAGTTCTTGAAAGAGCTCTATAAGATATGGAGCGTTTTCCAATGCTTGAAGATCTTCAAAAAGGATAAATTGATTACATTTGTCAAAAACCGTATCACTTAAGTGAAGAATTTCTTTCATTTCATCATCCGAATAGTTTTTTTCCTCATCAACCGTTATTCCAACAGTATTCATCACATCCATCCAAAACTGTTGTTTATCATTTACATCCTGTTGAAATAGTTTTTTGATCTCAATTAATAGATCAGGGTTATCAAAATCACTAAGGATTGTCTTTTTTCTATCATGTTCCGGTTTTGCCAGCATCTCGCGATAATCCTTTCGATTACCTTCAACATCAATGGAGCTCGATAACATATCCGCAATGGCATCACGAAACTCAAATACTTTTACCAGTTCAGAATAGGACTGGATGGAAGTTGGTATTTTCATATAAACCTTATTTTTTCCATACTCTACATATTCATAGTTGTCAATAACGACATGATTTCCGTAATATTCTATGGCCACATTCCTGCATAAGTAGATATCCATGCTATTCCATTTCTTTAATTCTGTAGATTTGAAGTCCTTCGCATAACGATAACAATAGGTATATGGAAGAAGTTTCTTAAACTCTTTTTTAAAATTATCATTCAGAACATGGAAGATTGGCTCTTCCATTAATGTAAAATCTATTTTTTTAAACGGTTTTACACCAAGAATAAGTTCTACCTTCTCTTTCCCTATCCGTTTATCTAAATCTAATAATGGAAAGGAATGAGCAATTGCACCACACGCCCCCGCTTCTAATAAAAGCCGGGGCTGGCGCACATTAGTTCATATTCTGAATACCTTTACATTCAATAAAAAAACCGAAATCTTTTACAGGATTCCGGTTTTCTTTTACCAGCATTATTCCTCGGACAAAATTAGCATGATCGGCTGCCCATTTTCTATTATCTGTCCGTGTTCTACAAATACAGAAAAAAGCTTTCCTTTTACATTTGCAAATATTTTTGTACTGCTATCCGATTTCTTGGATGAAAAAATTGTAAAAGTTGGATTTATGATTACATCAGATATTTCTGCTAATTTGGTATTGTCTTGAACATATTCTCCAGTCTTTATAAAATACGTAGGATCTTTTAGCTTGATGATCCCATCTCTATTTGCATGCACAAAGTGCACATTTTCCTTGTACGTTTTCGTTATGGCTTTAGCCCCTGCATGTCTAAGGATATTTTCAACAGCAATAGCTTGATCCTTTGTAATTCGGGACAGTATGGTTGCAGGAGCCATGTTAACAAGTTTTCTTGCCTCCTCCAAACTTAAGCCGCAGGAATCCTTAAAAACTTTCATTACTTTTATTTTGCTGTCTCCAGCATCGATTAGGAATAGATCATAATCTCCTGCTGCATCACTTTCTTCGTCAATGGTTTCTGTATAAGCCTCCGCTTTGTAGATCATATTTAAATCAACCAGCAATTCTAAAACAAAATCGAAAAGATTTACTTCTACTTCGGGATTCATATATGCATTGTTTTTCAAGTATTGCTGAATGATCGACAGTTTGATTTCTCTGTCATTAAAAGCTACTCCCGCCATGTTCAATTGCTCTGTAACACTATCTACAATATATTTCTCATCTGCATTAAGCTTTAATGTCTTTTCGACACCCTTTAATACTGGAGCCTGATACGGCTCTATTGTTTGCAGCGCATCTAAAGGAATGTCTGCGAAAAGACGGCTGATTAAATCAGGCTTTTGGCTAAGGTAATTGTAAAAGGATTTTGAAGTGATGGATTGTCTAATAGGTAATCCTAATTCCGCCAACGTTGACTTTAGCAGCATTAAATCTGCAGTCGACCATGTTCCCTTTGTTTTATGTAAAAAGTCGTTTGAGATGCAGACGATTTTTTCCTCATCCGGAAGCAAAGCATACTCGATTCCATTATACATTTGGTATTCAATGGTTGTATTCCAATGGAGGAGTTCTACATTTCGTTCCACCTTTTCCATGCGATGTTCCAGCTGAACGATTTCAGAGCGGGTTTGTTTAAAAAATACCCCAAGCTTCGTATAGACTTCATTAAATTCTTTATCTATTTCTAATGCCAGTGTATTCAGCTTATTATTCACGGCTGTTGCCAAATCAAAGGTTAATAGGTTTTGTTCAGCCAGCTTTTGGATCATTTGCTGAGAAGCATATTGGACCCTGGTCGTATCGGCATCCATTTGGGCCCGGATTTTTTGGTTTTTTCCGGTAAGGTTGTTCCATACTCTTTTCAAGAAGCCTTGCTGGGACAATTCCCTTCCTCTGGATTCACTTGCTGCCAATGCGGTTACACTGTCCATTGTCAGCTTTGAAATCATCGCCCCATTCTCTTTATGAAGGGCAATTGTCTGCTCAATTACTGTGTCGATTTCTGCTTTCTCTGATGCTATTATTTCCGCTTTATTTGGTAAACTTAGTAATTGACTCACTCGGAATCCCCCTGCTACCTCTTTATGTATTGTTCTATGTCTTTTTTTATTAACTCACGTTCACTTTTCAAAAGTCGTCGTTTTTCTTGAAACGCAATTTCATCATTTCTCGCTTCATTCAGCTTTGCCCCTATTTTTCTCTGAACCATTACCATATTATAAATAGGCTGAAAAATCCTTTTTGTATCATGGTATCCTTGATCCATTCTTCTCTGTGCACCAGCTCTCGTGAAATCCAGTGTTCCTTTGAAAACACCGCCTTGATGTTCCTGAGGGAGGATTTCTATGATTTTGGCCTCCGGAAATTTGCTATGGTCAATTAAACCGGTCCTGCTAAGATGTACAGCTATTATTACATCACAGCCCTCATCATACAGAGGTTTAACCGGTATGTTATCTGCATTAGGCAAAGAGATGCCGCCATCCCAATACATATCACCATCTATTTCAACCGGATCAAAAATAAACGGAATAGCCGAGGATGCCAGCAATATTGATTCAATTCGCTTTTGGTCTGATCCATTCAGCTTGAAGTACTCTGCCCTGCAGCTTAAAGCATGCAGACAAGTTGCATATATAGGAATGTTTGAGTTTGTTACTAATGAAAAATTGATATTATCCCGGATGATTTTCAATAGTCCTTCCCGTGAAAACCATCCATGTCCTATTAGACTGGTATTCATAGTTTCTAGGATTGAAAAGATCCTGGGAGACACTCTTCGTTTTGCATACAGCAATAGTTTGGCCGGATCAACAGTCAGGATTTTTTCAGGTGATATTTCCAGCCAAACCTGCTTAGCTCTTTCTAAATCACCCTGAGTGAATAAAAGTGTGTTTAAAGCACCTACTGAAGTCCCGGAAATTGCTTGTATGTTTTGATCCACCCCAAATTCTCTTAATGCTTTCCAAACCCCAATTTGATACGCGCCTTTTCCGCCGCCGCCAGCTAATACAAGTCCGATTTTCTTCAAGATTTTCACCTATAATTTTCTAATTTAATACTTCTATAGTATCATGTAACAATTGTTTTTTTAATAGCTATTTAGATAGCATTGATAACATTAAACCCTTCCCGCTACCTGTTGAAGATAGAATGATTTCTTTTATTACAAAAGGAATGTATACAGAAAAGACCGTTCAACTTTACTATTAAGCGGCCCTTTGTATAGTTCCTGGGAGTGCTTTATAACCCTAAACTAATCCATATTTTATTTTCCTTAATTACAAAATCCTTTATATTGCCTACTGGTATATTTCTGATTTTTTCAATTTGATTGAGGTCAATGGAGATATTATCATCACTGTATGAAAGCATAGACGGTTTGTTAAACACCATTTTCTTGATCCAGCTTTGATTTAATGGCTTTAAGTCTACGATTTTAAAGATTAGCATTCTCCTGCTGGCACTTTGGGGCTTCAGTTCAACTGAAAAGCTGATTGGCACTAGCATTTTCTTTGCTGTACCTTTCACAATCAGAGATCCACCGATTATTTGAACGTCTAAGCTAGTAATTTGTTCTAGGTTTTGCTTTTTGAAAATATATAAAATCATTTCCGAAGTGACTGGAATCGGGACCGCTTTGTCCTCTAACCTTCTTTTAGCTTCATTAATAATACTTGTTTCATCCTGAAGCATTTGCTTCACTTTGTTGTTCAGATTATTTAAAAAGCCTTTCATATTGTTCCCGCCTTTTAAAAGTATTTGATTTACTGGCTACTAACTAGGATACTTGAAATTACTCAATATTAGTGTCAAAATTTCGGAAGTAGGGGAAATATAAATATTATCATAAAAGCACGTTGTTCCCTATATGAAGGAACAACATGGAAGTGTAATGCCTCTTCAGTTCCTTTATAATAGATTCGGAATACTAATCTGAGAGGAACCAACATCATGAATAACATTACGATAGAAGTAACGATTGCAGGAGACTTTTCAACGTACGATGGACTTTGGGCTGAAGCTGAAAAGCTGCCTAAAACCGCACGCCAGCAATTTATGAAAGCATTGGACTCTGTCAAGAAGCACCTTGCTGCTGAGAAGATCTATTTCCTTTCGTCTGGCGCATTCAGCGGAACAACTTTTGGCTACTTATTCGTGACTGCCACAAAAGCGGTATTGACTGAAGTGAAACCATTTGGGAAAGTTAAGCCACACGAGATTAAGTACAGTGATTATACGGAGCTTGACCATGATATTCTTAAAGCTCTTGGCATAACTGCAACAGTAATAGAACTAAAAAAACCAGGTATATTCGGAAGTAAGAAAAATAAGATTACCCATATCCCTCAAAGAGACTTTGATGATATTTACAAATTCATTAACATGCAAATGAATTAGTTACAAATGACACTTGAACTGTCTTTCCTGAGGGTTTTATTTTATAAGCAGACATTCAGAAATAATTGGTTTAAAGTAAAAAAGCCGCAGATGTCACGGCCTTTTTACCGGCTGTCGAGAGATATTTTAAAAAAAAAAAATGAATTTAAGCGGAAGCTGATATTACTAAATATCGGCTTCTCTTTGTTTAAACTCCCGCCCCCTTTTTGCCCCTCTTTTCTGCCTTAAATAAAATGCTCAGCACCTAAAAAGAGAGAACACTTACTCATGTTGTTTTCCTCCATTTACCTTTTATTCTAAGAAATAAAGTAAGTTTTTAATAAATTTCATGATAAAGATACATTTTTGGACAAACTCTCACTGTCTTGCTTTTTTATTCATAAAGTATTAAAGGCCACTTGAAATTACAGCAGTGAGTGTTATCACTTTCAATGCCTAAACCATTTGAACCAAATTGCTGGAAATTTTAATTATGAATCCTAAAAAGTAACTGTGATTAGGGGTGCTAGCATGGAAATGCCAATTTTATCCAATGATGATTTAATGTCCATAAATTTATGGATTTTAAACTTAGAGCATCAAAGAATTAAGGACAGTGCAACCAAGTTAAAAGTGGCCGCCCAAGCAGAAGAATCATTAAATTTAAATTATAAATTAATTGGAAGCGGCAGGGGGCGGATTGTGTTTGACCTTTACAATGAATATGTTTTAAAAATTGCTATATCTCATAGGGGAATAAAAAGTAATCTGAGAGAAATCGACATATATATGCACTGTCCTGATGATTTACGAAAACACTTATGCCCTGTAGTAGACTTTGGAGTCGGTTGGATTATTATGAAAAAATTCGGTTCTACGCTCCCAAAGAAAAAAAATATTATAATAGGGTTGGTGAAATAAAAGACAAATTTATTAAATATGGGATAAAGCCGTGTGATATTATATCAGATAAAGGTAAGCCAAGATTCAGGAACTTGGCGTTATCCGGGGAAGATGAGGAAATTGTGGTTATCGATTATGGAAGTTTTAGATTTGAGAAGAATGAATGATCTATAGTTTCCTGTAAAGTTCCATGTCCAATGTCCTCCATTTCAAATACTTCGACCTCCAGTTCCGCTCCCACTTAATAGTAGTAGGTTTGCTTACTAATTCCTTTGCAACCTGGTAAAGTTCATAAGAGTTGATATCGTATTTATAGTAACTAGTAAAAATTGCGACAGATTTTCGACAATCGACAAAAAGCCGTCGTGATGACGGCCTTCTACATACCATATGTTCAGAATGCAGATGTCTTTTTTATCAATCTTCTTCTTCCTCTTCTTCAAAAAAATCATGGTCCCCCACATAAATAGGGCCGTTTGCATAATCGATTCTGATGACCCATTCATACGGAATGGATAAACGTCTGCATACGCCTCTCCAAAATTTACTGGAATCAGTTTCAAATTCTTGAAACTCTTTTAATAGTTCTTTATAAGACGCACTGTCAAAATGTATATTCATATCCTGAAGCCTCATGAAAGCCAGATGTCTAACTTCAAGCTCTGCTGCCTTTTCCATTTCTTCTTCAGTTGCCTCTCCTATAATGGTTCCTGGCGGGGGTAAGATAGCGTAGATATTTTCTACTTCTTCTACGGTTTCCTGTGCGGGAATAAATTTGTTCCTGTTCCGATTAAACATAGATTCAACTCCCTATGGTTTTTCATCTATTATATATAAGACGAAAGAACGCCGTAAACTAAAAATCTTCGAAACATTTAAATTAATTTGTTAATTTTAAGAGTGTAATTTTCCCTGTAAGTCTTAGTAAATAAACTGTCTCGTTAGCCCAGCAGAAAACTGCTTTTCATAAATCTCAGTGAACTCTGTGATATAACCCACATCGTCATTACTAGCTGTAGGTAAAAACAAAACGTTGGGATTAATCTTCCCCATTTTCAACAATTCTTTTATTGATGGGAAAATTATCTGAATGTTTTACAAATCCTCCACCAATTATAGCTAACCTCATTAATAAATTACACCGCCCATTTCACCTTTACTTTAGACATAGCCCTTTATTTTTATGACTTCTATCGCTTGTAATACAGATGCATACGTCTCAATTGATGAGAAGTCGATTCCTGCACGAATAGATTTTGTTGCTAAATCAGGGCGAATACCAGTAAAAACCATATTTATTCCCAACAGCCGAAGAACATCAAATATTTTAAATAACTGACTTGCAACGTATGTATCAATAGTAAGTATTCCAGAAAAATCCATAATAAGACATTTAACCTTCAATCGGGGAATTTCCGGTATTACCTTAATGAAAATATGTTCAACTCTTTCAGGTTCAAAGTTGCCAATCAAAGGAAGAACAGCAATACCATCATGGATAGGTACAATAGGAGCAGATAATTCATTAATCGCTGTTTGTTTTTCAATTAACTCTTTTTCTCTTTCATCAATGACACTATCGGTCTGTCTTTCAAAAGCCAGTATGGTCTCAGTAACTGTGATATCGAGCATATAGTTAACTCGTTTATTTACTTCATAAATTTCCTCAGTCGTAAGTCCATGCTTTAAGGAGACTTTCGTGATTTGTTCTATAAGACCTAATCGAATTTGTGGATAGCGTCCTATAATTCCTGAAATTCTTCCCTTGAGGGCTGCTTGCCGGTCCCCATTTTTTTTGCTCATTTCCAAAAAACCTTCTGGGACTTCATATTCATTTAAAGTTATACCTTCAGCCGATAATATTAAAAACTCAGTGTAAACACTGTAGTAATACTCTAAATCTTCTTTAGAAAATACAATCCCCAGTCTTTTTACAATATCATCAACAACTTTAATAGCTAATGATTCGGCATGTTCAGTTAAATAATTAGCAACCGCTGGAAACGACTTCATCCTTCTTTACCCCCAAGACTCTTCTTTTGCTTTGATTATATCCTTTAATCTGACACTTGAATATTGTTAATTAATTTTAATAGTCTCCATTTTCTATCTTAATATTTATTTTGATCCCTTTTCTACTCTCTTAAACAAACTCTCAGTTCTTACTTAAACTCTATAAAAATCATTATAAATCGCAATGCTTCTTCATTTAATTTAAGACCGTTATTTCGGTCATTTTCTAAATAACAAAGTTTAACACAGCCTTTGGGATTAGGAAATCGAACATACTTCAATTACGCAGCTAATAAAATAGAAATAAAGCCATCTTAGGAGGTACACACCATGCAAAGTCAGCCTCAAATACCGGGTCACATAACACAGGATCAATTTAATCAGATGTTGGTCTCACCCGAATCTTTTGCTGCAAAACCCGAGTCGATTTCCGAACAGCTATTTATCGAGCGGTCTCTTACCGAAAACAAATTTTGGCTCAGAATTATGAAAGAACACGCTTTATTCCTTGGTGAAGGGTTCAACCGGAAGGATACTCAGCACATCCAGGCAGCAGACCGCTTTTTTCATTATTTTGAACAGCAGGAAAAGCGGGCATACCAATTGCCCCTCAATGCTGAATTGGTGAGGAAGTTTAATGAGGAAAGCATTGACCTGGTTCATGGATTCCGTAATTTTAAGCGGAACCTTCTCATCCTTATCATAAACTGCAAAATAAGCGGATTTAATTTCCCTTTGCTTGTGGATCATATTGCTCGGGAAGCAGAATACTTTATGAGGACACTTAAGAAGTTTAATAAAGGGATTCTAGAGCCAATTCAAGATGCCATTATTAATGAAAATGTATTTTGGCTGCGGATTATGATGGAGCACTCCCGTTTCATCTCTGCATTGCTAGACCAGTCTGAAAGAAATTTAGTGAATACAGCAAGAAAATTCGGGGATGATTTTGAAACTCTTTTAAACCAAGCCAGAGATGTGGAATCTATGTTATATAGGAAGCAGCCGACATACCCAATTATTGGAAAATTAAATAAAGACAGTGAAAATGCTGCTACCGAGCTCCAAGCCTTCAAGAAAACCGGACTGGAGCTGATACAATCATGTCAAATTCGCAACGTCATTAATCCTCTTCTTGCTGACCATGTTTTACGTGAGGCCGGTCATTTCCTTTACATGATACAGGTATTGGAAGACCGATTAAACGAAAAAATAGCGGCTGAGCAGCAGCTGTAGATTTTTTTGCTTTAAATAAGCGGAGGGAAATAAGCAAAGCAGGAAAAGACGATTTTGTAACTGGTTTTGTACCGGACCATAATCATGGGGCTGTTGATTATACATCAGTGGATGATGGGCATGTTCATCAGTATTTAGGTGTCAGATCTCCCCCTATTTCAACGCAGGTTGATAGATGTACATATACCGGGAGCTATGTAGTATATGAGGATGGCCATACGCATTATTATCAAGCCTCTTCCGGGCCGGCAATTCCAGCTGGAAACGGGATGCATGTGCACTGATAAGATTTTTATACTACAGAAAACGACAAGCATCGCCAACGGGTCAGAGGTGTTAACAGTAAATCTCAAAGAAATCTTGGTTACTGAAACACAGCGAAAATCCAGCAGTGCCGACCGACCTAATGGTTCTATTTTAATGAATACAAAAAACGCATCGGTTTCATCGATGCGTTTTGTTTTACTGTTGTAATAGTTTGTGTCGGTTCAAGGCCAATGTAACTTCGCTTGCTAGCCTTTCATCCTCCCTAGAGATAGATCCTTTGTTACAATATGACAGCTGCAACCAAGTTTACAGCAAATATGGAATGATCATAAATGCACTTCTTTTAAGTTTGCTTATCAATTTCTCCTGCTGCTATAAATTATTTGTTGATTAGATGGCCAACGTTAATAATTTCGTATGCACCTATCCTTCCCTATAGCCACCAATGCAGCGCAAATGGTAGTTCATTCAATAAGAAAAGCTGGCTCAAATGGCAGCTGGATCTCGTTTAAATCACCTGTTATTTACATAATTAGAAAAACCATTTTTATCATATGATTAATAAAGCAGAGGAGGATCATACATACCCTGCTTTTATTGTGAATTCATGTTTTTATTCATCTATCATGGAAGCTATGCTATTTTGCATTCACATCGGGTTGGTGAATGCCGAATATGTTGCCTTCGGTATCAATATAATATCCTTGCCATGCCATTCCAGGCAGGGCGTATTTTGCCATTGCTACCTGGCCGCCATTCTCAATAATTTTAGCTTCCGTTACATCGTAATTTTCTACTCCCATTGTACAAGCAAATCCATTTACAGCTTGGTTTATTTCCGGCGGAGCACTTTGCCTCTGCATCAATGCACCATTGATTCCTGGTTCATTTTCATTGCCAGTCACTGCTCCAAAGTATGGCATTCCTGCAAACTCACTCCAATCTTGGAAGGACCATCCGAAAACCTCACCATAAAACTTCTTTGCACGTTCCATATCACTCACATGAATCTCGAAATGAACTAATCTTCCCATAATTTCCTCCTATTAATCAAATAATTACAAAATATTCCTAGTTATCTT
The DNA here is from genome assembly GCF_002860285.1 of Bacillus sp. M6-12. GTDB lineage: Bacteria > Bacillota > Bacilli > Bacillales > DSM-1321 > Peribacillus. The sequence continues at coordinate 309,968 of NZ_PGVF01000003.1, forward strand.
TCCTATTCATTATTATAAATAGATTGGAAATAAATTCAATCCTGATAAAAATTTTGAGTTTAATTTTGTTCCACTTTTTTTGGAATGCATAGCAAGTATGGTTAGTAAGAGTAAATTTAAAAATTTAGTTACAATCAACCCTTTTTTGAAAAAATGAATACAAAAACCGCAT
>NZ_PGVF01000028.1 GCF_002860285.1 Bacillus sp. M6-12
TAGTTTTGAAGGAACAACGTTTCTTCAAAAAAAATTAAGATTTGTCAGGACCGAGAGATTCGAGGAAGCGACTGAGCGAATGACGCAGCGTATTTACATACGTGAGGAATGAGTGAGGGAAGCTGACGAAGAAGGTCGATGGTCATCACAAATCGCATGTCTGGTAATGATGGCGAAGAGGCCACACCCGTTCCCATCCCGAACACGGAAGTTAAGCTCTTCAGCGCCGATGGTAGTTGGGGGATTCCCCCTGTGAGAGTAGGACGTTGCCAGGCAAACGAACGATCAGCTGAAAAGCTGGTCGTTTTTTTGCGTTCTTTTTAATAATTTTGGTGTTTTTTATAAAAACTTTTACAGAAAAACAAGGATACTTTGTAACGGATTTGAATGCAAGTTCTGATATATCTAATACTCAGCAGCAGATGAGGGTAAGTTGAAAATGAAATTTCGTCCGAAACTCCGATTAATTTAGCCAAATGGTTAAAGGCAACGCTTCCCGGGTAAAGAGTGCATCGTCTCCGTTTCCCACTCAAGCCTTTTACTTTTCACATACAAATAGCAGTGAAATTAGAGCGCACGATAACCATTTTAAAAATACTTTGATACTTTTTAAAAACTTCACCATAGACATACACACAGTTTGGTTGTATTACATACATTATTAAAGGAGAATAATGGGTGGTTAAAAAATTCATAAAATTGTATACAATGACAGGTTCCCGGAAAGAATAAGGGCATGGAGGTGGAAAGGGTGGAAACAACAGCTGCTGTAAGAAAAGTTGGTGAAACCTGTATCATTTGTGAACAATCCAAGCTATTAGGCATACATCTATATACATCTTTTATTTGCGGAGATTGTGAAAAGGAAATGGTTAGGACCGAAACAAATGATCCGCAGTATCGATATTATTTAAAAAAACTTAAAAAGGTGAACACACCAGAGATTTATTCTTAGAAGGGTTCTTAGAATCCTTTTTTTAGTTTCCGGACAATTTAAGGTTATTGCTGGGTTTTCACCAATCGCCAATAGTGTGTTTCTCTTAACGAAACTCTGGTAAAATAATCGGGACGACATAATGTAAGGAAGATGAAGATGAATCAGGACAGGGCGCCTTTATATGAGGCATTGCTGCGGCATGTTGAGAAAAGACCAATCTCTTTCCATGTTCCGGGTCATAAAAATGGAAAGGTCTTTCAGAAGGAGGGACACGCTTTTTTTGAGAATATCCTTCAATTAGATGCAACTGAATTATCAGGTCTTGATGATCTTCATTCACCTGAGGGCCCTATATTGGAATCACAGAAGCTGTTAGCTGGTTTTTATGGCGCAAAGGAAAGTTTTTTCTTAGTGAATGGAAGTAGTTCGGGAAATATAGCTATGATTCTCGCCGCCTGTAATGAAGGAGAAACCGTTCTGGTACAGCGAAATTGCCATAAATCAATCTTGCATGGTTTAATGCTGGCTAATGTAAGTCCGGTATACCTGGAGCCTGATTATTATGAAGAGTGGGGCTTTGCTGGAGGGGTATCTCACCAAACGGTAACAGAAGCAGCAGCTTTATATCCGGAGGCGAAGGCTCTAATTTTGACATACCCCAATTATTACGGGGTAAGTGAAGATATCTCTAAAATAATTGCGTATGCTCATAGAAAAGGTTTAATTGTGTTGGTGGATGAGGCACATGGAGCCCATTTTGCACTAGGAGCTCCTTTTCCAATTTCGTCACTAACCGCAGGCGCGGATGTGGTCGTTCATTCAGCTCATAAGACACTTCCTGCAATGACAATGGGTTCGTATTTACATATCAATGGGGAGCAGATTGATTCAGAAAAAATACGTTTTTTCCTCCAGATGCTTCAGTCAAGCAGTCCCTCTTATCCAATTATGGCTTCGCTTGATCTTGCCAGGAAATTCGCGGCTGCCTATAGGGAAAATGACAAGCTGGATTTTATGGAAGCGAGCACCTGTCTAAGAAAACAGCTTTTAGGAATTCCGGGAATCAAGCTTTTTAAAAATGATAGCCTCAGTCATGATCCTTTAAAAATTACCCTTCAGGCAGAGGGTATAACAGGGTACAAGTTTCAAAGATTGCTTGAAGAAAAGGGAATATTTTCGGAGATGGCGGATTTAAGGAATGTTTTATTTGTTTTGCCATTATCATTAAAAAACTTTCCGCTTACAGACACTATTGAACGAGTAACAGAGACTCTAATGGCTGCAGGAAAAGACGAGGAGATCTCCAGCGTAGCTTACCCTTATAAAACTGTTGCGGTTTCTAAGCCTGTATTTACATATAAGGAAATGAAACAAAAACAAAAAAGAAGGGTATCTTTAGCTGATTGCAAAGGACAGTTTATTGCAGAAATGATCATTCCTTACCCGCCGGGAATTCCGTTATTTATGCCTGGAGAAAGGATCGATGAAGGCAAGATGAGATATCTGCAAGACCTAATGAAAGCAGGATCCAGATTTCATGGCGGTGAAGCTTTATCAGATGGGAAGTTATTGATTTTTGAATAATTCAGACCTTGATGTATTGAAATCATGTATACTGAAACGGATATATAAGTTGGGGGTTACATAATGAAACAAGGAATATTTATCACAGCTGAGGGACCTGATGGCGCGGGAAAGACGACTGTGTTACAGAAAACTTGCGAATTCCTTGAAGGCCAGGGCTATAATGTTCTGCTGACCCGGGAGCCTGGGGGCATTCCCATTTCTGAGCAGATTCGGCACGTTATTTTAAATAAGCAAAACACAGAAATGGATGGCAGAACCGAAGCTCTGTTGTATGCAGCTGCGAGAAGGCAGCATTTGGTGGAAAGAGTTAAGCCAGCTATCGAGCAGGGGAAAATAGTTCTATGTGATCGATTTATCGACAGCTCGCTCGCCTACCAAGGACATGCACGGGGTCTGGGAATTGATGAAGTTTACAGTATAAATCAGTTTGCAATTGAAGGATTTTTGCCGGATGCCACCTTATTTTTCGATATTGAACCTGAAGAAGGGTTAAAACGGATTCAAAACAGCGGTGTCAGGGAAGTAAACAGATTGGACCTGGAGAAGCTGGAATTTCATAAGAAGGTTAGGGAAGGATACTTTCTTGTAATGAAGAAAGACCCAAGCCGTTTTCAAGTTATCAACGCCAGGGAGCAATTAGAGAATGTCCTGGAGCAGACAAAAACGAAAATGCTGGACATCATCAGCCGAAAAATTCAATGATCTCTGCCGTCTATGGCAGGGATTTTTTTAGTTAATACTGGTGCACTTGAGCATCCATCCTCTGTCAGGGCCGATTGCGCATTTTAGTTTATTCCAACATATACTGATAGCCAAAGCAGGAATCCGGGCAGATAAAAAGGACATGAAATTACGGCGAACCTTGTGGATATAATCTTTTATTCGCACCCAAATGTACCTGTTCTTCATTATTTAAAAGGAATATGCCTGATTAGCCTCTGTTTTGGGTAAAAATAATTGTTATAATAGAAATAACAGAGTAAACGGAATCTTATAATTGGAGGGAATAGACAGATGAAAATGATCATTGCGGTTGTACAGGATAAAGATAGCAACAAATTATCAAATGCTTTGGTGGAACATAACTTCAGGGCCACAAAGCTGGCAACAACCGGAGGTTTCTTGAAAGCAGGAAATACGACCTTTATGATTGGTACGGATGATATTCGCGTTGATAAGGCACTTCAGATTATCAAGGAAAATTGCCAGTCCCGTGACCAGCTGGTGGCTCCTGTGTCTCCGATGGGAGGAAATGCTGACTCTTACGTTCCGTATCCGGTACAAGTGGAAGTTGGCGGCGCGACGGTGTTTGTATTGCCTATTGAGAATTTCCTTCAATTTTAAGGATGTGCTGTTAAATGAAAATTAATCAGGAAGTGCATGTAAAAGTAGATAAACCTAGGACCGATGCAAAACAGCTTTCGGGCGGTAATATTAGGTTCCAAGAGATGGTGCAGAAACAAGACCAAAAGATGCAATATGATGTTTTAAATAAATTGTTGGTAGATATAGAAGGAGCAGGAGAAAGGCTCGCCCGTTCCCGGACATTTAAGGACCTTGCAAAATTCAAAATGCTCGTAAAAAGATTTGTTCGCGAAGCGGTGGATTTTGGAATGGAGCTTAAACAATCAAACAGCTGGAATCAATTTGGCCAAAACCGGCCTTTAAAAACTGTGGAAACGATTGACGGAAAATTAGTCGAGATGACCGAAGAAGTAGTCAACAAGGAAAAAAGTTCAATTGATATTCTAAATAAAATCGGTGAAATAAAGGGACTTCTTATTAATTTATACACTTAAGCGAGATGATTTTTATGACAGGAAATTGGAGAGATCTCCAGGAAATTCAGCCTGAGATTTTAAATATGATAAGAAGCACTATGATAAAGAACCGGGTCGCTCATGCGTACCTTTTAGAAGGAGAAAAGGGTACTGGCAAACATGAAGTGGCCCAGCTGTTTTCTAAGAGTCTGTTATGCTTGGAATTAATTGATGGATATATGCCCTGTGAACACTGTGTAAACTGCAGACGGATTACAAGCGGCAATCACCCAGATGTCCATATTGTAGAGCCGGATGGGTTATCAATCAAAAAAGAACAAATTAAAAGCTTGCAGGATGAGTTTTCGAAAAAAAGTGTCGAGTCCAAAAGAAAGATATATACAATCGTCCATGCTGATAAAATGTCTGTTAATGCAGCAAACAGTTTATTGAAATTTCTGGAAGAACCGCATGCAGACACTATTGCTTTATTGATTACCGAACAGGTACAGCGGATGCTGCCTACAATCCTTTCCCGCTGCCAGGCGTTGACGTTTAAGCCTTTGTCTCCCCAAAGGCTTAAAGAAAAACTGGTTGAAAACGGAGTCGATCCTCAAACTTCATCAATTATTTCCCACTTAACTCATAGTTTTGAAGAAGGTTTGCAATGGAGCGCAGAAGAATGGTTTGCACAAGCCCAAAAAATAGTGTTAAAATTATATGAAATGCAGAGGCAAAATCCTTTGAAGGCACTGCTGTATCTTCAGGAGGAATGGTTTTTGCATTTTAAAGATAAAGAACAGCTGGACCGTGGTCTTGATCTATTACTTCTTATCTATAAAGATTTACTATACATTCAGTTGGACAAGCCAAATCTTGTGATTTTCCGAAATAACATTGGTGAATATGAATCTCACGCTCTCCATATTTCCCAGAAGCGCCTGGCAGACAAAATGGGCTTTATTTTGGAAGCGAAGAGGAAGCTGATGTCCAATACAAATCCACAGCTGTTGATGGAACAGCTTGTGCTGAATTTGCAGGAGGGATCATCATTTGTATGATGTTGTAGGAGTCCGCTTTAAGAAAGCGGGCAAGATATACTACTTTGACCCGGGCGACTTAATCATACCAAAGGATGAGTATGTTATCGTGGAAACTGTCCGCGGTGTAGAGTTTGGAAAGGTTGTGACAGCCCGCAAACAAGTAGGTGACAACGATGTTGTTCTGCCATTGAAAAAGGTGCTCCGAATTGCGGATGTGAAAGACCGATTGATTGTGGAAGAAAATAAAACTGCTGCACAGGAAGCGTACGAAACGTGCTGCCAGAAGGTTGAATCACATCAATTGGATATGAAGCTGGTAGATGTTGAATATACATTTGACCGGAATAAGGTCATTTTCTACTTTACAGCGGATGGGCGTGTTGACTTCCGGGAACTGGTGAAGGACCTGGCCTCCATTTTCCGGACCCGTATTGAGCTGCGCCAAATCGGTGTACGTGATGAGGCAAAAATGCTTGGGGGAATTGGGCCATGCGGCAGGATGCTATGCTGTTCTACATTTCTTGGCGATTTTGAACCAGTTTCCATTAAAATGGCTAAAGATCAGAACCTTTCCCTGAACCCGACCAAAATATCCGGGCTTTGCGGCCGCTTAATGTGCTGCTTAAAGTATGAAAATGATGAATATGAAAGTGCGAAGGAAGAACTTCCTGATCTGGGTGAATATATTGATACCCCTAATGGAAAAGGCAAGGTAGTAGGGCTTAATATTCTAGAACGAGTGCTTCAGGTTGAAATCATCGAACAAGAAAGAGTATTAGAGTATACTTTAGATGAGATTCTAAAAGAGGGAGCCATATCTATTCAAGCCACAGATTATTAAGGTGGTGAAGAGCGTGGATAAAAAAGAAGTCTTTGATTCAGTAACGAATATGGAAGCCCAGATTGGGCATTTATATCAGCAGCTTGGAGCACTGAAACAGCATTTAGCTGAAATCCTTGAAGAGAATAATTCACTAAAGCTTGAAAACGATAATCTGCGCAGACGATTAGATCAAGATAGGGTGAACGGCTCTGTACAAAAGGATGAAAAGAAACAGAAACAGGGTAACCGTAAAGGCAATAAATCGGTGGATATCGGGGAAGGATATGATAATCTTGCCCGCCTATACCAGGAAGGCTTTCATATCTGCAATCTTCAATTTGGAAGTCCCAGGAAAGATGGGGATTGCATGTTTTGCTTATCCTTTTTAAATAAAAAATAATTCAGGGCTGGCTCTAGGGAAGAGTCCCGCTCCTTCAACGTGAAGGAGAAGGGACCGCTCCATAGCCAGCTTTTTTAACCTGACAAGAAAGTATAACTTTTTTAACAAGTACAGATGTTTTGCTCCAGCGCCCAGCCCCGACGCACACGACGTGCGAGTGCAGGCGTTGCCACAGGACAGGGAATGATTCGGAAGCGATACCTCGCACGAAACAAAGGTCAGCTTTGTGAGGACGTGGCGACCTTAGCCGGTCTTCCTCTTCCAAGGGCGCTTACGATTTTCTTAGTCCAGAAAGTAATACATAGATGTATGACAGGAGGTCGAAGTCAGATTGATGGTTGAGCTTAAAGGAGATGAGCGGCTAGATTATTTGCTGGCAGAGGAATTGAGAATCATCCAGAGCCCCACTGTGTTCTCTTTTTCCCTGGATGCCGTTTTGCTTTCCCGATTTGTACAGGTCCCGATACAAAAGGGTAAGCTGATTGATTTATGTTCGGGCAACGGAGTGGTTCCTCTTTTGTTGAGCACGCGCACCAAAGGAAACATTAGCGGCATAGAAATTCAGGAAAGGCTCTATGATATGGCGCAAAGAAGTGTGCAATACAATAAGCTTTCCGAAAAAATTAACATGATTCACGGTGATATTAAGGAAATGCCCCAAAAGCTCGGTCATGGAAAATATGAAGTTGTAACCTGCAATCCCCCTTATTTTCCAACTCCATCAAGTGATGAAATAAATCTGAATGAACATCTGGCCATTGCTAGGCATGAAATTTTGTGTACCTTAGAGGATGTCATTCAGGTAAGCAGCCAGCTGCTTCGCCAGGGTGGAAAGGCTGCATTTGTTCATCGTCCAGGAAGATTAATGGATATTTTAAGCTTAATGAAGAAATATCGAATTGAACCAAAGCGGTTGCAGTTTGTCTATCCGAAACTGTCGAAAGAATCTAATACCATCCTTATTGAGGGAATCAAGGATGGAAAACCTGATCTGAAAATACTGCCGCCGCTAATTGTCTATAATGAGCACAATGAATATACACCTGATATACGTAAGATATTATATGGCGATGAATAAACACTTTTTTTATGTATTGCGATGCAGGGATGGCAGTCTATATGCGGGTTATACAAATGACTTGTCTAAAAGAATAAGTCTGCATAATGCGGGAAAAGCGGCAAAGTATACACGCGGCAGGGGACCTGTTGAACTCGTTTTTTCTAAAGAGTTTCCTTCTAAAACAGAAGCTATGAAAGCGGAGTATCGATTTAAACAGTTAAGAAGGCCGATTAAGTTAGAATTTATTGAGAAGGAGTCGGATTTTTTCAATGTGGCAGCAGAAGAGCTTTGAAAAAGAAGGGCAGGAACCCGCTCTTTATTTGGTCCCTACCCCGATCGGAAATTTAGAGGATATTAGCTACAGGGCTTTGCGAATTCTTAAGGAAGCGGATGTCATCGCCGCTGAGGATACCCGAAACACGAAAAAACTTTGCAATTACTTCGAGATTGAAACACCTGTAGTTAGTTACCATGAACACAATAAGCAGGCAAGCGGAAGAAAAATGATCGAAAGGCTTAAATCCGGCCAAACGATTGCCCTTGTCAGCGATGCAGGTATGCCAACCATATCTGATCCCGGCTACGAGCTTGTACAAGAAGCTCTAGAGGAAAAGGTTACAGTTATTCCGCTTCCGGGGGCAAATGCAGCGCTTACGGCCTTGATTGCTTCGGGCTTACCGCCGCAGCCCTTTTACTTTTATGGATTTTTGCAAAGAGGAGCAAAAGAGAAAAGGCGGGAGCTGGAGGATTTGAAAAAAATCCAGTCTACCTTTATCCTATATGAGTCTCCACACCGGCTAAAGGAAACCTTAAAGCTGCTTCTTGAAGTGGCAGGCAACAGGCAAATCGTGCTTTGCAGAGAGCTTACAAAAAAGTTTGAAGAATTCATCCGCTGTTCAGTCAGTGAAGCCCTAGATTGGGCTTTGAATTCAGAAATACGAGGTGAATTTTGCCTTGTGATAGAGGGAGCCTCTGAAGCAGATGATGAACCTGAAGTTAAATGGTGGGAAAGCAAAACGATCGAAGAACATGTCGATTTTTATATCGAAAGCAAGGGTGTTTCCTCAAAAGAGGCCATTAAGCTTGCAGCTAAAGACCGTGACATTAATAAACGGGATGTGTATCAGGCTTATCATATAGAATAAAAGCATTCAGGAAATCCAGTCCGGCGAAGGATGTTAGATTTTAAAGATTTGATGCAGTTAACTCATTGTTATGATGATATATACAAAAAACCCTTGCCTAGAAGCGGCAAGGGCATTTTGTATATATCATCCGCGGATGCGGTTAATTATTTCGATACTTCAAATGTTTCGCGGATTTCTTTAAATAATTGTTCTGCGCCTTCACGGCTAAGAACTAATTTACCGCCAGCTAATGAGATATTCTCATCTGATACTTCGCCCGTAACCTGGCAAACCATGTTTGGCTTATATTTCTTTAAGACGATACGCTCATCATCAACGTAGATTTCCAAAGCGTCTTTTTCAGCAATTCCCAGAGTACGGCGCAATTCAATAGGAATAACTACACGGCCCAATTCATCCACTTTTCTTACAATACCTGTTGACTTCATACCCAATTCCCCTCTCGAACGTTTAGATCCCGATTTTATATCTATTTTCGTCATAATTCGACAAAGTTTTTATATATATTAAATATACCAGCCATTCCCATATTCGTCAATGATTTTATAGCAACAATTTACATTTGTAATAAAAGTCCAGTAACCATAAGGGTTAAGAAAGATCAAAAGATAAATAATAATCCGCATTATTGGACAAGAAGTTCAAAATCTGTGAAAATATCGACAATATAATCGACTCAATTCGACATAAATAGCGTTGTTAATTAAGTAATGGAATTGTAATAACCAATTGTGAAAATAAGTATTATCATTTCTGAATATAAGGTCGTTTGCGCTTTCCATATGTATATTTTATCAGTAAAATAGGTAATGCTGACATAATGACCACCAGTGTATATATGGAATCTTTGTAAATCTTTAGAAAAGAAAATTATAGAAGAATTTCTCTTTTTTTATTCAGTAAAAGAGGGTTAAGATGGTAGTATAAGTAGTGAGAATACGGTTATTCGGCAGTTGTGCTGTTCATTCAGCACCAACAGAAATAAATTGGAGGGAACGAGATGAAGGATAAGTTAAATACATTTTATATCACAACACCTATTTATTATCCAAGCGGAAATTTACATATAGGACATGCTTATACAACAGTGGCAGGAGATGCAATGGCCCGCTATAAACGTATGAGGGGCTTTGATGTGCGATACCTGACTGGAACGGATGAGCACGGTCAGAAGATCCAGCGTAAGGCCGAGGAAGCAGGGGTCACCCCTCAGGCTTATGTAGATGAGATCGTTTCCGGCATTAAAAAACTGTGGAAAAAAATGGATATATCATATGATGATTTTATCCGTACTACAGATGAACGGCATAAAGAAGTTGTCACCAAAATGTTCCGTCAATTGATGGAACAAGGCGATATTTATCTGGATGAATATGAAGGCTGGTATTCGGTTTCCGATGAGACCTATTATACTGAACTGCAATTAGTTGATCCGGTTTATGATGAAAACGGAAAAATAATTGGCGGAAAAAGCCCTGACAGCGGCCATTCAGTAGAACTTGTCAAAGAAGAATCTTATTTCTTCAGGATGGGCAAGTATGCTGACCGACTGCTTGAGTATTATGAGCAGAATCCTAATTTTATCCAGCCAGAATCCCGAAAGAATGAAATGATTAATAACTTTATCAAACCTGGATTAGAAGACTTGGCTGTTTCCAGGACAACATTCGACTGGGGAATCAAGGTTCCTGGCGATCCAAAACATGTAATTTACGTCTGGATTGATGCGCTTTCCAATTATATTACGGCTCTTGGGTATGGGACAGATAATGATGCTAATTATTTAAATTATTGGCCGGCTGATGTGCACCTTATGAGTAAGGAGATTGCCCGCTTCCATACAATTTACTGGCCGATTATGCTAATGGCACTTGATCTTCCGCTGCCTAAACAAGTATTTGCACATGGCTGGCTTTTAATGAAGGATGGGAAAATGTCAAAGTCTAAGGGAAATGTCGTTGATCCTGCGACACTGATTGACCGATATGGACTTGATGCACTGCGTTATTATTTACTTCGTGAAGTGCCATTTGGATCCGATGGCGTTTTTACGCCAGAGGGCTTTGCGGAAAGAATTAATTTTGACTTAGCCAATGACCTTGGTAACCTTCTAAACAGAACGGTAGCGATGGTTGATAAATATTTCGATGGTATCATACCAGACTATAAAGACTCGGAGAAAGAATTTGACAACGCTCTTCTTCAGGCTAATAAGGAAACAGTAGTTAACTATGAAGAGGCTATGGAACATATGAGCTTTTCAGTTGCCCTATCAACGGTATGGCAGCTAGTAAGCAGGACTAATAAGTATATTGATGAAACAAAGCCTTGGGCACTTGCAAAGGATGAAGGAAGCCAGGGTGAACTTGCAAGCGTGATGGTCCATCTTGCTGAAACACTAAGGAGGATTGCGATCCTGCTCCAGCCTTTCATGACACAGACACCTGAAAAGATTTATGCCCAGCTTGGAATCGAGGATGAAGCTTTAAAGTCTTGGGATAGTTTAGAACAGTTTGGCCTGATAGCTTCCGGCACTAAGGTAGTGAAGGGCGACCCAATCTTCCCTCGTCTTGAGCTTCAGGAAGAGATTGAGTACATTAAATCGAAGATGCAGGGCGGAATTACCGGAGAAACGGAAGAAAAGAAAGAGACAAAAACAGTGAATGTTCCGGAAGCTGATGAAATTGCGATTGATGACTTTATGAAAGTTGATTTACGCGTTGCTGAAGTTCTTCACGCAGAGCCAGTCAAAAAAACGGATAAACTATTGAAGCTGCAGCTGGATCTCGGATATGAAAAGAGACAGGTAGTATCCGGTATTGCTCAATACTACAAGCCAGAAGATCTGGTAGGAAAAAAAGTGATATGCATCACCAATTTAAAGCCTGTTAAACTTCGCGGGGAGCTTTCACAAGGGATGATTCTCGCTGGGAGCCAGGATGGGGAGCTTTCACTAGCCACTGTTGATGGCTCATTGCCAAATGGATCAAAAGTAAAATAAAAAAATCCAAGCATACCAATTGTTTCATGTGGAACATTGGTATGCTTTTTTTATTTGTTTAAAATAATATTTATTATATGGAAATTCTCGTCTGTGTTTTTTTTTTTTTATTCAAAGCAGATTAACGATGATGGAAAATTTATTTATCTTAAAATAATATTTTAAAAAATAATGGTATAGAGTAAAGTCTTTCTCCCGAAAAATAAAAGGGAATAGTCGAAGAGCATATTGTTTTTCAAAACATGCTTGTCTATGTAGAATATAAATAATTTTAAGCCAAGGAAATCAAGGTGTTTTGTCTCTGTAATGTTTTTGTTACAAAACTGTTAAACATTGTTTGTATGATTGGTTAATACACTAGATGCTAGAGAGGAAGAACCACATGCTTTTTGATACACATGCTCACTTAAACGCTCAGCAATATGAAGAAGATTTGGAACAGGTGATTGAAAGAGCCAGAAAGGAGGGTGTTAGCAACATTGTAGTAGTAGGGTTTGACCAGCCTACGATCACAAGTGCCATGGAGTTAACAGAGAAATACGAATTTATTTATGCATGTGTCGGCTGGCATCCGGTTGATGCTATTGATATGACCGATGATGATCTGAAATGGATTGAAGATCTTGCCAGCCACCCAAAAGTAGTAGCAATTGGAGAAATGGGTTTGGACTACCATTGGGATAAGTCGCCTAAGGAGATTCAAAAGGAAGTGTTCCGAAAACAGATTCGGCTTGCGAAAAAGGTCAATCTTCCAATCATGATACATAATCGGGAAGCTACAGCAGATATAGTAGAAATTCTAAAGGAAGAGAACGCAGCGGAGGTAGGCGGTATCATGCATTGCTTTAGTGGAAGCGCTGAAACAGCACTGGAATGTGTGGAGATGAATTTCTATATTTCACTTGGGGGTCCGGTGACTTTCAAGAACGCGAAGAAACCTAAAGAGGTAGCTGCTGCTGTTCCGTTTGACCGCCTGCTGATTGAAACGGATTGTCCGTATCTTACTCCGCACCCACACCGTGGAAAGCGGAATGAGCCGGGATATGTAAAACTAGTAGCAGAGCAAATCGCAGAAATAAAAAATGTGTCATTTGAAGAGGTTGCAGCTGTGACTACGGCAAATGCAAAGAAATTATTCGGCATATCCTGACAGAGGTTTTTGTCATATTTTGCATGAACTTGTACTAGAAAAACTTGTTTCTAAAAAGTTCTACAATTCTCATTCATTTCATAGGATAACCATGTCGAGAAGTCACCCTTTCCTTTTTAAGAGAGAGTATGCATAATAAGAGATACTTTCCGCGGAATAGTGTTTAGGTTGACACCTTGATTAGAATGTCTTTATAATCAATCACCGAGAGGAAGGAGGAGTTTTTCATTTATTCATTTAACATGAAAAACCTATTTTCCAGATCTTTTGGGAAAAAGAAATTAGCCATTGTGATCACGGGCCTAACTGTATTTACAGGGGCAATGGGGCTGTTACTTTACCAAGGAACGAAGAACACAGTAGCTCTCACGTTAGATGGGCAAAAGAAAGTCGTTAAGACACATGCACCAACGATTGAAGGTATTTTGAAAGATTTAGAGATTACCGTTCATGCGGAAGACTATCTATATCCCTCGAAGGATACAAAAATCAAGGAAAATTTGAATGTGGTTTGGAAGCCAGCCCGTCAAATTGAAATCATTCAAAACAATCAGAGTGCAAATGTCTGGACGACGGCTGAAACTGTCGGGGAACTGTTGAAGGAAGAGAAGCTAGAGGTAAACGAAAAGGATAAGGTTAGCCAACCCCTTGAAACGGTGCTTCAAAGCAAAATGAAAATAGCTATCGAAAAAGCATTCCCATTAAAAATAGTGGATAGCGGGATCGAACAGCAGGTTTGGTCAACTTCGACTACGGTCGCTGACTTTTTAGAACAGCAAGGTGTCAAACTTAATGACTTTGACCGGGTTGAACCAGGATTAGGTGAACAAGTTCAGGCAAACAGCGTTATAAATGTCGTGCGAGTAGAAAAAGTCACCGATGTAGTGGAAGAACCAATTAACTTCGCAGTAGTAACCAAGAAAGACAGCAGCCTTCAAAAGGGAAAAGAAAAAGTAATCAAAGAAGGTCAAAAGGGTCTTGTATCGAAACAATATGAAGTGGTTAAGGAAAATGGAAAAGAAATAAAACGCACGCTTCTTTCAGAGAAAATGGTACGCGCCAAAAAGGATAAAGTAGTAGCTGTAGGGTCTAAACAGCTTATCGCGCAAGTATCACGCGGTGGCTCAGATCAGTATGCATCTTCTGGAAGCGGAAAGGAATTCTATGTATCTTCAACGGCATATACAGCAAGCTGTAATGGGTGTTCAGGAGTGACAGCAACTGGCCTTAACTTGAGAAGTAATCCAGGCGCTAAAGTTATTGCAGTTGATCCAAGCGTTATACCACTTGGTTCTAAGGTTTATGTAGAAGGATATGGATACGCAATCGCCGCCGATACAGGGGGAGCGATTAGAGGCCATAAAATAGACGTGTTTTTCCCTTCTAAATCAACTGCTTACCGGTGGGGATCAAAAAAGGTAAAGATCAAGGTGCTAAACTAAAGATAAAAAGCTTTGGCAGGGGACATGAACCCCTGTCTTTTTAATGCTGACAGAAAAGTGACATGTTCACCGTTTATAAAATGCTGGAGAAAAATCAGCTAATAGTCGGGTCACATTTCATTCTTCATGATATTTGTTGTAATATAAAAAGATACTAAGAAAAGTGCAAGCGCCCTGACAGGGGAAGAGAAGCTAAGTTCGCGAGTGCTGAATCTTAAACCAGCTAAAGAAAAAATCCTTTTACTTATTAGACGATTTTAAAAAGATATTGTTTCACATGTTCGGAGGAAAAAATGAAAATAAAAGAAATAATAGTGGTTGAAGGAAAAGATGATACAGTTGCAATTAAAAGGGCTGTTGATGCCGATACAATTGAAACAAATGGTTCAGCCGTAAATGATAGCGTAATCGAACAAGTTCAGCATGCCCAAAGAATACGCGGCGTGATTATTTTTACAGATCCTGATTACCCGGGTGAAAAAATCCGAAAAACTATTGCCGAAAAGGTGCCGGGCTGTAAGCATGCTTTTCTGCCGAAAAAGGAAGCACTGCCCAAGTCTGGAAAAGGGATTGGTGTTGAGCATGCTTCCCCGGAATCAATCCGCAATGCCTTAAAGGAAGCGCAGATCATGCTAGAAGAGGCAAAAGAGGAAATCTCAGCAGAAGACTTGATGGATGCTGGTCTCGTAGGCGGGGCAGGTTCAAGGGAACGGCGGGAAAAGCTTGGCCTATTGCTTAAAATAGGCCACACGAATGGCAAACAGCTGTATAAACGGCTGAAGATGTTCCAAATTAGCAAAGAGGAATTAGTAAAGGCGCTGACGCAGATTAGACAGGAGGAAGAGCATGCATAAAGACATTGCAACTCCCATAAGGACCAAAGCAATACTTGAAAAATATGGCTTCTCTTTTAAAAAGAGCCTAGGCCAAAATTTTCTTATCGATACAAATATTTTAGGACGAATTGTGGATCATGCAGAATTGACCGAGGAAAGCGGAGCGATTGAAATTGGACCCGGAATAGGGGCGCTGACAGAACAGCTGGCCAAGCGCAGCAAAAAGGTTGTCGCTTTTGAAATTGATCAGAGGCTGCTGCCAATCCTTAAAGAAACTTTATCGCCCTACGAAAATGTGAAGATCATCCACCAGGATATTCTAAAGGCGGATGTTATGGAGGCTATTAAGGAAGAATTTTCAGATATTAAAGACTTAATGGTTGTAGCGAATCTCCCTTACTATGTAACCACACCCATTATTATGAAGCTTTTGGAAGAACATTTGCCAATCCGCGGAATTGTTTGTATGCTCCAAAAGGAAGTAGCGGATCGGATTGCGGCTGTCCCGGGAACAAAGGAGTATGGTTCTTTATCGATTGCAATTCAATATTATACAAAAGCAGAAACGGTTATGGTTGTTCCTAAAACAGTATTTGTGCCGCAGCCGAATGTGGATTCAGCAGTTATTAGGCTAACTAAAAGGAACAAGCCAATAGTAGAAGTAAAGGATGAGGCCTTTTTCTTCCATGTTGTAAGGGTGAGTTTTGCTCAGAGGAGAAAGACTATTTTAAATAACCTGACTAGCCAGCTGCCAAACGGTAAGGAAAAGAAAGAAGAGATTCTTGCTGCACTGGGTTCATCGGGAATTGACCCGACCCGGAGGGGAGAAACTTTATCTATAGAAGAATTCGCTCGGCTGAGTGACGAGCTGCATGGATTTTCCGAATCGTTAATAGAATAGAAGCTGCAGAACCCTTGTCATAATTCCCCTGTGACAGGGGTTTTCCTTTACCTGGTCTTGGAGAGAGATCAGCCAATAGGAATCTACACCATTTCAGTTTCTTTTGCATAGCTTAAAAAAGAGTATTAGTTTTTTTGAATGGATAAGAAAGTATAACTCTTTTAAAGCGTTCGGAAGTCTAGCTCCAGCGCTCGACGCTCAGGACGTGCTAGTGCCGATGTCGCCACAGGACAAGGAAAGCTTCGGCAGCGATACATCGCACGAAACAAAGCGGCAGCTTTGTGAGGATGTGCTGGCGTCGACGTTCCTTTGTGAGGATGTGGGTCAGAACGGCGTAGCCACAGGATGAAGGTTGTAACATGGTTTAAGTTACAGCACTGGCGATCTTAGCCGTTTTTCTTCTTGACCAGGGCGCTTGCGCTTTTCTTTGCTGGACTATTGCTTGTCTGAGGTGAAAAGCATGAAGTTTGAGATCAATGACATAGTCGGGCGCAGGTCCTACAAATGCGATATTTTATTTCGTGTGATTGATGTGAAGGAAATGGACGGTTTGCAGATTGCAATATTGTACGGTGAAGATCTCAGGCTGATCGCCGATGCTCCCTTTGAGGACTTACTCAAGGTGGATGAGCAGGAAAGGTTTATGAGAAGAAAAACTGATGATGCACTGAAGGAGCAATCATACCGGCTGTTTTCTCAAGACAAAGAGCTTCTGAAGCAAAAGCGTGAGTATGAAGCAAGCAGAGGGTATCGGTATAACGGAGACTTATTTCAAATTCCGGGCAGAGTGCTTCATGTTGATGGTGATCCGCTGTATTTAGGGAAGTGCCTTGCAATTTATGAAAAAATAGGTATTCCGGTTCAAGGTATTCACTGTCTTGAAAAGGAAATGCCAGAAAAAATTGAAGGGCTTCTTGACCAGCATCGGCCGGACATACTGGTGATTACCGGCCATGACGCCTACACAAAATCAAAGGGTAAAATGATTGATTTAAATGCGTACAGAAATTCAAAGTATTTTGTGGAAACCGTTCGCATAGCCAGGAAAAAGGTTGCCAATTTAGATCAATTAGTCATTTTCGCAGGAGCTTGCCAATCCCATTTTGAATCCTTGATTTCAGCAGGCGCTAATTTTGCGAGTTCTCCATCACGAGTAAATATTCATGCCCTTGATCCCGTCTATATCGTTGCAAAAATCAGTTTTACTCCATTTACCGATCGGATCCATGTTTGGGATGTTCTGCGGAATACCTTAACAGGAGAAAAGGGCCTTGGCGGTATTGAAACAAAAGGCGTTTTACGGACTGGAATGCCCTATCAGCAGTTAACTGAAGAATAAGCGGGGTGCCTGTATATGAGGCAGCCCGTTTTTCTTTTGGTTTTATAAATATAAACTCTCTTCATTAAGTACACTAGGCTCAAGTATTGTTAGATAACGCCTTTAAGAAAGAGCAATATATTTGGAATCATCCAATAGGTTTGCAGGCTCTATGCTTCCTTTTTAAAAAGGCGGGTTCATTTTTCGACATAATCTGCAACAGAAATAGTTGCTCTTTCCAGACCCTACATAATTCTAGAGATCTTGGGTTACTCTAAAAATGTTAATAAATCGGCGGAATTTGCGACAAAAAATCATTGACAAACAAAATTAAGTGCTGATATAATTTTATATTTTGTTTGACGATACGGTAAGTTTGTGTTATACTACACGTAGTGAGGTGGATCGAAAATGCCAAAAACTTTAGCTGATATTAAAAAAGCACTCGATTCCAATTTAGGAAAGAGGCTGCTTTTGAAAGCAAATGGCGGAAGAAGAAAAACCGTTGAACGCTTTGGAACGTTATCGGAAACATATCCGTCAGTATTTGTAATTGAGCTTGACCAGGATGAAAACGCATTTGAACGAGTATCTTACAGCTATGCAGATGTATTAACAGAAACTGTAGAATTAACATTTTTATCAAAACAGCAGGACATGTAGTCTTAACGGCGGTAAACAATTGTTTACTGCTTTTTATTTTCTTTTTTTCCCTAACCCTACATATATCTTGTGTGCGACCCCATTTTAAAGGATCTAATAAGCCAAGGGATGAACAACATTAGTAAGCGGTCTAATCTGGGAAAAATAGAGGTTAATGAAATTTTGCAGATTAACCAACACTATGAGTGTTACAGCATGTGGAAGGGGTTGTTAGAATTGGGCAGAAGAAGAGGCATAATGACGGAAGGGTTTAAAGAAGAACTTGCGAAGGAATTAGGCTTTTATGACGTTGTCCAAAAAGAAGGCTGGGGAGGCATTAGAGCTAAGGATGCCGGAAACATGGTCAAGCTGGCTATTGAAAAAGCTCAATCACAGCTAATGAACAAAGGCTAGAAGGACTTAGAGCCGAATAATACTCCAGATCCTTACAGTCACTTACAATATGCATGCTGTGGCAGGCAGGAGGTCCGGTTACATACACCGGACCTCTCTATTCCAAATATAAAAAACAAACCTTGTCAATTGAAATTCTGGCAAGGTTTTTCTATAGAAATATCCACCATACTGAAGGCTTCACAAATAATTTGCATGAATTATTATAGAGAAGGATCCTTTCTTCACAGTTTCACCTGTAAGCCATTGAAAATAGCTTGAAAAAACCTTTAGAATGTAAACAAGTATGATAAAATAGGACAAGAACTTCCAAGAACGTAAAGTAGGTGGAACTATTGAAGCTTATGGAGAAAGCACCGGCTAAAATTAATTTAGCACTCGATGTGCTCTTTAAGCGTCCGGATGGCTACCATGAGGTAGAAATGATCATGACAACGGTGGATCTAGCCGACCGGATTGAATTTGCTGAAACTGACAGGGATGAAATTATTATCCTTTCACATAACCGGTTTGTCCCGGATGACAGCCGGAATTTAGCGTACCAGGCAGCTGCTCTCTTGAAGGAACGCTTTAATATCGGAAAAGGTGTTGCGATTTCGATTGAAAAGAATATTCCTGTTGCTGCAGGTTTAGCAGGGGGGAGCAGTGATGCAGCTGCTACGCTAAGAGGTTTGAACAGGCTTTGGAAATTAAATTTGTCGTTGGATGAATTGGCGGTGCTGGGAGCGGAGATTGGTTCGGATGTTTCTTTTTGTGTATATGGAGGAACAGCCCTTGCACGCGGCAGAGGAGAAAAAATTACCCATTTGCCGATACCCCCAAAATGCTGGGTAATCCTTGCCAAGCCTACAATCGGGGTTTCGACTGCAGATGTCTATCGAAGGCTGGATCTATCCACTGTTAAACACCCTGATGTAAATAAAATGATATCGGCAATTGAAAGTAAAAATTACCAGGGAGTATGCGCAGGTGTAGGGAATGTCCTGGAGAATGTTACATTGCAGGTTTACCCTGAGGTTGCCAATATTAAAGACCAGATGAAAAAATTTGGAGCTGATGCGGTATTAATGAGCGGAAGCGGACCTACAGTTTTTGGATTGGTAGAGCATGATTCAAGAATGCAGCGGATTTATAATGGTCTCCGGGGTTTTTGTGAACAGGTTTATGCAGTCCAGCTCCTTGGAGATCGAAATAGCATTGAATAAATACGTACATTAATGGTATATTAACCTTAATTATTCGGTTTTTGCTAGACTGAAGGTATATTTGTACTTATGTCTGCTCAGCGCCCATCAATTTTTTTGTGAAAAATAAAGCCATTCAAGTGTTGCGATACTGTCACAACTTTGTGTTTTGTACCGTCCATTCCTTTATGTTGTGAATAAGGGCTGTCACAATCCTAGTCTGGGCTAATTGGGGCGCTTGAACTTTTCGAATTGGAGGTGACCATTATGAAGTTTAAAAGAAGTGAAAGACTGGTAGATATGACGAATTATTTAGTTGAGAACCCTGGCCAGCTTGTTTCGCTTACCTATTTTGCTGATCGATATGGCTCGGCAAAATCATCGATCAGTGAAGATTTAACTATTATCAAGGAAACCTTTGAGGAACGGGGAATCGGAACGCTCATTACAGTTCCGGGGGCTGCTGGCGGTGTGAAGTACATTGTGAACATCAGGGATGAAGACGCTGCTGCTTTTATTGATGAAATGTGTGATGTAATCGCAAAGCCTGAACGGCTGCTTCCAGGCGGTTATTTATTTATGAATGATATACTTGGCCAGCCGCAGATTGTCAATATGGTCGGGCGTTTAATTGCTACTGCCTATGCCAACAAGGAAATTGATGCAGTCATGACAGTGGCGACAAAGGGTATTCCGCTCGCATATGCAGCAGCAGCCCATTTGAATGTTCCTGTAGTCATCGTTCGCCGGGATAGCAGAGTTACGGAAGGATCAACTGTAAGCATAAATTATGTCTCCGGGTCTTTAAAGCGGATTCAGACGATGGTGCTGTCAAAACGAAGCCTTGAAACGGGATCTAAAGTGTTGATTGTTGACGATTTTATGAAAGCCGGCGGAACTGTTAATGGAATGATTTCACTGCTAGAGGAATTCGAAGCTTCAGTTGCTGGAATTGCCGTTTTAGTAGAATCTGAAAAGGCAGAAGAGCGCCTGGTTGATGACTATGTATCTTTGGTGAAATTATCTGGTGTTGATGTGGTAGAGAAGAAAATCAGTGTCACTCAAGGAAATTACTTTAAAAGAAAAAAGCAATAGGTGGGAGGAAGCAATATGCAAACTGTCTTTACAAACGAAGCGCCAGCCGCAATCGGTCCTTATTCTCAGGGGATTATCGTAAATAATTTATTCTTCAGTTCTGGCCAGATTCCATTAACGGCAGAGGGCCTGATGGTTGAAAGTGATGTGAAGGCTCAGACTCATCAAGTATTTCAAAATCTTAAGGCTGTATTGAAAGAAGCGGGAGCATCGCTTGATACAGTAGTTAAGACAACTGTGTTTATTAAAGACATGAATATGTTCGCGGACATCAACGAAGTTTACGGGGAGTATTTTACCGATCATAAACCTGCCCGCTCCACAGTGGAAGTAGCCCGCTTGCCAAAGGATGCTTTAGTGGAGATTGAAGTTGTAGCGCTCGTTAAATAAACGAGCGTTTTTTTTGATCTTTTTGTAATATCAAGCGGCATAAGAGCCTAGTGGGTAATCAGCCGTTTTAATAATAAATAGAGTGGCCTCTGCTTCTTAATTAAGTAATTTCTCAGCTATTTTTTCCTTTCGTCACCAGATTGTCCTTTTTTTTCAAAAAAATTATTTTTATGAGAAGGAGATTTGTACTCCTGCGTTGAAGTATGTAGTAAGTCTTTATCAAAGGGGAAAAGGTGGTGAACAGAATGGAAGTTACTGACGTAAGATTACGCCGCGTTAATACTGATGGCCGTATGAGAGCAATCGCTTCTATCACTTTGGACAATGAGTTTGTTGTCCATGATATTCGTGTAATTGACGGCAATAATGGCTTATTTGTGGCAATGCCAAGCAAACGCACTCCTGATGGAGAGTTTCGTGACATTGCTCACCCAATTAACTCTTCTACCCGCGGAAAAATTCAGGATGCTGTATTGACTGAATACCACCGCTTGGGAGAGCTTGAAGAAGAAGTAGAATTAGAAGAAGCTGGAGCTTCCTAAAAACTATTTATACTAACACCAAGAGCCTGCTTCAAAAGTAAGGCTCTTTTTAATACCTTCTTTTTACCTCTTTTCCTCCTTTTTTAAACCCCAAACAAGGAATTTTTGATAGCAGAATACCAGATTTACACTTGGTATATCTGACAAAAATTTGTACTTCTTTATGTATTCTTGAAATGAACCCTTATTTGCGATATATTTTTAAATGGATAAAAAGGTAAAGTGGAGGCCTGCTATGAATAATCGATACGCAGTAATTTTGGCTGCTGGACAGGGCACTAGAATGAAATCCAAGCTGTATAAAGTGCTTCACCCGGTATGTGGAAAGCCAATGGTACAGCATGTAATAGAACATATTAATAAGCTGGATATAAAAGAAATCGTGACAGTTGTGGGCCATGGATCAGATAAAGTGCAGGCACAGCTGGGAGAGGTATGCCATTACGTGCTTCAGGAACAGCAGCTTGGAACCGCACACGCTGTCATGCAGGCGGCAGGGGTTTTGGCCGGAAAAGAAGGTACAACCCTGGTAGTATGCGGAGATACCCCATTAATAAAGGCTGAAACGATGGAAGCATTGATTCAAACCCATGAAGAAATGAATGCAAAGGCAACAATTCTGACAGCTGTTGCGCCGACCCCTGAAGGCTATGGGCGGATCATCCGAAACCAGGAGGGCCTTGTTGAGAAAATTGTTGAACATAAGGATGCTTCAGAGCAAGAGCGAGCTGTACAGGAAATTAATACAGGAACCTATTGCTTTGATAATAAAGCCCTTTTTGAAGCGTTGAAGAACGTTTCGAATGATAACGTGCAGGGAGAGTACTACCTTCCCGATGTGATAGAAATCCTCAAAACAAAAGGCGAAGTGGTTACTGCTTTCCAAACAGAAGATTTTGAAGAAACTTTGGGTGTCAATGATAGGGTAGCCCTTTCACAGGCAGAGAGAACACTTAGAAACAGAATAAATCATATGCATATGAAAAATGGTGTTACCATTATTGATCCGGAAAACACCTATATCGAAGCGGATGTAGAAATTGGCCAGGATACGGTCATCTATCCAGGGACAATGATTACGGGAAGGACTTCAATTGGAAGGGAGAGCATAATTGGTCCGAATACGGAGATCAAGAATTGTTCTATTGGTGAACGTACAACAATTCGCCAGTCGGTTGCCCATGAAAGCAAAATTGGTTCTGAGGTTAATATTGGACCGTTTGCGCATATCCGGCCGCAATCCGATATTTCTGACGAAGTAAAGATAGGGAACTTTGTAGAAATTAAAAAGGCGGCATTTGGCAAGGGTAGCAAAGCCTCACACTTAAGCTATATCGGTGATGCCGAAGTGGGAAGCGATGTTAATATTGGCTGCGGATCGATTACCGTTAATTACGACGGAAAAAATAAGCACCTGACAAAGATAGAAGATGGAGTGTTTATTGGCTGTAATTCCAATCTTGTTGCTCCTGTTACGATTGGTAAGGGAGCTTATGTTGCAGCTGGCTCTACAATTACTGAAGATGTACCGGCAAAAAGCTTATCTGTGGCGCGTGCCCGTCAAGTCAATAAAGAAAACTATGTTGATCAATTAAAATTTAATAAATAATCATTGGAGGCTTCACATGTCTAATCAGTATCTTGACCCGAATCTTAAGGTTTTCTCATTAAATTCTAATCTCGGATTAGCTGAAGAAATTGCAAGAGCGATCGGAGTCGAGCTTGGAAAATGTTCTGTGACCCGTTTCAGCGATGGTGAAATTCAAATTAATATTGAAGAAAGCATTCGGGGATGCGATGTATTTGTAATCCAGTCAACAAGTGGCCCGGTTAATGAACATTTAATGGAATTATTAATCATGATAGATGCGCTGAAACGTGCTTCTGCTAAAACGATTAATATTGTGATGCCTTATTACGGTTATGCCCGCCAGGATCGTAAAGCACGTGCTCGTGAACCGATTACAGCAAAGCTGGTAGCAAACCTGCTGGAAACGGCTGGAGCGACCCGTGTTATTACTTTGGATCTTCATGCTCCGCAAATTCAGGGCTTCTTTGATATTCTAATTGACCATTTAATGGGTGTGCCGATTTTAGCTGATTACTTTGCAGAAAAGAATTTGAGCGACATTGTGATCGTATCGCCTGACCATGGCGGTGTTACCCGCGCACGTAAAATGGCGGACCGTCTGAAGGCGCCTATTGCCATCATTGATAAACGCCGTCCACGTCCGAATGTGGCTGAGGTAATGAATATTGTAGGTAATATCGAAGGCAAAACAGCCATTTTAATCGACGATATTATTGATACGGCTGGCACAATTACATTAGCAGCTAATGCACTTGTGGAGAACGGAGCAGCTGAGGTGTTTGCATGCTGTACGCACCCAGTTCTATCAGGCCCTGCGATTGAACGTATCCAAAATTCAAAAATTAAAGAACTCGTAGTGACAAATACCATTGCTCTTCCAGAAGAAAAGAAAATTGGCAAGATCGTCGAACTTTCTGTTGCTCCATTAATTGGTGAAGCAATCATCCGTGTCCATGAAGAACAATCCGTAAGTACTTTGTTTGATTAATATAAACAGCACAAAACTCTGTCTTGAAAAAGGCAGAGTTTTTTTAAACTCTTAAATTACGTTTAAAGAAGGGACAATAAGGGCAATTTTTAAAGGAAGGATTACTCGATTTTGAAAAGGAAGGTGCAAGAATATGAGTAACGTATTGGAGGCAAAAGAACGCAAGGTTTCCCGGCACTCAGAGCTTCGAAAATTAAGAGATCAAGGAAATATTCCTGCAGTTGTATATGGGAATGCTACGGGCAGCAAGTCTATTTACGTAAGCAGCAATGAATTAATCAAAACGATTAAAGAAGTAGGCCGAAATGGAATCATTTCACTTAATTTAGAAGGCAATCCGCAAAATGTGATGCTTACAGAGTATCAGGCAGATCCATTAAAAAGTGAAATTTATCATGTCGATTTTTTGGCTGTAAATATGGATACCGAAATCCATGCCCAGGTGCGTTTAGCGCTTGCTGGTGATTCAAAGGGTGTGAAGGACGGAGGAGTTTTGCAGCAATCCCTTCATGAAGTGGCCGTTACAGCGAAGCCTGGAGATCTGCCGGATGCCCTGCAAGTAGATGTCACTGAAATGCAGGTAGGCGATGTCATTACGGTGGGAGATATTAAAGGCAACTATAATATCACTATCAACCACGAAGATGAGGAGGTCATTGCTTCCGTACTGGCTCCAAGACAGGAAGAGGAAATCAGTACAGGAGAACAGCAATCTGAAGGACTTCCCGATAATCTTGAGGGCCGAGAAACGCAGCCAGAGTAATATTCAGCCATATGATAGTACAACCAAGACTAATATCTAGCTTCAGCACCCAGCAACTTTTTCAACGCAGGAAGTAAAGCCCCAACGTAAAGATGTGCTAGTGCTGACGACGCCAAAGGACGAAGGTTGTAACACGAATTTATGTTACCATACTGGCGAACTTAACTGTTCTTCCTCTTCAGAATTGTGCTGGTGTTGGCGTTTGGCACAGTACGGAGGTTGTAAAGGCTTATGTTACAACCGTGCCAGACCGTAGTCGTCGTCGTTCCTTTTGTCAGCGCGCTTCCGCTTTTCGGTGTCGAAAAGAGTCAAAACTGCTTAGGCCAGATTAATGAAAAATAATGGTATAATAGGCGTAACCAAAAATGGTTACGTCTTTTGAAATGATAAGAAATAGAAGGATTTTGGCGGTGTGTATGAATGAAAATTTTTATCGGACTCGGAAATCCGGGTAAGCAATACGAAAAAACTAGGCATAATATAGGATTTGAAGCAATTGATTTCTTAGCTGACAAGTGGAATATACCGCTGGATCAGGCAAAGCACAAAGGTATTTATGGAACCGGTGTGATAAAGGGCGAGAAAGTTCTTCTTCTTAAACCACTTACATATATGAATTTATCAGGAGAATCTATAGCAGCAGTGCTGAACTTCTATAAAGCGGATGTTTCTGATATTGTTATTCTGTATGATGACTTGGATCTCCCGGTGGGAAAAATCCGGCTTCGGCAAAAAGGCAGTGCAGGCGGCCATAATGGTATTAAATCTACGATTGCCCATGTTGGAACCCAGGAATTTAATCGTATTAGAATAGGGATTGGCCGTCCAGTAGGCCGAATTCCTGTAGTAGACTATGTGCTGGGTCGATTTAGCCAGGAGGATTGGACTGACTTAATCAAAGTTATTGAAAAAATCGCCGCAGCCTGCGAAGATTGGATAGAAAAGCCTTTCTTAAAGGTGATGAATGATTTTAATCAATAACAGATTTTCATGTTTAATTCATGCTAAAACCTCAAAAGTGAATAAGACCCCCCTTTAGTGGCACATACTGTAACTAGTATGACATATAGGGGGTTATGTAATGGCTCTCCATTACTTTTGCAGGCATTGCGGTACAAAACTTGGCTCAATTGAAAGTAATGCATTGGATGCCAATCATTTAGGTTTTTCCCGCCTGAATGAGGAAGAGCGGCAGGATATGATTGTTTATGAGTCAACAGGAGATATTCGAGTGAAAGCGATTTGTGAGGATTGTCATGAATCCTTCCATCGGAATCCAGATTTGCATCAAAATGATTATATTATTCATTAGGTAAAAGAGCTTTGGACTTAATCCAAAGCATTTTTCCGTTTATAATTTTTTCCTCTATTTTAATTATGATAGACTGGAAGCTTTTAAAGAACATAATTCCCGCTTGTTTCCTTAAGGAAAGCGGCTTACTAATAATTATAAATAGATAAATCCAAGCAGAAAGAAAGGAGGCATCTGTATGAACGGATTGCAACATTTGTTTTCAGCTCACGATGATGTCCAGTCTTTAATCAGCGGAATTAATGAAGGACTCCGGGAACAGCTTGTAGCTGGTCTTTCTGGTTCTTCCAGAGCAATGCTGATTTCTTCCGTTTATGAAGAAACCAGCCGTTCGATTTTGGTGGTTACCCATAATCTCCTGCAGGCTCAAAAGCTATATGATGACCTAATGAGTTTTATCCCTGAAGATCAATTATACCTTTATCCAGCCAATGAATTGATTGCCGCGGAATTAAGTGTTGCCAGCCCAGAGCTGAGGGCTCAGCGGGTAGAGGCATTGAATTTTTTGTCGCAAAATAAAAAAGGTATTACCATCGTTCCGATGTCAGGTTTAAGAAAGCAGCTGCCTCCAAAAGACCTTTGGAAAAAATTTCAGCTGAAGTTTGTTAAGGGAGAAGACATTCAATTGGATGGCTTGCTGGAATTGCTGATCTCGATGGGCTATTCAAGGTCCGATATGGTATCTTCTCCAGGCGAGTTCAGCAGTCGCGGCGGAATATTGGATATTTATCCGCTAACGGAGGCCAATCCTGTCCGGATTGAGCTTTTTGATACAGAGGTAGAATCGATCCGAAGCTTCTCTATAGACGACCAGAGATCGATGGAGAAATTATCTTCCGTTTCTATCGGACCTTCTCATGAAGCTTTATTCGAGCAACAGCATATTGAGAGGCTGATCACCCGCCTGGAAGAAGGTTTAGCTAAAAGTTTAAAAAAATTAAAAAGCGATAAAGCAAAAGAACAGATGGTACAGAACATAGGTTTTGAGCTTGAACAGCTGAAAAATGGCAGCAAGCCAGACCAAATTTTAAAGTACATTAGCCTTGCTTATGAAAAACCGGCTAGTTTAATAGATTATCTTCCGACAGGCGGCATTGTAATTCTCGATGAAATTAGCAGGATTCAGGAGATAAATGAAGCGCTTGAGAAAGAAGAAGCTGAATGGTACACTGGGCTGCTGGCCGAGGGAACTATCATACATGATGTCCAGCTCTCCCATCCTCTCCCGAAGCTTATTCAGGGTTCAAGCCATCCTTTCGTCTACCTTTCTTTATTCCTGAGGCATGTTCCTCATACTAGTCCGCAAAACATCCTGAATTTCACATGCAAGCAGATGCAGAATTTCCATGGACAGATGCATGTATTTAAATCAGAGGCAGAACGTTGGAAGAAAGGTAAGTATACTGTCTTGCTTCTTGGTTCTGATCAAGAACGAATCAGCAAGCTACATAGTGTTCTTGAGGATTATGGGGTAGAAGCGGCAGAACTTAAGAGAGATAGCAATATACTTACAGAGAAGATACAGGTCCTTGAAGGCAGCCTCCATACAGGCTTCGAGCTTCCAATGCAAAAGCTGGCTGTGATAACTGAGCAGGAGCTTTTTAATAAAAGGACAAAGAAAACAGCCAGAAGGCAGAAGCTTACTAATGCCGAACGGATAAAAAGCTATTCCGAATTAAACGTAGGCGACTATGTTGTTCATGTTAACCATGGAATCGGAAAATATTTGGGTATTGAAACTCTCAATATCAATGGAATCCATAAGGATTATCTCAATATCCGCTATCAGGGGAGCGACAAGCTGTATGTGCCTGTCGATCAGATTGATCTTGTCCAGAAATACGTTGCTTCTGAAGGGAAAGAGCCCAAGCTTTATAAGCTTGGCGGAAATGACTGGAAACGGGTTAAGAGCAAAGTTCATTCCTCTGTCCAGAACATTGCAGATGACTTGATTAAGCTTTATGCAGAACGAGAAGCGGCGAAGGGATATGCCTTTTCTCTAGATGGTGATATGCAAAGAGAGTTTGAAACTTCATTTCCTTATCAGGAAACAGAGGATCAAACCCGGTCCATTCATGAAATTAAAAAGGATATGGAACGGGAACGGCCAATGGATCGTCTGCTTTGCGGCGATGTTGGCTATGGGAAAACGGAGGTTGCCATTCGCGCGGCATTTAAAGCGATTATGGATGGGAAACAGGTGGCTTTTTTGGTTCCTACGACCATCCTTGCCCAGCAGCATTATGAAACAATGCGGGAAAGATTTCAGGATTATCCGATTAATATCGGGCTAATGAGCCGGTTCCGTTCCAAAAAGCAGCAAACAGAAACTGCCAAGGGACTTAAGGCTGGGACCGTTGATATTGTAGTTGGTACTCATAGGCTGTTATCAAAAGATATTATTTATCATGACCTCGGTTTACTGATTGTCGATGAAGAACAGCGGTTCGGTGTAACACATAAAGAAAAAATTAAACAGCTGAAAACAAATGTTGATGTGCTGACCTTGACTGCCACCCCTATCCCGCGGACACTTCATATGTCGATGCTGGGTGTAAGGGACTTGTCTGTAATAGAAACACCTCCAGAAAACAGGTTCCCTGTTCAAACATATGTTATGGAATACAATGGAGGGCTTGTCAGAGAAGCGATTGAAAGAGAATTGGCGCGGGATGGACAGGTTTATTTCCTATATAACAGGGTAGAAGATATATCAAGAAAAGCAGAAGAAATTTCCATGTTGGTTCCCGACGCACGTGTTACCTTCGCTCATGGGCAAATGTCCGAGCAGGAGCTTGAATCGGTCATGCTGGAATTTCTCGAAGGCGAGTCAGACGTGTTAGTCAGTACAACCATCATTGAAACCGGCGTTGATATCCCGAATGTGAATACATTAATCGTGCATGATGCCGATAGGATGGGATTATCCCAGCTTTATCAGCTTCGGGGACGGGTCGGGCGGTCAAACCGCGTGGCATATGCCTATTTTACCTACCGAAAGGATAAGGTCCTGACTGAGGTAGCTGAGAAAAGGCTGCAGGCAATTAAAGAATTCACCGAACTGGGTTCAGGCTTTAAAATTGCCATGCGTGATTTATCCATTCGCGGTGCCGGTAATCTTCTTGGAGCAGAACAGCACGGATTCATTGATTCTGTCGGCTTTGATCTATATTCCCAAATGCTAAAAGAGGCAATTGAACAGCGTAAAGGGGACTTAGCTGAAGAAAAGCCGGCACAGCTCGAAATTGACCTGGAAATTGATGCTTATATCCCGGATGCCTATATATCCGATGGAAACCAGAAAATTGAGATGTATAAACGGTTTCGAGGGATTACGTCAATTAAGGAGTATGAAGAGCTGGAGGAGGAAATGCTTGATCGTTTCGGTGAATATCCAGAGGAGGTCGGTTATCTTTTGCAGATTGCTGAAATGAAGGTATACGCTTTAGAAGCTGGCGTTGAAAGCATTAAGCAATCAAAAGATGACATATCCATTTTCATCTCAGATAAAGCAAGCGGTGAAATAGATGGCCAGAAAATATTCCAATTGGGGTCGCAATATGGCCGAATGATAGGTTTGGGTATGGATGGAAACAGGATGAAGATAGTGCTGCATACCCGCGGCACTGCTCCAGACAAGTGGCTGAATACACTTTATGAAATTATTAAAGGGCTTAAGGACGTAAAAAAAACGAACCAGCCTGCCGGAAAGTAATGACGCACCATAAGGAGTATATAAAGAAAAATTCTTTCAATGTGTATAGAACTTTCCATATGAAAAATACTAAGTTCAACAATGGTGATGATTTCAAAAACAGGTAATCACATCACTTAAAAAAACCATTAGAGGAAAGCGAGGCAACACAAGATGAAAGCAACTGGTATCGTACGTCGTATTGACGATTTAGGCCGAGTGGTTATTCCTAAGGAAATCCGCAGAACACTTCGAATCCGCGAGGGAGACCCACTTGAGATTTTTGTTGATAGAGATGGAGAAGTTATTCTAAAAAAGTATTCACCTATTAGTGAATTAAGCGATTTTGCAAAAGAATATGCAGAAGCATTATACGATAGCTTAGGAAACCCTATATTGATCTGTGACCGCGATACTTATATCGCACTTGCGGGAATTTCCAAAAAAGATTATTTAAATAAAGCTGTAAGTGAATTGATTGAAAAAACGATGGAAGAACGTTCGTCTGTCCTTGAAAACTCAAAAGGAAGCATTGCGCTAGTTGATGGATTAGAAGAAGATGTCCAGTCCTATACGGTAGGGCCTATTGTAGCAAACGGTGACCCAATAGGTGCAGTCATTATTTTTTCAAAGGATGGTTCCCTCGGAGAAGTAGAACGGAAAGCTGTAGAAACAGCTGCAGGCTTCCTTGCAAGACAAATGGAATCGTAAGGATAGTGGAGGAAAGGGTAGCTGCCGCTGCCTTTTTTCTTTTTTTTTAGGATCATGAAGAATCACTTTTCATATATGTCCTTCCACATTCTCAGGGACCCGCTTCCTTATGTTATAATACAACCACATAAACTGTGGAAGGGGAAAAACAATGGCCCAGAGGCTGGATTTATCTAAAAAGCTGTTTCGCGGAGCCGTTATTTTGACTGTAGCTGCACTGGTAACTAAAATATTAAGCGCAGCTTATAGAATACCGTTTCAAAACATAGCCGGGGATATCGGATTTTACATATATCAGCAAGTGTATCCTTTTTATGGGATTGCCCTTATTTTTTCAACCTATGGCTTTCCTGCTGTTATTTCGAAGCTTGTCGCCGAGCAGCGGCAGGAGGACAATCAGTTCATCCAAACCATTTTGATTCCCGCCTTTCTGATAATCGGAGGGATCGGCAGCGCACTTTGTTCGTTGTTCTATTGGGGTGCAGACTGGATTGCGTCTGCTATGAAGGATCCGGAACTGGCAGGGCCAATAAAGCTTATTTCCTTTTCATTCTTGCTAATGCCTGTCATCTCGGTATTAAGAGGGTATTACCAGGGGAAAAGTGATATGTTCCCTACAGCGGTATCTCAAGTGGCAGAGCAGCTCATACGGGTGTGCGGAATTCTGATTTTTTCTTTACTCTTACTTTGGCAGGGAAAGTCGTTATATGAAATTGGTTTTGGCGCATATTTAGGCTCGTTATTAGGAGGCCTTGCATGCGTTACGGTTCTTCTCCTTTTTATGTGGAAAAGAAAGGACTTGAATCTTTTTCAAAAAAAGTTCCTGTTTCAGCAGCGAATAAAATGGAAGAGCTTAAGCAAGATTCTCCTATTTCAAGGGCTGGCATTTTGTATGACCAGCCTGATTCTTGTCCTGATCCAGCTTGTGGACTCATGGCATTTGTACTCCCTGCTGCTTGATTCTGGTATGGAACAAGATAGCGCTAAGGCGCTAAAAGGCGTTTATGACAGGGGACAGCCGCTCCTGCAGCTGGGTACGGTAGTGGCGAGTTCCTTATCACTTACACTGATCCCTTTAATATCGGGTTATTTAAAAAAAGGAAAGTTCGAAGAGATTGAGGAGAAAATAAGGCTTTCATTCCGAATTAGTATAACAGTTGGTTTAGGGGCGGCCATAGGATTGCTGCTGCTTATAGAATCAGCAAATTATATGCTCTTTGAAGATAGTAAAGGGTCGGGGACACTTGGTGTGCTGTCTTTATCCATTTTCTTTACATCCTTGGTCACGACAAGTTCCTCCATATTACAGAGCATGGGCCATTATCGATCAACGGTAATTGTACTGATGCTGGGCATACTGTCTAAGTGGGTTTTAAATCTGTTGTTCGTCCCTCTTTATAGCATCACTGGGGCAGCCTTGGCAAGTGTTATATCATTTATATTCATGTCCGTCCTTTTGCATGTAAGGCTAAAAAAATATTTACGCAGGACATTGCTTGGTATGCCCCATTTCAGGTGGTTGGCAAGAGGGATTCTTGCAATGGCTATTGTCCTTGTAATCCATGGCCAAGTGTTTCAGCTCTTCCCGATAGAAGGAAGGCTGTTTGCGTCCCTGCAGGCTTTAACTGGTGTCTTAATTGGCGGGACTATATATCTTGTGCTAATCATCCGCTCAGGGATGTTTTCATTTAATGAACTGGTGCTGCTGCCTTTTGGAAGCAAGCTTGCATTATTGCTGCGTCAAAAACATGAAAGGGAGTTAAGTGAATTTGATGAATGAAATTAAAATATTGGGATTAGGGGCGGGCGAGCTGGAGCAGCTTCCTTTGGGAGTTTACCGGAAAATAGTCGCTGCCGGTGAATGCTATACAAGGACACTCGAACATCCGGTCATAGCCGAGCTTGCAATGGATGGCGTCTTGTTTAATAGCTTTGACCATATATATGAGAAGCACGAGCAATTTGAGGAAGTTTATGAAGAAATAGCAGAAACATTGCTCGATCATGCGGCGAAAGGCTCTATTATGTATACGGTGCCAGGCCATCCGATGGTGGCGGAAAAAACAGTTCAGCTCCTGTTTGAAAAAGCAGTTAAAAGGGGTATACAAGTTACGGTTGAGGGCGGTCAGAGCTTTCTTGATCCTTTGTTCCAGGCAACAGGGGCGGACCCGATTGAAGGTTTCCAGCTCCTGGATGGAACGGCCCTTAAAAGGGATGAAATAATCATAACCCAGCATATGATTATCGGACAGGTTTATGATGCATTTGTAGCTTCAGAGGTTAAGCTAACCCTTATGGAAAAGCTTCCGGATGATTATGAGGTTTTAATTGTGACAGCTGCAGGGACCAGTATGGAAAAGGTAATTAAGGTACCTCTTTTTGAATTGGACCGGCAGATGGAACTTAGCAATTTAACAAGTGTTTATGTTCCTCCCGTAAAAGAAGACGAACATCTTTACCGTGAGTTCTCCAGACTGAGAGAAATTATTGCTGTCTTGAGAGGTCCAAATGGTTGTCCCTGGGATAAAAAACAAACTCATGAAAGTTTGAAAAAATATTTAATCGAGGAAACCTATGAAGTTATAGATGCTATTGATAGCGGCGATGATGACGGACTAGTCGGGGAATTGGGAGATGTACTCTTACAAGTGATGCTTCATTCCCAGATTGGTGAAGATGAAGGCTTGTTTACTGTAGATGATGTCATTCGCAGCATATCTGAAAAAATGGTTCGCCGCCATCCTCATGTATTTGGCAATGCCGTTGCCGAAACAGCTGAGGATGTAACGGCAAATTGGGAGAAAATTAAGGCCCGCGAAAAAAAACAGGATGCCGGCCTTCCCTCATCCTTCCTTGCGGGTATTAGCGCTTCTCTGCCACAGCTGATTCAATCTTACGAATACCAAAAGGCAGCTGCCAAAGTAGGGTTTGATTGGGATGAAGCGGTTGAGGCATGGGAAAAAGTGAAGGAAGAAATAAACGAAGTTGAAGTGGAGCTTTTTAATCAAGAAGTGGATCAGGATAAGCTTAAAAGTGAACTCGGTGACCTGTTTTTTGCCATCGTGAATGTTTCGCGTTTTTATAGCATTCAGCCAGAAGAAGCTGTACATAGTGCAAACCGGAAGTTTCAGCAGCGGTTCTCTTATATAGAGGAGTGTGTCCGAAAATCAGGAAAAAGCTTTGCCGATTTTTCACTCGAAGAACTTGACCAATTTTGGAATGAAGCAAAAGCTAAAGGACTATAAGGGGGAAAAAGCATGACAATGAGATTAGATAAATTTTTAAAAATATCCAGGCTGATCAAACGGCGTACATTGGCAAAAGAAGTGGCGGATAAAGGAAGGATTTCCATAAATGGAATTCCAGCTAAAGCAAGTTCCAATGTAAAGGTTGGGGACGAACTTACCGTTAATTTTGGCCAGAAGCGGGTCACAGTGAAGATAGAAAAAATCCAGGAGTCCACTAAAAAAGAGGATGCAGCGGATATGTACTCAGTGGTAAAAGAAGAAAAGATTTCTGAAGCAGAATAGTGCTGCCCAATGAAAGAATACTAACGGACTCAGGTAAAACTCAGCTGTTCTAATTTTCACCCGCCCCTCATAGACTTGTACAAAACAACGTACTGTGGGGGATAAAAAAATGAGTCAGTTATTTGACAATGAACCAAAAGGGTCCGTTCCAGATCACGATGTGATGATGAGAGGCCGCCGTCTTTTAGATATAACAGGAGTAAAGCAAGTTGAAAGTTTTGATAATGAAGAATTTCTTCTTGAAACAACAATGGGGTTTCTTTCAATTAAGGGGCAAAATCTTCAAATGAAAAATCTTGATGTAGATAAAGGGATTGTCTCCATTAAAGGAAAGGTTTATGATCTAATTTATTTGGATGAACATTCTGGGGAGAAAGCTAAAGGGTTCTTTGGCAAGCTGTTCAAATGACGCTCACTACTCAATTTTACACCTTGCTTGCAATGATCGGGATGGGCAGCTGCTTCGGTGCTGCCCTGGATACGTATAACCGTTTTTTAAAACGGTCAAGACGGAATAGCCTGATTGTATTTGTAAACGATTTGCTTTTTTGGATCGTCCAAGCCCTGCTCATTTTTTATGTTTTATTTCTTGTAAATGAAGGAGAACTTCGTTTTTATTTATTTCTGGCTTTACTTTGCGGTTTTTCTGCATATCAAGCGTTATTCAAAAATATTTATCTGAAATACCTCGAAGCAGGCATCCGATCGATTATATGGGCAGTAACCATGTTTGCCAGAATGCTTAAAATGCTAATTTTCCAGCCGATAAGATGGCTGGCAACAATGGTAATTTTTTTACTTTTAAGTGTTGGAAAGGGTCTTTATGCCCTTGTCAAATATACTATAAAAGTCGTATTATCTATAGTAACATTTGGATTAAAACCCTTCTTTTGGCTTATAAACAGGTTTTGGGAGATCTTGCCGAAGCCTGTTACAAAAAGAGTCGAGAAGATATATAATAAATGTGCAGGATATTTAAACCAAGTGAAGGAATACATTATTAAGTGGAAAACGAAACGGAGCAATAAATCCGAGTGAGGAGTGAGTAAAATTGGGAAGCCTGAGGAAAAGAAAAGTGGCAACTATTCAATCACCTTATATCAAACAGCATGAAGAAAAGATTCAAACAGGTGAGAAGAAACGCCGCGGTTTAATACGAAGGCTTACTCTTTATGCCGTTTGCGCTGTTGTGCTTTCTGTTATGGCAGCGTCAGCGCTAATCTCTCAAGCCGCCGTTTTGGAAGAAAAGACTGCGGAAAAGAAACTTCTTCAAAAGAAGCTGGCTAAGCTGGAGCATAAGGAAGTTCTCCTTGAAGAGGAAATCGTCAAACTAAACGACGATGAATATATTGCTAAAATCGCCCGCAAAGATTACTTCTTGTCAAATAAAGGTGAAATTATTTTTAATTTACCAAAAAAGGAGGAAGACAGTGACTGATATTGACACTGTTTTTTTCTATTCGTTATAATATAGAGTAGGTTTATTTTTTTAACATTTTAAGGAGGAACATTTTTTTTATGTCAATCGAAGTAGGCAGCAAGTTACAAGGTAAGGTAACAGGCATAACTAATTTTGGTGCGTTTGTAGAGTTGCCGGAAGGTTCAACAGGACTTGTCCATATAAGTGAAGTGGCTGATAACTATGTAAAAGATATCAACGATCATCTTAAAGTCGGCGACGCAGTAGAGGTAAAAGTTATCAATGTTGAAAAGGACGGAAAAATCGGCCTTTCCATCAAAAAAGCTAAGGACAGACCTGAAGGACAATCTTCTTATACACCGCGCCCACGCCAAGGCCAAGGAAGAGGGAATGACAACCGTTCAAAAGATTTTCGTTCAAAAGGCAATTTTGCGCCAAAGGAAAATTTTGATCAAAAATTGTCCCGTTTCTTAAAAGATAGCGAAGAGCGCTTATCGACATTAAAGAGAAGCACCGAAACCAAACGAGGCGGACGTGGAGGAAGACGCGGATAACTTGCTGCTGAACTGCATGAAATAATCTGCTTTCCGTTAAGTATATAAATTGGCAATCTGGCTTAGTAAAAGCCCAGGTAAGCCGCTATGATATAAAAGCCTTGTCAAAGCGTGAGCAGACAGGGCTTTTTCTTATGGAAAAAAGCCATTTCCGCCATAATAATAGGCTAAGGCTGCTTTTCGAGTAAGGATAAAAAGCTGGCCGGCAGAAAAAAACCCTGATAGTGGTTACTTAATCTAGTAACAATTATCAGGGAGGTGCTTGAAATTAGAGAGTATAACTTTTTTAGGAATGTACAGAGGTCTAGCTTCAGCGCCCAGCCCCGACGCACAGACAAGGAATGGTACGGCAGCTACCCATCGCACGAAACAAAGCGGCAGCTTTATGAGGATATGCTGGAGTCGACGTTCCTTTTATCAGGGCGCTTGCGCTTTTCTTTGATAGCGGCGGAGGGAGTCGAACCCACGACCTCACGGGTATGAACCGTACGCTCTAGCCAGCTGAGCTACGCCGCCAAAAATTATATTTTAAGGACAATTTTTATCTTACATAGAGTAATGAAGGATGTCAATGGGGGAAGATCTTTGCGGAAAATGTAGCTTTATTTACTTTCCTACTTAAATCATAATTAAATTCTGATGAAAACAATCATGAGTTTATACTTTCAGCCCATGCATGAAAATAAAAAATATGCAGTTAACAGATGTTGACCAAACGATACATGTCCTAAGTGATTTTACATATATTTCAAGTAGTTTTTCTTATTCCAAACAATCAGTGCAGCTCCGCACCTTTGGTCATAGAAAAATCGGGTCCGATCAATTTAGCAGTTCCATTTTTAGTGCTGATGTATATGCAGTTTCATAGTTTATAGAATATAAAAATTCTGCTTTCATTAGCTAAAAAAAGATAATTTATGCCGATTTCTTTGTAGGAATTCAAAAAATCAGGTTTATTAATTGTGTTTGTATATGAAATTTTGTTTGGATTTGATTAATGAGGTAGAAACAAGTCGAATGATTCTTGATATCTGTCACATAATTCTGACAAAAAAATTTCCCTGTCCACTTTATAATAAAAAGCAACAAATGGGTATGGGGAGTGATTCGATATGGAAAAGGCTGAACGGAATCTGATAGAGCCTCTTACAGAAGTTCGTCTAAACGATGCAAAGCTGGACGCAACCAAGTGGATTTCTAACATACAAATGAAAATGGAAGATATTTTTTGGAAGCGCGGGCTAGTTTTGGCCATAGTGGGGTTTTTATTAGGACGAGCCCTTATTCTTTCGCAGCTTGCTCCTTTTGGATTGCCATTCTTTGCAGCTGTTTATTTTATACGGAGGGATCGTTCACCTATAGTTTTAATTGGACTGGTGGCAGGAGGATTAACCGTTCAAATCTCCAATGGGATTATTTTGTTTGCAGCCTGTTTTTTGCTTATGCTGATGCACAAAATAAAAAGCCCAGGCAGAGAAGACCGATTTAAAACGATGTCACTCTATGTATTTGCGGCTCTCTGGGTTGTAAACATGGCCGAGCATTATATCCTTAATAGGGATCTTCAATTATATGACGGCATGATGATGACAGTGGAAGCTGGACTCGCAATGATTTTAACATTGATATTCATCCAGTGTATCCCGCTTCTGGCAGTAAGAAAAAAATCCCAATCATTAAAAACTGAAGAGGTTGTCAGTATCATTATCCTGCTCGCATCGGTTCTGACAGGAACCATCGGCTGGACGGTATATGATCTGTCGATAGAGCATGTTCTATCCCGTTATCTGGTTATGGTATTTGCCATGGCAGGAGGAGCAGCCATCGGTTCAACGGTAGGGGTAGTGACTGGGCTTATCTTCAGCCTGGCCAGTATTGCAAGTCTCTACCAGATGAGCCTGCTTGCTTTCTCGGGCCTTTTGGGAGGACTGCTCAAGGACGGCCGGAAAATCGGAGTCGCATTTGGTCTGCTTATCGCTACGCTATTGATCGGACTTTACGGTGAAGGCAACAACAATATTATGATTACCTTCTATGAATCCCTTGCTTCCGTTGCCCTTTTCATGCTTACCCCTGCTGCCCTTATAGAAAAAGTGGCCAAACATATCCCAGGTACGGTCGAATATTCCAGCGAGCAGCAACTTTATATGAGGAAGGTACGGGATGTTACCGCGCAAAGAGTGGCTCAATTTTCAAATGTATTTGAAGCGCTTTCAAACAGCTTCTCACAAATAAATGATAACGGAAGATATGAAGATGAGGAAAAGGAGATAGATTATTTCCTGAGCAATGTCACTGAAAAGACTTGTCAGCTGTGTTTTAAAAAAGAGCAATGCTGGTCGAAAAACTTTAGTACAACCTATGAAGATATGAAAGAAATTATGCATGAATTAAATGAAAATAACGGCCAGGTTTCCCGGAGGACGATGGCGGAGTTTAATAAGTATTGCACCCGCGGCCAAAAAGTAGTAGATGCGATCTCTCAGGAGCTCACATTTTATCAGGCAAACCAAAAGCTAAAACAGCAGGTTAAAGAAAGCCGTAAGCTGGTGGCAGACCAGCTAAAGGGTGTTTCAGCAGTAATGGATGATTTTGCAAAAGAAATTCAGCGGGAACGCCAAAACCACCATCAACAAGAGGAACAGATCTTGGAATCGATTCAGGAGTTTGGCATAGACGTCAGCCACATTGAAATCTACAGCCTTGAACAAGGTAGCGTAGATATAGAAATGAGTACTCCAAACTGTCATGGAAGAGGGGAGAGTGAAAAACTGATTGCCCCGATGCTCTCTGATATCCTGTCTGAAAATATTATTGTTCATTCAGAGGAATGTGCCGATTATCCTGGAGGACAATGCCATGTAATATTCCGTTCGGCAAAAAAATATACCGTTGAAACAGGGGTGGCGCATGCGGCCAAAGGCGGCGGACTAGTGTCAGGGGATAGCTTTACTACCATGGAAATTGGCTGTGGAAAATATGCGGTTGCCATTAGCGACGGAATGGGAAATGGGGAACGGGCTCACTTCGAAAGCACAGAAACCTTGCAGCTGCTTCAAAAGTTTCTCATGTCAGGAATTGAAGAGAAAATAGCGATTAAGTCTGTGAATTCTGTTTTATCACTTAGAACAACAGACGAAATATTTTCAACATTGGATTTGGCGATGATCGATTTGCAGGATGCGAAGGCGAAATTCCTAAAAATCTGTTCGATCCCTAGCTTTATTAAACGGGGCGAGAAAATCATGAAAGTCGAGTCAAGCAACCTTCCGATGGGAATAATTCAAGAATTTGATGTTGACGTAGTATCTGAACAGTTAAAGGCAGGCGATCTGCTAGTCATGATGAGTGATGGAATTTTTGAGGCCCCTAAGCACGTCGAGAATTTCGAGTTTTGGATGAAGCGGAAATTAAGAGAAATTAAGACCGATGATCCGCAGGAGGTCGCAGATTTAATCCTGGAAGAGGTTATTAGGACAAGAGGAGATATAGATGACGATATGACAATCGTAACGGCTAAGATTTCACACAATACACCAAAATGGGCAACAATCCCAGTGCGTACTTTTAAGAAAAAAGCTCAGTGATAACTATTTTCCCTGTAAGCCGGACAGGAGAAAAAGGCTAATTTTAAGTATAAAATCCCCCTTCTTCGGCGAAGATGGTAGCAGAAATTAATGGAAGGGGAATTGGGATGAGGCCAGGTACTTTACGGCAAATTCTGCTTATTACAGACGGCTGCTCCAATCAGGGACAAGATCCTGCAGCAATGGCTGCACTAGCCAGGGAGCAAGGAATAACAGTAAATGTTATTGGAGTTATGGAGGAAGATGTAATTGATGATCAGGGGCTAAAGGAAATTGAAGCAATTGCATTGTCTGGAGGCGGTGTAAGCCAGGTAGTCTATTCGACACAGCTTTCTCAGACTGTACAAATGGTCACAAGAAAAGCAATGACCCAAACGATTCAGGGTGTTGTTAATAAGGAGCTGCAGCAGATCTTAGGAAGCTCTAAATCTATGGAAGACCTTCCGCCGGATAAACGCGGTGAAGTAATGGAGGTAGTCGATGATCTAGGAGAGACAATTAAATTAGAGGTTCTGGTCCTTGTTGATACTAGTGCTAGTATGAAGCATAAGCTCCCGACTGTGAAAGATTCACTACTTGATTTGTCGCTGAGTTTGAATGCAAGAATGGGTGATAACCATTTTTCCGTTTTTGTATTTCCCGGGAAAAAGAATGATGTCGAAAAATTGCTGGATTGGACCCCAAAGCTTGAGTCCTTAACAAAGATCTTCCCTAAATTGACTACGGGAGGCATTACTCCAACGGGCCCAGCAATTCAGGAGGCATTATCCTACTTCAATAAAAAACGCTCACTAAGGGGCTTGTTGTCGAATGATGAACAATACTTTGAGGAATCAATGTAACGTCCCTCCAGGAAGTGTGATAACGGGAAAGTGGAACGGAAACCGTTATCGGATTATAAAAGAATTGGGATTCGGGGCGACCGGAATTGTCTATCTGGCAGAATTGAATGGCCAATATGCTGCCCTTAAGCTAAGCAATAATGGATTGTCAATTACCTCTGAGATGAATATCCTAAAAGCCTTTTCCAAGGTCCAGGGGTCTGCCCTCGGACCTTCTTTGCTGGAGGCAGATGACTGGGAAAAGCCAGGAATCATTCTTCCTTTTTATGTTATGGAGTATATCCAGGGCGATAGTTTTTTAGATTTTATAAAAGTAAAAGGGCCGGCGTGGACGGGTGTACTGATGCTTCAGCTGCTGACCAGTCTTGCGGACCTGCATGAGCAAGGCTGGGTGTTTGGGGACCTAAAGCCTGAGAATCTAATTGTCACTACACCATCTTATAAAGTGCGATGTATTGATGTCGGAGGCACGACAAAGCAAGGGAGGTCTATTAAGGAGTTTACGGAATTTTTCGACAGAGGCTATTGGGGGCTAGGTTCGAGAAAAGCAGACCCGAAATACGACCTGTTTGCTGCAGCTATGGTGATGGTCAATGCCTCTTACCCAAAGCGTTTCCAGAAAAAAGGAGACGAACAGAAGCAGATACTTGAAGCAGTGAATGCCAAGAAGGAATTGCGTCCTTTTAAGATGGTAATTGAAAAGGCGATCACAGGAAGATATGAGTCTGCCAATAACATGAGACAGGATATCATGGGAGTACTCAGCTTAAGAAGCGACAGGGCCGTTTCTTCGACAAGGCAGTCAGCGAAGGGTTATACTAGGCAAAACAGACAAACTATTAAAAATTCCCAGCCTCCAACCAGGTCCCATGCAAAGAAAAAAAGGAGCGGTTTTGCTGAAACATTTCTTCTGGTGATGATTGTTTCCTTGCTGTATGCCCTTTATTTGTACAGACAGGTTATGTAGGCAGAAAAAAAGATTGCGGCATGAAATGAACTTTTTTGAAACCTTTTGATTATTCAAACGTAACTAAGCTGGAAACAAAAGATTGAAAGCAAAAAGGAAGAATACAGATGTTAGAAATTAAGGTCAGGCAAAATATTGTAAAGCATGGTTTGTTTCCGAAAGGCTCCCGTGTGCTTGCAGGTGTCTCAGGAGGTCCTGATTCTCTTGCCCTCCTGCATTTCTTATGTTCCTTGCGTAAGGAAGTTAATCTGGAAATAGTGGTGGCTCATGTTGATCATATGTTCAGGGGCGATGAATCGTATGAAGATTATCTGTTTGTTAGAGACATCTGCGAAGAGTGGGACGTTATTTTTGAAGGAATAAGGATTAATGTTCAAGAATACATAGAACGAACAGGGGAAAGCTCGCAGATTGCGGCAAGAAACTTACGTTATGGCTTTTACCGGGAGATGATGGATAAGCATCAGCTCGGTTTGCTGGCGCTTGGACATCATGGAGATGATCAGATTGAGACCATTCTCATGAGGCTGACAAGAGGAGCTGGAGGAGCAGCCCGGGCTGGAATAGTACAACAAAGACCCTTTGGTCCTGGAAAGATTGTCAGGCCATTTCTTTCGGCCAGCAGACAAGAAATTGAAAATTATGTTGAAAGGCATCAATTAACCCCGAGACTGGATCCAAGCAATAAAAAAGATGTTTATATTCGAAATCGTTTCCGAAAAATGGTTTTACCTTTCCTAAAAAGGGAAAATCCAAAAGTACACGAACATTTCCAGCGGTTTAGCGAAGAGCTGATTGAGGATGAGGCGCTGTTAATGAATATGGCTGAAGCCAAAATGGCCGGAATTTGGCTCGAACAAGGCAAAGAACGTTCAACAATAAGCCTGCCAATTCTTCTGGCGATGCCTAAACCTTTACAAAGAAGGGCTATTCAACTAATATTAAAATATCTTTACAATATGAAACCTTCTTCGCTTTCAGCATTACATATCGAACAGCTTTTAGCTTTGTTTTTGAATCCTCATCCATCTGCCGAGCTGCATCTGCCGGAAGGGCTGATTGCGGAAAAATCGTACAATATTTGTACCTTTCAATATTCCAAAGTCGAATCTGATAACTATTCCTGCATTTTACCAATTCCAGGTGAAATTAATCTTCCGAATGGAAACAGCATAATCGTGCAATATATAGAAGAATTGCCGTCCATCAGCGGTAACGATACTTTTATAATAAGAGAAAGCGATATATCTCTTCCTCTGATTGCAAGGAACCGGAAAAATGGGGACAGGATGAAAATAAAGGGCATGGACGGGACAAAAAAGCTGAAGGATATCTTTATTAATGAAAAGATTCCATTGCCGGAGCGAGATGCCTGGCCAGTGGTAACCGACAGTAACGGAGAAGTTCTCTGGCTGCCGGGACTGAAAAAAACGGACGTGGAATTGTCCGATAAGGTTTCAGAACAGTTGTTAATATTTTTACAATATAAAAAAGCATAGATCTTCTAGGGGGCAACAAATACAATGACCATGCAAAATGACATTGAGAAGGTTTTAATTTCGGAAGAAGAAATCCAAAAGAAAACGAGAGAACTAGCCGAACAGCTGACAAAGGAGTATCACGATCGCTTTCCGCTCGCGATTGGAGTGCTGAAAGGTGCGATGCCGTTCATGGCAGACCTGCTGAAGCATGTTGATACCTACCTTGAAATGGATTTCATGGATGTATCCAGCTATGGCAATTCCACAGTATCCTCAGGTGAGGTTAAAATTATTAAAGACCTGGACACCTCTGTAGAGGGCCGGGATATTTTAATTATTGAGGATATTATCGACAGTGGTCTGACTTTAAGCTATCTCGTAGAGCTTTTCCGCTACAGGAAAGCGAAGTCGATCAAGATTGTTACGCTTTTGGATAAGCCAACAGGAAGGAAAGCAGACATTACAGCTGATTATGCTGGATTTATCGTACCTGATGAATTTGTTGTCGGATACGGCTTGGATTTTTCAGAGAAATACCGTAACCTTCCGTATATTGGAGTGCTAAAGCCGGAAGTTTATCAAAATAATTAAGCAGGAAAACCGCAGGAAATTAGCTTTTCGATTAGGGTGAAATTTCAGTGTTTTATAATTGTATTCACCCGAATTTATATGATAATATTTTAAATAGTTTGTTTACCTGGGAGGAGGTAAGGGATGAATCGGATTTTCCGTAATACTATATTTTATTTACTTATCTTTTTGGTCATCATTGGAATTGTAAGTATTTTCAATAACAATAATGAACCTGCTGAGAATATAACCCAGGATCAGTTCTTTAAATATCTTGAGAATGGGGAAGTTGTAACTTTATCCATGCAGCCCGAACGATTTGTTTATGAAGTAAAAGGGCAGCTGAAAAATGCGGAAAAAGATAAACATTTCTTAACGTATGTTACAAACAGCAATAACGCTGTGGAACGCATCGATGAAGCGACAGCTGAAAATAACGTAAAAGTGGAAGTGCTGCCTGCTAAAGAAACAAGCGGCTGGGTAACATTCTTCACTTCCATTATCCCGTTTGTCATCATCTTTATTCTGTTCTTCTTCCTGCTGAACCAGGCGCAGGGCGGCGGAAGCAGAGTAATGAATTTCGGGAAAAGCAAAGCAAAGCTTTATAACGATGATAAAAAGAAGGTACGATTCAAGGATGTAGCTGGTGCAGACGAAGAAAAGCAGGAACTAGTCGAAGTGGTTGAA
The DNA here is from genome assembly GCF_002860285.1 of Bacillus sp. M6-12. Lineage (GTDB taxonomy): Bacteria > Bacillota > Bacilli > Bacillales > DSM-1321 > Peribacillus. Next base: position 44,371 of record NZ_PGVF01000028.1, read on the forward strand.
TTCCTGAAGGATCCCCGTAAATTTGCAGAGCTTGGTGCACGTATCCCTAAAGGTGTCCTTCTTGTTGGACCGCCGGGAACTGGTAAAACCTTGCTGGCAAGAGCGGTGGCAGGTGAAGCAGGAGTTCCGTTCTTCTCCATCAGCGGATCGGATTTCGTTGAAATGTTCGTAGGGGTCGGTGCATCCCGTGTTCGTGACTTGTTTGAAAATGCAAAGAAAAATGCTCCGTGTATTATCTTTATTGATGAGATTGATGCGGTTGGACGTCAGCGTGGCGCCGGTCTTGGCGGAGGCCATGACGAGCGTGAACAAACACTTAACCAATTGCTTGTTGAAATGGATGGATTCGGTGCCAATGAAGGCATTATAATTGTTGCCGCTACCAACCGGCCTGACATCCTTGATCCGGCATTATTGCGTCCTGGCCGTTTTGACCGCCAGATTACTGTTGGCCGTCCCGATGTAAAAGGCCGTGAAGCCGTATTGCAGGTGCATGCCCGCAACAAGCCTCTAGCTGACAGTGTAGATTTAAAAGCGATTGCAACACGTACACCAGGCTTCTCAGGTGCTGATCTTGAGAACCTTCTAAATGAGGCAGCGTTGGTTGCTGCCCGTCAGGATAAAAAGAAAATAGATATGTCTGATCTGGATGAAGCATCGGATCGTGTAATCGCAGGGCCTGCAAAGAAAAGCCGTGTAATATCTAAAAAAGAACGCAATATTGTTGCGTACCATGAAGCGGGCCATACTGTAATTGGTCTTGTGCTCGATGAGGCGGAAACAGTTCACAAAGTTACCATCGTTCCTCGCGGCCAGGCTGGGGGATACGCTGTAATGCTTCCTAAGGAAGACCGTTTCTTCATGACAAAGCCTGAGCTGTTAGACAAAATCGTCGGCCTTCTTGGCGGACGTGTTGCTGAAGAAGTCGTCTTTGGGGAAGCAAGTACTGGGGCCCATAACGATTTCCAGCGTGCAACAGGGATTGCTAGAAGAATGGTGACAGAGTTCGGAATGAGCGAAAAGCTTGGGCCGCTTCAATTTGGCCAGTCCCAAGGCCAGGTTTTCCTTGGACGCGATTTCAACAATGAGCAAAACTATTCAGACGCAATCGCTTATGAAATTGACTTAGAGATTCAGCGCATTATCAAGGAATGTTATGAGCGTGCTCATAAAATCCTTAATGAGCACAGAGATAAGCTTGAAATCATAGCAAAGACATTGCTTGAGGTTGAAACTCTTGATGCAGCTCAAATTAAGCATCTAGCAGATCATGGTACTTTGCCAGAACGGGATTACAAAGCTTTAAATGGCAATCTAGACAATGATGATGTGAAAGTTAACATTAATACAAAAAAAGAGGCGTTGCTGAAGCCTTTGGAAGAAAGAAACCCTGAATCATTAGAGGTTACTCGTGATGATTCTGCGGACCAAACTCCTCCAATTGCGGAAGGCCGCCCGCAGGATAAACCTCTGTCTTTCCCGAATAAGGATGACAAGAAGGACCTGTAATAGAATCAATTCAAAAGGCATTTCCAATTTGGAAATGCCTTTTTTCGTGTAGTTCAAACAGACTCAGACTGTTTAGTAATAATGGATACATTTACAGCCAGAAGTTTGCTTCGCGGTTACTCCAACTTAGTTGTGCCGGATATCAACCCAAAAACAAGTAAACTTGTTTCTATAACTGTAACCATGTGCGCATGTTGGGGTACGTTAAAGTTAGAAGCTTTTTCACGAGTGAAATAATATTGGGATATGGTATGATGTGGGAAGATGTTTTTTATACTGATGGGGATATCTTTTTTTAATAAAACTAAGGAAAAAAATTTTTTAACCTTATGTCACCTTACTGCTTTTTCTGTCATGCTTTTCTTGCTTGGGCAACGTCTGTATACTACATCGTGTGGGCCTCTATATCTTGACGGCCTCTTAAAATACGGTGAGCTTTCATAAAATTTTCCGGAGTGGTGAAAACAATGATTTTTGTATTAGATGTCGGAAATACCAATACTGTATTGGGTGTATATGAGAATGATCATTTAAAATATCATTGGCGGATAGAGACAAATAGAAATAAGACCGAAGACGAATACGGAATGGTCGTCAAAGCACTTCTTGAGCATGAAGGGCTTTCGTTTAAAGAGTTTGACGGAATCATTATTTCTTCTGTTGTTCCTCCCATAATGTTTTCGTTGGAGCGTATGTGCCAGAAGTATTTCGGAATTAAACCGCTAGTGGTTGGACCGGGAATTAAGACTGGACTAAATATTAAATATGAAAACCCAAGAGAGGTTGGGGCAGACCGTATAGTTAATGCGGTGGCAGGGATACATGAATACGGAAGCCCGCTTATTATCGTGGATTTTGGGACAGCCACTACGTATTGTTATATTAATGAGGACAAACAATACATGGGAGGGGCGATCGCACCGGGAATCGGCATCTCTACAGAAGCACTTTATACAAAAGCCGCTAAGCTGCCGCGTATAGAAATTGCCCGCCCTGATGATATCATTGGAAAGAATACCGTTGCTGCCATGCAAGCGGGCATCGTGTACGGTTATGTCGGACAGGTCGAAGGTATTGTAAAGAGAATGAAAGCACAAAGCGGACCGGAGCCAAAAGTAATTGCAACCGGCGGACTGGCAACGCTGATATCAAAAGAATCGGATATCATTGATATTGTTGATCCATTTTTAACATTAAAGGGCTTACAGCTTATATACAAAAGAAACACATAAATTACATGTATCGCAGCGCGAATATGCAAAGGAGAGAAACAAATGAAGGATTATTTAATTAAAGCACTAGGCTATAACGGCCAAGTCCGTGCATATGCCGTTTCATCAACGGAAACTGTGGGAGAGGCTCAGCGCCGGCATTATACATGGCCGACTGCATCGGCTGCATTGGGACGCTCCCTGTCAGCCGGCTTAATGCTGGGTGCCATGTTAAAGGGCGAAGATAAATTAACGATTAAAATTGATGGAGGCGGTCCAATTGGGGCCATACTTGTCGACAGCAATGCAAAGGGCGAGGTAAGAGGCTATGTCACCAATCCTCAAACTCATTTTGACCTTAACGAACATGGGAAATTGGATGTTAGAAGAGCAGTAGGAACGGAAGGAATGCTTTCTGTTGTTAAGGATCTAGGGATGCGCGATCACTTTACAGGCCAGGTTCCCCTTGTGTCAGGAGAGCTGGGTGAGGATTTTACTTATTATTTGGTAACATCCGAGCAAACGCCGTCCTCAGTTGGCGTAGGAGTTTTAGTCAATCCGGACAATACCATTCTTGCTGCTGGCGGTTTTATTATCCAGCTACTTCCGGGGGCGGAGGAAAGTACAATTGCAGAGATTGAGCAGCGGCTGCAGACGATTCCGCCGATATCAAAAATGATTCAGCAGGGACTGGCTCCAGAACAGGTCCTTGAGCAAGTTCTTGGAGAAAATAATGTTCAGATTTTGGAGAAAATGCCTGTGCAATTTAAATGCCAATGCTCTAGGGAACGGATAGAGAATGCTCTGGTAAGCTTAGGAAAAGATGAAATCGAAGATATTATTGAAACGGAAGGCAAGGCTGAAGCGCAATGCCACTTCTGTAATGAAAAATACCAATTTAATAAAGAAGAACTGGAAGAATTAAAGGAAGCAGCGAAATAACGGGGGAAAAGAATGTTATCTCGAAAAAGGCTTTGGTTAATTATAGCTGGCCTGATCTTGTTGAATATCGGAACATGTATCTTTTGGGCGGGAAAATCTCAAACTGCCGCCTCTTTTAACGGTGAACAAGCAGCATCTGTTAATGGAAATGTAATTTCCCGTGAACAATGGCTGGCAGAGCTGGAAGAAAGGTATGGAAAAGAAGTTCTCGAAGAAATGATTAATCAGGAAGTTATTTTTGAAGCAGCCAAGAAATATAAAATTACCATTTCCGATAGTGAATTGGACCGTGCTGTTAAAATCATGAAGACAACGTATGCTGTTCAGGAATTAAAAGATGACGACAATGATAAAAAATTAAGACAGCAGGCTAAATCAAGCCTGCTGCTTGAAGAACTTTTAACAAAAGACGTACTCATTTCCGAAAAGCAATTAAAGAAATATTTTGAAGAAAACCGCAGTCAATTTAAAATCCCAACTTCCTATCGGTTGTCTCAAATCATTGTAAAAAAGAAGGAACAAGCAAAGCAAATCAGTGAAGAGCTTAAAAGCGGTTCCAGTTTTGCTGTTTTAGCCATGGAAAAATCGACCGATGACTTCACTGCCAGTCAGGGAGGTCATTTGGGATACATATCAGCTGGAAGTGAAAGAGTTCCCGATAACTATTTAGTGGAAGCAGAGAAAATAAAACCAAATAAATGGAGCAGGCCTTTTAAAACGGAAGAAGGCTGGGTCATCATCAAACTTCACGAACGGATTAAGGGCCAATCGTATAGTTTTATGCGAGTGAAAAATCAGATTCGGAGGCAAATCGCACTGGAACAAATGAAAGACAGTGTTTCTGCTAAAGTTTTCTGGGATGAAATGAAAGTGGAATGGTTTTATGGTGAAGGTACCGGCATATAAATTGGAAAAAGAATCTGAAATTTAGGATATTTAAATTGACTTTTTTCCTATGAAGCGATACATTGTAGATAAAACCAATAAAAATACTCGGTATTAGGAGTGATTACATGTCTCGTGTAGCTAATTCAGTAATTGACTTAATCGGACAAACGCCTATTGTTAAGTTGAATCGTCTCGTAGATGAAAATAGCGCTGATGTATATTTGAAATTAGAGTATATGAATCCAGGAAGCAGTGTAAAGGACAGGATCGCGATGGCGATGGTAGAAGCTGCTGAAAAAAGCGGTAAGCTTAAGGATGGCGATACTATTATTGAACCAACCAGCGGAAATACTGGTATTGGTCTTGCAATGGTAGCTGCTGCAAAGGGATATCGTGCAATCCTGGTAATGCCTGAAACAATGAGCATGGAGCGCCGCAACCTGCTTCGCGCATATGGAGCTGAACTTGTGCTGACTCCAGGACCTGAAGGTATGGGTGGAGCCATCCGTAAAGCGGAAGAATTGGCAAATGAAAATGGTTACTTTATGCCTCAGCAATTCAAAAATGAAGCTAACCCAGAAATTCACCGTAATACAACGGGTAAGGAAATAGCAGAGCAAATGGATCAGCTTGATGCGTTTGTTTCCGGTATAGGTACTGGCGGAACGATCACAGGTGCAGGCCAAGTGCTTAAAGAGAAGTTCCCTGAAATTAAAATAGTTGCGGTTGAGCCAGCAGATTCACCTGTGCTTTCAGGCGGCAAGCCTGGCCCGCATAAGATCCAGGGCATCGGTGCCGGTTTCGTTCCGGACATTCTTGACACGGAATTATATGATGAAATTTTACAGGTTAAAAATGATGAAGCCTTTGAATACGCTCGCAGAGCTGCCAAAGAAGAGGGCATTCTCGGCGGTATTTCTTCCGGTGCAGCTATTTTTGCAGCCCTTCAAGTAGCGAAGAAGCTTGGAAAAGGCAAAAAGGTATTAGCGATTATCCCGAGTAATGGTGAACGTTACCTTAGCACACCTTTATACCAATTTGATGAAGAATAATAAAAAGTGCAAAGTTCCAAAGGGGACTTTGCATTTTTACTTTTAGTGAGTTATTTTGGTCATTAAGAGATTGATCCTGAGCTAAATGGGACGGCAACAAGTTTCTTTTGCAGGCCGGTTTGGCTTTTTTATAGAAATTTTCACCTGTACTTAGTAAACTCAAATTATCGGAAAAATAGAATGATAGCAAACAAATATCGGGGAGATGACCGCATTGCCGCAAAGACGATTATTCGCAAGAAAGATTCCATTTGCCTCAATGGACTTGTTTGATACATATAGAAAACTGTCTGCCGATTTACCCCGACACATTCTGCTAGAAAGCGGAAGGGGAGGACAATATAGCTTAATTGGATTAAATCCGTCTGCTATTCTGGAAGGGAAAGACGGAATCCTCCAAATTATACATAGAGATGGTATGAAAGAAACAATGGAGGGTGATCCGTTACTATCCATGAAAAAGTGGATGGCTCCGAGGAGAATCGAAAAGCAGGCTGGATATCCTGATTTTCAAGGAGGCGCTATCGGATTTCTTAGCTATGACTATATCCGTTATATCGAAGATCTCCCAGCCGCAAGTAAAGATGATTTAAAAACCCCTGATTTATATTTTTTAATCTATGATGAGGCGGCAGTTTTTGACCACAAAGAAGAGGTTCTCTGGCTGCTGCATGCGGGTGAGAATGAATTAGCCGCGGAGAAATCCCTTGATGTTATGGAGAAGCACTGGAAGCGACATGCTGAAATAAAGGAAGTAAGTAAAACCAAAACCACTTCGGAGAAATTGAAGGATGATCTAGCTGTGTCGATGAAGGCAGAGCAATTCCATAAAGCGGTGGAACGAGTGCGGGAATATATCGCCCAGGGAGATGTGTTTCAGGTCAATTTATCGGTCAGGCAATCAAAGGAGCTATCTGTACCTGCAATCGAAGTGTATGAATGCTTAAGAGAAATAAACCCTTCTCCTTATATGGCGTTCCTTCAGACACCGGAATTCCAGGTAGTCAGCGGTTCTCCGGAGCTGCTGATTAAGAAACAGGACCACCTGATCAGTACCCGTCCGATTGCGGGTACGCGTTCACGAGGGAAAAACCCCGATGAGGATGAACATCTTGCGAACGAGCTGATCCAGAATGACAAAGAACGGGCAGAGCATGTGATGCTAGTGGATTTGGAGCGTAATGATCTGGGGAAAGTAAGCAAATTTGGCACTGTACACGTAAATGAATTCATGACGATTGAAAAGTATTCCCATGTTATGCATATTGTTTCAAACGTTCAGGGACAGCTGAAAGAATCAGAGGATGCATACAGTGCTGTAAAGGCTGTTTTTCCTGGTGGAACCATCACCGGGGCCCCTAAAGTTAGAACGATGGAGATCATTGAGGAGTTAGAGCCTGTTAGAAGAGGCCTGTATACAGGGTCAATTGGCTGGATCAGTGATTCGGGGGATATGGAACTGAATATTGTAATCAGGACAATGGTAGCCAAGGATGGTGTTGGGCATGTCCAGGCTGGCGCAGGTGTTGTCAATGATTCTAATCCGCGTTATGAATACAAGGAAGCCTTAAAAAAGGCGGCTGCGATGTGGAAGGCAAAAGAAGAAGCAGAAAGCAGACATGTGAGCAAAGGGGTTACATCATGATTGTAATGATCGATAACTATGACTCGTTTACTTATAATCTTGTCCAGTATCTTGGGGAGTTAGGAGAATCCTTGCTGGTAAAGCGCAATGATAAAATAACTATTAAAGATTTAGAGGCACTTCATCCGGACTTTTTAATGATTTCCCCTGGACCATGCACACCTGATGAAGCAGGCATAAGCCTAGAAGCCATTGAACACTTCGCGGGGAAGGTGCCGATATTTGGTGTGTGTCTAGGGCATCAGGCGATCGGACAGGTCTTTGGCGGTGATGTCGTAAGAGCAGATCGTCTAATGCACGGGAAAACGTCACCCATCTTTCACGATGGACAAACTATTTTTGCGAGTATGCCAAATCCATTCCAGGCAACACGGTATCATTCCTTAATTTTAAAGAAGGAAACCCTGCCGCAATGCTTTACTGTTTCCGCTTGGACGGAGGAGGGGGAGATTATGGCTATCCGGCACAAAGAACTTCCGGTGGAAGGTGTACAGTTTCATCCGGAATCAATTATGACCGAAAAGGGAAAACAGTTATTAGCCAATTTTCTTGAGCTCCATAAATCTTACAAAGCAAAATCATTGCAACAGAGCTGAACCTAAAAGCTGAAATGGGAGAAATAAGACTATGTATATGTTTTGTAATGGAGCAATAGTGAAGGAAAGTGAAGCAAGGATTTCTCCCTTTGACCACGGTTTTTTATATGGACTCGGTGTTTTTGAAACATTCCGGCTGTATGATGGCCATCCTTTCCTTCTTGACGATCATCTTGATCGCCTGAATGCCGCTCTTAAGGAATTGAATATAAGCGGTAACGTTGACAGGGAAGAGATTACCGGAATTCTTGATAAGCTGATTTTGGCAAATGGTTATGATAATGCCCGAATCAGGCTCAATGTTTCGGCAGGAAATTCCCCAATGGGACTCCAAACATCCCCTTTTAACAATCCCAATATGCTTGTTTTTATGAGTCCAATTAGTATGGAGGATATATTATTAGAGAAAAAAGCGGTTCTTCTGAAAACTCCTCGAAATACGCCCGAGACTGGAGTGCGGCTTAAATCTCATCACTTCTTAAATAATATTGCCGCCAAACGGGAAATTTCGGACCAGCCAGGAACAGAGGGCATCTTTTTAACTGAAAATGGATTTATTGCTGAAGGAATAATTTCTAACATTTTCTGGGTAAGTAATGGCACGATTTATACACCCGACCTCAGTACAGGAATTTTGAATGGGATAACCCGACAATGGATAATAGAGTATGCTTACCATATTGGTCTCCGTTGCGAGGAAGGTTTTTTTACTCCAGCGGATCTAAAAAGAGCAGATGAATTGTTTTATACGAATTCGATTCAAGAAATTGTTTCGGTGTATTCAATTGATTCAGGTAGCCGTTTTCAAGGAAAAAGCGGGCCGGTAACACGCAAGCTTTATGAGGGCTATCAGCGTTTTAAAAAACAAATTTCGAGCAGGAATGAACTTCACACCTACGGGGAGATTTTATGATAAATAATACAGTCATTCAATTTGGAAATCACACATTAGACTATGGGAAAAAGACCCTTGTAATGGGAATTTTAAATGTTACACCTGATTCCTTTTCCGATGGTGGCAGGTACAATCGTATTGATGCTGCACTTGAGCATGCGCGGGAAATGATCAGGGAGGGTGCAGATATTATTGATATTGGCGGAGAGTCAACGCGTCCGGGTTTTGACGCTGTACAGCTGGAAGAAGAATTGGAAAGAGTCATTCCGGTCGTTGAAAGAATCGCTGGCGAACTCGATGTGCCTATTTCGGTGGATACCTATAAAGCGGAGGTTGCAAGACAGGCCATCAATGCAGGGGCTCATATTATAAATGACATATGGGGAGCAAAGGCCGATAGCGGAATGGCCAGAGTAGCTGCCGAATTAGAGGCTCCAATCATTCTGATGCACAACCGAAGGGATATGGATTATCAGCATTTTATCCGGGATGTTATCAATGATTTATATGAGAGCATTGCGATTTGCAAAAATGCCGGGGTTAAGGATAATCAAATTATTTTGGATCCGGGAATCGGATTTGCTAAAGATCTTCAACAAAACCTGGAAATGATGCGGAACCTTGAGAAACTTACGGGACTGGGGTATCCTGTCTTGCTTGGTACATCACGTAAATCAATGATTGGAAAAGTTTTGGACCTGCCGCCTGAAGAAAGAATGGAAGGAACAGCAGCCACTGTTTGCTTTGGGATACAGCAGGGCTGCCAGATTATTCGCATTCATGATGTAAAAGCTATGGCCCGGCTCACTAAAATGATGGACGTGCTTATGGGGAAGGAAGGCAGTAATGGATAAAATTTATGTAAATGAAATGGAGTTTTATGGCTACCATGGGGTTTTTCCAGAAGAAACCCGGCTGGGGCAGCGGTTTCGGGTGAATTTAACAGTTGAACTTGACCTCTCTAATGCGGGCAAAACGGACAATCTCGAATTATCCGTTAATTACGGGGAGTTATATGGACTTGCAAGGGAGGTTGTGGAAGGGCAGCCATTCAAGCTTGTAGAGTCCATTGCTGAAACCATTGCCGCAAAAACATTACAAAGATTTCCGCTGATCGAATTTTGTACAGTGCAGGTGATTAAACCTGATCCTCCGATACCTGGGCATTATAAATCAGTAGCTGTTGAGATAAGAAGGGGACGGTAAGGTGAAAAACATTGCATACTTATCCATCGGCTCTAATATAGGAGACAGGGCAGAGTATTTACTAAGTGCTGTTAAAAGTCTTAATGCAGACCCGAGAATAGAAGTTACTAATATTTCTTCTCTCTATGAGACAGATCCTGTTGGATATACCGAACAGGAGTGTTTTTTAAATGCCGTTGTGGAAATGAAAACCACTTGCGAACCAGAGGAATTACTGAAGATTTGCCTTGAAATAGAGAAAAAACTTGGAAGAAAAAGGGATGTTCGGTGGGGTCCGAGAACAATAGACCTTGACATTTTACTCTATAATCAAGAGAATATTGAATCAGAGACCCTTTTTGTGCCTCACCCTCGTTTAGAAGAGAGAGCGTTTGTCATCATTCCATTATTGGATTTAGTGGATCCGGGGTTTGTACTTCCGATGAGAAACCAGCCGTTAATTGCTATTCTTGATCATATACAAGGTAAAGAAGGAGTTCGATTATGGAAGCGGAGAAATGGGGAAGACGTATACGCGCTTTTCGAAAGCTGAAGGGATTTACACAGGAAAGCTTTGCGAAAGAAATTGGTGTTTCTGTATCGCTCCTTGGTGAAGTAGAAAGAGGGAACAGGGCACCAACAGAAAACTTTTTGACAGAGGTTGCTGAAATGCTGAACGTGTCAATCGACGAACTTCGGCCGCCTGTTGAGAAATAGAGAATATTCTTGGTCGTCCTGAGTTTTTTTCTTTTCTCGGCGAACGTGGCTTGATATAATCCGTTGGGGATTTACCTACAATGATATGTTAATAGTAAAAGCAGAGGAGGACACACCATGTTAAAAATTGGCGATATCGAAATGAAGAATCCAGTTGTTCTTGCGCCGATGGCAGGGGTATGTAACTCTGCATTCCGTTTAACGGTAAAGGAATTTGGTGCAGGCCTGGTTTGTGCAGAAATGGTCAGCGACAAAGGCATTATTAATAAAAATGAAAAGTCATTGAATATGCTTTATATAGATGAAAGAGAAAAACCGCTTAGCCTGCAGATCATGGGTGCTCAAAAGGAATCACTTGTTGAGGCTGCCAGCTTTGTAGATAAAAATACAAATGCGGATATCATTGATATCAATATGGGATGTCCAGTTCCAAAGATCGTCAACTGTGATGCAGGAGCTAAATGGCTGCTTGATCCGGACAAGATCTACGAAATGGTATCTGCAGTAGTGGATGCTGTGGACAAACCTGTTACAGTAAAAATGCGCATGGGCTGGGATGAAGATCATATCTATGCAGTGAGAAATGCCCAGGCTGTAGAACGTGCCGGTGGTGCCGCTGTGGCGCTTCATGGAAGAACTCGTGTTCAGATGTACGAAGGCAAAGCAAACTGGGACATTATTCGCGAAGTAAAGAATTCGGTAAATATTCCTGTTATCGGAAATGGTGATGTGGAGTCGCCGCAGGATGCTGAAAGAATGCTAAGAGAAACAGGAGTTGACGGCGTAATGATTGGCCGGGCAGCGCTTGGAAATCCGTGGATGATTTACCGTACTGTAAAATATCTTGAAACAGGCGAACTGATGGATGAACCAGGGGTACGTGAAAAGATGGATGTGTGCATCCTGCATATGGATCGTCTGATTGCATTGAAAAACGAATACATCGCTGTACGCGAAATGCGCAAGCATGCAGCTTGGTACCTAAAAGGTGTCCGAGGCAATGCAAAGGCAAGGAAGGGCATTAACGAGTGCAATACCCGTGAGGATGTACTTAAGCTGCTTTACGGATTGGTCGAAGAAGTCGAAGCAAAAGAACAAAATATTCAAATGGTGTAATATTTGACATTAACGGCCCATTTTCCTATAATACGCTTAAAATAAAAACTGCCAGTACTTCTGGCAGTTTTTATTTGTAAAGACGGATTTTTTTGCGGGAAACACTGTTCGATTCTTTTACTTTGTGTAAAAATAATAAAAGATTGCAAAGTTCGGTTTCGGACTGTCTATATAATGCTCGATTAAGAAGATGGAGATGATTACATGAGTGAAGAATTGAACGACCAGCTCAGGGTGAGGCGCGAGAAAATGCAAAGCATGCTCGACAATGGCCAAGACCCATTTGGACACCGTTTTGAACGCACCCATCAAGCTCAGCAGCTTGTGAATGAATATGGGGAGTTAAGTAAAGAGGAAATCGAAGAAAAGAATTTAACCGTTACTGTAGCCGGCCGAGTGATGACTAAACGGGGCAAAGGCAAGGCGGGATTTGCCCACATTCAGGATATTAGCGGACAAATACAAATTTATGTTCGTCAGGATGCTGTCGGGGAAGAAAGTTATGCAATTTTTGATCAGACTGATTTAGGAGATCTTGTGGGTGTGAATGGAACACTCTTTAAGACGAAGGTTGGAGAACTATCCATCAAAGCTGAGAGCTTTTTCTTCTTGACAAAAGCGCTGCGTCCGCTGCCTGATAAATTCCATGGCTTGAAGGATGTTGAAGAACGCTATAGAAAGCGCTATGTTGACCTGATTACAAATCAGGAAAGCAAAAACACATTTATTATGCGCAGCAAAATTGTACAAGCGATGCGCCGTTACCTGGATAATCAGGGATACTTAGAAGTTGAGACTCCAATGATGCATTCTATAGCAGGTGGAGCGGCAGCCCGACCGTTTGTTACGCATCATAACGCTCTTGATATGGAGCTGTTTATGCGAATTGCAATAGAGCTCCATTTGAAGAGATTGATTGTCGGCGGAATGGAAAAGGTATATGAAATTGGCCGCGTCTTCCGTAATGAAGGGGTTTCTACAAGACATAACCCTGAATTTACAATGATAGAGCTGTATGAAGCGTATGCAGATTACAAAGACATTATGAGACTGACGGAAAATCTTGTAGCACATGTAGCACAGGAAGTATTAGGTACAACAACGGTAACCTATGGTGAATATGAAATTGATCTGAAGCCGGAATGGAAAAGACTTCATATGGTTGATGCAGTAAAGGAATACACTGGAGTGGACTTCTGGAAGCAGATGACTAAGGAAGAAGCACACGCTCTTGCTAAAGAACATGGTATCGACGTAAAAGAGAACATGGAATTCGGGCATATTGTCAACGAGTTCTTTGAACAGGTTGTTGAAGAGAAATTAATCCAGCCTACTTTTATATTCGGTCATCCTGTTGAAATCTCGCCATTGGCAAAGAAAAACGAAGATGATCCACGTTTTACGGATCGTTTTGAATTATTCATTGTTGCCCGCGAACATGCAAATGCCTTTACTGAACTAAATGATCCAATTGATCAGCGTCAGCGATTTGAGGCACAGCTTGTAGAGAAAGCACAGGGTAACGATGAAGCTCATGAAATGGATGAAGATTTCATTGAAGCTTTAGAATACGGCATGCCTCCAACAGGAGGACTTGGCATTGGGGTAGATCGCCTCGTTATGCTGCTAACCAACTCACCATCTATCCGTGACGTACTGTTATTCCCGTTAATGCGCCACAGGTAAGATCATAAAAAAGCCGCATAGTCTATGCGGCTTTTTATTATAAGTACAAAATATTAAACAGGAATATTATTCTAGTAAAATTTATCTTTTATGCTATTGCAATGATAATGAATTGGTGTTATATTATTTCTTGTCGCTGAGAAACGGAGCGCCACTCAATTAACACCGAATAAGGTTTAAAAAAAGTGTTGACTCATTATCAAAACGATGATAATATTATTAAGTCGCTGCGGCGACAGTAATTGCTCTTTGAAAACTGAACAAAACAAAGCGCCAACGTTTTAAGTAATAGTGAGCACACACTAAAAAAGCACATGAGCAAGTCAAATTCTATC
>NZ_PGVF01000029.1 GCF_002860285.1 Bacillus sp. M6-12
ACTGCTATCGACCAAGTAGAAGCTGTTCAAACAAACTACGAGAACCTACCTAAAGCTACTGAATAATAACGTAGTCTCTTAATTGAGAAGGGGAATGAATCCTCTTCTACTAAAAATAAAAATCTAAAAACTATATGAAAATTAAAGGAGGAAAATAATCATGCAAAAAACAATCAACGCTTTACGTAAAAATTCAGGATATGTGTCTATTGAAACGGTAATTGTAGCTGGTTTAATCATTGGATTAGGAGCATTTGCAATTACATCATTCCAAGGAGCTTCTAACGGTGTACGTGATACTGCTATTGAGCAAGTAAAAGCAGTACAAACAAACTACGAAAACCTACCTCAAGCTACTGAGTAATAAATAGGGGGATATTCTCCCTTTTTATTTCGTCTAATTACCAATTTTTATTTGAAAGGAGGGGAAAACAACATGCAAAAAGTAATGAATACTTTACGTAAAAACTCTGGATATGTGTCCATCGAAACAGTAATCGTGGCTGGTTTGATTATTGGATTGGGTGCTTTCGCTATCACTTCATTCCAAGGAGCTTCCAATGGTGTACGTGATACTGCTATCGACCAAGTAGAAGCAGTACAAACAAACTACGAAAACTTACCAAAAGCTACTGAGTAATAAATAAAATTCTTACGAAGTATAAAGAGACACTTTAGACATAGCGTTTAAAGTGTTTTTTTATGTATAAATGGTTTTTTTCATATAAAACCAAGTAGATACCCTTATATATTGCGTCATTTTTCATATTATAATAACATGAAACAAAAGACTATAGTCAACGAAAAGAGGAGGGAAAGAGATGTTACGGAAAGTAGTTAAAAATAAAAAAGGGTTTGTTTCGATTGAAGCGATTATTGCTATGTCAAGTGCCTTAATGGTTATTTTATTAGCAATTGGATTTTTCACGTTAATATTCCCCCGAATCATGCTCCAGACAGAAGTTCATGACCTTGCTCAAAAAGCGAAAATCCAAGGCGGTTTAACGAATTCGATTTCTCAACCTGTGGATTCTGATATTGAACAATTCAAAGATAGATTGGTTCAATTGGGTTATGATAGAAACAGTATTGAAGTTACTGCAACAACAAAACCTGGAAATCTAAATGCTGTTGGTGTAACACCTTTGCATGATGGTGGAAGTAATTACATTAAGAGAGATTCTAAAGAAATGATTCAGATTACAGTGCGTGTTCCTGCTAATACATCTATCAAAGCCCCACTAAGTTTCTTTGGGGATGACGGAAGTAATGTAGCAGACAAATATACACTTGTTGAAACAGTCATGTCAGAAAGGTGGTAAGACTGATGAAACGGTTTATTAAGAATAAAAAAGGTTTTGTCTCCATTTATATGATTCTTTGGATGGCTGTTCTTATTCCAATACTTTATTTCACATTTATAGATGTCTCTCATTATGTATATGAGAAAGGTCATTTAAAATCAGTAACAGACAATGCTTCTGCTTCGGCAGTAACACAAATCAAAGAAGATTTAGTTCCACAAGGAATTTTAGAAATTGATGAAGCATCTGCCGAAAAGGTTGCAATGGACATTTTGAAACATGACCTATTGTTAAATGATGATTTAACACCAAAAGAAAATAGCGTGTTAAAGAGTAAACCTACCATTCAAGTAAATATTGTCAATATTACTTCTGAATCTGGATTTGATTTTGATACTCCTGCTGGTAAAGTGAAAATCTATAAGCCAAGTGTAGTCATTTATGCAGAATATCCAGTAAAAGGATTATTCTACTACAAAAGTGGCGTAATGATGAAAACAGTCGGAGTAAGCCAAGTACAATTTAAAAGCAATCATTAAAAAGAAGGAAAGAGTGATAAAGAAAATTTATCCTCTTTTTTTCTTTCTTTATTCCCAATAGTCAAAAATACATATAATATTGCTTATAGTCTACGAATATGATAAACTCAAAAGAGAAACTATGTAGATAATAGGAGGGAGAATAAGAATGACAAAAAAGAAAGGAACAGCCATTGTTGCAGGGCTTGTAATAGCTGGATTAGTTGGTTCTAATGCCTATGCGTATATGGAGTTAAACAAAGAAAAGGATGTCAATAAAGAAGAGGCTCACAAATTAGAAGAGCAACGTGAACAATTAAATGTAACCATAAGTCAAATAATGGGTAAATCAACAGAGTTTGTATCTCATGATGATATGATTTATGCGTTCAACATGTATGCATCTTCTAATCGTATTCATTACAATGGAGCAGATTATTACGCTGACATTAATGATATTCAAGCTCATAGCTTTAATAAAAACGAAAAAGTGAAATACGAAGCAGAAGCCAACATGACATTTTTAAAAGATAAAAAGGTCAACGAAATGAGCTATATTCAAAATGAACTTCCAGTTAAAGTAATGGAAGAAGCAAAGAAAGTAGCAGAACAAGCAAATGAAGAAAGTGGAGAAGAAACGGATAGCCATGAAGGTCATGAAGGTGAAGAAGGACACGACCATGAACATGATATTGTCATTCCACAAGAAAGCATGACAGATATAGAAAAGAAAGAGAAAAAGGAATTTATTGTAGCTGAATGGAATCAAGAACTGACATTCAATATGGATGGAGCATACATTATGCAACCAACTTCTGATATGGAAGAATCCATTGTGAAAGAATTTATTAAAACGGTTGTATTGAAAGATAAAGACGTAAATGGTAACAATGCAAAAATTCAAGTGGAAACACAAGATATCATTCAAACCATTCATGCAAATGTAGACGGAAAGGCTTTTGATTTCACTTACAATAAAGATACAAAAGAACTTAAAGAAAAAAAGTAAGATAAACCAACTAAAGCAAAAATTGCCTTAATAAAAAATGAATATTTCATTATAATGGAATATATATATTATTGAATATAGTCTTTATTATTATTTTTGTAATCTATAAAGCATATTATAGATGCATAAGATAATAAATGAAATTACGAAAAAAGAAAGGAGGATAACGTGTGGCAAAGAAAAGAAAAACAAAACAAACAACAAGAGTTTTAACCAGTGCATTAGCTTTGACCCTTATTGCTTCTAATGTGACTGCTGTTGTTACTCCTGCTCATGCGGAAACTGCCGATGATTTACAATTATCTTTAACATCGAATAAAGACGTTGACGTTGTTCTTACATTAGGAAATACGAAGATGAATGTAGCGAACTTCGGAAATGACTTAAAAAACAAATTAGTTGAAAAAGGTGTTAATTTAAACCGAATCAATATTCAAGCAGTAGAAACAAACTCTCAAAACCTACAAGAATCATTTGCTTGGAACAATGATGTTCATTCTCATGTTGGTAGAATTTATTTCCAAAATAACGGTACAAGAATACAAATGTACGGAAATGAAAGCTATGAAGGTTTTAACAAAATCTATACGCCAAACAATACTGACCCTGAAATCAAAGAGCAAGAAATGAGCTTTTCTTATAGTCTCAACTATGGGGATAGCTTTGATGGTGGAGGGGTGTTAATCAACACACATGTAACCAATGGACTTATGAATGGATATGCCTTGATGTTTCCAAAACAAGGACAAGCAACTCTATTCAAATTAAAAAATTGGAGCAACAGTCCGAGTGAACAGATTTTTATTGGTGGTTGGGGAGCAAATGGTAGTATTAACTCCAAAGCAACCCGAATTGGTACGATTAATATGGGTAGTAGTGGTTCTTTTAAATTAAAAATGGAAAAGAATAAACTTACTGTCTATAATCAAAATACTGGTGCGGAAATTGGAAATCTTCCATTAGATGAACATTTTGGATTTGGTTTCGGTTTCTTCAGTGACCATTACAGTCATGGTTGTAGCGACATTGGACAATTCTCTCTTGAGAATGTAAAGTTAAATGTTACAAAAGCAAAAGATTTTCGTGAAGTTATCAAAGAACCTAAATGGAGAGATACGTCTAAACGATTCATGGTAAACGTAGACGACCAAATTGTTCCTGACTTCAATAGTTCTTCTGCATTAGGGGAAATGTTGCCACGTTTTATCAATGAACAAATTAACTTTATTGGATTAGGAACAACTACAAACCAATCTCAATTAGAGAACTTCGTTCAACGCAATAACAATAATGGAGCATTTTATTCTAACACGAATTATCAAACTGCTTTAGAAAATACTGCTAACTATATTGTTCAAAAATTACAAGAAGAGCAAACTACGGATGGTCAATATGTATTGGTAGGAGAACCAATTGATGTTTCTGTTACTCCTTCCTCATTAGCAAAAAACACTGCTACTCCTGAATTTCCTCAAGGTAGATGGAGAATTGACCATAATTATGAATACTTTGAGAATAATTTAGGACAAGCGTCATGGGCGAACCAATGGCAAAAAGACCTTCAAATGGTCTTTGATAAGCCTGGTCAATATGACATTAGTTTTGGAGACAAACATCCAAACCCACGTTATGTTTACGCTCACAGAAAGCCTGTCGCTTCATTTGCCAGTATCGTAAGAAGCAATGGAAGCAACTTCTCTATTAATATTCAAGACTACTCTTATGACTTGGATATGGAATCACGTACAGATAAAGGTATTGTTGAACGTGAATGGAAATGGAAAAGAACAACGGATAATAGCTGGACAAATGGACAAGTTCCAACGACATTACCGCTTGGAAATGACTACATTGTTCAATTGAGAGTAAAAGACCATCAAGGAGCTTGGTCTGACCCTGAATCACGCTATATCACGACTTCTTCTGTTGTTGCAAAACCTGTCGCAAACTTCAATGTAGGAGAGAGTACAATTTCTAAATTTGTTCCATTACAAATTTCTGATACTTCTTATGACCCTGCAGGAAGAAATGTAACAGAGAAATTATGGACTGTAACGAAAAATGGCACTGTTGTTTATACAGGTGCAACACCAATGACCAATTTCCTTAATGCAGGAGAGGGTAGTTATCGTATTGCCTTAAAGGTGAAAAACGATGCAAACCTTTGGTCAGATGAATTTGCACGTAACATTACCGTTACAACAGATACAGAAAAACCAGAAGCCATTGTGAATCCAACTTCACAAGATTGGTCTCCAAATAATGCTGTTGTAAATATTCGTTTTGCAGATAAAGGCGGTAGTGGATTCAAGCAACAACGCTATGCAGTAACGCAAAGTGCAACGCCTCCTGCAAGTAATTCAGGAAGTTGGAGTGCTTACTCTTCTGCTACGGATATTAACGTAACCGTTAGTCAAGAGGGCAAAAACTTTATCCACATTGAATCAGAAGACGTAGCTGGAAACAAAATGACAAGAACAATTGGAGAATATCAAGTTGATAAAACTGACCCAACCGTAAGTTATTCTGCAAATCCTTCTACATGGACTAATAAAAACGTAACTATTAACTTTAGTGCAAGAGATTCAGTCAGTGGTGTGAATCGTTTAAAACTTCCTAATGGAAATTGGGTAACTGATACAGACGTTACGTATGTTGTTTCAACCAACGGTGTTCAAGACTTTGTAGTAGTCGATAATGCTGGAAACACCATTACTAAGAGTGTTAATGTCAATTATATTGACAAAGTTACACCAAACGCACCAACTATCACGATTGATGGTATTGAAAACACTTGGATTGACCAAGATGTGGTAGCAACCATTAAAGATAATGGAGACGGTGGAGTATCAGGCTTTAGAGTAGAATACAGTTTATCTGGTGATACAACACAAGGATGGACTACGTATAATGCTCCTGTACGAATTTCAAATGATGGAACAACAACGATTACTGCAAGAGTAGTCGATAATGCTGGAAATATTTCAAGCGTTGTTTCTAAGACAATGAAAATCGACCAAAACGCTCCAAACTTAACGATTACTCCTGATATTGTAAATCTAACGAATACAGATATTGTATTGACTGCGAAAGCAACAGATAGTGCAACAGGCGTAAAACGGATTCAATTACCGAATGGAAATTGGGTAAACGGAAGCCAAGTAACGTATCGTGTAAGTGAAAATGGAACGTATGTCTTCAAATCAGAAGATAACTTCGGACATGTAAGAACAATTAATCACGTTGTAAGCAATATTAAGAAAAATGTGTTGATTACAAATAAACGTGAGGTAGATTTAGAACTTCATGCAGAAGATTTATACTCTGGTGTCACTCATATGCAATTCAGAAATGAAGAAAGTGCTTGGTCAGTTTGGGAAAGCTATTCAACTTATAAAGATTGGGTACTTTCACCAGTAGACGGATTAAAACACGTTTGGGTTCAATACAAAGATAAAGTCGGAAACATTGCACCACCAGTTGAAGACATTATTATCTTGGACATGACAAAGCCAACTGCTTCTGCATTTGTCATCAATGAGGATGCTCCTTTCACAAAAGAAAAATCCGTTACACTTAAATTGAAGGGTAGCGATGCTTTAACAGGAGTAAAAGACATTTACTTGTCTAATGATAATGTAAATTGGACAAAAATGCCTTATACGGAAGAAACCCCTTGGGTACTTTCCAATGGAGATGGAGTAAAAACTGTTTACTTGAAAATCTCTGACGTAGCAGGAAATATTTCCGATGTGCGTACAGATACTATCTTCCTTGATACAACAAAACCTCTTGCAAATATTGTGATTAACAATGGAGACCAATACTCTGCAACAAGAGATGTTCGATTAACATTGACATATTCTGATATTGCAGGAAGTGGAATTGAAACTGTTAAAGTAATTGAAGGAGACAGAGAATATACTCTTCCTAAACCAACACCAAATAGTCCTATAACCATTCCTTGGACATTAGACTTTGGGGTAGTAAAAACAGTATCTATCGTAGCTGTCGATAAAGCTGGTAACGTAAGCAATATCGTAAGTGATACTATCATTGTTGATAAGTTGACGATTAAAGACTTTACGCTTGAAGAAGTAGTAAATCCATTAGAATTTAGTACAAGAAATCCATTCACACCGAAAGTTTGGGCTTTCGCTCCACAACCAATGTTGTCTGGTGGTAATATCACCTTCTCCGTTGATGTGAAGAAAGCAGTAGATGTCGAAGTGGTTCAAGATAAAGTTGATTATAAGGTTGAAATCGTTGGAGATAACGGATACCATAAGGCGTTCGTTGGTACAATGCGTAAAGCAGGAGACCACTATACTCAAACGGTGACAATGCCAAAAGATGCTCCAAACGGTGCAAAAGTTTATGCAAGTGCAACTGCACAACGTAAATTACTGGTATCACCTTATGATATTCAAACCGTTTACTTCCCTGGTGGCGAAGATGCTTCTCAAAAAGCACAAATCGGTTTCATTGATGGGAACATTTACGATGTAATCCGCTTCAATGAAACAAAATAATAGAAGAGAGACTTTGCTTATGCAAGGTCTCTTTTTTATATAGAAATGGATAGAACAACGGATTCATTGTTTATAGTCAATAAAAATGGTATGTTATTCCTGATAGATTTTATTTAAGAATCAATTTTTGATGATACATACGGTAATAAATGAATGAAAATTTCATTAAAATACTGATATAGGAATGAGAATATAGTCTTTAGACTATGTTGTGAATTTTACATTGAATAATAAAAGGGGGTAACAATAATTGAGTAAAAAGAAAAAAACTTCAAAACAATTAGTTGCTGGTATGGTATCTTTAGCTCTTATCTCTTCAAGTAATGTATATACTCCTAAAGCATATGCGTCAGGCGAAGATGAATTACAATTAAAATTATCATCAAAAGCAAACATAGATATTGTTTTAACAACAAACGAAACAGATGTAGATATGAATAGATACCAAACTGCATTGAAAGATAAATTAATCGAAAAGGGTATTGGAAGTAACCGTATTAACATTACAGGTGTAGAAGGGTATAAAACCCAAACAGCATTAGTTCTTCAAGACGCAGAGGCTTGGGATAGTAGAGAAGTTGTGATTGATACGTTAAGAAATTTAGGTTACACACCAGAGGTAAAAACATCGTCACAATTACCAAGTTTAGATTTATATAGATATTCTCATATCTTTATTACTTCTGACCAACCACAGTCATTTTACACTGTTTTAAATCAAAACATGAATCGAATTACAGACTGGATTAGAGGTGGAGGTATTTTACAATTCAATGCGGCCGACCAGGGTTGGAGAAGTAGTTTCTGGACTAACGGACCCGCTGGAATTGAGCATATTAGCAATTATGATGGCACAAACTATGTTGTGATTCCAAATCATGCAGTTACACAAGGAATTCCCTCAACAGTAACAGGAAGTTATGCATCTCACTCTTATCTTACAAACTTACCACAAGGTACGATAGTTTATATGTCTAATAGTGCTGGTAGACCAACTGTGGCTGAATTTAATTATGGAATTGGAACAATTTTTGTCCAAACCACAACTGCAGAATATTATACAACCCATTCAGGAAACCTTGCACCTTTGCTTAGAAATACCATTAACTACAATATCAAAAAAATACTTACGAAGAGCTTCAATGACATTATTAAACAACCAAAATGGAATGATGGTTCAGAACGGTTTATTGTAAATGTAGATGATGATAAAGTAGCAGATTTTGATAGTTCAACAGCATTAGGTGAGATTCTTCCAAGGGTTATTAATGAGGAACTTCATTATGTTGGTTTAGGTACAAACACAAATAAAGACCAAACCAATAGTTTTATAAGAAAGATTAACAATGAAGGTGCTTTCTTTGATAACAATAACTTTGAGGATTCAATTAATAAAACAGCCGATTATATTATTAGCCAGTTAAACGAGCAAGAAACAGGCGATAGTCAATATGTCTTGGTAGGTGAGCCAATTGATATTTCTGTTACTCCAACGTCATTAGCAACCAATACACAAACAGCAGAATATCCGCTTGGAAGATGGAGAATTGACCATAACTATAATTATTTTGAAAATAGTTTAGGACAAGCGTCTTGGGCGAATCAGTGGCAAAAAGACCTTCAAATGGTGTTTGATAAACCTGGTCAATATGATATTAGTTTTGGAGACAAACATCCAAACCCACGTTATGTTTATGCTCATAGACGACCAGTGGCATCGTTTTCAAGTATTGTAAGAAATAATGGAAGTAACTTCGCTATCACGATTCAAGATTATTCTTATGATTTGGATATGGAATCACGTACAGATAAGGGCATTGCAGAGTATGAGTGGAAATGGAAAAAGACAACTGATAGTGATTGGACTATTGGGAAAGTACCAAGTTCCTTACCACTTGGAAATGATTATATTGTCCAATTAAGAGTAAAAGACCATCAAGGTGTTTGGTCTTCACCAGAATCACGTTATATTACAACTTCTTCTGTTGTTGCAAAACCTGTTGCGAATTTTACGATTGATGCTCATACGAAATCTATGTATGAAACATTAGATATTTCTGATACATCTTATGACCCTGCTGGTCGAAATGTAACAGAAAAATCATGGACAGTATATAAGAATAATACTCAAATTTATTCAGGAAGCACACCTTTAACTAATTTTAGAAATTATGGTGTAGGAGAATATCGAATTGCCTTAAAAGTGAAGAATGACGCAAATCTTTGGTCAGAAGAATTTAGCAGAAATATCATTATAACAGATGATAAAGAAAATCCAGAAGCGATTGTAAATCCTACCTCTCAAAGCTGGACTTCAAACAATGTAAATGTGAATATAAAGTTTTCTGATAAAGGTGGTAGCGGATTTAAGCATCAACGCTATGCAGTGACACAGAGTTCAACGCCTCCTGCAAGTAATTCAGGAAGTTGGAGTGCTTATTCTTCTGCTACGGATATTAACGTAACCGTTAGTCAAGAGGGTAAAAACTATATCCACATTGAAGGAGAAGATAATGCTGGAAATAAATTTACGAGAACAATAGGAGAATATCAAATTGATAAAACCGCTCCTAATGTAACTCATAGTTTTAGTCCTTCCACTTGGCAAAAAGATAAAGTAACGATTAATCTTAATGCGAATGATGCCTTAAATGGGATTAGAAGTATTGAGCTTCCAAATGGAAATAAAGTTTATGATATGAATGCTGTTTCTTATCTTGTTGAAGAAAATGGTAACTACACCTTTAAGGTGACAGATAATAGCGGAAATGTTGCAACTAAAGTCGTGAGTGTAACAACCATTGATAAAACTGCTCCTGCTATTTCACATTCTTTATCTACTTCTGGTTTAACAGAAGGGAATGTAAGAGTGAATATGACTGCCTCTGATAGTCAATCAGGTGTAAAATCTATTACTCTTCCAGATGGTACAGTCATTAATGGTGGAACTGCTTCATTCGTTGCTAACCGTAATGGAAAATATGAAGTAAAAGCCGAGGATAATGTAGGAAATAAAAAAACGTATGAACTTACGGTTTCCAATATTACCTTTAAGCCTGAATTAACTGCTACACCTGTTCCAGAAGAAGATTATGTTCACTTAAATTGGACAATGGCAGATGCATGGCAAGGCTATAAATATATGATTTATAAGAAGAAAAGCACTGAATCAAGCTATCAATCTATTCCAGCAAAAAGCAATGTAAAAGTATTGAATGTGTATCCAAGAACAGATGCAACAACTACGTTTACAGGTTGGAATGGAGAATCCAAAACGATTCCTATATCTTCATCGATTGAAAAATGGATGGAGCAACCGAATGGTGAACATGCAAAAGGGTATGGGCAAGGATTGATTGATGTCGATACTGTATCTATCCCTGAATTTAACGCAAATCCAAATGCGTATTTAAAAAATCCTGATGGTTCTTGGAAATATGATGTAGTATTTGAAGGAGCGTTAGACGGTAACGGATTTAGAGCGGAAGATGATTACAGCCCACAAGCGGTAAGTGCCTTAAAATCATGGATTGCAGATGGACAAGGTTATTTATCAGGACACGATACCATTATGTATCCGATGGTTTGGAATACCAATGCAAACCAATTAAGAGACGACTTGAACATGAAAGTATCGACTCTTGACCCTGTTGCAAATGGAGTTGGTTCAACAGGTGGAAGTTCTGGAACTGTAACCGTTAAAGTAAAAAATAAAGGTTTCTTAACCAATTATCCTTGGTCAATCGGAGATGTTAATACCATTTTAACTGTCCCTGCTTCTCATAATACTGGACAAGTGACTTATGGAAACGTATGGATGGACTACACTAATTTTAGTGGAAGAATGACAGATATAAATGGACAAGGAAGTGCGAACTTCTATCTCTCTACTTGGAACAACACAGCTATGATTCAAACTGGACATAGTAACGGACAAGCAACACCTGATGAACAAAAGGTTCTTGCCAATACGTTGTTCTATTTAGCTCAAAAGACACAATCTACTTCTTGGGATGACCATACTTCACAAGATGTCGATGCACCAAACAAACCAGTGATTCAAACGGTGGTCGCTGACGGATTAAATAACAAAGTAAAAGTAGATTTTACTCCTGTTTCAGACAATGGTTCTACGTATGATTATTATGTAGAAGCAACTGGACAGCAAAACGGAGCAAAAACAACTTCGGACACTGAAACTGCTACGATTACAACTGGTTTAGATGGATATTCTTATGTGATTGACAACAATCCAACAACTGTACCTGATAAAACGATTGATACAAGAAATGCCTCTTTTACCATGAACAAAGACATTGACAGTAATTTCTATGTCCATGTTGTAGCGATTGATAAAGTAGGAAACATGAGTGAAGTTTCTCATTATCACTATGTCGATAGTGGAGCACCTACCTTGAATGTTGTTGCAGACCAAACAGCATGGACTAAAGGAAATGTGGTTCTGACTGCTACTGCTTCTGATAAAGAAACCGCAGTAAAACGTATTAAGTTGCCAAATGGAACATGGATAAATGGAGAAAATTCCACTTATACCGTTACACAAAACGGAACTTATATGTTTGTAGCTGAAGACTTGGTTGGAAACCAAACAACCAAAACGATAACAGTGTCTAATATAGATAAATCAGCACCAAGCTCTCCTTCTATCGCTAATAACCAAGATTGGATAAACGCTTCTTCTGTAGCTGTATCTATCCAAGCTGGAACAGATTCATTATCTGGTGTAAATAGAGTGGAATATAAGTTAGAAGGGGCAACCATAAAAGGTTGGACTAAATATACTGGAACATTCCAAATTGTCAATGAAGGGGAAACCAAAATTATTGCAAGAACAATTGACAATGTAGGTCAGATTTCAGGAGAAGATACTTCTTACGTCAGAATTGATAGAAGTGTCCCTCACAACACTGGTATTACAATTAAACTTAAACCCTAACAAGAAAGGGGCTTTGCTATTTTGCATAAGTCCCTTTTTTCTATTTTTTGCACGTTACTATACTCAAAACAATCATGCGATTTCAAATAAAAGAAGAAAATAGAAACGATTCTATAAAATAAGGGTTTTTTTAATAGAATACAATAGCAATAAAAAAATAAACAAAAGAGGTGATAAAGTGAGAAAAAGAAAGAAAAAGAAATTGCTTATTTCTACATTCTTAAGTGTTTTGGCAACGGTAAGTTCGGTAAGTTTACTCCCAACTGAAAGTTATGCTTCTAACACTGCTGTTCCTGACTTAATTCAAGCAGATAATCAAGGAAATTCTGCTTATTTACGTTGGGGTGTAGAGATGCCATACGACAACATTTTGTATAATACTTCTTTTGAGAACGGACAAGAGAGACCAAGCCTTTATGGTGGTGGGAGCGGTAAAATTGGAAATCAATCATTTGCAACGGAAGATAGACATTCAGGTTCGTACAGTTTGAAATTAACGGATACGAGAAGAGGGAATACAGGAAATGCTTATTGGTATCCAAGTACCTACTCCGATTCCAGTGCTCATTATTATGGTGGTCGTAGCATCCCCAATAATTCTAATTTAAGTATTACCTTTAATGTCAAAGCAGTAGGTGGCACAACGCATGTGGTAAGTGCTCACAATGGGAGTCCTTGGGGAAAAGCAGGGCTTCCACTAAGAACAACGACTGGTGAAGAGGTTTATTATGCTCAACAAGTGAACTGGAATTCGCCTCCTAATAGTTTTAAAGTGTACACAAAATCAGGGAATTTAAGTTTTACACCTGGTTATCCTTATCACATTGTTAGTTCAAGAGACCAAAATCACAACTATGGTCTATTATTCTATTATTGGAACAGTGCAACCCAACAATTTGAAATGGATGAAACTCATAAAGGAATTCAACCCTTTGCTTCAGGAAGTCCTATTGGAAGGGCATATACAGCTTTAAAAGAGGCTTTTAATGCTGGTGAAAGGGTTCTTGTTAATGATTGGGCTGGTGTTGCGTTTGGCTCTGCTACGATTCCAAATGATAACCAATGGCATACTTTATCATTTAATGCCAAAGCCTATCATCCGAATTTCGACTTCTATGCAGATGGATTTGATATGAGAAATACATGGTCTACGGATGGGATTCTATATATTGACGATTTAAAGATGGGTTATGCTACAAAAGTTAAAATCTATAGAAATGGTGTAAATCTTGGAATTTCAGAAGACCAATCCTATTTGTCACAATTTACAGATACGGAAGCGACAGACAAGACTTCTCCAACCACTCCATCCAATGTTCAAGCGAAATATGTAGGGGGGCAAATTGAATTATCATGGAATTCTGCTACAGATAATGGCACAGATTATACGTACAACATTTCCAGCATGGATAAAAATGGGGTAGAATCATCGAAAAGTCAAACAAAAACGGTAAATGTCCTTTCAGGCGTTCAAAAATATCAAATTTATAAAAATGGTGTTCTCTTAAAAGAAACGACATCGACTAAAATCTCTATTAATCCAAATGATTATCAAAATCTAACAATTGTGGCGGTAGATAATGCTGGTAATCGTTCTCCACAATCTGTTATTGGAAACGATACACAAGCTCCAAGCATTACTCATACTGTTTCGAGTTCTACCTTATCAAAAGATACTGTAACCATCTCCTTAACTGTAATAGATAATGTAGGCATTAAGAGAATTAAACTTCCTAATGGAAACTATGTAAATGCTTCTACGATACAATATGTGGCAAACAAAAATCAAAACTATTCATTCATTGCGGAAGATGCGGTTGGAAATCAACAAAGCTATACCGTAGAGATTGATAATATCTATCATCAACTGATTTTAGAAGGAGAACCAAATGAAGAAGACAATACGATTGAATTAAATTGGAATAATCCTTTTGACATTCCAACTACGTATGTTCTTCATCGTAAAAATGCAAATGGTGAATGGGAAAGTATTCCTTCAAAATCAACCGTAAAAGTGTTAAACATTTATCCAGATGAATCAGGAATACCAAATACAGGATTATCAGAAGGGCAAATTGACTTAGACGGAAATTCCGTTCCAAACTCTGGTATTTTAAAAACATGGTTATTGAAAGAAGGAATTGATGATGTAATAATTGATACTGTTTCATTATCCAGTTTTAACGCTAATCCATCTAAACATATAAAAGAAACAGATGGTATTTGGAATTATGATACCATTTTCTATGGAATGTGGAATTTACAGCCTGAAAGACTATATCCAAATGATAATGCAATAGAATATATCCGTACCTTCATTGAAGACGGTGGAGGATTTATGACTTCGCATCATACCATTGGATACAAAGGTTTAGATAGAGGGGTAAATAAATTATCTTCAGAATTAGGAGTTGAAATTTTCTCTAATCAAACGTATAACGCATGTCCGACTTATTCAGGAAGAGATGCAAGTGGGAACTTATACCCTACGGTTTCTTTTGAATTAATCGAAAATGTACGTTGTGACTATTCAAGCTACTGGCCTACTGGTAATAAAGTGCAAATTGCTAAAAAAGGTTTATTAACCGAATATCCATTTAAAGTAGGAGAAATTGGACAGAGCTATACGATTCCTTCTCAACATGGCTTGAATGTGTTTGGTAAAGGAGAAGTCTGGATGCAAACGGTAAATCCAACAGGATTTGTTGGTATGCCATTCAAAGAAATTAATATATCACCAAAAACAGGAGAAGTAGGGACAAACAATTTTTACGTTCATACTTATAATAATACAGCGATTATTAATTCAGGTCACTCTTTCCCTTCTATAAGTGAAGCAGAAACGAGAATTATTGCGAACACTTTATATTATTTAGCTCAAACGACTACCGAAACCGAATGGGTTGACCGAATGGGAATGGATACCGCTTCACCAACAGAGCCAACGATTCGTTTAACCTCTGACCATAATAACGGTGCAGATTTTAGCTTCTCTTCTGAAGATATGGGAGTTGCTTCTGAATTTATGTTAAAAGCAAGAAATTCAAAATATGAAGTACAATCCAATGTAGAAAAAGTTGAGTTAAAAACTGGATTAAAGGGTTATAGTTATGTGATAGATAAGTCACCTAACACCATTCCTGATAGAACGATTGAAACAACAAGCAATGACATTCAAGTGCCAAACAACGATGAATTTTACTTGCATGTAGTAGCGGTAGATAACGCTGGAAATATATCTTCTGTTTCTCATTATCATTATGTAGACAATGAAATGCCTACGTTAGAGCTTTCTGTTTCTTATAATGAGTGGACAACTGAATCTATTGTCATTACAGCAAAGGCAACAGATAAGGTATCAGGTATGAAACGAATTAAGTTACCAAATGGAGTTTGGGTAAATGGTGCTAATGCCACTTACACAGCTACTCAAAATGGAACTTACACCTTTGTAGCGGAAGATTATTTTGGAAATCAAACAAATAAATCCATCATTGTTTCTAATATTGATAAGATTGTTCCAACCTCTCCGATTATTTCTAATAATCAAGATTGGGTGAACACACCTTCTGTCTCTGTTTCTGTCCAAGCTGGAACAGACACATTATCTGGCGTTAATAGAGTGGAATATAAATTAGAAGGGGCAACGAGAAAAGGCTGGACTAAATATACTGGAACATTCCAAGTATCCAATGAAGGAGAAACGAAAATTACTGCAAGAACAGTCGATAATGTAGGTCAATTTTCTAATGAAACAACCTCCTATGCAAGAATTGATAGAAGTGTTCCACATAATATTGGAATCACGATTAAATTAAAGCCATAAAACCTTAATAAACAGTGGAGGTAATGTATCTTCGCTGTTTATTTTTATTTATTTATGTGATAAAATTGACTATAAAAGAAGTTTTAAATATATTGACTAAAGTATATGATAATATGATTTAGTAAAAAAATTTATTTTGAAAGAAAGGGGGAAAATACCTTGGCTAAACTAAAAAGTAAGAAAAGAAAATGGAATAAAGTATTGGCTAATTCAGGAATGTCAGCAGTAGTCTTAGTATCTGTTTTTGCACCAAGTATTCCATTAGTTGTATCACCTTTGAAAGCAGAGGCCGCTGAAACAATTACAGTTACAAACAATAGTTCTTCTCAAAAAACCATCGAATCTTCTCAATTAAGAGTATGGATGAAAGACAATACGAGATATGGGATTCAATTAATAAATGGCGGAGCAACTATCTTCTATGGACAAGATTCAGCAAGATTATATATTTCAAGAGGAGAATCATTCCCTACTGGATATCCAGGAAACTTCAGTAATTTTACTTTAAAATCATTTACAGTAAATAATGGGGTGATTGAACAAGTCAGAACAGATGGAACATTTGATTATATTTTTCGATTAAGCATCGTAAATGCCACGTCTCAAGGGGCATATATGAAAGCAGAAATTGAAATGAAAAACTTAACTGGTTCATATCAGACTGCAGGAGCTTCCTTTAATATTGATACAATGGTTAATGGAAATGACGCTTCTCCATTTAGAATTATCCCGAATGGATGGGAAGCATTCAATAATGGGGTTCAAGTAACTGGATATTACCAAGATGTTTACAATGTAACAAATGCGGATTCTATATTCCTTGGTCGATATAATCAACAATATCCAATGGCAGTAGGTAGTTTCTATGAAGGACAAGTTATTTATCCTGGTGATTCAGGGGCAGGGTTTTATTATAATCCTGAAAGCATTGCTCCTTACCAATCCAGAAAAGAATCATGGATTGTTGGGATGGGTCCTCGTAACACAAATCCTACTTTCTCCATGTCAGCACCAGCAGATAATCAAACTTTTTATCGTGGTCAAACGCTTCCTATTTCGGGTACAGCAAGAGATGAAGATATTGGTGACAATCTTGAAATTAAATGGTCAATTGATGGAGGAACTGAAAATCTTCTTACGTCATTAACCGCTAATGGTTCAAATCAATCATTTAACTATAACTATACGTTGCCAAGCAATCTTGCAGAAGGGTGGCATACCTTACAAGTTTGGGCTATGGATGATAAAGGGGGCGTGTCGTCTTCAAATACAAAGCAATTTTATGTGAATAACTTTGTTACTCCTGGTCAACCAACTTTTTCAAATGTAGACAATGATTCATTTACCGTCTCTTTTGATAAAAGTGGAAACGTAGATAGCACCACCTATGAGCTTAATCGTGTTCATAATGGAACAACGGTAAATATGGGAACTGGAACTTCCAGAAGTGAAACTGGATTAATTCCAAATACACTTTATCAGTATAAAGTAAGAGCGAAAAATACAAGTAATGTGTACACTGGTTATTCTTCAGTTAGCACCATTTATACTTTAGCCAATCAGCCAACAACAGGAAGTTTAGATGCTTCTGTTGATGGAAAAGTCGTAGCCAATTGGGGAGCAAATGGAAACCCAAGTGGTACAAAATATCATTATGAAGTAAGAAGAAGTTCTGATAATGCAGTGATAAAAAGCGGTGATACAACTGCTACTTCTGTAACCGTAACTGGTCTCCCAACGGATACCTATTATAAAGTCTATGTAAAGGCTATTAACGGAAATAATGTCAATACTTCCGAAACCTACCTTGGAGAAATGTATCAAGATACGGTTGCTCCTTCTATGACATTTTCTACCAGCACAAGTGCTTGGACTAATGGAAGTGTTACGATTACTGCTAATGCAACAGATAGCGGTACAGGGGTAAAACGAATCCAATTACCGAATGGAAACTGGATTGCTGATTCAACTGTGACATACACAGCTCCTTCAAATGGGACTTACACGTTCCAAGTCGAAGACAATGTTGGTAATGTAAGAAGTTATCCAGTTAGTGTTTCTAACATTGATAATCAAGACCCTAATGCTCCAACCATTAATGCAGGAACGAACTGGACAGATGCTTCTTCTGTACCTGTAACCATTACTCATGGTTCTGACAATGGAACTGCTGGTGTAAATCGAACAGAATATATGTTATCTGGTGCAACGACTAAGGGCTGGACAACCTATACTGGACAGATTTCTGTTACAGCAGAAGGAGAAACTACGATTACTGCAAGAACCATTGATAATGCTGGTAACGTGTCTTCTACTTCACAGAAAGTAGTGCGAATTGACAGAACAAATCCGAATGCTCCAACTATTAATTCCAATGGATATACTAATGGTGCTTGGGCGACAGGAAATGTAACTTTGTCTGCAAGTTTAACGGATAATGGAGCTTCCGATGCAAGAATTCAATATTCTTTAAATGGTGGGGCGTGGACTAATTACAATGGAAATATTCTCTTTGATGATGAAGGAACAAGCACTATTTCTTTCAGAAGCATTGACGAAGCTGGTAATACAAGTGCAACTGTTCCTTATACGGTTAAAGTGGACAAAGGAAATCCAAGTGCAACTGCAACCAAGAGTACAAGTTCATGGACTAAGGACAATGTTGTTATTAACGTAACAGCAACAGATGGAATCAGTGGAGTAAAATCTATTAAACTTCCAAATGGAACAGTCGTAAATAGTGCATCAGCAACTTATACTGCTACGGAAAACGGAACGTACAATTTCCTTGTTACAGATAATGCAGGAAGAACGTACACACTTCCAGTTAGTGTAACAAATATTGATAAAGAAAATCCAAATGCTCCAACCGTAACAGCCAATGAAAACTGGACTACGGAAAATGTAACAGTTTCTATGGATGATAATGGGGATAATGGTGGTTCTAATGTATCAAGAGTAGAATATATGCTTTCAGGGGCAACTACGAAGTCTTGGACTACCTATGCATCTCCAATTACGATTACAAATGAGGGAGTTACAACTATCAATTCAAGAGTAATCGACAGTGTTGGAAATATCTCTGCAGTTACAACCAAAACAGTGAAAATTGACAGAGGAGTACCAGTGATTGACGAAACGGTGAATCCTACAACATGGACAAACGATAGAGTAACCATTCAAGTAAATGCAAATGATAGCATTAGTGGTATCCAAAGCATTGAACTTCCAAATGGAAATCGTGTAAACGGTGCAAATGTAGCGTCTTATGTTGTTGATAAAAACGGTAGTTATACGTTTAAAGTAACAGACAATGGTGGAAATGTTTCTACTAAAACGGTTACGATTACAAATATTGATAAAGAAGCACCAACCGCTACACATACGGTTGAAAGCGTGGATGGAGAAACCTTCAAGGTAACACTAACTGCAAGTGATGATGCTTCTGGTGTAAAATCTATTAAATTACCAAATGGTGAATACACCTATGGTACAACTGCTACCTTCAATGGAACAAAAGGACAGACTTATAATTTTGAGATTGAAGACAGAGCAGGGAATAAAACACCATATCAAGTAAAATTAAATGTACCTGAACTAACGGTTTATCAAAAAGATGACCATGTGAAATCAGAATGGGCTATTGATATGTTAGATGAAGACATTCTTTCTATTACAAGTTTTGAAGCTGGACAAGAGTTGCCAACTGGAATGGGTAGTGGAGGACAATCTATCACATCAGAAGAAGCCTTTACTGGAAGCAAGTCATTTAAAATCAATAACACTTACAATGGTGGTAACTGGTATCAATTCCCTGCAACCTCTGGCAATCGTTCTATTGCTTGGTTTGGTTCAAAAAGATTCCCGAACGGAACAGATTTAAGTATGACGTTCAAAGCAAAATCTGACGTAGGTGGAACGGTTATGCCAAACGGTGACGGTGGTTGGGGAGAAACGATTAATACACTTACTCCTTCTGCTACTGAAACAGCAGTAAAAGGAAGCAACAAAATCAAAGTTGATAGTTTATCTGGAATAAACTTAGGTAGTTATATTACAACAGATACCGTTCCTACGAGTGTTAAATATATGTACCAAGTTAGAGCCATTGACACAACAACAAAAACCATTACACTAAATACTGGAATTTCAAGGGATATTGAAGCTGGTGAAAAACTAACAACGAGACCTTGGAGGGGAGCTTGGAGTTTCAATGCTCGTAATGTTCCTGCTGGTGGTGAATGGACAACTTTCAGTATTAATACGAAAGTATCCAACGCTTCTGATTATGATGTAGCGGTTCGTGGTGGTTCATTCTATATTGGTTCTCAAACAACTGGAAATCTTTATATCGATGACATTAAGTTTGGCTATGCAACAAAAGCCCAATTATTCAGAGGTAATACGAAGATTTATGAAGGTCTTCTATCTGACTATGAAGATAGAGAAGCTACTGATAAAGCAAAACCAAGTGCAGTATCTACTATTGATGTAAACGCAAGTGGTGGCAATATCTTCATGAATATTCAAAAGCCAACGGATAATGGAACGGAATATGAATATACCGTAAAAGCAGTAAGCAATAAAGGCGATACGGTTGCTTCTGAAAAGAAAAAGGTTACGGTCACAACTGGTATTGACGGATATTCTTACGTGATTGATAAGAACGCTTCAACTGTCCCTGATAATACAGTGGATTCAAGAAGTGAAAAAGTCCAAATCCCTGTAACAGACAATGGCAAATATTATATTCATATTAAAGCCATTGATGAAGCTGGAAACGTATCTGATGTGAAGCATATTCCATTCCAAGATAGCGTAGCACCAGAAATGACGTTGACGCAAAATCCGACCACATGGACTACTTCACCAGTTCAAATTACCGTTAATGCAACGGATGCTGACCTTGGAATGAAGAGAATCCAACTTCCGAATGGAACATGGGTAAACGGAAGCACTGCAACGTATCCTGTGCCACAAAACGGAACGTACACCTTTGTAGCAGAAGATTTAGTCGGAAATCAAACAACGAAATCTATAACGATTTCTAATATTGATACGACTCCTCCAACAGTACCTTCTATCACGAATAACCAAGAGTGGACTAAAGATACACCTGTTTCTGTTAGTATTACTGCAGGAACGGATAGTCAATCAGGGGTAAAACGTGTGGAATACAAGCTCGAAGGAGCAACAGCGAAAGGGTGGACAACTTACGCAGGAGCGTTCAATGTATCTAATGAAGGCATTACGAAGGTTACTGCAAGAACAGTAGATAACCTTGGACAACTTTCAGCAGAAACAGTTTCTTATGTAAGAATTGATAAATCCGTACCTTATAACACTGGTATCACTATCAAGTTAAAACCATAATAATAAAAGACAGTGGATTTTTACCACTGTCTTTTTTTATGAAAAAGACAAGAAGAAAGAATGAAAAGTATCATAAAAAATACAACTTAATAGAGGTAAATTTAATAAATAAGTATGAATAAAGTATGAATAAAATAAGGGTAAGGTCAAGAGGGGTACAACCGAAACTTTATTGTTTCGCTCATACGTTCGTGTTAAAGTTAGGGTAATTAAATTGACTATAAACAACAAGGAGGAGAGGCGTGGACATCTTATATATTGTACTGATTGCTGTAATCTCTCAATTTGGAATGAACATTGTAAGCGACAAGATTGGCTATCAATATAGTCCCTTATACAAGTGGTTAGCAATCGTAGCAAACACTGGAATATGGATATTATTATTTCAAAAACTCGGATGGTCGCCTACGCTTGGTGTAGTGGGGTTAGCCTCAACGATATTGCTTACATCGAGTTTTATAGATTTAAAATATCAAGAAATTCCCAATTCTTATAACTTAGCAGTTGCATTATTGGGTGGTGGATTTATCTACATTTATCAAGACTATTATGAACAACTCCTATTAGGTGGTGTAATTGCTTTTTTGCTCTTCTTAATGGTCATGATTTTTACAGGAGCTATGGGCGGTGGAGACGTAAAAATGGCAGGAGGAATTGGTCTTTTTACAGGTACATTCTTTGTGTCTAAATTTATTGTATATGCGTTCTTTTCAGGAGCTATCATTGCGGTTCTTTTACTAATTTTTAAACGAAAAAGTAAAAACGATGTCTTTCCGTTCGGTCCCTGCATTGCGTTATCAGGAATTTATATGTTTATTGCTTTCATATAAATGCAATAGAATAGGATATGTGATTATCACATAAATGGTAATTTTATAAACTTATCCATGATTTGTTCAATTTAAGCAGATAGGTTAAGTTTATTTTTTTGAAAAGACTTAGGTCTTTGGTATTGGTTAAAAAGTACGAAAGGTGATGAAATTAAATAGGTACAGACTTCATAAAGGTTCTCGGATTAGAGATTAAAAAAACCTATGAAGGAGTGTACATTATGAGAATTAATGGAATTTATTCAAGCAACTTATCTATTGTCAACAGAATGAATCAATATAGTAATAAAATTGAGGATTCAAACGAAAAGCTATCAAAAGGGGTAAGCATTAATAATCCTGCTGATTATGGAATTTCTTCTAAATTAGAAAGCGATATTAGAGGAAGTCAAATGGCACAAAGAAATATGCAAGACGCTTTTTCCTTTATTGATACGGTAGATACTGTATTGACTGCAGGAGAGGAAATAGGGTTTCGTTTAGAAGAATTAGCACAAAGGTATCAATCGGATACTCTTTCTAAGGATGAACAATCAACCATTAAGAAAGAAGTAAATGGATTGACAGATGAATTGAAAAATATTTTTGAATCAGCAACATTTAATGGACAAAAGCTCTTTGGAAAGGACAAAATTTCCTTATCAACAGGAAGCCAAGGTTTATTAGAAATTAAACTCCCTGACATTTCTTCGATTAAAAATTTGAAATCAAACATTGGAAAAGAAAATGATGTATTAAAAGGCATTGATACTTTAACCAAAGAATTAACAGAAGTAACTAAACCTTTAGTACAGACTGTATCTTCCCTTATTCAAGGTCAATCGCTTGTACAAGATACGCTAAAAACAGTAGGAAATCCTGTTGATATTCTTTCCAGTGAATTATTGAAGAACAAGGGTTTGCCAACAAATGCTATGAGCACACAAAAGGCTGTAGAGTCTTATAAAAAAACAATGGACACCTATTCATCTAAATTTAAAAATCATGAATCCATGTTAGAAAAAGTGTTTGATAGCAAAATCAATAAAGAACAGGTAAAAGAGATAGTAAGTAAAATTGAGGATGGCGTAGAAGACTTAATTGACGGAATGGGTAATTTCTTTAATAAGTTTAATCGCAAACCTGATTCAACAGGTTCTACTTCTAAGCCTACCGAACCAACAAATCCATCTAACCCTAACGAAAACAATAATGGTGGTGTAACAACCCCTCCAACGACTGACAATAACTCCAACCCTACTACTCCTGGTAGCGATACTGGAAGTGGTAATCCTGTAGAGAACGGTGGGGGAGATAACAACACTGGCAATGAAGGTGGAAACGAAAACGTAGGAGATAACGGTGAAAATGTTAATCCATCTAATCCTGATACTGGAAATGGCAATCCAGTTGAAAATGGTGGAAATGAAAATAACACAGGAAATACAGAAGATAATAGTGGAAATGTATCCAACCCTTCTGACAATGAAGATACAAACGTAACAACCCCTCCAACAAATGAAGGTCAACCTTCTCTTGAAGAGGAAGATAATGATAGTATCGGAATTGATATTGGTCTTGGTGGAATTGGTGGAGGCATAAATATCGGAGTTGGAGGAAACGATGGGAATATTAACATAGATATTAACATTGGGGAGGAAGAAAAACCTGATACAAACCCAACAACGCCAACAAATCCTACGAATCCAACAAACCCATCTATTCCTTCAGATGAAGAGTTAGAAGATTTGTTAAACCCTGATTTTATTAAAGAAAATGTGTTAGACGTGATTTCAAATGGGAAAAGTGAATTAGATATTAAGAGAAGAATTTTGGAGTATCGTATGAGCTATGAATCCCAAATGAATGATATAAAAAATGACCATCTAAGCCGAATTAGAGATGTCGATACAGCAAAAGAAATCATGGAAAGAACAAGAAATCAAATGTTGGAACAAATGAATATAAACGTATTCCAATTCAATATGGAACGTCAAAAACAATTGGTTTCATTGTTAATGGGATAATACGGTAATCAGAACGTATAGCTTTAGGGCTATGCGTTTTTGTTTTTTATACTTTAACATCATTAAAAATTGCATAAATCATTGACTTTAGTCAAAGAAATCATTAATATAGAATATAGATAACTACCAAAAAAAGATGACATATACGATTTTACAAAAAAGGAGAACGTAACATGAAAAAAACAGGGGGTTTCTTTAACGTATTTATCCTGCCACTCTTGATTGTGTTGGTCTTTATTGGTTCTACCGCATATATCTTTGATTTAGGCAGTGATGATAAAAAGCCAAAAGAAATTACGTACAATGAATTTCTAACGAAAGCAGAAAAAGGGGAATTAAAAGAAGCAACGATTAACTACGGAGATTCTACTTTTACAGTAACGGATAAAAAAGATAATATCTATACCACTGATAATCCACGAACGGAAAATTTTAAAGAGTTTCTATTGAAAGAGGATATTCAGGTAAAAGAAGAAGGCTCTTCAAGTGGATTTAGTTTCTTATCTACATTTGGAACAATTTTATTGATTATGATAGTATTCTCTTTCTTCATGAAAAAGAATACACCACAAGCTCAAATGAAGAACCAAGTTGTTCAAACGAAAGCAACAGAGGTAAGTAAAATTCCACCTATTCGCTTTGACCATATTGCAGGAAATGAAACGGTAAAAAAAGATGTTCAATTTATTATCGACTTCTTGAAAAACCCTGCAAAATATAAAGAAATGGGAGCAAGGATGCCAAAGGGAACAATCCTGTACGGACCGCCTGGGACTGGTAAAACGCTTTTAGCAAAAGCCATTGCAGGAGAGGCAGGAGTACCATTCTTTAGTGTCAGTGGCTCTGATTTTGTAGAAATGTATGTAGGTGTAGGTGCAAGAAGAGTGCGTGAACTCTTTGCTGAAGCACGAAAAAAAGCACCAGCCATCATTTTTATAGACGAAATTGATGCAGTAGGAAAAAAACGTGGTACAGATAACAATACAGAAAAAGACCAAACGATTAACGCTCTTCTTACTCAATTAGATGGATTCACTTCTTCTGAAGGCATTGTTGTGATTGGAGCAACCAACCGTTTAGAGATGTTGGATGAAGCTCTTATCCGACCAGGGCGTTTCGACAAACATGTTGCCATTCCACTTCCTGAATTGAAAGAGCGAAAGGAAATTTTGAAATTACACACGAAAAATAAGAAAATCATGGACAATGTAAACTTAGATGCGTTAGCAAAAATGACCATTGGATTTTCTGGTGCAGGACTGGAAACGCTTATGAATGAAAGTGCAATTATTGCAGTAAGTAAAGGAAAAGAAAGCATTGATAACAATGATGTCGATGATGCCTTCTACAAAGTGGTTATGAGAGGAGATAAGAAGTCTACTAAAGACGTGAACCAAGAACAACTACGATTGGTAGCGTGGCATGAAGCTGGTCATGCCTTAGTAGCGAAACTCTTAACCAAAAAAAGTGTTCCGAAAGTAACGATTATCCCTTCTACAAGTGGAGCAGGGGGCGTAACCTTTATTATTCCTGAAAAAGCGGGTCTTCACACGAAAAAAGACCTGATAAGTGAAGTTCAAACTCTATATGCAGGAAGAATTGCAGAGTTTCTTTTAACAAAAGATGAATCCTTGATTACCACAGGGGCAAGTCAAGATATTAAACAAGCAACTAATATCCTATTAGGTATGATAAAAGAGCTTGGAATGACAGATGAATTCGGTATGCTATATGTGGAAGCTCTAAGTGGAGTAAAAGATGATGATGTGTTAAAAGAAGCAAAGAAAATGTCTAAAGAGATATATGAAAAGACGCTTACGCTTATGACAGAACATCAACATTTATTGGAAGAAATCGCATTAGCACTTTTAGAAAGAGAAACGATTGAAGAAGACGAATTAAATCAGATTGTCTTCAAACAACCTATATCTGCGTAAAAGGTGGAGATTTTATCTCCATCTTTTTTTATATCATACAAATGGAAAATGAAGTATTATATACTAAATAAACTTTTTTGTAAAAAATACTTTACGCTTAAAAGCCATTGTGATATAATCAAGATAACCTCCTATTCTATATACTTTAGGATAAGAGTAATAGAATCTAATCTGCCAACCTTTTAATGTTGAAGGAAGCCCTACCTGTATATAATAGAAGGAAACTTTTATTCAGGAGGTGAAGCAGAAGTGGAAACAAATTGGATTATTTTATTTGTCGCTATAGTCGGTGTATTGGCTATCATTGGATTCTTATTGAAATCATTTATTAAGGTCATTTTGGTATTAGGTGTTATTTATCTTCTTTTCCATTTAGGATTTATATGGGGAGTAGGAGATTTAAATGAAAAATTGCACTTAGATAAATTCTTAAAACCAGAAGTTAGCCAACAAATTCAAGAAAAATACGATGACTTTTCCAATCGAAGAGAAGAAAATGGAGTAGTAGAGACACAATTAATTGAAAAAACGATTAATGATAGTCTTCAAGTAGCTTTAACGAAAGCATCTGACGAAATCAGAAACATCGATAAAGAAGCACTTATTCAAGATTTAAGTGATAAACTCCGTAACTTTGATACAGAAGAAGTGGCACAAGCATTAGATAACTTGAAAGCAGAATTAGCGAAGTACAACGTAACACCTGAAGAGGTTCAGGTTGAAACACAATCAGCACAATAATTTAGAACAGAAGGTGAGGAAAGGATTATGGATACAGCACTTCTCCAATATGTAGATGAAGTCGAATATGATATTTCTGAATTTTTAATCACAGGACATGCAATGACTCAGTATGCATCAAAGTGCTCACCTGGATTAACTTTAATTGAAATCAGTAGCCGAATGAGAGAAAAAATGAAGAAGGTAAGAAAGGTCGAATTAAACAAGAAAAAACGACCAGGGCGTGTATCTTATATGGATGAAGATGAAATCATCTATATCGTAGAAAAAGATAAAGTCATTACAACCTTCCCTAATGAACGAATTTTCGTTGCAAAAACTTTCTACTCAAACAAAAAAACTGGAAAAAAATATCTATAATACGAAAAAAACAGGAAAGATATACAAACAGGAGTGAATAATATGAAAACCGTTACGCATGGAAACCTTAAACGGAGATTTGAAAAGAAAAAGACATACCTTATGCACTATCAATTATTAGAGCATAAAGCTAAAGGGCAGGGACTAATGCTTCGATTAAACTTTTTTATTTTTGCAGGGTTTTATCTATTTTGGCATGAGTACCCTCTCGCTTTAGCGACACTTGATTTTAGCTTTACAGTATTAGCAGTTCTATTTTGGTTGTTCGTTAAGCCGAGAATGCTTAGAGGAGACATTACTGCATATTATCGTAGAGATTATCGAAAAATGAAGTCGAGTATGTTTTTAATTCAGCTCTTTATTCAGGGTGCTCTCATGCGTTTTGCTGTTGTAGCATTGTATTATGCACTTACACTATACTTAGTAAAAGATTCTCCAAAAGAAATCGAAACATACCAAGAGGTTGTATC
Source organism: Bacillus sp. M6-12 (assembly GCF_002860285.1). Lineage (GTDB taxonomy): Bacteria > Bacillota > Bacilli > Bacillales > DSM-1321 > Peribacillus. The sequence continues at coordinate 27,864 of NZ_PGVF01000029.1, forward strand.
TCAAATCTTGATAAATCCAACTGTATCCATGATAGCCATTGCAGGGTTCTCTCTTGCGATGTATGTGCTTTTTTATCACGAAAGATATGCGACCATTCGTGAGTTTTCAAATTCAGTAGTGGAAATTTACAGTAGTCACCCATATACTGAAGAAGGAGCGGTAAATGAATTTATTGAAAGAAAAGATAGAGAGCTTAGATTGTCCGATATTGATGGTGTGAGATATGATGGAGCATGGAGCACAGTTTCGTCAGAACCAGAAAGTCAACCAGTGCTTTCAGAAATAACACAAGCGGAAGTGGTATCTGCTTCACCAGAAACGGTACAGGAAGAACCAACTGATATTGTAAGAAGAAAAGCTCGAAGATAAAAAGGAGTGTTTAACGATGCGAACCAAACAATTAACGGAATCAGAGTTATTCAGAAAATTAAACATTTTATTGTTAGACAAAAACAAAGACCAATTAGAAGAAATCAAAGAAAAAGCCTCTTTATTGGCAGATGTAGAAATTGATAATTCAGGATTAGTTCGTGGGATTATCAGCTACTTCTTTGAGAATCAAGAAGAGTTGAAGAAAGTGATTCCTTATGTAAAAGAAGCAAAAGGATACAACATTCTGATGAAATTTAATGAAATGATAGCTGAAAACAAGAATCCAAAAGAAATTGAAAAAGAACTTGGTATTGGATTTGAAATTGTTGATAAAGTAAAAGATAAATACAAACAATAGGTAGAAGCCTCACAATGATTATTGTGGGGTTTTTTATATTTAGGGCTTAATACGCTTATAATAGGAAAGGTTTTAAAATAAAGGAGGAAATCATTTATGATTAAATTACAAAGTTTACTTAACTGGTCAGAACAAGGTTTAAATGCGAATGAAATTCTTGCGTACATGGTAACGCCCACACAAAATGATATGGTTGAATGGGATGGCGAAAAAGGAATTTACTTTGATTCAAATTTAGAAGAGTTATTTGTAGATTTAGGTTGGAATGTATCAAAAATGGAAGAAAGCGTTGATTTAGAAAAGGCAAATCAAGAAGATGTAGAGAGTTCTATTGTATTTTTTGATAAAGAATATGCAGTTGAATTTGATATGTTGGTGACACCTAATCGTTTCGATTCTGATGTACCAGAAAATGTGATTAATTTTAATACTGGTAGAATTGTAGGAACAACGAATCGTGAAGAAGCTCAAGATGAAGGGCTGGATTGGATAAAAGAAGAAGAGAGATGACCCTAAAAAGTCACCTCTCTTTTTTTAGTGAATATCACGTTTCTTAAAGTTTCCACCTTTAACTTCTGCTACATCACTGAATGTTACAAACGCATTGTTATCAAAGTGTTTGATAATTTGTTTCATTTTACTTTCTTCCATACGGTTAATCACACAATGAATAATGACCACTTTTTCTTTTGAGAAACCGCCAGTACCAGTTGTATAAGTTACACTACGACCTAAACGTGATTGAATCGCTTCGCCAATTTCCTCTGGTGCTGAAGAGATAATCTTGACAGATTTAGAATCATCAAAACCTACTTCAATAACTTCAATTACTTTCGTAGCAATGTAGTAAGAAATCAAAGATGAAATAGCTCCTTCAATTCCAAATACTAATGTAGCAAATGAGAAGATTACAATGTTAATCGCAATGATAATGTCACCAGTTGAAAACGGTGTATTTTTTGCAATTAAAACTGCTAACATATCCGTTCCATCTAAAGCCCCACCATTACGCAAGGCTAATCCCATGCCAATCCCTAATAGAACACCACCACTTACGACAACTAAAAAAGGATTCGATTCAATAATCGTTGGAACATGGTGCAAGACAGATGTGGAAATAGATAAGGAGATAATCCCAATAAGTGAACGGATAGCAAACGTCTTTCCGATTTGTTTATAACCTAAGAACAAAAATGGAAGATTGAGAAGGATAATGTAAATACTTAAAGAAACCCCTGTAACAGCCGATAACATAATAGAAATCCCTGTCACACCACCATCTGATACACTGTTTGGAATTAAAATGGATTCCAGTCCGTATCCTGCAATGATTCCACCAATAATGATGAAGAAGATGTTGAAGAATGTTTCAAGTTTACTATTTTTATATGTTTTATTATTTTCTTTCATAAATCAGTTCCTCTCTACATAGTTTATAGTCTAATTATAACATTTCCGTTGACTATATTCAATGAAAGTAAACGATAATTTAAAAGAATTGGCAAACAAATTGAAATATTTATGTGATTTTTATTCAATAAAAAAAGAAGAGGGATTAACCTCTTCTTCTATGTAAATGTGGAGGAATTGAATCTTTATTTCGTTTCTCGATTCGTTTCCTCACGCCTTGACTTGTCCCTATATTATAGATAGGTGAAATAAATAATATAATAACAATATGTTCTATATCAATTAAGGAGATATTTAATATCATTTTATTAAAGGAGAATATGTTTCTGTTGTAAAGCCATTGAGGTATATACAGTACATTTTAACGATAAACCAGGGAGGATTTTCATCATGATAAACAAAGTTAAAGTAGTAGGTGTGAGCACAGGCGTTTTTGAAGTTAATCATAGTTTTAAAGGTGCAAATGATAAAATCATTACTGCATTGGAAACTGAAATTCGTTTTACTTCGGCTAATAGCATTAGCAACACCATAAAGGTCATTGTATTTAAGGATTCAATTTTTGAAAGGATATTATCACAAAAAGATAAGTTAGTGGTAATAGAAGGGATGTTACGTACATTTAATAAAAATTCTTGGGGTAAAAGAATTAAAGAAGTATTCGTAGCTCCTGTTAGCGTAAGAAACGCAAGACCAGATACAAAACAACAAAATGTTGTTCAAATAACTGGAGAAATCATAGGTAAAACTAACTTGAAAGAGCGTACAAGCGGAAGGTTTGTTGCGGAGGGGCAAGTTAAAGTAAAAAGAAATGGAACTGGTTTTGATTTTATTCCTGTCGTTGCTTTTGATGATTATGCAAAATTGTTAAATAAAGCAGAAGAAGGAACAGAAATCACCCTTAAAGGAAGAATCCATTCCAGAGCCTTTGATTTTAAATATGAAGAAAATGGAGAGGAAAAAGAAGTGAAGCGTATTGCCCTTGAAGTTGGAGTTCATAAATTAGAAGTAGAGGCAAAAGAAGATGTTCAAAATGAAAAGGATACTAAATTAGGTTTGCAATTAGGATATAGACGTATTGATAAACAACACTATAATTTGGTATCCAGTATGATGGATAACGATTATGAGTTGGTTGCTCGTAAGTCTTCTAAAGGCAAATACCCTGTTCATTTATTAAAAACTGGCACGTTTCATTATCTCGATTCGGTAATAAAAGCTAAGAGAATGGTCAACATGAATTATATGTAAAGAAAAAACCGTTGTATTTCTACAACGGTCTTTTTTGTTCTTATTTAGAATCTTTAAATTTTAAAAAGGTAATGACCTCACCAGCTTTGACATTCCCCATACTGTCACGCTCGTTAATATGCTCCACTAAGTAAAGCATATCTCTCATATCCTTTCCAGGTGTCAGCTTTTCTTGAATAATCCAAGCTCTGTCACCCTCTTGAATAAAAACTTCAACTTTTTCATACTTAGCAATTTCTTTTTCAATTGCACTTACTTTTTTCTCTTCACGAACATCTTCGTCAAACAAATCACTGGCAAAGCTGAACATTGTGAACATACCAATCATTAAGAAAGATAGAGCAACTAATCTACGAACGAAAATGATACGTTTGCGTTTTGCCTTACGTTCTTCTTCAATCTTTCTTTTCGCTTCTACTCTCTCTTGAACCTCTTGTAAAATCGTTCTGTTTTTTAACATCATAAGTAAATTCTCTCCCTTTAAATAAATGTCTTTCCTTTAAAAGTTTTTAAAAAATTAAACCTGTTTTATATAAATATGTTTTATCTTATGCGTTAGGAGGGGGAGGTATAATTTAGTATTTATTTGTTTTCTGAACATAAAAAAAGTGAGCTTAATCGTGTTGCTCACTTTAATAAGTATTGAATATTTTGGTTGGTTAAGTGGAGTGATTCTTGATTCAATAAAATCAATTTTTTTAATTTTTGTTGAGGGTCATAGATTTTTATATATTGATTTCTTTCAAATTTTAGATAAATGTATCTCCCATTATGAACAATATGTTGAATCATTTTCATAGGAAGCCTTTTCCCACATTGAGAAACCATTTTTTCACTTAGCAAAATAGGTTTTCTGTCAATAAACCAAATTAGCGAAAAATATATGAGGGCATATACACTATTGATAATTACAGTCATTAAAAAACTATCCACACCTTCTCCTACTACGAGCAAAAAGAAAAAGAATAAGATGTAATCCTTCTTTTTGAAAAAATCATGTCTTTCTTTAAATGTAATTTTATTATGCACTGATATAGACTCCTTTCTTTTGTTTCCTTTGTTTATTATAGTGGTTAGATAAAATAAAAATGAAAAAGGTGAGGTCTATTAGCACTTGATTCTGTACAAGAATGGGTTTCATGTTATAATCATGGTAAATAGAGGGAAGAGGGAGAGTGGGTAGATGTGTTAAAGAAAAGTTCAATTCCTTGGAACATCAAACAGTTTAAGTCTATGGAGGAAAAAGGTAAACTTAATTTTGATATTGCTATTCAAAGGAAAGGGAACATTTGGGACATACACAGAAAGTCACTATTGATTAACAGTTTGTTAGTAGGATTCCCTGTACCTCCTATGTTTGCTAAATTTGATGGTGAAACCTATTCTTTCATTGACGGAAAACAACGATTAACCACTGTTTTATCCTATTTAAAAGATGAATTTGCCCTTTCGGACAGGACACCTTCTGTTGATGGAGAAGAGATTGTTGGAAAGACATTTTCCGAACTGCCAGAATCATTTCAAAAAGTTTTGAGCCAAACAACATTTACGATTACTCGATTTGAAAATATTACAGATGAAGAAATTGAAGAAATGTTTTTTAGATTAAACAATGGCGTTCCATTAAAAGCCATTGAAAGTACCAGAGTGCTTCTTGGAACGGAAAATATGAAAACAGTTGAAAATCTATCTGACCACTCCTTCTTTTTAAATAAAGCAAGTATTTCAAGAAACCGATATACTGACCAAGAATCCGCTCTTCATTTAGTAATGTTGACAAAAAATAGACAGACTGGTTTTAGCAGTAAAGAGCTTCGTTCGTTTGTAGAAGGATACAAGAAAGAACCGTTAGAAACCGAGTTAGTAGAGGAAGTTCAATCGAGATTAGATTTCTTAGATGAAGCGTTCCCGAAAAAGAAGAAGTATATCAAAAAGATTCATTTACCTATGATTTATCATTTAGTCCAACGTGCCAAAGACAAAGGAATTTCTCCTGAATACTTTGGTTTATGGGCTGATGAATTTTACAAAGAATTAGAAAAAGAGAGTTTATATAGTCAAGCCTGTCAAAGTGGAAGTGCTAAAAGAGAAAATGTACAAATCCGCTTAAATGAAATTGAAAAAGCCTTTGAACAAAGTTTCAATGTATATGAAAAAAATGAAGCCATCGCTTCTTCTTGATGCACCTGTTTATCAGGTGTTTTTATTTTTATCTTACGCATAGAAATTCCCTTGATTTTTATAATATAGAAACTGATGAAAAAGGGGATTTTGCCATGAATCTAATGACAAAGGAACAAATAAAGGAATTGGTCTTACAGGTAGAAGGTTTTGAAATTCAAGAAGAAACCAACAAAGGCATTGAGGTTTATGATAATGAAGAAGACAAGTTCTTTCGTTATCGTTATTTAGAAGAGTTAAATATAGAGGAAGTCTTTCAATTTAACTCGCTACAATTTAACAAGGATGCTTTCTTTCGGATATTTAAAGAATGTGTGGATTTGAATATGCTCATGATTGTCGATAAAGTGGTATTTCTGAACAATGAGGAAGAATATGACCAATTAATCGAAGAGTATCCTGACCAAAGCATGGACATGGATAGAGCAGTAGGGATTAACTTCTATATGGATAATGTAGTGGTAGTTAATGTAAAGCTGATTCGTTCGTTAGCAGAAGAACTGGCATTAAAGGATGAACTGTCTGATGTTAAAGAGGAGTTAGCAATGGGAATATGGCAAACACTTGTGCATGAATTACGCCATAACATTACCGCTAATCCCATTATTTTAGAGGACATGATTTCAATAGAAGAAGGAGAAGAAGATAAGGTAGAAGAATACTGTCGGAATGTATTTGAAGAATCTATCGAAAAACATCCCGAATATTGCTGTTTTAAGTGAAGGGCTTAGTTCCTTCATTTTTTATGTCGGCAATAAGGTTTGGATAAAAACAAGAAAAGAAGAAAATGGTTGTTTCTTAAAGGATTATAAAACAGGTAGAGAGAAAGTATGATACAAGAAGGACAAATAAATAGGGTTATTGTTCGATAAACATATCATAGGAGGTTTGTTTTCAATGTCTGCGAAGGCAGTGGCTCTGAGTGCTCTGGTTTTTCTGCTTCCGTTTGCAAAGGATATGCTGACTGCGTTCCTGAACAAGCTGGTAGAAAGGGCTTCGGATTCTTTCTTGAACAAGGTGTTTAAGAAGAAGGAAACCACTGATACGACAAATCACTCTTCGTTGGCTAACGAGTTGAGGACAATTAAGGAGTTGTATGGAGAGACTGCATCCGTAGAGATTCAGATGGGGAAGAATCAGACGATTCGGAGCGTCAAGATTTCTCCTAACAAGAGTCGATAAGATTTCTTGACAAGAAGGGACTATTTCGATAGTCTCTTTTTGTTTATGTAAAAATAAATTTACATAACCTTTATTCCATGATACAATTAAATTACAAAACAGAGAACAAAAAGACCTATATAAATAGATAAAAATAAGAAAGGAGAGAAGAAGAATGAGAAAGTTATTTCTTCTAAGAGGAGCACCAGGAGTAGGAAAAAGCACCTTGTTAAAAGAATTGAAAGTAGATGAATACGCATTAAATTCAGATATGTACCGAATGGCATTACAGTCACCGCTTTTAACAGAAAGTGGCGAATTTAAAATCAATCAAATGTATGGGAGACGAGAAGCATGGCATATGTTGTATGAAACTTTAGATAAACGAATGTATAATGGGGATTTTGTTATTATTGATGCAACCCATTCTAAACCATCTGATATGATGGCGTATCGTGCATTAGCTGACAAATATAGATATGAAATCATTGTTGTAGATTTTTCATCTATCCCAATGGAAGTAGCAAAAGAACGAAACCTTATGCGTGATGAACATAAGCAAGTTCCTGAAGCTACCATTGAAAAACATTATCTTCGCTTTCACACAAGCAGAGTACCAGATGGCATGAAAATTGTTCATTATCAGGATGCAAAAGAAGCCTTTTATCTGTCTCCTGTTGACTATTCTCACTACAAAGCAATTCACCACATTGGAGATATTCATGGTTGCTACACTGCCCTTATGAGCTATTTAAAAGAGGGAATCAAAGAGGATGAACTATATATTTTTACTGGTGATTTCATTGACAGAGGTATTGAAAATGGAGAGGTATTGGAATTTCTATTTTCCATTATGGAACTTCCAAATGTCATTTTCTTAGAGGGAAATCATGAGCGTCACCTGTGGAAATGGGCGAATGGAGAAAAAGCATATTCCCTTGTCTTTGAACAAGATACAAAGCCTGAATTAGAAGAGTACGGAATTAACAAAAAAGAAGCGAAACGATTCTGTCGAAAATTAAAAGAATTGGTGTACTACACTTATAAAGATAAGGAAGTATTGGTCACACATGGAGGGCTTCCTGTTATCCCTAAAAATCTTCATTTTGTTTCTGCAGAGCAAATTATTCGTGGTGTAGGAGATTACAAAACACCTATTGATGAAATCTTTAATACGAATGAAAAAGGGACAAACCGCTATCAAATTCATGGACACCGCAATCATGGCTTACTTCCATACACACCTGATACGCAAAGTTTCAACTTAGAAGGTGGAGTTGACAGTGGTGGATACTTGCGAACGATTACCTTAAACAACGAAGGGTTTTCAAGTTTACAAGTAAAAAATAATGTATTCAAACAAAAACAAGAAGCAGGGTGAGGAGATATTCTTACCCTTTGATAAGGAGAGAAAATAATGATAATTCAAGCCTTAATGTATGCAAAAGAAAAACATGAAGGACAAAAAAGAATAGGTGGAAAAGCCTATATTACACATCCAATAGCAGTAGCAGAGATATTAGAAAAAAAGGGATTTGATACTCCTTATATCTTGACAGGTTTATTTCATGATTTATTGGAAGATACTGACGCTAAAGAGGAAGAAATTTTGTTTTATGGTGGGGAAAAGGTTCTAACTGCAGTTAAGCGTGTAACCAAAATAAAAGGATATCAGATGATTGAATACATCGAAGAAATCAAAAAAGACATCATAGCCAAAATGGTGAAATTAGCTGATAGATTGCATAACCTGTTAAGTGCTACGATAGCAAACGAAAAATTCCGAAGACGTTACGTTCAGGAAACAGAAGAATATTACGTAGATTTAGCAAAAGGTACTCCATTTGAAACAGATATTCAAGAAGCCTTGATAGCTTTAAAAGCTACATTAAGCTAAGAACCTCTTACATTTCGTAAGGGGTTTTTTTCTTTTGTTCAACATTGTTTTTAGTCATTGAATAATATGCACCAAAAAAAATAAAATATATAAACTTTACAAACAAGGATGAACTTTGTTTTAACTTTTGTAAGGTCATTAATTCCGTTATATATTCAATTAATTTTTTTGTCAATAATATTTGACATTGAATTAAGCTGGAACTATAATGGGATTAGAACATAATACAGTTTTGTACTAAACAGGTTTTTATTTATTAAAAAGGAGAGATTTTTTTATGGCAAACAACAATGTGAAAGAATTAAAAGACTTGGGTAAAGTGAAAGTTCAACAATTAGAGCAAGGAGCTAAAGCAGTTCTTGTTGGTGATTTCTCAAAACAAATCAAAGGTTCTTCAAATGGAGAATATCCTTTGGTTCGTATCACTGATAACACTGGTACAGCATTTGCTCGTGTTTGGAGTAACCTTCCTGTTGCCCCTGCAGTTGCAGAGTTACAAGATGGTGATTATGTCGAAGTGGAAGTGATTTGCACTGGTGCAGGTCAATACACAAACATCGACATTCAAAAAATCACAAAACTTGAAAGACCAATTGTGACAGTGGTAAACATTGAAGAATTGAAAGCAGAGTTGAGAGAAGTATTTAAGAGTTTTAAAGACGAAAACCTTCGTAATCTTGTCACTGCTGTATTTAGCAGAGAAGATGTAAAAGAGTTATTCTTTACTGCTCCTGCTTCACAACAAAGTGGTTATTCTTTTGATGGTGGCTTACTTGCTCACGTTGTTCGTACAATTCGCTTGTGTGATGCAGTTGCCGATGTTTTTGATAATTGGAATCACAACACAGATAACTTTGTTAGTAAATTGAATCGTGATTTATTAAAAGCGTCTTCTATGTTGCATGACATTGGAAAACCAAAAGCATTTAAAAAGAATGGTCAACGTGTCGAAAAAACAATTGAAGGAGAGTTGTTTGAGGACAGCTATATATCCATGAAAATTGTACTGGAAGAATTGGCGAAAGTATCTATCCCAGAAGAGCAACGAGTTGTTCTTGAACACGTTCTTGGTTCTTCTAAAGGAAAGCAAGGATACGGTGCTTTGTTTATTCCACGTTCAAGAGAGGCAATTGCGTTTCATTTGATTGAGTCATTAGACGTTCAAATGTCAAACTTTGAATTCCTTGACCGAAATGCTGGTGCTGAACAATCATTCGTTCAATTGTTCCAAAAGACAATGTTCCTTGGTTCTTATGACGAAGAGTAATTATCTTTTAATAGGATAGGGGAGAAATTTTTCTTCCCTTCCGCTTTACTTTATTTAAACAGGTTGCAAATGAATTTTAAAAATATCATTTTACTTACTCAAAGGAGAGATTTTATATGGCAAACGTAGTAACTTCATTCAAAGAGGTAAACAACTTAGGATTTGATGTAGAAAAAACAGAGGAATTGGTAGCTGGTCTGCAAAGAGAAGGTGCTGTAGTAGGAATTGAAGACCTTTCTTCTTACATTCGTAAGCAAGGGCTAATCGTTTCTGAACACATTGGTCGCAGACGTAACTATGTAAAAGTTTCACCTAAACTTTTTGGTGTTGACTTAACAACAAAAGGTACAGAAACAAACGAGTTTTTTAAACAGCATATGAAAATGGGGAAAATTACTTTCCTTCCAGAAGCATATGAGACTGAGCTAATCAATATTGAATCAACAGTTCGTGTTCAACGTAAGCGTAATTCTATCGGATATGATAATAAATTCATGACGATTGATTCTTACAACGCCTTTATGGAAATGGTGAACGGAAAGGTTGAAAAGCAAATTATTGATGGTAAAGAAGTGTTTGTGAAAATCCCTGGTAAAAAAGAAGAATACTTTGCAACAAGAGATAAAATTGTTGCCAATTGGGATACTATCATTGCACGTTTTAAAGAAATTGTTTGGATTTCACTGGATGAACTAAATGCTCTTGACAAAGATAAAGTGTTTAACACTATCATGTCACGTATTCCTTCTAAAGAAGAATATGCAAATAGTTTTTATATGACAATTGGTGCAAAAGCATTTCCTGTTACAGAAAACCTTAGTATGTTTGACGAAGACATTCAAAAGCAAATCAATGAAGGTCTAAATCAAGAAACGGTTCAAACTTTATATGAAATTATCGGAAATACGCTGAATGATGCATTTGAAAATGTTTGTCGAGTGATTAACACAATCAAGAAAAACGACAAAATTGCTATTCGTACTTTGGGGTCTGTAAAAAATACAGCAAAACGAATTGCACAAAAGAACATTTTCAACAATCCTAAAATTGATGCTATTCGTGATTCCATCTTGGAAATGCTGAATCTTTCAGTTAATCCAGAAGCTATGTGTGAAGAAGCGGAAGCTATCGCATCTATGATTTATGGATATGCAAAAGAATTGGGTATTGAAGATACTATCAACTTAAAGTCAAGCCCACTTTCTGAAGACGAACTTCTTGAATTGTTTGAAATGATTGAAGGTAAATCATTCGATGATGAAGATGAAATCGTTGCAGAAGAAATGTATAAAATGAGAGCTTAATCTCTATTTGAAAGAACTTCGACTATTGTCGGGGTTCTTTTTTGTTGCAAGTCAAACGTAATTCACCATTCCTTTTTTCATAAATTTCCCTCCGTTTCTGTAAGATAAAAAATCCAATAAAATTAGGAGGGATTTACTTATGAGTTTAACTCGTTATTATGGAACAACAGATAAATTACCAAATCACTTTGTAGAATTGGTAATGAATGAACAAAAGGAGATTGTAACCAAACTCGTTTATCGTGAGGATTATAGTGTTATTCCTTTTTATAAATTAGAAGAAGAGGTTCGGGTATTATTAGAACCAATGGTGAAAAAAGATTTCACTCTCTTAAGGGGAGACGATTTCAAGAAATTCTTAAATGAAAGAGAAAGACATAGAAAAATACATTGTCAGGTTTTAAACGAAGAAGAAGCGTTCAAAATAGAAGGTGGACAAGTGGTTTATGCTGACGAATTACTCGATGGTCGATTATACGCAACCTACCATTTTCCAAGTGAATATGGATATGCGATTTGTCATTATTCAGAGAAAAATAAAAATTTCATTGAACAACACTTTTTTACAGAAGAAGAAATGACTTGTCCTTCTATCCTTTACTTCTTGAAAAACAGCATTCCAAAAGATAAAATAACCGTTTTTGATACAGCTTTTAAAGGGGTTTTTTATGCCTTATACAAAACAAAAGATTACTTCTATATCGGAGAAGTTGAAGGTGGTATGCTAACTGATAATATAAAAATATATGACAATGATTATGTAAAAGTAACAGAAAATACAGAGGTAGATATCATAAAAGAAAAAATCAATCTATATATGTATAAGTTACACATTATACAGTTGGCAAAAACCTTTATTCCAACTATGTAATACCAGAAAAAACAGAGACCTTAATCAAGGTTTCTGTTTTTGTTTTTTAAAGGAAATACTTCTCCCTTATCCCTCATTTATAGTGAATTTTTATTAAATGAAACTACTATAATGATAAAAAAATAGGAGGGGATAGTATGCAAATGAATAGAGATATTTCAAAAATAAGAAAAGAATTTTTAGAATTAAATACATTTCTTTTAAAACATTATGTTATGAAAGAAGATATTATCTCAATGGGGAATTTAGCCCTATTTGTAGATAGTTCTTATAATCGTCAAAAATGGTTAGAGAAGAAAAAAAACATAAAAGAATGGGTGTTGCAAAAAAATGCGAATGAATTGAATATGTTTATGGCAAATGAGTTATATGAAATAGCGTTAAGATTGGGTATTAGTGATAATCTAAAATTCAAACTTCATAAAATGACAAGTGCGTATAAAGATAGTTCACTTCGATATTTCGATATTGTTTTAGACCCATATGAGTTCCCTGTTTGGTTTAAAAGAATGATGGAATACTTTCCTGTATCAAATAAAAAGGGGCTTTATTTGAGGATTTTAAAGCGTTTAGAGAATTATCCTATTTTCCAAAAAAGAGAAGAGCAATTAGCAGTTTCCTACTTTGCTAAAAAAGTCTTTCATGATGAAAAACTTTGGGACATTCTTGATGAATTAGAATCTTTGATAGAAAATAAAACAGAAAATGATATTGCCTGGTTCATGGCTGTTCAATTGTTTCGTTATTCTTACCCTGAAATGGAGAAAAACAATAGAAAAGAAGAACAACTATATACGCTTCTCAAACTAAAAGAGTATAAAGCTCTTTATGAGAAAAAGGAGTTACAGACTTGCGATATTTTTTCAGATACAATGAAAAAGGAAATTTCCAATGGTTTATTTAGAAGCATCTAAATGGTGCTTCTTTTTGTTTGTAAAATAAAATTTACAAAAATGATGAAACATGATAGAATAAGAAACAAGAAAAGGAGTGTATATAATGTCTAAAACATTTCGTGAAGTAAAGCTACCTTTAAAAAGAAAAGATTTAATGCCCGTTAAAGAAGATAATTTGGATGATGTGAAGAAAATTCACCCTAATCCATATACATATCAGGAGTTGAAACAAGTATTTGAAGAAAATGGTCTTTCCATCAATCATTTATACATGGCAAAAGAAGGTCTTTATCCTTTTTGGTATATAGATGGGTTTGTATTTGCACCTGTTACATCTCTGAATCCTTCTGTATTTCAACTTCATTTAAACGGTGATAACGTAGAAGCTCAAAAGAAAAGACTTCAACGATATTGGGAAAAAGGGAATTATTCTGCTCTTTTTTCAGAAGTTGATTCTCAGTTTGGATTTGACACCTTCTTTGAACACATAGAAGAAATTCCAGAAGAAAAACAATATGAAATATTCCGTAAGCTCTATACACGTAATGAATACGGATTTCAGGATATTGACCAAACACTTATTAGAAAGTTGTTTTCTTTGAATCCTGATAAAAGTTTTCTGAAACATATCCCTGTTGAACCTGATGGATATGTAACTATTTATCGTGGGATGCAAGACCATTCAGCTTCACCAGAAGAAGCCTATTCATGGACATTGGACTTTGAAGTAGCTCAACGATTTGCTCTTCGTTTTAATTCCACAGAGAGTAGCATTTATCAAGCAAGAGTGCTTGTAGAGGATATTGTGGATTATGTAGGAGATGGAAACATCGGAGATAGAGGAGAAGAAGAAATTCTGGTGATTCCTGAAACTTTGAGAGATGTGAAAAATATGGGTTTTTATAATTTAAGTGATTCTCTCTTTGAAGAATTAAATCGGGCAGGAATTGTAGAAATGTATCAAGAATATGCTCACCAAAGGTTAAAAGGGTCTTGGTTTCACAAACCAGATGGCATACATGGAAAACGTCATATCAAACGTGTTTTGTTCCTATCTCTAATTATGTCTTATTTAGACGACTTATCTGAAGAAGACCGCCAAATTCTTATTTACGCTTCTCTTTATCATGATATTGGAAGAGAGCATGATTGGGAAGATGAAGAACATGGTTTACAAAGTGTCTATAAAATGGAAGAGCTTAAATTAACAACAAGAGGGTTAAATAATGAAGAAGTCCGTATTTTAAAGTTCATTATGAAGTACCATTGTATTCGTGATGAAGTAGGCTTACGAAAAATCAAAACACAAAAAGGAATTCAGGATAAAGAACGTGCCATTGATTTATTCAAACGCTTTAAGGATTGTGACAATTTAGACAGGGTTCGTTTAGGAGATTTAGACCTGAATTATATTCGGACTGAAACAGGAAAGAAAATGATGATGATTGCGTATCAACTTCTTAGAAACATTGAATAAGTTTATTCCGAACAAGAGCACATCCATAAGGGTGTGTTCTTTTTGTGTACTCACTTACTTCATTGTTTTTAGTCAATGATTATGATAAAATTGATTATAAAATAAACTATTTAAAAGAAAGTTGATTCTTTTATAAAAAAGAAGGAGGAGATAGGTTGGGAACAGCTCAAATTCTAATGCTTATGGGGGCGACTATTGCTGGTACATTCTTTGCAGTTGCCTTGACGCAACAAAATCCTTTCCACCGTAATTTGTATAACGCTTTTGGTGTTGTAGGAACAGGTTTAATTATTGTTGGTTATTTATCTGTTTAATTTAGAAAAAAGGAGGGAAGAAGATGCTGTCTAAAAGGAAAAAGAATATTCTTGGAACATTTCAAGATGAAAAAGGGGTCAACTATCAACTGGTAAAAGAACAACGAAAAAGATGGTTGGATAAAAAGAATGAAGGCATAGAAGAAATTACTTTTTATCGTGGAACAGAAATTATCCCAGCTTGGGATGTACCTAAACTGAAATTAAATCTACGTGAATCCAAGGCAGAAGAAGTTACGTGCTTTGTGAATGAGTATTTAAAGAGTTCATCTGTTATCAAAGATTCTTTACAGCAAATGAACTTTCCATTGGGAACGCTTATTGATATTTGGAATGGCATATATAAAGACCATGCCTTTATTAAAGAAAGCATTTTAGCGTATCAAGATATTTTGGATTCTAATGAATTTATTCAAACCCTTTCTCAACCTGAACAATGGGTTTTGTTTACACAAAACAAATATCGAAACCCTGAAAACATGAGAAAGTATAAAGAAATGTTTCAAGGTGTCATTGTGTTTTTCTTACAAAAGTATCTATCTGAATCGTATATTCAAAAATACGAAAGAGTATATGGAGAATGGCAAACCTTAATTTCTAATACATTTTCGGCATACTACACTGAAAATGATAAGTTGGAAAGTATCGAAAAAGCTATTGAACAAACAAAAGAGGAATTAAAAACAAAAGAGTTTGAATTGGGAGAAATCCGCAAAGAGATAACTCAATTAGATAATGAATATGAACACGCCCTTATTTCTCAAAAATTCAAAATAGAGGAAAACGTAAAGGCAGTATTAGAAAAAGAACAAGAGAAAAACAAAGAAGTCGAAGATGCAAGAGAGAAAATTAATCGTATTACGTCTTTCTTTCAAAATGAGCCTATCCAGTAAAACGGAAAGGTTCATTTCGTCTGTTATGAGAACAAAAAGGAACACCTAAAATATAAAGTATTTTAAAAAAAAGGAAATGCTATACGCATGATAAGGGAGAGTAAAAAATGGAACAAGTATTGCAGGAAATGGTTAATGTATTTCATTTGGAAGTAGAGGATGAAGAAATCGAGAAAGTGTTAGACTGGTGGAATCCACAAGTAAACGATAATCTATTATTTGTTAGAGGGAATCCTGTAGCAATCATTGAATCTATTAATGAAACAGGAGAATCCGTAACGATTCGTACAAACGAAGGGGAGCTATTTACGCTAAGTGTAGAGGATGTCAAAGATTCTTATGTACCTCTTTTAACCTCTCTACAAGCGGAGGAGCTAATTGAAGTATTGCCACCTGAATATGAAGGATTGAGAGAGAAATTAACAAACGCTCTTTCTGAACAAGAGTAAATACCTAAATAATAGAGGCGTTTATTTACGCCTCTATTTTTCATGAATAAGGATTTAAGCTACAATCAACAGTTGTCTCTTCCATTACTTCTTCTAAATAACCAATCATGCCTCTTACGACTTCTATTGTCTGTGATGAAACAGACAGTTGATAGATAGTAGGTGTTTTTTCTTCTAATGAAAGAATGGTATCTTCATCACCAGAGAAAACGATTTCATTTTTAGATGGAAACTCATGATAATTGCTTGAAAAGTAAGAACCTAATGCATCTTTTATAACAGAGTAAATATCATGAATAGTGACTGGACTGGAAGATATAATGGTAACGGTTTTAACAGGATTCACTCTTATCTCTCCTTTGCAAATGGCTTTTTTATATTCTATTCACTGACCATGAAATGATTATATAAAACCATTCGTAGCCTTTTATATGGAGATAAAGATATAGGGATAGAATATGATAAAGAGATACTTTGATTTTAATAGAAGGGAGCTATTTATGGAACAATCATTTTTATATGTCTTATTAATTAGTGGTATCCAACTTTTTTATCTATTGGGTGTTTTTATTGCTGTTGGATTCCTTTTAGGGTACTTAGAGAAGCGTTCTAACCGCTATATAACACGAGTATTTGGCAGGAAGGGAATCTTGCTAACCGCTTGGATTGGAACGCCTATACACGAAGCTGGACACGCCCTTATGTGCTTGTTATTCCGTCACAAGATAACCAAGGTGAAATTTCTGCAGTTAAATGACCCTAATGGTGTGTTAGGATATGTGGAACATGCCTATAATCCAAGAAGTATTTATCAACGAATTGGTCTTTTCTTTATTGGATTAGCACCTGTATTTAGCGGAATTTTGGCTTTAATCATGTGTATGTATTTCTTTGTTCCAAATTCTTATCAAGTTTTCCAAGAATACCTAAACACAAAGGTTCAGGCAGGACAGATTAATATAGATATGATTCAAACTATGTTTGTTTCTACATTTACGTTATTCAAGAGCTTATTTTCTCTGTCTAACGTAATGAATCCGTATTTTTGGTTATTTATTATTCTGTCTATCAGTATTTCTTCTCATATTGCATTAAGCTCTGCAGATATTAAAGAATCTTCTCATGGTTTGGTCATGGTATTTGCCTTGTTAGTAATCTTTAATACCGTTTCAAGCTATCTTGGAGTGGATGGTCAACAAGTAATTGTGGCTATCAGCAAGTATAATGCTTATGTTTTAGCCTTTTCCAGTATAGCGATAGTCTTTTCGTCTTTGACGCTCGGAATCAGTTTTCTACTTTACCGATTAAAAATGGTGAGATAGAAAAATAAAAAACGCATGGATAATTCCAATGCGTCTTTTTTATGTGCTTATTCCTTTTCTTCTGTAAAATTAGCATCAAATTCTGATTGTTTATCAGAAGCTACATGCACTTTATTGTCAAAATCGACATCAATATCAGGCATGGAAATTCTTTCTGGATTCAGAAATCGTTCCATAGGTGTTTTCCATAGCTCTACATCTGTTTTGTGTACCGTAAGTTTATGGTAATGTTTTTCAACCAATACTTCGTCTGTTATTTCATCCGAAATAGGGCTTAATCCATATTTCCCATCTACTTCACACGTTACCAAGTAAGGAAAACCAGGAACAATAACTTCTCCCCATGTATCATTTCCCACATTTACTTTTACTCTTTTTCCGATTAAATGGTCATTACTTACTTTTTTCTCTTCTTCGTACTCTTTTCTAACTTTTTGAGATTTGTGTTCTACATCTGCAATTTCTGCAGATAAAGAAGAAAGCAACGAAATGACTTGCAACGCATCTAATTGGTGTTTTTTCCAAGATTGTTGAATTGCTGATAAAACTTCTTCTTTTGCCTCAAAATAGTGTAGTTGATTTGTCATAAGTAAAATCTCTCCCTTTGTCATGTTGATTGAAAGTACAATCACCTAATTTGTGTATCTATACCAACATTATAGTTTATTTACTAACCTTTCATGAAAGGGAGAAGGGCTTTTATTCTTTTCGATAAGAAGTCCTTTCAAATGGGCGTACAAAGGTCTCTCCTTCACGTAATACGTAGTGATAAGACTTCGCCAACGCTATTGCTTCATCACTGGCTTTAGCTCCTGCTGGAAGCCTTCTGACGAACGGATGAATTGTTACTTTTCCTTCTTTATAATTTCTCTTATCAAATAGTCGGAGTTGCTTCTCCTTATTTTTACTCTGTTCAGATTCATCTTTTTCCTCATATAAAAACTCAACAGAAGGAAGGGGCTTTGTAGAAAGTACAGGAACTTCTTGCTTTAAATAGAGTCTTCTTTCTATCTCCATTCCTTTTATCTTTTCATCTATATCAGTGGTTAGATAGCAATAACTTTCTAAAATGACATTTTCCATTGCCCGATGATAGATACCACCAAAATCAGTAGAGTCCCAGGGAGAGTAAAATAACTCCAATTTATTATCATAAAACCCACAAAATTCTTTTCCATTTGTGGCTGTTACTTTGTAGAGTAGAACAATACGGTTTTCAGTAAACACTTCCTGAAAATAAATTTCCTTAATGTCTTTGAAATTATCATATCGTGCAAGTAATCCCTTTTTCGGGATAAAGTATCTCTTTTCCTGTAATAAAGTTTTGTATTTATCTGTGTTCACTTTCCTTTTTGGTAACTCAATTCCTTCAGCAACCATATATTGCTCTTTCGGATTAATTTGAATAGTGTGTTCGTTAATAAAGTACGCCATGACCAGTGTCATATTTGTAATTAATTGGTCATTGGAATGATAGCGTTGAAAGTCAAACTCTGAACGAATGTTATATCCAATCTTTTGATATTTCTTATATAGATTTTCTTTTGTGAAATTCTTTTTGTTATTAAGATAGGCGTTCATAATAATTACATCTAAATTAGGAAAAGTTTCTTGTCTCAACAACAATCTACCGCTTGTATCCAACCCATATGCAATCTTAGGGTGAGGAACAAAGTAATTCATTTGCTGAAAGAGAATGTTGTAATAGCAATTTAAGGCATCACCATAGGAAAAATCCTTTTCTCTTTCTAATCGCTTCATTGAAAGGGTAGAGAAGACAAAATAACAAAAGGAATAAAACTCTTTATAGAGCTTATTTTTCTTAATATAAGAAGCGGTGTCCTGATAAAACATATGTAAATTCTTTTTAAATTCTTCGGGGTCTTCAAAAGCTCCTACTAACTGCAATTCATAGCGTTTAATTAATTCTTTCGCAACAGGGTCTTCGGTGTACATAAAAATATCGGACATCATAGAGGTCAATTCTAATCCCTTAATTAAATCCAATATCATCATAGCAGTACCTTCAGTTCGCTTTTTCTTAATTTGATTCTCATTTAAAACCATTTGTATTTCCCTCTTTTCTTTCTATGTAAAAAATACTTTACGATAATCTCTATTGAGTATAGTGTATAGTGTAACAATTCACACAAAAGAAAGTCAATTTTTTAAAGATGCGTTTTAAAAATAGTAAAAAATAATTTACAATATCATTATTTTGAGATATAATAGGTATATAAAAACACAAAATATATCCTGACTATGAAGGAGCATAAGCGTGAAAAAGAAATTTCTTTGCTTGAAAGATTGGCAATTGAACGGTGTCGTTTGCTTTTATAAAGGAAAAGAATATGAAGGAAAGTTTATGCGAAATCACATTCGAGAAGGTATTCATTCTGCCAAACTAAAAGGCGAAAACGGAATAAAAGTTGACTTCCATAGTGGTAGCGACTATTTCCGTATTGAAGAATAAAAATAAAGAGAGAAAAGGTGAGAATATGAAAGAAACATATGAAGGCTCAAAATTAGAAGAGCAATTGAATCAACTGAAAGAGGATAAATCTTCTGCAACACCTTGGTTGGAAGAACGTACTATCCTTCTTGCTCCAACAGGAAGTTATGCGTATGGGACAAATACACCAACTTCTGATAAGGACTATAAAGGCGTTTGCATCCCACCAATTGAGTATTACTTGGGTATGGAAGCCTTTAACGAGTACAATACGGCTGGTGGTAAAAACTTTAAAAACACAAAAGATGACATTGACATCAATATCATTCATATCAATAAGTTTGTGAAGGATGCCATGCAGGGTGTACCTAACAATATTGAAATCCTGAATGTAAGAGCAGAGGATTACATCAAAGTTACAGAACTTGGACAAATCTTAATTGATAATCGTCATTTATTCTTGTCAAAAGCGATTTATCGAAAGTTTAGAGGATACGCTAATTCTCAAAAACAAAAGATGATTATTAAAAAATCAAATGGTACTGGAAGACAAGATTTGATTGAGGAGTTTGGATACGATACGAAATTTTTTATGCACACTGTACGTCTTCAAACATCTGCTATTGAAATTTTGAATACAGGAACTTATTCAACCTACAGACCAAATCGTGAGTTTTTATTAGATTGTAGACTTGGAAAATATACATTAGACCAAGCATTGAAAATTGTAGATGATTTGGATAGACAGTTAGAAGAAGCATATGAAAAATGCACAATTCTTCCTGCTACACCTGATTACGACAAGATTAATCAAATGCTTATCGACATCAATAAAACAGCCTTATACCTATAATACAAGCAAAGGGAGGGAGAAATCCCTTCCTTTTTGATAAGGAGGAATTTCAATGGCATTTGAAAGACCATTACTAAACGGATTAACGATGTATTTTAACGGAAAGCCGAGTGTGGACAGAGTACAACAATGGATTCTGTTAGCAAGACTGAAACAAGAAGTGACAAAAAGCGAAGACAAAGAATTTGAATGTCCGATTTGTAAAAAAATCTTATATTCTTGTGATTGCGAAAAGGATTTAGCCAATAATATTTTGCACGACATTCTCAAACATGAAATAGAGAAAGTAGAAATCAGTTAAGAAAGAAGGAGAACAGCTTTGAAAGAATCAGATTTATTCCTGCCTGTTAAAAAGTTTTTGTTAGAGAGTGGTTATTCTAACGTATATGGGGAAGTAGGTAAGTGTGATGTATTAGGAGTCAATGGTGAGTGCAATATTATTGTTGAGTTAAAAACAACATTAAGTTTTAAATTAATTGACCAAGCGATTGAACGATTAAAACAAGGTCATTATGTGTATATTGCCATTCCTAAACGGAAACAATCTATTCCGAAATGCGTGAAGGAAATCCTTACTTATCATAAAATTGGCTTAATCGAAGTAGGAATGCGTTCTTTCAAAGTTACTATCCCTGCAAGATTTAACCGTTTAGCGAATAAGAGAAAATCCTACAAGCGTTTACGAAAAAATATTAAAGAGTATAGTGAAGGACAGATTGGTGGGGTAAAATCAGGAGAGAAGATAACCGATTACTCCATTACAATGCAAAACATTAAGGAATATATGAAGTCGAAACGGAATAAATGGGTAACAGTAGACGATATATTAGAACATTGTGAAACTCATTATAAAAAACCAAAAACAAGTGTCATGGCAACTCTGAAAGCAGAGTGGAATCAAGATTGGTGTGAGAGTAAAATAGAAAACAGAAAACGCTATTTCCGAATGAAAGAAGAAGTATTTGTTTGATAACAGGAAATGCAAAATAAACGAGAAAGAGGGGTAATTGAATGTCTAAATTGGAACAATTAAAAATAGAGGTGCAAGGAAAGTCTTTAGAGGAGATAATTGATTATCGAGATACTTTTGACCCCAATTCAGAAGAATGGGAAGCCTTAAATCATATTAAAGCCGACTGGTTGGAAGAAAAGAAGCCAAGTACGAAAGAAAACATTATTTATTTTGATGAAACCTCTATGGTCGATATTCCAGAAGGATTTTCTACAATTGAAAGTCTTCCGAAGATACCATTTAAGATTGGTAGACGAAGCATATTGGAATATAACCCTGAACAAAGACATCCTATCCCTTACTGTATTGTTCGTCATAAAAAAAGATATTTCTTTATTTTAAGAGAAAGCGGAAGCGGAGAAATTCGCCTGATTGGAAAGAAAGGATTATTAGGTGGTCATGTAGCAGAAGAAGATGTGATTGCCTTAAGTTTAAATAAAAGTATTCTGAATGGACTAAAACGTGAATTGCAAGAAGAGGCAGGGATTACTGCAGAAATCGTACAGAACATTCATGTCAAAGGATTGATTAAATCCAATGAAGGAGTAGATAGTGACCATTTAGGAGTTATCTATGAAATAGTATTAGACACTGATGAAATTAAAGCAGAAGAAGAAGGAGCATTAACTGGTATCTGGATTCATGAGAGGGAACTTCCAGAGCATTATGATAGCTTTGAATCCTGGTCAAAAATTGTTTACGACCATTTATTAAAGAAAGCAGAGTAGAGTGATTCTACTCTCTTTTTTTATGTATATTTTATTTCATGAAAGCGGTATCAGTACGACAATACAAACGCATAAAGCGATATACTTTGTTAAATTTTACATATAATTCATGAGATACAAATGAAAGAGGTGAGTAATTTGAAAAAAATGAGTAAAAACGCAATGATTATGACTATGGCTTTATCTATGGGTACTGCAGTAGTTGCTCCTGTTATCGCTAATACAGTTCAAGCAGATGCAATGGGTGTAGGTGTGTTTGGTGAAAAAGGGAAAGTAAAGAACACACATGCTTATTACCTTAAATCAAAGTCTGGTAATTTCAACCACGCTGGATATATGTCTAAAGGTTCTATCTACACTGTTGGAAAATCCTATGAAAAAGGATACTACAAAGTGTATTACAAAGGTAAAACTGTTTACGTTAAATCTGGCGATGTGTTAAAAGATATTTAAACCAATAAAAAAGAACCTGTGAATTTATCACAGGTCTTTTTTTATCTTCTTACATAAATAATCCTACAATTGTTGCAGAAAGAGCAGAAGACATCGTTGCAACTAATAACATTTTTAGTCCAAAGCTGGATACTTCTTTTGCCTTTTCTCCATTTATTGCTTGAATTGAACCTGATATAATCCCAATCGAACCAAAGGCCGCAAAACTAATTAAGAACGTAGAAATAATTCCAACAGTTCTATCAGAAAGGGTTTCGATTAATGGTTGAAATTGCATGATTGCCACAAATTCATTGGCTACCAATTTTGTACCCATAATTGAACCAGCAGTAACCATTTCACTTGCAGGAACACCCATTAAAAAGGCAATTGGGGCAAATACATAACCCATAATAGTGTTTAAATCAAAACCTAATAGACCGTTTAAAACTCCATTAATAAGAGCTAAAAGACCAATATAGGCAATCAACATAGCAGATACGATTAACACTACTTTTCCACCATCAAGTGCTCCAATTCCAATGGCATCAAAGATGTTTTTGGATTGAACAATATCTTTAATGTCAATTTCCTTTTCTTTAATGTCTTTCCCAATTGGTGCTACAATAGAAGCCATAATCAATGCACTAAACATATTTAAAATCATTGCAACTAATACATATTTAGCTGGAAGCATGGTCATATAAGCTCCAACGATAGAAGCAGATACAGAAGCCATTGCAGATGTAGATACAATAAAAAGGCGGTTTTTATCGAGTGTATCTAACTGTGATTTAATCGCTAAAATCGACTCACTTTGCCCGAAGAAAATACTATTGACTGCATTAAAGCTCTCGACTGTTGGTAATCCTGTTACTTTTGATAAAAGACCACCAATATATTTAATGACCAGAGGCAGAATTCGTAAATGAGTTAGGATAGAGAGAAGGGTAGAAGTAAAGACAATAATCAATAAGACATTTACGAAAAAGGGTGATTGTCCTTCGGGTATCCATCCTCCAACGACAAAGTTAATTCCTTCCGTTCCATAACTAATGACTTTTGAGAAACCATTGGATATGACCTCAATTAGTTTAAGACCACCTTTTGTATTTAAAAGAAGCCATGTAATAATGACCTGTAAAAGAATCATAATACCTACTGCTTTAAAATTAATTTGTTTCTTGTTGTTGGACATAAGCCAAGCAAGACCAATAAAGACTACTATACCTATTATTCCTATCAATATGTTCATCTAAGATGTGTCACTCCTTTTGTTTTTTTGACATAATAGTATGATACTGTTTATTTAGACTATAGTCAATGACTATTAGTTCATTTATCCTATGGAAACCAAGATATTTTTCCCTCAACATCCATAAAATACCGATTAATAAAGGGGAATTTGGGTATAATCCATCTATGAGTTTTTTTAAATCATTTCTATAAATAGTTGGAAATCTTATATAATAATAAAGCATAAGGTCAACTTATGAAAATAAGCAAATCCTTTGTTTATAAAATACGAAAAAAACCAATGAGCAGGAACAATTGCGTTCTTTTTCATTGGTTTTTCCATATACGACTTCCACTAAAGCTCTATATCAGATAAAAATATGATTTATTTCTTTAAAGAATGAAGCCATTTTGTTTCGCTTCAAAACGTAACTGGTCTCTAAATTGAGGGTGAGCAATACGAATCAATTCTTTCGCACGTTCATCCAAGGATTTGTATTTCAATTCAGCTATTCCGAATTCAGTTACTACATAATCCACATCATTTTTAGAAGTGGTCACAATAGAGTTAGGAATTAATCGTGGTTGTATTCTTGAGATTGTCCCACCTTTGGCGGTAGAAGGCATACAAATAAAACTTTTTCCGTTTTTAGCAAAACGTGAACCTGTAACAAAGTCTACTTGACCACCAGTTCCACTATATAGCTTTCCACCTATTGTTTCAGAAGCACATTGTCCGTAAAAATCTATTTCCGTTGTAGCATTAATAGAAACGATATTATCTTCTTGTGCAATGATTCTTGGGTCATTTGTTTTATCAACCCCTAAAAGCCATATAGATTCATTTTTATGAATAAAATCATAAAGGTTTTTTGTTCCATAAGCGAACGTACCTACAATTTTTCCTTTATAATTGTTTTTGTTAAGACCGTCAATAACTCCTAATTTACTTAATTCAACGATACCATCAGTAATCATTTCCGTATGAACCCCTAAATTTCTATGCTGTTTTAAGAAGCTCATGACTGCATTAGGAATTCCACCAATTCCGATTTGAAGGGTAGAACCGTTCTCAATATACTCAATCATATGCCCTGCCACTTGTTTATCCAATTCAGAAATAGGAGCAGGAGTTAATTCACTTAATGGGTAATCGACTTCAATATAAGCGGTTACTTGGTTAATATGAATTTTATTTTCTCCAAATGTTTGAGGCATTTGTTTGTTTACTTCCAAAATAAAAGGGACATTCCCAATCATGCTCGATACATAGTCTGCTTGTGTTCCTAACGTAAAGTAACCATTTTCATCTATTGGTGAGGCAACAGCCATGACCAAAGGTTTCTTTGTTGTTTGTTTTAAAACAGTAGGCATTTGATGGAAGTGACAAGGAACAAAACGACAACCACCTTTTTGAAAGGCTTTTCGTGTAGCTGGGCTTAAAAAGTAGGAAATGTGTTCTAAATGTTCTTTGTATTTTCCATACATATAGTTACGTTCTTTTAAAGCTAATATTTGATGAACCTTTACTCCTTTTAATTGCTTAAACTCTTCTTCTAATAAATCTAAAAGAACAGTAGGTTCTCCATTACTTAAAGGGAGAATAATATCTGTTTCTTCCTGAATAAAGTTTAAAATTTCATGTTTGTTTATTTGTTTTGACTGCATAAATAGTTAATTCCTCCTTGCCTTGATAGTCTTACTTGATGTTAAAAAAGACAAAAACCAATGAGTAGGAACAAAAGTTCTTTTTCATTGGTTTATTATCTATGTCGCCAATGGGAGTCGAACCCATACGCCTTTCGGCACTACCCCCTCAAGATAGCGTGTCTGCCTGTTCCACCATAGCGACTTAATTTGGAGCGGTTGAAGGGAATCGAACCCTCACTATCTGCTTGGAAGGCAGGAGTTCTACCATTAAACTACAACCGCATATAGAGGAATGTCGGAATCGAACCGACCTAACACCATGTACTTCCTTTGGATACGCTGTCCCATTTAGAAGCGGAGGACTCGAACCATCCTTCTCTATGTATTCACATAGCCACCCAAACTGTATTCCTCACAATAATATTATTAAATCAACAGGAGGAATCCACATTCCTTAGACGATAATCGACTATCGCACTCCTGCGAGTACCAAGCCAATCTGTTCCCACAACTTAGTCTTATAAGACAATCCGCAGAGTCGAACTGCATACTATTGGTGATTGCTCCAGTTCATTCAACAATGATGTAATTTTGGAGCGGTGGGAGAGAATTGAACTCTCTTTGAGCCAGGGAGCATCAGCTATGAGCCAGAAGGAGCTACCTTCTTAATGGCTTGGCATCTATGGATTCAGTGTCATTACCAGTACACTTACACACCGCATATGGTCGGACAGGCTGGAATCGAACCAGCGACACCAGGAGCTTCAATCCTGTGCTCTACCAACTGAGCTACTGTCCGTAATGGATATAGGGAAAAGGAAGTAAGACGGACAGGTTTATTTAACAGATAAATGTAGTCTTACCAGCACCCCATATGTAATTTTTTATAAATAATAGAGAAAGAATAATAAGACAGTCTTGTTCATTTGCAGTGAATGTAGTCTTATCAGCACCCCATTAATATGTATGGCAGAGGAGATGGGATTTGAACCCACGCCAGAACATTGTCCTGCTACTTGATTTCCAATCAAGCCCCTTGACCGCTTGGGTACTCCTCTATGGTGGGTAGGGAGAGATTTGAACTCCCAATGTATCTTACGTCATAGTTTTACAGACTACTTGCTTCACCAGTTTGCATACCTACCCAAATGAATTAAAATAATGAACTTTACATTGTTTTTCTCGTCACTACTCGTTGTGACACACTTTATTTTAAAATTATTATGGTGGAGAGAGAGGGATTTGAACCCCCGAAACCTTACGGTGACAGATTTACAGTCTGTTGCGTTTAACCACTTCGCTACCTCTCCATGTATATAGTAATTATACCTACTTTTGTTGACTATTGTCAATATAAAAGTAAAATTTTTTGGGGTGAACAGAGGGAATCGAACCCTCACTTTCAGAACCACAATCTGACGTACTAACCGTTATACTATGAACACCATTTTATTATTTTGGTGTCGGAGGTGGGACTCGAACCCACACGCCACAAAGGACACAGGAGCCTAAATCCTGCACGTCTGCCAATTCCGTCACTCCGACATATTTATATTTTATTAAGCAGGGGCTTAAAGGAGTCGAACCCATACTTCTGCTTTCCCAAGAAACTATCTATTTCGTGCATGTCATGTCAAGTTTCCTTTCTTCCTTTTCTGAAAAATATGCACATTTCTCTTCCAACTTAGAAATAAAGGTATAAGCAACGTACTTCCTATTATACGAAAGCCCCATAATTGGTTTCAGGGGAGGGAGTCGAACCCTCAATCTCTGGATAATGAGTCCAGCGTTTTACCATTACACTACCCTGCAATAATAATAGACGATGGATAGGGGAATTGAACCCCTGTTTCTCGGTAGACAGCCGAGTGTAATAACCATTATACGAATCCACCATAATTGGTAGGGAATATCCGATTTGAACGGATGACCTCTTGGATGTAAGCCAAGTGCTCTAACCAACTGAGCTAATCCCCTATGGTCAAGATAGCAGGACTTGAACCTGCGACCCCTGCATCCCAAATGCAGTGCTCTACCAAACTGAGCTATATCTTGATAGTTGGTGTCGAAAGAGGGAGTCGAACCCTCACGCCCGAAGGCAATAGATTTTGAGTCTATCGTGTCTGCCAATTCCACCATTTCGACATCATGTTAGGTATTAAAATTTATTGGTGGGACTGGAAGGATTTGAACCTTCGACCCTCCGATTAAAAGTCGGATGCTCTAAAACCACTGAGCTACAGTCCCGAATATTACTACTTGCGTGGGAGTTCACCCACCGTTGTCGATTTACAGTCGTTGTCGCCATTTGCAGTGAACAAGTAGTAATTAATGGGTGTAGAAGGACTTGAACCTTCGACTCCCTGATTAAAAGTCAGGTGCTCTAACCAACTGAGCTATACACCCAAAATAATATGGTGGGTATGGTAGGACTTGAACCTACGACCATCTGATTATGATTCAGACACTCTACCAACTGAGCTACACACCCATTTTTAGGAAAGGGAACAAGTCCCTTTCATGATTACGCCAAGCGTTGTTTAATGAGTTGAGATAGAAGACCGTTGTCCACTTTACCATTCAATGCTGGTTTTGCGATTTTCATGGCTTCTCCCATTGTCATTCCTTTTTGAACACCAAGCGTATCCAATTCTTTTTCAATTTCTTCTTTTGATAGTTGTTTTGGCAAGTAGGCTTCGATAATTTCAATCTTTGCTTTTTCTTGCTCTACAATATCTGGTCGATTTGCTTTTTCAGCTTCAGCCAAAGATTGTTTTGTTTGCTTCAACTCACGCTGAACAATTGCCAATTCTTCTGCTTCTGTTAGTTCAGAACGCTTTTCTTTTTCTGCACTTGTTAGTCCAGCTTTGATAAGAGTAAGAACTCCTTTTTTCAGCGTTTCTTTGTTACGCATAGCATTTTTCAAATCTTCCATAATCCGTTTTTGCAACGTCATATTATTTACCTTCTTTCTGGTATGTAGTGTATCTATCACTTACTTCATAATATACTACATTTAATTTTTTGTCAAGTATTTTTTACAAAATTACTTTTTAGTATTTATTGGATTGGTGGAGCATGAGAGAATCGAACTCTCAAATTCGACTTGCAAAGCCGATGTTATCCCATTTAACTAATGCCCCATTGGTTGCAGAGAGGGGAATCGAACCCCTCTTGTAAGGATATGAGCCTCACCAGACTAATCCAAGCCTTGCCCTCTGCTATAATAAGATGGTAGCGTGTGAGGGAATCGAACCCTCGATATTCGGTAGAAAGCCGAATGTCTTAACCACTTGACCAACACGCCAAAATAATATGGAGGAGAGTAGGAGACTCGAACTCCTAAGCCGAGCTACTAACTCGACACGCTGGTTTTCAAGACCAGTGCCTTACCATTAGGCTAACTCTCCATATAAACGCCCTCTAAAGGATTTGAACCTCTTCTAAATGTTCCGTAGACATTCGTGCTATCCGTTACACTAAGAGGGCATGATTGGTAGGGTATGTGGGAATCGAACCCACGTTATCCGATAGAAAGTCGGATGTCTTAGCCACTTGACCAATACCCCATAATTGGTGACACGTAGGGGAGTCGAACCCCTGATTTCGCATAGAAAGTGCGATGTCTTACCGCTTGACCAACGTGCCAAATTTTACTTGTTTCTTTTTTTTATTAATTTTGTTACATTAGATTTCGGAGTCCAGCAATCAAAAGAGTAATGTGTTTTGGTATCAAACCCTAATCGTTTACAGCGATAAGTCATACCGTTTTTCTCTCTCTTTGCTTCAAAATGGATACAGGTTGCACAACAATGGTACTTATTTGTTTCCATACATAACTCCTTTCTAATCTAATCATATTGGTAAAGCCTACCTTACGGTGAATGAATCCGTCAGAGCTTTTTTCCAGCTTGTGTTTTCCTATTTTTCTACCATTCTTTTAAGAAAAAAGTTACACTTTGCGAACCAGCTATGTTATGTAGTGATAAGGCTGATTAAAAATTCAGCATCTTATCAACTCAACTCATTATTCATTATCTTTGTTGCGAAATGGGAAGTTTGACCCACCACCTTCGCCTCTATCTTCTTCGTTATCACGAACAACTTTAGATAATACGAAAGCAGAATAAACAGCCCAAATGAAAATCCCTGCATAATAGCCTTTCTCTACTAACACCCACTCCGTATTCCAAATGGCTATAAGGAAGAACCCAACTGCCAAAATGAATGAAGCCCATGATAGAAAAGTAAATGCTGTAGTATTACGTTTTTTCAAATAATTTCACCTCCTTTCGCTATGTACAAGCATTGGTATTACTAATGCGAAAGGTATGTAGTGGGAGAAAGAGGACTTGAACCTCCGACCTCACCCTTATCAGGGGTGTGCTCTAACCAACTGAGCTATTCTCCCATATCAAATGCAGGAAGGGGGAGTCGAACCCCCACGTTCCGAAGAACAACGGATTTTAAGTCCGTTACGTCTGCCAGTTCCGTCACTCCTACATGTATAAATTTATTAAAATGAATGTGCTTTAACTTTTATTTGTTTGTTTGTTAATTCGTAAAACAATTGGATAAATAACACCCATAACCAATGAATTGACCACTGCTGTTGGAAGAACTACTGCACTAAACAAAGCGATAAATGGTGCTGGTAATTCAGACATTAGTAATGCACTTCCTAAGAAAATGCTTCCGCTCACGATTGTTCCAACAAACGTAAATGCCAATGTAACGAATGGCTTGTCTTTATATTTTTTCATGGTAAGAACCAGAATAAAAAATACAAGGGCTGTTATACCTTTATCAACAATATTCGGAATTTGTCCTGCAGGAAATGTAGTTGTAAATGCTGATAATAGACCAGCGACACTTCCTAATAAAAATACATGCTTGATAGAAGGGAAGGCTAAAATCCCGACAAACATCATGACCAGAAAAATATCTGGTTTCATACCGAAGAAAAATCCTGGTATAACTGCATGTAGTACAAATCCTAATCCCATTAATAAGGACATAAAGACTAAATCTCTTGTTTTCAACTCAACTTCACTCACCTTTCTATTCTCAACTTGTCTAATCTAAACTTTGGCTGGAGGGGTAGGGGTCGAACCTACGATGACTGGATTCAAAGTCCAGTGCCTTACCACTTGGCTACCCCCCAATAATAGAGGAAATTAATCCTCTAAAATATAATGAGTTAGTTGATAATGAGCTTGTATTTGCTTTACTTTGTCTTTATGAGAAAGTTCGTCATATGATTTTCTTCGACACATTGGACAGGAGCAATGGATTTTACCTTTCGCTAATTGTCCTTTTCTTCTTTCCTCATAGATTTCATTGGCTTCTTTTGCTCCAAAGCGTTTTTTCTGAATTTGATACTTACGCTTTATTGCTCTTTCTCTTTGTTCACGATAATATCCACGATTTCTTTTCACTTTTACTCTCTCCTTGACTGTATTTACAAAGCCTGTAAAGAAGTTCAAGGAATGTTTCATCCCTTACAGGCAATGTATGATTTCAAGGAAAGAAATCAACATTGTGTTCAAAGCTATCATCCTTTCATGGATAATTTGGTTGGGGAGGAAGGGGTCGAACCTTCGCATCCTGGAGTCAAAGTCCAGAGCCTTACCACTTGGCTACTCCCCAATAGTGAGGCTTCTAATAAGATGTTTTTCACCTTATTACGGGGTTGCCTCTTGCCCTAATCTGTTTATCAGTTCTTCACCGAAGGGACTTTCACCCAAAGCGGATGAAGGGAATCGAACCCTCACCGACTGGTTGGAAGCCAGTCATTCTACCGTTAAACTACATCCGCATAAATCATATTTGGCAGGGGCAGTAGGAGTTGAACCCACATCTTCGGTTTTGGAGACCGACATTCTACCATTGAACTATACCCCTATGGTCGGGAAGACAGGACTTGAACCTGCGACCCCACGCTCCCAAAGCGTGTGCTCTAAACCAAACTGAGCTACTTCCCGATAATTTGGCTCTGGTAGTAGGACTCGAACCTACAACATTTGCATTAACAGTGCAACGCTCTACCATTGAGCTATACCAGAATAATTTGGCTCAGAAGGTGGGACTCGAACCCACAACCCCTCGATTAACAGTCGAGTTCTCTACCATTGAGATACTTCTGAATAATGTTGGTGCTGGAAATAGGATTTGAACCTACAACCCCCTGATTACAAGTCAGGTGCTCTGCCAATTGAGCTATTCCAGCATATTTTGGCGATGGATAGGGGAATTGAACCCCTGTTTCTCGGTAGACAGCCGAGTGTAATGACCATTATACGAATCCGCCAGATAGGAATGGCAACAGTTGGAATCGAACCAACGACACAAGGATTTTCAGTCCTCTGCTCTACCGTCTGAGCTATGATGCCATAATAGAATGGTGCTGGATACAAGAATTGAACTTGTCTTACTGGCTTACCATGCCAGTGTAATAACCACTATACGAATCCAGCATTTCAGAGAGGGGAGAGAATCCCCTCCATTTACTTACGTCTGTAACATTTTTGCCAATCGTTTTCATCTGTGTAAAATGAATATTTGGCAACACCATTGTCTACTTCTTTTTGATGGGCTTCTTGGTCTTTTTTGAAAGACTGATAGGAATAGTAGCTGATATGGTCATGAATGTCATAAGGATTGAATACTCTTCGGTACGCTTTTCCATTGGCTAATTCATGCTTGTATCGTCTCACCTTTCGGTTAGCGAATTTTTTTGCCTCTTTTCCTGAATGTCCATCTGTAACGACTGGTGTTTTTTTGTAACTTCTACTCATATTCTAAATACCTCCTTTTTTATGGTACTTAGAAAACTGCTTCTTTTCTTACTCTCACACATATCATCCTTTCTTTGATTTGATAAAGAAAAATATGTTTCACTCAAAGGTATTAAGGAGACACCTAAACCTTTAGATTGCGATTTATGAGTGGCATAAGCGGATAGTGGGAATCGAACCCACGCCCTCTGGTTGGAAGCCAGAAATTCTACCGCTAAACTATATCCGCATAATACAGGGCAAATGCCCCAAATTCAGATTTGTACAGAAATGTACTGGACTTGAAGCCCAAACAAACCATGTGTTGCAAATTAGTACAACTCAATGTACAGGACTTGAAGCCCCAAAATAGAATTTGGTATGGGAAGAGGGACTTGAACCCTCACGCCCGAAGGCAACGGATTTTAAGTCCGTTGTGTCTGCCGATTCCACCATTCCCACATAATGGTCGGAGGTACGGAATTGAACCGTAAAGCAAGTAGCGACCAAGCGTGTTTACCATTAACACTACTCTCCGATAATTTGGCAGGGGTAGCAGGACTTGAACCCACACTGACGGTTTTGGAGACCGTAGTTCTACCGTTAAACTATACCCCTATGGTCAAGATAGCAGGACTTGAACCTACGACCCCTGCATCCCAAATGCAGTGCTCTACCAAACTGAGCTATATCTTGAAATTTGGCTCTGGTAGTAGGACTCGAACCTACAACATTTGCATTAACAGTGCAACGCTCTACCATTGAGCTATACCAGAATAATAGAATAATAGAATAATATGGTGCTGGATAGCGGAATCGAACCACTAACCCCCTGATTACAAGTCAGGTGCTCTACCTAATTGAGCTAATCCAGCATATTTGGCGATGGATAGGGGAATTGAACCCCTGTTTCTCGGTAGACAGCCGAGTGTAATGACCATTATACGAATCCACCATATTTAGCAGATTTACATCTGCAAAAGTGCTTCATTGATTTCAGCGTCAGCTTCACGTTTTTCAATCATGCGTCTTGTTCGCTTAATCAGTTGTTTATCTATTTTCTTTGCTTTCTTGTAAGGAATATCAATGTACCTTCCCATAATCATTTCAGATTGTATTCTTGAAGATTTTGTTTTCATAACCGACATTCCTTTCAGCTATCAAGTTTTAATTTGGAGCAAGTGACAGGATTTGAACCTGCGACAAGTGGGGTTGCAATCCACTCCCTTAAACCAGACTTGGGTACACTTGCATATTATGGCGGAGAGGATGGGACTCGAACCCACAAGAGAAGTTACTCACTCCTCGACAGATTAGCAGTCTGTTCACTTACCATTAGTGTACCTCTCCATGAAAAAAAGGGAATTGCTCCGAAGAACAATCCCCTTTATGTATCGTCACGATAATTTAAATCGAGTGATATACAAAAAGTTTAGATGATGATACACCTGTTCTTCGTTTTATGTTTTGAGCGTTTGAAATTATAGCCATGATTAAATAACCCTTGGCATTCAGGGTTTGCCCAACTATTTGATTGTGTTGTTAATGTATCAATTGTTAGTTTTAACATGGTTTCATTTCCTCGCTTTCTTTTTTAAAATTTTGTTTGTTTTTGTTTTCTATATTCAATATATCATGACTATAGACTATTGTCAACACTTTTATTCCAAAAAAATGTTTGATATTGGTTTGATATGAAAAATTATCTAATCTCAAAGGATAATTTTGTTATATACAAAGATATTTTAAACTATTCCAAATGTCAAGAACTTTTTTGGATTAATATGTATAAGGAGGGAAAAATCCCTCTTTTATTAAGCTACTTCAATGCGTACAGGTAGTTTTAGAATGTTGGTATGAAAGACTTTAATTGTGCTTTCAGGCTGAATAGAAGGCTTGAAAGGTAAGATAAATTCCACGACATCTTTTTTTCCTTCAACATCTAAGAAGATAATCCACTTTCCGCTTTCTTCTTTTTCAGGGAACAAATCTAATACTTTTCCTTCTGTATGACTAATTACATTTTTGTGATAGTCAATAAGGTCTTTTTTGCATTTATTGATATTTGGTAGAGCCAATGCTCCAATTACGACAAAGTACATCGCCCAAATATAATAGCTTGGTCCCGCATTTTGAGCTAAAAACGCTACACCAACTGCAATTACTACGGAAACGAATAGTAAAAGTTGGCTTGTTTTTAATCTTTTTTTGATAGTGTTTTCAATCTGTTGATGAAATTCCAACAATTTTCCCTCCTTTATAAATGTATAAGTTGAATTGAATTAGCTCAATGATAAAACAAATGGATAGACTTGTGAACAACCTTATGGTCGAATAGGGTTTTATCTCTATTTATATAATACTATTATCCACTCGATTTTATTTAATGTAAATTAATTTTTACACCATTGTAAAATCATTATAGTGTGGTATAATAGATGTACAAAACTTTTTTGTGAGGTGATAAAATCGAATGAAGTTCGACAATGTACTTATAGAAGCAATAAATAAGACAAATCAATACATTGCTTTGTTTATGAATTTAGAAGAAAATCCAGAGTGGATTTTAACGGAATTGTTTTCGGGAGAAAGTGACAATCTTCTAACACGTATTATTGAAAGTTCACAGGAACTAACTGGTGAATATGCAGAAGTTCATGACTTGCAAGATGAACTTTACAAAATATTGATTCCTTATCTTGAAACGCTAATAAAAGGAATGAGTTTGGTTTATGATGCGGAAAATTATCCAGCTCCTATTCAAATCTTTGAAGGAGAACGTGAAATTGGGTGGATTAATATTTATGAAAAAACCTTCACCATTATTCCGCATGAAGACTTAAGGCAGGAATTAAACTATTTGCGTGAATTAGAGAAGGAATACAACCAAAATACAGAAGAAATCGCTAAGTTTGAAAGGTATCAATCGAATCCTATGGAATATGGCGATACGACAATGAAAAAAATCAATATCATGTTTAGACAAAATCACTTTAATAAAGAAATCAAAGAGAAATATCAGGGTCTAATTGAAAATTCAATGGAACTGGAACAAAACATTATCTCTCAAAAACTTCGTGTAGAAAGAACACAAGAAGGTGTATTGCCTTATGAAGAAATGCAGTACGATATTGCTAACATTTTTAGAGATAACTATAAATACGAAGTAAAACGACAAGAAGACGAAAACTAATCGTTAAAAGGAGAGAAATAACATGTCTTTAGGTACGTATATCTACAAAATGAGAGGTCTTATGAATTTAAAAAGGTATCAAAACTTGTTCCTGTTTAAGCAACGAAGCGTAGCGGAACATTCTTGGTCTGTTAGTAAGATTGCTCATTATCTTGGGAAGCTGGAAAATGACAAATTTGGGAATCCAGTAGATATGGGAGTATTGTTGCAAAAGGGTTTGTTTCATGACGATATTGAACTATACACTGGTGATATTCTATCTCACACCAAAAGAATGTCGAAGCTAATGAAAAAAGCTGTGACTCAAGTAGAAAATATGGCGTTTGAAAATAATTTCACAAAAATCATTCCTTCTGAATGGCAAAATGATTACAAATCTCATATTCTTCATGCAAAAGATGGAACATTAGAAGGTGATATTCTCCATGCTTCTGATATTATAGATACTATTTTAGAATCTGTAGAAGAAATTAAATTAGGAAATCGTGAAGACTTTGATGGCATTTTAGTAGAAGTAACTGAAAAGCTATTGGAAATGGATTTACTAAGTGTCAAATACTTCTTAAAATACGATTTAGAAAAATTCGGATTGGATATTCAACCTCATTATGGAGATAAGGTGTATGAGTATATCCAGTCTATCGAAAATGTTTAATCTCAAAAAGACGACCAGTTAAGGAAGTGGATGAATGTATCCATTTCCTTTTTGTTTATTAATCAAAATTGCAAGATTAAAACAATGGCACTATCATTCTACTTACAAATAATCATGTCCAAGATAATAAAAAAGAGGGGTCGAATTGACCTCTCTCTTTTTCTTTATAAACAGATAGAGCTTAATAACAAAATCCATTACTCTACCCATTCATATTTTCCATTTACAATCTTTAATTCTCCTAATCCTGTTACATGTACATTTTCTACATCAGCTAACCTTACAGGTATAGAATTAATACCACCTTCGTTAAGATAAATTAGCTGTCTATCTAAATCTATTTCAGTGAAGGAATGATGAAATCCACTAATTTTATATAGACAACTTGTTAAATGTTTTTTGAATGTCATAAGTGTATATACCCCTTTTAAAGAATAAATGATTTTGTTTATCTACTATTGATTCAATCTTCTATTTCTTCATAGAAAAATGTCCAAATAGGAAATCCACTTGAAACATTGCAACCCTCCATAATGGCTGTTAGTTTGATTTCTTTGTTTAGATATTTACTTAGGAATGTTTCAATTTCTTTTGGATTTCTATTATAGAAATATTGACCTGTATTTCCCCAAATCTCCATACAGCAATCTCCAAATTTATTGTAATCCCATTGTAAAAGTCTATCGGAATAAACTACATGACTTTTATCTTTCTGATAATCTTCTTTCCATACAACAAAAGAATCATAACTATACGGATAATCTTCTTTTGTTTTCTTTACAGGATTTCCGTTTAAATCCATATATCTTGACATCATAAAAACTCTTCCGTACTTATCCACTTTTAACATAAAAAATCCTCCCTTGTATCAAATCACTTTGTTACGTATTTTAAATAAAATTCCTTTTATATGACTACTCCTACATTATAAACAATTCCCTCCTGAAAAATTTTCCACAAAATAAAAAATCCCTTATAAAAGGGATTCATTCCTGAAGAAAGTATATCTGAATATGACTGTTGGAGAGGTCGTCATATGCCATCGTTATCCCATAGGGGGTGATTGTTTCAACGCTTAATTGCGTTTCATCGGTCAGCCATTACGGAAGACTCTTGTTCAACGATTGCCAAGTGATAATCCATTCTTCTCACTACTATTGTTATTATTATAGTCATTTCCTTTGACTATATTCAATTACAACATGATAAAAGAAGGAGGAATTATATGAAAACACGATTGAATGTACCGAAAGAATATGAAGCTCTTGCGTTAGAGTGGGGAGCAAAATACGATGGCAGAATGAAAAGTTTTTATGTACCAGAAGACCAAATTATTTCCGTTTTCAATCCTTTCATTCCTTTGACAGTAGAACTTGTGCCTTCCTCTAATTGGGAGCATAATGTGCGTTCTGAAATGAAAGATGAATGGGACAATATCCGTAGAGCTTGTTATCGAAAAGCTGGTTACAAATGTGAAATATGTGGGGGAGTAGGAGAGAAACACCCTGTTGAAGCTCATGAAAAATGGTCATATAACATGGAAACGCATGTTCAGAAGTTAGAACGAATTATTGCCCTTTGTCCAAATTGTCACAAAACACAGCATTGGGGTTATGCCTTGATACATGGACTTGAACCTATTGTTAGAGGTCATATCAAAAAGATAAACCGTTGGAAAGATGAAGACGTGGACAAGTATATCAATGAAGCATTTGCCTTATTTGATTATCGTAGTCGAATTAACTGGACATTGGATTTGTCATCCTTGAAAGGTAAGGAATGATAGAGCAACTATGATATAGAAGTTGTCGTTTAGCTTTTTTATGATAGATAAAAAGAATAGAAGAGAGAGGTGGAGAATGAAACCATTTGACTTAATTAAAACGAATCAATTGTATTTTTGGGTGAGTTTATACTTTTTAGTAGGAAGTTTAGGACTATCCATGATAGACCTATCGATGAATATGTATATCTTGCTGAACGGTCTTTTATTAGTAGGTGTTCCAGCTCTTTTTGTAGCTTATCGCTACAAAGGAGAAAAAGGTTTCAAAGAGTTTGTTCGTCTTAATCCTGTTAGTTTTAAAACAATATTGTATAGCGTTATGATTCTTATTTCTGTTTATCCGATTATCATGCTATCTAATGCGTTGATGATGATAATTCTTCCAGAAATACCAACAGAATTAAACAATCAAAAGTCCTTTGTTGCAATTGCAGTAGGGTTTCAAATTATTGGATTGGGTCTATTCCCTGGATTCTTTGAAGAGTTGTTATTTAGAGGTGTCTTACTAAGAGGAGTAGAGAATCGAAATAAACAGTTTGCTATTATCTATATTGCTTTCTTATTTAGTTTATTGCATTTGAATCCCTATAACTTTATGGGTCCTTTCATTCTTGGGATTGTTTTTGGTTACATGGTTTATGCAACGAACTCCATTATCCCTTCCATGATTGCACATATGACTAATAATTTAATGGCAGTTGGATTGCTTTTTGTTTCAACCAAACTACAAACACTATTACCAGAAGAAGAATCTCTCTCTGCAGAATCAATAGATGTATCAATGACAGATATACCAATGGCATCTATCATTCTGTCAGGCTTTATGCTACTTGGTTTAGCTTATGGCTCTTTTCGTCTAACCAGATTCTTATTGCGAAAATTGAAAGAAGAAAATGAACAAAAAGTGAAAGAAAACAGGGGAATAGAAAATGTTAAAGAACCAGTTGTCTTTACAAAAAAAGAAAGAAGGAGCTTCTTCTATATCTTCCCAATGGTCGCAATATTTATTTGTATTCTGTGTTATGCGGTAATGACATGATAAAAGAAAGTCTCTTTTTGAAAGGGGCTTTTTTTATTGTTCTATTGGTTTTAAAAGGAGTCCTGAAAATGGTTTTTTTCATTTACTATAGAACACGATAATAAGCGTAATTAAGCAGGATAGAACGTATTATGTATAGAAAAATCATTTTTGAATGGTTTATAATTAAATTTGTGAAGGAGGAGACTTTTTTGATTTTTGATGATTTTAAAATAAACAATCGAGTGCAAATAGAAAGCGAAAATGAAGACCCAACTTTACGCAATGTAAAAGGAATTGTTTTGGAAATTAGTTCAAATACCATTGTAATCGTAACAGATTTTGGACAATTATTAGAAATTAACGCAAGTAAAATCTTAAGTGTGACGAAAATTTCCTTTGATAAGATTGTGTCTGACGCTTTAACGGAATTAAAAAACCATTTCAATGAAATTTATGAATTGGAAATGAAGCTAAAGGCGGTAAGAGAAAATGAATCAGCTTTGGTCGCTAATTTATTTGATGCCAATTTCTTGTCAAAGTTCAATATTGTTGGAGCAAAAAACCGATTAGATAATTCAATTGAGAAAGAACTATTAACATTTTCCAAGGATACACTTACTTTTAAGGCGTATTTCTTATCAAATCCAAACAATCAAATTGAAATTTATATCAAGGTATTTAATAGCTTTGAATATTACAATTTAGATGAAATTGGAGACGTTGATAAAATCATTCGTGTTCACGCACCTAATGTAAAAGATGTTATTCAAAAATCTTTTAGCTTTGATACAAAAGTAGAAGAATTGGATAAAAAGGTGATTCATGAAAAGGATAGTTATTACAATGTTTTAACGGAATATCGAATGAAAGTAGATGTATCACAAGATAATTTCTTAGAAGTTCGTGAAGAAATTAAAAAAGGGCTAATAAAGTTGAGAAAATAGCTTAAATAGAGGAGGGAGCA
The DNA here is from genome assembly GCF_002860285.1 of Bacillus sp. M6-12. Classification (GTDB taxonomy): domain Bacteria; phylum Bacillota; class Bacilli; order Bacillales; family DSM-1321; genus Peribacillus. The sequence continues at coordinate 68,043 of NZ_PGVF01000029.1, forward strand.
GATGCAATTGCTTAGAAAAAAGAAGAATCAGCCAGAAGAACCCCAAGAAGCAAAGACAGCTTTGCAAGAATTAAAAGAATGGGGAAAAGTCATCATTTTATCCTTCCTGATTGCCTTCCTTCTTACCAGTATAGTGAAACCTACATTGGTCATTGGTCATTCAATGGACAATACTCTCCATGACAAAGATTACCTACTTGTGAACCGCTTGGCGTACAAAGGTGACGCAAAACCACAATACAAAGATATTGTTGTCTTCGATACAGATTTAGCAGGACATAAAGTTCTGATTAAACGTGTAATTGGAGAAGAAGGAGATAAAGTAAAAGTTGAGAATGGAAAAGTATATGTAAACGGAGAATTGCTAAAAGAACATTACATTGGTGGACAAGAAACCATTGGTTCAATTGATGCAGTCGTTCCGAAAGGGAAAGTATTTGTAATGGGAGATAATCGAAACAACAGCTTAGATAGCCGATTTGAAGAAGTTGGCATGGTTGATGAATCTAAAATTATTGGAAAAATTTTCACTCGTGTTTTCCCATTCGATAAAATTGACGAATAAGCCTACTGGAATTATTTTTAACCGCATTTATTTATAGAATATAAGACAAATTAGCAAAGGAGGTATGGTATAGTGAATCGAATCAACCAGAAAGGGATGGAACTCATTCAATATAAGAAAGAGTTATCCAAAGATTACCCTGACCTGATTAAAAACTCTCTTGTATTAGCATTAGAGCAAATGGTTGAAAATAAGGTTTTGGACTTAGATACGTACATGAATATCAAAGATGAATCGTTCCTTGATACAGACTTTGGAAAGTATCTGTTGACGAAACCATCCTTCACAAAAACTGAAGAAGAAATCTTTAAGGAATTTGAAGTCCTACGAAAGATTTTAGATGGTAAATTAACAGAGCATCATGCAGAAGGGTTGAAAACCGAAAGTATCATTGATAAAGACGTGATTTTGATTACACGCAAATTCTGTATTAATGAAGCCTTCACCATGTCTTACTTCGGTGTCGATGAAAAGGACTTATTAAAATTAATGAAACGAAGAGGTTTTGTTGAGAAATTTGCAGTTCTTCGCTTAACCGCTATTTTCAAAGAGTTAATGACTAAAGTAACTTATCCAGAGGAGTTATTCACCCTTGACGTATCTCTTGTTTATTTTGACAAAGATGAAAATGGATACAGCATTGACTTAACCTTTGAGGTCAACATTGAAGATGTGGAATCACAAAAGAACTTAGATGCTATTTGTGAACACATTAATAACATCAAGAAAGAAGCAGAAGACTTCTATCATACAAAAACAGTCTTCTAAAAGAGGGGAATTCCCCCTCTTTTTTTTGTAAAAAATTATTCAAAGAAAATAGAGGTAAAAAATAGTAAAACGCTGTAACCCTTGATATGAAAGGGTTTATGTTATACTTTCGACTAAAATCGACTTTAATAAAGAGAAGATTTCGTAATCTAACACAGAAAGAGGAGGGAACAAGGTTTTGATTTTTGAACTTTTCGCAAAAATAATCATTTATATAACCAAAGCGTGTTTTAAAGCATTAATCGTAGGCGTTTTGCTTTTCTTAGTTGTCTACAATACAAATGTTGGAGGAAGCATGGATGTTATTAAAGAAAAATACTATTCGGTTACTGGTAGCGAATTATCCCCAAGTGACGTTTTAGTGGACTTGGAAGACCAAGTAGATGATTCTGTGAACAATATTGAAGGTGTATCAAAAATGTTTGACCAACAAGGGTTAGTAAACCCGAACAGTCAGCAGTAAAGAAAGAGAAGTGGATAGATGACGACTATCCTCTTTTTATTTTGAATGAAAAATTACATATAATAAAGAAATCGAAAAAAAAGGAAAGTTTTTTACTTATTTATGAACTTTGAGAAGAAAAGGGGAAAAGAACATGGTTAAATTAGGGAGCAATGTAGCTCTTTGTTGTGGAGCGGATTCTTTAGAAGTAATAGGAACTGGTGGTTTGGGCGTTGAAGTAGGGAAAAAAAATCAATGGCACAACCTATATGTTTGTAAGAAATGCAAAAAGGTTTTTTATGAATTGGCTGATTTTGGTGATGTTGTACAACTTTTCTATAGCAAAAAGGGTACAAGGGAATACCAAAAAGAATTAGTGGAGCAAGACCAAAGAAGAAAAGAGAACCCTGGTTATTTTGGTGTGATAACAAAAATGGTAAAAGTGAATGTTTTTGTACCAGTAAGAGGGGGAATCAAAATCGGAATCAAAACATTGAAAGGCTATCGTTCTTTCTGGTTTGATTTTGTATTAGAAGATTTAGATATGGCAACATATGAAGATTTCTTGCGTTGGGGATTTGAAAACATTTCTGAATGGGATGTTTCTCATATCAAAACCATTTATAAGAGAGAAGTGAAAAAATTAAAACAGGAAGAAAAAGTAGCATAAACACAAAGAGAAGAACCAGTCTTACAAAAAGATTGGTTCTTTTTTACGTAATAAGATAACAAATTACTTTGTAGCTTCAACCTCTATGACATTACCGTTTTCATCAAGAACTTTAGTCTTTGAAGGGTCTAACTCAGAATTAACGATTTTCCATTTCCCATCGATTAATTCCAATGTTAGGGTGTAAGTAGCCATATTATTTGTATATCCCAATCCTTCTGCAATAGATTTGGCAATATATTTTTGAACTACTTCTACTTTAGCATAATTGTCTACTCTTTCAATCACATCAGCGGATAGAACCTCATAATCTAAATCATAATTCTTAAAAACAGCATTCATAAGTTTTAGATTGTACTCATAGGTTTCATTATTTGGAAAAGTAAAAGTCTCCATATACTTTTGTGAATTTTCTTCTTCAGCGTATTTAATATTGTCTAAAACCACTTGCTTAATTTGATTTTCTACTTCTAATGCTTTTTCCAGTTCAGTCTTTTGGGCTTTAGTATTTTTTACGACCTCTTGTAATTCAGGTGCTTTTTCTTTACTTTGTTCAGTTGTTTTCTCTTCTGCACACCCAACTAAAGCAACGCTAACTGCAGTTGATAATAAAAATAATGACATTGTTTTCTTCATATTTTTCCTCCCATTCCTTCAATAATCATAACTTTATATTTTAGATAAAAAGAAAGCGGATTAATCGGAAAAACATAGTAAGGATTAGCATAATAAAAAAGAACCACCTGTTAAAAGGGGTTCTGATTCTAACACGATTATTCGATTCCAATACGAGCCATTTCTTCTTGGAGTTTACTTCTACCCTCTAAATTATCTCCATCTCTCATGTAAGCAGGATGTTTAGGGAATTTTTCTGTTAGTTGATTGAAAATCTTTCTTGAATTATCTATCGTATCAGGAGAGCCTACATAAAAAAAGGATTCCAATACTTGTCCCACGATGATTTGCTGACTATTTAAAGGCATTTCTCGTATGACTTGTTTTACTGCTAATGCTGATTTTTTACGCCAATCAGGGTCATTGTAATCAACAGGGAATTTCTTTGTAGCTTCGATAAAAATATTTTCCTTTAACGAATCAACAATGCTAACACCAGCCTCATGTTCCACTACTATCCAGGCATGATGTTTTGGCATATCTCCTGCTTTAAAAATCCAACCAGAAAAATAATGAGCTTTCACTCCTAATTTCTCTCCGATTTGTCTAATTTTTTCAGAATTGCTATAACACATCCCCATTGGCAATTCAATTTGATTAATAGCGTTTAGAAACAATTCATTTTGATAAGGGACAGTGGTCTCCGTTGTAAAAACACCCAAATTCTTTTTGCTGGACAAAGGAAACATCTTGCTTGGGATTTTGTATTTTGATTTGTCGTTTACGGTAAAAAAGATTTCTCTTTCTTTTGGTTTTACCTCAACATTCGTAATACGAATCATGTCTGACATATGTTTATTCCTCCTATTATGTAAAAGCTCCCCCTCAAAAGAAGGGGAGCAATAAGTTGATTAAAGTTCAATTCCGAATTTAGATTTAAACGTATCTTCACTTAAAATTTCAGTTCCTAACTCTATGGCTTTTTGATGTTTAGAAGAACCTTCTTCACCTTCACCCATTAGAAGATAGTTTGTTTTCTTACTAACCGAACCACTTGCTTTTCCACCTAATGATTCAATTAGGGATTTAAACTCACTTCTACCAATAGAGAATTTACCAGTAATAACGAATGTCAATCCTTCAAGTGTTGTTCCAGCAGGAGCACCTTGGAATTCGCTTTCCATTTTAAAGCCAACCGCTTGAAGGTCACGAATCAATTCAATATTCTTTTCATTCGTGAAGAAATCAATCATTGTAGCAGTCATTGTATCTCCAAAGTCATTAATGGAACGTACTTTTGCTTCAAATTCTGGAAGATTCTTGGATAATTCAATGATTTCATCCATGTTCTTAAATACTTTAGAAACGTCTTTAGAAGCAGTTTCTCCAATATTACGAATAGATAGGGAATAGATAACACGATGAAGCGGAGCTTTCTTCGATTCTTCAATTCCTTTAATCATTTTATCAAATGATTTTTTTCCAAAACCTTCAATGCTTGTAATTTCTTCTTCTTTATCTTGTAAGCGGAAAATATCAGAGAAGTTGGAAATAAATCCTTTCTCGATAAACATTTTAACCGTTTCTTTTCCGATACCGTCAATGTTCAATGTCTTTCTACTTACAAAGTGAATAAGTTTACCTTCTAATTGTGGCTTACAATCAATGCCTGTACAGTATAGGTTTTCCCCAATCCATTCAGTAGGTGAACCACATGCAGGACAATGAGCAGGAGGCACAATGACCTCTTCATTTCCTGTTCGTAATTCTTTAATGCTTTGAACTACTTGTGGGATAACGTCATTTGCTCTTGCAACTACAATGGTATCGCCAATACGAATATCTTTACCCATACGTGTTTTTCCACTAACCACATATTCCTTATCGCCTATGTTATTAAAATTATGAAGGGTAGCACGTCTAATTTCAACCCCTTCAATATTTACCATATCAAATTCGGCAACAGGAGTGATTTGTCCAGTTTTTCCGACTTGATTAACAGTGCGTTGAAGTTTGGTTGTCGCTTCAAGAGATTCAAACTTAAAAGCACAACCCCAACGTGGAAACTTGTTGGTATAACCTAATTCTTCACGTACAGCTAAATCATCAAACTTCAGAACCAATCCGTCAATTGCATAAGGAAGATTTTTTCTGTGTTTTTCAGAGAAAGTTGTACAAAATTCAATTAAGGCTTCAATACCTTCTTCTGTATTTTCAAATACTTCGTAAGGAACGACATTGAATCCTAATGCCTTCATAAACTCTAATTGTTCCACATCATTTTCAAACTCTTTTCCGTCTGCAGACACCAAATCAAATGCAACAACACGAATGTTACGTTCTTTTGCTACATTTGCATCTAATTGTCGAACTGTTCCAGAAGCAAGGTTACGAGTCGTTGCGTATTCACCATCCATATTGATACGTTCAAAATCTTCAAACGTAATAACCGCTTCTGCTCGAATTTCTAAACGACCAAGGAAAGGAATATGTTTTGGTACGTCTACACTTGTAGAAATCGTGTGTAAAACGTCTTCTCCCACATAGCCATCGCCTCTTGTCACTGCAGAAACTCTACGACCATTTTCATACGTTAAAACAATCGTTAAACCATCCAGCTTCAATTGAGCCAAGATACGACTAACAGATTTCTTAACAAATTTGATAATATCTTCGGCTGTATGCACTTTATCTTGTGAAAGCATTGGTGTCGTATGAGTGACTTTTTTCAAACTGTCTACAATCACCGTTACAATACGTTGAGTAGGAGATTCAGATGTTACAAATGTTGGATGCTTTAATTCTAATTGAACCAACTCATGATAGATTTTGTCATACTCTGAATCAGAAATAATTGGTTTGTTTTGCTCATATAAAGCATCATGCTTTGCGACTTCTTCCTGCAAGAATAAAATACGTGCTTCTGCTTCTTCGATATTCATTACGTTAATTGGTTGCATACTAAAATTCCTCCTAAGATAAGTTCTTTCCTTTTTAATTTCATTTCAATGATAAAGCCTCATTCCAAAAGAACAAGGCTTATATTCTCTACTTGAATCGTTTCATTTCTTTAAGCAAGAGCTTTTTTCGGTTTCCTTACATTGCTTCTTACGACTTCATCTGAATGACGCTTTGTTTTTGCGTCATATTCTTTCACCAAATGAACCACATCAGAAGTTCCAGCATTTTTAATACTTTCATCAATGTATTTAAACACATCTAAAGCAGAAGCAAAATTACTACCAGAGATAACATTCTTTCCATTTACCTCTACTGCATATTCGTTTGCTCCGTCTTTTGCCATATCAAAACGATACCCATTCATCATTGTTGCCATATAAAAATCTCTCCTTTAAATAAATAAGATAAAATCTTTCCTTGCTTCTCCGATTTCTATATTTTAGTTGAAGAGAGAAACAAACATTCGGAAAGTGAATAGGAGAGAGTGATTTCTTCTTTCATATTTTAGGTGTATATTATTAGTGTATCACAAAATTACATTTTAGTAAATTATTTTTTACAAGAAAAAACACTTCAAATCGAAGTGCTTGTTTCTGTTGCGTAATCTTCTTGAATCATTTTAAGGTACTGTTGAAGAAGCGGTCTTACCTTTTTAATTTCTTCTTCAGTAAAGTCCAGTTTATAATCCAGACTTTCTCCTTTTTCTTTATCTAAAGAAAGCATATAGGCTTCAAACAACCTTGCAAAGATTTCGGTAGGGCGTAAGAGATATTCTTCATCTTTACTTCTGTATTTTTCAATCTCCACGATATTATCCGATGACTTTCCTTTTAGCCCCATTCTCCATTCTGCTCGTTTATGAATATCCTGCAAAGTCTTTTCAGAGTAAAGAATATTAATGATTTTATCCATAATTTCTGCTGTTGGCAGTCGGTCTACTTTGTTTTGATAGTAATAAGGATAATTTCCCAACAATCCTATATCGTAAAGAAAATGACCATATTCATGATAAATGGTATCCCGAATGGAGTAATAGCAATCAGGGTTCAATGAAATCTTTCCTTGTCCATATTTACCACGAGCCTTTTTATATTTAGCAAAATAAATACTATGAACAGGATAAAAGTTCTTCACTGGAAAAACCTTGTTGATTTGTTCAAAACAATATTGAAGTTCTTCAAAGAATTTTTCTTTTCGTTCATCTTTCACAATCCCCTTAAAATCTATTTCTAAGATATTAAATTCTTTAAAAGAAGCGATTCGTTCTTGAAGGGCAGTAGGGTGAACTTCACGTTTTTTCGGTAGCCAATCCAGTAACAAAGTGTTCTCTTCATTTGTATCTCCTTTATCAAACTCAATGGTGTAATCTTTTAAAGATAGACGACAGAAGAAATCCTTTTCGTATCCAAATCGAACCGTAACAAAATCTTCTTTATTTCTATTTAGATAAAATAGAACCGTAGAGGTTTGGCTATTAATCTTTTTATCAAAGTAGTGCATGTATAAACAATATGTTGTGTGAGGGTATTTTTTTACTTTGCTAATCACCGCTTTAAACGCTTCTTTAAAAGAAGTATAGTGCTTTTCATTTTTATAAAAAGTCCAGGTATCATATTTCTCTACTCGGTAATAATCGACCTTTCCAACAACTTCACCTTCTAATACATGACCATTTTTGCCGATATGAACCTCTTTATCTCTCCAAAAAGTTAAGATTAGATTCTCCATTTATCTCACCGCACCTATTCATTTTCTATATAAATAGACTATCACGAACTATTATTTATGTAAATTATTTTTTACAATTAATCGTGAATTATGGTTTTTATTCTTACCGCATACGATAAAAGATATACACAAAAAACAGGCATATTGATTTCAATATTTTTTATATAGGAGTGATATTCATGAAGGAAAAATGGTTAAATCGTGCAGAAGATATATTTATTCGTGTAATGGAAATTTATCAGGGTTGGGAAGAGAGAATGAATCAATTTAGGAAAAATCAATTAGAGGAGCAAACAGGTATTGATGCAGATATGATGATTTTCTTCTTAAAAATGAAATTTATATCCTTTGTTCCTTATAAGTGGAAAGGGGATATACAAAAAGTATTATTTTCATAATTGGGGAGTAGAAGGAGAGTATTTATCACTCTCTTTTTATTTTGCTCTCGAACGTGGTAGAACCGTTCTTCTATTTCACCTCATTCCTGTTCTTTATACAATCAGCTTATACATATCAAAAAAGGGGTGAATCAAAATGGATTCTATGATTGAAAAGGGAGTAGGCTTTGTCTTACATTCATTGTCTGTTCTTATATCAAAAGGGGCAGAAAATATGTTATCAGGCGTTGAACAGGTGATAGCCAATAACGAATTATTTTCGTTTAGTTATATTCTTTTTTTAGCCTTTATCGTTTGCTTTCTTTGGTTAGGGATAAAGAGAGTTCTTTACTTCCGAAAGGGGAACGAATATCAAGTAAAAGGCTATTGGAAGGAAAATAAAAAATATTTCATTCAGATGGCGATAATGTTTACTATTTGTTTGTTTCCAGTTCAGATTTTACAATTTACATTTGATTATTGGAGTTCTTTTCTACATGAAAGGGAGATATTCCAGCAAATTCAACATAGCTCTGCAGAAATAGAGGGAAACACCATTGTAATTGCTATGATTTCTATGTTATCTTCTCTATCTGTTTTATGGATAGCAGGACTTCAAGTGTTAGAAGTTGTTGCTCTTATTCTTATTCTCTTTTTATCTCCGATTATCTTAATTGGTAGCTTATTTAATCGAAAGATATTTTCCAGCTTTATTCAAATTTTAACAGAGGGTGTATTTAGTCCGATACTTCAAACCTTTCTGATGTACGTATCATTTCAATTATTTATTCCAGCTTTCTTAGAAGAAGGGAAATTAACACCACTTATGCAATCGTTGATTATTTTCGGCATGGTACTTTTTACGTTTCAAGGAACAAAAATATTGAAGAATATCATGTTTGATACAAAACACGAAACAATGAAAATAATTAGTATTAGCAGATAGGGTAAAGAATCGAAAGGGTTCTTTTACTCTATTTTTTTTGGTGATATTTTTATAGAAGTAAATTTATAAATAAAAAATTGTTATGATTAACCAATTATGCCCTATGATAAAATAAAACATAAATAGATGGAGGTGAATGAATGAACAAATGCTGGAAGTTCCTTGTCGGATTGTTTTTCGTTTTGTCTTTAACAGGATGTTTTGGAGAAGAATATGACTTTTCTCCACCTACTGTTTCATTATCAAATCCTAACGATGTTCAAATAGATGAACTGGAAGAAGCTAATATTAATTGGGATTCAGATAAGCGTTACAAGAAAGAAACAAAAGATATTATATCTTTTGCTAAAGAGCAACCTCAATTATCTTATAGTGTTGGAGAACCAATGGATTTGCTTTTTGAACATGGAGATTTTGACCCGAATGGGTTACGAGTTTCAGTGTGGAAAAATGATAAAGAAGTAGAATTGAAACTGGAAAATGACTCATTTTATTTGCCAAAAGAAACTGGTGAATACGTGATTGTGGTTGACCTTGATACGGACAGAGGAAATGCTCAATATGTGGGCAATATTCGCATTCAATAATAAAGAAAAGCAGTTTAATTCATAAAGAATCGAACTGCTTTTTGTTTGTTCAAAAAAAGAATTTTATTATTTAGTTGATTTCTTCAATGTTTCCAGACGCTCATATACCTTTGCGAAGTAATCTTCTTTTCCGTTATTTTTCGGGAAGAAATATTGCTTTTCTTTTAGCTTATCAGGTAGATATTGTTGCTTCACCCAAGAGTTTTGATAATTGTGAGGGTATTTGTACCCCACACCATGACCTAATTTAGAAGCGTTTTTATAGTGGGTATCTTTTAAATGGTCTGGTATTTCTCCTATATTCCCATTTCTTACATCTTCTAAAGCTAAATCTAAGGCTTTATAAGCACTATTTGTCTTAGGGGATAGACATTGTTCCACTACAATATTTGCAAGAGGAATACGTGCCTCTGGTAGCCCCAAGCGTTCTACTGCTTGTACTGCCATCATGGTATGAACCGCAACGTCAGGAGAAGCGATAGATATATCTTCATACGCTATCACAACCAATCTTCGGCAAATCGAAGTGAGGTCCCCACCTTCTAATAATCGTGCTAAGTAATGAAGAGAAGCATCCACATCACTACCTCTAATAGATTTCTGCAAACTGGACAAGAGGTTATAGTAAATATCACCATTCTTATCATGAGCGAAACCTTTGTTTTCAACACATTCTTTTACAAGTTCTTCTCTTACTATAATTTTATTTGTGGAAGAATCTTTTGATGCTTCTACAATTTCTTCTAAAATAGTTAAAGCAGAACGAGCATCACCATTTGTAGATTCTGAAATCATATCCAGTTCTTTTTCCGATATATCAATAGATATGTGACCTAAACCACGCTCGGTATCATTCAAAGCACGAACCAATAGTTCTTTAATGTCCTTTGGTTGAAGTGGTTTTAACTGTTTTATTTGACCACATCGACTTCTTATCGCTGGATTGACTTCATGGAAGGGGTTTTCCGTTGTTGCCCCAATCAATGTGACCAAACCACGCTCTACATGAGGTAAGAGATAATCTTGCTGTGCCTTATTAAAACGATGGACTTCATCAATAAAAAGAATGAGTTTCCCTTTCATCCTTGCTTTTTCCACCGCTTCTTCCATATCTTTCTTTCCAGCAGTAGTCGCATTAATCGAAATGAAATCAATATTAACCGTTCCAGCTATGGCTTTTGCCAATGATGTTTTTCCGATACCTGGTTCACCGTAGAACAACATAGATGGAACAAATCCATTTTTTATCATTTTGTATAAAGCGGTGTCTTTTCCGATAACATGCTGTTGTCCAGCTACTTCATCAATATGTCGTGGTCTCATTCTGTACGAAAGAGGTTCATCTACCAAATAATCAAATAACAAAAGAAATCCTCCTTTACACAAGCCTATTTCTATGAAACTTAGGCAAAATTTTATAAATCGTTGACTATAATCAATTAATATTATAACATAATACATATAGATAATCGACTCTTTCATAAATGAAAAAATAAACAGCTTACTATAATAATAGAAATCAAACAACAAATAGGCGTTATGTTTATAACACGATTAGGAGGAGAAATCATGAAGGAAAAGAAACTATCGACTTTAGATAAGGCGAAAGAAATGAATGATATTCTTTATTTAGGAAATGAATTTGTTGTTGCGGATATTGAAACAACTGCTCTTTCACCAGAAAAAGGTGGAATGATTATTGAATTGGCAGGAGTGAAAATCAGAGACAATGAAATTGTAGACACGTTCAGTATGTTGATTGACCCTGAACGAAAAATCTATCCAAAAACAACCGAATTAACAGGAATTACTAATGATATGGTGAAAGGGCAACCTGTTTATGGACAAGTTCTTCCAGACTTTTTCCGTTTTCTTGGAGATGCTATTTTCGTTGCTCATAATTCAGGATTTGACTGGGATAGATATTTGCTTTACTTCTTCAAAAAAGTCGGGATTTTCCCAACAAATAAAGTCGTTGATACTCTTGCATTAGCAAAATTGTATTTTCCTGATAACGAAAATCATAAATTAGATACGATGTGTAACCAATTTGGTATTTCATTAGACAATCACCATAGAGCATTGGATGACTCAATGGCAACAGCAAAAATGCTATTGGAATTCAAAAAGCACCATGCGACACAACTGTACAACAATTCCTTCTCTTTAGAAGGGGAACAAGTTGACTTGTTTAACTTAGCTTTCCAAATGGGAGACGAAATTGAAGAAGTAGAGTTAGATTTACAAATAGAAGAAGCTCCTGAATTGAAAAGTGAAACAAAATCAGAAGAAAAATCAGAAGCTCCAACTATCAAAGAATACAGCGTAAAACGTGTGAAGTATTGGGAAAAGGCGATTACCAAAAATAAATACTATCGCAGACTGTATGTAACAGTTTCAGGTGGCACAGCTTATTTCGATATTCATACCCAAATCTGGTATAATAAAGACATAAAAGAAACCATTGATTTTGAGGGATTAAAACAATCAGTCTTAAAATATCTCAATCTCAATACGGTTGATGATTTGTGTAATTACCGCAATTAAAAAAGGGAAGCCTTTTGGCTTCCTCAGATTGTCGACAAAAGGG
>NZ_PGVF01000030.1 GCF_002860285.1 Bacillus sp. M6-12
TTTTCCTTGTTTTGAACTAAGGCATTCAATTTTTTTAAATATGCATTCTCCGTTCGCAGCCGTTCTATTTCCGCTAATAGTGCTTCTTGCGAGCCCTCTGCAGGTTGTTGTTTGTTTTGGTCCTTTTTCATCAATGGACGCCCCCGTTTCTTGGAATGAAGGGCGCCTATACCTTGTTCTTCTACAACCTTCCTTCCCCATAAAAAAACTACACCCCTCACTGTTAGATGGTGTCTAACAATTGGGGTGCAGTTCAGACGGCAGGGATTTTTCTAAGTTATAAAATAGGTTTAAATAATACAGTTCTTTAAACCTGAAACAAGGTTTAAAGCGCTTTATTAACATACCGAACAGCCCGGCATTTTCATCCTGCAAGTAAAAAGCGTTTTACTTTAATTTTTTTGGGTTTTAATAGTAAGATTATGTAGGCCTGTTTATATTAAGAGCTGATTGGCCGCCTCAGTATATAAATAGAAAGATTTATCAGCCCGCTCTTCCTGCAGGACAGTGAAATGCTCCAGGTTCAGCGGAAAAAACAAACCATAATCATTTAACAAACGGGCATTATGGAGAAATAATTCCTCGTTTTTTGGGTTTATTCTGTAACTCTGCAAATCTTTTGTTTCCAATATGGACATGATAACCTGAATTGACGTCATAACCTGATAGGCTTCTTTTAAAGTCCCAAAATAACTGAAGTTTTTGCTGGGAGTTTGCAGAACCCCTAATTCCGCTAAATGCCTTATTTCCTTGTCAGAAAAGTATCGCGGAAAAACGGAATCATAAAATTCTGTAACCAGGTCGCAGATTTCCTGTTCCTGTTCGATTGTTGAAGAAAAGACAACCTTCACAAATAACCCACCCTTTAATAATTATATATGTCTAATAATATGTTTATCTTTTTTCAGAATACCACATGCGAAGTAAAAACAGGGTGGTAATTATACCCACTCAGCCGATCAGCTTAGGAAAAATGGCCTTTTTCCCTCCCTTAAGTTGGATATTTAGCTGCCAAATAAATTACAAATTGCCATTAATTGTGCCGAAAGTAGGGTGTACTATGGTTCACGCTGTTAGAAATGGAAAATTTTTAGATATAACTCCCATAGATAGGTGGGATTATTTAACGCTAGAAGCATTATTCAAGGAATACTGGAAGGCTCCAAAAAAGCTTGTACACCATTGGAGAATGGAAAAGGCAGTGCTTGTAAATGGCAATGCTGCATCATGGACATTGCCTTTTGGGGAAAGAAGCACAATTTCTATCCCGGTATTTAAGGAAGAGCCACTTGAAATTGCTGTGTTCAACTCATATATTGAGGTTTTATTTGAGGATGATCATTTACTTATAGTAAATAAGCCATCTGGAATGGATACACATCCTGCAAATCCATCCGAAAAAAACACTTTATTAAATGCTGTAGCTGGCTATATTACTGCCAATGGAGCTCATTATGGACTAAAGCACATTCACCGTCTTGATAAGGATACAACAGGAGCTGTTCTGTTTGCTAAACACCCTTTTGCCGGTTCCCTGCTGGATCGTATGCTTGAAGAAAGGAAAATAAATAGAACATACCTAGCGATAGTTCATGGATTGCTTAAAAGGGATATTGGAACCATTCATGAAAAGATTGGCCGGGACAGGCATCACGCTTCCCGAAGAAGAGTTTCTCCTTCAGGCCAGCCGGCCATCACTCATTATGCGGTACTAAAACGGATGAAAGATAAAAACCTGACCCTAATAAAATGCACATTGGAAACAGGGCGCACCCATCAAATCAGAGTTCATTTAAGCCATATTGGCCACCCGCTTGCTGGCGATGAGCTTTATTTTGGCAAACCTGCTTTTCCACGGCAGGCATTGCATGCAGCTAAAATACAGTTCCACCATCCAATCACAGGACAAATAATCGAATGTCTGGCAGCTCCGCTCGACAAACCCCCGATTTTCCACTTGGATGATATGAAATTCCTTTAGTTGTGTCTCAGAACAATCTTATAAAATATATGCAAAAAACCCCTTGCCACAAGGGCAAGGGGCTCTTTCTAAGTTTATTGCTGTAGCGGAAAGATTTTTTCTTAGCGGTCAGCTTTACGCATGCTTCTGAAGATCAGACTTAGTACGAAAACAAATACAATCGCACCAATTAACGCTGGGATAATCGCAAAGTCACCAACGACAGGTCCCCAATCACCTAAAATAGCTGTACCTAACCATGCACCAATAAAACCTGCAATGATGTTTCCAATTACACCAAATGGAACGTCACGTCCAATAATCATACCTGCTAACCAACCAATAATACCACCAACAATTAATGACCATAAAAATTCTAACATGTTTGTTTCCTCCTTTAGATGTTGTTTTTTACCTGATAAATGATTTATAGTTCGAGCAATGAAGAAGTTTTTAACTATTAATGAGTTTATATCAGCTTCAGCTCGGACGGCACATATGCTAAGAAATCAACTGCGGACTCTTTTCTTTACTGCAATCCATCAAAACCATGCTTAAATGAATTAATATAATTCCTTATGTTTTCTTTTGGTTTTTCTGGATCCCTGGAAGGGACATCTTTCCGCTCTCGTGTTCCGCTACCTGGAAATATGCCCGCCAGTAAAATTCCGGAGAGTATCGATCACTGCTGGAACTTCACCTCCTCATTTATCATGTCGATTCTTAGCTGTTTTATACTGCCGCTTGTATTTATTACTTTCCCGTTTTGGAATGAATAAAACCAAAAAACGCATAAAAAAATGTATGCCACGTAAGGATTAAAACCTTTCAGATGGGGTATTTTAGTAATTTAAGTATATCTAATTGAATATTTATTCGTCACTATACATTTTTTTGTAATCTTTTTTAGCCAAAAAAAAGAGAAAACCCCTTTTTGGGCTTCCTCCTTATCCAGTCAAAATTAAAAATCAAAATTATCCGGGTCTGCAAAAAAACGTTCATTCATATTCAGAGCATCAATCTGCTGCATTTCATCAAGGCTGAGTTCAAAATCAAATAAATGAGCGTTCTCCTCAATGCGGGAAGGTGTTATCGATTTAGGAATCACGACTATACCATTTTGAAGATGCCATCTCAGCAGCACTTGAGCAGGTGTTTTCCCATGCTTTTTAGCTATATGATTAATGGTTGGTTCTTCGAGAAGCTGTCCCCTGCCGAGCGGAGACCAGGCTTCAACAGCTATTGTATGCCCTGCACAGAATTTCCTTAATTCCACTTGTGAAAGGCGGGGATGAAGCTCAACTTGGTTGATCATTGGCTTCTCTATGCTGTTCGCAAATAAATCTTCCAGATGGTGAATCTGGAAGTTGCTGACACCTATTGCCCTTACTCGCCCGTCTTTATAAAGCTTTTCAAGCGCCTTCCAGGTTTCAACATATTTTCCTTTTACCGGCCAATGTATAAGATACAGGTCCACATAATCAAGACCTAGCTTGGATATGCTTGTTTCAAAGGCTTTTAGGGTGCTCTCAAAGCCCTGATCGCTGTTCCAAACCTTAGTGGTAATAAAAATGTCCTCGCGCGGAATGCCGCTTTCCTTAATAGCCTGGCCAACGCCTTCTTCATTGTTATAGAGGGCCGCCGTATCAATGGAACGATAGCCTGTCTTAAGTGCTTTTTTCACAGAATCAACCGTTTCCGAGCCTTTTTCAACTTTATATACGCCAAAGCCAAGCTGGGGCATTTCTACTCCATTATGGAGAGTAACAGTAGTTTCAATATTATGTACCATTATACGACCTCCTTTTAGTTTCTTCTATTATAGCATGCAGCATTTCCCAATTCGAAAAATTAGCCTGCCAAACGTGACCAGCCCGACTAAAATATTTTTAAAAAGTTAACGTGCTTCTACTTTGGCACATACCTGATAAGTTCATTAAGGAGATGCAGGAGAGGCCCTTTCTGAACGGATTGGCAAATTAACATGGTTACTTATGGCTTATCCACTGCCCTTTTCATCAGTATTTTGAGGCTGCCTGTGCATATGATGGAGCAGTGTCCTCTACTTTACGTATTATAGCAGTACAAAACTTCCCTTTATCTTTTTCGTAATTTGAGAGGGTTCAATACCGCTGCTATTATTAATTCCTTACAAAATAAGCTCTTTTTTTCTTCCTTTCATACTCAAAATTTCATTATAGAACCATACTATGAATAGAAACACATGGCTTTTGTAAAGTTTGTGTAAATTTTGTCGAAGTTGCTTCCAATACTCAGTGTTTATTGGTTACAATGATTTGGGTAAATTTTTTTATACAGTACTTGGATGAATTAATGACAATGGGGGTTTTCAAATGGTTTTCAAGTCAAAAAAGGACAAATTCGCAAGTTTGCTTATTAGCATTTCTCAAAACTTAAAAGAAAGTGCTGATTACTTTGCGGATTACAAACTGAATAATGTCAGCGATTTAAAGGTATTCGCGGATAAGATGAAAGAGCTTGAAACAAAAGGCGACTCTTATGTACATGAAGTAATAAAGGAACTGAATAATGCATTTATTACTCCGCTTGAGCGTGAGGATATCCTTGCCCTGGCCATGAGCATGGATGACGTTCTTGATGGACTTGAACACTCTTCTGCCATGCTGGAAATGTACTCAATCATTAATGCCGATGATTACATGCTAAAATTCGTCGAAGCAATCAGAGAATGCGCCTATGAAATTGAAAAGGCTGTGGATCTGTTATCAACGAAAAAGCTTCCGCAAATCCGTGAACACGCAATCAAAATAAAGGACCTTGAATCTCTCTGCGATGGCATACGGCGCCAGTCCATTAAGAATTTATTTACGGTTGAAAAGGATCCTATCCGCATCATGCAATATAAAGAGGTATATGAAGAACTGGAAGAGATCGCTGACAGCTGTCAGACTGTTGCCAACACACTTGAAACAATCATCATGAAAAACGCATAAGGAGTCTATTGATATATGGATACTATATTTATACTGACCATACTTATTGTCATTGGTGCCCTTGCGTTTGACTTTATAAATGGCTTCCATGATACCGCTAACTCAATAGCGACATCAGTATCTACAAAAGCGTTAAAACCGAGACATGCCATTTTGCTTGCCGCCATTATGAACTTCATAGGTGCCATTTCTTTTACAGGCGTAGCAAAAACGATCTCGAAGGATATCGTCGATCCCTTCCAATTGGAAAACGGTTCAATTGTTATATTGGCTGCTCTTATAGCTGCCATCGCCTGGAATCTTATCACATGGTACTACGGAATTCCGAGCAGTTCGTCTCACGCTATTATCGGTTCTATTGCAGGAGCAGGAATCGCGGCTGCAGGATTCGGGGCCTTAAAGTGGGAAGGTTTCCTAAATATCATCAAGGCACTAATTATATCACCGCTGCTTGCTTTCGGATTAGGTTTTCTGGTGTATAGCATTTTTAAGGTGGTATTTAAAAATAATAACCTTCCGAAAACAAATAAGCGATTCCGTTATATCCAAATCGCCACGGCTGCACTTCAGTCGTATACCCATGGCACAAATGATGCCCAAAAAGCTATGGGTATTATTACAATGGCCCTGATTGCAAACAACTATCAATCAACCACAGAAATCCAGACATGGGTCCAAATCTCTTGTGCTATTGCTATGGGGCTTGGTACATCTGTCGGCGGATGGAAAATCATCAAAACAGTCGGCGGCAAAATTATGAAAATCCGTCCGGTTAATGGGGTTGCCGCTGACTTGACGGGTGCGGCTATTATCTTTGGTGCAACTTTTATCCACTTGCCAGTCAGTACTACCCACGTTATCTCATCTTCTATTTTAGGTGTAGGCTCAGCCCACAGACTTAAAGGGGTTAAATGGGGTACTGCACAGCGGATGATTATTACTTGGTTTATCACACTTCCAATTGCCGGCAGCCTGGCAGCACTTTCTTACTTTATTTTAAATATCTTTTTTTAAATAAGAAGAGCGCTAGCTTTGTTTCGTGCATGTATCGCTGCCGTAGCGTTCCTTGTCCTGTGCGTCGGGGCTGGAGCTAGACATCTGTACTTGTTAAAAAGGTATACTTTCTTTTCTAACAAAAGCAAAATCCCCCGTTCAGCAGAATTGCTGCAGGGGATTTTTTTCTAGCCGGAAAGAATTAAGAAGATCAATCCAATAAACCCTTTATGTATCGAATTGCCTGAAGGGCATCTAGCCCGTTACATATAAGGATATTCTTTTTAATGGATTTCTTTTCATCCACTTGTTAAAGGTGAAAATGAGTTATAATTTATTAGCAAACTGGTGTAGCTGGTTTGCCAGTTCGTTTATTTCTTCAATAAAGGCAGAGGTCTGTGACATAGATTCGGCATGTTGTTGACCAATTGCTGCTATTTTTTCTATCGATTGCCCCATTACATTCATCGCTTCTTTAATTTCAGTCATGGTTTCATTAATGGTCTGAGTAGAAGTGACCGTTTCCTTTGAAAACTTTCGAATCTCATTGGCTACAACTTCAAACCCCTTCCCTTTTTCACCTGCGCGAGCAGCCTCTATTGCAGCATTTAACCCCAGCAAATTCGTCTGGTCGGCTACCCGTTTTATAATGGAAAGCACGTCGGTGGACCGCTCTGCATTTTCCTCGGCTTTATGTGATTGAGTGAGGAGATCCTGTGAAAAATTCGCCAGTGAAACTGACCCATTTGCTACGTTACTGATCTGCTCATTTGCTTGTGATAACGAATCTGATATCTGGTCCACGATCTCTCTTAATTCCGTTTGCCTGCGCAATTGAACAGCAATCCCGCCTATCACTTTTCCGTTTTTATCAAGAACTGGTGTAGCTGTTCCTATGAATTCAAAACCATAAAAATCTGAAGGTACGTTAGCCTTTAATAATTTATTTTCACGTAAAGCTAAAGAAAGCGGTTCTTCTGGGTTTAAAGGCTGACCCGCCTGAATCTTTAAATTTATTGTCTCACCAGGGAAATATGCAACAAATTTTTCTAAGTCACAGATCGCAATAGATAAATCAGCGGGAATGGCCGACATAATAATAGGGGTTGTTGCTATAAGGCTATCTATAGAATCTACTCTGTTAAACATTGAGGTTACCTCTCTTCTTCGTTTGATGCATTTAGATAGTATATGATAATCTAATATGCTTCAAATGTACCTAAAATGCAAGAACAGATTATCTCAAAATCTTCTAAAAAGCTTTTGCCGATAACCACTTTAGTCATTAGGATTTATGATTCCCAGCACCTGATGATCTTCCCATTTCCCATTTATTTTACATTCTTATGTGCAATTCCTTCTTTATGAAAACCGGCTTTCTCCAGCACTCGTATGGAAGCAATATTATGTGGCATTACACCCGCTTCGATCCGATGCAGCTTTAATATCTGGAAAGCATATTCCACAATTAACTTAGCCGCTTCAGTAGTATACCCCTTCCCATTATGCTTCTTGTCCAAAAATATCCAATGAACGCACTCTGAAGAGAACCTCTAATAACTTGAAAAAGACTAATTGTTCCAACTAATATATGGTCATCATTTTTAAAAATCCCAAAATGATATTCTTGATCACTTTTCATATTTTCATCGTGGTTTGCTATCTTCTCCAATTGGCCTTCAATAGTATAAAAATCATTGCTCCGCGTCATTGAAAACTTTTCAAAAAAATCACGATTATCATTTTCTAATTGTAAACTTTCTGCAACATCTTCCTTTTTCAACGGTCTAATAAAACTTGTTTCGCCTTTCATCAATTCCATCTACTCCAATTTATTCATTTAAAAATGCTATACATTATCACTACAGCAATCACACCTGCCACGATGAAACCGCCAATTGTTGGACTTCCATAAAGCGTTCTATTATAATCATCATTTGTTTCGATTTTACTCTTTTCATGTTCCTCTGTTTTATTTGACATAGCAACCAACCTTTCCCTGACCATTTTATTTGGTAAGAGTATTCACTTTTAATAAAACATGAGAATTACGGTTTGGCTTACTCATTCCAAAGAAGACAATTATTTATAAACAATATAATCCATCGTATTTTCATTTCGCTGTATAAGCTCCATACCTATTTTTTCCACAATTTTAATGGAGGAATGATTATCATTCAGGATGTTTGTTGCTGTTATCGCTTTTACATCTGGCTGCAGGAAAGCCCAATCCCTTAATGCCTGGGCCATTTCACTTGCATAGCCTAACCCTTGAAATCTCCGATGAATTCCATAGCCTATCTCCACAAATCCTTTTTCATCAGGGGGTGATTTATAGCCCATCATCCCAACAACTTTATGTGTCTCCTTTTCCACGACAAACCCATACCATTTTGAAATCTCTGGATCTTTTCTCAGCTTTTCCATACGGATCGGAAAAATTCTCTCTTTATGTATAGGTTCAATAAACCCCTTAATAATTTTCAGGCCCAGAAACTGCTCTAATCCCTGTTCGCCCAATTCGGCTGCTGCTTCTAGGGCTTCTATTGTGATAGGGACAAATCCCAGTCTTATCGTTTCAATTTTATACATTTTGTCCCCCATTTTTATTTTTTAGATAAAAAACTAAAGCTTTATAGCATGAAGAATCAACCGTTTTATTGCATTAATAACTGCCTCTGGATCGTCTTTCTGAATATAATGGGCGCTGTTTTCAGCAAGTATAAATTCGTTATTTACTGATATATCCAAAAGTTCTTTTTGCATTTCAATCCATAATTCCTGAGAAGTCCTGGAGTAATGATCTTTTTTTCCAGCTGATAAAACGATTAGGGGCATATTTAATAGCCTTCTCGATTCTTTTACTAGCTTTAAACTTTCCATAAATTCTTCATATGTACCTTCAAGAGTAAATTGCAGATTGTATTCTTTTTGAAATTCTATCGGCATGGTTGGGAGAAATCTTTCCCGATAGTCCTCAGGTGTCGAATCAATAAGCAGTAAGCCAGTAACATCAGCAGAGTGCTTAGTGGCAAATAACCGCATGTTCACTCCGCCAAAAGAATGGCCGACCAGTATGTAAGGAGGTTTTATCTCCAGCTGCACCAGAAGTTCCTTTAACTCGTCTGTCATTTCTTTGCTCGTTCTGGGATTCTGACTTATCTCACTTTTTCCTAATCCAGCTCTATCATATACAAGCACCTGAGTGTGTCTGGCTACTGCCGGGATGATTGACTCCCATGCCTTGGAATAATCTCCATAGCCTGAGTCCAATATAACTGTTGGATTATTCTCTTTCTTGCCATATAGTTTTGTAAAGAGTTTAAAACCTTTTACCTGTACAAATAATTATTTAGCCTCTAAGACTGGCAATATACTATTATCCATTGGATCTCCTTACCCAAAAGCCCGTGCAGCTAATGTGAATAACGATTTGTCGCGCGGAGGCAGCTCCTCTGAATTTTTGATCATCGGGGGCTGGCTGACCTTTAGAAATCCGCTTTTTTCTAAATACGATATAAAATAATCATTTCCTGCGGGCACATCAATTCTTAATCTGCTGCTATGATGAATCGCCAATTTCTCAGTCAATAATAATGCTATTTGAGGAGAAGAAGCAACAATTGGTCCAAGAACCAGATTCATAGGCCCGGAAATGGATAAACCATAGCCCAATAATGTCTCCTCTATGGTCTCTGGCTACTAGAGCTTCCTTAGCCTGGTTTATCCTGTGAGCCAAAAAGGTTTCTCTCTCTTCACCAAATGCCTCTTTGTCTATTTGAATTATTTAGGGTAAATCCTCATCACACATCGGCAGAATGCTAATATTAGTTTCACTATTCGATTTAATTGGAAGCTAGCTCTCGCACAGATATTTATGTAGGCTGCTCTTCCTCTTTCAAGTGTTACTTAAAATTCAATCCTTTTCCAACTGGCAGGACCGACTCGATTACTTTATCCACCATTTCTTCTCCAGCGAGGGTTTTAATAACCCAAGAGGCTAAGTCCTGGCCAGCAAGGCATCCTGCTGCAGTTGAAATATTGCCTTCATTTACAAAGGACTCCTCCACCACATTCACTCCATATGATTTAAGCTGGTGAACGACTGTTGGATATGTAGTGGCTTTCTTTCCCTTTAAAAGGCCTAATGCCCCTAGCAGCAAGGAACCTGAACACATTGACCCGATAAGCTGACGGTGTGGATTTAAATGTAGGCTGGACAAAAATTCTTTATCATTAATGAG
Source organism: Bacillus sp. M6-12 (assembly GCF_002860285.1). Classification (GTDB taxonomy): domain Bacteria; phylum Bacillota; class Bacilli; order Bacillales; family DSM-1321; genus Peribacillus. The sequence continues at coordinate 10,173 of NZ_PGVF01000030.1, forward strand.
ACTTTGAACACCTTTCCCGCTTGAAAATAATACAGCATCGGCATCTTTTATTTCATTTATCTCACTATGAATTGGAATAGTCAACCCAGCCATAGAGGTATGAAACTTCTTAGTGCCTGCAATTTTAACTTCCCAATCCGTTATGCCGCCAATCAGCCTAACCCGGTTCAGTATATCCCACGGAAAAAATACATCTATATCAGTGAACTCATCAAAAGTAACTATTACTATTTTCATAAAATCCTCCTTACAATTTATATGGTAATTTTTTCATTAAAACTACTATAATACAAATAGGTTTATCGTTAATTACATATAACAAAAATGTTATGATGGAGGATTTATGAACCTGCATAATCTGCTGCTTTTTAAACAGGTTGTGGAAGTCGGCAATATGACTGAAGCAGCCAAACTCTTGCATATGACTCAGCCCGCTATCTCCATGCACATAAAAAGAATGGAAAAGAAGTTTAGCGTGCCTCTGATTACCTCTTATCCAAAGGGTATTAAACCCACAGATGCAGGAAAGGTATTGCTTCAATTCTGCGAGAAATTTAAAGACATCGAAGAGCAAATGTGGAGGTCAATGGAGGAATATCGCGAAGGCAATAAAGGCCATATCATTATCGGTGCACCTATTGAATTGCGGACCTACCTTCTTCCGCCGATAATAGCCCATTTTTTTATGAGTTTTCCAGGTATACAAATAGAAGAAAGAACTGTACGGGATCATGAAATAGAGACTTATGTAAAAAGAGGAATAATTGACATTGGACTTTCCCTTAACAAAGAAATAAATCATTTAGAATCAAGAATAACTATGTTTACTAGTAACCCTTTATTGTTATTTACAGGGCATACAACCGATATGGATAGTAATTTATATATTACCGATAAAGCAATAATGACTGACGAGCCTGAGTTAATTAAAAGGTATCAAAACATTCATTTAGTTGACAGCCCAGAGCTGGCAAAGCAGGCAGTGATCGCCGGTTTAGGAGATGGAATTGCTCTAAGGTGTACCATTGAGGCTGAATTAAAATTTAATTTAATTAAAATTATACAAGAAATAAGAGTTGATACCGTATCAATCCTTACCCGGCCTGCGGAAAGAATCCAAAACAGCGTTAGAGTTTTTATTAATCATGTACTTTCAAACAAATAATATAAAAAACCCAAACAGCTTATTATGAAGCTGTTTGGGTTTGATATGAGCCGAAAAAAATGAGCCGTAGTTTGTGAATTATGCAGACTATTAGCTTACGGCAGCAGTCTTCACTTTCTTTGATCCAAAAAATTCCGCTTAATTCAGTATTTTTCCCGCATAATAGACCCAGAATTTCACTTAATTAAGCTGCTTCAGCAATTACTCTTAAAAATCAAAATTATCCGGATCCGGACCTACACGAAGGTTTTGGTTTAGAGCATCAATCTCTTTCATGTCTTCATCGGATAATGCGAAATCAAATACAGAAGCATTTTCAACAATACGATGCTCTTTAGTTGATTTCGGAATCGTCACAACTCCATTTTGCAAGTCCCAGCGTAAAATAACCTGAGCGACAGATTTGTTATATTTATCTGCAAGTGCTGTTAAGGTCTCATCTTCTAACAGTTGGCCCTGCATCAATGGTGACCAGGCCTCTAATTGAATCCCTTGCTCGCGGCAATATGCATGAAGCTCTTTTTGAGTTAGCCGAGGATGGTATTCAACTTGATTAATTACGGGTTTTATTTCAGCATCCTGCATTAAATCTTTAAGATGATGGATCTGAAAATTACTAACGCCAATTGCTTTAACGCGACCTTCTTTATAAATTGTCTCCAGTGCTTTCCATGCTTCCTTATACTTGCCTTTTACTGGCCAATGAATTAGGTATAAATCCAAATAGTCCAAACCCAGTCTTTGCAAACTCGCATCATAGGCCGCAAGTGCAGACTCGTATCCCAAATCAGCATTCCAAACCTTTGAGGTTACAAACAGGTCTTCTCTTGAAATGCCAGCCTCTTTGATTCCTTCGCGGATTCCCTGGCCAACACCTTCTTCATTTTGATAAATAGCGGCTGTATCTATACTGCGGTAACCGTTTTTAATAGCTGTTTTAACTGCATTCACCAGCTCAGGTCCCTCTTCTACTTTAAAAACTCCTAAACCAAACCAAGGCATTTTTACTCCATTATGCAAAGTTACAGTATCCTGCAAATTTTTTCCCATCTTCATTTGCCTCCTTTAATGTTCTATTATAATTGTTTCCATGTGAAAAATTACTCTACCATTTTACCCTTTTCTATTGCAGAACTCCAAAATGTAAGCAGGACAGCCCCGAAAACCATCACACCGCCGATCCAGGGTGTGTGTATTAAACCAATTGAATCAACGATAAGGCCTCCGAGAAAAGCCCCAATGGCGATTCCGACATTAAAAGCAGCTATATTTAGTGCTGAAGCAACATTGACTGCTGAAGGTACATATTTTTCTGCTAACTGAACGATATAAATTTGTAAACCTGGTACGTTCATGAAAGCAAATAAGCCTAAGAAAAAGATCGTAATAATTCCGGGTGTTTTATATGGTGCTGTAAACGTCAGAATTACAAGCACTGCTGCCTGTATCATAAACATCCAAAGCAAAGCTTTTAGGGGATTTCGATTCGCTGCTTTCCCTCCGATTGTGTTTCCAATGGCTACAGCAACTCCATACACAAGCAGAATAATGCTTATAGCACCAGGTTTGAAACCTGTAATATCTTCTAAAATCGGCGAAAGAAAAGTAAAAGCTACAAAAGTACCTCCATATCCCAATGCTGTAATCGCCAATGCTAAAAGGATTGGACCGTTAGTTAAAATTTTAAAGTTATCAACTAGCTTTGATGCCGATTCTTGTTTAAGATTTTTAGGGACCAGAAGGGCACTGGAAATGATAGCTATTAAACCCAATAATGCAACAGCAGCAAACGTTGCTCTCCAGCCAAAAGCCTGTCCAATAAAAGTCCCGAGCGGAACACCTGTTACAGTAGCAACAGTTAACCCGGTGAACATAAATGCAATCGCGCTGGCCCGTTTATGTTCAGGAACTAAATCAGCGGCAATGGTTGAGCCTATTGAGAAGAATACTCCATGGGAGAACGCCGTGATGAATCTCGCCGTGAGTAATAATGCAAAACTTGAAGATAATGCTGCGATCGAATTACCGGCAATAAACACCAGCATCAATACCATTAATAACGTTTTTCTGCTCATTTTATTTGTCAGCGCGGTAAGAATGGGAGCCCCAATGGCAACTCCCATGGCATAACCTGATATTAATAATCCGGCTAGTGTGATCGATATATTTAAATCATTTGCTAATGATGTTAGCAGGCCAACAGGAACAAATTCAGTTGTACCAATTCCAAATGCACTAATTGCCAGAGCAATTAACGCAGCATTACCACCCTTTCTTTCGTCAATATTTATAGCAGTTGAATTCATAAAAGAATCCTCCTTGTTTTATTAAGTGTGCAACCATAAAGCAGAGTGAACAGGCGCCTTTCAAATTTATATCACCCTGACCTTAAGCAATTATGTGATATCACAAACAAAATTAATAGTACGCACTTTAAAGTACTGTAGGCACTTTTAAGTACCTATGGTCATTTTCGGCCTATATTATTCTGCTTGTGTATGTTATTATGATTCCTGCACAGTTAATTGAGAAGCACGCACTTTTAAGTAATGCAGGTACCTTTAAGTGCCTATAAAATAGAGGAGGAACCTACGTGGGCTATAATATCCCGGTAGAAGCAACGCTGGATGTAATCGGCGGAAAGTGGAAAGTTGTTATTATGTGCCACTTGATCAAAGGTGAGAAAAGAACAAGTGAATTAAAAAAATTAATGCCTGGAATCACCCAAAAAATGCTGACCCAGCAGCTTCGGGAACTGGAAGCCGATGGCGTAGTAAACCGGACAGTTTTCGACCAAGTTCCGCCTAAAGTTATTTACTCTCTAACCGAGTACGGCTGGTCTCTGCGCCCCATTTTGGATGCCATGTGCAATTGGGGAGAAGGTCACATTCAATTGAAATCCAAGGAAATGGCCAATTAAATTTTTCTTTCCATATCGTAATCATTTCCTCCATATTTATCCCAAAACTCAATTGCGGACCTCCTATTTATTCTTTCGAACTGAATATTTCCATGCTATTTTTTAAAAATTATATTAATATCTAGGTAAGGGTTTACAAGATTATAAGGGGTCATCTACGATGCATATGCCTGAAAAGAGAAAAGATTTGTTTAAGGGAGTATTTGGCGATCTGGAGGAATTTGCTGATCTTATCAGCAATGTCCTTGGGTGTCCGATCACTATTGAAGATGGCAGCCACAGGCTGCTTGCCTATAGCATGCATGGAGATGCAACTGATAAAGCCAGAATTTCCACCATCATTGGAAGACGAGTTCCGGAGAAGGTAATTAATAGCCTTTGGAAGGAAGGAATTCTGCCTGCCCTGCTCCGTGAAGATGCTCCTATCAGAGTTGAATCAATTTCTGAAGTTGGCCTTGGAAACCGGGCAGCCGTTTCGATCAGAAAAAACAATCAAGTACTCGGATTTATATGGGCACTTGAGGTTGATAAGCCCTTTTCGGACGAAGACATGGAGTTTCTGCATCTTGCCGCAAAGGAAGCAAAGAACCAGCTATTACAGCATCAGATAAGAAAAAAGAAAAAAGAAGAAAGCTATCAGGAATTCTTATGGCAGCTTCTTACAGGCCACTACCAAACAGAAAGCGACCTTGAGGAGCGGCTCGCCCGTTTTCCCTTCCAGCTTCCTGACTTTTTTTCCATATTAGTGTTTAGATTTCCTCATGAAATAACCAGTGAGGTTGAACAAAATATTTCTTATATGCTGACGATTACCCAAAAGGTAAAGGTCCCCTTTTTCACGATTGATCAAAACAGGCTTATTTTACTTGCCGGGGAAAAGGATGAAGAGCTGTTCCGCTCCGTTGTTAAAGAGTTTATTCCTCATTTTGCGATGCAAATGAAGCAGCGGTTCGGAGTAGAAGATATCCAGGGAGCTTCCGGACAAATATACAACAGGCTCCTTAATGGAGTTCAAAGCTACCAGGAAGCGCAATATGTCTTAAAAATCAGGGATATTTTCAAGAGGGAAACAGATGGGATCTATCTATTTGAAGAGCTTGGGGTATATCAATATCTTAACTTGCTTGCAAACACCCCAAAACCAATGCAAGCAGAAACCGCAGCTATTAACAAACTAAAAGCATATGATGCAAAACATCAAACCGACTTAATGAAAACACTGACAGTTTTTTTACATAAAGACAGCAATCCAAACGAAGCAGCTAAGAGTCTGCATGTTCACGTTAACACATTAAACTACCGTCTAAAACGGATTACCGAAATAGGCAGCATTAACCTCAAAGATCCATTGCAAAAAATGGCCCTTTTTCTTCATCTAAAACTGCTGGCATACCAAGCTGCTGAAGCGAAAAAAAGCCTTGAACCGTATTAATGCTGATAAACGGATATGGCGGAAACAGTGGAGAATCCGGTCAATTTACAGTATTCCGAAATATTTTTTTTCAGCAGAATGACTGTTCTCCGGAATTATCCTGCCTTTTCAATGAAATAATTTCACGGAATTAGCTGCAGTTATTAAGGAATTTCCCTCGATTTTCACGGGAATAACTCTTTATAGGCTGTACTGCCTTAGAGAGTAGCATTAATTTCACTGAAAATACCGTTACGCGAGATCATTTTACGGCACTTTTAAAAAAAGGAGATCTACTATTCATGTCATTAGAGCCGAAAGAGCTGCTTCAGCAGGAACTATCTTTTATTGAAAAGTGGGAAGGCGATCAGAAAGGGTTATGGTTCTGGGAGCGGCTCGGCCGCCTCCCTTTTAAAATACTTGATAAGCTGACCCCTGCCTTTATCCAAAATAAAATAGGGGCTATGCTTGATGAATTGGGAAGCTTTATCCAAAATGGCGGCCAGTATTTAACCAACGAAAAAAATGTGCTGGAAAAAATTCAGCAGCAATCGCCGGAGAGGCAGATTATGCAAATATCTGACGTTCAACAAGTTCCGCTGGCGGTCATGGCTGCCGTCAGCGAGGGTATCAGAAAAAACCGCGGCAAGGCTGCTACTGTACAAGGTGCGGCAACAGGTTTAGGCGGGCTATTCACCTTGGCTTTGGACATCCCGGTGCTGCTTGGTTTATCTTTAAAAACCTTGCAGGAAATTGCCATTATCCACGGTTATGATCCAAATGATCGGGCAGAGCGAATGTTTATAGTCAAATGCCTCCAATTTACTTCTGCTGATATTGTCGGCAAGGAAGCAATTTTAAATGAATTGTCCTTCTATAATACAAATGGCAGCAGGCCAAAGGAAATGATGTCCCAGCTTCAGGGATGGCGGGAAGTGGTCTACACTTATCGTGATCAATTCGGCTGGAAAAAGCTGCTTCAGATGGTCCCGGTAGCTGGAATGGTGTTCGGAGCACTCACCAATCGGTCAATGGTCCATGATATTGCAGAAACAGGCACAATGCTATACAGAAAGCGGCGAATCCTTGATCGTTTAAAAGAACTTGAGGAAAAATCATGAAAGTCATAACTTTGTGCGGTTCAGGCAAACCGAAGCCGGTCTAACATTACAAGGCTATATTATAATAAGCGTTAGATTCTTTTAAAAAGGTATAGAGATTACAAAGGAACAAGAAGAAATGTTTGGAGAAATGCATCTATCGATAAATTGATATGTAAGATGAAATATTCGTTTATCGATGCTCATGGCTACATTGGCGAAAGTACAAAAAAAGAGATTGATTATGCCAAAAGAAAAGGAAAAGCTTGCGTTACCTTTCCGGTATATAGGCTATTTCAGGAGGCTTTGTGGAATTCCACAAAGCCTCCCTTTTATATTCTCAACATTGCACAAACAAACCTTTAGCATTTCACCGTATACTTTTCGTACAAGGGGATTTTTAATTTTTGGAGGTATATGTATATGCGTATTGGTATTCCTAAAGAGATTAAGAACAATGAAAATCGTGTCGCGATCACTCCTGCTGGTGTGGTTGCCTTAGCTTCAAAGCATGAAGTTTATATTGAAAAAGATGCAGGCATGGGAAGCGGCTTCACAAATGATGCTTATATGGCTGCAGGTGCTGTCATCGTTGAAACAGCAAAGGATGTTTGGGAAACGGCTGAAATGATCATGAAGGTAAAAGAGCCGCTGCCAAGCGAATATGGTTATTTCCGTAAAGGTCTAATACTGTTTACTTATCTTCACCTTGCTGCAGAGCCTGAACTTGCTCAAGCCTTAAAAGACAGCTCTGTCTTAGCTATCGCTTATGAAACGGTTTCAGTTAACAATACCCTCCCGCTATTAACACCAATGAGTGAAGTAGCCGGCCGTATGGCAGCTCAAATCGGCGCACAATTCCTTGAAAAGCCTAAAGGCGGAAAAGGTATTCTGCTAAGCGGCGTTCCAGGGGTAAAGCGCGGAAAAGTGACAATTATCGGCGGTGGAGTAGTAGGAACAAATGCTGCAAAATTGGCTGTTGGCCTTGGCGCAGATGTTACTCTAATTGACTTGAATCCTGATCGCCTTCGCCAGCTGGATGATATTTTTGGCAACCAGATTACTACATTGATTTCTAATCCATTCAATGTAGCTCAGGCAGTTGCTGAATCTGATCTTGTTATCGGTGCAGTTCTGATTCCAGGTGCAAAAGCTCCGAAGCTTGTTACGGAGGAAATGGTTAAATCTATGTCTCCGGGGTCAGTTATTGTTGACGTTGCAATTGACCAAGGCGGTATTTTTGAAACGGTTGACCACATAACAACACATGACAACCCAACATATGTAAAACATGGCGTAGTACATTACGCAGTTGCGAATATGCCTGGAGCTGTTCCGCAGACTTCCACAATCGCACTTACTAATGTGACAGTTCCGTATGCGCTGGAAATTGCTAATAAAGGTGCAGTTACAGCTATCCGCGAAAATGCAGCTCTTGCAAAAGGTGTTAACGTGGCAAACGGCGAGATTACGTTTAAAGCAGTAGCGCACGATCTCGGATTCACTTATGTACCGGTCGAAGAAGCTTTGGAAAACGATAGTGTAAATGCATAAAGAAAAGCGGAAACGCCCTGACCCAAGGAACGTCAACTAAAGTCTTGCACGTCCTGTGCCAAACGTCGACTCCAGCACATCCTCACAAAGCTGGCCGCTTTATTTCGTGCGATGTATCGCTGCCGTAGTGTTCCTTGTCCTGTACGTCGGGGCTGGGCGCTGCAGCTAGACATAAGTACTTGTTAAAAAAGTTATACTATCATATTTATTATTAAAGCCAGGGGCCGAGTGCCTCTGGCTATTTGTTTGAATTGGATTTGCCTTACGGCTGAAATTGGCTAAAAACATCGCCAGCCAATCTATTTTCCCCCGGCTAACTGTTTGATTTTTTTTGTACAGCTTTCCATCGCCGAAAGGATGGCTCCTCTGAATCCGCTGCTTTCAAGATCAGCAACAGCTTCAATGGTTGCTCCTCCGGGCGTACAAACATCATCTTTCAGGGAACCGGGATGCCTTCCGGTTTCCAATACCATTTTTGCCGCTCCCAAAACAGCCTGTGCCGCAAGCCTGTATGCCTGGTCTCGCGGAATCCCCTGCCGGACACCGCCATCTGCCAATGCTTCAATAAACATAAACGCATAGGCTGGAGAGGATCCGCTGATTGCAGGAATTGCATCCATTAGCTCCTCCGCCACTATCTCTGTTTTCCCTATGCTGCCCAAAATTTCTACGACTGCCTCTAAATCATCCATTGTTACCGATTCATTTGCACATAGTGCGGTCATTCCTTCTCCAACGAGGGAAGGCGTATTTGGCATAGTCCGGACTGCCTTTACTTTCCTGCCGAATCCGTCTTCTATATCAGCTAGGGTTATTCCAGCGGCAATCATTACAATAATAGCTTCTGAATGAACAGCTTCTTTTATCTCTGTGATCACTTTTTTATAAAGGCCGGGTTTCACTGCTAAAAAAAGCACATCGGCAAATTCAGCAATCTCTCTATTATTTTTCGTTCCTATTATCCCAAATGTATCTTTTGCTTTTGCAAGGGTTTCGTCCGTTGCAGCACTCAATTTGACTTGCTGCGGGGCTGCTATTCCAGATTTAAGGATTCCGGCTAGAATCGCCTGCCCCATCTTTCCGAAGCCGATAAAGCCAATTTTTTTATCCATAGTATCCCATCCGTTTCCATGTTCAGTATGGTATCCATTATACGGCAAAAATACAAAACGACAGTAGGATGAACTGCCGTTTTATGTGCATTAATTAAATTTGTGGCCGGTCGCTGCTATAGCCCGCTTAATGATGCCTGCTTGCTGGCGCAAATCTCCCATTCCCTGAAAGTGCAGATAAAGGACACGCGGTTCCTCATTGATCATATGATTATGTATCGCAGAAACCTCTATCTTCCCTTTTCTTAACTCGTCCACAACAGCGTTCACTTCGTCTTCCATTAAAGGCATTTCACCCATTACTGCTGTTTTTCCATCTATATTTTCAAATCCTAAATGAAAAAGCAAACCCATCGTTTCAGGAGATAATTTTATCCCCATATGAGATACATTAAGATTCTTTCTAACAATTTCAACTTTGCAAATGCCTTTCTCTTCTTCGACCTTTGTTTCAAATATCTCCTCGAGCATCATACAATTGGTCTGGGCGGATACTTTTGCGGGAATAATCAGGGAAAAGCATAATAAAGACAAAAACAGGATATGTTTCATACGTCACCTCCTTAACCTTATTATTTGAATACGAAGTATTATTTATCCGGATTTAATGGAATGGTGAAATGCTAAGTTACCAGTTTCACTAAACCGCATATTCACGTTACCGGGATACCTTTTTTTCCAAAAGGAGTTTTTTTCGCATACCGCATTCAAGCTCAATTTTGATATCCTCTCATACGGGTATACAATGGAGACAGCATAAAAAAAGGAGCATATAGGATGCAGAAACCACACGCTTTTTCACCAGTTTCCAGAGAATTTTTTAACAGGCCGACTCTAGAGATGGCAAAGAAATTGCTTGGCTGCCTGCTTGTAAAGGAAACAGAGGACGGGATTGCCGCAGGTTATATCGTAGAAACGGAAGCCTATATTGGACCCGGAGATAGGGCAGCACACAGCTTTGAGAACAGAAGAACGAAAAGAACGGAAATTATGTTCGCCGATTCTGGCTATGTCTATACATATCTCATGCATACCCATTGCCTCGTAAATGTAGTAAGCGGCGGGGCCGAAAATCCCGAGGCCGTGCTAATCAGGGCAATTGAACCGTTTTACGGCACAGAATTAATGAGCGAAAGAAGATGCGGGTCATTAGGAAAAAATATCGCCAATGGTCCGGGCAAGCTGACAAAGGCGCTCGGAATCTCGATGGACGATTATGGGCATCCGCTTTGGCAGCCCCCTCTCTTTATTGCTGAGGGTACTGCTCCCGACAGCATAACGAAAGGAAAGCGGATCGGGATAGACAATTCCGGAGAAGCCAGGGACTACCTCTGGCGTTTCTGGATTACAGGAAACCAATTTGTATCCAGGCATCGCAAAGAGGAGAAATAAGAAAAGCAGAAGCGCCCTGACCCAAGGAACGTCGACTAAAGTCTGGCACGTCCTGTGCCAAACGTCGACGCCAGCACATCCTCACAAAGCTGCCGCTTTGTTTCGTGCGATGGGTCGCTGCCGAGCGTTCCTTGTCCTGTGCAAGTCCGACAAGAATGAGACAAGCGCTGACAGAAGGCGCTCTTTGCCTTCCGAAGTGATTGGCTTATGTCCTCGAGGCCGACTTAAACCGCCACGTCCTGTGGCGACGTCGGCACTAGCACGTCCTCACAAAGCTGACGCTTTGTTTCGTGCGATGTATCGCTGCCGTAGCGTTCCTTGTCCTGTACGTCGGGGCTGGGCGCTGGAGCTAGACAACTGTACTTGTTAAACAGTTATACTTATCTCATAATTAAAAGCGTCTATTCATTTTCGCTATTAGTTATTACAATTATGTAAAACTGTATATTTAGCAAGAAGGAGGATAAATGATGAGTGTCGGATCACGTTTTATCCTGGCATTAATTCTTTTTTTGCTAGTCCTGTCCGGCTGTTCGGCGAAGGAAGATAGTAATACGAATACAGAATTGACAATTTCAGCAGCCGCCAGTCTGCAGAATGCCTTACAAGATATAAAAAAAGATTTCGAGAAAGAACATCCTGCTATCAAACTAAACTTTAACTTTGGAGCTTCAGGGACACTGCAGCAGCAAATTTCCCAAGGAGCTCCAGTCGATATTTTTTTCTCTGCTGCAGAAGACAAGTTTGATAAACTGGTGCAGGACGGTCTGATCGAAAAGAAAAAAGCAGCAGATCTTGTTGGAAATGAGCTTGTGGCGGTTACTCAAAAGGGTTCGAATAAAGGAATTACTAGCTTTGAGGAGCTTACCAAAGCTGAAAAAATCTCGGTAGGTACACCAGAATCTGTACCAGCTGGAACCTACGCTAAGGAAACATTGGAAAACTTACAAATCTGGCAAGATCTCGAAGGAAAAATCGTTTATGCCAAAGACGTCCGCCAAGTGCTTACATATGCAGAAACAGGAAATGTTGATGCAGGAATTGTATACAAAACAGATGCTTTAATATCAAATAAAGTTGAGATTGCTGCAACGGCTAAGAAAAATAGCCACTCGCCTATTATTTATCCAGCGGGAATCATTAAAAACAGTTCCCATCCTAAAGAAGCTGAATTATTTTATAACTTTCTGCTAAGTGATAAATCCTTGGCGGCTCTGGAAAAGTACGGTTTTTATAAAATACAATGACTAAAAAGGGAATTCCCTTCCCCGTGCTTAATACTCCTTCTGTCATGAGAGGAAGTCTGAACTAAAGTGAATTCAAAATTTCTTTCCCTTCATTTTTAGGGCTATTTACAAGGGTGGAAACTGGATATGCCACCATTGCGTTCGAATCAAATGGCAAAAGAATCGGCTTTAATAAGCGACCGTCAGTATTTTCCGGGTTCAGCCATTCTTTTTCCGCTTCTTTTGTCAGGATGACAGGCATCCGGTGATGAATTTCCTGCATTAATTCATTTGCCTCAGTAGTAATAATTGTGCAGGTGTGGAGGGTTTGCCCGTCCCTTTGCCAGCTGTCCCACAGCCCCGCAAAGGCAAACGGCTCCCCGCTTTTAAGCCTAATATGGAATGGCTGCTTATTCTTTTCAGCCTTCTTCCATTCATAAAATCCATCGGCCGGGATCAGGCAGCGCCTTTTGGAGAGAAGACGTTTAAAGCTCACCTTCTCATCCAGGGTTTCGGCCCTCGCGTTAATCATTTTATAGCCGATTTTCGGATCGTTTGCCCAGGAAGGGACAAGCCCCCATTTTAAATATCCTCCTTTATTTCCTTTGGAACCCCGTACAATAGCGATCACTTCCTGGCTTGGAGCGATATTATAACGGGCAGTAAATTCGGCATCCACAAGCTCAGCCAGCTCAAATCGTTCATAAAGTTGTGTTAAATCTGAAAAAAGATTATAGCGTCCGCACATAATACTCTCCCCTCTTTCCAGCTTATTGAAGAATTTTGATATGTATTAAATATAAGCTCTATTACTTAATCATAGATCATTCTCACCATTCGCATCTATTAATTAACCTCTTTCCCCTAAAACTTTATCAAAACAAACGCTCCCTTTCGCTTTTTTTATGGTTTTCTAGTAGAATAAGGTAGTTCAATTTGTAACATTTTGCAGTATTTTTTTACATTTCGTTTATGTTGAAAAATATTTGGACAGGTGTAAAATCGTATAAGCATTTAATTGAAAAGGAAGGTTTATGCTATGAAAAAATTATTATCGATCCTCTTTGGCCTGGTTTTGCTTAGTGCCGTTGCAGCAGGATGTGGAACAAAAGAAGAAGATCAGGATGCCAAGAGTGATAAAGGTAACGAACAAACAGATGCCGTTTTTAAAATAGGGGCAATTCCTGACCAAAACGCTGCAGATTTAAACAGAAGTATGGGCGAACTTGCGGACTATTTAAGCAAGGAAACCGGATTTAAGGTTGAATATGTTCCTTCTGTAGATTATGCCGCTTTGGTTACTGCCTTTGAACGGGGAGAAATTCATCTTGCCTGGTTTGGGGGTCTGACAGGCGTCCAGGCACGCAGCTTGGTGCCAGAAGCAGAAGCTATTGCGCAAAGACCAATGGACAAAGAATTCCATTCTGTATTTATTGCAAACAGCGAAACAGGTATTAAGAAGTTAGAAGATGTTAAAGGAAAAAGTTTTACATTTGGAAGTGAAAGCTCTACATCCGGTCATTTAATGCCTCGTTACTATATGGAGGAAGCAGGAATTAATCCGGATAAAGATTTAAATGGGGCGCCCAACTATTCAGGATCACATGACAAAACATATAAACTAGTTGAATCTGGGGCATTCCAATCAGGTGTTTTAAATGAGCAAGTGTGGAAAAGTGCGATTGCCGAGAAGCTGGTAGATACAAATAAAGTGAAAGTAATCAATACGACACCTGCTTATTTTGATTACAATTGGACAATTAACGATGTTACTGGCGAATTTGGAAAAGACGCAAAGGATAAAGTAAAAGAATCGCTTCTTTCTATCAGCGGGGAGCAAGAGGAAATTATGTCGTTATTCGGTTCCGATTCTTTCATCGAAACAAATAATGGTAATTACAAAGCGATAGAGGAAGTTGCAAAAGAACTGAAGATTATCAAGTAGGTGAATTGTAATGTCTCAATCCATTATTGAATTGAACAAAATAGCAAAGCATTTTGAGCGGAAGATAGCCTTATCTTCCCTTTCTTTTATTATCAAAAAAGGTGAGCATATAGCATTGATCGGACCTAGCGGAGCAGGTAAGTCTACACTTCTCAACATCCTGGCTGGCATAACTGCGGCTGATAGCGGAGAATATGTGCTGGATAGAAAACCTATCACGTCTTACCAGAAAAGAAATATACGTTCAAGGAAAATAGGTGTTATCCGCCAGCAGTTTGATTTGATTTCAGCTCTTCCTGTCATTCAGAACGTGCTTGCTGGCAAGCTTGGAGAATGGGGATTTTTCAAATCGCTGGTTTCCCTTCTGTTTCCAATGGAAAAAGAAACTGCAGCAAACGCCCTTGATCAAGTTGGGCTTCTGGATAAAATGTACGAGCGGACGTCCCGGCTATCTGGGGGCGAACAGCAGCGAGTAGCTTTAGCCCGTTTACTTGTCCAAAATCCCGAAGTGATTTTGGCCGATGAACCTGTTGCATCCCTCGACCCGGCCCGTGCAGAGGATATTTTATCCTTAATGACAGAGCTAGTGAAAAACAAAGATCAAACATTAATTGTCAGCCTGCATTCAGTCGAATATGCAAAAAAGTACTTTTCTCGGATAATTGCCTTAAGGGACGGGGAAATTTTCTTTGACCTTCCCACAGAGCAGGTTACAGATACACATTTAGCCAGCCTTTACACATTAAAAGGAGAGGCAGAGGATGAATAAGCTATTATTTTTCCTTAGTTACTATAAAAAATCGCTGTTGACCCTGCTTTTAATGCTTATTTTCGTTTGGAGCCTTTTCTCAGTTAAGTGGAACGCTGACCTGCTTCACCCCGGCGGAGGCGTAACAACAAGGCAGATATTTGAAGCGCTTCTTGCGCCCGACATTTCTCCTGACATTTTGATACTGGCCCTTGAATCCTCCTGGATTACCTTGGTATACGCAGTGGCTGGGATGTCAGTCGCCATAATCTTAGCCTTTTTCTTCGGAATTATGGCCTCTGGAATTCTTGCTGGATCTCACTTTAGCCAATTTGCAGTATCAGGATTTTTTCGTGGCGTTCTCGCATTTACAAGGGCGATTCATGAGCTGGTCTGGGCCTGGCTGTTTGTTGCGGCGATTGGCCTCTCCCCCTACGCAGCTGTTTTTGCGCTTGGCATTCCGTATGGAGGCATACTGGGTAAAATTTTTGCCGATATGCTGAATGATATCCCTGAAGAACCAATAAAGGCGCTGGAAACGGCTGGAGCCTCAAAGCTTCAAACACTGCTGTACGGCTATTTGCCTCTTGTCCGTGCCAATATCATCAGCTATGTTATGTACCGGTTCGAATGCTCTATCCGCTCTTCAGCTATTATGAGCTTTGTCGGACTCGGCGGGCTTGGTTATCAAATCCAGCTGTCACTGTCTGATTTGCAGTATGACGAAGTTTGGACATTTTTATTTTTCCTGATAGCACTTGTAGTCCTGATTGATGCCTGGAGTAATTTATTGAGAAAGCGGATGGTTTTATGAAAAAGACCCTGTCTTATCCAGAAAAGAAACGGTCCTTTACGTTCGTCACCTTTTCGATTATTGCTGTATTGGCCTTGTTAGCTGCCTCCTGGGGATATATTTTCTTCGCTGAAAATGCCAGTTTCTTTGGACTCTTTACCGAAAAAAATTACTTGTACGCCAAGAAATTCCTTAGCGGACTTGCTGGGATTGGCGAAGAAAACCCTGCCTTCACCAGTAAAGAAAGCTGGATCAACGCTTTAAAGCTGACATATGAGACGCTGCAAATGAGCGTAATGGCAGCCGGTTTTGCAACGGTGACCGCCCTGCTAACTGTTATCCCTGCTGCGCGCAATGTAGCTGACGGAACTTTAACACTTTCAAAGCGCTGGTACCGCTGGATATTATTTGGGATTGTCAGGGGTTTATATATTTTTTCAAGAGCCGTTCCTGAGCTTGTCTGGGCAATGGTAATTGTCTTCATCCTAAAGCCAGGTATCCTTCCGGGAGCCCTCGCCCTTGCTCTTCACAATTTCGGAATCCTCGGAAAGCTATTCGCTGAAATAATCGAAGATATCGATATGAAGCCAGTACGGAACCTTGCATCAAGCGGAGCATCAAATGCCCAAATTCTGTTTTACGGTGTCATCCCGGCAGTTATGCCAAAGTTCCTGACATATATCTTATACCGCTGGGAAGTGATCATGCGGACTTCTATTATTGTTGGTTTTGTCGGTGCAGGCGGTCTGGGACAGCAATTTAAATTGAGCATGAGTTTCTTCAATTATACTGATATCACTCTTTTACTTATCTGCTATCTCTTGCTGGTCGCCCTGTCTGATGCAATTTCTGAAGCATTCAGACGGGCATCCAGGTAGCCATGATTTATAAATAGTGTTTAAATAAGACAACTCACAAGGATGCCTTCAGAGCATCCTTGTTTTATTGTCTGATAAATAGCCAGGTCAGAACATTTATTAGAATTGTTTTACAAAATTCCTGCACATTGAATCATGATAAGTAGAAAAAAGGAGCCCGGTCAAGGCTCCTTTTTTCGCTGAAATGAAATTATTTCACTGAAATTCCTTAAAACTTAAAATTTACTATCTTCTGAAGTGAAAAATACCAACTTTAAAGCTTCCTTTTCAACCTTACTGTCCAGAATCAGCAGTTTACTTGCCGTTTCTGAGATTTTCTATCCAAAAACAGAAGATTACTTGCCAAAACTTCCATTTTACTCGCCAACTATCTTCACAACAGCCTAGCAAGACGTTCTTTACTTTCAGTCAGGTTTAATTCGAATAGAATGAAAATAATCCCCTGCTCGGGACTTAATTTCATCGATAGCATCCTTGTTAAAAACAGTAATAAAGCAGGTGGACGGCCCGGAGGATTTTTCAATGTCGACTTTCGTGTTTATCTGTTCCCTCCTAAGAAGAACGTTGGGAAATAACTGATTCAATTCAAAAAGGATCCCTCTTGAACCCACAGGGATGACTGCTTCCACTTGTACATGTTCACAAAAAACTTTAAAGAGTGATAATGGAGCCGCCTGGCGTTCAAAATCAATCACTTCGTCGCCCACTAGCGGCAAACCTATAACTGCCAAGGCTAGGTCTGCGTGAAAATCCAGTTCTGCCTTAAGATTTACATGTTTCGCTTTCCTTCCAATCACTACAACTCCCAGAGCTGATTGCAAAAGCTCCATATTACTTTCTGTACTTCCGGTAATGGATACTCCCTGTATCCCCAGCTCGCCAAGTGCTTGATTTGCACCTGTTATAACTGCATCCCACTCTTCCTGGCCACAGAAATTTTGTATCGCCACAGCCATCGGCTTCCCGCCAACCGCCATACACTCCATCAGCGCTACTCTTGTACTGTAATATCCCAGAACCTCATATGGGACAGCTATCATATCTAGAAGCTTCAATCCGATTCCCCCGCTATTATCAGCAGCAATTACCAGGGAGGAATCTTCATCCAAAGGCGTTATTATGGTGTCTCTCATCGCTCTGTGGCTGCTCTCTTCTTTATAATTGGCGCTATTTTAGGAATGGCGAAAATGGCAGCCAATACATTTATGAGAGCTCCCGCAAGCAGTGATGGCACAACAGCAATATAAAAGGCCATCCCGAGGAATATCAATAAAGGCAGTGGGGCTAAAATAGCATTTCCGATGAAAAATACGGCGCCCGCTGTCATTTGTTTGTCTTTTTGATAAAGAAAACCGAAAAGGCCAACAATAATAGCCATTTCCACAGCTATTAATATATGCAGCTGCCCTAGCGGCATTCCGCCGATAATGGCGGAGGCAATATGGCCCAACGCGGCAATGATGGCTCCGGCAGGGACCCCTAGAAGAGCTGAAGCCAGCAGGGCAGGAAATGTATCAAGAGCAACGCTGCCGACTATAGCCGGGATTTTGATGGAGGCCCCAACAGCCGATAGAGCGATAAATAGAGCAATAATACTCGCCTTTTTTGCTGCCATTTATTGATCTTCCTTTCGCTTTCCGTCGCGGAATACCTTCGCACTCCGGATATACTCCACATCCTTGACATCAAGCCGAAAGTTAATAACCCTTGCTAATGCAAAAAAATAATCAGACAAACGGTTTAAAAATTTCAATGTTACCTGGGGAAGGCTCCCGTCTGTTTTCATCAAAGCAACAACCAAACGTTCAGCACGCCTAGTGACTGTCCTGGCAATATGGACAGAGGCTGACGGCTTGCTGCCCCCTGGAAGGATAAATCTTTCAAGCTCTGGAGCTTCCTTGATCAATTCATCAATTCTGGCTTCCAGGTAATCCACCGCTTCATCACTCAGTTTCATCGGACGTTTGTCGGACACATTTGCCAGGTCGCCCCCGCAATCAAATAATTCATGCTGTATTTTTTCAAGATCACTAATAATATCATCGAATCTCCTGGAATCAAGCTCCGCGAGAGCCTGGCCTACAAAGCAATTTACCTCATCTACCGTGCCGTATGCTTCGACCCTGATATCATCTTTATCCACTCTGCCGCCAATTAAGCTTGTTTTCCCTTGATCACCTGTCCGTGTATAAATTCTCATTTGATATCCCCCTCTATTTTAGTTGGCTGCCTACCCCATACCATATCAGATCAACCCGGTCACTGGCAGCGGTGAGGTCCTGATAGGCCCAGCCGGTAAGGTCCCTCCATTTTCTTTCGTTAGGATCAACAGGGACTATGCCCTTTGAAATGTCTGTACCAATAAATATGATTTGGCGGCCGCTTTCCTCTTGCTCCCATGATTTCCATTTCAGCAATGATTGCTGCCAGGACTTCCTCCATTCGCTAAATTCAATTGTATGGCAGTCTCTTTTTATCCAAAGTTCGAGCCCTTCCATGACAATTAAGTCGGTGCCTGACTCATTAATGCGATAATCGAATACATCCCCAGAGTAGGCCGAAATCCAACGGCAATCCGAATCATTAAGCTGATAATAATTTCTTACCCATTGAGATTTGCCGTTAAAGGCACCTCCCGTAATGAAATGCATCGGCTCCCCCTCCTAAACGCTTCCTTCGTCCAAACCAATTCAAAACCTTTTCCATGCCCGATATTCCAGTCCCAAAAGTCCCTTTGCTCCGGGGCTAATTTTGTTAGCAGAGTACGGATAACACCGCCATGCGTTACGACCGCTGCCCTTGATACATTTCCAGTGATCCCTGTTTCAGCCAGCCAGCTCCATTCCTGTAAAATTCGCTTCTCAAATTCAGGAAAGAACTCGCCTTGCGGAATTTTTTCTGTAAAGGGATTCAGCAGCCATTGTTTATATTCCGGGTCCTCTTCCAAATCCTGATGCGTCAAATTTTCCCAGCTGCCAAAATTCATTTCCCGAAAACCGCTTCGTTTTTGAATTGGCTGCCCGGGAAAAAGAATGTTTGCCGTTTCTGTGCATCTCCCTAAATCACTGGAGACAATCCATTCATACTTGCCAATCCTGTTCTTCAATTTAATTATTTGTTGCACTCCTTCTCCGGTAAGCTGAGACTCGCTCCAGCCTAAGTACTCTTTCCTTATATTGGCCTCTGTCAGGCCATGACGAAATAATGCAATAACCACACCATCATCCAAAGTACCAGCTCAGTCCCTTCTACAGAAGCACCAATCACATCCCCTGTTATCCCGCCGAACCAGTCGACAATCTTCTTTTTAAGGGATACAGCCATAAATAAGGCAGCTGCCAGCATAATCACAATTGAAGGCAATACATCATCGGCCAAAAAATAAACAGCTGCACAAAAGAACATCGTGTACACCAAGTATCCAATTAAACTTGTGCTGCCTGCTTTTTTTTGAAAAAAAGAGGCAAGTCCCTCCTGTTTTGCCAAACCTGCCCTTATTAATAAGTACCCCATTACCTGCCTGCTCAAAAATGGGATGGCAGCAATCATTAAATAACTTGCAAAGGATGCATTTCCTGTAATCTCAAAAATAAAAACCAATCTGCTGCTCAGCAGAACAATTACGGATAATACGCCGAAAGCGCCCGTCCGCGGATCTTTCATGATCTCCAGCCGTCTTTCAATGTCCCTGTATGAAAAAAAGGCATCACTTGCATCCATCCAGCCGTCCAGATGCAGCCCTCCGGTTAGCAGGATCGTAAGCAGCCAGAGCAGGAAAGCAATTGCAAGCTGTGAAAAAGGGGTCCCATTTAGCATTAAATACAGGACGCCTGCATAGACTGACCCCTGCAATAATCCGAGCAGCGGAAAGGTTTGTACGGCTTTTTTTATGTAAGCGGCATCAAGCGGAAGAGCAGTCCGTACCGGAATAGCAGTAAAAAACTGAAGGTTAATTAAGAACCCCACTATGAACTTCATGCAGGGCTCCTCCATTGAAAAATGATTTCTTTTAGCTGAACCCAATCCAAGTGTGGCTTAATACTGTCCGCCAATTCGTCATAGCTTTTATTTTTCACATTACCTACGTCCACTGCAGCCAATAAAGGCAGCTGCTTGTCTTTGCGGATTTTATTTAGCCATTCATTTCTCCAGAAATCATTATGGAATACATGGTGCAAATAGGTGCCAATGATTCTTCCGTTTTCGCAGGAGAAGCCGTCCACCCTGCCATCTTCTAGCCGCAAAAAAGGTGTATAATGCGGGGCCGAGATAGAGGTCATCCCTAGATGGATTTCATACCCTTCCAAAAAAACTGATTCGTCAGTGAAGAGCCTTCCCTTTGTTCTGACTGTTAGCTTTCGTTCTAGAAAGGTTGTATGTCCTGGGATGATGGCCAATCCTTTTTCCTCGCTCCCGGACTTTCCGGTATCGGTTCCATCCGGGTCAATCAGCGTTTCACCCATTATCTGGTAGCCTCCGCAAATGCCAACAATTCTTCCGCCTCTTCTTTCATAGGCATTTATTGCTTTATCAAGTCCGCTCTTCCGCAAAAAAAGCAAATCATGAATAGTGCTTTTCGTACCAGGAATGATAACAGCATCAGGCTCTCCTAATCGGCCAGGTTCAGAAATCCATCGGACCGAAACATCTTCTTCATATAAAAATGGCTCTATATCAGTGTAGTTCGACAGGAAAGGAAGCTTGACAACTGCAATGTCAAGGCCATCCTTAACAGACGCAGAGAATCGGTCAGAAAGCGAGAGGGAATCTTCTCCTTCAATTCTATGGCCATCAATATATGGCAGCACACCAAGCACAGGGATACCCGTTCTTTGTTCCAGCCACGCTTTTCCATCTTCAAAAAGTCCAATGTCGCCGCGAAATTTATTAATAATCAGGCCCTTGACTCTTTTCTTTTCACTCTCCGGCAGAAGGTCAATTGTCCCTACAATGCTCGCAAACACGCCTCCACGATCGATGTCAGCAACCAAAAGGGCTGGGACATCGGCAAGCTCTGCTACCTTCATATTTACCAGTTCCCGTTGCTTTAAATTCATTTCAACAGGGCTTCCTGCACCTTCCATAACAATTACATCATATAATTCATCCAGCTTTTTCAGGGAAAACAGAATAGCATCAATTCCCTGATCGTAAAAGGAATCCCGATAATCCCTTCCGGAGTATGTTTTTATCGCTTTCCCGAATAAGACAACCTCTGAGTGCATATCGGACCGAGGCTTTAGCAATATTGGATTCATCCATTGGGTTGCCTCTGTTTTGGCAGCTTCCGCCTGAATTCCCTGGGCGCGTCCGATTTCCTTGCCATCCAGCGTTACATAAGAATTATTGGACATATTTTGAGATTTAAAAGGAGCAGCTTTATAACCCTCATTGGCAAGCAGACGGCAAATGGCAGTTACGATAAAGCTTTTACCTGTATCAGAAGCTGTCCCGAGAACCATAATTCCATTCATCTGCTATTTCTCCCTTCTTAATGATTGCCTGGCCCGTCTCCACTAAAATGGCAAAATCAGACTTATCCACTGCCCATTGGTGCAGTTTCCCAAGAATCCTTCCATATACAAATGAAACTCCATCTAATAAAGGAGCATTCAGCACCTCATTGGAAACGATAAGCAAGCAGTTGCAGTGTGCAGCAATTTCTTCAAGTCCTATGGTAATTGTTTTCACCACTTCATCCTGAAAGCTCTTTTCGTTCCATTTTTCTTCTTTGCTGGAAAAAAGCTCGTTATTCAATAGCGTAGTTAAGCAATCCAACAGCACAAAACTCTGCTGGTCAAACCGGGAAGCTAAATGATGAATGGACGTGCTCTGCTCCCATGTGGTCCATGCCGGTATGCTATTTTCCCTCCCTGCTCGATGATGGCTAATCCGCAAAGCCATCTCTTCATCTGACGCACGGCCACATGCTATGTAATGCAAGCTTCCTTCTGTTTGATTTGCCAGCTTTACTGCAATCTTTTCCGCATAAGTGCTTTTGCCGCTTCTGACTCCCCCGCTGATAAAAATCATTCTTTCTTCCGCCATCTTTGCAGCACCTCCATTAAGCTGCAGTTGTCTCTGGCGGTTTTTACAGCAAATCTAAGCCACCTTCCCGTTAATCCAGGAAAATTTAAGGTGTGCCTTGGTACGATCCCATTTTCAAGCAGGAAGCGAAGCAGACCTGAAGCATCTGTGTCATTAGAATCCTTAAGAAGATAGAAATTCACGCTAGATTTAGACATTATAAATCCGGAAGAATCATAGTAGTCTTTCAATTTCAATCGTTCTGCCTTAATCAGCTCTCTTGTTCTCTTTACATGCTCTTCGGCATTGATACAAATTTCACCTGCCATCAGCGCCAGAGCATTTACACTCCAATGGGGCCGATATGCCGCGATCCTGCCCGCTATCTCAGGGGCAGCCAATAAATAACCCAGGCGCAGACCAGGAATGCTGTACATTTTCGTCAGCGATCGAAGAATAATGAGATGTGGGTAATGATGCAAATGGGCAGCATAGGTAGCAGCTTCTTCCAAAAAGTCATAAAATGCTTCATCAATGATTACAAATACTCCCCGTTCTTTACATTCCTGCAAAAGATGGAGAACTGCCTGCCGTGAATACTCTGTACCGGTTGGATTGTTCGGGGTACATAGAAAAACCGCATTGATTCCATCTAATGGCGGAAAATCAAGCTCCCAAACACCTTCCTGAAGCACATGCCTGGTTATCTCGCACCCATTGGCGAGACAGGCAGTTTCGTATTCCGAGAAAGCTGGGTGGATGATCATTACTCTTTTCCCGGCAAGCCAGCGGGCTACAAGTGAAATGATTTCCGCACCGCCATTGCCAAGCAATACCGATTTCTCCGGTACCCCCTCCATTGCGGCTATTTTTTTTGTTAAAACGGAAGCCTGAGGATCAGGATAATCCTGTATATAACGGAAGGAATGCTTCCATTCCTCCTGCATGGCGGGCGGGGGACCGAGCGGATTGATATTCGCACTAAAATCTGTATAGTTTTCAGGCATTTCAAGCCCAAGCGATTTGTATAAGTAATGAGGATTAGAACCATGAGAAGGCAGCTTCAACTAGCATCCCTCCTATCCATAAAAGAACAATAAACCCAAAAACAGCCCGATGCATCAGTGTGTTGGCCATTTTTATATGTACAGTATCAAGTTTTATTAAGGGGTCTCCCATTTTTGCCCTGTCAGAAACCATGCCCCTGTAATAATTCAGGCCGCCTAATTGAATGCCCAGCAAGGATGCGACAGCCGCTTCACCCCAGCCGCTGTTTGGGCTTGGATGTCTCCTGGCATCTCGAAAAAGAATGGACCATGCTTGTTTCCGGCTGCTGGCCTTTGGCTTCATGCTGACCATCATCATGAATGATGTCAGCCGGCTCGGTATCCAATTGGCCGCATCATCTAGTTTTGCAGACGCCCAGCCAAATTGCTGATATCTTTCATTTTTGTAGCCTACCATTGAATCACACGTATTGATGGCCCGATAAACCATTGCAAGCGGTGCGCCGCCAATTAGAGCCCAGAATAGCGGGGCTGTTATTCCGTCGTTCGTATTCTCGGCAACTGTTTCAACCGCCCCCCTGACAATCTCACTTTTTTCCAGGGTTTCAGTGTCCCTGCCAACGATATAGGAAAGCTTACGTCTAGCAGTTGTGATATCATTTTCATCTAGTGGACGATAGACCTCTAGAGCCGCACCCTTAAGACTTTTTTGTGCGATGGCAGTGGATATAACAATGGCTTCCCAGACCATGCCTGCTATAAAATGAATTTCATAAGCGATATAGACGGTAATAAAAGTAAGTACCCCCGCAACAATCAGGACCCCGGAGAGCATCAAAATTCCATTTCGTTTTTGATTTTTTCCGTGGTTTAATTTCTTTTCCAAGTGCGAAATTAAAGATCCAATCCATCTGACCGGATGCGGCCAGTTTGGGGGATCTCCCAGCAGCAGATCTATTACGTATGCAATCGTTATTGAGGAAAGGTGGGCAATGATCATTGTTTACCCCTTCTCATATATTTCACAAGAGCTTTGGCCGTACAAGTGTAAACCCCATGGCCGATAAGCCTGCCAAGAGGTGTAATTGTTCCTGCATATTGAAACTTCTCTCCAGTCTGGGTTGAGGCAATCAAAATGCTGTCTGTTGATGTTCCAGTTGCCTGTGTGCCTGTAACACGATCTCTTATATTCATTTCCAGCATAACCTTCACCTTAGCTTCTGTCGCAGTCATTACACTTTGAATGAATGCTTCCTCTGAAAGGCTGCCATTAACAAAAACCCATGTATTGATTGTACCGGGAGTTTGCATGTATTCGTGCAGTTTGCTGCAGGAGGCATCAACAGCATTTCCAGTCCCGGCTGTAACGACAATAAATACGGAGAAGGACTCTTCCCGGAACAATTCGTATGAAACGTCTTCCAGTTTGACAGCAGTCATCATACCAACCGTTTCGGAAGGGTCAAATCCCTGGTCCCTTAAATATGCTGACATTTCCTCCAAATGGTTGCTGCAGCTATACGTCTTCGGCACATGCCGGTTAACAAACGTTTGAAACCATCCCGTTCCAGATCCGGTTACACCTGAAGACATGCATTTTAGAAAAACCTCAGAAGACAGAGAAATATGTTCATCGGTTATCCGCAAACAGCTCTCATCGATTTGGACATTCTGGTGCTCTGGCTCTTCGGGGATTAAAAACAGCTGCGGCTTCGGAACCTCTGGATGATATTGCTTTTGAATCGCTGTATTATATACAGCTCGAATTCTTTCTTCCTTTAGCACTTCATTTGGTTTATCGATGCTGGCTATTTCGCCATTCTCTAATAGAAGAATCCGGTCACAATATAGGCCTGCCAGATTTAGATCGTGGAAAATGGAGATGACTGTAAGCTTTCGATCATTCGTCCACTTTTTCAGCATGTCCAGCAGTTCCTTTTGATAGGAAAGGTCAAGATGGTTGGTCGGTTCATCAAGAAGAAGCACTTCCGGCTCTTGGGCCAAAGCCTGGGCAAGGAATACTCTCTGCCGCTCTCCTCCGGATAATTCATGTATTAATTGATGCTCAAATTCTTCTACACCAGTTTGCTTCATTACCTTGTGAACAGTTTCTTCATCATTATCGCTCCATCCCTGAAACCAGCCTTTTTTGTGGCTGTAACGGCCAAGCGAAACAGTTTCCTTGACCGTATAAGAGAAAAATTGTTCCGTATGCTGCGGCAATACGGCTATAACACGTGCAAGCTCCATTGAAGTATAGTCTGAAAGAGGCTTGCCTTTTAGCGTTAACTGGCCATTGGAATTGGGCAGGAGACCGCTGATTATTTTTAAAAGCGTTGTTTTCCCGCTCCCATTCGGCCCCAGAATTCCAAACAGCTCTCCCTGTTCCACCTTAAAACTAATGTCGCGTACAACACTTTCTCCCATATATCCGCCTGAGATTTTATTGACTGTTAGCATGATGAATTCACCTTCTTCCTAATCGCCTTTTCACTAAAATTACTGCAAATACAGGGGCACCTACTAAGGAAGTAATTACTCCGATTGGAAGCTCTGTCGGCGAAATAATCGTCCGTGAAATTAAATCTGTCATTATCAAAAATCCTCCGCCCGCCATAATGGATAGCGGCAGCAAATGTCTGTGATCAGGTCCTGATAGCAGCCTGACCAAATGAGGAATAACCAGACCGACAAACCCGATTGTACCTGAAACAGCTACAGCTGCTCCGGTTAGAACAGAGCCTGCCGTTAGAACGGCCAACTTCCGCCTCGCAACATTCACGCCTAAATGCTGTGCTCTTTCCTCCCCGAAAGACAGCGCATTTAATTCCCGGGCATTCATCAATAACAACAGGGAACCAACGATAAAAAATGGGAACATAATGCCGATATACTCCCATCCCCTCATTGAAACACTTCCCAGCAGCCAGCCGATGATCTGGATCAGTTCTTCACCAGTAAGGGCAATCATTAATGATATTAAGGCTCCAAGAAACGAACTGAATATAATGCCTGTCAGGATAATCGTTTCCACTCTCATTGCCCTGTCAATTGCCCGGGAAAAGAATAAAACAAAAAGAATGGTGGCAATAGCAGCCGAAATGCTGAAAATCGGCAGCGTAAATAATCCTGCTGCCGGAAGTGAAATGCCAAAGAACAGTGTAACTACTGCACCAACAGATGCACCTGAAGATACTCCAAGGGTGTATGGGTCCGCGAGGGGGTTTCGCAAAAGGCCTTGAAAGGCGGCTCCTGCAATTGCAAGAGACGCCCCTACAAGCCCTGAAAGAATAACACGCGGTAATCGAATGTCCACCACAATGGAAGTGTGCATCGGATCTATCGGTTCTGTTAGTGATAGGCGAAAAATTTCTGAACCGATAATCCTGATAATATCTATTATGGGTACATTCACAGTACCAATTGAAATTCCGAGCAGCATAGCCAGCATAAGAAAAGCTGTCGCGATAAAATAGGCAATGGTCTTATTATTTTGTAAAAATGTCCGGGTAAATAGCCTTTGCAAGTTCTTCTACTCCTTCAGCTAGCCTTGGGCCAGAGCGTGTGACCATGTCTGAATCGACATCTACTACCTGTTTTTCCTTAATCGCGGTAACGTTTTGCCATGCTTTACGGGCTAAAACCTTCTCGACCGGCTTTTCGGTATAAAAACCATAAGTGGTGATAATAACATCCGGGTTCCGCTGAATCGTTGCCTCAGGATCAATTTTCACCCACCCTTCACTGTCACTGTAGATATTCTCTGCATTAATCATGGTAATCATCTCATCCATGAACGTATTTTTCCCTGTCGTATAAATTTCTGGCTCCGGTGAAACTTCAACCAGCACTTTTTTACGATCACTTTCTCCTATGCCGGCAGCCTTTTCTTTAATTTCTTCGAATTTTGCCTTCATCGTTTCGACTGTTTGCTCTGCTTCATCCCTTTGTCCGCTTGCCTTGCCAATCATGCTGATAGAGTCATATACATCGTTAATGGTTTTTGCATCGTTGACTACCAGTACATCAATACCTGAATCTCTTAACTGCTGCAGACCCTGCTCCGAGTTTTGAGCAGACGATCCATGTGCTAATACCAGGTCGGGTTTTAACGAAAGAACTTTTTCAACATTCAGTTCCATTCCGCCCACCTTTTCTTTTTTAGTCGCTTCTTCAGGATAATTATCATGGTCAGAAACGCCGACTATTTCTTTATTTAGCCCCAGTTCAAAGGCTATTTCCGTGTTGCTTGGAACCAGTGTGACAATCCGCTCCGGTTTCTTATCGATAACAACCTCTTTATTGGCAGCATCCTGAATCGTTACCGGAAATGACGCTTCCTCTTTTTGCTCAGTTTTAGGCTCATTGTTTTGCTTACTTGAACCATTTTCTTTTTCATCGCCTGTATTACAGCCGGCCAACACACCTGCTGATAAAAGCACTGCAAATAATAGTGAATATAACTTCTTCATGTTCGTTCCTCCTGGTTTGTAGAATTAGAAAAGCGCAAGCGCCCTGGCAAAAGGAACGTCGACTAAAGTCTGTCACGTCCTGTGCCAAACGTCGACGCCAGCACATCCTCACAAAGCTGCCGCTTTGTTTCGTGCGATGGGTCGCTGCCGTAGCGTTCCTTGTCCTGTGCTAGTCCGACAAGCATAAGACAAGCGCTGACAGAAGGCGCTTTTTGCCTTCCGAAGTGATTGGCTTATGACCTCGAGGCCGACTTAAACCGCCACGTCCTGTGGCGACGTCGGCACTAGCACATCCTGTGCGCCGGGGCTGGGCGCTGGAGCTAGACATCAGAGAAAAGCGGAAGCGCCCTGGTCAGCCCCGACAAGCATAAGACGAGCGCTGACAGAAGGCGCTTTTTGCCTTGGGAAGTGATTGGCTTATGACCTCGAGGCCGACTTAAACCGCCACGTCCTGTGGCGACGTCGGCACTAGCACGTCCTGTGCTTCGGGGCTGGGCGCTGGAGCTAGACATCAGTACTTGTTAAAAAAGTTATTCTTTTTATTTCATAAAAAAACATCTCCACTAAGAACGAGGAGATGTTGTGATTGCATGGCTTTTGAAAAATAATCGTAAGCTGGCTTCACACACCTCCTATCCTCGTAGGTTTTTGGTGCACAAAATCAGGCAGGTCTCCTGGCTCATGGTCATCGCTTGCTGCGCCTTCCCATACAACTTTGTACAGTGGCATTAAGCATAAGCAGCTTGCTCTCCATTTACAGTGGCGGGACCGCGTTGGATTTTCACCAACTTCCCTATTAAGAGTCCGACTTACAAGAAAAGCGCAAGCGCCTGGGCGCTGGAGCTGGACAGTAATCTATGTTGAAAACTGATACCTTCTTATCTAATAAATCTTTCTCACCTGATTTTGAATATGTATGAAATTTTTCGCTACACTGATTATACACTAAATTTTCGAAAAAACAGCAAATTTATTAGTCTAATAAAAATTTTTGTAGAAACTTGTAACATCCTGCCATAAATAAACGTTTAATTATTGGATATATTTATAAAAAAAGTTTACCAGGAGGAATTCCGAATGAAAAAAACTAACATCCTATTAAAGCTGTTAATGTCTGCTGCCTGCCTGTTTTCACTGGGAGCGGCAGTCGCGGCGCCTACTACAGCGGAAGCTGCCGCTCAAATTGTTTCGAAAACGAAAACAATTAAAGGAGCTACACTGACCTACAAAGTCCCTGTTAATGTAGAAGTCAGTTCACTAAAAGGGAAGGCGATTTTCAAAACTAAGGGTGAAGTTGTAGGGGGCATCAACTTTTTGTCTTATGATCCAAAAAAACCAGCAACAGCTCTTTTGCCAAAGTATGAAACCGTGGTTAACTCGCGCACAGTAAAGGGCACATCCCTCCCTTGCGTCCGTTATCTTACCCAGAGTGAGGATTATCGTTTCTATCACAGCTTTTTGCTGGATGCAAAAAAGAAACGTGCATTTGATTTCTGGGTTAACAGCAAAAAAATGACCGATAAAGAAATCCAGGATATCCGCGCAACTATAAAAATTTTAAAGTAGTATATAAACAAGCTAGGCTAGGGACCTGACCAGTCCAACATATCACGAAAGAAAGCTCCAGCCCATGCCGCCGGAGGCTTTCTGAATTTTGCCTGATTCTAATTATCATTTGGTTATTGGGAGTATATCTCTTCTATCAAAAATCATTGCCCGAAATCCTATAGTAGTTCTTTATAATCAGGAAATTAGAAGGGTTTTTTAGAGTTTTATAGAATTACCATTCTAGCAACCATTAAAAAATACAATGGGGGATTGCTTCCAAAATGGTCGAATCAACTGGGTATGTATTATTCCATGTCCTGCTAGTATTATTTCCTATACTCTTCTATCACTTTTATAATAATAATAATAATAATAACGGTAAACCGTGCCAGACTACATGGAGGCTCACTTTTATCCTGATCATCATGCTGCTTCTTACGATGACCTATCCACTTGAATACCCTGGCGGTTATCGATATGACTTTAGAGCCATACCTGTAATAATTGCGTTTGTTTACGCAGGGACTGTTCCAGGCTTGCTTACTGTTTCCATTCTGATGTTGTACCGTTTTGTTATTGGCGGACCAGGATTTATTCTAACCCTAATCAGCTATACAATTGCTGCTGTCCTCCTTCTTTTTATTACGAAAAGATTTTGCGCACTCCAAGTAAAACGTAAGGTTCTGGCTGTAAGCTTTGTCTTATTGTCCTTGGTATTATCAAAGTGGACCATTCTCTTGGAAACGGCGGAGCTGGATCAGCTGCAATTCATGTTTGTCTTTTACGCAATTACCTGGACAAGCTTGATAACCGTTGTCTATATAATGGAAAATGTAAATCAGCAGCAGGTAACCCGCAGGGAACTGCAAAGAGCGGACAAACTGAATGTAATCAGCCAGCTTGCTGCTTCTGTTGCACATGAAGTCAGAAATCCGATGACTGCAGTTCGCGGTTTTTTACAGCTAATTAACAACGATGGTAATCTGGATGACAATCAAAGAAACTATATAAAGATTGCAATAAACGAGCTGGATCACGCACAAATCATCATAAATGATTATCTCTCACTAGCCAAGTCAAATACAGCTGGCTTGGCTCCCATTAATATCTCATCCGAACTAAAGAATACGCTTGAACTAATGACCTCATACTCCAATATTCAAAACATCGCATTAGATCTTCAATCCAAGACTCGTTATTTATAAAAGGCAATAAAGATGAAGTAAAACAGGTTCTTGTCAATATTACCAAAAACGGCATTGAATCCATGGAAACCGGTGGACAGATAACTGTCAATGCATTTGAAAACAAAGGAATGGTTATAGTCGAAATTATTGATAACGGAAAGGGTATGTCGGAAAGCCAGCTTAGAATGATTGGAACCCCTTTCTATTCCACAAAGGAAAAGGGGACAGGAGTCGGCCTGACCATCTCTTATCAGTTAATTCAGTCTATGAAAGGAAATATTATGGTAGAAAGCAAGGTTGGACAGGGAACTAAGTTTACAATCCAATTTCCGAAATATCTTGAAGTAGATTCAGATATTCCTGACTTTTAAGTTCGACTGAAGCTATGCAGTTCCCATTATCTATTTTAAACGCTTCTCCATTCTCCCTGCGAATTTGCAAATCACTGCCCAATTCAAGTTGGTTTCTGAGCTTCATAATGGCCTAAGCTCCTCTTGAAGATCTTACAAAACCGCAAACCGCTCGTTTGGCAGGTCTGTAATAAACATATGTCCCGGTGCATGTGTGATCATCAGTTCAGGCTTCACATGCATTGCCACTGCTTGAGGCGTCACACCGCACGCCCAAAAAACTGGTACCTCACCGTCTTTAATCGTAACCCGGTCACCGAAATCAGGATTGTTAATATCCGAGATCCCTATGCTGGCCGGATCTCCAATATGCACTGGGGCACCGTGGACGGAAGGGAATCGGCTTGTTACCTGGACCGCTCTGACCACGTCTTTTTCAGGCATTGGCCGCATGCTGACGACCATTGGGCCTTCGAACCGCCCAGCCTTGATGCACTGAATATTGGTTTTGTACATTGGCACATTACAATTTTCTTCAATATGCCTGATTGGGATGCCATTTTTAAGAAGCCCTTCTTCAAATGTAAAGCTGCAGCCTATTAAAAAGCCAACCATGCTATCGTCCCAAAGGCCGGTTACATCTGTTTTTTCTTCCACCAGTTCACCATTGCGGTACACACGGTATTTTGGAATATCCGTCTTTAAATCAGCTTGCGGTGCTGCCAGTGCAGGAATCCCTGAGCCCAGTTCAGTTACATCAATGATTGGACACGGCTTTGGGTTACGCTGGCAAAACAAAAGAAACTCAAACGCCAGGTCTTTTGGTAAAACAGCTAAATTGGCCTGAATAAAACCGTGTGAAATCCCTGAGGTGGGCTTTACCCACTTATTGTTTCGAATCATTTCCCGAGCCTCTATCGGACTCATTTCTGAAATTAAAGACATCCCCATCTCTCCCTCAATCTGTTTATTTAAATAATTGCGGTATCCCGTTGATCAGTGAATAGCCGCCCATAAAGGCCATCGCTATGACAATGCCTATTCCGAAAAGTGTCATCCATAGCGGGTGCTTGTAGTCACCCACAATCTTTGTTTTATAGGCTGCAACAAGCATAACGCCCAGGGCAATCGGCAAAATAAGACCATTTAAGGAACCAACCAGTACCAAAATCTTTACTGGCTGTCCGATTAGTACAAATACTAATGTGGAAACTGCGATAAACCCAACAATGAACCACTTTTCATATTTCTCAACAGTTTTGCTGATGGTTCTGATAAATGAAACAGACGTGTACGCAGCCCCTACAACGGAGGTTACGGCAGCTGCCCACATCACGATTCCGAAAATTCTATAACCAAAATTGCCGGCAGCCAGGTGAAAAACCGATGCAGGGGGATTTTTCGGATTAATTAGCAATCCCTGGACCA
>NZ_PGVF01000031.1 GCF_002860285.1 Bacillus sp. M6-12
GCCGGGCGCACAACAAAAAACCAGGAACATTATGTTCCCGGCTTCGTGTAATGTTCTGGCGAATATTAAAACTGCCGCTGAAAAGCTTGGCCATATTGCTGCTGGTAAGCCTGGCCGTATTGCTGTTGCTGTTCCATTTGGCGTGCTAATTGCTGAATTTGCTGAAGCTGCTGGGCAGCCATTACTTCTGCCTGTGACAGTTGCTGAAGCTGGCCATCCATTCCCATTTGCATGTTGTTGGCGCCCATCATTTGCTGCCCAAACTGTCCAGTGCCTTGGCCCTGGAGCTGGCGCAGCTGCTGTGCATTCCTTTGCTCCTGCATTTGAAGCTGCTGGGCAATTTGCTGAATTTGCTGAAGTGCTTGCTGAGCTATCTGAACTGATTGCTGAATACGTTGTGGCATTGTAATTCCTCCTGTCATTGATCTTCATTCATACAATGGATAGGATGAATCAAAACCAATTAGTTTATGCCACATTTTAGCATTTTTTTAAAATATTTTCAGAGTTCCATCCCGTCACCCGGGGACATCACATGCCCAATACCTTCTTTCAGCATCCCAATAAATTTAATTGGATCCTGTTTAATTGGCGGGAAAGTATTATAGTGGATTGGCACCACTTTTGCCGCTCTGAGAAATTCTGCTGCTAACGCCGCATCTTCCGGCCCCATCGTAAAGTTATCTCCAATCGGCAAAAATGCCAGATCGATTGAGTTCCGTTCGCCGATTAATTTCATATCAGAGTAAACAGCTGTATCGCCAGCGTGATAAATCGTCTTTCCTTCTGCCATCAAAAGTAGGCCTGCTGGCATGCCGCAATAGATAATTTCATTATCCTGTGTAGTGAAACCGCTCCCGTGGAAGGCAGGGGTCAATTTTACTTTGCCGAAATCAAACTCAAAGGAACCCCCGATATGCATCCCATGTGTATTTAAACCCTGCCAGCTTAAGTATGTAGCTAATTCAGCGGTTGCAATAACAAGTGAGTTGTTCTTTTTGGCAATTTCAACTGTATCGCCAACATGGTCATTGTGCCCGTGGGTCAGAATAATTACATCAGCCTTAACATCTTCCACCTTTAAATCAGTTAACCCATTTCCTGTAATAAAAGGATCGATTAGAATGGTTTTGCCTCCTGTTTCAACCTTTACCACCGCATGACCGTGAAATGAAACTTTCATAGTGCATTCTTCCCCTTTCAAATACAATTTGCAATATTAGTTAAAAAAAATATACACTTTTCTTATACCCTTTTTCAAACAATATAAATGTTTACAATTAATACAGTTTATTGATAAGGTCGTTTTATAGAATAAACGGAGGTAATGCTTTATGAGCGATTCTATCAGCAAGCTCCAAAGCTGGTTAAAAGAACAGGATATTCAGGCAGCTATGCTCACTTCACCGGATACGGTTTTTTATTTGACCGGCTTTCGCACCAATCCGCATGAACGTTTGCTTGCATTAATGGTGTTTCAAGAAGCAGAACCCCTTCTGGTTTGTCCTAAAATGGAAGTGGAAGATGCAAAGAATGCAGGATGGAATTTTGAGGTTATCGGCTTTACAGATATTGAAAATCCATGGGAAAGCATACATAGCTCAGTAAATAAGCGTTCCATTGCCATCCGAAAGCTGGCTGTGGAAAAAGAGCATTTGAATGTAGAAAGGTTTGAAAAAGTCAATGAAGTCTTTGCGTCCCCTCAGCTTTTCGCCGCTGAAGAAAAGATCCGTCAGCTGCGGATGGTGAAAAATGAGAAAGAAATTGATCTAATCCGAGAGGCATGCAGGATTGCTGATTTCGCTGTCGAAGCCGGCGTTGCTGAAATCAGCGAAGGCAAAACGGAAATGGAGATACTGGCTGCCATTGAGTATGAACTGAAAAAAACGGGCATCAATGAAATGGCTTTTTCAACGATGGTACTGGCCGGGGCAAACGGAGCCTCTCCTCATGGAACACCAGGAATGACAAAGATTAAAAAGGGCGATCTTGTATTGTTCGATCTTGGTGTTGTTTTTAATGGATATTGCTCAGATATTACAAGAACAGTGGCTTTTGGCGGTGTCAGCGATAAACAGGCGGAAATTTACCAAACCGTTTTAAAAGGCCAGGAAGCAGCAGTGGCCGCCGTTAAACCTGGAGTATCTTGTTCCGAGCTTGATTTAACTGCACGAAGGATTATTACTGAACAAGGGTATGGGGAATATTTCCCGCATCGGCTTGGGCACGGACTTGGAATCAGCGTTCATGAATATCCATCCCTTACAGAGACGAATACTTTAAATCTGCAGGAAGGAATGGTTTTTACAATTGAACCGGGCATATACGTGCCTGACCTTGCAGGAGTAAGAATTGAAGATGATATTCTGGTAACCTCGAATGGGTTTGAGGTTTTAACTAAGTATCCAAAAACATTGCAAATTATTGAGTAAAAAGGATAGCCCCATAGACAAATGAGGAACCGGAAGCAGTGCCAGGTTCCTCGTTTTATGCTATTTCCGGTTAAATTAAGTATCGCTTATTATCTCGATTTTCGCTTAATGATTAGTTTGTCGGTTAAAGCGGTGCATTTCGCTGATGATCGTAAATTTCGTAAATCACCGGACATTGCCGCTTTAAATATCACACCCTAAACCTAAAACGCATCCAGCATTTTCAAAGGATTCTCAAACGCTACCCCGTGCGCCTGGGCAACTGCCTCATATGTGACATGTCCATTCAGAGTGCTGCATCCTTTTAACAGTGCATCATTTGCCAAGCATGCCGCTCTTAAGCCTTTACTGGCAATTTGCAGCGCATACGGCACGGTCACATTAGTGAGGGCAATTGTCGAGGTTCGTGCAACAGCTCCCGGCATATTGGCAACCGCATAATGGATTACACCATGCTTCACATAGGTTGGATTATCATGAGTGGTAATCCGGTCAGTTGTTTCAAAAATTCCTCCCTGATCGATGGCAATATCAACAATAACAGAACCTGGCTGCATTTCACTTACCATCCGGTCCGTCACCAGCTTGGGTGCTTTTGCTCCAGGAATGAGGACAGCGCCGATGACAAGGTCTGAACCTTTGACAGATTCAGCTATATTATACGGATTTGACATAAGGGCTGAAATATCTTTGCCAAAAATATCATCGAGCTGTCGCAGCCTGTCCGGATTCACATCTAAAATAGTAACTTCTGCTCCCAATCCAATCGCGATTTTTGCGGCATTGGTACCCGAGATTCCGCCTCCAATTATGGTAACCTTTCCTCTTCGAACCCCTGGAACACCTGAGAGCAGAATTCCTTTTCCTCCATATACCTTTTCCAGGAACTGGGCTCCAATTTGCGGAGCCATTCTTCCCGCCACCTCACTCATTGGTGTCAGCAAGGGAAGAGAACGATTGGGAAGCTGGACTGTTTCGTAAGCGATCGCTGTTACCTTTTTTTCAAGGAGTGCCTTTGTCAGCCCCGGTTCTGCCGCCAGATGAAGGTAAGTGAACAAGATTAAGCCTTCATAAAAATATTCGTATTCTTCTGGAAGGGGCTCCTTCACCTTCATTACCATTTCCATGGCCCATACTTCTCTCGCGCCAGGGACGATTGATGCCCCGGCAGCCATATAATCTTTATCCTGAAAGCCTGAACCTTGACCTGCTCCAGCTTCAATGAATACCTCGTGCCCTGAGCTGACCAGGTTAACCACTCCAGCCGGCGTCATAGCGACTCGATTTTCGTTATTTTTTATTTCCTTTGGCACGCCGATTCTCATAAAATGCCTCCTTTACCTTCGAGCCTCCAACACCTGAAAAGATAAAGGAGGCATCAACTAGAGCTTACTCCATTTACTCGCGGAAACTGGAATGCTCGCCAAATTCAAGGATTTACTGCCAAAATCCGTGTTTTCCTAGCCAAACCCGTTTTACGCATGTCTCCAGCCGGCTATCTCGCAAGATATGCAGGCGGAATCCACCTTTTTCCCTTTGAATTTTCATTACCCCTATTTATTAATATTACACTTCTCGGTTTTTATTGCGCCTTTGTTTACAAGTTTCTATTCAGGCCTTAATGAAACGAACGCCAAAAATCTCCTGCTGTATCAACAATCTTCATGATCTCCCCAAAAGGAATTTCAAAGGTTGGGAATCCAGCTGCAAAGGCAGCAATTTCGTATGGCAGAAAGTAAATTGCCAAGGCATCTTTTGTTACATAAAAAGGCTGGTACGGTTGTATCCCTTTATACGCATCAGGGAAAAAATAGAAGTCGGGCTGTTCTTGAATTTTCTTTTCAATGATCTCACTTAAAACCTTCACATAATCGGTTCCAGATTTAAACAAATCTTTCAATTGATAAATTTTTCCGGTATTCAAATCAATAGAAATATTTATTTTGCTAGGCATCCCATGTGCTGCGCCAAAAGGATAATGATAACCATTCAACTCCAATACAAGTAAACTCTTTTGAAAAAGTGTTACGGAAAAGTCTCCTGTATAGCTATAATCCAGCTGAACGTTCTCAGGTATGGGTTTCACTTGGGACTCGTTTTTCAAGACCTGATTTACCTTTTCCTGGGCGCTGAGGTCCTTCATCCCCTCGATTTGCGGGTAGTAAACCAAATAATCTTTGTTTGGCCTGTATTTCTCCTCCCGAATCTGAAATTTCTGAGACAAAGGAATAATCGTATTTTGTTTCCATACGATACGGCCGTACCTATCATAGTAACTTAACCTTTGATCCACAAATGCTTTGATCAAATTTCCTTCCAGACTAAGCATTCCTATGCCGCTGAGAATCGGAAATCCGGTGGCAGGCTTTCCGCTTTTGTTAATAAAAAAAGTTTTTAAACCTTTCGTGACTGAACTGTAATCACCTTGAAAATCATTTACACTGTCGTAAACAAAATCGGTCAGAAACTGGCCTGTTACTGTATCTGAAATTGCAAATACAGAACCTAAATACGGTTTATCCTGAACTATGGCAATTCCTGCAGCAATCCGGTTTCCACCCAATAGATTGATATCATTGTATTTTGGCTGAATCACAAAGGAGCCCGTTTTATCGATTAAACCGTATTGATTGCTGTAATCTTCGGAAATATTGACCACTGCTCTTCCATCCTGAAAAGGCAGTGCAAATGTAAATTGGGGAGGAATTACTATTTCTCCTGATTCGTTCACATAGCCAGCTTTATCCTGATAGGTTTTCTTAAAAGAAATTAACCCTTCACTTAACCCGCCCATTTGTTCATAAGGAAAGGTTTGCTGCTGTTCTCCAATCAAGCTGATTAGTGCATACAGGGGATCCTTAAACTTTACGAGAGCTTTCCCCCCTGTGAAATCATTGGCACTTTGATATTGTGCCGGAATCGCAACCTTGCCGCTCAAGTCCAAATATCCATATAGAATTTTATCTTCTATACTTTCTTGAAAAACTGCGCGCTGTTCTTTGTATGAGCTGATAAAACTATACGCTTTATCTGTTAAAACGTTTCCAGTCTCATCAATCACCTTGAATCCCTGCCCATTCTCCAGCACAACTGCACGCTCTTCGGAAAAAGGAGAAATTGAACTATATTGTGGCTTAACGACAAAGTGGCCTGTTTGATCAATTAAACCTGAGCGGCCGGCACTTTGGACAATCGCCAATCCATTTTTCTGAAATTCACCGGCATTTTCATATTGAGGCGGGAGAACAAACTGCCCCCTATCATTTATAAAGCCCCACTTAGTCCCAGCTGCCGTTTTAACCGAAGCCGGAAATAAATGAGCCCTGCCTGTTAAATTTTTCATAATTGCTGTCTCCCCTGCAGATATATCCTGATATCTTATGGAAGGGAATGGGGATTAGTGTATTTAGGATAAAGTTGAACAGTTTACAAAAGAGGGAATTCTCGCTCTCGGCATTTCCCTGATTCGGACATCCAAAAAAGACCCTATAAAGTAATAGGGTCCCCAAAGATTTTGCATTTTCTTTTTCATACAATGGGCTCTAGGTTTTCCCAAGGAGGTTGTGAAGCTTTTTTTGCACCTAGCCTGAATACGTGTCATTCGATGGTGATGTATCAACCATGTCACAGTCCTCACCTGTCATGCAGCCGCTTATATACGATTCCGAAATTTGCCTCGTTGTTTCATGCAGGCCGTTTTCGTCGTAGATTAGTTTCCTTGGCTGAGTTTCATCCTTCATGTCAAAATTCCTCCCTTCGCTTCCTTTTAGTTTCTGTATCTAGGGTCCATCTATGCTATGACAAAAATTTGTAACATTCACCTTAAAACTTTGCTAAAATTCAGAATAGTGAAATATAATGATTGTAACTCATTAGAAAGGGGAGATTTTTTTGAAGGCCTTAAAATCCATTATTATCTGGGGCCTGGTTTCGGCATTGGGAGCAACAGGTTTTGCAGTTATGGCGTTAAACAGCGGAGAAAGCGTGAATGCAATCTGGCTGGTTACGGCAGCTGTCTGTGTCTATGCCATTGCCTACAGGTTCTACAGCCGTTTCATGGCAAGAAAAGTGTTTGATCTGGATGATACACGTAAGACACCAGCCGAGATTCATAACGATGGAAAAGACTATGTTCCGACAAACAAATGGGTGCTGTTCGGACATCATTTTGCAGCAATTGCAGGTGCAGGTCCGCTGGTTGGCCCAATCCTTGCAGCCCAAATGGGATATTTGCCAGGTACTCTCTGGATTGTTGTTGGTGTCGTATTAGCCGGTGCTGTTCAGGATTTTATTATCTTATTTGGTTCGATGCGCCGCAATGGAAAGTCACTTGGCGAAATGATTAAGGATGAGATGGGCAAGGTAACTGGCCTCATTGCAATGATAGGCATATTAGGTATTATGATTATTTTATTAGCCGTTTTGGCATTAGTAGTTGTGAAAGCGCTTGTAGGAAGTCCTTGGGGAATGTTTACAATTGCATGCACGATTCCGATTGCTATTTTTATGGGAGTTTATATGCGTTATATCCGTCCTGGGCGTGTTGGAGAAGCCTCGGCAATTGGAGTTATTCTATTGCTGCTTTCTATTACAGGCGGACAATATGTTGCTGAAAATCCAACATTGGCCAGCATGTTTACCTTCAGCGGAGAAGCAATTGCAATTATGATGATTATTTACGGATTTGTGGCTTCCGTTTTGCCGGTATGGATGCTCCTGGCTCCGCGTGATTACTTAAGTACCTTTTTGAAAGTTGGAACGATTGTCGGCCTTGCATTGGGAATACTTATTGTCGCACCTAATCTTGAAATGCCTGGTGTAACTAAGTTCGTAGATGGAACCGGACCTGTATTTTCTGGAAGCATGTTTCCTTTCTTATTCATCACAATAGCTTGTGGTGCAGTATCAGGTTTCCATTCCCTGATTTCTTCCGGAACTACTCCTAAAATGATTGAGCGGGAGTCCCATGCACGTCC
Organism: Bacillus sp. M6-12; assembly: GCF_002860285.1. Lineage (GTDB taxonomy): Bacteria > Bacillota > Bacilli > Bacillales > DSM-1321 > Peribacillus. The sequence goes on from NZ_PGVF01000031.1 coordinate 7,409, forward strand.
AATTGGCTATGGAGCGATGCTTACCGAGTCATTTGTTGCTGTAATGGCCATGATTGCTGCCTGCGTGCTCACTCCGGGAATTTATTTTGCAATCAATAGCCCGCCAGCCGTCATTGGGACGGATGCCATCCAGGCTGCCCAAACTGTGTCCAGCTGGGGTTTTACCATCACACCTGAAGACATAACAAAGCTTGCAGATGATGTGGGTGAAGAAACAGTCTTATCCCGTACAGGAGGAGCACCGACACTTGCGATTGGAATGGCCGTAATTTTTTCAAAAGTAATTGGCGGTAAAGCTTTGATGGCATTCTGGTACCATTTCGCAATACTATTTGAAGCTTTATTCATTTTAACAACGATTGACGCCGGAACACGCGTTGGACGCTTTATGATCCAGGATATAATTGGAACCGCTTACAAACCTTTTGCCAGAACAGAGGCGATTATCCCAAATATCATCGCCACTGCACTATGTGTTCTTTTTTGGGGTTACTTTTTATACCAAGGGGTAATTGATCCACTTGGCGGAATTAATACATTATGGCCGCTGTTTGGCATCGCCAACCAAATGCTGGCGGGAATCGCCTTGCTGTTTGGGACGACTGTTTTACTTAAAATGGGCAAAAAGGCATATGTGTGGGTCACTCTTATCCCAACGACCTGGATTTTAATCGTGACCATGTCAGCTGGTTGGCAAAAGCTGTTCCACGAAAATCCAAGAATCGGCTTTTTGTCACATGCCAAAGTATTTAAAGAGGCGCTTGATGAAGGAAAAGTTTTAGCACCAGCCGCAAACGCCGCCCAGATGAAACAGGTTCTCGTCAATGACTATGTGGATGCAGCCCTTTGTGCCTTCTTCATGATAGTCGTTATTACTGTATTTATTTCGGCATTGCGGATCTGGTATCAGGTGTTGAACAATAAGAAGCTACAGCTGCATGAAGAACCGTATGTACCGCGCGAAGAAGGAGACATGAAAAACTATGCTTAGCAAGATTCAGACAATTTTAAAGTACAGAAAACAATTCATTAGCTTGCTTGTTGGCGTTCCCAGCTATGAAAAATACGTGGAGCATATGCAAACTCACCATCCGCAGCAGCAAATGAAATCGAGAAAGGAATTTTTCTGTGAGGCACAAGAAGCCCGTTTTAATGCCAAGGGCGGAAAAATCTCCAGATGCTGTTAAACTGAATAACATAAAACTGGATAAAACATTATTCATGGAATGCTAATGGAAAATCAATACGGCTGGAGAAACAGATTGTTTCTTTCAGCCGCTTTTTTTATCCTAAGTCTATCAGGAGAAGTTCGCCATTTTGTTACATCTCTCTTAAAAAGCTTTACATCAGTAATGCTATAATAAAGACAAAGGAGAGGATTTACATGGGGCTAACGTATAAAAAAATACTTGTGGCAGTAGATGGTTCAAAGGAAGCTGAATGGGCATTTAAAAAAGCCATTGAAATTACAAAGCGCAATAACGCGAAGATTATACTTGCACATGTAATCGATACAAGAAGTTTTGCCGCAATGGAAGCATACAATATGACAATAAGTGACCGTGCAGAAGCTTTTGCTTCTGAATTAACGGATAGATACAGGCAAGAGGCTACTGCTTCTGGAATTACAGACATAGAAATAGCCGTAGACTACGGATCTCCGAAAGTAAAAATACCAAAAGATCTTGCGATAAAGTACGATGCAGATTTGATCATTTGCGGTGCCACTGGATTAAACACCGTAGAAAGGCTGTTAATAGGCAGCGTTTCCGAGCATATAACACGTTCAGCACCATGTGATGTGCTTGTTGTTCGAACACAAAAGGATGCATAAGAATAGTGAAAACGGCCTGTACCAGAGGTAGATCGGCTTAATATCGCAAGTGCTGTAACTAAAACCATGTTACAGCCTTCGTCCTGCAGCTACTTCGGCACTAACACGTCCTCACAAAGCTGCCGCTTTGATTAAGTGCGATTTATCGCTGCCGAAGCATTCCTTTTCCTATGCGTCAGGGCTTTACTTTATTTTCCTGCAGAAAAAAGTTGCTGGGCGCTGGAGCTAGACATCTGTACAGATTAGAAAAATTATACTCTCTTACCCTATAAAGAAACCCTTGCCGCCGGCAAGGGTTTCTTTATGAAGCCTTAATTTTGATTTTGGAATTCAGTTAGCAGGCTCTTCCCTTTTTCAATCGCCAGGGAAACCTGTTTAAAGCCTGTTCCGCCCGCACTGTTTCTTCGCTTAACAGCTTCATACGGATTCAGCGCAGTATAGATATCTTCTTGAAATAAATCGGATGCTGCTTTGAAATCTGAAATTTCCAGATCAGCTAAGTAGCAGCCTTTACTGATGCAGTCCAGAACAAGCTTCCCTACTACTTCATGCGCTTCCCTAAATGGCATTCCTTTTGAAGCAAGATAGTCAGCAAGCTCAGTAGCATTTGAGAAATCTGATTTGGTAGCCTGCTCCATTTTTTCGGTGCGGACATTCATGGTAGAAATCATGCCTTCGAATATCTTAAGAGATCCAATCACGGTTTTAACCGTATCGAACATTCCCTCTTTATCCTCCTGCATGTCTTTATTGTAGGCGAGCGGCAGTCCTTTTAACACGGTAAGCAGACCCATAAGGTTGCCATACACCCTGCCTGTTTTTCCGCGGATTAGCTCTGCCATATCCGGATTTTTCTTCTGAGGCATAATACTGCTTCCTGTCGCAAATGCATCGTCTAGTTCAATGAATTGGAATTCCTGGCTTGACCACAGGATGATTTCTTCACTGAAGCGGGAAAGATGCATCATTAAGGTCGAACTATTGCTTAAAAATTCCAAAATAAAATCTCTGTCGCTCACTGCATCCATGCTGTTTTCATAGATGGAAGCAAATCCGAGCTGTTCCGCGCTGTAAGCCCTGTCGATTGGGAAAGTAGTTCCAGCCAGCGCACCCGCTCCAAGCGGTGATACATTTATTCTATTGAGGCTTTCGGAAAAACGCTGTTTATCCCGTTCCAGCATCCAGAAATACGCCATCAGGTGATGGGCGAAGGAAACCGGTTGTGCACGCTGAAGATGGGTGTATCCAGGGATCAGCGTTTCTACATGCTGCTCAGCTTTGGCTAAGACTGCTTCCTGCAGCCCGTTTATCAGCTGCAGGACGTCTTCTGTCTGCCTTCTTAAATATAAATGCATATCTGTCGCAACCTGGTCATTACGGCTTCTGCCTGTATGCAGCTTCCCCCCGACAGGTCCAATTTCTTCAATCAGCATGCTTTCTAAATTTAAATGAATATCTTCCGCTTTAACGGAAAAGGATAACTCGCCCGCTTTAGCTTTTGCCTCTAATATCTTCAGTCCATCCCGGATCTGATGTACATCGGATTCCGGAAGTATGCCCGTTTCGCCAAGCATGGCAACATGAGCAAGACTGCCTTCAATATCTTCGAGAACAAGCTCTTTGTCAAAAGAGATAGACGCCCCAAATTCATCTACCCATTCTTCAGCGGATTTGGTAAATCTTCCGCCCCACAGCTTGCTCACACTGTCACCTTCTTATTTTTTACGATACTGTTAACCTTTGTCGGAAGTCCCCAAAGATTGATGAAACCAACTGCAGCCGTATGGTCAAATTCATCGTCTGACGTATAAGTTGCCAGCTTTTCATCGTAAAGCGAGTAATCAGATTTTCTTCCTTCAATAATTGCGTGTCCTTTGAACAGCTTAACGCGTACCGTACCGGTAACGGTAGTCTGTGTTTCTTTTAAAAACGCCAGCAAAGCATCCTTAAGCGGAGAGAACCATAAACCTTCATAAATCAGCTCAGTCAGCTTCTTTTCAATAACCGGCTTGAAGTGTGCAACTTCTTTTACAAGCGTAATATCCTCAAGCTCTTTATGAGCTTTAATTAGCGTGATTGCTCCCGGGCATTCGTAAACTTCACGGGACTTAATACCTACCAGGCGATTTTCAACATGGTCGATACGTCCAACACCATGCTTGCCGGCAATCTGGTTTAGTTCAAGAATCAAATTTGCCAGTGTATAAGCTGTGCCATTAAGCGATACAGGAACACCCTGTTCAAAACCAATTTCAATGATGTCCGGTGTATCAGGCGTTTTTTCAAGACTTGCAGTCAGCTCATATGCTTCTTCTGGCGGAGCTGCCCACGGATCTTCAAGAATCCCGCACTCGTTGCTGCGTCCCCAGAGGTTTTGGTCGATGGAAAAAGGGCTGTCTAAGTTGATCGGAATTGGAATGTTGTTGTCCTGGGCATACTTGATTTCCTCTTCACGTGACCATTTCCATTCACGAACGGGGGCGATTACCTTTAATTCCGGGTTCAATGCCTGAATCGAAACCTCAAAACGCACCTGGTCATTCCCTTTGCCTGTGCAGCCATGCGCTACAGCTACCGCGTTTTCAAGCTCCGCAACTTCGACAAGTTTCTTGGCAATCAACGGGCGGGAAAGAGCTGATACCAGCGGATATTTGCCTTCATACAAAGTATGGGCCTGAAGAGCTGCTAACGCATACTCATTGGCATACTCTTCCTTTGCATCAATTACATATGATTTAACAGCGCCAACAGTCAGCGCCTTGTTCTTAATAAAATCTAAATCTTTTCCTTCACCGACATCCAGGCAGCATGCTACCACATCATAATTTTGTTCTTGCAGCCATTTAATTGCAACGGAAGTATCCAAACCTCCGGAATATGCTAAAACTATTTTAGGATTTGCCATATCTTTTTATCCTCCTGTTATGAATAAAAATTCACTATATATTATTTTTATTCAATTTATCTGTATAAACCTTACCAGTTTTGATTATAGTTTGCAATAGTTTTCCTTAAATTTTACATAAAATTATAGTTGCATATTCTGGTAGAAAAGTTGAAAAAATATATGACTTGCGAATTAATTACTGTAAACTAATAGAAAACTAACCGGCAGCCTCCGCTATATAGGCAGAGGTGGAAACGGGAATGCATTCCTGTCAAACCGGATGGAGCTTATGAGGAGGCGAAGAGATGGAAGAAATATTCAGCTTTAATGATCGGCTCGGGATTGCTGTTCCTGTTTTTGATAGAGAATGGGGTGAATATAGCAAGGATACTCAGCAGAACATATTGATCAAATGGGAGAAGATCCGCGGAACAATTCCTGACAGGATCAAGGATCTTGAACGTATTATTAACGAAAAGCAGTCCCTCCTTTCCAATGAAGGCAATTTTGAGATATCCTGCCGGCTCAATACAGAAATCGCCGAGCATGCATCCACCATCAACGAATTATGGCTCTGGTACCGTGTCAATCAAACAGTTAGCGGAAAGATGCATACTTAATTTTCAAAAAATAAGCTTAGCCATTTGCAGTATTCCTTGACACGCACTCTTTACTGTAGTAAATTCTAAAGAAATTGAATATTTGTTTTTCTTATCCAGAGAGGTTTAGGGTCTGGCCCGATGACACCTCAGCAACCTTCACGCTCGGTTTGATCAGTGAAAAGGTGCTAATTCCAGCAAGTTTTAAAAAACTTGGGAGATAAGAAGATGGCTTCGGTTCCATGTTTATTCAAAAGTCTTCTTCTTAAGAAGACTTTTTTTATTTTATTTAGGGAGTGGAATGAATGGTAAATATACATACAAAGCTAGCGCAAATTGGCAATCGGAGCGATAAGGAGACAGGAACGGTCAATCCGCCAGTATACTTTTCGACGGCATACCGGCATGAAGGTATCGGACAGTCAACCGGCTATGATTATATTCGGACAGGGAACCCGACAAGGCAGATTTTGGAGCGGGCTATTGCCGATCTGGAAGGCGGGGATGAAGGGTTTGCCTGCAGTTCAGGAATGGCCGCCATCCTTACAGTTCTGTCTCATTTTAAATCTGGCGATGAGTGGATTGTCAGCAGCGACCTTTACGGAGGGACATATCGGATTTTAGAACAGGGCTTTAAGAAATGGGGCCTTGAGAGCAAATATGTAAACCCAAAATATCCTGATGAAGTGGAAAACGCTATTACGCCGCAAACGAAAGCTATCTTTCTGGAAACACCGACAAATCCGCTCATGGAACAGGCTGACATTGCAGACATTGCTAAAATTGCCAAACAGCACAAAATCCTGCTCATAGTGGATAATACCTTCTACACCCCGCTGCTGCAGAAGCCAATTGAGCTTGGTGCCGATATCGTCATTCACAGTGCTACGAAGTATCTCGGAGGCCATAATGACGTCCTTGCAGGCCTGGTTGTGGCTAAAGGAAAGGAATTATGCGATTCACTGGCATTTCACCATAACGGTACTGGAGCCGTATTAAGCCCGTTTGATTCATGGCTTGTCATGAGAGGTATGAAAACACTCGGACTGAGAATGGAGAAGCATGAGAAAAATGCGAAAATTCTAGTTGATTATTTGGCAGACCATAGTCTGGTTGAGGATGTTCTTTACCCAGGCAGGGGCGGAATGATTTCATTCCGGGTTCGAGATGAAGCTGATGTAAACCCATTTTTGCAGGGTTTATCACTTATTACTTTTGCAGAGAGCCTAGGCGGAACAGAAAGTTTTATCACCTACCCTGCTACCCAGACACATGCCGATATCCCTTTGGAAGTCCGGCTGAAGACAGGAGTCTGTAACAGGCTGCTCCGTTTTTCTGTCGGAATTGAAGATGCAGACGATTTAATCAGCGACCTTGAACAGGCTTTTATTAACGTTAGAAAGGAAACTGCAGATGCCCACTGAAAAAGAGTTTTCATTTGAAACCAGCATTCTCCATAACAGCCATAAAATTGATCCGGTGACCGGTGCGGTAAGCGTTCCAATTCACCATGCATCTACCTTCCATCAATATGATATCGACAGCTTTGGCAAATATGATTATAGCCGGAGCGGAAATCCGACACGGGAAGCATTGGAGGATTTGATAGCTGAAATGGAAGGCGGAACGAGAGGTTTTGCTTTTTCTTCAGGAATGGCCGCCATTTCTACAGCTTTCCTGCTCCTTTCTTCCGGTGACCATGTCGTTATTACGGATGATGTTTATGGTGGAACGTTCAGAATGATCACCCAGGTTCTTACCCGATTTGGGATTTCTCATTCTTTTGCAGACATGACCGATATTGAGTCTGTCCAGCGTACCATAAAGCCAAATACAAAGTTATTTTACGTAGAGACGCCTTCTAATCCATTGCTTAAAGTGACGGATATTAAGGAAATAAGCAAAATCGCAAAGGAGCACGGGGCACTTACATTTGTTGATAATACCTTTTTAACACCAGCTCTGCAAAAACCTCTTGAGCTCGGTGCAGACGTTGTCCTTCATAGCGCCACAAAGTTTTTGTCTGGCCATAGCGATACTGTAGCAGGACTTGCTGTAGTTAAGGATCCTGCTTTGGCAGATAAGCTTGGATTTTTGCAAAATTCATTTGGCGCCGTTCTCGGTGTACAGGATGCATGGCTTGTCATGAGAGGAATTAAAACCCTTCATGTTCGTCTCGCTCATTCTGTGGCTTCCGCTGATAAATTAGCTCATTTTTTACAAACGCATGACCTGGTCAGAAATGTCTATTATCCCGGCCTGAAGGATCATCCGCAGTATGCAGTGCAGCAGGAGCAAGCAACAAGTGCTGGGGCCGTTCTGTCATTTGAATTGGAAAATGAGAGTGTTCTTCGTTCCTTTATTGAACATGTTAAATTACCTGTTTTCGCGGTGAGCCTTGGTGCGGTGGAATCCATTTTATCGTATCCGGCTAAAATGTCACATGCTGCCATGCCGGCAGAGGAAAGAGAGAGCAGGGGAATAAGCAGCAGCCTGCTTCGTTTATCGGCAGGGCTGGAAAATGCCGATGACATGGTGCAGGACTTTGCCCAAGCTTTGGAAAAATGTAAAAAAGGAATTACCGTCTAATTGAGTTTACATCGCACTTAAAAACAAAACAGCGGCTCTTTTCCAATATGACCGGAAAGAGGCCGCTGTTGCTTTTATTTTTCTGTACGAATTGTATTAAATTATATTCTTAAAAAGGATATTGAGAAATCCTGCTAAAAAGTCAGGCAGGTTCAGTGGCATTACTCGTTAAAATTATTTAAGGCAAAATCTCATTAATTAGGCGAAACTAATTAATAATTACGCGACAGATTATATTCGCTAACCTTGAATCCTTCTAATTGGAGCAAGCCTTAAAGGTCTAGTCTAAATCTTTCTGAATTTCTTCCACCACATGGCCTAATTCAGGCAAAATCAGCTTTTCCATTGCAAGCCGAACGGCACCAGTTGAGCCAGGCGCTGCAAAAATAGCCCGGTTTGCTGCGACTCCGGCAACGGCCCTGGAAAGAAGTGCAGCCGATCCTATATCCTCTGTGTAGCTGAGCATTCTGAACAGCTCGCCAAAACCTGGTATTTCTTTTTGAAGTACATTTTGCACCGTTTCAATTGTTACGTCGCGTTTGGCTATTCCTGTTCCGCCGTTCGTAAGAATAACTTCCACTTCCTCATTTTCACAGCCCCGTTGTATCGCAGTTTCAATTTCAGCACTGTCATCCTTGACAATTTCATATAGCTTTACAGCATGGCCGGCCTTCTCTAGCATTTCGATCATGAGCCTGCCGCTTTTGTCTGTATCCGATGTCCTCGTATCGCTGACCGTTATTACCATACAATTAATCTGTTTCGGTGCATCATTTTTATGCTGGCTAACGCTCATTAATTGTCCCCTCTTTTCTTTAGTAAATAGCGGTATTGGTAATATTTATGGGCAAACTCTGTTATTCCGCGTGTCATTCGGTAATTCGAGCCGGCTCCTATTGCAACACTTAAAAGAGGCACTCCCTGAAAAAGCTTTTTCCGCAGAATTGTAATAGCCGCAGCCTTCAAAATTTGCTTTAACGGCTGCTCCAGCCACGAGGCATCCGTCAATTCTTCTTTTCCTTCGTAAAAATAATAATCATCAGCTTTGTTTGTCTCTTGAATCAATTCCTCCCAGCCGTATCCCTGCAAACGTCTTGGCATTGCTCCGGCCCTGAACACCTTTAGAGCCATAGTCATCTCAAATGGCGTGTTTACCTCGACTCCATATGTCATGGCAACCAGCTGTACTGCCCTAAGATTAATAACGGTCATGGCAGGGATGTCGCTGCCGAGCAGGACTACTCCGCCTGTTCCGCTGATTCCGCCCTGTGCAAAGGAATACAGGCGATGACGAGCAATTTGCTGGTCTGCTATGTATTTTAATTGGTCAATCGACAGCTCCCTCATATCATCAATAGAAATAACCTCCGGGCTGAATACCCTTGCTGAAGACAATAACCGTTCTCTCGCATCCAACTGGATCTGTGAGCTCTGCACCATGGCATGCAAGTGAAACAGCCAGCTGTCGAGCTTTGCAAAAAATTGTGCCCTTATCTCTTCCGGTAAGAGTAAAAAAGTTTGCTCCAGCCATTTTTCATAAAGAATTTCCAAATCTGTTGGTTCATATTGAAACAGCTTCTCTTCCCAGCCGCTGATTTCATTCCAAATCAATGTTTCACGTTCAGTTAACGCCATATCCAATCCCCCCAAAACCAATTGGCTGATTCTACCTGTAGTATAGCATAATAGAGCTTTTCCGGTCTTTCATTTACAGTGCACACCAAACCATACTTTAAAAACCAGGATAGTTTCAATTTGAACTGTACATCATAGTCTTTGGGGAGGTGAAAAAACATGAACAATCAAAAAAATGGAAACGGTGCTGCACGCAATGTAGCTGAAAGGGTAAAAGATGGTGCAGATGTAGCATTTGACGCTGCCAAAAATTCTATTCAGGCTACCGAAGACATTGCCATGACTGCTGTAGATAAAACTGCAGACGTCATTGATCAAACAACCAATAGTGTAAGCAATGCAATGGGTAATCAGCAGAATCGCAGATAATACAAAAACGCCATTTTTGGCGTTTTTTGTTTAACTTTTAAATAACCTCCAACTTGCTTTGAGATCATCAAGAAGGTTTTTAATCCAGCAATTGAGAGCGGCATGATCTTTTGGCTTCGTAATGTTTCCTAAAAAAGAGGCTTTATAGCCCCTTACTCCTGCTTCATACTATTTGTGGTTTTCATTTCGTTTGCCTCTTCAGAAGCCATTATTTCAGAAGCTCTATCCTTATATGTTCCATAGTGGAAATCGGTTAATTTACCTGTATCTTTTGGCTGACTCGTTTGCTTATTTTCCATTTCACCACCCTCATTTCCTCATAAGACTAAATAGTTTTAGAGGCGAGAAAAAATATTCATACATGTTTACCAAGTAAAATTTACCCATTGATTTATATAATTTATTTGGTAAAAAAACACAACCTTCTAAAATGTCTGAGAACATGACAGAAGGTTGTGTTTTTTGATTGATTATAAGTTGGGATTAAATTCCGGATTTTCTTAAAACATCCCGGGCAATCATAACTTCTTCATTTGTCGGGATAACCATAACTTTAACAGGTGAGTGAGGATAACTGATAAATGCTTCCTCGCCTCGGGTTCTGTTAAGTGCAGGATCCCAATAGATACCCATAAACTCAAGGCCACGAAGAATTTTTGCACGGATTGTTTCACTGTTTTCACCAATTCCTGCTGTAAAAATAACAGCATCTACTCCGCTCATTCTTGCTGCATAAGACCCGATGTACTTATGGATACGTCCGGCGAATACTTCCAAAGCCAGCTCTGCTCGCTCATTGCCTTTTTCAGCCTCTATTTCGATATCGCGAAGATCACTTGAGAAACCGGAAACAGCAAGCATGCCGCTTTCCTTATTAAGGACATCTAGCACTTCATCAGCCGTCTTTCCTGTCTTCTCCATAATAAATGGGATCAGAGCTGGGTCAATGTTTCCAGAACGGGTACCCATTGTCACTCCTGCTAGTGGTGTAAAGCCCATCGAAGTATCGATCGACTTTCCGCCTTCAATTGCAGCGATACTGGCTCCGTTGCCCAGATGGCATGAAATCAGCCGCAGCTGTTCAAGTGGGCGTCCAAGCATTTCAGCTGCACGCTGCGAAACATATTTATGTGAAGTTCCATGGAAACCATATTTACGGATTCCGTAATTTTTATAGTATTCGTATGGAAGGCTGTATAAATAAGAGCTTCCAGGCATTGTTTGGTGGAATGCCGTGTCAAAGACCGCTACGGCTGGAACGTTCCCTAAAATTTGCTGGAATGCTTTAATGCCGGTAATATTCGCAGGATTATGAAGAGGGGCTAAATCAGAAAGATTTTCGATTTGTTCCAGTACTTCATCTGTAATCAGCGCAGAATCAGTAAAGATTTCACCGCCATGGACCACCCTGTGGCCAACCCCATCAATTTCATCAAATGATTGAATGATGCCATGCTTTGTCAGCTTTTCAAGCAATAGCTTAACAGCAACTTCATGATTAGGAATATAAGTAACTTCTTTTATTTTTTCATCCCCAACGGAGATGGTAAAAACCGCATCATTTAAACCGATTCGTTCAACAAGCCCTTTTGTAATGACTCCCTCGCTTGGCATTTCGAAAAGCTGGAACTTTAAAGAAGAACTTCCTGCATTAATGGCTATGATTTTTGACATGACACCGCTCCTTTGAATTGTGCATATAATCCGATACAGCATCTTAATAGCTTGTGTATTAACGCACAAAATTTCCACTTCAAGTAATCATTTAAACATTGAAGCTGTTTTTTATCAAGAACCCGGCAAACATGTTATCGCTTTCATAAGAAAGTAATTATATTCAGAAAGTTCAAGCCCTTTTTAAAAAATATTATTTTTCTTCCTTAAACCAGATATCCATATCATTCATTACTGTTTGCATTGCTCCGCGATTAGACATCTTTGGCAAACTTACAAGCATTGCTTTTTTCGGAGCCTGGAGACCTTCCTTTTTCTTTTGGAGTATTAAAATGCTTTTAGCAGCTGCTTCATTTTTAAATAGGGATATTGGGAGCTGGACCATTCCCTGAATGAAGGTGTATTCTTTTACAAAACTGTTTAGTTTAGGGGCTTGCTCCGATTCAAAAAGGCTGTTGGGGACAATGAAAAATAAATATCCACCCTCCTTTATATGCCGGACACTTTGCTCAATAAATAAATGATGGGCGTACGAGTGCCCTTTATCAGCCTGCATTTCGTAATCTGCGGCCCGCACATCATTCGGATAATATCCGACTGGCAAATCACTGACCACCACATCCACCGGGTCTACAAAAAGCGGATCCAAACTGTCCTGATTGAAAAACTGGACAGACTGCTCCTGCAGGTTCGCTCCGACGTATGATAGCCTGATCAGGGTTTCGTCCACATCAGATCCAACCGCATGAACATCTTTATCGGACAAGTGATTCATCACAGTGAATAGCAGATTCCCAGTACCAACGGCAGGATCAAGAAGAGTAAAGGCAGCAATTTTACTCATAAATTTCCCCGCTAAATAACTCACAAACATTCCTACAGCATCTGGAGTCATTTGATGATTTGGCTGGATATTTTGCTGCATTCCCTTTAAAATAGCAAGCTGAAAGCTTTTGCGTATTTCTTCCTTGCTAAATTTCTCTATCTTAATTTCTCCGTAATGCTTTTGCAGATGCTTACGATTCAGTTCACTGATTTCATCCTGAATTACATCACCGTGGAAAATATTCTCCCCAGTTTCGGCTAGTGCTTCCAGATAGGTGCAATCCAATTCTTCTTGTAATATATTTGCAGTTTCGTCAAATACGCGAAACAATTCTTCAATCGGGGTAAAATTCACCGGCTTTTCCTCCTCTATTTTTTCTTTTTCTATTGTAGCTTTCGGGGAACCTGGACACAAGCTGTATGGCTTTTGCAGTAAAAAGTCGGCTTCTTCCCCTTGTCTAACTACCTGTTGCTGATTTCCAAATTCTATAGAGGCTCTGCAAAATGATTAAGCAGTAAAGTAAAATACAGCGCAAGTTTGGGATCCATCCCGACTGCTGCCGAAACAGCAGCACATGTTTAGGCGGCAGTACTAAATGATAATTAATTACCAAAGAAAATCCCCGCCAAATTCCGGCGGGGACTCTGTCTTTTCATTGCGTCATTTCAATTATTTAGCTTCTTTTGCTGCTTCAATTGCTGCTTCATAGTCTGGGTGGTTAGTTGCTTCGCTTACATATTCTACGTAAGTCACCTTGTCGCTGCTATCAATAACAAAAATAGCACGAGCCAGCAAACGAAGCTCCTGAATATGTACACCGTATGCTTCTCCAAATGATAGATCGCGGTGATCGGAAAGAGTTTGCACGTTCTCAATTCCTGCAGCTGCACACCAGCGCTTTTGAGCAAATGGAAGGTCTACGCTGATTGTCAGGATTTTTACGTCGCCAAGATTGGATGCTTCTTCATTAAAGCGTCTTGTTTGAGCGTCACATACACCTGTATCGATAGAAGGAACGACAGAAATTACTCTTACTGACCCTTTCGTATCATTTAAAGTAACCTCTGACATATCATTTGCCAATACAGTGAAATTTGGTGCCTGGTCCCCAACCTTTACTTCATTTCCTAAAAGTGTAACCGGGTTGTTCTTAAATGTAATGGATGCCATATTAAAATTCCTCCCTTTTAACCTATGTACAGTGTCAATGATATTCGGTATACCATCTTTTTGCAATGAAAATACCTTATTTCTCTCCCATGCTGCACTGAGCCAAAAACATGCTCCCCATGGATTGCTCATTTCTGTCTGCATAGCATATATTCTTCATTTTTCATTCAAACCCTTTAAATAAATGCAAAAAATCCCCTCGGCAAATTTTGCCGCAGGAGGATTTGCATTATCAGTAGCTGTTCAGAAATCATGCTACCTAAAAATCATAATCAGTTGATTCATCATCTGAATCACTTTCAGATTTTTTCTTTTTACTATTTTCATCTTTAGAACCATTTTCCGATTTGTCTTTATTACCCTTACCGTTATCGGAGGATACCCTTTCTTTTTTAGAAGATTGGGAATTTCCATCTTGCCTTTGTCCATTTTTCGATAGCATGGATTGAATTTTTTCGATGGCCGCGGGGGCCACATCCAGTATTTTATCCAGTAAATGAGTGCTCTGATCTAAATGCAGCAGTTTAACTCCCTTTGATCCGACAATTAAAAACGCGATTGGGGTGATGGATACCCCTCCGCCACTTCCTCCGCCGAACGGCTGGTTTTCCTGGGAACCTCCGCCGCGGCTGTCCATTTTGAATTCGCTTCCTCCCGCTGCAAAACCAAACCCTACTTTTGAAACGGTTAGGATAACACTTCCATCTGGCGTTTCAACAGGATCCCCGACGATTGTATTGACATCTATCATTTCCTTTAGGTTTTCCATCGCTGTTGTCATTAAACCTTCAATAGGGTGATTCGACATATTCATTCCTCCAGCATACTAGACTCTCAATCAGCGGCATCAACCGCGGAAAAAGCTTTTGTTTTTGCTTCAGCTTGACCGCTGTTATTTAGCTTATAGAGCATAATTCCTGCTCGAATAGCCTGCCCGATTCGGAATTGGACTATACAAATAAAGTTAACTTCCAGAAAAGGACGGTTAAATTCTGGGGTAACAGAAAAAGAAGGTACACAGCTAATGCGAAAAAACCTGCTTATAATCCCAAGCAGAATTCCCTTCAGGGGAAGGAACGTTCCGGCAAGCACAGCTGCCTGGACAGGATCTCCAGTTCCAATTTGCGAGTGCCACTGAAATTTCCTGATTCGCACGGCAGCAATGAAATTCTGGATAATGGATAACATGGATGACAAATCCTCCGGTGATTCATCATCCAATGCTTTGATCATCCCCTCCAAGGAGAAACGTTTGCTGCCGACTTCCTCTGCTTTTCGGTCTCCGCTTTTTATTTTTTTTGTTAAAGAGTCTTTGTCCATCACTGGAGCGTATAATTTATATCTTATGATTCCAAATAATGCCTTCAGGACAATAATACATCGGTCCTGCTTTTCCCTGTGACTATATTTAATTTCAATTTTCACTTTAACTAAAAGAATGAATCCAAACAGCACTAACAATATGGCTGGAATCAGCAGCAGCCAAATCAATAGCTTCACCACCTTTATTGGAAAGGAAAGTATAAAAACCCATAAAAAATTTCATTCTTATCCGCAAAAAACAGGATACAGATGAATAGTTTGGCTTTTGATTTGAATCTGTTCTCCCATAGCTTCAGCCTTATATCCTTGCTGGAACTTGCAACATTTCCTATGGCAGCAACTGTTCTAGCTTATCCAAACCCTGCCAGCATTCTGCAGCTATGATCCACTTATACGGCACTTCCGTCTCCGGAGATTTTCATCCATTCATTATCGTCTAAACAAAAAAAAATAAACCTGCTGTAGGACCAGCAGGTTCATCTATTCCGATTGTTGGCAGGGCTACCGTTTTTCCAAAACCACAGCTGTATCAGCAAAAATGTCATGCAATCCCTGTTTTTTCGGTAAAAAACCAACAATTATATAACCAATAAAGGTAGTCTTTGAGATAAATCTTCCGATCAATTCCCTGAATAGCACTGTTCCCCAGGATAGCCTATTTCCCTTCAGACCAACAACTTTGAGACCAAATACCATTTTGCCAAGCGTTTGGCCAAGATACTTTGTCATCAATACAAAATACAAATAGAAAACCACTGCAGAAGCGATTGTCACCGGTGAAAAAATAGCTGTATCAAAGTGATTCATTCCAGAAGCCTTTAAAAGCGGCTTGAATATAAGCCTGTCTATGCTGCCCACTATAATCAGGTCAAGTACATAAGCCCAAAAACGCATCCAGAAACCCGCAAATAAGAGACTGCTGTTTTGAGGTTCCTGAGGTGTACTTTCATTTATCCCTATCCGCTCCTCCTCTTCAGCAGAGTTTTGCATCAAAGGATTTTGGAGAGGAGCTGTTTTGTTTTCCGTTTTTATTTCCTGCTCTGGCTGGCTGCCATCTGTCCAGGTATGATTGTTTTCCGTCATCTTCTCTCCCCCTATTCCGAGTATAAATACATCAAACGGGGAGAATTCGATTTTGATAACAGTTTCATGATTCCGGCCATTTCCGCATTCTCTCCACCCAGCTTATTGGCAGCCATTGAAAATAGTGACTCAAATCCCATTTCATCAGTATAGCGGACAACCTGGGCATCCTTCAGCTTTAAATCCTTTCGAATGGCATCCGTAACATCTTCAAGATAACCGAAATCATCAATTAAATTTACTTCCTTTGCCTGTCTGCCGTCATAAATCCTGCCGTCAGCCAGCCTTCTTACTTCAGCTTCCGGCATATTCCTGCCCTCGGCGATAATGGATACGAATTGCTGGTAGGAATTATTGATCATGTCCTGCAGAATCTTTCTTTCTGGCTCCGTCATCTCACGGGTAGGGCTCATAATATCCTTAAATGGACCGCTCTTGATGGTGACAAACTCAACCCCATATTTTTCCGCTAGCTTTCCATAGTTCATGCTCTGCATAATAACCCCAAGAGAACCTGTCAGCGTTTCCGGACTGGCATAAATCCTGTCAGCCGGTGCGGAAATATAGTAGCCTCCGGAAGCCGCCATTGAACCCATCGAGACATAGACAGGTTTTTTTGTCTCCTTTTTAATTTCGAGAATTTTATCATGTATTTCTGCGCTCTCAACTACGCCTCCACCTGGCGAATTAACCTGGAGGATTAGGCCTTTTATAGCATCATCCTCTTTTACAAGCTCAAGTTTTTCCATAAACGAGCGATGGCTGTATCCGCCGCCTCCCATAAAGGATGGGGCCTCCCCAGTATCCTGAATCACTCCATCGACAGTCAATACAGCAATTTTATTAAATTCGTCTCCTTCTTCGATTACTTCCTCCAGATAAGGAGTCTCAGAAGAAAAGAATTCTGCGATTGCGCTTTCTGAGTCTGTAAAGAAAAAAGAAGTTGCAACACTCATGACAATTGAAACAACAAATAATACGGCAGCAATACCAAGCGCTGCCCAGCGTTTACCGTTCATGTACCTATCCTCCCTGTCACTTAAAGTACATATCCTATACGTTTGAAATATTAAAATGTTTCAAAACATGATACACTATGTACACATTCCAATATTGTAGCAAACAATACATCTTTTGGAAAAGAAATTCATTTTTAAGGGAGGAATGCAATAATGCCAAACCGGAGAAACGTTTACTTTTACCACAATAAATCCTCTGAAATGCTAGAAAAGGTCCAGCATTTATCCGAAATAGCCGAGCGGTATTCCTTCCAAATTGTAAGCGATTTCCGTCAGGCAAATGTGATTGTGAGCATTGGCGGTGATGGGACTTTCCTTCAGGCTGTAAGAAAAACAGGGTTCCGTGACGACTGCCTGTATGCTGGCATTTCCACTACCGGAAATTTAAATATGTACTGCGATTTCCACTTAAATGATACCTCAAAAATGATTGAAGCAATGACCCGGGAACAAATTGAGGTCCGCCGGTATCCGACCATTGAAATTACCCTTGATAATACACCATCGTTTTATGCTTTAAATGAACTGAGCATTCGCTCTTCCATTATTAAAACCTTTGTACTTGAAGTTTTTATTGATAATATTCATTTTGAAACCTTCCGCGGGGATGGAATGGTTATTTCTACTCCAACAGGAAGCACAGCTTACAATAAATCCGTAAATGGTGCCGTTGTCGATCCGACGCTGCCATGCTTTCAGGTCAGTGAGCTTGGTTCATTAAATAACAATACCTACCGGACCCTTGGTTCTCCTTTCATCCTTGGAAGTGACAGGGTGCTTACCCTAAAAGTGGTCCAGGACGGAAATAACTTCCCTACAATCGGAATGGATAACGAAGCCATGAGCATGCGCCATATAGAGAGTATCCAGGCAAAACTGAGCGGCAAAATCATTAAAACTGTTAAACTAAAGGATAACTCTTTCTGGGAAAAGGTTAAGCGGACGTTTTTATAGAAAACTAATATAAAATTAGAAGTCAATTTTCGATCTTTTACTGCACAAAAATAAAACTCGCCTGCCATATATACTGCAGTGCGAGTTTTTGATTATATTTTATGCACCAATTCTGCTTTTTCTTTTCAGCTTGGCAGTTCCCTTCCCGAACCACTTTATCCGTGAAAGGGAATATACCGCCAGGGCGCTCCAAATAAATAAAAATGCCAATAAATGAACCTTTGTAAATGATTCATGAAACAAGAATACTCCGACTGTCAGCTGCAGGGTCGGGGCGATATATTGCAGCAGGCCAAGCATGGACAGCGGAATCTTCTGAGCGCCCTTAGCGAAGTAAAGCAGCGGCAGGGCTGTTACGATACCGCCGCCCACCATCAGAAGGCTGGTGGAAATGGTCCCGACGAACATGGAGCTTCCCGTGAATAAAATATAAATAATGTACCCAAGGGCGAGAGGTGTCACCATCATTGTTTCAAGTGTCAGGCCAATTGATGAATCAGCATTGATCAGCTTTTTCGCCAGCCCATAAAGAGCAAAGGTAATCGCCAGACTGAGTGCAACCCAGGGAAATGTGCCAAAGTGGACTGTTAAAATTAGCACTCCAATCCCGGCAAGGGAAAAGGCAAATATCTGTGCACCGCTTAATTTCTCCTTTAAAACAACAACACCAAGAAGCACACTTACCAAAGGATTAATATAATACCCAAGACTGGTTTCAAGAATATGGTTTGAATTGACTGCCCATATAAAAATTCCCCAGTTTCCGGTCACTAGAAGCGAAGCAATTAATAAGGCCCAGAATTTCTTTTTGTTTTGCTTAATTTCCTTCAGATACAACCTAAATTGCGGCCATTTTTTTGTGAATAAAAGCAGGCCTATCATAAATACAAAAGACCAGAACACACGGTGGGCCAATATTTCACCTGCTGATACATGGTCTAGCCACTTCCAATAAATTGGAATTATCCCCCACAGCAGATAGGATAGGGCAGCATAAAACGCCCCTTCCTTCTCGTTTGATAGCTTCATAAGGACCTCCTATTAATAACAGCGTATCACCCTGGATGAGGCAACATATCAAAATGTTTACACATTTTAATAGAATCTACGCTTCTTGAAAAAAATATTTCTACTCTCGAAATAACTTTTATTATAAGGGGTGTTATGAATTATTGCTATCTTTTTTTCTGTTAAGTTTAGATGAAGTGAAAACTGCTTCCCCATCCACCACAGTCATTACCGCTTTTATATCAAGCAATTCATCTGGATCAATTTTAAAAATGTCCTTATCCAAAACTGTAAAGTCAGCCAAGAAACCTTCTTTAATTTGGCCGCTTTCATGCTCTCTCCCCGCTGCATAAGCGCTCCCCTTCGTAAATAAACTGACAGCTTCATACATTGAGAGGCATTGTTCTTCCGCAAACACTTCTCTTTTCTCCTTACCCGGCTTTGACCTTGTTACGGCTGCATGAATACCCAGCAGCGGATTGGCATTTTCAACAGGGGCATCTGATCCCCCAGCACAAACTATCCCTTGATTTATGAGGGTCTTCCAAGCATAAGCGTATTTCATAAACTCCTGGCCGATTTTTTCTATGACCCATGGAAAATCCGCAGCTACAAAAATAGGCTGAATATCAAATATAACGGGGAGACTTTTTGCTTTTTCTATTAATTCTCTGTTCAACACCTGAGCATGAATAAGCCTATCCCTTTGTCCTTTTAAAGGCGGATGTGTTTCGATTGCATGCAAGGCATATTCAAACGCCAAATCTCCGATTGCATGAATCGCAACAGGCATACCAAACCTCCGTGCCTTTGCTGTTAGCAGGGCCAGTTCTTCTCGTGAATGGATGGCAACTCCATTGGTCTCTGGGTCATCTGCATATGGATGGCTTAACAGCGCTGTCCTTCCCCCAAGGGAGCCGTCTGCAAATATTTTCATTGCTCCAAGCTCAATAAATTGGGATCCGCTTTCTTCTTTAAGTCCTGACTCGGCCATGTCTTCCACAACCTCATAATGCACAAGAAGATTTGTACGGAACTTCATCTCTTCCTCTTGGATAACCTTATAAATAGCCTCATAAGTTGACGAAAAACCATTATAGTAATGTAAATCCTCCGAATGTACGCCTGTTAACCCCAATTGATAGCAATCGGATATAGCTGTTCTCAGTGCTTTAGTCAGGTAATCACCAGAAATATCCGGAAGGCAGGAAAGCAGGAGCTCCTGTGCCTGATCCTTTAACAGACCATTAATCCTGCCGTCTTGATTACGGCCTATCACACCACCAGCAGGATTTTTTGTCTGTTCTGTTATATTTGCCAGCCTCATGGCAAATGAATTTACAACAAGCGCGTGACGGCAGACGCGTTTTAACAAAATAGGATGTTCATCCGATATTTTATCAAGATCATCTAGGTGAATAAGTTCTTGGCTATCCCATTCATTCTCATTCCAGCCTTCACCAATAATCCATTCCCCTTTTTCTGTTTGGCTGCACTTATCCTTCACAGCCTCCAATACCGCCTGCCTGCTTTTTAAAGATGATAAATCCAGCCTCATTAATCTCTCACCGTGACCAATTAGGTGCATATGGCTATCAACTAGTCCAGGAAGCATCGTATTTCCATTAAGATGTATTTCGTCTGTAATAGCTGAATGAAAGACTTTTCGAATTTCCATCAGTGATCCTGCTTTAAGTATCCTGCCCGAATCGGTGTATACAGCCTCCACTTCTGTATTTTCAGCCTCCATTGTATAAATCTTTCCGCCGAACCATAATGTGCCCATATGTTAGAACCTCTCTGACTAAAAAGTAGTAAACAATTCTATTTTTTTAACGAAAATTTGAAATGCCAACGGCTCCTGCTAAAATAGCAATGTCTGTGGATTGCGTAAAATCACTGGCATGCTTTTTCTGGTATCACTGATATCAGTAGAAAGCAGTGCCAGAATGTCCAGCACTGCTTTCCAGAAAGTATAGGATCATAGTTTTAAAGCTTGCTGCTCCCGCTGGCGCAATTCAATTCGGCGGATTTTTCCTGATGTCGTCTTTGGCAGCTCGTCAACAAATTCTATTTTTCGAGGATACTTATAAGGTGCTGTCGTTGTTTTCACATGATCCTGCAATGATTGAATAAGGTCAGGGTTTCCTGCATCAACATCTTCTCTGAGAACGATAAAGGCTTTTACAATGCTTCCGCGAATTTCATCAGGGCTAGCCACCACCGCACATTCTTTAACATATGGATGCTTGACAAGTGCGTCCTCTACCTCAAAAGGCCCAATCGTGTAGCCTGAGCTGATAATAATATCGTCTCCGCGTCCTTCAAACCAAAAATAGCCGTCTTCATCCATTTTTGCTTTGTCGCCGGTGATATAGTAGTCTCCTCTAAACTGCATGGCAGTTCGCTCTGGATCTTTAAAATAATTTTTAAATAATGCAGGCGTTTCTTTATGGACAGCAATGTCGCCTACTTCGCCTGCAGCGCATGGCTCGCCATTATCATTGATGATTTGGACATTGTTGCCCGGGGTCGGCTTACCCATTGAGCCTGGTTTTATTTCCATGCCTTTTGTAATTCCGACAAGAAGCGTATTTTCCGTTTGGCCATAGCCATCCCGCACTTCCACATCAAAATACTTTTTAAATGTATCAATAACTTCCCTGTTTAAAGGCTCCCCGGCCGAAACCGCACTATGGAGGTTCGGGAAGCTGTAATCTGAAAGATTGTCCTCCTTTGCCATCAGGCGATATTCCGTCGGCGTACAGCATAAAACGTTAACATTGTAATCGCTAAGGAGCTGAAAATATTTTTGCGGGTCGAATTTGCCCATATATACGAGTCCGGCCGCGCCTGAACCTAGCACAGATAAAAATGGGCTCCAGATCCATTTCTGCCATCCAGGGCCAGCTGTCGCCCATACGGTGTCATTTTCTTTAATACAAAGCCATTTCGCTGCCGCTGTTTTTAAGTGGGCATATGCCCATCCGTGCGTGTGTACTACGCCTTTAGGATTGCCTGTAGTCCCAGAAGTATAGGAAAGGAATGCCATATCATTGCTTTTTGTTTCTGCTGCCACCAGTACATTAGGCGCATGTTTCATCATTTCATTTAAATTTAGCCAATTGTCTGCACTGCTGCCGACTACGAATTTTTGAAGCGGTGCCGCCTCCTTTACTTCGGCAAATTGGTCCACGTATGGATAATAACTGACGATGGCCTTTACTTCACCATGGGTAATCCGGTATTGCAGGTCCTTGGCCCTGAGCATTTCAGAGCTTGGGATGACAACCAATCCAGCTTTAAGCGCTCCCAAATAAACTTGGTAGGCTTCAATGAGCCGCGGAATGATGATTAAAACTGTATCCCCTTTTTGCAGTCCGGAATCCAGGAAAACGCTTCCAATTCTGTTTGCGCCATCCATAAGCCGGGCATATGTAATTTCTTTTTTATCTCCAAGTTCACTTTCCCATTTCAGGGCAACTTTATTGGGATCTTTCGAAAATCGGTCAACCTCACTAACTAAATTGTAATCATTCGGAGCTAGTAAATCTTCACGTTTCATTCCTAATCCCCCCCATTGGTCTTACCACTCCCTTATTATACAAAATTAATAAAATATTTAAAATTGAAAATAATTATTTATAGAATACTTAGCTAATGTTTGTCCATTAATTGAACTGCCGAACTTAATGGATTTAAAACAAAGAAAGGAAGTGGACATCAGTCCGCTTCCTGCAGCCATCAGTATAAAATTATCTTTGGAATCCGCCTAATTGCTGTTCAGCCATTTGAACTAAACGCTTTGTAATTTCTCCACCAACAGAACCGTTAGCGCGGGATGCAGTGTCTGCACCTAATTGCACTCCAAATTCTGAAGCAATTTCAAATTTCATTTGATCAATTGCCTGTTGAACTCCAGGAACTAATAACTGTCTTGAAGCGTTGTTTCTTGCCATGTGTTATTCACCTCCTTGTGAACATAGAATGTGTAACCACACATGACATAATTCCTATCTTAACTGGTAATTGTTCACAATAATTCCGAGCTAAAGGCTGTGGATAGCCAATAAATCTGGTACTTATGGATGAAATAAAAATTTCCGGCTGAAACTGCTCCATTCAGATGAATAAATGAAAGGCATTTTACTTCACTTGGACTCCGGCATTAAAAAAGCCCGTTTTCGTCCTGTGCTGCCCTGGCCTCACTGAGCATCAATACTTCAATATTGCTTACGGCCTCCTCGATCAATGGCTCGAAATCAACAAAGCTTTCATAAAAATTAACTTTTTCTCTCTTTGGTTTTGTTTTAGGGTTGGAAGGTGTAAACACGGTACAGCAATCCTCATATGGCCTGTTCGATATTTCGAGGGTATCAATTTCCCTGGCAATTTCCATAATTTCGGTTTTATCCATCGCAATAAGCGGTCTAAGGATAGGAGTGGCTGTCACTTCATTAATCGCATACATACTATTAAGAGTCTGGCTGGCAACCTGGCCCAGGCTTTCACCGGTAATTATTGCCAATCCATCGTTATGTTCACGGATTTTATCCGCAACCATCAGCATCAGCCTTCTTGTACTTGTCATTGTGTAATTTTCCGGAATTTGCTTTTGTATCAATTCCTGGATTCTTGTAAATGGCACAACATGAAGTTTAATGCTTCCGCATACCTTTGAAAGCTTTTCCGTCAAATCAACTACTTTTTGCTTTGAGCGCTCACTTGTAAATGGAGGGCTGTGGAAATGAATGCATTCCAGTTCAATTCCTCTTTTCAGTGCTAAAAAGCCTGCCACCGGGCTATCGATTCCACCGGATAGCATTAACATAGCCCGACCGGCTGAACCAACCGGAAGGCCGCCAGCTCCAGGAATAACTTCCCCTGTTACAAATACAGCTTCTTTGCGCACCTCAACTCTGATATTTAAGTCAGGGTTTTTGACATCTACCTTAATGCCATCAAGATTGCGAAGCAAATGTCCCCCGAGCATATGGTTAATTTCGTCAGTATTAAAAGGAAATTCCTTGTCTGCCCGCCTTGCTGAAATTTTAAACGTTGTAAATCTGCCTTTTAACGATTCCGCATAACGAAGGATATTTTCTTTCATGGCTTCTTCATTTTTTTCAATTTTCAAGGCAGGGCTGAAGGACTGAATACCAAAGATTCCTTTAATTCTTTTTACAATTTCCTCATGGCCGGTTCCATTTAAATGGATGTACATTCTATCCCGGTCCGCCTCTACATGTATCGCCTCAAAATCCTGAAGGGCCCTTTTTATATGGCTTTTCAGCTTATCCACAAAGCCTTTTCGATTTCTTTTTTTTGTAGAAATCTCACCATATCGGATTAATATATGATCATATTTCATGATGTCATTACCTCATTATACTTTTTAATTTACTTACTGTTTCTGTTATCGCCTGAACAACAGCTTGTGCTTCCTGCATGGTATTCTGAAACGACAATGATATTCTTACCGTACTCTCAGCCCGTTCTTCACTCGCAAACATGCTATAAACCGTCTTACTTACCGACTTTTTCCGGGAAGAACAGGCACTTGTCGTCGATACAAAGATATTTCTTTCTTCAAGCGCATGGACGAAAACTTCTGATTTAATCCCGGGCAACGAAAAATTCAGAATATGGGAGACCGCATCTTCCGGGCTATTTATCTCAATTCCATTAATTTGGGCAAGACATTCCCTTAAATAAGTATTCACTTCTTTTATTTGGCGGCTTGATTCCCTGTTTTCGTTCACCAGTCTAAGCGCTTTGGCAACCGAGACTGCACCTGCGACATTTTCTGTTCCGCTTCTGATGCCAGATTCCTGGCTTCCGCCGGAAAACAGCGGAAAAAGTCGGAGCCCTTCTTTGATAAATAAAACACCAGTTCCTTTTAATCCATGAAATTTATGAGCCGACAGCGTACATAAATCGATATCAGTATTTTTAAAATGCAAAGGGATTTTCCCTGCACCTTGCACATGGTCTACATGGAATAATGCGTTTGGATACTCCTTTAGTATTGCCCCAATTTCTTCAATTGGCTGTATGGAGCCTACTTCATTATTAACATGCATGATAGAAACAAGAATTGTGTCTTCCCTTACTGCCTGTTTTAGATCAGTGAGTGATACTTTGCCTTCCCGGCCAGGCTTAAGATAGGTAATTTCAAAACCAAACTCTGCTTCAAGCTGCTCACATGCAGCCCTCACTGAAGCGTGTTCAATTTCAGTTGTAATAATGTGCTTGCCTCTGCCGCTGCGTGAAAGCGCAGCACCTTTTATAGCGATATTATTTCCTTCCGTTCCTCCCGAAGTAAAAAACACTTCAGATTCCTTCACCTGCAAAATCCCTGCGATCTGCTTCCGGGCCTGTGACAGCAATTTTTCAGCATTTGCACCCATGCCATGCAGCGAAGATGGGTTTCCAAAAAATTCATTCGAAACTTTAACGAAAGACTCAATCACTTCCTGAAATGGTTTAGTTGTGGCACTATTATCAAAATAAATCAAGGGCTTCCCCCTCCATTATTCTTTCAGCTTATTAGTAAAACCTAATGTCTTGGGCGATTACCCGCATCCATTAACTATAACATAGTCCCGACTATTTATTCTAATCCCTAATATAAACCCCCTCCTATTCCCAGGAGGGGGCTGTAAGGTTTTTGACTATAAAAGTTATGACAATCCGAACTGTGCTTAATTTAAGAAAAAACTTCCGCCTGTCCGGCTTCAAGCCTTTTTAGCGTACCGGGCTCAACTTTTTCAATAGCAGTACCTGCTTCTTCAAGGGCAGCCTCATACTCAAAATTCCGAAACTTTTCCTCAGCTCCCCGCAGGGCTTCGGCTACAGCAGGATAACGGCTGCGATACCTGTTTCCATATTGGATCAGCTTTTCTGCCAGGTACATTTGCTCGATAATTTCTCTGGTAAATTCATTAAGCCTTGTTACCGTAGTGACAGCCTTTTCAAGATAAATATGGACAGAAGCCATATCCAGCGGACTTTCCTCAAGCTTGACTCCCGCATCATCAAGGCTTTCCTTTGCTTCTGCTATGTAGGCCTTATATTGCTCAGGCACCCCGGGGACATTGCTCTTTGAAACTAACCTGCCGATCTCTGCCATTTTCTTTTTTAGTTCAGTTAACGTACCTCTGGCATCCAGCTCATCTTTTCGCAGGGCATGAAGCTTATCAGAATACGATTGCTGCTGCTCCTTCATCTCACTGACAATGGACTCAACCTCTTTCATATCATCGCTGAGAACCGAATGGGCCAAAGAGCCTTCTTTTAGCTTTAGCTCAAGCAGCTGGAACCGCTTTGATAACTGCGCTACCTGTTTTTCTATTTTACGCTGTGCTTCAATTTCACTTTCTGTCAGGTGGTAATTCTGCTGGACCAACCCGGTTTCCATTTTTAGCTTATCACTTTCATATTCTAGGTTTGAGATCTCTTCCTTGAGTTGTGATTCACTTGTTTGAATATACTGTCGGGCCAGCACTTCTTTTTCAAGAAGATCGTAAAGCACGTTTATACTCTCAAGTATTTCTTCAATACCCTTTTCTACTTCCCCTACCTCAGCATTTTCTGTATATTCTTCATACGTCTGAAGTTTTTCTTCCAGAAAGGCTACCTCTTTTTCAAATGAAATATGGCCCAGGCTGTATCCCTGTGCGTTCATTTCCTGATATCCTTCTTTTAGCTCTTCCAGCTGGGACGGGATAGCAGTCTGAATTTCTATCAAAAGCTGAGGGATAAGCTTCATTTTTGCTGCTAAGCTGTCAAGCATGGATTTGATTGTCAGGACAAGTTCCCTGGCCTTAAGGTAGTTTCCGTTTTGAGTAGATTCCTCATACTCCTTCAGTACTTCCAAAACCTCATCAAGGAGTGTCTCCAGCCTGGATGCCGCTTTTCCATAAGTGTGGCGGTGGGCCAGGAGCGCCTTTTTACTAGTACGGTATACTTCCTTTAGATCCTCAATCTCTGTCCGATTCTTCTCCTCGCTGCCGACCAGCTCGTTTAATTCATGGAGGATTTTTTGAATGCCCTCTTCAATTTCCTCTAATTTCGTTTCTATTTGTTTTTGAACTTGGCTTGAACGCTTAAAGCGATATTTATCTGCATATTCATCTGCATCAAACAGCAGCTCTTCGACATCCGGGAGATACACGGTGATGATGGAATCCCATTCATTTCTCCATCTTTCAAACATTTCTTCTGTTTCTCCGGTCATATTCAGCTGTTTTACCTTGGATAATTCATCAAGGACTGGACGGTTCATCACATCTATTTTCCAGCTCTCAAGCCGGTCAATTTCTTTGAAATGCTTCTTTTTTAAAACATAGCCCCATATCATCAACGTCAAAATGACGATTATTGCACCTATTATGTATTCCATCTTAAGCCCCCTGTTCTACAACAAAACAAAACCATATATATCAAATTTTAGAAATGTTCGATTACAATGCTTTTATGATACCATGTAAACGACAATTTTTGACTAGAAAAATGATTTTTTTTATGAAATAATGCATTAAATTTACCTTTTAAGGAGGGATATTGTTGATTGCTGACAAGCATGTGCACAGCCCTTTTTGTCCGCACGGAACAAAGGATAGGTTTGAGGATTACATTGAAAGAGCCTTCGAACTGGGGATCAAGGAGATCACATTTACTGAGCATGCCCCCCTCCCAGTCAGCTTCCCTGAGCCAATACCAGAAAAAGACAGCGGGATGAAACCGGGCAATTTGCCTCTTTATTTAAAAGAAGCTGCACGCGTTAAGGATTATTATAAAACCGCCTTAGCAGTTCGCATCGGCCTTGAAGTTGATTTTATCGAAGGATTTGAAAAGGAAACGAAGGAACTGCTTGATGAAACAGGACCCTATCTTGATGACAGCATCCTTTCTGTACATTTTATAAGAGACGGCTCGTCCTGGCATTGCATTGATTATAGCGCCGATATGTTTGGCGGGATTGTGTCTTCTTACGGGTCTGCAGAGGCGGTTTATCAACGATACTATGATACAGTGGAACTAGCTGTGGAAGAGGATCTTGGCCTTTACAAACCAAAAAGGATTGGTCATTTGACGCTGATCCACAAATTTCAAAAGGCATATCCTGTTTCGCGGAACTTTGACCCTTTAGTCTTCCGGCTTATTGATAAAATTTACAGCCGTAAACTTTCCCTGGATTACAATGGTGCCGGATTTGTTAAACCGCTTTGCCGGGAGCCTTATCCTCCTGAACGATTTGCCCGGTATGCAATGGAGCTTGGAGTTCCGCTCGTATTCGGATCGGACGCACACCAAGCAAAGGATCTAGGGCAAGGCTATGGTCAGCTGCTGCGGGAATTTAGGGAGAAGCACACGAACCATATGTGAAATAATGCGGGTAATTATCAAGAGTCGGTTTAGATGGTTTTTGTTTATTAGTTATGCTAAGGCCTTTATTTCCATTAAAGTTGTTTTAGCAGCTGTTTCGATCATAAGGCTGCTTTTTAGGAAGCTGTTCACCTGCTTAGCGTATTGATCTGTATAATAAGCTTCCTGCGAGAAAATATGAAGCAGCTCGGCAGCGTATGATGCATGGATAAGCGGTGCTGACAAAAGGCCCTTTAATTGAAGGATAAAAGAAGGGACCGAGACAGGCCGGAATGCCTTCGTTTTAATCCCGTGTTCGATTAAGGCTTCAAAATAGTATCGTTCCTTGGCAAGATATGTCGATAATATTTCTCGGTTTAAGTTTGAATCCAGTGAGAATTCTCCAAAAATGAAACGAGCCGATAAAAAATGCCTGCGCTGGAAGTGAAGGATATTATGCACCATTTCAAACATACAGGCTGCCGATCCAATGTTTTCTGCTCTGGCAACAGTTTCGTTCATCAGTGCAGTGTATTCTTCCATATACGTAACAATACAATATTCTAGTAAACCATGTTTGTTTTTGAAATAATATGAAATATTAGCCGGATTTACACCTGCCCTTCCGGCGATATCCCGGATGGATGCTGCATGAAACCCTTTTAGGTGGAATAGGTAAAGAGCGGCCTCAATAATGGATTCTTTTGTGGATGTACTATTTTTCATGCGAATTCCCTCGCTTTCTGAGATGGATACACCTCTTGGTCTACATTCTTCTCTTATAGCAGGAATCCTTTAAGAAGTTCTCGACAATTTATTATCGTGTTTGTAATTTTTTGCGGAGGTTAGGTGATTAATAATGTTTAAAGTCGAATCATATAAAGGTAAAAAAGAAGAAAATTATCGAATGGTGCAAAAGCAGTTAGTAGCCCTGATTGAGGATGAAAGCAATTCAATTGCAAATCTAAGCAATGCAGCTGCCCTGCTTAATCAATTTCTTGACGAAATCAACTGGGTTGGATTTTATCTTGTGGATAGGGAAGAATTGGTGCTCGGCCCTTTCCAGGGTCTTCCAGCCTGTGTTCGTATTCCATTTGGAAAAGGAGTTTGCGGTACCTCTGCTGCTGAACGAAAAACGATGCGCGTAGAAGATGTTCACCAATTCCCGGGGCATATTGCCTGCGATGCGGCCTCCCAATCCGAAATCGTCATACCTCTGATCAAAGATGGAAACTTAATCGGTGTGCTTGATATTGATAGCCCAATAAAGGGAAGGTTTAATGAAATCGACCAGCATATGCTGGAACAATTTACTGCTGAACTTGCTAAGTATCTTTAAAGTAATGCGTAAGCGCCCGGGTAAAAGGAACATCGACTAAGGTCTGCCAGCACCTTCTTACAGAGGAAGAACAGCTAAGGTCGCCAGTGTTGTAACTAAAACCATGTTACAACCTTGGTCCTGTGGCAACGTCGGCACTAGCACGTCCTCACAAAGCTAAACGCTTTGTTTTCGTGCGATGTATCGCTGCCGTAGCTTTCCTTGTCCTGTGCGTCGGGCCTGGGCGCTGGAGCTAGACATATGTACTTGTTAAAAAATACTCTATCTCACATAAAAGAAACCCCGGATTAAGCGATCCGGGGTTTCTTACTTCTAATATTAAAATCGCCAGCTTTCTCGCCTTGTAATTTCCCTTAATAAATTTTCTATCACAAGCGGGTGCTTATTGAACCAGCACCTTATTCTTTCCGGAATTTTTGGCACGATACAATGCCTCATCTGCTCTTCTGAATAATTCCTTTGCAGAATCCACCCTAGAATTCTTCCAGTATGATACTCCACAAGAAATCGTTACCTTGGGTTCAGCCATACTTGCTACCTTAAACAGCAGCCGTTCTGCTATTGAGACACCTATCTCCAGACTTACCCTTGGCAGATAGATGGCAAGCTCCTCCCCACCCCACCGGGCTCCTACATCCGTATCCCTGATATTGGACTTTATCAGGTTTGCCACCTGTATTATGACATCATCCCCCGTCTGATGGCCATATGTATCATTAACGATCTTAAAGTTATCAATGTCAATAAGAATA
The DNA here is from genome assembly GCF_002860285.1 of Bacillus sp. M6-12. Lineage (GTDB taxonomy): Bacteria > Bacillota > Bacilli > Bacillales > DSM-1321 > Peribacillus. The sequence continues at coordinate 37,839 of NZ_PGVF01000031.1, forward strand.
AAGGTTCCTTCTTCATCAATTTTCATCGACTCCTGCAGCCGCTCATCCAGGTAGCTTCGGGAGTAAAGGCCAGTAAGATGATCTGTTATCACCATTTTTTCAAGCTCTTCCCGAAGCATTGAATTTGCCAGGGCAAGCGTGGAATGATGAATTAAGGATTGGAGCAGTTTAAACATTTCGAATGAAAAATAATAGGGTTCACGGTGCATAACAAGAGCAAATCCTCTTAAATCGTCGCTTTGAACCATAGGAACAGCCATGATAGACCTGTACTTTATTTCTTTTTCCGGGCACTGCAAACGCAAATCGCCGATAAAAAGCGAGTCCTTTTCCTTGCTTATTTTTTGCCTTACGTATGTGACGTATTCACGCGCGCCAGCTGTTTGAAAAAAGTCTGTGCTGCCCAGCACTGCCGTTTCCGTTTCAGCATTGGTGATCATTACAAAACCGATTTCTTCGGCTTTGAACGATTTGCGGATTTGCTCTTTCATATAATTCATCGTCTCGCTCAGACGCAAGTTGGAATTTAGTCGATGAGAAGTTTCGTTGATCAGCTGAAGATCCGAAATTAACCGTTTCGATTGCTGGTAAAGCTGAGCATTTTCCAGGGCGCTGCCTGCGGTATTAGCTAAAAGAGTGATGAATTCCACTTCGTTCTTCGGAAATACCAGAGTATCCTGTGCAATGACCTGCAGTACCCCATAAACTCCCTGCTTTCCTTTGAGTGGCGCATAAAGCACTGATTTCCGTTCGGCAAGAGAATCTTCAAACTGGATGTTGCCTGCTACATAGGCTTGCATTGCTGCCACGTTCTCACTGTCATATTCCAAATCCTTAATGGGCAGATTCTCATGGTTATTATCATGGGAGAGGAGCAAATAATATGTAAAAGAAGGATATACTTCCTTAAGGGTTGATATAATCTCTCCGAGGACCGCATCCATGCTCATGGATGAATGAAACTTTTCCGTAACCCGAAAAAGCTGTTTGTATCTTTTTTCTTCCGCAACAATCTTGGAAACACTGGATGCAGCTTGAATGAGCTTTAGACATTCAGAAGCAACCTCTTCCCAGTAGCCAGATCCATATGCCGGGAGATTCGTCCCTTCCTTTTCCAAAATCGCAAGAAGACCCAGTGCCTGTCTGTGATCTCTCATGGGAAGGATTAGGCTGTACTTTTTAAACTCCTTCATTGGAAAATCGCTGTAAAAAACTCTTTTGTGCAATAATGCTTCAAAATTCATGCACAAGACGTACGAATCTTCAAATGAATCCTTATATCCGTGATTCGTTGAAACTTCAGCATACAACTGTTGTTTCCAATCGTTCCACCTATAAAGCGTAACCTCTTCAAGCCCAAAGAGAGCTTTGATCTCTGAGAGCAGGTTTCCCACAACTTCCTCATATACCATATGCCCGTTAGTCTCATACATCTGATTGAAGAACAAACTCTTTAATTCATTTATCCATTTTACTGCTGGAAGCTCCATACCCATCATCCCTACTAGAAATCTTGCTTATCTTTATATACGAGAAAAAGCTTAACACTTAAGAATAGAAGCGTTAACATCACAATGTTTTTTAACCATTCGCTCATTTTAACCTTTTTATATTATTATTATAAACCGATTTTACTGACATTTCCTGTTATAATTTTGTCGATTTAGCATCTATTGACGAAATTTTCTTTATTTTCACACCGTCAAAATAGAATTTTGAATCATACTTGATTTTACTATACAGCAAAGAACCTTTATTTCAAGCACATTTTGCCTTGACTCTGCTCCAACTGCGTTATATAATGTTCTTTGTGTAAAATATTGCAGCCTATGTGAAGGCTTTTGTGTTTTCATTTTGTTCCTCTGCTAATTTCTAATATTAAAGTTCTTAATATCTAGATCCCAGCGCCTGACAAAAGGCGTGTGTGTTTTTCGTAGGGAGGTGCATCTCGTAACCCTCTGCTGCTAGGGCGAAGGTGCATGAAAACAAAATGTGCATGATTGTGATATCACAACGGTTTTTATTTTACCAAAATAAAAACATTTGAAGGAGGAGTCATTCATGGCTCGTTATACTGGCCCAAGCTGGAAATTATCCCGTCGTCTTGGAATTTCCCTAAGCGGAACTGGTAAAGAATTAGAAAAGCGTCCTTACGCTCCTGGACAACATGGTCCAAACCAACGCAAAAAGATTTCTGAATACGGAACTCAATTACAAGAGAAGCAAAAGCTTCGTCATATGTATGGTGTAAATGAGCGCCAATTCCGTACTCTTTTCGATAAAGCTGGTAAGCTTCAAGGTAAACACGGTGAGAACTTTATGGTTCTTCTTGAGTCCCGCCTTGATAACGTAGTTTACCGTCTTGGTTTAGCGCGCACTCGCCGCGGAGCTCGTCAACTTGTAAACCACGGTCACGTTACTGTAAACGGCAGCCGCGTTGATATCCCATCATTCCGCGTACAGCCTGGACAAACAATCAGTGTTCGTGAAAAGTCACGCAACCTTGATGTAATCAAGGAAGCTATCGAAGTAAACAACTTCGTTCCTGACTACTTGACTTTTGACGCTGACAAATTAGAAGGTACTTTCACTCGTTTACCAGAACGCTCTGAATTGCCTGCTGAAATCAACGAAGCTCTTATCGTTGAATTCTACTCTCGTTAATAATAGGAACCCTCATCTTCGGATGGGGGTTTTTATTTTGCATTAATTATGAAGTAATAGTAAAGTAATTCGCATTTCCCATTAGAAATCCAGCTGAAAAATAGAGATATTGAAGCAATGATTCTCTGGATTAAGTAAAACCAAAGAATCATATCTGCTATCAGTACAGTAAAAATGAGCCGCCCATTACGGACGGCTACTTTTATTATTTAATAAGTGTATATTTCTTCTTGCCTCGGCGAACCAAAGCAAATTGCCCTTCAATCATGTCACTTTCTGATAGTGTAAATTCAAGATCGGTTACTTTGTCGCCATTAATGGAGATGGCTCCGTTTTGAATGTCTTCCCTCGCCTGGCGTTTGGATGGAGAGATCTTTGCTTCCACCAGCAGGTCGACAAGAGAGGCAGGCTTGCTGCTGCTGCGTTCAAAGCTTGGAACGTCCTTAAAACCAACTTTGATTTCCTCAGCAGTCAAATTCTTTACATCTCCGCTAAACAAGGCAGCCGTGATTTTGATCGCCTGGCTTAGAGCTTCTTCTCCATGAATAAGGCGCGTCATCTCTTCAGCAAGAGCCTTTTGGGCTTTTCGCAAATGCGGCTCACTCTCTACTGCTTCAGCCAGTGCATCAATTTCCTCGTGTGACAGGAAAGTAAAGTATTTCAGGTATTTTACCACATCCGCATCAGCGGTGTTGATCCAGAATTGGTAGAATTCATAAGGAGTAGTTTTCTCAGGATCGAGCCAGACAGTTCCGCTTTCCGATTTCCCAAACTTTGTCCCATCAGCCTTTGTTACCAGGGGAATCGTTAGGCCAAACGCTTTAGCGCCTTCTCCATTTGTTTTTCGTATAAGTTCAAGGCCAGTTGTAATATTGCCCCACTGGTCGCTTCCGCCGATCTGAAGCTTACAGCCAAACTGGCCATACAGATGGTTAAAGTCCATCGCCTGAAGGATTGTGTAAGTGAATTCCGTGAATGAAATTCCCGTTTCAAGCCTTGAGGCAATCGTATCCTTTGCGAGCAAGTAGTTAATACCGAAGTGTTTTCCGAAATCACGCAGGAACGTTACCATATCAATAGAACCTATCCAATCATAGTTGTTTACCATGATGGCTCCATTGTCACCTTCAAATTCAAAAATGCTTCCAAGCTGGCCTTTAAGCCCATTAACGTTATGCTCGACTGCTTCGAGTGTCTGAAGCTTACGTTCCTCGCTTTTACCGCTTGGGTCACCTATAAGACCCGTTGCCCCGCCCACAAGGACGATCGGCCGGTGGCCATGCTGCTGAAAACGGCGAAGTGTCAGGAATGGAAGCAAATGCCCGATATGCATGCTGTCAGCTGTCGGGTCCACACCACAGTACAGGGAAATACTCTCTGTATTCAGCAGGCTCTCAAGCCCCTGTTCATCTGTCTGCTGGTAAACAATGCCCCGCCATTTGAGATCGTTCAGTAATTCCATTGATAATCCTCCTTAAATTAGCCAAATAAAAAACGCCCCTTCATAATTGAAGGGACGAATGTAATTCGCGGTACCACCCAACTTGAGGATAAAATATCCTCCGCCTTAAGACGATAACGGACGTCTGCCGTTTGCTGCTACTAAGGAACATAAATTGTTCCCTCCTGCCGAAAAAAGATAATCGGTCTTTCACAGCAAATGCTCAAGGAAGTAATTCATCTTTCTATATGTACCGGTTTGCACCTTCCACCGGCTCTCTGTAACAGTGATAGAACGACTACTGGATCCTGTCATTGCTTATTATTAAGATACTGAATTTTTATCATAAACCCCATACCTTTGTCAAACAGAAATAGTGCCAATTACCGAAAAGTGAAGAAACTGGCTTACAAATATAGGTTATATGCTATAATGTATGTGATTTCAGGAGGGTATGAATCTATGAAAAATAGTGATAAAGAGCTTCAAAGCATTTGGAGGAGATTGAAGGATTCCATTAAAGATGTAAAAACAAGAAGATTCGCCAGGATAACTTATGGGGTATTTTGGAACCTGACTCTGTTAGTTATTGTAATAGCTATAGTTGGCGTTTCATTTGCCGGCGGTGTCGGAGCAGGCTATTTTGCTTCGCTTGTCAAAGACGAGCCGATTCGTTCTCAAAGCGATCTAAAAAAGGATATTTACAACTATGAGGAAACCTCTGAAATATATTTCGCCGATAACATGTTCTTAGGGAAGCTTCAATCAGATCTTGAACGTGATGAAATTACGCTTGATCAAGTTTCCAAGCACTTAACCAATGCCGTTATTGCCACGGAAGACGAGTATTTTTATGAGCATGATGGAATTGTGCCGAAAGCTATATTGCGGGCATTGTTCCAGGAAATGACCAATTCGTCGAATGCATCAGGCGGAAGTACGCTTACACAGCAATTGCTGAAAAACCAGGTTTTGACGAATGAGGTATCATTCTCAAGAAAAGCAAAGGAAATTCTCCTGGCCCTAAGAGTTGAGAAGTTTTTTGAGAAAGAAGAAATACTTGAGGCATACTTGAACGTTTCTACATTTGGCCGAAATTCATCCGGACATAATATCGCAGGTGTACAATCAGCTGCTCAGGGTATTTTCGGCAAGGATGCCAAGGATCTCAACCTGCCTCAATCTGCTTTCATCGCGGGTTTGCCGCAAAGCCCGTTTGGATACACGCCTTTTACAAAAGAAAAAACGATTAAGAAGAATCTTGAACCCGGGCTTACACGAATGAAGACAGTATTAAACCGGATGTATCAGGGCTCCTACATTACAAAAGCAGAATATGAGGAAGCTTTAAAGTATAATATAGTAAAAGACTTTATTCCTCCTAAAGAAGTTGCTGTTGAAAAATACCCATGGCTAACCTTTGAGGTGGAAAAACGTTCAATTGATATTCTATCTAAAAAATTGGCCGAACAAGATGGGTATGAAGTAAGTGATTTAACAAAGGATAGCGGTCTTAATGATCAATACTTGGCTTTGGCCCATAAAAATTTACGGCAAAATGGCTACAAAATTTACACAACGATTGATCAGAAGATTTACGACGAAATGCAAAAAGCAAAAGATGACTATCAATATTACGGTCCATCAAAATCTGAAGAAGTGATTGATCCGGAAACAAATCAGAAAAAGATTGTCCAGGAGCCAGTTGAGCTTGGTGCCATGATGATTGAAAACAAGACAGGCAGAATTATCAGCTTTGTCGGCGGACGCGACCATGAACGGGAACAGACCAACCATGCAACAAGTTCACTGCGTCCCAACGGATCAACGATGAAGCCGCTGCTTGTATATGCACCGGCAATTGAATTGGGCAAAGCCGCACCGGGTTCAATCGTGGCGGACCTTCCTATCAGTGTCCCTGCAGGCGGGAAAATGTGGAGCCCTGGAAACTACGGTGAAAGCTTCAGTGGCCTGACTACTGCAAGAAAAGCACTTGCGAAATCCTACAATGTTCCTGCAGTTAAGTTTTATATGGACATCATTAACCAGAATCCGGTTAAGTACCTGGAGAAGATGGGTTTCTCCTCCCTGACTAAAGGAGACTATTCCAACCCGTCTATGTCGCTGGGGGCAATGGAAAAGGGAGTAACGGTTGAGGAGAACGTCAATGCCTATGCAACATTCGCCAACGGCGGCAAGTTTATTGATGCTTATATGATTGAAAAAATAGAAACAAAAGATGGGGAAGTTATTTTTGAACATAAAAGTACCCCGGTTCCTGTTTTCTCACCTCAGGCCTCCTACCTGACTATTGATATGATGAGGGATGTACTTTCCAGCGGTACAGCAGTTTCTTTGAGAAACAGGCTTAAGTTCCAATCCGACTGGGCAGGTAAGACCGGAACAGGAAACAAGTATCAGGATGCCTGGTTCGTCGCAACCAATCCAAATGTAACATTTGGTACGTGGATCGGCTATGATACACCTAAATCCCTGAAAGGAACCTATAAGGGTCTTGAATACAATAAACGGAATCTATATATCTGGGCTGATTTAGTGAATGCTGCCTATAAAGTAAAGCCTAATTTAGTAGATCCAAAACAAAGATTTGAAATGCCCGGCGGGATTGTAAGGCGTTCATACTGTTCCATTTCTGGGGCGGTACCTACAGATGCCTGCTTTAAAGCCGGACTGGTGGAAACTGACCTGTTCATCGCGAAGTTTACGCCTAATAAAATGGATGACAGCTTTACCAGCAGCAGATATGTTGAGATTGGGGGCAAAAAATATCAGGCGCTTCCATCCACACCTGATGAGTTTGCTAGCGTCGGCTTTATGGTCAGTCCTGAATTCCTTGAGCAAATTGGCAGCAAATATATGAAAGATTCAGGTAAACTGGGCTTAGGCGGGCTGATGGTTCCAGGAGCTAAATTAAATGATAATGGAAAAACCCCTTCATCACCTTCAGTCGGTTCATCTGGAACTGCCATTTCATGGGGTACCCATCCTGAAGGAGATGTAATTGGTTACCGCGTGTACAGCGGCGGGAAACGGGTGGCAAGCATTAAGGCCGGAGCTTCACTGACATTCAAGGGTGGAAACGGAACCTATTACGTGACTGCCGTTGATATTGCGGGAAGAGAATCAGCTCCATCTAACCAAATAGTTATTGGAAAGGCTGCAGATCCAGTGAGCACACCAGCACAGCCGAAGCCGGAAACTGCACCTAAACCAGGAACTTCCAAACCGGCTCCAAAGCCAACCAAGCCAAAGCCTGCTGACCCTAAACCAGCAGAGCCGAAGCCTGCCGATCCAATACCTGCTGATCCTAAGCCGGCAGAACCAAAACCAGCGGATCCAGCACCCGCAGAACCGAATGAAGGCACAAATTAATTCAAAGTTTGCTTAAAAGATAAGCCTGCGGCGAAACATGTCGCAGGCTAAATTTTTGCCTTCAAACAAGACAATTGAAAAGCCCGCTGAAGCATAAAAGCTTCAGCGGGCTTTCTAATTCTATAAAACTTCTAATCTTCCATTGTCGATAAGTCACCTGTTGGCAATTCAAGCTCCCAGGCTTTCAGTACACGGCGCATGATCTTACCGCTTCGAGTTTTTGGAAGCTTATCGCGGAACTCTATTTCACGAGGAGCTGCGTGTGCTGCCAGGCCTTTTTTAACGAATTGGCGGATTTCTTCGATTAATTCGTCATTTGCTTCATAGCCGTCCCTGAGTGCTATGAAGGCTTTGATGATCTCACCGCGGATCGGGTCCGGCTTTCCGATAACACCTGCCTCGGCAACAGCCGGATGCTCAACAAGCTTGCTCTCCACTTCAAACGGGCCAACCCGTTCTCCTGCGGTCATAATAACATCATCCACACGGCCTTGGAACCAGAAATAGCCATCTTTGTCCATATAAGCCGAATCGCCTGATACATACCAATCACCAGGCATAAAATAGGACTCAAATTTTTGCGGGTTATTCCAGATGGTATGCATCATTGAAGGCCATCCTTTTTTAATGGCGAGGTTGCCCATTCTGTAAGGAGGAAGTTCATTCCCCTGATCATCAACGATCGCTGCCTGTACCCCCGGAATTGGCTTGCCCATGGATCCTGGCTTAATTTCCATGCTAGGATAGTTACAGATCACCTGCGCCCCAGTTTCCGTCATCCACCATGTATCGTGGATGCGCAGGTTGAATACCTTCATACCCCACCGTACAACCTCAGGATTTAAAGGCTCTCCTACACTTAAGATGTGGCGGAGTGATGAGAGATCAAATCTCTTCACAACTTCATCTCCTGCTCCCATTAACATCCTGAATGCTGTTGGAGCACTGTACCAGACTGTAACGCCAAAATCTTCAATCGTCTTATACCATGCTTCAGGACTGAACCTGCCACCTACAATGACATTTGAAGTCCCTGTAAGCCAAGGACCAAAGATTCCGTATGATGTACCAGTAACCCAGCCCGGATCAGCCGTGCACCAATAAACATCATCATCCTTCAGGTCGAGCACCCATTTGGCTGTCTGGTAATGCTGTATCATAGCATTATGTACATGAAGAACCCCTTTAGGCTTGCCTGTTGAGCCGGATGTATAATGCAGAATTAAACCATCAGTCCGTTCTACCCATTCAATCTGCAGGCTTTTATTGGCTTCTTTGAGCTTTTTATTAAAATCATAGAAATTGTCTTTTTCTTCAATATTTTCTCCAACCAGGAATATATGCTTTAGGGACGGAAGCTGTTCGACTGGTACCCGCTCAAGCAATTCAGGTGTTGTAATCAGCACTTTTGCTTCGCTGTCCTCCAAACGGTCACGGACTGCCCCTTCCATAAAGGCCTCAAAAAGCGGGCCTACAATTGCACCAAGCTTAATGGCACCAAGTGTCGCGAAGTAAAGCTCCGGAGAACGCGGCATGAAAATAAAAACCCTGTCTCCTTTTTCCACATCGCCATAGGTCTTTAATACATTCCCTGCCTTATTTGAATATTCCTTCATGTCTTTAAAGGTGTACTTTTCATTCCGAGTTGCGTCTTTATAATATAACGCAACTTTATTCTTACGATGGGTTTGGGCATGGCGGTCTATTGCCTCATACGCCATGTTGACCTTCCCGGTCTCGGACCAGGTAAATTGCGCTTCTGTTTCCGACCAATCAAATTGCTTGTACATTTTTTCGTAGCTTTCAAGATTATGGTTGCCCATTATTACTGATAGCGCTTCCACTTTCATGTATCCACATCCCCCTTGTACAAAATTACAAACTAAGTATAGCTTAAATTTAATTTATTCTCAATTTTTAAAATTTTGTTTCTCTAAATATACTTTTGAAAGACATGAAAATTTTAAAATTTGCAATATTATTTTATGTATAATAGAAAAGAAGATTCCTAATAGGTGGTGAATGAATGGAGCATGTGAAGACGTATAATGCGAAGGAACTGAAAACAGCCGCCGGAACCCTTATTATTGAAGGGCCGGTGTTAACCGAGCATTTAAAGGCTTACGAGTTTCATCAAGGTCTGGTGGCTTTCCGCCCGCCGGCGCAGCAGCATAAGGCACTCATTGAAATATCCGAACTTCCCGAAGGACGCATCCTCATTGCCCGTCATCGCGATACGATTGTAGGCTATGTAACCTACCTTTATCCGGATCCTCTTGAGCGCTGGTCCGAAATAAAAATGGAAGATCTGATAGAGCTTGGTGCAATCGAAGTCATTCCTGCATTCCGCGGCGGCGGAGTTGGAAAAGAGCTTCTCCGGGTTTCCATGATGGATGACGCAATGGAAGATTTCATTGTCATTACAACTGAATATTATTGGCATTGGGATCTGAAGGGCACTGGTGTAAACATTTGGGATTACCGGAAAATCATGGAGAAGATGATGAATGCAGGGGGGCTCGAGTATTACGCTACAGATGATCCAGAAATCAGCTCACATCCGGCAAATTGTTTAATGGCGAGAATCGGGAAAAGAGTCCCGACTGAATCTATTCAAAAATTTGACCAGCTTAGGTTCATGAATCGTTTCATGTACTAAGCAGAGGAGGTTGAGAGAATGATTTTAGAAGAGATCATGAAAAGAAACATGTATACTCTCTCAGAAAACGATTCAATACAAACGGCATTTGCAACGATAAATGAGAAGAAAATCAGGCATATCCCGATTGTTAATGATTCAAATAATTTAGTAGGCCTGGTTTCTGACCGTGATTTGCGGGACGCAGCTCCTTCCATTTTCAGGGCTGACTATCATCCCGAAGATCTTGAAAGGCCAGTTAGCACGATTATGAAAACCGATTTAATTACCGGCCACCCGCTGGATTTCGTGGAGGAAACGGCCGTTCTTTTTTATGAACATAATATAAGCTGCCTCCCAGTAATAAAGGATCATAAGCTGGTCGGAATCATTACCGAGACCGATTTGCTGCACACCTTTGTAGAACTGACTGGAGCCAATCAGCCCGGCTCCCAAATAGAAGTAAAGGTTCCAAATAAATCGGGCAAACTTCTTGATATCTCAGTTATCATTAAGAAACGCAATGCAAATATCCAGAGTGTGCTCGTCTATCCGGATAAAAATGATTCTTCATATAAAATTCTTGTCATTCGTGTCAGCACAATGAATCCATTCCAGGTTGCCGATGACTTAAAAAAAGAAGGGTATACGGTCCTTTGGCCAAACCTTCCGGGGATTTCATCATGAAAAAGAAAGCTGTGTTTGTTTATTCCGATGAACAGCTGACTTATAAATTCAACGATCAGCATCCCTTTAACCAAAGAAGATTAAAGCTGACACTGGATTTATTGGAAAAGCACAATGCAATTCACCCTGATGATATTGTTCCGCCAAGAATGGCAACAGACGAAGAGCTGCAGCTAATTCACGATCCGGAATATGTAAACGCTGTCAAATTGGCCGGGGCAGGAAAATTATCTGAAGAAAAAGCAGAGAATTATGGACTCGGCACAGAAGATACACCCATTTTCCAAAACATGCATGAAGCCAGCGCCTTTTTGGTAGGCGGCACGCTCACAGCGGTAGATCAGGTTATGACCGGCCAGGCGGAGCATGCTCTCAATCTGGGTGGGGGCCTTCATCATGGCTTTAGAGGAAAAGCTTCGGGATTTTGTATTTATAATGACAGTTCGGTAGCCATCAAATATTTACAGCAAAAATATAATGCGCGGGTGCTTTATGTTGATACGGATGCCCATCATGGAGATGGGGTTCAATGGTCGTTTTATGATGATCCAAATGTCTGTACTTTATCTATCCATGAAACAGGCAGATATCTTTTTCCCGGTACAGGCAATGTAAATGAAAGAGGCCAAGGAAGCGGATATGGCTTTTCATTTAATATTCCCCTAGATGCATTTACTGAGGATGAGTCCTGGCTGCATTCATATACAACTGCGTTCAGGGAAATAATTGAATATTTTAAGCCTGACGTGATTCTTACACAAAATGGTGCGGACTCACATTGCCTTGATCCTTTGACTCATTTGTCAGCCACTATGAAAGTATATAAGGAAATCCCAAGACTTGCCCATGAACTGGCACATGAATATTGCGAAGGGCGCTGGATAGCTGTCGGCGGAGGCGGTTATGACATCTGGAGGGTTGTTCCGCGGGCATGGTCATTAATCTGGATGGAAATGACTGAAAACTTGAACAATACAGGCGGTTTGCCACCGGAATGGTTAGATTTCTGGCAGCCGGAATCCCCGGTACAGCTTCCGTTTAATTGGGATGATCCTGATGGACTTTACCAGCCGATTCCCCGCAAATCGGAAATCACCGAGAAGAATGCCCAGACGTTGGAAAAAGCTCTCTATCCGATCCGTTCCAGCAGGAAAACTCCGACAGGCATATAACGTAACTTTTAAAACAAAACTGCTGAAAAGCCTTAAGCATTGTATTATAAAAAAAGCGCAGCTGTCCTTTTTCAGGACAGCCTGCGCTTTACTTCTGTTCATAAAAGAAACCAAGAATTTCCCTGCAATCAATTAAAAGATGGTTTTTTATGTCTTTTTTATTGTGGTGAAATCCTCAAAGATAGTAAGGGCCTTTACTCTTTCGTTGATTGGCGCTTCTCAATTCTATGTGGAAGAACAACCGTTTGCTCATCCGCTTGCTCTTTATTCATAAGCTTGGTCAACAAGCGCATGGAAACAGCTCCTATATCATATAAAGGCTGGACAATAGTCGTGATTTGGGGCCGAACCATCAGCGTTAATCTTGTATTATCAAATGAGATAACTTCTACATCGGAAGGAACCTGATATCCTCTATCCTGGGCCGCATGCACAATTCCAAGTGCCATTTCATCCGCTCCGGCAATAACTGCGGTAGGTCTTTCACCATTTTCAATAAGCTTTTCAAATGATTCCAGTCCAGAATCATATGTATAGTCACCTTCAAAAACGAAACTCTCGGAGAATTCAAGATTAGCTTCCGCTAATGCCCTCTTATATCCTGCTAATTTCTTCAGATTAATCGGCTCGTGCTTATGCCCGGTGACAATTGCAATCTTTTTGTGTCCTTGCTCAATAAAAGCTTTAGCAGCATCATACGCAGCAGTTTCATACTCAATATTTACAGAAGGAATTTGTCCTGTTTCTTCAATGGATCCTGCCAAAACAATTGGTACAGGAGACTTTTTAAATTCCTCAACATGATTTTCTGTAATATGAGAACCCATGAACACAATGCCGTCCACTTGTTTTCCAAGCATCGTGTTTAGAAGGCGCAGTTCTTTTTCCTCATTTTCATCAGAATTGCTTAAAATAATATTGTATTTATACATCGTTGCGATATCCTCAATGCCCCGTGCCAGCTCAGCATAAAAAATGTTGGATATATCCGGAATAATCACGCCGACTGTAGTTGTTTTTTTGCTTGCAAGCCCTCTAGCAACAGCATTAGGCCGGTAACCTAATCGGTCTATTACTTCTACAACCTTTTTTCGGGTTGCCGGTTTAACATTTGGGTTGCCATTGACTACCCTTGAAACTGTCGCCATAGAAACATTCGCTTCCCTGGCAACATCATAAATCGTTACATTGTTCATTTAACCCACTCCTTCATAATTTCATTTTTCCCTCAAATTGGACGTTTATTTCAGTTTTTCCCACTATTTCCGCTCTCAAAGCATTTTCTTATACTTACTCTATCCGTCATATTTAAATTTACTTTATTAATCTTTTATGTTCACAAATGAGCAATGGCTATCAGAGAAATAAAGTAAATATTCTGTCCTGTGAGATCAAATTTTTCCTATGCTACTTATCATACGACAGGAGAAAACTTCCTGCAAGCATGTCCACTGATTTCGTAAACTTTTTAAAGAATGCCTGCCAAATTCATTTGTTTTTTTATCCGATCTGCAAAATTTTTTTAACTCCTTACCAAAGGTATCCCGCCTCAATCGCAAATAAAAAACCCTGCCAGGGGATATCCGCTGGCAGGGCTTATGAAGAATTTTCTTAAATTAAACCGTAACCCAATTCAACTTTTGAAGTTCACTGTAGAATTCATCGAATTGCTTAAGGTCCATTTGCTGGGCAGAATCAGACAGTGCTACAGCTGGATCTGGATGCACTTCTGCCATTACCCCATCCGCTCCGATGGCAAGCGCCGCTTTGGCAGTCGGGAGCAGCAGGTCTTTTCTTCCAGTAGAGTGTGTTACATCAACCATTACAGGCAAATGTGTCTCTTGTTTTAAAATAGGCACAGCAGAAATGTCGAGTGTGTTGCGGGTGGCGCGTTCATATGTCCGGATTCCCCGCTCACAAAGGATGATGTTGCCATTTCCCTGAGCCATAATGTATTCAGCGGCATTAATGAATTCATCAATTGTTGCTGCAAGTCCGCGCTTTAGCAGCACCGGCTTGTCTACGGCTCCTGCAGCCTTCAGCAATTCAAAGTTCTGCATGTTTCTGGCGCCGATTTGAATAACGTCAATGTACTCAACTGCTGTTTCAATATCAGCAGGGTTCACGATCTCACTGATAACAGCCAGTCCGTATTCATCTGCAACTCTTTTCAAAATTTTCAGACCTTCAAGGCCAAGACCCTGGAAATCGTATGGTGAAGTACGCGGCTTATATGCACCTCCGCGCATCAGCTTTAGCCCCTTGTTCCTGATAGATTCGGCAACCTTGGCAACCTGCTCATAGGATTCAACAGCACACGGGCCAAAAACAAAGCTTGGGATGCCATTTCCGACAAGCTCGCCTTTCAGGTCGATAACAGTATCTTCGGACTTTTTCTTTCTTGATACAAGAAGTGCCTTTTTATGGTCATCCTCCTGAAGATCAAGGCCAGCTTTAAAAATTTCCTTGAACAAATGCTTTACTGAAGCAACGTCAAGGGGTCCCTCGTTATTCGATTCAATTAAATCAAGCATCTTTCGTTCACGGACTGGATCGTAGCGGTTAACACCTTGCTTCTCTTTAACTTTTCCAATTTCCTGTACAACTTTAGCCCGATTATTAATAAGATGTAATAATTGAAGATTAATGTCATCGAGCTGATCACGTAATTCATTAAGATCTTTGTTGCTCACTGTTTTCCACCCTTTCATCCGTCTAATATTTTTAACCGGCCCATCCCCTGCGTAAATGCCAAAGCATAATTACTCAGAAATAATAGAAGGGTATTTCCTTCCGGCAACTTACATGATGCAGAAAAATATGGTACATTTTTTATATATTTAGAGATTATTATAAAACAAATAAAATAAAAAGTCACGAAAAATTCTTTAATAATTAAACGCTTTTATGCGTTAAAGTGTTTAATTTTAAAAAAAGAGGGTGCTTCAGTTGCAGGAAAAAATATTTGCTCTCGATATAGGTACCAGATCTGTCGTCGGAATTATCCTTGAGAAACAGAAGGATTCTTTTCACGTCGCCGATATTTTGACTAAAGAACATCAGGAAAGAGCTATGATGGATGGCCAAATACATGATGTAATCGCCGTTTCAAAAGTAATAACTGAGATTAAAACAGAACTGGAAAGCAAGCATGGTAAGCTTGAGCGCGTTTGTGTAGCAGCCGCTGGACGGGCACTGAAAACAGAAAGAGCCCTCATCACCGCTGATATTAAAGATAAGCCGCTGATTCAGCGGGATGATATCCTCCATCTTGAGCTAAGTGCGGTTCAGAAGGCACAATCTATTGTTGCTGAGAACAGTTCTGACAGCCGCGCTTACCATTATTACTGCGTTGGTTACTCGGTACTCTATTACAGGCTGGATGGGCAGGAAATCGGAAGCTTAATCGATCAAAACGGGGAAGAGGCATCTGTTGAAATCATCGCCACTTTTCTTCCAAAAGTTGTTGTTGAATCACTGCTAGCTGCATTAAAAAGAGCAGAACTGGAAATGCAGGCCCTTACTCTGGAACCAATTGCCGCGATAAATGTCTTAATTCCCCCATCCATGAGAAGGCTGAATGTAGCACTGGTCGACATTGGAGCAGGTACATCTGATATTGCTCTTACTGATATGGGAACAGTCATTGCTTATGGAATGGTTCCGATTGCCGGAGATGAAATTACTGAGGCAATAAGCTCGCAGCTGCTGCTCGACTTCCCGCTTGCTGAAACTGCAAAAAGGGAGTTAACCGGACAGGATTCAATAGTAATCCATGATATACTTGGTTTTGAATCAACCATTTCCAGAACTGAAATTATCCAGCAAATATCTCCGTCATTAAATAGGCTAGCAGATGCAATTTCCAATGAAATCCTGCAGCTCAACAATGCAAAGCCGCCAAAGGCAATCATGCTGGTAGGTGGAGGAAGCCTGACACCAGAGCTGCCCAAACTCTTATCTGAAAAGATGGGCCTCCCAATTAACAGGGTCGCAATAAGGGGAATTGATGCCATTCAAAAGCTGACTTTTTCCGGTCATCTTCAAAAGGGTCCAGAGCTAGTCACACCCATCGGAATTGCAATAGCTGCCCAAAATAACCCAATTCAATATCTGAATGTTTCGGTCAATGACCAAACAGTACGCCTCTTCGATATGAAGCAGCTTACCGTTGGTGACTGCTTGCTCTCAGCCGGGATAAAAATAAATAAGCTGTACGGGAAACCCGGTATGGCGATCATTATTAGTCTGAACGGACAAATGATTACGATCCCTGGAATCCATGGGAGCAAGCCAACTCTCCTGTTAAATGGAATAGCTGCGTCTCTTGATGATATGGTTCATAACAACGACAGGATTATTGTCGAAAAAGGGACGGATGGAACGCAGCCCGTGCTGAAGATTAGGGATTTGATCGATGATATACCTCGGAAAGAAATTACTATTAACAGGACAAAATACGCTGTCGAGGCTGTGATTAAGAAAAACGGCTCCATCGCTTTTGCTGAGGATAGTCTTCACGACAGAGACACAATTGAATGCAGACTTCCAGAGACGATACAAGGGCTTCTGGAAGCCCTGAACCTAAACTATTATCTTAATCGGCTGAAGCCATTTACTGTATTCATTAATGGGAAAGAAGTTTCGCTTGATAAGCATGCCGGCCGGATTTTGAAAAATAGTGTAGAGGTAAAACTTGGCTCAAGCTTTGCAGATAGCGATAATATAATAATTGAATCACCGTCCAGCCCTAAACTGGCTGACCTGGCAGCTTCCCTCAATTTACAGCTGTCTTATTCCATCCCTGTTTCATTCAACGGAAAAAGAATTCTGGTTACCAAGAGGATTTCAGAATTCACCAGAGGAGATGATGTCCTTAGTGAAGATGATGAATTGGAGGTCGGGGAACACATAACCCTGATTCAGCATAAATACGAGCCATTTATTTTTCAGGATATATTCCGACATGTGGATATCGACTTGCCCCAACCGGCAAATGGCCATTTTGTATTAGTTAAAAATAATGAGGAAACCAGCTTCCATGACATCATTAGTCCTGGAGACGAGTTAAGAATCATTTGGCCTACTATGGCAAAGTGGCAAAAATAAGCCAATAAATAAAAAATAAAGCATACATCCGCAAGGTAAGAAACCCGCTGATGTATGCTTTTTATTTTTCATTAAACATTTCCCTGCAATTGAATGTCCCAAACGTTACTTAATTCTTTATGGCCTTTGAGAGGGAATCATAAGTAATCTTCCAATGTGAAGCATTCCAGACTGGCCTACCGTCTTTAAATAATATAGCCTGAGGTGACTCATGCTTAATTTCATAGTTTTCTGCTATCTCATTTGACAGTGGTCTTGCTTCTTGAACTGCCAGATACGCTGTGTTAATCTCCTGATGATCCTGAACAAAGCTTTGATATTCATCAAAGGCTTCCTGGCTTACCGGACACGTTAAGCTATGCTTAAGAATAAGAAAAGATTCTTGTTTAACAAGTTCGTCAAACTGTTCTTTCGTTTGAATTTTCACTGTGGACAATGTTCTGCATCTCCTTCCAATTTGTACTAATACCATTAAAACAATGAGTGTTTAAACTTGCAACCCTGAATGGAAATAAGAATTGGTTGTAAGCAAATGCTAACACATAAAGGGGTGTGAGCGAAGCAAAACGAAAAATTTTCAATTTTCTAATCCTCATCTATTAACGCAGCTTCGCCCCTTCCATACAAAAAAGGTGGTGAAGCTATATTATCACTTCACCACACTTTTAAACAAATTTATTGATTGTTATAACGATTTTCCGTTTCCTCAAATGCCTTTTTCGTTTCCTCCAGCTTTAGCTGTGCGGTACTATTGGCTTGAGCTCCTTTGTTCTCAGCTTGCCCATCCGGTATAAGATTAGCCGGGCCGCCTGCCGCTGCTGCACTGGAACCAGGTGTCCAGGATGTCGAAGAACCTGAAAGCGATCCCTCTTGTTCATTCAATCCGCCGCTGCCCTCAATAGCGTTAGTTTCATCTTGGAATGGTGCTGAGTTACTAGTGTCTCCAAAAGGAGCCATGCCTTTCACTTTATTCATTAACCCGGAGGATTTACTAGTAACCGCTTCTGTTACAGCGCTGGTTTTTGACCTGGCCGCTTCAGCAAAGCCATTTCCCTTTTCCATTGCAGTCTGCCGCAGCCCATTTATGTTTTCCCTAAGCTCGCGTCCAGATTTCGGAGCCATGAATAGAGCTGCTGCTGCACCGACAATTCCACCGATTAATGCCCCAATGAGAAAATCCTTTGAATTGATATTTTCCTGTTCGTCCTGATAGGCATTCTGATACTCTCTTTGGTACTCTCTTGCATAATCTCTTTGAGGTGGAGTTTGATATTCTCTTGCAAAATCATTTGTATTCGTGCTTTGATATTCCCTTGAAAAATCAGTCGTATTTGGGCTTTGATAGTCTCTTCCACGATCCTTTGAATTTGTAGTCATAATTTATCTCCTCTCAATTTTTAACTGCGGGAACGTAAAAATCGTTTCTTGGGCAGGTTATCTGTTTCGTCTACTGCTAGTCCTGCTCCCGGTGTCGTTTGGGGGGGAAACACCGGTGCATTGTTTACTGATTTTCTTGTTTTCCACTTGTCACGCAATTCCATGAGCACATTGCTCCATTGAACAACCTGAGAAATCTTTTCTTTATTGTTGTCAACCTCAGTCAACACCCTGTTAGATACCTTCTGGATTGAGCTGTTGAATTTCTGGATGGATGTACCAACATCCTTAACTGCATATACTACTGTATTGAGGTTTTCAGACTTCTTTTGCAGGTCTTCAGCAAGTGAATTGGTTTTATGAAGCAGCTGCGTTGTTTCTAGCGACACTCCCTGCATTTGCTTTTCAAGGCCAGTAAGGGTATGGGCCACACTGTCCAGTGTAGTTTGTAGAGATTTCAATGTTTTTGATAAATAAATCACCAAAATGAGGAACGCAACGGCCGCAACCGCAGCACTCAAATATAAAATGATCTCCATTTGACACCTCCGTATGATTTCCAGTACTAATTGTACCTTTATGCTTTAATTTTTAAATACCCGTCATCTTCTATTATAAACGTATTTAATTTTTTCAATATAATCTTTATAAATTCCTTCTTTTATTTTTACAAAAGTAACGTTTTTTTTCAAATAACTATTTCTGTTCTCGAAATAAAAAAGTAACCACTTTTACTGAATTCGGTTACAATAAAGGGGTATGAATTTTAAGATACGGAGGAAAGAAACATGAAAGATTCAAGAATTTCTCAGCTTGCAAAAAATTTGATTAACTATTCCGTTAAACTTCAAAAGGGTGAAAAGGTTTTAATTGAAAACTTTGGCCTGCAAAGGGAGCTTGTAAATGCCCTCGTTAAAGAAGCATACGCAGCAGGAGGCTATCCTTTTGTTTCCTTGAAGGATGCCCAGGTGGATCGTTCTTTACTCCTTGGTGCCCAGGAAGAGCAATTCAATATGATAGCAGACTTTGAAGCTCAAGTAATGAGCAAAATGGATGCTTATATCGGATTGCGGTCAGGTGATAATATTAATGAACAGGCGGATGTCCCTGCAGATAAAATGGCCATACACGGCAATACGATTATGAGAAAAGTACATAGAGAAATCAGGGTTCCAAAAACGAAATGGGTTGTGCTTCGTTATCCGACTTCTTCAATGGCGCAATTGGCTAAAATGAGCACAGAGGCTTTTGAAGATTTTTACTTTGACGTCTGCAACCTGGATTACGGCAAAATGAGCGAAGCTATGGACAGTCTTGTCGAACTGATGGACCGGACAGATAAGGTTCGCATCACGGGACCTGGAACTGACTTATCTTTTTCTATCAAAGACATTAAGGCTATAAAATGTGCTGGCGAACTGAATATCCCGGATGGTGAAGTGTACACTGCCCCTGTAAAGGACTCTGTTAACGGCGTTATTACATACAACACACCATCACCGTATCAAGGCTTTACGTTTGAAAATGTTAAACTTACGTTTAAAGACGGAAAAATTATTGAGGCAACAGCAAATGATACTGAGCGGATTAATAAAGTTTTTGATACAGATGAAGGTGCACGCTACATCGGTGAATTTGCAATTGGCGTAAACCCTTATATCCTTAACCCAATGCAGGACATTCTGTTTGATGAGAAAATCGATGGCAGCTTTCACTTTACACCAGGCCAGTGCTATGATGAAGCATCAAATGGAAATGACTCAAATATCCACTGGGATATGGTCAATATCCAGCGCCCTGAATATGGCGGCGGAGAGATTTATTTTGACGGCATCCTGATCCGCAAAGACGGACGCTTCGTACTTCCGGAGCTGGAAAAGCTGAATCCTGAAAACCTTAAATAAGTGGGATCACCCTTCTTCCCGTACAAAGGATATTCACGTTTCACGGAAATTATTTAGTTTTCACGAATGAATGTTATTTTCACGGAAATAATTTCATTTTCAAGGAATTCCAGGTCATTTTCACGGAAGTAAGCTTATTTTTCACAGAATTTGCTTGAAGGGCAAAAATTAAAAAGAGACGGCTTCTCATAATCGAGAAATCCGCCTCTTTTTCTGTTTATTAAACAAGTGTTTTTTCATATGCTTCTTGAAACTTTTGAATGTCTCCTGCTCCCATGAATAAAAGCACACTGTTTTCGTGTTTTTGAAGAGATGTGGTATTTTCTTCGGAAAGCAGTTCTGCACCCGGTATTTTCCCCTGCAAATCTTCAATGGAAAGTTTGCCCTGATGCTCTCTGGCTGATCCGAATATTTCACATAAGTATACTTTATCAGCTAAATTAAGGCTTTCTGCAAATTCAGCCAGGAAGGTCTGGGTCCGGGTAAAGGTATGCGGCTGAAAAACAGCCACAATCTCTCTGTCAGGATATTTCTGCCGCGCTGAATCAATAGTAGCTTTAATTTCTGTTGGATGATGTGCATAGTCATCAATAATCATTTGGGAACCTACTTGTTTTTCGGTAAAACGGCGTTTAACACCTGTGAAGGTCATCAGCTGTTTTTTTACAATTTCCGCTTCAACTCCTTCATACTTGCATAACGCAATGACAGCAAGAGCATTCAGCACATTATGGCTGCCAAAAGCAGGAATAGTAAATGTATCGAAAAATGTATTTCTAACATATACCTCAAAGGTGGTGCCTTTTTCAGATGTCGAAAGATTTCTTGCCTGAAAATCATTTTCCTCGGCAAAGCCATAAAAAATAACAGGTACCTTCGCCTGGATACGCTGAAGCTGCTCGTCATCCCCGCAAGCAATGATTCCTTTGTTCACTTGTAAAGCCATCTTTTGAAATGCTTCAAAAACATCGTCAATGTTTGCAAAATAATCGGGATGATCAAAATCAATATTTGTCATTATGGCATAATCGGGATAATACGAGAGAAAGTGTCTGCGGTATTCGCATGCTTCAAAAACGAAATACTCCGCGCCCTTCTCTCCCTTACCAGTGCCATCTCCAATTAGGAAAGAGGTTGGTTTTGCGCCCCTCATTACATGTGCCATCAAGCCAGTAGTCGATGTCTTCCCATGAGCCCCTGTAATCGCCACTGAAATAAAGTTTTTCATAAAGTCGCCCAAGAAATGCGGATAGCGAATGATTGGCAGTCCTAGCTCCATTGCTCGAACGATTTCTTCATGGGTGTCTGGAAATGCGTTTCCAGCGATGACAGTCATACCTGGCTGTATATTGTCCTTGGTGAATGGCAGAATTTTAATTCCGGATTTCTCTAAAGCAATTTGGGTGAAAAATCTTTTTTCATAATCGGATCCCTGTACTTGATAATTCATATCATGAAGCACTTGAGCAAGCGCACTCATGCCGGAACCTTTAATGCCTACAAAATGGTAAACGGTCATAAATAGAACCTCCAACAATCGTCTATCTGTATGACAGTATATGACGTTATCTTTTTATTTGCGTTCTGTTGCAGGATGATAAGAAAGTACAAGCGACCTAAAGCCGGAACTGTGCCTTCTATCCTGACTTTTAATAATTAAGTTTTCATTATATCATTATTCAAAGGTTTAGACCATGCGGGCTAAATTGTTTTAGGTGTTTTTCCTGCAGTATATGCAGCGGTGCTTGGCTTAGTCTACTTTTTCAAGACGCGGATTTGGGCGGTACTTACGGCCTTCCTTTGCCTGGTGTGCACCGTTGAGCATAACATTATCCCCGGTAAAGCCAATATTGATTTTCAGGAGGCTGCCACCTATGCCGTACATATCGACAGGTACCCGCCCCTCTTCAAATTCCATAATCCGCTTTTCATTAAAACCGCCGCTTACAACAATCTGTACATGCTGATACCCTTCCTTATCAAGGGCCTCCCTAAGCGCGAAAATAAGCTCGGCATTCACACCCCGCGGGTCGAATGTTCCAAGCAGATGCTGATTCCTTACAAAATATTTATCAATCATCGTTCTTGATGTATCGACTCGTACTCCCCGCAGTTTGTCTCCGAAAGCGCGTGCAACCTTCAAAGAGTCTGTAATTGCATCATTATTATAATCAACCAATGCAATTAATTCATCTTCTGGATATTTAGTATGGTAAGCTTCACAGGCTGCTACAACATCTCCATTAAAAAGCTGAATCAGAGCGTGCGGCATAGTGCCCATTCCCTTTTTTCCCCACCATTCGCTCATGGCATGTGTAGCCTGTGCTGTAGCTCCGCCTATATAAGCTGCATAACCGTCTCCAGCTTGCTGAGTAAAGTGGTCATCACGGTCACCCATAAAAATGACAGGTTTCTGCTTTCCGGACAGGGCTGCCGCCTTGACTACATTGTACACATTTGTGGAAACCGATGTTCTCCTTGCAAGAATCCCATCAATTACACCCTCTAGATAACCAAAGTTTTGATAGGGTCCGGTAATTGTCAGGACTGTTTCAAATGGCTTTATTTTGTCTCCGTCCTTCAGCGAATGGATTTCCAGCGTTTCAGGGTCATCAGCAAACGTTTTAATGAGCGCGATCACTTCGTCTGCACCGCACAAGACAGCATGCTGCTTTTGAAAAAACTGCATAGTGACAATGTTATCCGGGCAGAAGTCTTTTACAATTTCTCCTGTTTTCAAAAAATAAACAGCGGAGAACCACCCTTCCCGAATCCTTTCATCAAATTTAAAGGTTTGATTAGTCAAACGCTTAATTTTTCCCTGCAGTTTTAACTCAATTTCCTTCATACTTATGTACTCCTTACTTCATTAAGCATGCAGACAATAATAAGCCTGCATGCCGCATCCGAATATTAAAAATTCTATGCTTAGTATTTTATACTTATCTCAAAAGAATACCACTATTAATTTACTGGATTAGCCTCAGCAAGAAACTCTAGTTCATCCACTGAAATAAGCACATCGCGTGGACGGCTTCCCCTGGATTCCGAAATGATTCCCTGTTTTTCCATCATATCAATTAATCTAGCTGCCCGGTTATAGCCAACATGGAATCGCCTTTGCAGACTCGAGGTCGAGGCTGCATTTTGGCTGACGACAAACTCGCACGCTTCAAAAAACAGCTCATCTGACTCCTCCAATGCCTGGGCTTTGTTTAATAATTCTTCTTGCTGGAAGAGATATTGCGGCTCCTGCTCCCTCCTTACATGGCTGACAACCAGGTCAATTTCATCATCATTTACAAACGTGCCTTGAAGCCTTACCGTTTTGGATGAACCATTTTCGGCAAAAAGCATATCTCCTTTTCCAAGAAGCTTTTCTGCACCGCTGCTATCAATGATCGTCCTTGAATCAACCTGCGAGGAAACCGAAAACGCAATTCTCGTCGGTATATTTGCTTTAATTAACCCGGTAATAACATCAACTGATGGCCGCTGGGTCGCTACAATCAAGTGGATTCCACAAGCACGGGCCTTTTGGGCGATCCGGCAAATAGCCTCTTCCACTTCCGCTGGAGACATCATCATTAGATCGGCAAGCTCATCAATGATTACGACGATATACGGCAATTTATCCGAATGTTGTCCTGAGCTTTCCGCCAAACTGTTGAACCGTGTTATATCCCGGACCCCAGCATGGGCGAATAATTCATAGCGGCGCTCCATCTCATCGACAGTCCATTTTAATGCAGCTGTAGCCGCTTTTACATCTGTAATCACCGGGCTGACCAGGTGCGGTATCCGGTTATAAGGCGCCAATTCAACCATTTTAGGATCTATCAGCAGCAGTTTCAGGTCTTGGGGGCTCGCTTTATACAAAAGGCTGACGAGCATTGTATTGATGCATACGCTTTTACCCGAACCTGTTGCACCGGCAATCAATCCATGAGGCATTTTTTTAAGATCCGTTACAACTGGCTGACCAGAAATATCAAGGCCTAATGCGACTGTAAGCGGAGATTGATCCGATTGAAATGCTTCGCTCTGTAACACTTCCCTTAGAAAAACTGGCTTGCTTTTCCGATTGGGAATTTCAATTCCGATCGTATGCTTCCCTGGGATCGGGGCTTCCATCCTGATATCTTCAGCAGCAAGGCTCAGTTTAATATCATCCTGAAGATTTGTCACTTTATTAACTTTCACACCTGCTTCAGGCTGAACTTCAAACCTAGTAACAGATGGCCCTTGTGTCACATTGACCACCCGAGCCCTGACGTTAAAATTCAATAATGTTTCGTTCAGCAATTCCGCTTGCTGGTCAAGCCATTCATCATCATATTCCGTCCGGACTGGAGGAGTAAGCAAATCAATCTTTGGAAGGATGTAATAGGGTTCTTCTTCATCCTTCTGTATGTTTTGTCCAATAGCTGGCACAGAACTTTGAACCTCCGCCTGCTTTATAGCCGGCACCGCTTGCGGACGCTGTGAATAGCCTTGGGCTGCCATACGTTCTCTATCCTGTTTTAACATAACAACATTGAAAGGAATATGCTTTTTTGGTTTAGATTCTGTCCCGGAAAATGATACGTCAGGCTTGCCTTCAGGCAGAGACTCCTCCGGTTCAGTATTAGCCTCTGTGTTTACTTCATTAACGGGTTCAGTTTCAGCGGCACCCGTCAAAAATTCTTTTTCAGAGTACACCATACTATTGGTCTCTTCAGAATCATTACCTTTGTATTGGATGTCTTTCTTTTGCTCTCCATAATACAGCCCGGAGGCTAAAGCTCTGACACCTTCATATCTATCTTTCTGCTGTTCTTCCGGTTTTGCATCCGGTACATTCCCAGCCAGCTGAAAAGTGCCTTTAATTAGATTGTGATTGATCACATCGTCAGCGGGCGGCTCCGCTGAGCTAATTTGCAAAGCAGTTGTCTCCGCTGAATCCACTTGCAATTCCGCTGTGTTTTCGGCCTGTTCTGCTCTTGGTGCTGGTACCTCAGTATGTTCTGCTCTTGGTGCTGGTACCTCAGCCTGTTCTGCTCTTGGTACTGTTACTTCAGCCTGTTCTGCTCTTGGTACTGGTACTTCGGCCTGTTCTGCCCTTGGTACTGTTACTTCAGCCTGTTCTGCCCTTGGTACTGGTACTTCAGCCTGTTCTGCCAGAAATGCTGTCTGTGCGACACTTAAAAGATTTAAGGCTGCTGTATTTTTTGGGTCAGGAACGTCCAAGGACGCAGCCGTATTTAATGTACTAGTATTTACTTTAAGCTGCTCTTTGGCACCCTCTTTTCTAAGTATGGCAGGGATTTCTGTAATATGTCCTGCGGCAGTATCCTTGCTGTTTAGTTCAAATTCAACAACCTCCTCTGCAGCCCGCTGAGGCTTTTTAAAGCCGTAAATAGGTGATGGAATTTCCGTCGGCCTAAATGGTTGGGAGGAAGGCTTTATTTTGTTTGTTTGCGATTTAACTGTTTTTTCGTGCCGCTGAATGCTGGTTTGCTGTTTTTTTGTTTCAAAGCCTCGGTTTCGTTCACGGCTCTGGCCGGCCGATTTGCCCTGCTTCCGTAATCTAGATGCTGAATCTCTGTTCTGTTCATCGTCCGGGATTACCGGAAACTTGAATTTCCCCTTTGGGTATTGGTATAAAATTTTCGCATCAACGTCTGCGCTTTTCTGAGAAGAGACATGCTTATGGACGGCGGCTCTCTCATCGTTATTTCGGGGCCTGTTGAGATCGAGTTTCCTCGTAATTGTCTCCTCATTGGATTCATCAATGATAATCTCTTCTATTTCAATAATTTCCTCTTCCTGAAACCATTGTTTAATTTTGTTAAACCATTTCAACTAAATCACTCTTTCTAATCCTCGTTATCAAGCAAGTTTTGATTAATCGGCGTAACCCTTTCAGGCAGGGTTTATTAGATTTTTCTTCATTCAAACCCAATTTGAAGTTTCACTTTATTTTACCAGTATTTCGCGAAATATGTAGGAAAATAATAGATTTTCGGCAGCTGTTAAACAACAGAACCTATGTCCAAATTGGGTCAACAAAGCTAATTACCCCTTTATCCGACTATTATAAACCTTCTATGTTACCATTTGATTGCGAAAATATTATTTCTGAATTTAGATAGAAATACAATTTGGTAATTCGTTTGAAAAACAACTCCACCCTCATTAATCTTGTTTTTGTCGATTAAATAGCTAAACACTATATTATTATCATTAATTGATAGACTCTTTATTTACTTTACGGTTATATTGTACAGGGTATATATTCCTGCTGGAGGAAAAGTATCAATCTTTTATAGTGTTTGCATAAAAAACCAGTCATAAAAGTGAGGAAATAGCGCCATGAATAGTTTTTTTCAAACTAAAGATCAAGGCAAGATTAATCATTTCATTTGCGATTATCTTGCTGTTCCCTAGTATTACTATCGGATTGTTTTCACATCAATTCTCAAAAAACACATTGGAAGATCACATTACATTGTCAGCTGCAGAAGCGGCAAAACTGCTAAACAACACACTTGACCGTTTTCCAGTACCGGAAATTAGAAAATAAAACAATCAGCTCAATGGGGCAATGCATCAAATGAGGTAAAAGAAGGAATTGGTGTGGTGAATATGGCCGGTGAGTCCTTCAATCTTATTAAGGAATCCGTTAATTTAGTAACTGTTCAAATTCATCAAATTTCAGCCTCTGTAGAAAAAATTTCATCCATTACAGAAGATGTTGTATACTCTGTTAATGACGTTTTTGCAATAGCAGAAACAGCTGCTGCCGGTGCACAAAATGTATCCGCAGCAATCGAAGAACAGCTCGCGTCGATGGAAGAGATTTTAGCTTCAGCAAACGCCCTTTCAAACATGGCTGATGAGCTGCAGCAGGCAATTGCAGTTTCCGAGTATAATTGTAATTAAAAAATCCTATCCGCCTGTAACTGGCTGATAGGATTTTTCTTTGCATTTTTTAGGATAATTCTGCTTCTAAGTTTAATCCTGATAAATTCTTACTTTAGAAATCTTCCCGCGTTTTATTTTTGCCAAGAATAAAGACCGGCTCCAGTTCTCCGTCTTCATACAAAAATGATAATGCAGTAACAGGTACTTTTCCACTTGCAAAAAAGCTCATCGCCATTTGTGCAAGAATATCATAACCGGTATCATTGAGCACATCCGCAATGATAATGACATCCTGATGAGGAATGGCCAAAGCCATTGTGCCAGCCATTCTTTCCTTCATTGCCTTTAGCCAGGCATCATTAAGGATTCTGCTTGCGTCATAGCCGTCATTCGTGTTTAGAAAGTAAAAGGTATTGCCTGCAACGATGTCTGTTTTTACATCTGTTGAAAGGGAGCGGACATTAAATCGTGCAATATGCCGGATCCGGTCAGCTGCCCAGCCCTCTTTTTTCATCATAACTGAATCAATAAGCCGATAAGTATTGCCTAAATCCAATGCATAATACACTCTTGTTTCGGCTGTGTGCTCGTCAAAGAGGAACGGATTTCCTTCAGCAGCTTCGGAAGGGAAAGAAGCTGAACGGATAACAGGGAAGATCCTTTTTTCACTTCCCTCCAAAGAATGCTCCCCTCCCATAACAGAAAGGGCTTCTTCAACGTAATAAACGACTTCATCCACAGCTTCTTCCTTCTTATTTTCCCAACGGGCTATAATCCCTGGCAATTCAACGGTAATCCCCTTGCCCGATTCACTGTTGACAATTCTCAGCGTGTCTTTCTTGCTGTCAAAGGTATACTCCCTGTTTTTTATGCCAATTCTTTCTTTCAGGGTGTCTACCATTTTTCTGCTGGTCATTTTCATGCTTTTTCCCTCACTGTTTTATCGAGTTTACAGTGAGACTCAGATGTTGTACTGCACCGCTACATCTATAGCTATCCCCACTGAATGATTCTTACTTTAAAAGGATTCAATAAAAGCTTCAATTTCTTCGCGTGTTTTGCGGTCCTTGCTGACGAAACGGCCTAATTCCGAGCCATGGCTATAGGCGATAAAGCTCGGAATTCCATAAATATCATTTTCTGCACACAGATCGATAAATTCATCCCGATCAATATAAACAAAAGTAAAATCATCGTATTTTTCTTCTAGCTCTGGCAGAAAGGGCTCAATAAATTTACAGTCCGGGCACCAATCCGCTGAAAACAAAAACAAATGCTTTCCATTGTTTTTTAGCTCATTAAACTGATCAGCTGATTCTAACTTTTTCATCTCAGTGTCTCCCCTTTTTCTTCTTATTATTATACTGCCCAGTAATTTGGCATTTTCACTTACTTGCCCCCAATAATATACAATAATTGACCTTCATTACAAGCAATTGGTTTTGTACTGTTTAAGGAGATCCTTTTTAGATATAACGGCTAAATCTATTAGACAATTTCTTTTAAATATTGAAACAATATTGTTTTACCAGGAAATAAATTCTATAATATAGTAAATATTTCATAAATTTATCATATTTTCATATCTTTTTAATCATTTTCCACTACCAATATCCAACTTAAGACTTAATAGATTTGATTCAAAGAAGGGTATACCCTTAGCTAACTAAAAATGAAGGAGGCATTTCATGAAGACGATTAAAGCAAAGATTCGCCTCATCCTTTTCATGTCAATTGCTGCTGTTGTTATTTTAATATCATTTAATGTCTTTACAGCAGCCATGCAAAAAAATGTCCGGGAAGAGGATAAAATCCTATATCAAGCTGTAATTGAAAGCAAGGATTTAAAATATAAAATGTCTCAGACCCGAAAGTTTGAGCGTCAATATTTAGGAAATCCCCAATTGTCCAGTGCAAACCTGGTTTTTAAAAACATTGAGCAGGTTACACAGGATGCTGAATCCTTAACCAAGAAATACAAAAATTATAAAGAGATAAGCACCCAATTTGAATCCATTAACAAAAGTGCAACAGCATATGCTAACCAGTTTGAAATCCTGAAAAAAAAGTATGAAGCTATCGGCTACACTGAAAAAGACGGACTAAAGGGAAAAATAAATACATCAGCTGCTGATATTGAAACCTATACATCAGGCTTGGCAGATAAGAGCTTCGCTGAACAGTACACTCTTATCCGTTTATATGAAAAGCAATACAGGGCAACAGGTGAACAAGAACCCTACACCCAATACAACAACCTTGTTCTCTCCTTTCAGGAAAAAATGAACGCCCCTGGTTTAAATACTGCACAGCAAGCGTCGTTAAAGGAAAAATTTAAGACATATACCGATTCAGTAAAAACTATAATCTCTTCCGATTTAGATACAAATACTTACAACATCGCTTTTGATGCCGGCGGCCGCTACATTGAGTCTGCAGCAACAGAAGTGGAACAAAAAGTATCCAAGGAACAAAAAAACTTGAACGAAGCCTTGACTGAAAAGCAAAATGGCTTGGCAACCATCCTTCTTGTTGTAAGTGCCCTTATTTTGCTTCTGCTGCTGGGAACAGGATATGTATTGCTAAAGGCAATCAATTCTTCCGTTAATACACTAAAATATGGGGCAGAGAAAATTGGGAACGGCAATTTAACACACCGGGTTGCCATGAAATCAAAGGATGAGATGCAGCTGCTTGCTGACACTTTCAATTTGATGGCAGACAAGGTTCAATCCTCACTTCTTGGCGTAAGGAACTCTGCAGACAAACTTAATTCTTCATCACAGCATTTGGCAGCAATCTCTGAAGAAACTTCAGCACAATCCAATCAGGTAAACGCTGCAATTAAACTGGTGGCAGCCGGGGCTAGTGAGCAAACAGCAGAGCTGGAGGAAAGCAACAGCATACTGAAGACAGTCTCTTCCTCTATTCTTGATACAGAAAAAGCGAGTGATGAAATTGCTGCTGAAGCTCTCCAGACAGAAAAAGAAGGCCAAGTTGGTCTTAAAACGATAGGAAGCCTTCAAAAAACGTCCGAGCAATTTTTGGAGCTTGCCAACCATCTGACAATGCAGGTTCAGAATGCAAGCAATAAATCACATGAAATTTCAAGTATCGTCGGTACAATTCAGGAAATTGCGGAGAATACGGATCTGCTCGCCTTAAACGCTGCCATCGAGTCAGCAAGAGCCGGAGACGCTGGCCGCGGCTTTGCTGTAGTCGCACAAGAGGTCCGTAAGTTAGCCGAGCGTTCCAAGAAAGAAGCCCAAAACATTCAGGATCTGGTCAAGACAATGAATTACCAGATGGAAAAACTTATGAATGAAGCTGACAAATTCAATGAATACAAAACGATTCAAAGTAATTCGGTGGTACTCACAAAGAATGCATTTGAAAATATCGTAAACCATGTTTCCAGGATCAGTATTAAAGTATCCGGAATCCGGCAAGCAATCCATGATGTGCAGCTTTCCAACAGCACATTAGTAGAAAAGATGGAAGGCATACACTTAATTTCAGAGCAGTCTGCAGGAACAGCCCAGGAAGTCAGTGCATCAAGCGAGAGTCAATTGGTGGCCATTAATCAGGTTAATGAAGCCGCTTCTGAGCTAAGCTTTATTGCAAACGACCTGCAGACCGTTGTTTCCCAATTCACTCTTGATGAGGGGAACAAAATTTCTTCCAATTTAGAATCAAGCAGCAAATCGCGTGGCGGAAAAAAAACAGACAGATGGCTAAAACAGATAAAAACTGTAAATCTGTCAACGATTTTCAAGAAAAGACCTGGTAAGAAAGTAAGCTAGGATGAATTTCTTTCGGAATTTCAGAGCCCCTGCCGGTTAACGGCGGGGGCTTTCCAAATGGCTATACTGCTTTCGTTTGGAAAATTTGTTAGTCCCTGGCTGTTTACTTTCCCTTCTTCCTGCTTACGGAAATTTCAGAATAATAGTTTTCAAAAAATTCACCCTCTTCATTTGAAAGCATAGCTCTGATAACGCATAATGGAGAAAAGCCCTTATCATTGGAGGAAAATTTAATATGACCTTGAAAGTATATTTAGCAGGAGAAATCCATAGTAACTGGCGAGCAGAAATAAAAGAAAAAGCTTTAGCACTTAAGCTTCCAGCTGAGTTTTCAGGTCCAATGGAGAATCATGAACGCTCTGACAGCATTGGTGAAGAAATTCTTGGCAAGCAGCCGTCCGCTATTTTGAAAGATGCCGCCGCTTCAAGCATCAATAATTTAAGAACTGAGTTATTGCTCAAACGCGCAGACCTGGTTATTGCTCTGTTTGGGGAACAGTATAAGCAATGGAATACAGCAATGGATGCCAGCACTGCCATCGCACTTGGCAAACCGCTTATATTAATCCGTCCTGAAAATCTTCACCATCCGTTAAAAGAGCTTTCAGAAAAAGCCAGCATTACCGTTGAAACAGTGAACCAAGCATTAAAGGTTCTTGCATATGTTTTTGAATAAGTTTTGGAATTAATAAATGCCGTTTCCGAATGGAAACGGCAGCAGTTTTAGTGCAGTTTATAAATTTGAAGCGGTTTCCTCCATATAACGAAAACCTCAGAAACTAAAATTAACCGTTGCTAAAACTGCTTTCTATCAGTCAAAGCAGATAGTGTCAGCAGCATTTTAATTCTTTTTTATTAATAGTGTCCGATCACAGCCGCGATTCTCCCACTCGAAAACCCCTTGATTTGGCAAGGGGTTATTTATACTTCCAATTTATTTCTTCGAATTTAGATATCGTCATTTTTCCACTTTGCTCTTCATAATTGATGTACGCTTACTTGTTTACTATTTGTGCTAGAATATCCTGTTGTGCTATTTTTCAACCCAGTTATCCTGGTCATCTTTTTTGTATTTCTTTTTCACAGCGCTCCACGCAACTTTAAAGGCGGTATCTTCTTCTTTATATTCTTCACTGGCTGAATTAAATGCTTCTTTAAAAATTTCTTGGGCATGATGCGGCAAATTGTCCTTTACTGCATCCGGAAGTTCGTTTAATGATTCATATGGCATTTTACATTCCTCCATTCAATCTTCTTATATTAGTCTATTTCCTGTCATGGTTGCTTCTAAACTTGAGGAAGGAAGGCAGCAGCTATTAGTCATGATAGCAACCCGCTATTTTTTATAGATATCCATAAAAAAAATAATAACTTATTAACATTTCTGTGTAACTTATGGACAACTCATTCGTCTAAATTCTAAGGAAAAAAAGATTTCAAATAATTAAAATTAATTTGATAAAATAAAAAAGCATTTTGTTGTCTTTTTATTATCTAAAAAAGGAGTATTGCATGAAAAAATTATTTCATTACCAATTCTTAATCCTCACATCCTTAATTGGCTTTATCTTTTTTCTTTCTCTCCCAGCACTTTTTGTTTTTCAGAATCTGGATAAGAACACGGAGCACCTTCAAATGGATACCACTTCCTTCTTAACCGCTTATAAAGATATTACTGCTAAACTTCTAGAGTTTAATATTTCACCTGTCATTGAGACTTGGACAAAGCCTGAAGTAATGGAAAGCTATTTTTACTCTTTAAAAATATTTGGTCTGTCGTTAATTTTTACTATTATTCTGGGATTCTTGTTTGCATTTGCATATATGATGTTTCCACTTAAACTAAGGTCACCTTTCAAATCGGCACTTAATTTTATAGAAGGCATTCCCGACCTTCTCATTATTTTCCTAATTCAAATGGGGCTGTTCGCTCTATATAGAGACTATGGAATCCAGCTATTCAAAATGTACGGTATTTTTGGTGCGAAACCGCTGATTTTGCCAGTCATCTTCATCACAATTGTGACTGCGTTATTTTTTGCCCAGTTTCTTGTTAAGGCAATGGAAGAGGAATATGAGAACCAGTACATACTGTTGGCGAGAGCCAAGGGTGTCCCGCGGGCCAGCCTGCTCGGACGACATCTGTTCCGTAACATTTATCCAATTGTTATTATTCAATTCAGGTCAATCGTTTTTATGCTTCTAACAAGTCTGGTTTTGGTTGAGAATATGCTGCTCCTCAATGGATATACAAAAGAACTGCATGAAATAATTACAAGTCCTGCCAGATCGGTTCTTTCCGTCCTATTCTACCTGTTCATGTTTATGGTTCCTGTTTTTCTTCTTGAAATCATCGGAAATGTTAGTGCGAGGGCTATCACAAAGAAAAGGGGGGTTGTTATATGAAATGGCTTCGTTACAAAAAAACTATTATCGGCCTGCTTATTCTGATTGCCCTTTTTACCATTAGCTGGTTTACAGAACCTCACCCAGAAAGCAACAAGCTTCTGCTATATGATAAAGAAGGTAATGTTTTAGGTGCACCGCCAGTTGGGCCCTCATCGGATTTTCCGCTTGGAACAGATAAAGGATCAAGAAGTATGCTTCATTTAGTGCTGGAGGGTTTTAAATATTCAATCGCAGCATCCTTGGGGATAGGACTGCTTACAGTCCTGGCAGGAAGTCTTCTGGGGCTTGTTTCAGCTGTCTGGTTTCCGGCATTTAAACTCTACTTTAAGGCCTTTTTCCTGCCGTTCCAATATATTCCTGCCTTGCTTATCGGCATCATCCTATTATCGCCTGTAGCCCTTTTCCCAAGAAGTATCCCTCCGTCGATTCTTATGGAATATGAGGTATTGATTCTGCTCATAATTGGTCTTCCACCGGTGTTTTTTTTCATCACCTCCATGGCGGAAGAAATAAAACAGCAGCCTTATGTTATGAGTTCTTCTTTGCTGGGAGCGAGCAAGCTGCACATCATATGGAAGCATATATTGCCGAATTTAAAATCACACCTCGTCCTTTTGTCCGCTCAGCAAATTCTGCAAATACTACAGTTATTAACGTTCCTTGGGATATTCAGTCTTTATTGGGGCGGTCCGCACCCGAGTGCGATTACTTCCGCCCCTGATCCCGTCCGTTACCGTTCAATAACCAGCGAACTTGCAGGAATGACAGGCCAAAATTATTGGCTGTTCCGCAGGGCCCCATGGATGGCCCTGTCAGCGATTGGGGGAGTCGCTGTGATAGCGTTAATCGTTAACAGTATCAAGAAAGAAATAGAATCAAACCTAACTCTCGTCCCTTCCCTATCAAAACGGAAATGGAGCTTCAAACGTATACATAATTCAGTGTCCAAAACAGAACCGAATATCAGTTCCGGCAGCTTTGCACTTATCGGATTCACAAATACTGTACGGGAAGGGAGTTATACACCGGCAATAGGAATGAGTGAAATCCTAAAATTTAAGCTGATGCAACTACTTAGAGGGCTGTCTTCCAACAGATTTAACAGGTTTGTAAAGATCTCCGGTACTGTTTTAGCCGTTCTGGTTATTGCACTGTATTTATTCTCTGCAAAGAACACAACAACGGTCAGCAGCAGTATAAAGGAGCCCGAACAACCTAAAACTGACCAAATCGCCAAAGTCAGCTATACGAACCGTGATCACATTCCAGTTAACTATAAAGCAGACCTTACTTATAATGAGGACGAACATACCGTAAGCGGAAAGCTGTTCGTTGAAACAACCAATTACACAGGAAAAAAACAGGACCACATATATTTTCATCTCTACCCGAACCAATTCAGCAAAGATCTGCCTGCAGATAAATGGCAGTACTTTATTAACGAAACTTCTACACCAGGATCTGTGGAAATTTCTAAGCTTCTGGTTAATAAAGTAAGCACAAATGTGAGAGTGAAAGATACAATTCTCGACGTACCTGTGAAAAGTTGGGGCAAGAATGAAACCGCAAATATAGAAATGGATTTTATTATTAAACTTCCGCAAAACTTTAGCTATTCAAGCTATGATTACGCAGCGGTATGGCTCGGGAATTGGCTGCCTATTCAGGCTGTATACGATAAGAATGGCTGGAACAAAGATCCGTTTTACCCAATTGGCAACCCGTTTTACAGTGAAACCGCCAATTATGATGTCACGGTTACCGCCCCTGCCAAGTATACGATTGCAACGAACGCAGATGATACGAAAGGTGTGTTAAAGCATGAAAAGGACACTATGAAGTACCAGGTGAAGGCTGAAAATATCAGAGACTTCTCCCTCGTATTAATGGATGCATACTACTATAGTAAACTGACCATTAAAGCTGGCAATACATTCGTAAACATTTGGCACTCTTCGACAGATAATACTTTTGCAGCAAGAAACAAAACCATTATGAATCAGGCAATGTCCTATTACACCAGCAAATTTGGGGATTTCCCTTACCCGGAATATGACCTCGTAAGAGTTGGAGAAGGTACTGTACCGATGAACTATCCAGGTATGTCTTTTATTCCAGGCTATGCATTTAAATCCGACTTTGGGTCACACTTGATAGCCAATGGGCTTACAAGCCAATGGTGGTCCGGACTGGTTGGGAATAATAATGTAAGTGAGCCATGGCTTTCTGATAGTTTAAACACATACTGGGCAAGAAAATTTATTAATGAAAAAATAAGCACCGAAAAAAAAGGAGTCCCTGGTGATATAAAAATAAAGATAAAACAAGCAGAGGAAGCCAATCAGTATCTTGGAAGCTCTTTGGCGGATTTTCAATCAGAAGAGGCCTATAGCATGTTAATTGGATTTAAGGGACCTGACATGTTCTCTCAGCTGGAAGAAAAAATAGGTGAACAAAAAATGCTGGAAGCCTTAAAAGCATATCAGAAAGAATATGGGAATAAAAACGCTTCAGGAAAAGACTTCATAAAGGTTTTTTCTGACACAGCCGGCAAGGAAACTGGAGATTTAATCAAAAAATGGCTCGAAGGAAAAAATGAAGAAGAATAGAAGAAGGCAGCCGGCTGGCTGCCTTTTTCGTATGGCTGGCGATCCGCTCCAGCCGTAAATCTTATATTACTTGCTGATAAACTGCTGTGTCCAATAGTGGCCGTAAGAACCGCCCTTAGCATAACCCACTCCAATAAAAGTGTAATTCTTGCTTAGGATATTGGCTTTGTGACCGGGACTCTTCATCCAGGCAGCCATAACAGCCTGCGCTGTTGTTTGGCCGGCAGCGATGTTTTCACCTGCATAGCGATAGGAAATGCCAAATGACTTCATCATTTGAAAAGGAGAGCCGTACGTAGGGCTTGTATGGCTGAAATAATTTCTGTTTCGCATATCCTCAGACTTTACCCGGGCGACTTTGGCTAGTGATGAGTCTGATTTTAAAGCTGGCAGGCTATATTTTGCCCGTTCCATGTTTACGAGCTTAACGACTTGGGCATCAATTCCTGCGGAAGCTGCTGCAATAGCTTTAGCCGGTATATTAATAGCTTGTCCCACTTTAATCACATTTGGATTCTTAATTTGCGGATTCGCTTTAATAAGCTCTGTTAATGTTACATGATTTTTTGCAGCGATTTTTACAAAAGTATCTCCGCTCACAACTTTATATGTTCCAGCACCCAAAGCCGCCGTTGGAAATAGCAGGGCAAGAGATAAAGCAAACGATATGATAATTTTTTTCATGTTTTGTCTCCTCCTAGTGTTCTTATGTAGAATTGGCTCAAAGCTATTATCCTATAAAAAGGCAAATGGGTGTGAAGCCAATTTTTAGTAATTGGGCGTTTTTTGTTTAACCTTCTGTTACAAAGGGTAAAATGAATGTTTTTTGGATCGATGAGTTGATAGTATTCAACGACTCAAAAAGGGGCTTAGTAATTTAGTAAAAACTGCATTTTTATATGGATTTTTTTTAAAAACATAAAACTAGGTGCAGTTATAAAATAGTTTCTTACTCTTTCAAATAATAAAATAAGCCCTATCCTCATTTTCTGAGGCTAGGGCTTACATATATCCTATTAAGAGTTTTTGTGATATTCATATTGCCCGATCAGCATGTAGACAATATGCTGGAACATTTCGAAACGAGTAATCCGTTCATTGGTAAAAACGCCGATGGCCCCTTCTTTTTTCCGAACATCTTTTTTCTTGGTGTACTCTGCCATCACAGGGCCAAGCTCCCTCCCCGCCTGGAGCTGCTCGGCCACTTCAGGCGGAAGGGGAATCCGGGCGCCGCCACCTATAAACGTTTTACCTTTTTGTGTCACCAGTGCGCCCCAGTTGCATAAAAACAGCCCATATTCTGTTTCAACAACCCCGCCTTCAAGGCCAATACCAACTTCTGCTGAGACAGAGGCCAGGCTATTTTTCGCCCTGTTGATCGCACCCTTAATGGTTTCTTCATCAGAAAATGGCTGACTGGAAACCCCGGATTCTGCGTCAACTTCAAGGTATACTGCCAAATCTCTCCCTATGGCAGCTTTCACAGCTTCTGCCTTTGCCGGATTTTTACTGCCGATCGCAATTTTGACTTTATCCATTTTGCCTGATTGACTCCACTGTTGCTTTATCACATGCTTTTACAAGCTTTCCAATCAATTCCCTGGCTGCTGCATAATCATCTATATGGATAATTGAAGCATGTGTATGAATGTAGCGGGAACATAAGCCAATAACACCACTTGGAATACCTTCATTGGATGTATGAACCCTTCCAGCATCGGTTCCGCCCTGAGAAACATAGTATTGATAAGGGATATTATGCGTTTCGGCTGTATCCAGGATAAATTCCCTCATTCCTCTATGAGTTACCATGGACCTGTCGAGAATCCGGAGCAATGCTCCTTTTCCGAGCTGGCCGAACTCATTCTTGCTTCCAGACATATCGTTGGCCGGGCTTGCATCAAGGGCAAAGAAAATATCTGGTTTAATCATATTAGCTGCCGTTTGAGCTCCTCTTAACCCGACTTCCTCCTGTACAGTTGCACCTGAGAACAAAATATTTGGAAGCGCTGTGTCTTTTAAATCCTTTAAAAGCTCAATTGAAAGGCCGCATCCATAACGGTTATCCCATGCTTTCGCGAGTATTTTTTTCTCGTTTGCCATTGGTGTAAACGGGCAAACAGGGACAATTGACTGACCAGGCCGGATGCCCATCCGCTTTACATCTTCTTTATCATCTGCCCCAACATCGATCAGCATATTTTTAATATCCATCGGCTTACTGCGCATTGCTTCATCAAGCAAATGCGGCGGAATTGAACCAACTACCCCGATGATCGGCCCATTGTCTGTAATCACTTCTACTCGCTGGGCAAGAAGCACCTGGCTCCACCATCCGCCCAGCGTCTGAAAGCGAATCATGCCATTGTCAGTAATGGACGTTACCATAAAACCAACCTCATCCATATGGCCGGCGACCATTACTCTTGGGCCAGTATCATCACCCTTCTTGACACCAAAAATACTGCCCAGTCCATCCTGAATGATTTCATCAGAGTATTTTTCAAGCTCCTGCCTCATAAATTTACGCACACTATGTTCATTCCCAGGAACACCTGGCAGCTCTGTTAATGTTTTAAACAGTGATAAAGTTTCCTCGTTCATCTTTTTGCTCCTTAATTAATCATGGATTATTTACATCCTCTATTTTACAGAAACATGTAATCTCTTTCCAGTATGCAGAAACAATGAACTTTTCCTGATTTGTTTTCTTTATTTGTAAGGCTATATTAAAGTTCATTGTTGACTTTGGCATTATGTTGAGTGGAGCGCAAGGTGCGAGACTCCTCGAAAATGCTTCGCGTTTCCTTCGTGCGGTGTTTTTTCAAGGAAGCCAATTCAATGTCCTGCGGGATTAACGGGTCAGGGAGACCCCGTAGGCGGAAAGCGAGGGCACTTCTGTGATGGAGAATTTCTTCGGTATTATGAAATCAGAGTTCCTCTACCTAAAGGAATTTGAAAGTGTCAAACATTTTAAAGTAGAACTAGAGAAATATATCATTTACTATAACAACAAACGGATTAAGGCAAAATTAAAAGGCATGAGCCCGGTACAATACCGATCTCATGCCCAGCTAGCTGCCTAATGAAATAACCGTGTCTAACTTTTAGGGGTCACTTCATTTTAGCCAAGGGGATTATTTGTTTCTGCATGTCAGGGAATGAGTATTTTCAATACTGATACTCCTTTTTACATATTACTCAGAATACTTCCCCTTTTTAAAAGACGGAAGGACGTTAACGTTCATACTTTAAGTTTGAATCGATAATCCTACCCGGCTCTGTAGACTTTTCTAATATTCCTAATGCTAAGCTGAGTACTTGTTTTTGCTGTTCTTTGGCTCCGGGTCCACCCACGGGGCTACCAAAAGGGAAGCGATTATAAAGAGATCGGGGAACATTAACAATTTCAGAAATTTCTTTGGCTAACGTAAGTGCTACAGTTGGAATTCCATGAGATTCAATGGTTCGTGCGACCAGACCGGCCGACTGCTGGCAAAGTGGTCAGGAAGGAACCAATATGACAGCATCCACTTTCGCTTTCTTTAACTTTTTTGCAACTTCAGGGGCAGTAACATTTTTTAAGGAATGGGGAACAGGAATATAGCCCATAAAACTATAATGGGTTTCCGCTAATTCACCTATTTTTCCTTCTGACAGCAATTCTTTTAATACATCCAAAGGGAATACAACATTAGGATCTTTCCGTGCATTGGTTTGATCATAATGTTCATGAGCAAATGATACGGTGGATAAATTAGTATCAACTGGAATTTCCCGATAAGAAACATCACCTAGACCATAGTTATCGTTAAACGGTGTCATTCCTTTTATATATACTCCACCGGTTGTAATGAGAGCAATTTTGGCCTCTGTGGTTTTTTTCTTAAAGGGTGTGAAGGGTGCTGCCTCGTTTCGTTCAAAACGAAAAGATGGAACCCATCGCTCTTGCACTGCTTTTTCTACTTTTTCAATCAATTGATATCCCACCTTTACATGACATCATAACAATGTTAGCTCATCGGCACAAATAATGTGAAACAGAAAAGGAGATCAGGTGTAAGTTTAACGAACGCTGATAGCAAATTAGCAGACTCCGATCCTCTGACCAATGACCTTGATAAAAAAAGTTCTAGATCTATCTTTGGATTGGCTCAAAAGTGCAGGGTAAAGAGGCTACTGACTTCCTGGTAGGGGTTAGGGGATTTCCTCGACAGGTTTTGTTTGTATGGCAGCGAGCTCGCTGTCTATACAAACACGAAGCTTGCCTAACTCTTACTAGTTAGTGAGACTAACAGCAAGTTATTTTACAATTTCTAATTGGTGTATAATAGTGGAAGAAATTTTATATTAACGGAGGGTAAGGAAAATGAAGATTTTGTTTGATGAAACATTCACTTCAAATGATGGAAAGCGAAAAAGCAGGAATATTTGGTATGGATATGCTGATATATCTGTTGATGGTGAGTATGGAAAAACCATTAAGCTTAATGAAGATTTTATGGATAATTTATGCGAAATAATAAAAAATGACTTATCTAGGAATGCAGCAAATGCACCTACTGAAACTAACTGGTATTTCTATGGAAGTGCTGTAACTCAGGACGCTATTGGAGACAATATCCGTCCGACAATTATGGTTCGGGAGAGATCTGACGAGTTTATAACTAATTTTAATATCAGTGACCACGATTTTGCTGTAAATATTGATGCTATTCTGTTGTTTAAGGCGGATTTTGAAAAACGTTTAGCGAGTCATTGTTGAATAATATCAGTATAAGCATTTTCAAACTATTTGAGGGGATGATTTCATAATGAATTCATTCTCCTTTTTCATGCAGTGGGAGTCTTTTTGTGTGGAGGAGAAGGACATTTAAAAATACAGATTGCGAATAATTACACTTAAATTAACTGCCCCTTTAGTGGGATAAAAAGCTGCCAACAGGCAGTCAAAACTTGAAATAGTACTTTCAAGGTAATTTGTTTCTATGTCACAATTAGTTGCATCGCATTAAGTCGGTTTTACATTACGAAAATTAAAAGGCATGTTAGGGATTTTTAAAAACATACAAATTAGAATCCCGTAGTTTGGTAATGCCTTTTTTAGAGGTTATCTTAAGGGTAGCCATTTGTAAAAATGAATTACACCAAACATAGCTTTTCCAAACTCGCCAATCAGCATCTTTTTTTATATACTATTTTATATGGGCATTCGTTAAAGAAGTTAGAACAGCCTTGAATGTTGGAGGGAATAATGATGAACTGGAAAACATTTTTAGCCGGTGCCGCTGCTGGGATTGCAGCTGGCTATGTGGCAAAGCAAGTAATAGATCAAACCGTAAACATTACACCCGAAAGCATCCTCTCAAACGTTAAAAATGCGCTAAGAAAAGAAGGAAAAGTTAATGGTTCCTGGATCATTATGAAGCCGGAGCCCTACCAAAAGTTCAATCTGGATT
Source organism: Bacillus sp. M6-12 (assembly GCF_002860285.1). Taxonomy (GTDB): domain Bacteria; phylum Bacillota; class Bacilli; order Bacillales; family DSM-1321; genus Peribacillus. The sequence continues at coordinate 79,410 of NZ_PGVF01000031.1, forward strand.
ATAAGGTTTATAAAGGCGGGATCACTCGGATTATCAATGGAAACCAGGAGCAGTATGAATTTATTGCAGATGCCGCAACAGGCGCTTTATTGGATTTAAATGCAGTAACCAGCTCTTGAATTTAAGCAGATTACTGCAAAAAACCTTGTCATGGGATCTGCCTGTGACAAGGTTTTTACGTCTTTAGTCTGCAGTCCTGCCAGACTTTAGAAGATACTCCTTTTGACAGACTGCCTGCACTTTTCTTATTCTCTATTCCGTTTGATGTCTGCTTCAATTTCTTTCCCTGCAGCATCCCACTTTACTGCGCGATAATATGCATCATGATAAAAGCTGTACCAGGCGTTTCGGCTCAATCCATATTGCATCCATTTTTCTTTGGCAGATATGGATGCCATCGGATAATCATCATAAGCCATGACCCAAAGTACATTTGCATGGGCATGTGTTGGCATTATATCCGCCATATGGATTAATGTTTCATCCCCTTGCTCAATGATTATGATTGCATGGCCGTCACTATGCCCCCCGGTATGAACCATTTTTACCCCTTCAGTGATTACAGTCTCACCGGTAAATGGAACAACCTGACCTTCGATTGCTTCCCAGTTTTCAGTCCAATATGTATTTTTGGAACGAATGTTAGGATTCCGCATTTCATCCCACTCTACTTGGGATGAAACGATCTTTGCATTAACAAAGGTGGATTTCCATTCCCCAGCTTTCTGGTATGTTAGGCCGCTTGCATGGTCAAAATGAAAATGTGTCATTAGAACAAAATCAATATCTTCCGGTTTTAAACCTAGTGAATACAGATCCTCTTTCAATTGTGATTCCTCTGTTACCCCAAAGTTCCGCTTTTGTTTATCATTCATTTTCCCCTGGCCGATCCCGGATTCAACCAGGATATTTAGCCCGCTTGCCTCGATTAACATCGGGTCTGTCCGCAATTCAATCTGATTCTGTTCATTATGCGGGTATTTCTTCGACCAAAGGGCCTTTGGAACAACGCCAAACATTGCCCCCCCATCCAGATGTGTTACCCCGCCGTTCAGCCATGTTACATTTATGTTGCCAATCCTTAATTTCTCCATTCCTTCTCCTCCTTTCTATTCTATTCTATCATCACATAGGGATTTTTTGGTTATGGGAGTTATGAATACATTGATAAATTAACAAATTTAGGAATGCTGATGCTATTCAAAAAGGCTGCCCCAAATTCAGCATACTGAATTTGAGACAGCCTTTTTTCTTAGGAAAAGCTAGCTTCCATTCTATAAATTCTATTACCTTTTTGTGAAAATTTTTCCTCATATTCAGTCATGATATTACCTTCATATTCACTATTATGAAGATCAAGGCTAATAAATTTGAACTGCATGCCATACTGAGACATGCTCATCAGCGAGTACTCGAATAAACCCTGATTATCTGTCTTAAAGTGAATTTCCCCGTTTCCCGGCAAAATATCTTGGTAGGTACTTAAAAAAGTTTTATATGTCAAGCGCCTTTTTTCATGCCTCGTTTTCGGCCAGGGGTCGGAAAAGTTTAAATAAACCCGGCTAACTTCACCTTTATTAAAAAAGTTTCTTAAATCATTTGCATTCACGTTCAACAGCTTTACATTCGGCAGATCAACCTCAATCAGCAAATCCAAAGCAGATATAATTACGCTCTTATGCAATTCAATTCCCAAAAAGTTCACATCGGGATATGCTTTTGCCATCTCTGTAATAAAACGGCCTTTGCCAGTCCCAACCTCTATATACAGTGGATTATTATTCCCAAAAACCTCTTGCCATTTGCCTTTTTGCTGTTCTGGTTCCCTTATAACATATTGCGGGAATTCATTTAATCTCTCTTCAGCCCAGGGCTTATTTCTTAAACGCATGCTGACACCCCTATAAATTTTTCTATCGTTCAAACCATAACATGTGAACGCCTTCTATGCAAGGCAAGATCAGTCCATTCACCCGCAGAACAAAAGCGACAGCTTATCATTTCAGAAAACAATCCATGAGTTTATTCTTGCAGCCCATGCTTGGAAAAAAGAATTTGGCGGTTAACACATGCTAACATACTAAGGAGGTGTAAGTGAGCTAAATGGCGGCAAATCCCAAAGTGACTTTACATTTTAACTTCATTAGTTTTCTCATGCCGAACAATCGGCGCAGTTCCGCCCCTTTTCCATACAAATAAAAAGAGACTGCGAGATGCAGTCTAATAAGCATGGGAGTTGCTTTAGATGGCTGTTTGTAAAAACACTGTATAATCTGTTGAACAATTCACAACCTATGTAGTGATTAACTCCCTTTATTTCATCACGAAAGGATGTCTAAATATGCCTCTTTCGCAAGAGAACCAAGTTGAATTGTTAAAGGATATTTTAAACAATCACCAAACCGATTGCTGTGGATCAGTTGCTGAATGCGAACAAGTGGAACGGCTTGTAAAATCTCTTATGGTCAACTCCAGCGTAAAACAAAATGTGAAAGCTGTCTTACAGGAGATTTATTCCTATAGCCAAAATGGAATTAATTCATCAGACCTGAATCAGTACATAACTTCCCATCAGGGACGGCTGTCACAGTGGGTTGACGATATAGATAATTTCTCATAAGAACTACTTGAGAATTGATCCGAGATTTTGGATCCACTCATTCATTTCCTGGAACCGATTCTTTGTTTTATGCCATTGTATCGAAAGTATCGTCTGTGAAATCATATGCCATTTCATCCGCTGTTCTAGATGGTCATCAAGGTTTACGCCATAGCGCTTCAGCCACGGCTGCCAATCCTCTTTAGGGACATAAGAGTAAAGGAGCATACCAAGATCAATCGCAGGATCCGCAATCATCGGTCCGTCCCAATCAATTAGATACAATTCATCCGTATTTGATATAAGCCAGTTGTTATGATTTACATCGCAATGGCAAACAACCTTTTCATCACAATCAATTTCAGAAACATTCCGGTGCAGAAATTCCAAAGCCATTTGAATCGTTGAAAGGCTGCGAGTCTCTTGATCAATAGTTTTCTCAAGATGATCCAGGATATTTTCAGGCATTAAAGGGAACTTTCCTAATCTTTCAAGCATATTTAAGAGCGGCTTGGACTGATGGATTTTTCGAAGCAGCTTTGCAACCTGGGCACCATTCATCTCCCTTTGGGACAATTCTCTGCCATTTAGCCAATGCTGGGCCGTAATCACATCTCCATTTTCCATGCGTTTGGTCCAGACAAGCTTTGGCACAATACCCTCTGCAGATAAAACTGCCAAAAAAGGGGAAGAATTGCGTTTTAGGAAAAGCTTTTGTTCGTCGTTCAACGCAATGAACGCTTCTCCTGTAGCTCCTCCTGCAGGAACAATTTCCCATTCATGACCTAATAAATGTTCCAAAATGGTTCACCTTCGATTCTTATTAGAAAGCGCAAGCGCCCTGTAAGTCCTGGTTAAATAGTCAAAAACGTCACGGGACTCGGCGCTAAAAGCCAGAAAGTTTCTGCATTGAGAAATACTTTCCGTACATTCAGCAAGCACTGGCACTTATTATCTATGCTGAAAAAATTCTGCTATCATATCAATAAAAAAGACAGCTATTGATATTTTTCACAATAGCTATCTTTATAAATTTTAGTTGAAAAGCTGTTCTGAAGTCAAGTGCGGGGGATAATTATTCTTGTACTAGGATATACGTACTTAAGGGTTCCGTATTTAGTGTCCCCTCAATCGGGTCCGCGATTGGGCTTATGTCTGCCTGTTTACCATCACAAAGAAGATTCCAAACACCCTTTGGAAGCTTTATATCCGCGCTCCGGTCGATATGGTGGAACAGAACAAGAATATTGGACCACGGGCCAATTGCTTTTACATTATTTAATGAATACATGACCGAGGACCCGCCTGTATCAATAAATGATAGATGTTTTTGCAATGAAGCTTTATCACGCAGCCTGAAAGCTCCATGGGCTTTTCTGATTAAAATAAGTCCTTTAATATATTCTACACTTTTCCAATGCATTGCTCTCAAATCCCAGTTAAGCTGGTTAATATCATCGGGAGATCTATAGCTATTCTCCACACCCTGCTTTGTACGAAAAAATTCCTGGCCGCTGTGAATGAACGGGATTCCTTGCGAAAGCATAACGATCGATGTGGCAAGAAGATGGCGTTTCTGTTTTGTTTCTTCGGTTTCTTCATGATCGATATGACATATTTTATCCCAAAGGGTATGATTATCATGCGATTCCACATAGTTAACTGAGTGTTCAGGCGAGGAAAATAACCCCTCTTTTCCTTGGCCAAAACCGACACTGCCTGCAATAATCTGCCGGAGGTCTTCGCTTTTTTGGCCGCTCCCCAACGCATAGCCTCTATCATATAAATTAAATGTACTTCCTTTTACAGAATCCCTGAACCAATCATTAAACTGAGCTATTCGCGGCAGCTTTCCTGAGTTGCGGAGATTCGCTTTTTTTCCAGGGGCAAGGGGTGTATTTAAATCCCATCCCTCACCGAGGATGATTGCACTTTTGTCCACTTTATCGGCCGCAATCCGTACTGCATTCATCGTTTCAACGTCGAGAATACCCATTAAATCAAAACGGAACCCATTTATGTTGTATTCCTTCATCCAGAATACAATAGAATCAACTATAAATTTTCGGGCCATCAGCCGTTCGGATGCAATATCGTTCCCTACTCCAGTTCCATTAGATGGCATACCGTTATCATCATGCCGGAAATAATAGCCGGGTACAATTTTTTCAAAATGCGAGCTTTCTCTATCATATACATGGTTATAAACGCAATCCATGATCACCCGGATACCCTGTTTTTGTACGGCATCAATCATAGTCCTTAATTCTGTAATGCGTGTGTACGGATCTGTTGGATCGCTGCTGTAGCTTCCATCGGGGGCATTATAATGAAGAGGATTGTATCCCCAGTTGTATTCAGCGCCCTCCTTTAATTCGTCGACACCATGGAAATCATTAAATGGCAGAAGCTCAAGATGTGTAATTCCCAGCTCTTTTAAGTAGCTAAGTCCTGTCGATAAACCACTCTGATCGGACGAATACTCTTCAGCCAATCCGAGATATTTGCCTTTTGCTTTTACCCCGCTATTCGGATGGATTGTGAAATCACGGATATGGGCTTCATAAATAATGGCATCAACCGGGGATTCAAAGGAAGTCAGCACAGGCATCGGCTTTCGGGTTTTCTCCAAATCGACAACAACACCCATTTCTCCATTAACCGTAACGGCATGGGCATAAGGGTCCACAGCCTCCGTCCACTGTAAATTTACGCATACCAGGTAACTGTAGCGAAAGCCCTCCAGATCTGTATTTACCGTAGCCTTCCAGATACCCTTTGCACCACGTTCCATTTCTATCGCTGCCGGCGTGTCTTCTTCCGGTGCAATTAAATTCAGCTTAACCTTAGAGGCACTTGGCGCCCAGACAGTAAAATCGGTTTTCTCCTTCGTGTATAAAGCACCAAGATCATTACCTTCATAATAAAACTGCCTGTCGAATTCAGATGAGCGGATCACAGCTCCAATCTGGAGGTCTGTTTTATTCCCGTGCTCATCCTGAATTTCATAAGTAACCCCAAATTCCAAAGGCCCTGTCAGCTCACATTCGTACTTTTTAAAATTATTTAAGCCAAAAATATATTTTATCGGCAGGCTAATAGCCTCTTTGCCCTCTTGAAGTATAGAAAAATGGGCTGACTCACCGGAATGGTAGGAATAAGGCAGAAGAATCGTTATTAGCTTCATGTCATCTAAATAGGCATAAAATAAACGGTGTATCTCACTCACTGATTCAATCCCCCTGATGAGTTGCTATTTTCATTTTATGAGCAATTACAGAAACGGATACCTCTGTATTGCCCGCAATTTCTCCATCTGCCTGAATCAAGGCCATCTGTGAGGAACTGATCGAAACAGAGCGGCACTTAAACGAGCTAACATGTTTCAATTTTAGGTGCCCGCCCCAAAAGACGGTTACAAACATGAACAGCAATTGAACTGGTGAGAGCTGATGGACAGCCAGCACATTTAAAAGCCCGTCATCCGGTTTTGCTTCCGGTGATATATTAATGCCCCCTCCAAAGTAAGGCTGGTTGGAAACAACAATAAACCATACCTTAGGAAAGAGATGTATTTCTCCGTCCAAGTCAACTTGCATATCTGTTCGTTTGTAGGAAAGTATTTTTTTAATAAAAAAATAGATATATATCAGCTTACCCATTTTCAGAACGTTGAATCTTTTTTTCCAGGGAGATTGATTCACCTCAGCCGTGATTTCGGCGTCAACCCCTATTCCGATGCTATTGACAAAATAAAAAGTTTTTCCGCCAGTTACAGCCTTGCCCAGGTCTATGGCTTTTGACTTACGGCTGGCGGGCCGAAGAAGCAATTTAATAGCTTCCTTCATATTTTTAGACTTTTGCAGCCCTCGGACAAAATCATTTCCTGAACCGGCAGGGATGCTGCCAACCATTGCCTGCGGGAAGCCGGCAGCTCCATTCATCACTTCGTGGACAGTGCCATCACCCCCGACTGCAATTAACAAAGAGGGGAAGCTGCTAGAAGAAAGAATCTCCGTTGCAAGAATCTTTGCATGTCCCTTATACTCAGTGAAATATACTTCATATGACAGGCTGTCCTGCTGCAATAGAACTTCAATACTCTTCCAGACTTTCATACTTCCGCCATTTTGTGCTAATGGGTTGACGATAAAGTAAATCTTTTCTGCTTTATTTACCTCTTTAAAGTGACTTGCTGCATCCTCATTTTTGTGGCTCATCATCCTGCTCATCAGACTCCACACCCCATTCTACTCTTAAGCTCGATGTAGTCTGGCAGTAATCCAGCAAGGCCTGGGCAGCTTTTAATTGCTGATGCTTTAGCGGCGAGGATAAAGATCTCATTCTTTGGAACCAATCGGAAAAATTGCGTTTATCCAGCAAACTAATATCATATGGAACTAGCGGGTAATCAATATAGCCATTGCGCGAAATAATAGCTTTTTTGATTGGGATTTGAACGTCATAAAGAGCAAATAGCTGCTTTACGATTTTCTCCGTGCGGTTAACCGAAAGCAGTGGACTGAGCACTTTTTTATCTGAACGTTTATGATGCTTTTTTATCCAGAATCTTTCCTTATCACCTATGAAAACAGCGTCTTCCTCTGCCTCCAGAAAGGTAATGCACCATGCCTCTGTGGGGCTGAGTAATATAACATCTACTTCCACTGGCGCGTTTTTTAATAGAAAAATAGGCTTATAGAGAAGCAGGAATGTATCAGGGAACCGCTGTAAAAAGAAACGCAGTTTTTCATCAAAATAGTATGATTGATCAATTAGGGACCTTTCCTGTATGGTCGAGCTTCCCCACTTCATTTGAAAACGGAATAATTGGTTAAGAAAAGCCTGTTTGAGTTCCTCAATGGTTTCAGGCTGAAAGGGAATATGTACGGTAAGCTCGTTTTCTTGGATTTCATTTATGTCATTTTCAGGCTGTACTGTATCTTCATTCGCGGCATTTTTTTTAAAAAGCTCCTTCATACGGGATATCAGCCCCGTTTTTTCTTCGGTAAGCCAACTGGATTCCCCAGCCTCAGATTGCCTTGAAATAATGCTTTCCAGTTCGCCTGCCTCATATGCATTGCTTAGTTTTGTCCACTGCTGTTTTTTCAGGCGGACAAATTGTGCAGGATAACGATAGATATCCTGTTCATAGCGTGATATATAATCCTGCAATTTTATTAGTTGTCCCATGTACACACAACCTGTCTCTATATTTACAGTCCCTAAGAAAGGGGTTGGGACAGCAGCTGCTGTTCCTTCCCCTGATAAGGGAGCTTGCGTTTTTTATTGTAATTTAATCGTATGCACAGCTTTATATTTTGGTGTTAAGCTGGAATGGGTTTGATAAAGTGTAACTGTGTCAATTGTGTATTCTGTTCCCCCGATTGATACCTGCTCCAGTTCATCAGGAGAAAACCGGCTGCCAGCATATTTTCTAGCCAGCGTAATATGCGGTTTAAACGGCCGTTTCTCGAGGGTGAAACCGGCTTGAATACATGAGTGATATACTTCTTTTTGGACGGCAGCCAGCTCCGGATTAGGTTCCAGACCGCACCAGAAAATTCTTGGTTCATCCTTCTTGCCGAAGGTTCCCAGGTGGGAAAGACTTAGCGAAAAGCTCTTCATGCCTCTCAGCGCCTCATCTGTAAAGGAAATGGCCTGTTCCCTCAATTGTTCAGGTGCATTCCCTAAAAATGCGAGAGTAATATGATATTCTTCAGGATGTACCCAGCGTTTAAAAGGGAATTTGCCTTCAATGCTTTCCTTCAGCTGATGTATATATGCTTTTGCCTCGGGCGGCAATGTCGCCGCAAAAAAGAAATGGGCCTGATTCATTTTTTTCCTTCCTTTTCCTTATTTTATCGCAGATTGAATACCTAATGGAAGTTTCACTTTATGATGACCTTTTTTATTTTTTATATTCAAAAACTAAATTCTCGATCTCTATAAAACGCACAATGCCGCTTCCTGAAGCTGTAACAGCTGCATTTAACTGAAAAATCCCGGCCAAAACATCAAAATGGCCGGGAGGATGATTCCTTAAATAGCAGCGGTTTGACCGCATTGTTTTTCGATTTCTGCTTTGAAAAGAGACTGCAGCTGGCGGGTGACAGGTCCTGGTGCTCCATTGCCAATCTTTTTGCCATCAATTTCAACGATAGGCATAACCTCAGTTGTTGTTCCAGTTAAAAATACTTCATCTGCGCTTAGCAGGTCTTCAACGGTATAGCATTCTTCTTTTACAGTAATCTGATTTTCCGTGCATAGTCTAAGCATAACCTGCCGCGAGATTCCGTTTAGAATTAAATTGTTTGCCGGATGGGTCTTTACCTCGCCATTTACAACGATCGAAACGTTTGAAGAACTTCCTTCCGTAACGGTTCCATTCCGGTGCTGAAGAGCCTCAAAGCAGCCGTTTTCCGATGCCTTTTGCTTTGCAAGCAGATTGGGCAATAAGTTTAGGCTTTTTATATCGCAGCGGAGCCAGCGAATATCCTCAACAGTCATGGCTTTAACACCATTTTCCATTGCTTGGGCAGGGCTTGCCAGCTCCCGTGTATACGCAATATATACAGGTCCTACCTCTGCCCCAGGAAATAAATGATTTCTCGGCGATACCCCCCTTGTCAACTGAAGATAAATGATGCCTGTATCAAGTTTACTTTCTTTGACAAGCTCTAATAGCTGTTCTTTTATCTCTTTAGGGCTAAACGGCATAGTCAAATGGATGCTTCTGGCGCTTTCCTCCAGCCGGCTCAAGTGTTCATCTGCTGTAAAAAGGATGCCGTTATATACTCGGATAACCTCATAGACACCATCTCCGAATTGATAGCCGCGGTCTTCCAGATCAATTCTTATTTCTGTCCGTTCTTTTATGGCTCCATTCAATATCATTTTCCCCATTGTGCTCCGCTCCCTTTTTCCCTTTTTTTAGCTCTGTTAACCTTGCCTGTTGATTTCTGCTCTATTGGCGGTCCGGGACCCTCCCCGGCGTTACTGCAAGTGGGGTCTCCCCTGGTCCGCTCTCCCGCAGGACATTGAAGTAGCTGCTTGAAAAAACACTTAACATATCCTTTTATTTAGCTAATTGATAAATGGCCTGAGCATAAATTGCTGTTGCTTTAATAATATCATCAATTGCAACAAATTCATCCTTTTGATGGGCATTATCCATACTGCCAGGAAATAGCGGGCCAAATGCTACCCCCGCCTCAAGAGAACGGGCATACGTTCCGCCGCCAATGCTTAATAGCTCTGCCTTTTCTCCCGTATGTTCTTCATAAACCTTTTGGAGAGTCTGGATTAAGAAACTCTCTTTATCTACATGGTGCGGCGCTGAATTGCCTAAGGTTTCAAGGCTAAACTTTTTTTCCTTAAGCAATGCCTCCAGCTGCTTTCTCCCGTTTTCCCATTCAAATGTTACAGGGTAACGAACGGTAAAACTAATGCTGCCGCCATCTTGTTTTGAATAGCTGAAAATGCCGGCATTCATTGTTAGTTCTCCAGTGACACTGTCAGAAAAGTCCAGATTCATTTTTCTGCCTCTTGAGTCCCCGGCAATGTAATCCGCGACAAAATGAAAGTATTCTTTTGCTTGGCCGGACAGTTCTAGCCCTGAAAGAAATTGGGATAACAATAAACCGGCGTTGATACCGTTATCCGGCTCCATTCCATGTGCGGATTTCCCTTTCAATTGAAGGGTTATTTCGTCATTCTCAATAGAACTTTCCCCTTGCAGCGAATGCTCCTGCAGAAATAGATTGAATGATAATTGCAGTTCCCGAATGTCTGAAGATCCTTTTAACCTTGCTTTAGCATGGTCAGGCACCATGTTTACTCTTCTGCCGGAAGTGAACTCCTCTACCTGCAGTTCCCCTTCGTTGTGATCGTTCCCAGCCGGATTTTGCTTCATTTTCAGATCCCAAATTCCTTTTTCTGCATTAATGATTGGAAAATCTGCATCTGGAGCAAAGCCGAGCGTCGGCATTTCTTCAGTTTCAAAATACCGATCTACACATCTCCAGTCGGTCTCTTCATCCGTTCCAAGTATCATCCTCACCCTTTTGTTTAAAGGGACGCCCAACTCTTTAACTATTTTCATTGCATAATAAGCAGCCATTGTCGGCCCCTTATCATCAATGGCTCCACGCGCAAAAATTTTCCCATCCCTTATTTCAGCAGCAAACGGGTCAGAGGACCAGCCATCCCCCTCAGGTACAACATCCAGGTGGCAAAGGATTCCGACCAGATCATCCCCCTCACCCATTTCAATGTGCCCCGCAAGGTTATCTGTGTTTTTGACCTTAAACCCATCTTTCTCTCCCAAGTTCAGCATGTATTCCAGCGCCTCTTGAATCCCTTTGCCTAGAGGTGCGTCCGGGGTGCCATTTTCCTCATCCAGTACACTTTTGATCTGCAGCAATTTAACCGTATCCCGTAAATAATCCTCACGGCGGTTTTCTGCCTCTTTAAGCCAATTAATATTACTCATGTCTTCATCTCCTGCTATTGTTTTTTACTAGGTGCTCATAACATTCATCGTTGCAAATGACAAAGAGTTCTCCTTTTTCAGGAAGAGCCTCGTCAAGCTTGGAGGCAATATTCAGGCTTTCTTTATCGCCAATTAGTGTCGCACCTTGTTCAGCAAGGTAAGTAAATGCATCCCTATACGTTTTCCATTCTGGACGAATCGGTATTTGACATACATCATCCCCGACACTCCTGCTGAGCATTTGACTAAACAGCTTTGAAGCCCCTGCAGACAAGGCAGCCTGGACGGCTAAATGGGAAATGGTTTCATCAGAAACAACAAATTCATCCACTGATACATGGCGGAACAGCTCGATATGCTTTTCTTCTAACACTTCTACGGTAATATGCAGATCTCCTGCATACTTGCTAATTGCAGTGGCAGCCATTAGTGACTTTGCATCAGCGAGTTTTGGCTCTTTAATTGTTTCATCAACAAAAATGATAATGCTGCGGCATTTTTTCACATTGGCCTTCTGCAAAATTTCTTCATCTGCAGGCTCTCCCTGTATGTAATGGATCCGTTCATTATTAACTGGCGTTTTTTCAAGAGAAGCAATCAAAACAATTTCAATACGACTATCTGAATCCAGCAATTCGGCAATCGCATGCTGCACCTTCCCTGACCATCCGATCATCACTATATGATTTACCCCTAAATATTGCATCTTACCCTCCTCTTTAAGCAATCGAAAAAACGAAAGGCTTTCGACCAGCTTACCAATAACAACCCCAATCAGGCCAATGCCAAAAAAATATAAAAAGATCGCATATATCCTGCCTGCTACTGTAACCGGATAAAAATCCCCATATCCAACCGTTGTCACTGTGGTCATGACCCACCAGAAGGAATCGAATAGAAAAGGAAAGGTTTTAGGTTCAAGCAGCTTCATCAGAACTGTGCTGGCACCTATCAGAATAATGCTCGCAAAAAACAAAAACCAATTATTCAAATTTAGTAATTTCCTGAACAATTTTTGAAATAAAATATGGATTCCTCCTCCGTTTCAAGAATTGTTAGACCAAGACTAGAAATAAACCAGCACAGCGCAAAAGACAGCTCCAGCCACTAGAACAGCAGGTACCATTAATATTCCGGCTGCCTGATTTCTTGCCTTCAAAAAAGCCTCATTATACTGATATTTTTTAGTCAGCGGATTAGCCAGCGTTAGCTTATCCCAGATGTTTAACAGCCATAAATAGAGAACAAGCAATAATCCAAGGGATATCGGGAGCTTGAGCCATAGCGGCGGAAGAATGACAATAGCCGTTACGATGACAGCAACGATTTGATAATAGCTTACTAATGTCCCGAAATCCCTGATAAACAGCTTAAAAAACAACTCTTTAAAGCCATTTAATGGATGGCGTTTTCTATACATCCTTTTGGAGTTTCTGTAAAGAAGCGGTTTCTTTTTTGTAACGACTTTAGAGTTTTCTATCTCATTAGCCATTGTAAAAATCAGATTAATATATTTTACCCGCTGTTTCCTCTCTATAGCTACTTCTTGATCAATATATCCTGACAATTTTGTTCGGGGATAATAAAGGAAAACAGAAGCCGCTCCAAATATAACACCCTCAATAAACATAAGCCATGCCGGCTCCCATAATATTAAAACAGCAAAATTTGCTGCTGCGTTATACATAGCGAGGGATGCCAGCTTTCTTTTCCAGACGCTTTCAATATTAGAAATATATACTTTTACGGATGATATCAGCAGCCGAATCCCAATGAAAAAGGCTGCCAGCGCAGCTGAATCGCTTAAAGAAAAATTATGGATATTCAGCAGTAATGGTAGCATAATCAGCACTGCTGCTGTAATACCCAGCACCTGAGAAGCCGCAGAGTAAAGGTATCCCCACCTCTTCATTCCTGTATATAATGGCTTATGTTTGGCCAGAAAGACTTTATCAGCCTCTTCCGTAAATGTCCGGTATTGGCCAAGGAATGTAAGCAGCAATAAAACGATATAGTAAACTTCGAGAGGCATTTCAAGGCTCCAGATCGGAGGGTCAACCCACCAGCTGCGGTAGATCATAGTTCCGATAGCAGCGCCAGGTATAAATAGATATAGCAGAATCGTCCAGTCTGCAATTGTTTTTATTACACCATACTGAAATTTCCACTCCCTGATGAGCCGGCCTAAAAAGATATGAAAGTCCATTATGGTTCACCTGCAATAGAGTGATAACACTCATAAAGTGTCGCCTCCGGCATGGAGCACTGTTCCCTGATTTCGGTAAGGGTCCCATTTGCCTTTAATTGTCCATTTTTGATCATGATAAATCTGTCACATACACGTTCTGCCGTATCAAGCACATGGGTGGACATCAGGATTCCTGCCCCGCGTTCCTGTTCTTTCTTAAGAAATGAAAGCAGAATTTTCATGGCATCTGGATCAAGGCCGATAAAAGGTTCATCAATAATATAAACTTCCGGTTGAGTGATAAATGCCAGGATGAGAAGCGCTTTTTGCTGCATCCCTTTTGAATAGGTAGTCATAAGCTCATGAATATGGTCCTCCATCTTGAAGGTTTTTAGATATTCAGCCGCTCTGGCCTCTAGAATGCTATCTTCAATCCCCTCCACTGCCCCTATAAAATCGATATGCTCCTTAAAGGTTAGTTCATCATAAAAAATTGGCCGTTCCGGTATGTATGAATATCGGGAATTTTCCGAAAAAGCAACTGTTCCCTTCCAGTTTTCAATCAGCCCGAGGATGGTTTTAATAGTGGTACTTTTCCCCGCCCCATTTGGGCCAATTACCCCTACCATTTCCCCGGGTTTTAGATCGAACTTTAAGTCATTTATTACTGGTTTCCCGCTCTCATATCCAGCTTGATCGATTTTTATTTCGAGTAAATTCATAGTCTTCCCCCCGCTTATCCTACACCTATAGGATGGAAAAAGTTTCATATATAGTATAACAGAAGGGTTAAGCAGATAATTAAATAGACGTATATAGTAATAAGAAAATAGTAAAACAAATTAATTTAACTAAATGGTAAACGGTTAAGGACCCATTACAACCAGAATAAGCCGTGACACACATTCTAATCCGAAAAAGAAAACCCTATCCGGCCAGATAGGGTTCACTTTTTTCTATTTGGTGCAATAAAAAACGCAGCATCATAAATAGTAACGATTTCCGAAAAAAGCGATCAGATCAACGTCTGATCGCTTTTTCTATCAAATAGAACGTCGCTCGAGCGGAAGGAGGAGGGGCTGCCGACGCGTCTGGGTCTGAATATTTACTTTACAGCGGAATCTAACCGACTCCGTTCCAGTTCTTCCATAAACGCTCGTCTTTCTTCTGTAGAAAGATTGGTGTATTTTTGTGTCGTTTTTGGTCACGTAGAGCAATGATATTGCCACCATTTCGAATCCAGTCACCGGCAAATGAGTGGCGCAATTTATGTGAACTCAACGCTTTTCCAGAAGAGAACTCATCTTGTACGTTATAAGCCTTGGTATATTTGTTTACTAAATCTTGAATCGTTCTGCAGATAAGAGGCTGCAGCTACCCCCATATCTTCAAAGAAAAATATATTGAATGTCTTTAGTTCCAGGGTATTTAACTTCTCTTACACGTAAATATTCCTTTAAATCATCTAAAGCGGTGGCAAATAAAATGGCTGTGTCTGCTTTGTTTCCCTTACATCGATATCCTTGAATGTCAAACTTGCAATCTTACTGACCCTGACTCCGTTATTATATTTCTGTATTATTTCTTCGATTTCCCATTAATCTTGCAGCTTGTTTAGCTTTTTCCTGTTCCGGATTTGAATATAGAGCTGCTGTTGTTGTCGAGCTGTGCCCAAGCTGTCGCATTAAAAGATGAATGTCTCCGGTTTCTTCCATTAAGTGTGTGGCGTATGTATGTCTTAGTTTATGAGGCGACATGGATTTATTTACTTTATATGCTTTGGTATACTTCTTGACTAGCTGCTGAATCGCCCGAACCGAAAGGGGAGAGGCAGTATTATGTGTTTTTGTTACAAATACATAGTCTAGATCATCAGTATCGGCATGATAACGTATAGCGCGAACCTTTAGATATTCCTGTAAATCTTTCATAGAAGGGGGGGCAACGGGTACAGTATCCGCTTTTCCTCCTTTTCGAATTACATTTATCTGGCATTCAACAAAATCTAAATCCCTTAGACGAAGGCTGGCTAGCTCATTTACACGAATTCCACTTCCGAGAAATAGGGATATTATAGCGAAATCTCTTTCCTTATCACGTTTAAAGTAGGATAGAGCCTTTGATTTCTCAGGCAGTTCTGCTGCATAACCGTTTTTTAGAAAATCGAGAAAGTTAAGGTCATCTTCATCATGAAAGATTTTAGTAGATATTTTGTTTGCCCGGGCTCCTAGTGTTTCCTTTATTTTATTTACTTCAATTTTTTGCATTACATTTCGGTAGAAGTAAGGCTCCCCATCCTCATTTTCCGTCTGGGTTGTTAGATATTTGAAGAGAGAACGGAGAGCGGATATTTTTCGGTTAATGGATACCTTCTCAGGTTTTTTTGTTTCTTTTTTATTAATCGGAATATCGCGCCTCTGTAAATATTTAAAAAAGTTCTTTGCCTGATCTAATTTAAGGTGCTCCAGGCTACTTAATGGAATCTCTTTAATATCTTTAACTTCGGCAATACCTTCAGCAATAAGCCATTCAAAAAATATTTTAAAGTCATGTACCGTCCAAATAGCATAGAGTATAATGAGTTCCACCAAATGTCCCTGAAGTTAAAGCAAGTAGCTGCTTCATTTCAGCTTGGGCATCAATAACTTTTATTAAAAAGGAAGAGGAAATTACCCTCTTCCTTTTTTCTCCTATTTCCCCGGTGCATCGTGTCCCTCTTGAACTGCCTTTGACAACTTAAGGAGTTTCATGATCATTCCTAACCCTAATCCGCCCGCTGTGTTTAAAATGATGTCATCTATATCAAAGCCCCGATAATATGTATTGGTGAACAAGCTGGAACTACAAGTCAAAATGAATTGAATGGTTTCTATACTCACCGAAGTGATAAATACAATAAACAATAATTTGCCTATTTTATCTTTCGGATAAAAAATCAATAGATAAAAGGTTAATGGGGCAAGCAGCAGCAAATTGCCGGCTAAATGAAATGTATTATGAAAAAGGTCTAAACGTATTGTTTTAAACGGAATAAAATTGAACCAGACGTGAGATTCTATCATCTATTTAATGAATCTCGTTGTTTCAGTAAACTGTCCCGCATCTCCCGCAAATCCAAAAAACATAAGTAGCGGAAAAGGGAATATCGTCATTCTATACACAAAAAACAAGTAGATAAAAAAACTTGCAAACAAGATTTGCCCTAGAATATTCCTGAATTGCAGATATTTTAGTTTCCTATAGATTCCCCTTACGGCCAAAAGAAATAAAAGGTCTGATATAATAAAGTTCATTCTTTGGACTAAATAGTCGTATGTGTAATAATGTGAAGGCCGATACAGGCATACATCGATCGCGATGATACATAATAAAGGAATGCCAATAAATTTTTTCAAAATTTAATCTCTCCCTTAATGTTCACTCCAGTGAAACCCTTATTCTCCTGTTTCCTCCTTGTGTTACTTATCTTCTACAAACTGAAAAGGGACAGCGGAATGCCCCTTTTTTACCAATCATTTTAATTCAAAAAAGCTAGATTAAATGACTTCAATAAAAGCCTAACCTCTTCATAACTGATATTCTGGCTGACTATCTCGTAAATATAATCGCCTTTTCTTCCAATAAAATGGGTATCTTTATTGTCGTGAATTTTAAAACTCTCCCACTCGATATCATTTATTTTAAACTGATCTATCCGGTCCCCTTTTTCAGTATCAAATTCCCCCCACGAACGGACAACAGTATCTTTATCATAGCAACGGGTGAACAGCAGCTTTGTACCTGATCCCACTTCATCAGGATCCTTTTTATAGCTATAGCTTACATAGCCATGCTTATCATCTATATATTTTTCATAGCTTGCAGAGAACAGCTGCAGGTCCCTGTTAGTAAATTCGTAAAAGAACGGAATATGCTTTTTAAGTATATTTAACACGTTTTTCGTTGCTTCATCATCCGCAATTGCCAATACCTTAATGTCTTTTTCCCGTGGATCTTTATATTCCATTCCTCTTTTTGCTAACTTTTTATAACCTTCGAGTTTAGGAATAAACTCTTTTGTATCAATCGGAATGTTGATGTGAAGACTCTCCGGGTGCAGATAGCTTGTTATATTTCCATTGATATCGTAAGTCTCATATTTAACTAACACACCCGAATCTTTATCTGCCCAAAAACGGAATGTTTCAGCTCTCATTCCTCTTACGGCCTTTTTATCCGGCTTGCCCGTTAAAACGATTGTATTATGGCCTAAAACTTCTTCATTTTGTTTTTCAATTTTCCAACGATCATTGTCTCTTGTATAGATTGCGACCATTTCATAAGGAAACAATGTTAAACCTGCATCGCCTACGGGTGGCCTTTCCCTTAATCTTGTTTCAATTACTCCTGCCTCATTGGTCATAAAAACATCATTAATGGTTAATGTACCCTGGTCCGGTGTACATTCATGATCATGTTCTTGAAATATCTTGCCAATGATAGAATCGTCTCGAAGGAGCCAGACTTTCTGATCATTAAATATGGCTTCATGTGTTCTTCTCCCTTTATTGTCAGGATAAATATCGGTACCTTTGTCATATCCGCCTATTTTGTTTTTTATGCTTACCTTATACTCTACAACAGAAGTACTTTCAGAGTTATCGTCATGCACATAAAGGGTTTCAAATTTCCCGGCTGCCGTATGAAAGTAGTCAACTGAATTTAATAGCTTCAATTGAATCTGTTCTTTCGTCATATCCTTGTAGGATTCCTCCTGTTTTGGAGGTATGTATTGTGTACTATTTTGTGGTTGGTTCATTTCAGGAACTTTTTCTTCACTTGCAGAGTCTCCCTGAAAAAATCCCAATTTATTTGCGGTGAAATAGCTTATCCCGACAATAAACGAGCATGTAACGCAGATGCTAAGCAAAAGGTCAAATTGCGGTTTTAGCTTGAATCGCCTTTTTGTTTCTGCACTCTTGATAGACCGCCTAACTTTTTGTTTATGCTTCTCATCAAAACTAATATCAACAATACCGTTTCATTCATTTTTTCCTTCAAATTATCGAACATGTTATCCATCTTACTTACTTACTCCTTTCAAGCAATTTTCTTAATAAAAGACGGGCTCGATGCAATCTGGACTTGATTGTTGGCAAGTTCAGATTTAACAGTTCAGAAATTTGATTATAGGTCAGTTCCTCATAGTAATATAAAATAATTACTTCCCGATATTTTACTGGCAGGGTAAGTATTTTTTCAGAAACTAACCGGCTATTTTCGTATTGGATTAATTCTGTTTCAGGTGAATCCGTTGTTTTGCTCCATTTATTAAATATGTCGGTAAAAACAATATTCCGATATGCCCAATATCTGAGCCTATCTTTACATAAGTTTACAGTTATGCGGTAAAGCCAAGTTTTATATGAGGCTTCATGCCGAAACCCATCCAGCTTTTGATAACACTTGATAAAGACTTCCTGGGCTATATCTTCCAATAGCTGCTTATTCTTTGTGTAGGTAAAGGCTAAACGGGTAATACTTTGTCCATACTCATTCATTAGCCATTCCAGCCTATCTTCATTGCTGAATTCATCGTTCCTATCCATTAATGGCCTCTCTCTTTCAATCAATTGAATCATCCTTTCTTTAGTTAGACGATAAGATTGCAGTGTGGTTGTAAAAATTTCTAAATATTTACTCGACCGAACTTATAACCACAAAATCCAGCCATTTAAAAGATTGAAGAAATACAAATATGATTTTCTTAAAACCCACCCTTCCTGACTGCACATCAACAGGTAACTCTAAAAGCATACATAACATCAAACTCTTAGGCTCACATTAGTCTCAATATAAGGTGAAGGGAGTGCTAAACATGGTTAAATCCAACCCTACAAACAAAAGATGCTGATAAAAAGCCTGAAAATAATAATGAAAAATACCGTCAAAAATATCTTGGCAGAACAAAATGCAGAGATGGGGAAGCACCAGTATTCCAAGAAAACAGATCACTTATGAACAAAAGTGAAAGCGCCCTGTTTTGCCCGACAAGCATAAGACAAAGGTGACAGAAGGCGCTTTTTGCCTTGCGAAGCAATTGGCTTATGACCAATGTTGTGAAGGCTTCTAGTTGTTGATAATGAATGCAGTGTATCTATCTCCAGCTCCAGCTCTCAGCCCCCTAGAATGTTGTGACCGAATTTTTTTATAATTTTCTAAACTTAAATAAATGAGGGACCCACTTCTCCCGCTTGTTATTTTCACGGACAAGACTGGCGAATTATCCTCTTGCCAGTAAATAAATACATTTTTTCACATTAATAAACTGGTCAAGTCCCTGACCAGTTTTACAGCTGCATGTAATCTATTTTTATCCTTTGAAATGGAAGTTTGCGTGTTTTACTATGCAAAAGGGCTATGGCTTCTGCTGACTTCTTGCGACAAACCTTTTTCGACTGTACTACTGTACATCCACAAGACCTCCCAGGGTAAGATACTATTTTTCCTCTTTTACTCGCCTGATTTACTCTACAAAGTTACGCACATCTTTTGGACTTTAACTTGTTATGGAGCTCATCCCTTTATAAAGCCTTAGTATCAGATTTCTGTACGTCGATCTAAGATTTTATTTCACGCTTTCTCCAGCCCTTACCTCACGATAAGTACCTTGCGCTTCCTTAGTGGTTGGTCGATGTGTACCCCCACAGAGGACTTTCACCACCTAGATAGTTGCCATGCCTGGCACACATAAAAAAACCTCCAAAAATTGGAGGTGCAATCTATCTTACAGCACTAAGGTCATTTATTTGCCATTTATTATTAACCTTAACAAAAGTAACTTTTTTCTTTGTATACTTAACCGTTTTTCCATAAGGAACTGTAAACTCAAACTGGCGGACATCTTTTTTAGAAAAGATAAGTTTATTTGTGGCCTTTTCCCATTGAAGTATAGTTCCTCCATCAGCGTTCGGTTGCATTAGCTTACCTTTATATTCAATAAACGAATATTGTTTAATTGCCTTGTTTATTGAATTCAATGTAAAAACTTCATTTAGGTAAGTAGTTAATTCTTTTTTCGTGTCTAATTCACTACAGAAGTAACGATAATCAGTTCCTTTAATCTTAACTGCTCCAGAATAGCACTTTGAATTTTTTACGTTGCTAATGTGTCCATTCATTACATTCCAATGATGGTAATGAGCACTTAAGGCAATTTGCTTTGCTTTACTACTTGATAAATCACCACTGGATTGTGCTGAAGCACCAATGCTAAAAGTAAATAATGCGAAAGCTGTCATTAAAAGAATAAAGATTTTTTTCATAAGTATCCCTCCAAAAATGTTTTCACAAATAAGACGAACGAAAACGCTAAAGGTTACAATTTTATAGACATAATATTTATGTCCAAGGCGTTCCAACAACTGGGCTAATACAATTAGACCATCTGCTACGATGGTCTACTAGATTCCCTAATTCTTTATTGTTTTTCTATAGGGAGTTACTAAATCAGGCATTCAACTTTTTTAAGCACGCGTTTTCCATATGCAAACGTTCCAGTTCCATAATCGGAAGCCCTGCTGCAATGCCATGAAGGACGCCGCGAATATTCACGTCAATCATACGATCCCATTCGTCAACCTTTAGAGCTTCAAGTTTTGAGAGGGGCATGACACCTGCGTTATTCACGATAACATCAACTTGTCCAAATGTTTTTTCGCATAGTTAATGATTCCCTCCATTTGACCCCTTTTGGTGACATCCAATATCCTATAATCGGCTGAACCGCCTTCTAGAATCCAGTTGCAACAATATATTATGTTTCTAGTTTGAATACCCTCTTTTTAACTTTAGTAATGAAAATAAGCCAAAACTATGCAACTTGTCTAAAAAGCTGCATAATATCGGCTCTAAGGATTTTATACGTTACAAGATTAGCTTTTCATTACATTAACAGAGGCTTTCTAATTAAAAATTATAGGAAAGGTAAATGTAACGAAAGCTGCCCAAAGTCCGTAGACCGGCAAATACTTAGTAATGGCATCTTGGATAGTTGAAGGTCCGGATTTGTTTTGTAGAAAACGCATATAGGAGAGCATAATCCAAATTAGATTTGCCCAGATAAGTATGTTTACTCCTAAAACAGCAAGTCTATTAGGCGTAATCCCATAAGAAGAAAGTCTGAACACGATGGCTGACAAAGCCACACTGTCAATGATAAGCGCAAGAACAATTAGGGCAAAATTTATATAATCTGAAATGTTCTTTTTCTCGTCTGAGTCGCTCTCGATAATGGAAAATATGGTAACGGCCAATACACCAAGGAGTATTCCGTTGAAGGCTATCAGGAAATTGCGGTCAAAGAATGGGCTTTTTCCGACCCATATAACCGTTATAAGATAGACCAACAATGTGACCAGGACAAGAGGACTAAAAATTTTAGCTATATATGGTGTAATATTCTTTGCAAGTTTGAGATTCATTGAAACCAGGTATGCAGCTACAATCGCGAGAGCGGCAGCACCAAATAAAACGACATTACTAAAATAGAAGTCTTCTATATCCAAGCCAACAAAGCTAAATAACTGCATGGTTAATGCTGCTAGTACCATTCCGCTAACTGCCATGCTGGCGTAGAGAATGCAATATTCCAAATTAAATTTAATATAGGCTAATCTTGTACTGCCTTTTGAATATTCATTTCCTGTAAATGCAAGTCCTACCAATACCCATAAGAATATGGGAAGGTGTAAATAAGCAAGGATAATGCTGTCTTTATAATTTAATGGCAGCATGTTAAGATAAAACCCGGAAATTAGGAACAACGCTGCAAGGGAATAAATAACACTTTTTTTCGGAGTATTATTGTAAACAAAATAGGCAGCAATAAAGGGAATTATACCAAAAGCCAGGTTAATTGGAGCAATTGCTTCCTGTTCGACAAAATGGAAAATGATCCTGGTGCTTATCCCGGCCAAAATGGCTAAAATGCCCATGAATAAGAAACCTTTTTGAAGAAAGGAAGATTTTTCTGTATTTGCCGTCTCCTTGAAATGCAATCTTTCATACCAAACACCAAGAACCTGAGAATCAGGATTTTGTTCCCATGCTTGTGAGAATGACTTTTTAAAAGCTTTCGGGTCTTTTCTATACATTCTCTCCAGCTCATGAGGGTTAGCAATATTTTCAATAACCAAATTGTTAGTGTCCATAGACATACCTCCCCTAATAATTGTTATACTAAGTTTCCTCCACAAGGTTTAACTGTCTTCGTCACTTTTGTATTCTAAAATATCTCCAGGCTGACATTCTAAAGCCTTACAAATTGCCTCTAAAGTGGATAATCGAATCGCTTTTGCCTTTCCATTTTTCAATATAGAAAGGTTCGCCATTGTTATTCCAACCTTCTCCGAAAGTTCTGTTACGCTCATTTTCCTTTTTGCTAACATCACATCAATATTGATTATAATTGCCATTGTTATTCACCTCAGACCGTTAAATCATTTTCTGATTTGATATTAATTGCTTCTTGTAAAAGTTTTTGGAGAACAGCCGCAAAGACTGCGATAACCATCGAAGCAAAAGGAACAACCAATCCGACAAAGATAACTCCTGGTGCGTCGTCTACTTCCGCAAAGATATAGAAGAGCGGCCAAACTAGCACATGCAAAATACTGATTGTGATGGCACAGTATTTGATTTTCTTTAAAGCTTTTACAGATAAATCGGAGAAAGCTTTATTTTTGTCAATATAGCGTAAGAGTTTGAAAGCCTGATACAAAGCAAAGTAAAAAGGTATCGCCGATGCATCAAAAGCGATGAAAACGAGATATTTTATAAAAGCAAACTCTGGAAGCAACTTTGCTGCAAGGTTCGCCATCTCAGGTACCAAAAAGATGCACAGAGCAAGAACTGGGACTCCTAAAAGAATAACAGCTATTTTTAAAAACAACGTTGTTACTTTTTCCATAAAAAGCACCTCACTTATTTATTCTGATTTTGATTTTAATATTTATTTTATCGTTTTACAATAAATTTTTATTAATTTAAATAATATTTTTATTGTATATTTTTGTTTTAAGCAAAAATAAAAAGCATTCCTCATTCAAAGAAATGCTCTATAACTTTAAACCATTAAATTTATAACTTGTACAGCTAACCTGCCCCTTTAGTGCAATAAGAAAAAGCAGCCTGGTTCGGCAGCTGGATCTTCAACATAAGCACCCGTTAGTGAAACAACTACAAACTCTGAGGTAAGTGATGTTTATACATTTCTAATGCATTCGTATGTTCTTCTAAAACAGACACTGTTTTGAAATGAGGCTTAGTGTAGATAACTGGATAAACCTTTTCGTTGAGTTTCTCATTAATAGGAAAAGCTAATTTTTCCTCTTCAATTGAAAATTGGGCATCAATTCCCTTTTTATTACCACGGGCATCTACCCTAATCCATTTATTAAGTGTTTTAAAGAAAATAGCATTTAAGGCGTGAATACAATAGCCTTTTTCTGGAGTATCGAACAACATCAATCTTTGATAACAAAAACCTGTTGGTATACCCTGTGAACGCAATAAAGACGCTAATAGATGCGATTTAGCATAGCAAATTCCCTCTTTAAAATCTAATACTTCCGAAGCATTGCAAGTAACTCGTTTCGATTGAATATCCCAAGAATGAGAAATTTCATCACGAACAAATTCAAAAGCTACTTTTGCTTTTTCAATTTCCGTTTGAAATGGATTGAAAAGTTCATCTGCTTTCTTTTTTATAATTGGGTTAGAATAATTAACTTCATTTAATTCGAGTAAATAATCATCTAATTTGTCAGACTCACAAATAAAATTCAATATCCCCACTCCCGTCAATTTGCATAATTATATAAATATATTTATTATTATACAAAACAAATCATTGAATTTGTTAGTTTGATTCTTAAACTATCCTGCCCTTTTGTGGAATAAGAAAAGCTGCCTGGTTTGGCAGCTGATCTGGAACATAAGCACCCGTTTGTTTAAGTACATTTGTTCACAAAATTCACAGACATCTCTTTACCTTGACAAATATTTTCTATAAAAAAGCGATCAGACGTTGATCTGATCGCTTCTAATAAAAATAGTTAGTATTCAGCTAATTTTTTATTTCATGACGCTTTTCAATTCGTTTTTCTATTTTTTCAATAGCTTTACTGTCATTAAGTAATTCTTGTTTATTTATTTTTATTAGTTCTTGAAATGATTTTATATTTTTTCGCATTAAGACTCACTCCAATCTTCTACATACCTAGATTTATTCAACAAATATATATCGCATGTTGAATTTATATAAAGCTGCTGATTATTTTAATTAATTTGTAAAATACCTAGGACTATTATATCAAAAATATCACATTTTGTTGAAAAAAATCGAAAATTATCACATTAGTCTATATACCCAGGATAAGTCGGAATGTTTTTTGTTATTTTGAAATCACTTTTTCGACAAACCGAAAAAAATCCGATTGAATTTCCAATCGGATTCTTTCTGTATAGGGTTAATCATTTCTTAAAGCTGTTAGGAACTCCTGTGAAATTTCTTAATATACAGAATCAGTGGCTTTATTGAAGCGGCCATTTTCACATTACCAAGGAATCAATTATCCTTTATTTTTTCATCCACTAACCTGCCCGTTATCCATCCATGAATCGCACAGATCAGCGATTCACCACCGATAATGAAAATGGTTACATACCGTCAATACTGTTTCTACGGCTCGAGAGGAGGGTCATGGTGCGTGAGAGCCCACCCGTTAGTCTGACTCCACCAAGGTGCACTACTGACTGTCGCTCCCTTACGGGAAGCACACATGGTAGATTAATCCCATTCTGGTTGCTGCACCAGCCTCAACTATTTTTGGCCGTTAGAAAGGATGTTTTTCAATGGATATTGAAAGAGCGTGTGGTATGGATGTCGACAAGGACAACACCACTGCGTGTATTATCACACCAGAAGGAAAGGAGATTCAAACGTTTTCTACTAAAACTGTGTTTCTATTACAATTGGTCGATTGGATTAAACAGCACGGTTGTACACATGTTGCCATGAAAGTACAAGTGTCTACTGGAAACCCATTGTAAATCTTCTTGAGGATGAGGATTTGGAGTTCTTAGTTGTAAACGCCCAGCATATGAAGGCTGTTACCGGTCGAAAAACGGATGTGAAAGATGCAGAGTGGATTGCCAAACTTCTTCGTCAAGGATTGCTTAAAGCCAGCTATATTCCTGATCGAAATCAGCGTGAATTGCGGGAACTCGTACGCTATCAGCGGAGTATCATTGAAGAACTCGCTCGACAGCACAATCGCATCCAAAAGATGTTAGGAGGATCCAACATCAAGCTGGACTCTGTTGTTTCTGATGTGATGGGTGCTTCAGCTCGGAATATGCTTAATGCCATCGCTGATGCGAAAAGGAGCCTGAAAAACTAGCAAACGTAAATGGATGCCTAAAGTTCATTCTATTCTTATCCTACCATTTTAATACCAATAATCATTTGAGTGGTAAAATTTTTAGTAAATTCAATATCGTGTATCTGAGGATTCAGGAATTCAATCTCTACCTTTTTATCTGGATACTTTTCCTCGTATCCATGTTGAATCTGCTCAATTTTGTTATCTAACTCTTTTTGGTTATTTGCGAAAATCATCTTTTCATGCAAATTAACACACACCTTCCTGCTAATATCATGAAAATGATATTACCTTTTTAATATTAACATATATGGCATGTATATCCTATTTTCGTTGCTTTCCCTTAAATTATTTTGGGAATATAGAAAGGCATTCCCGCCGGAAAGCTTTCTATATTCTTTAGAGAAGTAGTTGAATGACAAGTTTTAGATTTTGATGCCTAATAAATAGGTAGGATTGACTTTTAAAATGGACTTAGATAAAATTAATAATTTGTGACAGGATTTAATTTACTTTTGTGATTGTGAAATCACTCAAACATTTTCTAAAAGTACGGTGCCTAGTTCAGTTACTATTAAAAAGGAAAAATTGCATAGTTTTTCCTAATTACTTTCTTGGAAAGTAAGCATTCTGAACTTTACACTGACGTAGAATCAGCTGCCCTAGCCATAGATAAATTGATAAATAACAATTTAGAAGCCACACTCATAAAAAATAATGGTTTTTTACACAGGGCAGCCGGAACTGGAGTAAATCACCCGTTAACCACCCATGCAGCAGAGATGCATCACAGAGATGGAAAATAAAATCGTTGTTCCATGGTAGTTAAAGAACAAAGACTAAAACGACCTTGCTTTATAACGCTTATATAAATGTACTACTTTAGTTAAAGCCTCAATGATTTGCAAATTTTTCAGTATCCTGTTATGATAAGGAAGAATTATTTTTGTTCGGTGTAATGGGATAGTATGAATATCGACTTTTCGTCTTGAGAATCACTTTGGGCAAGGATAGTAATACATTGTGTTTAACGCACTAGGAGGCAACAAAAATGGAACAAGGTACAGTTAAATGGTTTAATGGAGAAAAAGGTTTTGGTTTTATCGAACGTGAAAATGGAGACGATGTATTCGTACACTTCTCTGCAATCCAAAGTGAAGGCTTCAAAACTTTAGACGAAGGTCAAAAAGTAACGTTTGACGTTGAGCAAGGTGCTCGTGGAGCTCAAGCTGCTAACGTTCAAAAAGCTTAATCTTAAATCGATTATACAAACAGGCTCTTTATTTAGAGCCTGTTTTTTTATGTTCTCTGTATAATACTCAATAAAAAACCCTACTCAACGTTCGAGTAGGGAAATAGTACAGGTAATAAAAAAAGATTTAAAGCTTCAAAGGTTTGTTTACAGTATAACATACTGGATTGACAATATGCGGAATGTATACAGTTATTTATTTTTTCTTTTCGTACATTTTATACTTTCATATTTCACTAACCTGCCCCGTTCGTATTATAAGGTCACCAGATATTTCTGGTTGACCATTTTTCATATGGTCTTATTATTACAGTAGCCAGGGTAGAACATAACTGCCCATGGGGCTTCGCCCCCGTCAGCTAAACGGTTCGCCCCCTACTTGTAGAAACATGATTGAGGCTGGTTGGGACTTAGATCTCGTATAACAAGCGAAGCTGTGACACTGCATGGAGGAATTAGGGGTACTGGCAAATTACTAGTTTAGGAGGAGGATTTAGAAATGAATCCAGTCATTGGTCTGGATATTTCAAAAGGGGAAAGTCAGGTTCAAGCATTTTTAGATAAAGGCAAACCATATCGTAAGAGTTTTAAAGTTTCTCATACTCTAGAAGGTCTTAGTTTACTTGAAGATTTTCTTGAGGAAGTTAAGAGAGAAACAGGTAAAAAACCACCAGTTGTTCTAGAAGCAACCGGACATTATCATTCCTCTGTTGTTCAATACCTAGAGAATCGTGGATATTTAATGATTATTATTAATCCATTGATTTCTTATAAGGCTAAAAGTTCAAGTCTTCGGAAAGTAAAGACAGATGCTGTTGATGCTTACCTTCTCTGCGAAATGTTTTATAAAGAGGATCTAGAGCCATGTAAAAAGCGAGGAATTCAACTATTAAACCTTCGAAATCTAACAAGACAGCACGAGAATATAACTGGGGTATTAATCCAAACAAAGCTACAATTTCAAGCCATTCTGGACCAGATCTTTCCTGAATATAGAGGGGTTTTTGGTGACTTATATTCAGTAGTATCACTTTTAACTCTTTCAGAGTTTCCCTCATCTGAAGATATATTAGAGGCAAGTGAAGAAACCATAGCTGACAGAATCGCAAAATTATGTAAAAGTCGTTCATACAGATGGGCTAATGAAAAAGCTATTCAACTTAAAGCTGCCGCAAAACGAAATCCGTTTGAAAAGACTTTGTACCAGAGTCATATTTTAAGTCTTGGTATGTATATAAACATCATTCTTCAATACAAAGAGCACCTATCCAAGTTAGAGTCAGAGATAGATGCCCTCGCAAAAGAAGTTGAAGAATATAATATTATCAAATCTATCCCTGGTATCGGAGAAAAGATCGCTGCAACGATCATTTCAGAAATTGGTGAGATAGATCGATTTACTGATCCTAAAAAGCTGGTAGCTTTCGCTGGAATTGACCCCAGTGTATTTGAATCCGGTAAGTTTACAGCCACCAAGAATCGAATCACAAAAAGAGGATCCAGTAGGCTTCGTCACGCCTTATATATGGCTGTTCGTTGTGCAATACGTGACTGTCGTAAAAGCAAAACAAGTGATGACATTATTCCTCGTAATAAGAAATTACGAGAGTTCTATGATAAGAAACGTGAAGAAGGAAAACCTTTTAAAGTAGCTGTGATTGCTTGTGTAAATAAACTCTTACACTGGATATTTGCCCTTTTAAAAAACAAAACGACTTTCCAAGATATAGTTTAAAGACTAAATTAAACTAAATAGCTCAAAACCTTCCAAAAACATAGTAACGGAAGGTTATTTGGTATGCACTTTTTTAGTATAACATGAGATATTTTAAGTTTTTAATGAAAAATATTGACAAGCTATTAGCTGGTTTAGTTCCATAAGAAAAAGCCACCTGGTACGGCAGCTGGATCTTCAACCTCAGGTCACACTAAGTTGTCACCGAATTAATTGATAATCAAAAATTCAGGTCAAAACTGAGTTGTAATATAAAAATTCAGGAAACGTATTTGATTGGTATTTTCTCCACCTTTAGGTCACGACTTAGTTGTATCAGTACATTTTTTTGTCCAGTGACAACTCAGTCGTGACCTGGAAAGCTTGCCTGTATAATTAAAGTTGATAAAATAGGGTATAAATTATCGTTAAAAGTTATAGAACTGAGTAAGCCGCCATTATTTGGCGGCTTTTTCTCCTTTTTACTTAATGCAATTGGCTACTTATCGCTGACTATTGTATGAAAAGATCTTCAATTAAAGCTCCCTATAGAAAGGTACTGCCTTACTCCAGTCCTTTCTTTATACAGGACTTAAGCTAGCTTCCCCTCTTTTCTAATCTGCTACATTTTATTAACTTCCGAGAAGTAAAAAAGGAGGAATAGGCTTTAGACCCATCCTCCTTTCCATTATGCTTTTATTTTTAACGTTTTTCTACTAGCGTTTCCTCTCCATTTGGGCTGATTTTATATTGGTGGTTTCTTGCTGCTTCTTCAATATCTTTGAATGCCCAATGCGATGTTGGAACATCTTTAAACGTTTGAGTCTTTACATTGTGTAATGGTCCCCGTTTAAAAAGTCTGTTTAACACGACAACCGCTTGGGCTCTTGTTAGTGATTCTTCCGGTTTAAATACATTGCCTGTAAAACCACTCATAACTCCAGAATGTCTCATAAAAAGTATAGCTTCTGACGCCCAGTGACGGGATGAAACATCAGAAAAAACTACTTTTTTGAAGTTATTTAAGGAAGAACAACTATTGAAAGCGGTGTTGTCTTTTTTGCATTCCTGTTGGATCCACCGATACGATATAGCCGCCATTTGAGCACGAGTGATGGTGGCTTCCGGGTTGAATTTTTCTCCTGATACACCCAGCATGATTCCGGTGCTTTTGGCCTTCATGATCGCTGAATATGCCCAATGGTTCTTTGGAACATCTTTATACCCTTGTTTAGTATTCATTTTAACTTCTTTTTCTAAGTTACGCGTAAGCATGGCTGCCATCTGGGATCTCTTAACCTGTTCATTCGGACGGAATGTTTGGTTATCAAAGCCACTGATATATGGAACATGCGACTGTACCTGTTGGTTATCAAACAGTTCCTTCCAGCCTTCCATATAGATCATCGTAAAGGTACTGAATTTCTTAACGGTAAATTCAAGGCCCTCTTCCCTCTTGTTGGTCTTCACAAGGCGTCCTTGCATAAATTCTTTCGTACCGTCACTGTGTTCGATGTAAATGCCAAGGTTGTCAATGACTTTTTGCCTTTCGGCAGGATCTGCAGGCAAGCTGTCCTTTAATGGAAGAACCAGTGTGACTTCCCTGCTTTGCATATTCGTCTCGATTTCCATAGGGCGTCCCAATACTTTAACTGTGTTGTCTTGGGCTATATCCCTTATCAATTCTTCTTTCATGGCTCTCTCCACTAATTGCTGTTTTTGTTCATTGGACTTTACCGGCACGACCCGGAAGTACAAATTGTCACTGAAGCTATCCAAAGAATCCGTCGGAATGGAAATAGTAACGTTGTGAGTAGTAATTTCTAAATTGATTTTCCCTTTGTTAATTTCTGATAAAGCCGTTTTTGGAATTTCCACCAATATTTCAGAGACTTTATCAGCTGGATCTGGAATGACGATTCTGGCTGTATCCGTACCTTGTTGAATAGCTTTTTCTACTGTTTCTTTTGCTATATTATCTGTCATTCTTACATGATCTTTTATGGTTCCATTCGGCTCGGTTGTACGGGTAATGGGTGTCTGGGTTAAATTTGTGCCATTCCCAGCATCAACGTCGACTTTTATTTCTTCCGTGTTAGAAGGCGGAGTGGCTCCCCCTGTCCCTGTGTCGGGCTCATCCCTTGTAACTATCACGGAATACGTTTTTTTCGTAACACCATCTTCAGCTGTAACAACAATATGAATGGTGTTTTCTCCCACCTGTAAGGAAACTGGTGATGATGGAGAATTCCCGTTTATAAGAACAGTGGCTTTTCCTGTATCCTCTACCGTTGGCACAAGGGTAAGCTTGTTGACGGAAGCAGAAACGGTAGCCCTATACTGAATCTTATTTTGACTGAATGCAGGAGTTAACGTGCCATTCGATAAAGTTAAATTACTCAAATCAGCATTGATGGAAGGAGCCAATTTCAGCACTTTTACTGTAAATGTTTTCTCGTCCGTCGCTCCCCCTTTGGTGATGGTAGCGATTAACGTCACGGTTTGGTCGGCATCTGAATACGGAGGACGCGAAACCTTCCCATCCGTTGTAATGACATTTTGGCCGTTCGACGACCAGCTTACCTCTGTTCCGTGCAAACCAGTCGTTGGAAGAGTTACATTTTGTGTGACTCTATCCGAACTGTCATCAGGTGCATAGCCGATTTCTAAAGCTGACTTAGCAGCATCCACTGCTTCGGCATCTGTTTGAGCCAATGCTTTAACGGTGACAGTGAATGTTTTGGTATCAGAAATATCACCTCTTGCAATATTGGCAGTCAAGCTAACTGTCTGATCACCTTCTGTAAATGAAGGTCGATTTAACTTCCCATCTGATGCTATCAGGTTGGGATGGCTGGAAGACCAGCTAACCAGCGTGCCAAAGCCTCCTGTTATAGGAAGTGTAAGGTTGGATGTTACATTTTCTGCATGATCATTTCCAGAATATCCAATGGCTAATTGAGATTTTGCCTCCGTAACCGCCTCTAGGTGTGTTTGGGATTTTGCTTTCACAAGTAGAGTAAATGTTTTTGTATCGGAAGCATCTCCTTTGGAAATCGTCGCAGTCAAGGTGACAGTTTGGTCGCCTTCCGTAAAGGTTGGACGCTGAACGGTTCCATCAGCTGCAATCAAGTTGGGTTTGCTGGAAGACCAGGTAATTTGGGTTTCATTGGTTCCTGTTGATGAAAGCGTTACGTTCTGCGTTACACTATTTGCAGAGTCCCCACTTGCATACCCTATGGTTAAGTCCGCTTTCGCATCACTTACCGCTTCTGCTGGCGTCATCTTACGAGAAACTTTCACCGTGTATGTCTTTGAAATTCCGCCCACATTTACTACGATTGGAAAAGTAGTCTCTTCTTGACTTAAAGGTTCCGTGTGCGTACCGCTGTTTCCCTTGTTCTCCCCAGCAATTGTTACACTGGCTGCTGGATCCAAAGTACTCGCTGTGAAACTTATATTTGTTGTGTTATATGGAACGGCTACATCATAATTCACTACGCTCGGGTTAAAAGACGGTGTTAAAGTTCCATCAGAAACCGTTAACTCACTTAAGTCTGCCGATACAACGCGTACTGTTCGTGTGACTTCAGAAGCTGGATTATTGCTGCTGTCAGTGACGTTGTACCGCAACGTATAAGTCCCCAACTGAGTGGTATCCACCGTACCGGAGACGGTCACAAGGTTAGTCAGATCACCGTCTGATTCGTCGTTTGCCGTATATCCTGGTTCCACATAAGCTGAACCTTTTAACACATAGACAGTCGAATCACCATGTAACGTGATAGCCGGTTTCGTCTTATCAACGATTGTAAAGCTCATGGTAGCTGAATCGCTCTTTGGTTGATCGGAACCGTTCGTCCGGCCATTGTCTTGAATGGTGTACGTGAAGGAAGCGTCCCCCTTATAGCCTGGTTCGGGAGCGAACTCCACCTTCCCATCAATAATACTGACCGTTCCCCCTTGGATAGCTACTACATCTGTGACGGTAAGGGTCTGCCATTGTTGTTCATCCTCAGGTCCTACACTATCGTTTCCGGTAAATGCAGTGAACGGGAAGATCACTTTATCTGTTCCCAAAGCCACATCGGGGTGAGTGTCATCTGCCGCTTTCGGCGGGTCGTTGACTTCGGTGATGGTAATCACCGCTTCAACCTCCTCACTTAGCAAGCTATTGTCCGGACTTGGTGCTGCCTGTACTTTAAAACCAAAACCGGTAGTACCATGCATATTGCTGCTCGGCTTGAACTTCAACCCGTCCTTACCTTCTGTTACCGTGATAAAGTCGCCGTTTGAAATCTTAGTGATGCCGTTTGTGTGATACAACTCGCCACCTGAAATACCTGTGATTTTAAAATGAGTAGCAGTAGAACCACCAGCACTTCTAGGTGTAATAATTAACGCGCTGCTTTCGGTATCTTCCTCTGTTGTCACGTCCGTCACACTCGGTCGGTCTGCACGTGCTTTTACTGTAAAACTGACAATCCCGGTTGCAGTCTTAGGATCAGCCGCACCGTTTGTGGTTCCGTTATCTCTAATCGTATACTCGAAACTCGCCTGACCTCGAAAGTCTTGCTCAGGAGTAGCATAGACTGTGTTTCCATCCAGTCTTACGGTGACCCCCTGCGGATTTCCAACACTAACGACTCGTCGGGTCTGTTCGTTTTCGTTCGCAGGTTTTTCCTTGTCATTCTCAAGAAGCTTATCCACATCGACCTGACGCTCACCTGAATTTTCGGCTACGGCTGTCAGCGTGTCATCAACCGCTATCGGATTGTCGTTGACTTCGCTGACCGTGATGATTGCTTGAGCCGCTTCACTCAGCCCGGTGCCTGCGTTATCCAGTGAGGCTTGAACTTGAAATGAAAATGAATCACCCGCTGGTGTATTGGCATGTTCTTCCGGTTTGAATTTCAGTCCAGCATCACCGTCTGACTTGGTAATAAATTGACCATTTGAGATGGGGGTAGTCTGATCATTCATATACAGCTCTCCACCGGTGATTCCGCTGATTTTGAAATGCGTCACCCCTGCACCATCAGCTGCATTCGGGGTGATTTTAAGACCGTTTGGATTCCAGTCATCTTCTTCACTTGTCGCAGGAGTCACGGTCGGCTTTTCAGTTACTGGTTTGATTGTAAACGATACAGTCGCTTCATCTGTTTTAGGTGCCAAAACACCCTTTGTGGTTCCATTGTCCTCAACGGTGTACTGAAAACTTGCTGTTCCTGAATAGTTCTCGTTTGGTGTAAATAGAATCTCATTTCCTTCAGTAGTGACAGTGCCTCCAACTGCATTTTCTACAGACTTAATTGTTAAATCTTGCCCACTTTCATTTGCAGGTCCTTTGGA
Source organism: Bacillus sp. M6-12 (assembly GCF_002860285.1). Taxonomy (GTDB): domain Bacteria; phylum Bacillota; class Bacilli; order Bacillales; family DSM-1321; genus Peribacillus. Next base: position 113,434 of record NZ_PGVF01000031.1, read on the forward strand.
ATCGTTACGAAACAATTCGGATATTTGAATTCTTTGAACTCCTGGATCCTCAATGAGGTCTGGTAAAGTATCATCCACGGCATCAGGTGCATCGTTTACTTCATTTACAATGATTGAAGATGTAACTGGGTTACTTAACCGCGTATTGTCTGTTCCAGGGGCTGCTTGCACTTTAAATCCAAATCCAGCAGTTCCATTTGCATCTTGGGTTGGACTGAATTTTAAACCCGCCTGTCCTTCACTTTTAGTGATGAAGCTACCGTCAGTTATAGGTGTGGTACCATCATTTTTATATAGAAGACCACCTGTAATTTCCGTTATTTTATAGTGGGTTGTGGCAATATCAGGTGCAGTAATTACCAGCCCTCTTTCTGTTTGAGTATCTTCATTGGTTTCAGCGTTTTCTACAGTAGGGTCATCAGCTCTTGGGTCAATCTGGAATGAGACCGTTCCCTCAGCAGAACTTACTTTAGTATCAGGTGTTCCCATGGTGGTTCCATTATCCTTCACTTTATAAGTAAAACTAGCGGGTCCGCTATAATTACTAGCGGGAGTAAATACCACGTTTGTTCCCTCTATCCGTGCTGTACCACCATTCCCATTACGAACTGACACAATGGTTAGACTCTGGAAACTCTCATTGGCAACTCCCTTATCATCATTAGCAAGTATCTCTGCAAATGGAATGGATCGCTCACCCGAAGATTCTCCTATGGGTGACAAAGTATCATTCACCGGAACCGGTTCATCATTTACCTCATGCACGGTTATAATGGCTTCCTTTGCTGGACTTAACCCTGCTCCTGTTTCATCATATGCGGCATAAACATTGAACTTAAATGTATCATTTGGAGAGTGCGCATTTGAATTCGGAGTAAATGTAAGTCCCTCAAAACCTTCAGCCTTGGTAATAAATTGGTCATTCGTGATTTCAGTCGTTCCATTCTTTTTATACAATCTACCCCCTGTAATTCCATTTATCTTAAAATGGGTGACTGCTTCATTGGAATTAGGGGTAATAACTAAATTACTGTTGCTTGGTGTATCCTCCATTGTCTCCGTATTGGTTACACTAGGAGCTGTAGCTGCCGGCTGGTCCTCGACAGTTCCATATTCAAGTAGCAGTTCTGGTCCTTTATTACTTTGATTAGATAAAAAGAAGTATTCTCTTCGATGACCATCGACTGGTACATCTCTACCAAGTAAAGCGAACGTTGCTTTTTGATCTTTCACATATTGTTCTTGTACAAAATCTGTGACAACGAACTCCTTTATACCTATTGAAGGCGGGCCTGCTGTAAGTAATGGATGTTCTTCTGAATCCAGAGGGAATGAACCAGGGTCTTGCTCACTCCATGAGTCATTTTCTGAACCAAATAAACGGATAAAGGGCAAATTATCTTCTCCGGAAACATCGCTATTAACCTGAGAAATATGAATTCTGAGTACGGCTCGGGATATATAGGTATCCGCCCCTTTAGCAGGTATCGCAAATTGAATAGCGGATTTTTGTATTCCATACTCTACCCCTGATACACCTGCATAATTTAATTGGTCTTCCATGAGTGGTCCTAAATCATCCCAGGAACCATCTGCAACTGCTCCGATTGTGGTGGATTCCGTTACAGCAGCAATGGTTCGCACCGGAATATTTAAGGCAACTAGCAAGAGTATCAAACATATATTAAATATTTTTCTTGCAGAAATCATTAATTTTCCTCCATTAGGTATAATTTCCTATTTTCATAGAGAAATTATACAATACTACCGATCTATTTGGATATACTTTGTTATTCATGTAAAATATTGGCACTTTTTAAGGTAACTAAATTATTAACGATAAAAAATAAAAGCACCCTAAACGGTGCTCTTTCAATGATTAGCTATTGATCAATTTGATGTAGGAATTGTAATGCTTCTCTAAAAATGCAGTAAAAAAATCAGAATTGAAATTATAAACATCATTATTGAAAACTGAAATATTCACGGCATCATTATTATTTTGAAGCTTACACCCTGTTCTATTACCATCTAATCCTAGTGGGATATTAATACTCCTCAAATCTTCTTCTGTGATATCTCCAGGATAATGATCCATAGCTATAGAAAAGTATTCTGGATTCGCATCAAGTTGCATCCATCTCTTATTCCTTTTTTTGTTTGGGATATAGGGACTGATTCTTTTGTTTCCAGAAGGAAGTGTTCTTTCTTTGAATTGTACACTAGGAAAATTCAACTTTATTAATTTGATAAATTCTCGCCTCATTTCTTCACTATTCATGAGTTGCCCTCTTTCTCATTAATAAATTTTCTTTACCATAAGCACTCCAACGAAGAAAAGGGTGATTTTTACCATCGCTATCCATTTCATCGGTATAAGTAAAATAATTGTTAACAAATATGGTCATGGCTCCAATAACGTATCTTCTATCTTTATTTGATATTTCACCCTGTCTAACTCTTCCTTTTGATTCTAAGACATCAATTGCTTGATCAAAATCTCTTCTGTATATCTTAAACATACGTTTTTCATTATTTCTGAATATCGACAACAATATCTCCGATCTGAATATACCTTCGACTTTTGCTTTTGCCTTACCTCTTGTAGTCGAAATGTACCCTCTTTTTGAAGATTCAGTTGTCACATCATTCCATAGACTTTCTTTTAGTTTAGCAGTTTCAGACATTAAATCCCCTCCCTATTCAGGACAGATTATAATTGGCAAAACCTGACGGGTAAAGAGCTTTTTTCTAAACTTTTCCAATGGAACATCACTAAATTTTTCTCCCTAAAATATCCAGATTTATGGTAATATTATCTTGGTTAAAATTTACCAAGGAGGATCTAAATGAGAAAGTTACAACTTACAATCCTAGTCGTTGCCTCATTCCTACTCTTATCCCTATTCCCGACTCAATCATCAGCACATAGAGGGGCATTGGCATAAACTGGGAGGTCATTTCGACAACAAATCATGTTCATACTTACTTCACAAACCTACTTCACTCGCTAAGTCAGCAAAGTCAAAAACTGCCTTACTATCCTTAATCAAAAAGTATAGCAGTAACAAATGTAAGAACACCCTTACAGTAGCTAAAATAAACACAGGTTCACTTGCCTTACCAACTGGAACTGTACCTAAAGCTACACCTAAACCTGCAGCTAAACCAACTACTGCTCCTAAGTTAGCAATCAACAAAAAGTACACTGCTACATTTTCATCATGTACAGATGGTGATACAGCAAACTTTAAGATTAATGGTAAAGTCTACAAAACGCGTTTCCTTTTTATTGATACACCGGAAAGTACTAATAAAATTGAACCTTCGGTAAAGAGGCAGCTACCTTTACGTGTACTCGTATCAAGAACGCTAAGAAGATCGTATTAGAAACTGACGGAAAAGATACGTATGACAAATATGGACGCTTATTAGCATGGGTGTGGTTAGACGGAAGATTACATCAAGAAGACATCACTAAAGCAGGATTAGTTGATTACTTTTATGACTATGGAACTTATAAGTACGAAACAAAGGTACGTAATGCATTAGCTACGGCTAAGAAAAGTAAAGTCGGTATTTGGAAAAAGTAAGGACAGATAGGAGCGGAACAAGTAGCAAGAGCCAACGGTTCCGTCGGTGGTGAAATGGTAAAACGTATGGTCGCAATGGCTCAACAGCAAGTAGGCGGAACAACAAGGTTCTAAGCAATCCTAAATGGGGAGTGACCTTTTACGGCATGAGGCGACTCCCTTCAATTTATCTACGAAATATATTATCCCATTTCTCATCTTCTTCCTTCTTACGTGCTTCTTTATCTTTTCGAATTAAATCATTTTCTTTGGCAATCAATCCCTCGACTTCTTTTGCTAGAGGCTGATTTAAGAACTCCTTAACTAATTCAATGTTTGTAATACCAGCTAATAAACTTGGCTCAGGTGATTCATTCCTTAACATTTCACCAATTTCATTTAGATAAAGGGCAGCAACCTTATCTTTAATCAAAAAGTCCCCTTCTTTTTCTGGAAAAGACATTCCATTTGTATCACTAATCATTGCTTTTGTGGCATTCACATGCAAATCAAGACCGCCAAAATGGGCCAGTTCCTGCTCATCTACTCCTTCAACGGATATAGTAAGGGGATTCCCCTTCCTATCAACTGTCTGCAGGTATAAGCTATCTTTTTCCATATACAATTCTCCCTTATTGTTGTTTGCCCTTTTATAGTAAGTAACGATTCATTCACTATTTTTAGCATTTGTCCAAATTTATAAGTTTTTATTATATTTACAATTATATTAATTGAAACACAAACCCATTGCTTATACCTTCAATGGCGGCAAAGTGTGTCCTGTTTCCAGCAGGCTTTTCAAATTGCTCAGGATTGCTGGCCAGCCGTTATTATATCCATAGAATCCTTCATTTGCTTCACTAAGATCTGATGGCAGCAAATCTTCATGCTTAAGCGTCAGCTTTACAGCCGAATCCATCTGCTCCAGTTCAAATATCACTCTTGGCGAACGTTCGCGTACTGTTTTGTCTTCCACCCAGTTAAAAGTATATGAAAGAAGACGATACGGCTCGCTCGTTAATACTTTTCCGTAATCAACCACATTCCCATTTTTGTCTAAGAAAGAAATCGTTGAGCCTTCTTTCCAATCAGATTGGACTTCATGTCCAAACCAATATTCTTTAGTAAAATCCCGTTTGTCAGTGCCTCCCAGAGTTTTTCCTGTGTCGTTGCTATGTAAGTAACATAAACAAATGTCGTGTCTGTCATTTTACTCCTCCTCAAGACTTTTTTTCAGATCACTCAATGCTTTAACCCGTTGCAGTTGATATTTTCCAATCCAACGGTCAGCTATCTCTCCAATAGGAGCAGCATTCAGGAAATGAAATTTATGCCGTCCTTTATATTCGACAATAATTAAATTTGCCTCTTCTAAAATAACAAGATGTTTGGTAACAGATTGACGGGTCATTTCAAGGTGTTCACACAGCTCACTTAAAGTTTGACCATTTCTCTTGAAGAGCTCGTCAAGGAGTTGTCGCCGGCTTGAATCTGCAAGAGCCTTAAATATCTTATCCATACTACAATTATATGCAACCATTTATCTGCATGTCAAGTTGCTTATGTCAGATAACTTCCCGTTAACCTGGAAATCCCGAAAACAAAAAAGACTGAAGAAAATTCAGCCTCTTTTAATCACTCATTATAAGGTTTTAACAAACTCATTATATCTTTATAATCTTCTTCTTTGGCATAGTCATATGCTGTATAGCCGCTTTCGTCCTCTAGTAAAGGATCAGCCCCATTGTTAATCAGCAATTTAGCCATTTCCAGGCTTGGCATATATACAGCATCCATCAGCGGTGTAGTTGAGTAGCTGTCCTGCGCATTTACATTTGCACCTTTCTTAAGCAGAAGTTCTGCTGCCTGAAGATTGTCGTAGTAGACAGCATAATGAAGGGCAGTTGCACCGCTGCTGTCAGCTGCATTGATATCTTTCTCTGCATCAGCAAGCTTTTGAACCTCATCAATGCTTTTCTCCGATTCTAATGCTTCCATTAATGGTGTGACATCTTCAACTTCAAACTCTTCTTCACTGAAGGTTTGTTCGCCAAAAGTATAAAATCCGTAAACGATTCCTCCTACAAAGAGTAGAAATAGCAGTAAACCAGACGTAAGTCCGGCAATGGCAATCCATTTTTTGTCTTTCACAAGCGGATACGCTTCCGGCTCATTCCAGTGGTTAAGAGCATTCAGCCGCTTCGGCAAATCCGGATGGGTTGACATCATTTCACTTAGTACTGCAAAAAAGCCTTTTTCCTCGCGCAATTGCTCAATATAAGCTTCTCTATTCACTTTAGGAGCCAGTTTCTTGCCGATGGCCAGCATTGTCAAAGCTTCCTGCGATGCCATCATATTGTTTACATAGAAGGCTGCGTAGCGGTCACATGTATATTCACAAGCTCTCATATAGGCTTCTCCCAGAAAAGGCACGAACATGGCAGGCAGCAATAGAAAGTGAACCAAAACATGGCGCCTTTTGAGATGCGCAAACTCATGCGCAAGCACAAACAATAATTGATCATCTTTATCCTCGGAAATCAGGTCGAAAATTTCCGAGTATACGACTACCATATTCTTTCCAAAAAAACGTGTGGCAAAAGCGTTTAAAAATCCTGCAGATTCCATAACATATATCGATGGCATTTGCTTTAATTCCATTTTTCCAGCTATTTCTTCCGCTTTTTGATAAATTTCCGGGAATTGATTTTCACTGATGCGGACCCCATTCCTTCTGATAGAAGCCATAGACAGAGCATGGAAAAAGTAAGCGAAAATGATCATGCCAGCCATAATAGCAATTCCGATAATGGAAAAAACAAAAGCAATATAAGTTATTATGCTAAACAATACTGTAATTGCAAAGTACATATTCTCTTTCTCATGAACCAGCCGGTGCTGCAGTTTATCTTGATTTAACAAATAAGATCCTCCTTGAATGGAAATACATAGCACTTAAATCAAGAATATTATATAGAAAAGGTGCAGAGTTTAAAATTGTAATATTTTCCACCATTTGAAAATAAATTAAAAAAAATTAATATTTTGTAAATTAAGTTCATTTATATAGAATATATCGCTTTAACAGGGTACAATAGAAAAGTACTAACACATGAAATTGCAAGGGTTTTAGAGAAGCTGCAGGGTGGTAAAGAAATTACATAGGTTTGGAAGAGAGAAAACTCGGCTTTAATCAGTTGTTTCACTGTTTTTTAAGACAAACAGTTGAATTAATGAATAAGGAGTGATTTTTTGAAACCTTCAACAAATCGCATGCTGACCCGCATCAAATCCGTTTATATGTTCATCAGCAATAACGGTCCGGTGACAACACAGGAACTTGTGGAGGAATTTGGCATCACTTCTCGTACCATCCAGCGCGATTTAAATGTGTTAGCATATAACGATTTAGTGAAGAGTCCAGGCCGCGGCCTTTGGACAACAACTAATAAGAAAGTAAAAATATCATCTTAATTGTAAATTCCACCTGTATAATGGAATGCCAGGCAGCTGCTGCCTGGCATTTTTTTAGCTTCTAATTGTTAAGTACTAAAGGCAGGATCGTCGAAAGTTACTAATGATCGGAGGAAGTGCCGCCTGCTTTAAGAAATTCAATTTCATCCTCCGTCAATTCCCGGTACTGACCAAGCTCCAATTCTGGATCAAGCTCAAGGCTTCCCATTGAAATCCGCTTTAGATACACTACTCTCTTTCCAACCGCCTCAAACATCCTTTTAACCTGATGGAACTTTCCTTCCATTATGGTCAGCTCAATATCCGACCGCAGCCCGGATTTGATTATGACAAGTTTTCCTGGCTTTGTATGATAGCCATCATCCAGGGTTACCCCCTGTTTGAAATCAGCGATATCCTGTTCCGTCACTTCTCCTTCAATGACCGCAAAGTAAGTCTTGGGCACATGCTTTTTCGGCGAGAGCAGCTGATGTGCCAATTGACCATCGTTCGTGATCAGCAATAGCCCCTCTGTATCCTTATCAAGCCTGCCAACAGGAAACGGTTCAAACACAGCATCCTCCGGTTCCAGCATATCAATGACTGTTTCCTGATAATTATCCTCTGTCGCTGAAAGCACTCCAGGAGGTTTATTCATCATTAAATAAATGAACTCCCGGTATTCCACCTGTTCGCCATGGACTGTCACCATGTCACTTTCGGGATCTACATGCTCCTTCGCATCCTTTACAATCTTTTCATTAACAAGCACGGCACCAGTTTTTAGAAGCTTTTTCACTTCTTTTCTCGTTCCATATCCGACGTTGGCGAGCAATTTGTCGATTCGCATCTTGTTATTCCCCCTTATGATTATTATTTCCGATTTAGAAAAGCACAAGCGCCCTTGTTAGAGGAAGAACGGCTAAGTTCGCCAGTGTTGTAACTTAGATCGTGTTACCACCTTCGTCCTGTGGCAACGTTGGCACTAGCGCGTCCTCACAAAGCTATAAGCTTTGTTTCGTTCGATGTAACACTGCCCTAGCTTTCCTTGTCCTGTGCGTCGGAGCTGGACATCTGTACTTGATAGAAAAGTAAACATTCTTATTTTTTAAAAAAGGCCACCTTTTTGGATGGCCTTTCAAAAGTAATTATGCTCTAAGTTTAAGCTTCTTCTGGAAGCTTTCAATTCTGCTGCCAAACAGCCGGTGGGCCAGCTTTGATTTTAACGAGAAGGCGAAGTAGACAAGTGCTCCAATGCCCGCGCAGATAGTGATAACAATTACAGCCTGCCCCTGATGGTGAAGATTAAGTACAAGGCCCAAAAGCTTTTCTGCACCTAACACAAATGCCGCCATAATCCCTGCAAATATCCCCATCAATAGCGTCCGCCTTAGAACTAGTGAATAGCTGTATCCAGTAAAATAGTAAATCACATACATGTTGATAAGACATGCTGCAAGATAACCTAACGCAGTGGCATATACAGATCCTTCCGTTTCCAATGCTTTAATGAGCGGGATATTAACGCTCAATTTAATCAGCAATCCGACCAGCAAGCTCAGGACAGTAAATTTTTGCTGGTTAATGCCCTGCAGAACTGCCGCAGTTACAGAGAATAAAGCAAACAGGATTGCAACTGGAGCATATGCTTCCAGAACCTTAGCTCCAATTTCACTGTATCCGTAAAAGGCTGAATATACCGGTGAAGCCAGCAATGCCATACCTACAACGGCAGGAATGGTCAAAAATAAAAGGATTTGAAAAGCCTGGTTCATTTGTGTACTGAATGTATCCATCTTTTCGGCTGCAAAAGCTTTTGTTATTGCAGGAACAAGTCCCATAGAAAAGGCAGTTGCTAATGTCATGGGAATGACTACAAGTTTTTGGGCCTGAACATTCAGGATTCCAAATGCACGGTCAGCCACATCGCCTCCCAAACCGATTGAACCCATTGCTCTGTTAAATGTAAATACATCTACCAGCTGAAAAAGGGGCATCGCAATTCCGACAAATACAAAAGGAATGGAGTATAACAGAATTTCCTTATAAATGTCCGTTAAAGAAACATCGATTGTCCCTTTATCTTGCTTAATAAGATCATCCAAATCGGCTTTTCTTTTCTTCCAATATACAAGCAGAACAATAAGGCCCCCGATGGCACCTGTAAAGGCTGCGAACGTTGCTGCACTGACAGCCGTAACGATATTGCCATCAAGAAATTTCATAACCACAAGTGCACCGCCCAGCAAAAAGACGATTCTCACCAGCTGTTCAACAACCTGCGAAATGGCCGTTGGTCCCATAGATTGATGTCCCTGGAAATATCCTCGTATCAAGCTCATAAACGGTACTAATATAAGCGCAAAACTGACGGCTCGGATAACGGTTGTCACGTCTTCAACAGTAAAACCTTCCTTCCTGTTTTCCAATATGGCAGCTGCTATAGCCGGGGCGCTAAGAAACAATATAAGGAATGCAAGGAATCCTGTTATCAGCATAATCTTCAAGCCTGACTTAAAAAGCTTCTGACCCACCGCATATTCTTCTATCGCATTATACTTTGCCACAAACTTTGAAACAGCCAAAGGCAATCCGCCTGTAGCTATACTTATAAAAATGGTATACGGAACATACGCGTAAGAATAAAGACCCGCACCCTTTTCCCCGACAATCGCGTCAAACGGTATAACATATATTAATCCAAGCACTTTGGACAGCATCATTCCCACTGTCAAAATAAAAGTGCCTCGCAGCAATTTAGACGACATAATATCCCATCCCAGATGATTTCAAATACGTTTCACATGCACACTCTGGCCCATCTAAGGCCCGCAAAATTGCCTATTGGCCTTCTAAAAGCACAATTGTAAGTTTACTCCTTTTATTCGAGATTTACAATTTTAATTAGGTACTGCCAGTATGCATTTTTTTCATTCGTTCCAGAATGCTATATAATGGAGACACTTAATAGACTAGGTTAAAGATGGTGATTTTATGAAATATGATGTGATTGTAATTGGGGGCGGCCCTTCAGGCTTGATGGCTGCGATTGCGGCCGGGGAACAAGGGGTAAAGGTACTGCTGGTTGATAAAGGCGATAAACTCGGGCGCAAGCTCGCTATTTCAGGAGGAGGACGCTGTAATGTAACAAACCGGCTATCTATCGATGAAATCATTAAGCATATCCCCGGGAATGGACGATTCCTGTTCAGCGCCTTTTCGGAATTTAGCAATGAAGATATTATTGCATTTTTTGAGAAGCTTGGAATTGAGCTGAAGGAAGAAGACCATGGAAGGATGTTTCCGGTTACCGATAAGGCACAGAGTGTAGTGGATGCACTGATAGACCGCCTCTCACAATTAAAGGTTAAGATCTTTACAAATTCACCGGCAGCGGACGTGGAATATAGAGACGGTAAAACTTCAGGTGTCCGAATGAGGGACGGGCAATATTTTGAAACGGACGCTGTTATTATCGCAGTTGGAGGAAAATCGGTTCCCCATACCGGATCAACAGGCGATGGCTATGCATGGGCAAGGAAGGCCGGCCACACGATAACCGATCTTTTTCCAACGGAAGTTCCCGTTACATCGGATGAAGCATTCATTAAGCAAAAAAACCTACAGGGCTTGGCATTGAGAGATGTTGCTCTTAGCGTGCTTAACCCAAAGGGCAAGCCATTGATCACCCATCAAATGGACATGCTGTTCACCCATTTTGGCATTTCAGGCCCAGCTGTTCTCCGCTGCAGCCAGTTTGTTGTAAAAGCGATGAAAAAGTGGGATCTGGCCCGGGTTACGATGAAAATAGACGCTGTGCCTGATAAAAATAAAGAAGAACTCTTTCAAATAATAATGAAGGAAATCAAGGCAGAACCAAAAAAAGCGATCAAGAATACTTTAAAAGGAATTCTGCCGGAACGCTATCTGCATTTTCTCCTAGAGCGAAGCCGGATTGACCTTCAAGAGCAGGGAGCTAATGTATCGAATGAAAAAATCCGCCAGTTCTCGGAGCTTTGTAAAAGCTTCACTTTTTCGGTCAATGGAACATTGCCTCTCGAGAAAGCATTTGTTACAGGAGGAGGGGTTTCTGTAAAGGAAATCCATCCAAAGGAAATGGCATCTAAATTGATGGCAGGGCTTTATTTTTGCGGCGAAATTCTTGATATCCATGGTTATACAGGCGGCTATAACATTACATCTGCACTCGTAACAGGCAGGCTCGCCGGGAAAAATGCAGCCATTTACAGCCGGGGGTTAAATTAGAAAATATTAAAGCAGTGTCCGGGGGAAAAATACCGAACACTGCTTTTTTGACAACTAGGGGTCTGAACCCCGATCCTACTTGTTATAGATGACCATTGCACTGAAGCAATAAATCTGTTCATTCTGTTCTTCATTTATAGTTGCGACATTGAATTTAATATCAATAAGATTATCTTCATCAATTTTTTTCAAAAATGAATTAATCTCTGATTCCAAATCTTTTTCATGTTCGCAATCAAACAGTTTTACCTGAACCACGGTCTCTCCCTGCCTTTTTTATTTTCAGCATTGACCGATTCTGATTAATTTAATCACTTATTTTACGATTACTTCTCCTTGCCAGTTCAGCATTCCGCCTGTCATATTCACTACTTTGTAGCCTTGGTCCTGCAAGTAATGACATACATTTGTGCTTCTGCCCCCTGAACGGCAAATGACTATGTATTCCTTGTCTTTATCTAGCCGGTCCAGATTGGCTGGGATATCACCCATTCTAATATGTTCTGCCCCTTCGATCATGCCCTGTGACACTTCTTCATCCTCACGCACATCAACAAGAAGTAATTTCTCACCGGCCTCCAGCTTTTTTTCAAGCTCTTCAGTAGAAATTTGCTTTATTTCATCCATATTAATCACCTCATCAAATGGTTATGTATCACATTATATCAAACAACATATACAACTATACCAGTATAACCACTCCATTACAGGGAAAAGCCCCTGTGAAGGAGCTTTTCTCAAAAAATATATGCTTTATTAGTTGGCTACGATATTTACAAGCTTGCCAGGAACGGCAATAACCTTACGAACTGTTTTGCCGTCAATCTGTTCTTTAATAACATGATCGCCCATTGCGATTTCCTCTAACTTTTCCTTTGGTGTATCGGTAGGCACCATCAGTTTAGTTTTTGCTTTTCCATTAACCTGAACTACAATTTCAACTTCGTTATCAACAATTTTTGCTTCATCAAAGGCCGGCCACGCTTCATAAGCGATGCTTTCTTTATGGCCAAGCAAATCCCAAAGCTCTTCAGCAATATGAGGGCAAACAGGTGACAATAGCTTTGTAAATCCTTCCACATAAGCCTTTGGAAGAGCGTCTGCCTTGTAAGCCTCATTAATAAACACCATCAGTTGGGAAATGGCCGTATTGAAGCGGATTCCTTCATAATCCTCGGTTACTTTTTTCACCGTTTGATGATAGACCTTTTCCAATTTGCCGCTATCATCTTTATCGCTGATTTTAGCAGTGATGGATCCATTATCATCGACAAGCAAACGCCATACCCTGTCAAGGAAGCGGCGGGAACCATCCAGTCCGTTCGTAGACCAGGCAATTGAACCTTCCAATGGACCCATAAACATTTCATATAAGCGAAGTGTATCTGCACCATGGGAATTTACGATTTCATCAGGATTTACAACATTTCCTTTTGATTTACTCATCTTTTCGTTATTTTCACCAAGAATCATCCCTTGGTTAAACAGCTTTTGGAACGGCTCTTTCGTTGGAACCACTCCGATATCATATAAAAATTTATGCCAGAAGCGGGCATATAGAAGATGCAGGACAGCGTGCTCTGCACCGCCAATATAAATATCAACCGGAAGCCATTCTTTTAATTTTTCAGCATCGGCAAGCGCTTCTTCGTTCGTTGGATCAATATAGCGCAAGAAGTACCAGCAGCTGCCTGCCCATTGAGGCATTGTGTTCGTTTCACGGCGCCCTTTCCGGCCGTTCTCATCCGTTACATTTACCCAGTCTTCAATATTGGCAAGCGGTGATTCACCTGTTCCGGAAGGCTTGATTTCCTTCGTCTTAGGCAGCACCAATGGAAGCTGGTCCTCACTGACAGGTTCTGCCGAACCATCCTCCCAGTGGATAATTGGGATTGGCTCTCCCCAATAGCGCTGGCGGCTGAACAGCCAGTCGCGCAGGCGGTAAGTGATTTTCTTTTCGCCAATGCCTTTTTCAACAAGCCACTCAATGCTTTTCTTAATTGCTTCTTCTTTTTTCAAGCCATCCAGAAATCCGGAATTAACGTGCTCCCCATCGCCAGTATAGGCTTCCTTCTCGACATCGCCGCCAGCTACGACTTCCTTTATCGGCAAATCGAATTTTCTTGCAAACTCGTAGTCACGCTCATCATGGGCCGGAACAGCCATAATGGCTCCAGTACCATAGCTCATTAATACGTAATCGGCAATCCAGATTGGCATCTTCTCGCCATTAACCGGATTGATTGCATAAGCCCCGGTAAATGCCCCTGTTTTATCCTTTGCCAAATCTGTTCTTTCCAGATCGCTTTTATTTTTAACTTTTTCAACATATGCCTCTACTTCAGCTTTTTGTTCAGGTGAGGTGATTTCTCCAATAAAAGGATGCTCAGGAGATAGTACTGCATAAGTTGCCCCAAATAATGTATCAGGACGAGTCGTGAATACAGTAAAGCTTTCGTCCTGCCCGTCAATTGCAAACGTAACCTGTGCGCCTTCAGAACGGCCAATCCAGTTGCGCTGCATTTCCTTGATGCTTTCTGGCCAATCCACTTCCTCCAGATCATCCAATAAGCGGTCCGCGTAAGCAGTGATCTTAAGCATCCATTGCTTCATTAGCCGGCGCTCAACCGGGTGTCCACCGCGCTCACTTTTTCCATCGATAACTTCTTCGTTAGCCAATACAGTGCCTAATGCCGGGCACCAGTTTACTGCCACTTCATCAATGTATGCTAAACCATGTTCATACAGCTTTAAAAAGATCCATTGTGTCCATTTGTAATAGCTTGGGTCTGTTGTATTAACTTCTCTGTCCCAATCATAAGAGAAGCCCAATGATTTGATTTGCCGGCGGAATGTATCAATGTTTTTCTCAGTGAATTCAGCAGGGTCATTCCCCGTATCCAGCGCATATTGTTCCGCAGGCAGACCGAATGCATCCCAGCCGATCGGGTGCAATACTTTATATCCTTGCATTCTTTTTAAGCGGGATAAAATATCGGTTGCTGTGTAGCCTTCGGGATGGCCAACGTGAAGACCAGCTCCGGATGGATAAGGAAACATGTCAAGCGCATAAAACTTCCGCTTACCGCTCTCTTCGTTTGTTTTAAATGTTTTATGGCTTTCCCAATATTGCTGCCACTTCTTCTCGATTGTTTTATGATCGAAACTCATATCTGTTTCCTCCTAAGTTTGTGATCCTCTAGCGCCTTTTACCAGGCTAAGACCTGCCCATTACCTGATAAAACGGCATTCTATATTATTTTTGGAATAATAAAAACCCCTCATCCCAATAAGGGACGAGAGGATTATGTATATATCTTCCCGCGGTACCACCCTAGTTGGCGCAAATTTCACGCCCCACTCGAGATCCGTAACGTGGATAAACCGGCAAGCATTACTCTTTGTTCATGCCTGCAGCTTAAAGGCGAGTTCACAGGTCTTCCCGGTTGACTTGCACCTTCCGTCAACTCTCTAAAACGGGATCAAACCGCTACTGCTCCTTGTCATGGCTTTTAAAAATTATGTCATTATATAGCATATTCTAGTCAATTTCTCCCGCGATTGCAAGAAGAGTTATAGTACATTATCAGCTGAGTTTTACTTTTATATGCATAATTTCTGAAAAAAGTTCTTTATTTAGCGTGTTTGGGACAAGAATTCTTTTTCGGTAACATATAGATTATTAACACAAGAATAAGGGGGACAAATTATGAAATTTGTAATTATCCGAAGAAAATGGCTTTTTATAGCATTGGCTGTGATTGCATTAGGTGTAAACATAAGCAGCTGGTACTACTTATTCCCGAAAACAGCGGAAACCGCCAGTACGGAAGCTTCAGGTCAAAGCTATGAAATCAATATGGTAACAGGAGAATACAAGACAACCGTCAAAGACGGAAAAGAGCTTGAAGCCTATAGGTGGGATCCCGGCACAATAGTCATTCCCAAGGATCAGCAAGTAACGTTAAAAATTTTAGGTGTAAACGGCAGCGAGCATCCATTTCATATTGAAGGAACTAATATTAAAGGTGTTGTAAAGAAAGGTGAGGAAACTGTCATTCCCCTTCTGTTTAAGAAAGAAGGAACCTATCGTTTAATTTGTGACACACATTTGGAAATAGGCAGCGGGGGGCCTATGGTGGCCTATCTGGTGGTAGATTGAATTTTTTTGCTGGGATGAAGATAATTTTAATGCAGTGCAAAACCGGCTAGCCTTTAAGCATAGCCGGTTTTTTAATTTGCAGCTGGAAGATGCAGGAGTCCTAAAAAAGATAATCAAGTTTTTGATGCAAAAAGGTGGCTCGTGTTCGTACAATTATTCACCTTTTCTCTTAAATTGCCGTTTAAGCACTTAATCCGACTGTTAGGGGCATAGCCCGATTGGGATAAAACAGATTTCCCATAATGAACAAAAAAAGTCTCCACCCTAAAAATCGGATGAGAGACAACTTAATTAATACCTACATGCTTTATTTTACTGCAGAAACCACTTTTGGTTCTGCAGCATCTGTTTTCATCCAGCGGTCATAAATAAGCGTCGTTCCAATGGCTGCAACAAACAGAACCGAGAGAACAATAAACATCATTCCCATTCCGTAGCTGTCCACCAAAAACCCGCCTAGCAGCGGTCCAATCATTCTGCCTCCGGTAGCGGTACTGTTAACAACTCCTTGATAAAACCCTTCTTTGCCTTTTGGGGACAGCTCATTTGCCGCGGACGGAACGGCTGGCCAGACAAACATCTCGCCAATTGTCAGGATAACCATCGCTGTTAAAAAGCCTGCAAAAGCTGAGGCATTGGCTGCAACTGAAAAAGAAATAATAAAAATCGCCATACCCAGAATGAGCTGGATTTTCATGGTCTTCGCAATTAATTTGATCAATATGTTTACAAGCGGCTGTCCTGCCACAATTAGTGCACCATTAATTGTCCAGAGTAAGCTGTATTGCTTAAGCGAAATCCCGATTTCCTGGGTATATGCAGAAATGGTGGATTGCCATTGAACATAGCCAATCCAGCAGAGAAAATACCCGAAGCACAGCAGAAAAAGGGCATATATTTTCGAATTGTTTTTAACCGTTCTTTGCTCATTGAAAGATACCGTCTGCTTTGAACTTTGGCCATTCATCCCTTTATAGCCGAAAACTGCAATAAGAAAGAACACGAAAAATAAACCTGCATTTGCCGTGAAAATATAATCAAATGAAAACGAAGCAACCCAGCCGCCCAATGCAGAGCCAACGGCTACCCCCAGATTCTGGGCTACATAAATCGCATTAAAAGCTCTTCTGCCCCCTTCTTTCCAAGCTGACCCAGCCATTGCATATATGGCAGGAAAAATAATTCCGGTCCCAAATCCTGAAATAGTCAGAAAAACAATGTAATAAAGATAATCATGGTTAACTGTCAGCCCCACCAAAGATAATAAGGTGATGGCCGTACCAATTAATATCGTCTTATAACCGCCTATCCGGTCAAACAAACCTCCTCCGACAAGATTTCCTGCTACGCTAGCCAGTGCATTTGCCATCAGGATAAGCCCCGCAACAGATAATGATTTACCAAGATGCTCATGTATATAAATTGCATTAAGAGGCCACAAAAAAGAAGACGCAGTTACATTGACTGCCATCCCGATAATAAGAAGCCATAAAGCTCGAGGCATATTTATGTCCCCTCTCAAGTATAAGTCTCTTTAAAGAACTTGTAGTTCACTGCACATTAATCCTTAGAACTGTATCAATACGAAAGCGGCGCCAATTACCGTTGAAAACCAGCAATGAAGATATGTGCCGCATTTAAACAATCATAGGCTGTAGTAGCCTTTTTTCGCGTGATTAATTTTCTGGTACCCAACGTTTTCCTTGTTAGCCGAAAAGATTACTTACCTTATTTTCGTCGGCCAGAATAATTCTAGTGGTTTTCACTTTAAGTTGCAATACATTATTTCCACACCAGAATGGTAAATTGTGTCGGATGATCCAAATCGGTACTTACCAGCAAATAAACTGCCGAATGCCCTATAATGTTTCGAACGATAACAAAAAGACTCCCTTAAGTAGGAAGTCGCAGATTGTCGACAAAAGGGGTTCGGAATGGTCTCATTCGAACCCCTTTTTAGTGATTATTTCTATTTTTTCTTATTTTGAGATGAATTGACTTCTCTTAGCATTTATTTATTATTTCTATTGCATCTGCGATACGCGTTCGATCGTTTCTTTGCGTTTCCCTGTGGGGTCGCAAATGAAGCATGGCATGCGTTGGATAAACGTTAAGGGGACTTAAAAAATTGTCGATGCAGGCGAGGCTTATTTTCGCTGCCATTAATTTAATGACGATGGAAAACTGGACATGGAAAGGCCGAGAAATGGGCTTTATAGGATTGTTTTTCGAAAGCATCTTTGTCACCCCAATCATTTTATATATCAATTTTATAATAGATAGGAATATTTCATTGTAAACGTTTAAAAGCCAGTTGATTGGAGTGGAAGGCGCGAAGACTCCTGTGGGAGCAGCGGGACAGGTGAGACCCCGCAGGAGCATGCGACGAGGAGGCTCACCGCCCGCCCCGCGGAAAGCGAAGCGCCTGGAACGGAAATCAACAGACCCCATTATCAGGCCAAATAAAAAAAATAACTGCAGGCAAACTCGATTTCATCGAGTTTGTCTACAGTCTGAGACTCCTTTAAGCAGGAAGCCAGATTGCATTTAAACCTCTCTTTGTTAATGATCAAGCAAGATCATATGGTTTTGCAGCTGCCGCAGCTGCAAACTCATTCTGTATAGCCTTTCGCGCTGCTGGTCATTCGCACTTTGCGAAAGTTTTTCCAGCTCATTTAGCGCTGATTGTATTTCCATTTGAGAGTTTGAATAGCCTGTCTCATTGTAATGCTGCTGAATGGATCCTTCTTCAAAGTGTTCGTGGGCATTCTGGAGAGTTGCCTCACAGTGCTGCAGGCATTTTTCGACTGCTTCCCTGGTTGCCATTGCTGTCCCCTCCTCAAAGCATATGAGATGAAAAATCATCTTCCCCTTTATTTTGTACAGTTCCCTGCATATTATTTTCCTGCCGCACAGAAAAGAAATTGGATAACATCATTGTTCATGATAAAATACCACTGGCTGTTGAGGAACAATTTATAACTTCTCATTTTGTTTTGGTTTTAATTAAGAGCTGCTACATGCTCTGCATTTCTAAAAATTTCAAATAAGGGATTTTATTCGATCGGAGGATCTGACTTTTGAAATCATTTATATATGCTGCAGACAATAAGCGATATCACACATGGAATTATCATTTGCGGGAAACCTTTGGGCATAAGGTTTTCAAAGTTGCCCTTGATGGCGGATTTGACTGCCCCAATCGTGACGGCACCGTAGCCCATGGAGGCTGTACTTTTTGCAGTGCAGCAGGATCAGGTGATTTTGCCGGAAATCGCGCTGAGGACCTCGAAACACAATTTAAAGAAATCAGTGAAAAAATGCATAAAAAGTGGAAAGATGGCAAGTATATGGCCTACTTTCAGGCGTTTACCAATACACACGCCCCACTTGATGTATTAAAAGAAAAATATGAGACAGTGCTGAAGCAAGAGGGCGTTATCGGGATTTCTATTGCAACGAGACCTGACTGCCTCCCTGGTGATGTAGTTGAGTATTTGGCAGAATTAAATCAAAGAACATACCTGTGGGTAGAACTTGGACTTCAGACTATACATGAACGGACTGCGTTACTAATTAACCGGGCACATGATTTTCAATGCTATGCGGAGGGGGTTAAAAAGCTCAGGAAACATGGCATCCGCATATGTTCCCATATCATTAACGGCCTTCCCCTTGAAACTCCAGAAATGATGATGGAAACAGCCAGGGAAGTCGCCAAGCTTGATGTTCAGGGAATCAAAATTCATTTGCTTCACCTCTTAAGAGGTACCCCAATGGTAAAGCAATATGAAAAAGGCATGCTTGAGTTTTTACAATTTGATGATTATGTAAACCTTGTATGCGATCAGCTGGAAATCATTCCTCCAGAAATGGTTGTTCACCGCATAACAGGAGACGGTCCGATTGAACTGATGATTGGGCCCATGTGGAGTGTAAATAAATGGGAAGTACTAAACGCTATTGACGCAGAGCTTAAGAGGCGTGGAAGCTGGCAAGGTAAATACTATCTTTCTGAAGGTGTGAGAGAAACAAATGAAGCTCGATAGAATCCTTCCATTCGCGCGGCTGCTGCTCCAGAAAGCCGTAAATATTGGCGATATCGCCGTGGATGGCACAATGGGAAATGGCCACGATACAGAGTTTTTGGCTAATTTAGTCGGTGAATCCGGACATGTTTACGGGTTTGATATTCAGGACCAGGCTGTTACAGAAACAGAAAAGCGGCTAAAGTCCGGGGGGCTGAATTCAAGATGTACCCTATTCTTGGCTGGACATGAACATATTAAAGATAAAATCCCTGAAAAATATCACGGGAAAGTAACAGGGGCAATCTTTAATCTTGGATACTTACCAGGCGGAGACAAGTCAATCGTGACCGCGGCGGAGACAACCATCACAGCAATTGAACAGCTTTTGGAGGTCATGGCAGCAGCAGGGATCATCGTCCTGGTGATTTACCATGGCCATCCGGAGGGAACAGTCGAACGCGATGCCATCTTAGAATTCGCGGCTTCACTCCCACAGGATAAAGCCCATGTACTTCAATATCGATTTATCAATCAGGCGAATAATCCGCCCTTTATTGTGGCACTTGAAAAACGGTAATGATTTTTTTACAGGAAAATAAATGGATCTAAACCTTAAAACCCCTTGTCAGTGAACGCATTGACAAGGGGTTTTATTTTACTTCGCCGAAGAAAGAACAATCCTGCTTGAAGCCATCGTTTTTTGCAGGCTGCGATATGCTTTGCCATTCAAGTAAAAAAATAATGATTCCATGCCGCCTAGCCGGATCATCCGTTTTGAAAGGGACCTGACGCTTTTTTGATTACGAACCTTACTATCTGATAAGTATAGACCAAGCAATCCTCTTTGAATCAATTTGTGAAAACGGGGGTGCGGAAGTTTGTCCACAAGCTGTGCTGACTTTTCCACAAAATGAGAAAGCCGGTCAACCATTTCTTCCTCATTTTTGTAATAAAAACAAAAATTGAGGTCTCCCCCATCCCTATCCTCTTCCTGATCGATAAAATAATCAAGCAGGATGTGAAGTCCTTGAATATACGGAAAGTAACCGCTCATCACCTCAGTAGCATTTCGAGGTTCAAAATCTTTCCGCAAACCATAGGAAACAAGGCAGAATATTCCCAGAGTTGATCCTGAGCAAGCGGAAAATTCATACCATGTCATTGAGGGCAAATCTTGCTTATAGGAATTGAACCACATTTTCAGCCGTGGAATCCTCTCCTCTACAATAACATGCTTATGTACCTGCAAATCGCAGTAATAGGAGCATAGCTCGTTAAGAAAGGGAGAAATTTCGTGGTAATGCTGGTTAATGCGCAGCATTTCCTGGCAGGTTGTAACCAGATCCTTTAAATAGCCTCCATCATTCTGCTCCTGCCTTTTTCGATAATAATTTACTGGAACTGCATCGATATCCAGTGCATGCTCCATTGATTGATGAAGTGCCCTGAAGTCCTCGGGATCCATCGAGGTGCTTCTATCACATAGGTTATCGAGGTAGTCGCTGATGGTTTGATACGCTACGATAAATTTAATAGCTTCAGCTTTATTGTCTTCTGCAAGCAGGGAAAGAATTGCCCCGCCTTCGCAATGAAATGTTTTCGACCCAATACTAGCCAAAGCCTGTTTCCTTAATTCCGGATCCGGTATTTGTTTTGCACGGTCCGTCCAAAAGGCCAGCTCACTGTGTACGACCGGAAATACACCACGGTACACTTTTTTCATAAGCGTGAGCGGATTAGTAGGAACAGTCATTTTTTCACCTCACTTTATAATATAGCCGAGCGTCTTGAGCCGGGTTTCGACAAACGATAAAGCATATTGAAAAACATCTTCCCGCTCTGACTCATTAAATATTTCATGGTACAGTTCCGGCCACTCTTTATATTGCTTTTCACTGCAAAGAGTATAATTAAACCATTCCCTGACCATTTTTTTATCCACAATCAAATCATTTCCAGCCTGCATAAGAAGCAGAGGTACGTCCTGCAAATCCGGAATCCTTTCAAAGGCTTCCTTTATCGCAGCTGTAAGCTCTTTGTACCACCTCACAGATACCTTTGTAATATATAGGGTATCGTTGACATCCATTTCCTTTACTTCGGCATTTCTTGTAGCCATATCAATCGTAAGGCCAGAATCCATTCTCAGCTTAGGGAAAACTATGTTAAGGACAGAGGAAACAGCCTCCAGTGTTTTAGAAGGAGCAGTGACCAATCCAAGACACGGTGAGGATAGGATCACACCAGCCAAATTTATTTGTTCTTCCTGAAGCGTCCTGATCGCGATCAATCCTCCCATGCTGTGTCCAAGCAGGAAGACAGGCAGATCATAGGTGAAAGCCTCTTCAATCCATAATTTAATTTCATCTAAATATTGATCAAAGGAATCGATATGGCCTCTTCCCGAACGGGTGGTCATTCCCTGGCCAGGCAAATCCCCTGCAATAACATGATAACCTGCAGAACACCACATCTGGGAAAGCCATTTATAACGGCCATGATGTTCCATCGCCCCATGGATTATCACTATTACAGCCCTGGCATTGCCCTCCGCCTCGTATTTCCACATGCGAATTCCTCCTTCAAAAAAAACGTTTCATAGTATTTTTTATTTTATATAAAAACTCAGCCAAATGGTATTTTCAGCTCTTATTATTCAAGTTACACTATAAGTAACCTTGCCAATACATAAAATACAGTTTGGAAAGAAAGGGTTTGAATCAATGATCATCTATCCGTATAAAGATAAAAAACCGGAAATTGCACCGAGCTGCTATGTTGCTGATAATGCAGTCATCACAGGTGATGTAAAGATTTCAGACGAGTCAGGCATCTGGTTCAATACCGTAATCCGAGGGGATGTGGCCTCCACAATTATTGGAAAAAAAGTTAATATTCAGGATAATTGTGTCCTTCACCAGAGTCCCAACAACCCGCTAATTATCGAAGACGAAGTTTCAGTAGGACACCAGGTTATCCTCCATAGCTGTAAAATAAAAAAAGGTGCACTTATCGGGATGGGCTCTATTATCCTTGATCAAGCAGAAATAGGGGAAGGTGCCTTTATAGGAGCTGGAAGCCTCGTTCCGCAAGGGAAAGTGATCCCTCCGAACACACTTGCATTTGGTCGCCCCGCAAAGGTGATCCGCTCCCTAACCGATGAGGATAAAAGGGATATGGAAAGAATCTGTCGTGAATATGCGGAAAAAGCACAATATTATAAAGCGGCGGAACCTTGTGACCCATACTTGTAGACGCTTATCCAGAAAAATAATTTGTTTTTATTAAGATATGAATGAAAGCGGTATTTTAACCATCAGGCCCTATGTTTAAATGGATTATTCAAAGGAACAAATAATTGTTTAAACAATGGCTATATTAAAGCTCATTGTTAATTTTGCCGCTATGTTGATCCGAACGGAAATCAACAGCCAAGATTAACAGAGCCTAAACAATAAAAGAAAAAGGGAGGAGGATACATTTAGTACCCTCTTCCCTCTTTTTGTGAAAATTACTCTATCTCATCTTTTATGCAAAAATTAAGCATTTGCAGCCTGATTTTTAAGAGCTTCTGCTTTATCTGTGCGCTCCCAAGGCAAATCAACGTCACTGCGGCCAAAATGTCCGTAAGCAGCTGTTTGCTTGTAGATTGGGCGGCGAAGCTCAAGCATGTTTATAATGCCAGCTGGGCGTAAATCAAAGTTTTGGCGGACGAGATCAACCAAAATATCTTCCCCTACTGTTCCTGTTCCAAATGTATCAACAGAGATGGAAACAGGCTGAGCAACACCAATTGCATAAGCAAGCTGAACTTCAACTTTATCCGCAAGGCCGGCAGCCACAATATTTTTTGCTACATAACGGGCAGCATAAGCTGCAGAACGGTCAACCTTTGTAGGATCTTTACCGGAGAATGCACCGCCTCCGTGGCGTGCATAACCGCCATAAGTATCAACGATGATTTTACGGCCTGTCAAACCTGCGTCGCCCTGAGGGCCTCCGATAACAAAGCGGCCTGTCGGGTTGATAAAGTACTTAGTATTTTCATCGATCAATTCTGCAGGAACTACCGGGTTGATTACGTGTTCCTTAAGGTTTCGCTGAATTTGCTCAAGACTGATTTCAGGGTGATGCTGAGTTGAAATAACAATTGTGTCAATGCGCACAGGCTTGTCATTTTCATCATACTCAACCGTAACCTGAGTTTTGCCATCTGGACGAAGGTAAGGAAGAATCTCTTCTTTACGTACTTCTGTCAGGCGGCGTGCAAGTTTGTGAGCCAATGAAATTGGAAGCGGCATAAGCTCTTTCGTTTCATTGCAGGCAAATCCAAACATCAAGCCCTGGTCCCCAGCTCCGATTGCTTCGATTTCTTCATCGGACATCATTCCTTCACGCGCTTCAAGCGCCTGGTCAACACCCATAGCGATATCAGCAGATTGCTCGTCGATTGAAGTCAATACTGCACAAGTCTCAGCATCAAAGCCGTACTTTGCCCGAGTATAGCCAATGTTCTTGACTGTTTCACGAACAATTTTAGGAATGTCTACATAAGTAGAAGTTGTGATTTCTCCCGCAACCAGTACAAGACCGGTTGTAACGGACGTTTCGCAAGCGACACGTGCGTTTGCATCCTTTGCAAGGATTGCATCAAGGATTGAATCTGAAATCTGGTCACAAATTTTATCCGGATGACCTTCAGTTACAGATTCAGAAGTAAATAGACGACGGTTTTTAGACATCTTATTTGCCTCCTAAAGAAGATAATATTTTTTGTGGTTTAGAACGAAAAAACACATGTGGTAATAACTCCATCATATGCGTTTCCCTCTTCCCCCGTTTTGACGGAACTCGTTTCCAAAAGTCTTATCCGATTCAAGATGCAGATTTTTTCCAAGCGGCAATCACGGCGTTATGTATTGGCCATTTGCGGATTGCATACAAAAAAACCTTTCCTTGAAATAGTGAGGAAAGGTTGTTAACTTACATCTAGCCTTTCGCTCTTATCGTTCAAGGGCTTATTATAGCCTTGCATCAGGTTAGCACCTTCGCCTGAAGAACCGCAAATGCTTAATAAAATTAATCACTTTAATGATTAGGTTGCATCATTTATTCGCAATTGATTCCTTAAGATCATCTATACTTCTGGCAGGTTGCTGGGTTTCATCGGGCCTGTCCCTCCACCGACTCGGGATAAGAGAATCCGTACAAGGTAGAATCATACCGTAAAATATCGAAAAATGTCAATAATTTAACCTTAACTTTTTTAAATAGAGCATTTGCCATCACTGCAGTTTGAGCGAAAAATAATGTGCCTTCTTTCGGCAATATATCGGTAAACAGGTTTGCCTATCAGTGGGGCGAATGGAAGATAGCAAAGCGTTCCCAGCAAAAACAATGGCGGGCATTTGATCATCATTCTCCGTACGGCAAAAAAACCTCTATAAACCTTATTTTCCCCTGCCAGTAAATGAAGCTCTCTTCTTAAATCCTTCTTATTATATACGTTCACTTTGTTGTGTTTTTCATATTCCTGCAAAGACACCCATTCTATTTTGGAAAGCCAGTCAAAACGCGTAAGCATTTTTTTTGTCTTCTGGCAAAGTATGCATTCTCTGTCATAGAGCGCTATATCTTTCATCAGTTACCACACCTTTGGGTTGAATAAATTTATTATGGCAGATTTTTTGAAAATAAAAAGAATTTACTTTCCGGGTATTACTATTTAAAATGAATTATTAACTTTAAAAATTGATGCAAAATTTTCACAAATTAAGACACAAATAGTATAGACTAATCAGTTTAATGTGTTATACTATTTAAGAAGCTAAAAACTTAAAATCATCCAAAAAGGCAGGTATCTCATAGATGAATTCCGTCGATATTTCAAATGAGCTGCACCAATTATTATCTGGAAACAACGTAAATGTGCAGCTATCTGTACCACAGCTAGTTGAAAAGGTGCTAAACCGTAAGGAAGGTGTTCTGACCTCTACCGGCGCTGTAAAGGCTGAAACAGGCAAATATACTGGGCGTTCGCCAAAGGATAAATATATCGTTGAAGAAGCATCCACAAAAAACAAGATCGACTGGGGCTCAGTCAACCAGCCGATTTCAGAAGAAGTTTTTTGCAATCTTTATACAAAAGTGATCCAGCACTTGCAGCTAAAAGATGAAGTGTTCTTATTTAGAGGCTTTGCAGGGGCAGATGAAAAACATCGCCTTCCGATCCAGGTTGTTAACGAATATGCTTGGCACAACCTTTTTGCTCACCAGTTGTTCATTCGCCCAACTGAAGAAGAATTAAGCGTTCACAATCCTGAATTCACTGTAATTTCAGCACCTGATTTCAAAGCAGATCCTCTTGTCGACGGAACAACATCAGAAACATTCATCATCGTGTCGTTTGAACGTCGTACCGTTCTTATCGGCGGTACAGAATATGCTGGTGAAATGAAAAAATCCATTTTCTCAATCATGAACTATTTGCTTCCAGAAAATGATATCCTTCCTATGCACTGCTCAGCAAACGTGGGCAGAGAAGGAGATGTAGCCCTTTTCTTTGGATTATCCGGAACAGGGAAAACTACATTATCAGCCGATTCCAACCGCAAGCTAATTGGCGACGATGAGCACGGCTGGTCTTCAAATGGAGTATTCAATATTGAAGGCGGCTGCTATGCGAAGTGCATTAACCTTTCACGTGAAAAAGAGCCGCAAATCTTTGATGCTATCCGTTTTGGTGCTGTTCTGGAAAACGTGGTTGTCCACGAACATACACGCGAAGCTGATTATGATGATAATTCTTTAACGGAAAATACCCGTGCTGCCTACCAAATCCAGGCTATTGATAACATTGTTAATCCAAGCCTTGCAGGGCACCCAAATACAATTATTTTCCTTACAGCTGATGCATTTGGAGTTCTGCCTCCAATCAGCAGGCTATCAAAAGAGCAGGCAATGTTCCACTTCTTGAGCGGGTACACAAGCAAGCTTGCAGGTACAGAGCGTGGAGTTACTTCCCCAGAAGCAACTTTCTCCACTTGCTTTGGATCTCCATTCCTTCCGCTCCCGGCTATTCGTTATGCGGAAATGCTCGGACAAAAAATCGATGAGCACAACGCTAAGGTCTATCTTGTTAACACTGGCTGGACCGGTGGAGAATACGGAACAGGATCCCGTATGAAGCTTGCTTATACCCGTGCGATGGTGCAGGCTGCACTTGAAGGTGAGTTAACAAACGTTGAAACTGTTAAAGACAGCTTCTTTGGCCTTGAGATTCCAGCCCACGTACCTGGCGTACCTGATGAAGTGCTTCAGCCAAGCAAAACATGGGCTGACAAGGCTGCGTATGAAGCAAAGGCTACCGAACTTGCAGAAAAATTCCGCACTAACTTCAAAAAATTCTCAAGCGTATCACCTGAGATTGAAGAGCTTGGCGGACCAACAGCTTAATTTTTAAAGTATAAGCTCATCGCTTGGGCCTAACATCTTGACCCGTTAAAAAGATATTCTTTCTTATCCAGGAGGTAAGACTAAGACCCCTATCAATTTGATAGGGGTTTTTTGGCTCTTCATTGTTTTTCATCAAATATCCATAAAAACAAGCCTAGTGAATGCCAGTTTTAATTCGTTGAATTTAAGGATACCAGCTGGTAGGTTATAGTCGTTTCTTCTCCTTGCCATTCCACCTTTTTAATTACAGCAGTGCCGCTGGCTTCGCTTTGCAGTGTTTTTCTGATATCAATCGGGATATCAATCGGATATAGGCGGTATCCTTTTTTGACAAGACTGAAAAGATTCTCCTGCTCCCTCTTTTCATTGCCTTTTGTGACAATCATGGTATTAAGCTCTAGTGGCATTCCCATACTCTTCACCCTCCTAATACTGATACCATCATCTTATCACTTTTGGGTCTGTTGTTTCATCCACTGTGTTAAATCTTCTACAACCTGGCGATTGACAGCTGGCGGGAAATAATGGGTGTATTCACGGAAATACCAGCTTTCTACATGCTTATCTTTTTCGTTTAATATTTTTTCAAGCCGATAAGCGTGATCGACTGAAACATTTTGGTCCTGTTCCCCATGAATGATCAGCACTGGCACATCCAGTTCATCAGCTGCAAATAACGGGGTCCTGTATTCATATTCCTTCCGGAGTTTCGTCGGCGTCCCTCCAATTACCCGTTTCATCATTCGGCGCAGGTCTTCCCTTTCCACATAGGTCAGGAACATGTCACTCACTCCTCCCCAGGTAACGACCGAAGCTGCTGTCCTGCAAAGAATCGCTGTCCATAAAGCCATTACTCCGCCGCGTGAGAAACCAAATATATGGATGGAATCGTTACGGACTCTTGGATGGTTTTCAAGCAGTTTAAATCCAGAGATAGCATCAAGCCGGTCTTCGCCGCCAAAATCTTCATAGCCTTCACCACCCTGGTTCCCCCGATAATATGGTGCGAATACAATAAACCCCTTGGCTGCAAACTGAATGATCCTTCCTGGCCTTACCTTACCGACATTTTTTATCCCTCCGCGCAAATATAAGAAGCCGTCATATACCTCCTGCCCAATAGGCTCGGCAAGCAGGCCTTTGATTTTCAGACCCTGGGAAAAATAAGTAATTGTATATAAATGAATCCTCGGATGCGGTGATGGAAACCGCTCCTTTGAAATAATCGTCCCATCCTCTGGCAGCATTTTTCTCTCCTTCCTCCAGTCGGAAATCCAATAAGTATTTTGTAAACATTATAGTTCTTTTATCCTTTTCTATACGATATTAATCCTTTTTCATATTATCCATTTAAAGTGTACCATAGGCAATCACACATTTTTTCATTCTTTCATACGATATGTTAGGCACATACTTACACGAAAAACAAGTAGGAGGGTTAACATGAAAAAGTGGATAAAAACTGGCAGCCTATTACTTTTAGTTTGTATTCTCATTATCCCGCTTGCCGCCTGCGGGAAAGAAGAAATGCAAAAAGTAAGAATAGCAGAGGTGACTCATTCTATCTTTTATGCACCACAATATGTAGCGATTGAAAAGGGCTTTTTTAAAGAAGAGGGTCTGGAGATCGATTTAAAGACTACACCAGGCGGCGATAAGACAATGACAGCCCTTTTATCAGATGGGGCCGACGTAGCCCTTGTAGGTTCTGAAACGTCAATTTATGTAACAGCCCAAGGCTCCAATGACCCTGTTATTAATTTCGCCCAGCTTACCCAGACAGACGGCACATTCCTGGTTTCACGCAATAAGATAGATAACTTCAACTGGGATATGCTTAAGGGCAAATCCTTCCTTGGCCAGAGAAAGGGCGGCATGCCGCAGATGGTTGGCGAGTTTGTGCTGAAGAAGCATGGCATTGATCCTCACGCAGATCTCGAATTAATCCAGAATGTAGATTATGCAAATATCGCCCCTGCATTTGCAGCTGGCACGGGGGAGTTTGTACAGCTTTTCGAACCGACAGCGAGCATATTTGAGCAAGAAGGAAAAGGATATATCGTTGCCTCCTTTGGCAAGGAATCAGGCCATGTGCCGTATACAACATTTATGACAAAATCCAGCTACCTTAAGGAAAACCGTGAAACAGTGGAAAAATTTACACGGGCAATAAAGAAGGCACAGGACTGGGTGCAGGAGCAAAGTGCCAAAGAAACCGCCAAGGTAATCAAGCCATTTTTCGAGGATACCGATCTTGAAACGATTGAAATGGTTGTAGACCGCTATAAAAGCCAAGGTTCCTTTGCATCAGATCCGATTTTGGATGAAGAAGAGTGGAACAACCTTCAGGATATCATGGATGAAGCAGGAGAATTACCAAAACGGATGGACTATAAACAATTGGTTAATACAGAAATTGCCGAAATGGTAACGAAATAAAGGAGGCCTGGCATATGAGCTTCCTGTCAATTAGAGATATCCATCATACCTATTTCACAAAATTGACTGCTGCTACAGCGCTGGCATCCATATCTTTAGATATCGAGGAAGGGGAGTTCATTTCCTTCCTCGGGCCAAGCGGCTGCGGAAAAACAACGCTATTGTCTATTATTGCCGGACTCTTTAACCCAACACAGGGTGAGGTTATCCTTGAAGGGCAGCCCGTGCAGGATGTAAGTAAGCATACGATTGGATACATGCTTCAGCAGGATTACTTGTTTCCATGGAAAACGATTGAAGAAAATATTACTCTCGGTTTAAAAATCCAAAAGAAGAATGTTCCTAATTTAATAACTGATGCCCTCAGCCTGTTAGCAGAAGTTGGCTTACAGGGAACGGAGAAACAGTATCCAAAACAGTTGTCAGGAGGAATGCGGCAGCGGGCTGCGCTTGCGAGAACACTTGCCGTGAATCCGAAGGTACTTCTTCTGGATGAACCTTTTTCTGCCCTGGATTATCAGACAAAGCTGAAGCTGGAGGATCTTGTTTCCGAGACGTTGAAGGCTTTTAACAAAACGGCCGTACTGGTAACACATGACATTGGGGAAGCTATCGCCATGAGCGACCGGATCTATTTATTTTCCGCCAACCCCGGACGGATTTTCAAGGTGTTTAATGTCCATGAGGAGCTAAGGAATGTGACACCATTTGAAGCCCGAAATCATCCGTCCTTTTCCAATCTCTTTCAATCTATCTGGAAGGAGCTTGAAAGCCTTGAATCCGACAGGCAATAGCATCCAAAAGCTGCATAAACAGTATAATGATTCTTTAAAAAAGGAAAAAAGATGGGTCAGGTTCTATCAAGTCATTATTTTCATTGTGTTCTTCACTAGCTGGGAAACAGCTAGCCGTATGGAGTGGGTAGACCCTTTGGTTTTCTCTTCTCCAACAGATATTGGGCGTTTGTTTCTTGAAAAGGTCATTGACGGATCGCTCTTTTCCCATCTTGGGGTAACTGTTTTTGAGACAATACTAGGCTTTATTCTTGGAACGCTTTGCGGGACGGTTCTTGCTGCGGCCCTTTGGTGGTCACCTTTACTTTCAAAAATCCTTGATCCCTATTTAGTCATTTTAAACGCCATGCCAAAGGTCGCATTAGGACCGATTTTAATAGTGGCCCTCGGACCCAGCTTCACTTCAATTGTTGCAATGGGAGCGATCATTTCCATCATTATCACGACCATTGTTGTTTATACCTCTTTCAGGGAAGTGGATCCAAACTATTTAAAAGTCCTCCAAACCTTTGGGGCAACGCGGGCACAATCCTTTAGAGAAGCTGTACTTCCAGCCTCTTTTCCTACGATTATTTCAACTTTGAAGGTAAATGTAGGTCTTTCCTGGGTGGGTGTCATAGTAGGTGAATTCCTGGTTTCGTCAAAAGGTCTAGGCTATATGATTATCTACGGTTTCCAGGTCTTCAACTTTACCCTTGTGCTCTTATCACTGCTCATCATAGCCGTGTTCGCCACGATTATGTATCAGCTTGTAGAGCTTCTCGAAAGAAGACTTATTAAAAATGGATAATATCTTAACTAAAGGCTCTTTTCGGAAACTTTGTTCCTTCTTCAGCCTAATTAAGGGGCTATACTTATTTTTTCAAGATAACTTTTTTCAAAGTCTTATGAAAAGATGCCACGAAGCCTGACCATACGGGAAGGTCTTCCTATACGATAAGCAACAATCTATATGAAAACACCCTAAAAAGAACAGCAGACGCAATCAAGATTCTTTGCCTGCTGTTCTTTTTAATTCTTCGACTCTTTTTAAGCTAAGCGGGAGAATTTGGTCTTTCATAATGAAGCTGAATTCCGGGTCTCCCTGAATGTTTTCAGGCAGTCTTTTTTTCAGGACGGGCCCTTCTGTCTCTAAATAGTCTTCCTTTGATTTCAAACTCACAAGCTCAGTATAACAAAGTGCTTTAACAAAAAAACCGCCTAGGGCGTGTACTCTATATTGACCGATAAAAAACAATTCTCCTGCCACACCGCCTGTTTCTTCAAGCACTTCCCTTATGGCTGCTTGTTCAATTGTTTCCCCAGCTTCCCTTTTTCCGCCCGGAAACTCCAGTCCTCTTACTGAGTGCCTTGTCAGCACCCATTGATTCTTCCAGCGGCACAGGACAAGGACATGATGTGCTTCTCCAAAAACTCCATTTTCTGATGAAAATTCAACCTTATGCCCGTTGAAGTCAAAAAAAGATATCATGTATACGACCCTTTCAAAATGCATGAAAAAAATTGTCCATTTTGTGTTGATTAATTCCTTTCTCCATTATATTTGAACTTTTTCCCTAGTGGGTAATAAATTATATAAAAAGGAACCTGGCCTAGTTTCTCCAGGTTCCTTTGATTATCAGTTTGTAAATCCATCTGTTTCCTTAGCAAGACTTTCAAGTATCCCCATACTTTCAATATGTTTTCGGGCTTCTTCGTTCCCAATTTTATAAATCATTTCGTATATTTTTTGCATTCCTTTATCATAAGCATCATTTTCCCGATCATAATGATATTGTACATAAGGTACATGAGAGCGATAGAAGTTTTGCCATTCAACAGAGTAATTCTGATCGAAATATTCCCGCAGCTGTGAAATTTCTTCATCGGTTGCTTCCACCTGGAAATTCCATGGCGAGGTATCCCGATCCCTTGAAATTTGCCCGTTTTGGAGCCAGATATAGTATGTATTCTTTTGCTGATCCATTTGATTGCCCCCTTTTTGGCGAAGAGATGCATTTATTCTTCCTGAATGAAAAGAATTTCATTCTCTTTTGTCTTTTTGGTTTCAGTTGGAACTTTTATACTGTAAAATGAAGAAAAGACAGATTAAAATCAGTGCCTACGGGTAAAACATATATATATCCATTACGATCGCTTATTTAGCTGAACATTTCCATTCGTGTTTACATATCTTAAGATTACTCATAAACAACTGTGGGGTGAAGAAATGAAACTAATTGATGAATTATACAATCTATATCGGAATAAACTGACTGGGGACGAAGAAGATATTGATATGCTTGCTTTCGCAGTGCTTGAACAATTGACCAGGAAAGAAATCATCGGATTAATGAATGAATTAGAAGACCAGGAACTAAATAATTTGCTTGGCCTGTACATTATAGAATCTTTAAAGGGCAAATTCGCCCAGGAAGAAATGGATGGCTTTAAGCAGGCACCCTACCAAAACCGAAATATCCATTAAGTATAAAGGTGCTGGAGCTAGAGATAGACACGTTATCTTTGTTATCTATCCAAACTCTGGAATTTTTCAAATTCATAGTCAATAAAAAGCCGCAAAACATAGTTTGCGGCTTTTTTGTATATTATTCTGCCTTGTCCTGCAGCTTTCGGCATGAATTCCTTTCAATCAGCTTTGCTGGAATGGTAATCCGTTTCGGTAAGGCATCTGGATCTTTTATCTGATGCAGCAGGCATTTTGCTGCCTCAAAACCTAATTGATAAATACAGATATCTACTGAAGACAGAGGTGGTGTGGAGAATTCGGCAAGCTTTATATTATTGAAACTGATGATTGAAATGTCCTTTGGAACCTTTATATTTAACTTACCCAAATGGCTAATGATTTCGTAAGCTATTAAGTCATCCTGCGCCACCAGTGCAGTAGGAGGCACACTCAATGCCATCAGGGAAGCAACCGATTCTCTGCCGTTCATTTTAATTTGCTGTTCATCAACGAAATAACTTCCCTTGAAAGCGAGGCCAGCCTCCTCCAAGGCAAGTTTATACCCCGTTAGCCGGTCTATTGTTACGACAAAGTCGAGGTTCCCCCCAACAAATGCAATGTGCTGATGTCCTAGCTGAATAAGGTGGTTTGTAACCTGTTTTGTAATGCTGATATTATCATTATCTACAAAGGAAGTATTCGATTCATTTGAATAAGGCCTGCCAACCACGGTAAAAGGAAAACCGGCGTTCTCAAGGAAATCTTTTGTTCTGTCAGATATTCTGGAGTATAACAAAACAATTCCATCTACACGCTTCCCCTGCACCATTGATACTACCTCTTCGTAAATCTCAGCCTCTGCCGAACCAGTTGTAAGGTAGAGGCCGTATTTATTTACATGTGCATTCTCGCTGATTCCCCGCAATACTTCAGGAAAAAAGGGATTGTCGAAAGCATGATATCCGGAAGTAGGCATAACTACTCCTATTGTCTGAGTATTCTTCGCAACGAGGCTCCTCGCCTGGAAATTGGGGTGATACCCAAGCTTATCCATGACTTCTCTTACCCGCTTTTTTGTTTTTTCACTTATTCGCGGGTTATTGGCAATTACCCTGGAGACTGTCGAGGGAGCAACATTTGCTTCCCTGGCAACATCTTTTATCGTAGCAGCCATATCTTCTCCCCCATGATGCAGTTCCAAATTCCGTATGGAAAATCGTGTTAAAACGTTTTCGTTTGTATTTATAGCTTTTCTAAACATTAGGCTCTAATAAACTTGGCTGTTGAATTCCGCTCCATTCGCTTGCTCCAATCAACATAGCGGAAAAATCACAATGAGCATTAACATTCAAATATTAGAAAGAATCCATTCTGCCGCTTATGAAAACGGTTGCATAATCTGTTAGCTTCATAGTAACATATTCAATTTTATTGTACAATTGCCATTTTGGCGGGTTCCACAGCCACTTAACGAAAAGGAAAACCTCATCGCAGCCCAGCTTTCACTGCACAAAAAGAGACCCCGCAGCTTTCTCTGCAGAGCCCTTTTACATTGCATTATCTTCCTAAGTAAGAATTCAGCATCCATGCATGCTTTTCAAAGCTTTTCTTTATGCCAAGCAGCATGTCTCCTGTTCCTTCGTCTCCTGCCTCTTCGGCAAGCTTGATGCCTTCTTCCAATTCCTTGGCGATTTTTTGAAAGTCATTGCTTAAATTTGATACCATATCTTCGGTTGTCTCAGAACCAGTTGCTTCTTCAATGGTTGTCAGTTCAAGGAATTCCTTCACAGTTGCCACTGGTTTTTCTCCAATAGCAAGCAGACGCTCAGCAACTTCATCTAAATAAGCAGTCGTCTCATTATAGAGCTCTTCAAACTTTACATGAAGTTCAAAAAAACGCGGACCGCTTACGAACCAATGGTAATTATGTAACTTCGTGTAGAGAACGCTAAAATTTGCAATTTCCTGATTTACTAAGTCGACTAATTGTTTTGACATAGTTACAACCTCCCATTCAGTTTATATTTTCCCATTTTCTAATTTCTTAAAACATTATCTATCCATAAAAAAGTTTGACAGAATTTTGAACTAACAAAATCTCCCTATAAGTGTTAAAATCACAATAGCAATAATATCTGGGAAGTGATAAAAATGATGACCATCATGATCATTTCAATAATAATAGTACTGTTAGTTTTGCTGGCAACAGTACTGACCATTGGAAAAGCTTATAAATTCCAGCATTCTGTGGATCAAATTGATGAGCCTCCGGCTGAGTTATCAAATGAAAACCGGCAGGAAGAGAGATAAGAAAAAGCGCCCAGATGAGCGCTTTTTTCGTTTGGTGAACAAATATTGTTTCCTGTATTAGCCAACTGGTTCTAATCGCCGGTACGCAGCATGACGCTCGCATAGTCAGAACTCTAAAGCATACAGATGGAATGCCTGCACACCCATGAAGGTTCAAAGCAAAATGTATTACGCGAAAACTTGATGAAGATCCTCTTTGCTATAAGTTAGCCAATAATTCATCAGCTTCTTGGCACCCTCAAGGTCATGGAGCTTAGCTTGTCCGCACTGTGTTTCATTGGCTGCTGGAATATCTGTAACCTGAACGGCATCTTTCATTGTATCTTCCAGCACATCGATAATCTCGGTAACAGTCGGTTCACCGCTTACTACTAAATAAAAGCCGGTCTGGCAGCCCATTGGGGAAATATCAATAATATCAAAATGGTCATACTTCTCTGAGTGCTTCCGGATGTTAAATGCCAGTAAATGTTCAAGCGTATGAATAGCATCCGGCTTCATCGCCTGCTTGTTAGGCTGGAAAAAACGGATATCAAATTTATTGACAACACCATCTGTTCCTACTTTGTGAACGCCGCAATGTCTTACAAACGGAGCTTTCACGGCATTATGATCTAATTCAAAACTTTCTACTGAAGGCATAAAATCACTCCTTATTTAATAACTGCTATCTATTCTAACGCTAAATATGAGATATTTCATCATTTAAAGATAAATTCCTTATTTTTTGAGGTTCATAGTACAATCCGATGAATTGCCCCAGTGGCATTGCTTATGTAAGATAGGAATAATTGCAAAAAATTTTCATTTATAAAAGGAGGCATTATTAATGCTCCAAAAAATATTTATAAGTATAATCCGCTTTTACCAGATTGCCATTTCACCTCTAAAACCGCCGACCTGCCGTTTTTATCCCACTTGTTCTCATTATGGCATAGAAGCCATTAAGCGGTTTGGAGCTTTAAAAGGAAGCTGGCTGGCTATCAAAAGAATAGTTAAATGCCAGCCCTTCCATCCTGGTGGATTTGATCCTGTACCAGAGAAGAAGGAAAAATAACAACAATAACACGGAGCTTTATTTTTACTTGATTTCTGCATTTAGCCATTGTATGATAATTGAAGGATTAAATCGTAATGATTTCGGATTGCAATTTATTTTAAATCGTAATCATTCTGATTTCTTATATTTTTAATTAAATTTGAACATTATTAAAATTATTGATAATTAAAGGAGCGCTTCACCATGAAAATGAGATTGCTACTCGCGATCATTCTTTCCGCAGCGGTTGGTTTAGCTGGCTGTGGTACTGATCAAAAAAATGAGAAGGCAAAGCTTGCCTCAAAAAACGACAAGCTGCAGATATATACAACAGTTTTTCCTCTCGAGGATTTCACGGAGAAGATTGGCGGCAAATTTGTAGATGTTCACACAATATATCCCCCAGGATCAGATGAACATACCTTTGAACCGTCTCAAAAAGATATTATTGGAATGGCTGAAAGTGATCTTTTTCTCTATGTTGGACACAACCTGGAAGGCTTTGTGAATAAAGCGCGGCCTATCCTTGAGGAGGAAGGAGTCACGATGCTGGCCGTTGGTGAAAAGCTAAAAATCGAAGCAGCGGAGGAAACTCACGAGCACAGCCATGAAGGTCATAGCGATGATGAAAAGCATGGGCATGAAGATAAACACCCGGGTGACCATACAAGCGGTGACGGCCACAACCACGGGGATATTGACCCGCACCTTTGGATTGACCCTGTGTATTCCATTGAAATGGCAAAAATCATAACAAATCAATTAAGCAAAGAATATCCTGAACAGTCAGCTTATTTTGAAGAGAACTATGATAATTTGGCGCAACAGCTGGATGAACTGCATCACCGCTTTGAAAGTACAATAAAATCGGCGAAAAAAGACCAAATAATTGTTTCTCATTCAGCCTATGGCTATTGGGAGAAGCGCTATGGTTTGGAACAAATCAGCATTTCTGGCCTTGCTTCTACCAGTGAGCCATCTCAAAAAGAGCTGGAGGAAATTGTCCAGACAGCCAAAAAAAATGACATTCAGTATATAATTTTTGAACAAAATATCAGTTCAAAGCTTACAAAGATTGTTCAAAAGGAAATAGGTGCGAAACCGCTGAAGCTTCATAACCTTTCTGTTTTGACTGAAAAGGAACAAGCGTCAAAAGAAGACTACTTTAGCCTGATGGACAAAAACCTCAAAACACTTGAAAAAGCTTTGAATTAACAAAAGCGCGAGTGCCCTGTCAGAGGAAGAACGGCTAAAATCCCCACTTTCTGCGGTTTTTCCCCTAAGAAAAAAAAGTTACTGGGCGCTGGAGCTTGACATCTGTACTTGATAAACTTACTTAAAAAAGAGGAAGCCTTTTTTCCAAGGCTTCCTCTTTTCTTTTATTACCATAAATTCAGTGATGTACATGTTTATTTCTTATTTCAAGCGCTTTTTTTAACAGGTCATGTCCTATTTGCTTTTCAAATTCCGGATAAATGAACTCCATTTCTTTCATCCAATGTTTCTTTTCAGTTTTTGATAACTGATAAATGCTTATATCAGAGCTGGCACGTATATGCTCAAACTGCTCCTTGTTTAATTCCTGGGAAGCAGACCATAGCCAGTTTGAGGTTTCATCCATCGCTTTCTTAACCTGCTCCTGAATATCATCTGGAATTTTATCCCAAAATTGCTTATTTACCACAACAGCATAACCAAGGTATCCATGATCGCTGATTGTTAAATATTTTTGAACTTGATAAAGCTTCTTGGAGTTGATATTGGAAATCGTATTTTCCTGACTGTTTAAATGATGACCTTCCAAATTGCGGAACGTGTCATTGAAGCCCAGCATGGAAGTCGAAGCACCAAAATGTTCAAATTGTCTTTCAAGAACTTCGCTCGGCATAATCCTGAATTGCTTTCCTTTAAAATCAGCAGGAGTCCGTATCAGCGTATTACTCGTGATCTGCTTAAAATTGTTCGACCAGTACGCAAGCCCTTTCAATTGATCTCTCTCAAGCTTTTGGAGCAGTTCCTCTCCGACCTCGCCTGTTAGTGACTCCTCTAGCGCCGCATAATTTGGAAAAATGTATGGCAAATCAAGCAGCTGCCACTCGGGAGCCACTAATGTAAGCTTTGAAGTCGCCGGCGCAATCATCTGTACCTCATTCTTCCTAAGAGCTTCCAGTTCATTCGCATCACTGAACAAAGTTTCATTAGGATACACTTCTACTCTGACACGATGGTTTGTATATTCATCTACCAGCCTGGCAAACCTGATCGCCGCAAGACCCTTAGGCGTATTTTCGGCTACAACATGGCTGAACTTTATCACAATCTGGTCCTTCATTCCCTGTTGTTCATAATCAAATGCTAGCTCTCTATTGGATGAGTACGACTGATAGCCAATAATTACGGCAAGCGCAATTCCAAGTACCCCCAGCAAAAAAAATCCCCAGAAGAACCTCAATTCCAACAACCCCTTGTAAATCTAAGCAATTATAAAACTATTGTATCACAGCAATTTTTTCATGTTAAAATTATTGTAGAACTATCGGAGGCGAAATAATATGAAACTCTCCCACACCCCGATCCAACTAAAGATTACATTGCTGACTTTTGGAATTGTTGCCTTTTCGATTATAATCGGAGGATTGATGATTCTTGGGAATATTGTGTCTGTTAAAGAAGAAGAATCCGGAAAACGGACCATGATAACAGCCCATACTGTTGCAGAGCTTCCTGAAGTCCAAGAAATGGTTCAGAAGCCCAATGGATGGCATTCTTTAAATAGAGTAATTGAAAATATCCGGTTTATTCATAATGCTGATTATATCGTAGTATTAAATCAGGACCGAATCCGCTATTCCCACCCGGTTTATTCTAAACTGGGAACAGTCTCACGAAGCAAGGATGAAAGCGCTGCATTTGCAGAACATGTTTACTTATCGAAGGCTAAAGGGGAATTGGGGATATCGGTCAGAGCTTTCGTTCCTATATTGAATGAAAGAAAAGAACAGGTGGGTGTTGTGATTGTAGGCAATATTTTGCCCACCGTACAAGATTTAGTCTTTGAATCCCGGAATAACATTGCCCTTTTATTGCTCCTGACTCTCTTATTTGGGGCGCTGGGTTCCTGGCTGCTGGCCCGTCATATTAAAAAAGAAACATTTCAGCTTGAGCCGCATGAAATTTCACGAATGCTGGTTGAAAGGACGGAAGCTTTTAATGCGATGCACGAAGGTGTCATTTCGATTGATAATCTTGAAAACATTACTGTTTTTAATGAAAAGGCAAAACAGATGCTCGATATCAGCGGGAATGTGATCGGCAGGAAAATTTGGGAAGTCATTGATGATACCCGCCTTCCGGAAGTGCTTTACAACACAAAGCCGATATACAATCAGGAAATACAGGTCCAGCACAAGAACATTCTATCGAATCGCGTTCCTATTAACGTGGATGGCAAAACCATTGGTGCTGTTGCCATTTTCCAGGACCGTACAGAGGTTACTAAACTCGCGGAAGAGCTCACAGGGGTTAAAGCATTTGTAGAGGCTCTGCGTGTCCAAAATCACGAGCACATGAACAAACTACATACCATTGCAGGTTTAATTCAGCTTGGCAACCTGGAGAAAGCTCTTCAATATGTATTTAAAACGACGGAAGAGCAGGAAGAAATGACACGGTTCCTAAGCAAGCATATTCACCATGAAAGTCTGGCAGGACTGCTTCTGAGCAAGGTGGCCCGCGGCAAGGAACTTGGAATTGAGCTGATTATTGATAAAAACTCCCGCCTGGAACGGTTTCCTGAGGATTTAGACCACCATGATTTTGTATTAATACTAGGGAATCTAATTGAAAATTCCTTTGCAGCTTTTAAACATTCAAGTGAACAAAAGAAACAGGTCTATCTCTGCATCCATCATGATGAAACAGCCTGCCATATCGTTCATGAAGATAATGGTCCGGGCATTCCAGCTTCCATACAGGATCAGATTTTCCAGTATGGCTTTACTACTAAAGGAAATGAAGGATCCGGCATTGGCCTTTATTTAATTTCACAGATAGTCGAAAAGGCACATGGGAAGCTTTCCATAGACTCAATACCTAATGAAGGGACAGCATTTTATTTGTCTTTCCCAATGAAAAAATCCAAGGAGGGATAACACATGGATGATAAATATATTAAAGTGCTGCTGATAGAAGATGATCCTATGGTACAAGAAGTGAACAGGCAGTTTATTGAACGCCTTGATAATTTCAGGATCATTGCAACTGCATCAAATGGTGAAGATGGAATCAGAAAAATCAGAACACTATCCCCCGATCTTGTCATTCTGGATGTTTTCATGCCCTTAAAGGACGGGATTACAACTCTATATGAAATAAGGAAGGAACAACTTGATGTAGATGTAATAGTTGTTTCTGCTGCTAACGACCAGCATACGATAAGGAAAATGATCCAGAACGGAGCTTTCGACTATATCATTAAGCCTTTTAAATTTGAAAGACTTAAGAAAATACTTAAAAAGTATTACCTGTTTAGGACTCAAATTGCCATGGATGCACTCATGTCCCAAAATCAGCTTGACCAAGTGCGGTTCCAAAACGGTAATTCTTCCGTACTTGTTGAAAAAGGGGTACAGGAAACTTTGCCAAAGGGACTCAACGAAGCAACCTTAAAGCAGATCTATGAGTTCCTTACTAAACAGGATAGCGCACTCTCTGCTGAAGAAGTAGCGGATGGTATTGGAATTGCAAGAGTAACGGCAAGAAGATATTTAGATTATTTAAAGGAAACCGGCACCTTGGAACTGGACATGCAATATGGAGGCATCGGTCGCCCCGTCAATAAATATATATTGAAATATATTCGATAAGGTTTTTAACGGAACTAAGATTCCGTACTGTTCTTTTTTTTCATGAGCTTTGAAAGTTCGTCATCACAAAAATTAGTAATTTCTTTAATAACAATAGCAGGCATTCCTCTATCAATTAAAATCTCCGCTATAAGATAAGGTTTGTCAGTACCATTCATATCGATTCCCTGCCTTACTTATAAGATTTTTTTATCCTTAGCAGCATTATATAGGAAAAGGCATAAAAGAAAAAATTGGCAAAATGCCTATTTTTAAAAAAATGTAATCAGAAATCGATTTTTTTCTCTCTGTACAAAGAGAATTTGAGGAATTTTTTTCTCTCAAAAATAGTTTTTAGCGGACTTCATCTGTACTTGTGAAAAAATTTATACTTTCTTGTCTTTTTAAAAGAGCCCTGCATTCAAGCAGGACTCTTTAGTATGCAGTGAGTTAACGCTGCATTATAAAATATCTCTCAGTCTGTTTTTCAATTCCCGCCGGAGCAGTTTATTTGAAGAATTGCGCGGCAGCTGATTGCAAAACAAAATTCTCTTTGGCACCTTATACGGAGCCAAAAGTTCACGGCAATGCAAAAGAGCTTCCTCCTCATGAAGAGATGCTCCAGGTTTTAATACAACAAATGCTACTGGAACCTTCCCCCATTTTTCATCTTCCATTCCGGTAACACCTGCTTCGAAAATAGCAGGATGCTTTGCAAGTACCGCCTCAATTTCAGCGGGATACACATTTTCTCCGCCAGAAATTATTAAATCGGAACGCCTGTCCACTACAAATAAAAATCCTTCGTCATCCAGGTACCCAATATCTCCCGTAAAGAGCCACCCATTTTTTATCGTTTGTACTGTTTCTTCTTTACGGTTTAAATATCCGCGTGTTACATTTGGTCCAGCTACGACAATTTCACCCGCTTCTCCTGCAAATGCCTCTCTGCCGTCTAGCTCAATTTTAAGCTGTGATGGAAACAATGGCTTTCCGGCCGATCCAATTTTTTCTATACTATATTCCGGTGCCAGGGTTACGATTTGGGATGATGTTTCCGTCATGCCATATGTTTGATATACTGGAATCCCTTTTTGCACACACTGTTCAAGTAAATGAAGCGGGGCCGGGCCGCCGCCAAGAAGCATGCACCTAAAGCTTTCAGGGTAGTTGTCATCCTTAAGTCCGGCTGCCATCCTATTCAGCATCGCCGTCACTACAGAAACAATCGTCACCCCCCGTTCCTTAATGGCCCGATTTACTTCCTGCTCATTAAAGCTATCAAACAGTACCACCCTTATCCCATAAATCACGCTTCTCATTAGAATTGAAAAGCCGCTAATATGAAAAATGGGAACAGTGCACAGCCAGCAATCATCTTCCCGCAACCCTAAATTCAACAAAGATCCAACAGCGCTCCACCAATGATTCCCATACGTTTGTATGACACCCTTTGGATTTCCGCTTGTTCCCGATGTATACATAATTGTTGCGGTATCCTGCATAAGAAACTCTTCTTGAAGTTGGAAACTTGCCTTGCTTTCCAAATACTTTAACTCTTCCTTGAAGAAAATAGGAACGTCAGGGATTTCTTCTTTAAAATCTTCTGCTTTTGAAGTAAACGCCTCTTCTGTAATAATCCATCGGGCCTGTGAATCCCTGATTTGCCACGTCAGCTCTTTATTTGTGAGACGGCTGTTCAGCATTACAATTTCAAGCCCGGCATAAAAGGAAGCATGGATGATTATTACACTTTCAGGATGGTTCCCGGCCAGAAGGGCTACCCTGTCTCCCTTTTTCATTCCCAAGCTGGAAAGGGTCTCTGCTGTTTGAGAGACGGTTAGATGTAATTCTCTAAACGTAACTGCTTTTTCCTTAAATTCCAGGGCAATCCGGTCGGGAGTAATCTCTGCTCTTTTTTTGAGCCAATTCGGCAATTTTTCCTGATTAAAATCCATAAAACCGCTCCAATCACCAATTATAAGAAAACAGCTTAACGAGCGGTGTCGTCAAGCTGTCTGTCGCTTAATATAAGTTAGCCTATTCTTCGGAAGCAGCTAAAGATGCAAAATTAAGCAATCTATCCTTCCGGAGAACCGCTTCTTTTTCATCAAGGAAAACGAGGGAACTGGCCAAAGTCAGGCTTGCGCTTTTCCTTGAAGGCATCACGGCCTTCTTTTGCTTCATCTGTTGTATAGTAGAGCAGCGTTGCATCTCCGGCAAATTGCTGAATACCGGCAAGTCCGTCTGTATCAGCGTTAAATGCAGCCTTCAAAAAACGGAGAGCAGTCGGGCTTTTCTCCAGCATTTCCTCGCACCATTTTACAGTTTCTTCTTCCAGCTGTTCAAGAGGAACAACTGTATTAACAAGGCCCATGTCCAGGGCTTCCTGTGCACTGTATTGACGGCACAGATACCAGATTTCACGTGCTTTTTTGTGTCCCACAATACGTGCAAGATAACCGGAACCATATCCTGCATCAAAGCTTCCTACCTTTGGTCCAGTCTGACCAAATACTGCATTGTCTGCAGCAATTGTCAGATCACAAACTATATGCAGCACGTGGCCTCCTCCGATTGCATATCCTGCTACCATGGCTACAACAGGTTTAGGGATAACACGGATTAGGCGCTGTAAATCCAGAA
This sequence comes from Bacillus sp. M6-12, assembly GCF_002860285.1. Lineage (GTDB taxonomy): Bacteria > Bacillota > Bacilli > Bacillales > DSM-1321 > Peribacillus. The sequence continues at coordinate 156,894 of NZ_PGVF01000031.1, forward strand.
CATTCAGCCGCGGGATTTCGTCTTCGCCTACATACCCTCCATGGCCGCGGACACTTTGGTCACCGCCAGAGCAAAATGCTCTGCCGCCTTCTCCAGTCAGGATGATAACACCTACGCTTGCATCATCTCTTGCTCTTGAAAATGCATCGATCAATTCCATTACCGTCTTTGGACGGAATGCATTATGTACTTGCGGGCGATTAATGGAGATTCTTGCAATTCCATTGTAATTTTGATAAAGAATGTCTTCATATTCGCGAACTGTTGACCATTCAATTGCCATGTTTTCTCCTCCTTATGTGTTTTAACAAAAACTCACTTATTATTTTACCAAACTTTTCGGGTTCTTCCACATGTAACGCATGTCCTGCATCATAAAAAATTTGCCGCTCACAGTCCGGCAAAATTTTCTGCATGGCGGAAGCGATGCTGGAAAACTTTTTATCAGCTTCCCCTGTTATCAGCAAAACAGGCTTTTCAAGTTCCGCTAAATGGTCCCACCACGAAGTTTGGCTCCCCGTCCCCATCCCCAGGAGGCTATTTGATAGGCCAATAACAGAGTTTTGAAGCCTGCCCTTTCTGATTAACTGTCTTCTATGTTTGGGCAAAAGCTTTTGCGATGCAAATAAAGGAATGTTTTCCCAATAATCAACGAAATCCTCAATGCCACCCGTTTTGATTTTTGCAGCCAAATTACTGTCTTGAAGTCTTCTTGCTTCCCTCTCCTCAGAGGTTCTCAACCCTGGTGTGGAACTCTCAAGCAGCAGCGTTCTAACCATTTCCGGATAAATACATGCAAAAGTGAGTGCCAGCCTGCCTCCCATCGAATATCCAAGCAAGTGTACCGATTTATATCCAAGGTCATTAATGATATTCCGCAAATCCTCTGCCGCCTTTTCAATTCGATAGCGATCGGGGTTCGCCGGGGAATCTGTATCCCCATGCCCGATTATATCAACCATTATCAGCTGGAATTGACTGCTAACTTCACCGATTAAAAAATCCCAGGCGGCAGATGATCCAGTAAAGCCGTGAAGCAATAGCAGCGGCTCTCCCTCTCCATGTACATGAACTGAATAAGCGACACCATTACTGATTATTTTCATTATTTTCCTCGATTAATGCATTGATTATTTCCTGGGAAACATAATTCCACAATTCTCGATGTTTTAGTACATTGCTTTCCCGATCAGTTGGGATTTCAATCACCTTGAGCCCATCAAGATTTACTGATTTTGACAGATTGTCCCTAAATTCATCCCAAGTTTCAACTCTTGAATAAGTTCCCCCATATAAATGAACGGCATGAGAAAAATCAAGCCCGTGAGGTGTTCCAAACAGGACCTCAAAATGCTCTTTTTCAGCATACTGAGGAAGGAATGAGAATATCCCTCCACCGTCGTTATTGACCAACAATATTGTTAGATTTAGCTTATGCTGCTTTGCAGCAAGCAAGCCATTCATATCATGAAAGAAACTCAGGTCGCCAACTACCAGGACTGTAGGCAGAGAAACAGTGCTAACGCCCAGTGCAGTAGATATAATTCCGTCAATTCCATTGACGCCGCGGTTAGCAAAAATCCTGACTTCTTTCTCATTTTTGGTGAAAAAGGTATCAAGATCCCTGATCGGCATACTATTGCTGACAAACAGGTTTGTTTTTTCAGGAAGGTAATCCTGCAGAAGGGAAAATAACTTGCCCTCATTTAATTCCGTATCATCACGTACTGACATCAAAGCAGATACTGCTTTGATGTTAATTTTTTTCCACAGGTTAGTCCATCCGTTTGAGTCCTTTTCATTTAGCCGTGAGAGCATTTCGGTACAAAATAGCGTCTCATTACAATAAATCATCTGTGCCGTAATGCCTGCAGGCTCCCTCCAGCCTCCTCCACTATCCACAACAATATGGCGGGCTTCGGGTTGTCGCTTCAAGAATTGTGTCAAAGCCTTTGAAACAGGCATGGCACCGAATCTGATAATAACATCTGGGTTCAGCTGCTCAGCTACTTGATCAAATCTGAGAAACGTATCGTAGGCATCTATGATCAAATCAGAACTATGGGCACCGCTGCGCAGCTGGGAAAGCGGGTCAGCCAATACAGGAAAACCTGATTTTTCGGCAAATGAGACAACTGCTTCCCGGAAGCCCGGGTTCTTAATATCTCCACAGACAATTAAACCTCTTTTGGAAGCGGAAAGATGCTTAGCTATCCGGTCAAAATGGTCCTGGGAGAGTGAAACATAACCACTTTGGAAATTGCTGTCTGTTTGGTTCTCCCTGCGTCCGTTGCTGAAATAATTATGCTGCTTTAGTACAGGGACAAGCGGCTCTCTCAGCGGGAAATTAAGATGCACAGGACCTGCAGGATCGTTGGCTGATGTCGCAGCAGCCCTTGCACAGACATTCCGGACATATGTTATCATGCTCTGGCTGCTTTCAGGCAAAGCCATTTCGGCAAACCATTTCACATGCTTTCCGTATAAGTGAATTTGATCAATAGCTTGAGGCGCTCCCACATCCCTGAGTTCATGCGGCCTGTCAGCTGTAAGAACAACTAATGGCACTCTCGAATAATATGCTTCAACAATCGCGGGATAAAAGTTGGCAGCTGCCGTTCCTGATGTACAGAGAATCGCAACTGGCTTACCTAGAGCTTTGGCCATTCCAAGGGCGAAAAAAGCCGCAGATCGTTCATCCACATTGATATGCACCTTAATATCAGGGTGCTCTGAAAGCAAAAGGGCTAGCGGGGTTGACCGCGAACCCGGGCAAACAACAGCATGTTCAATTTGATTTATAGAAAGCTCATCAACAAAGGCCGAAAGATACGCGGTCATTGTTTCCCGTTCATTCATTTCTAAGACCCCCTAATGCGCTTAACATGGGTTTAAATTTAATTTGCGTCTCTTTGTATTCGCTTTCAGGGTTGGAGTTTTCTACAATTCCACAACCGGCAAACAATGAGGCATTCTTACCCTGAATCAGAGCGGAACGAATACCAACAGCAAATTCTCCGTTTCCATATCCATCGGTCCAGCCGATTGGGGCAGCATAAAAACCGCGCTCCAGCAATTCTGCTTCACGGATTATGACCACTGCTTTATCCTTCGGGAGCCCGCCAAGAGCCGGAGTTGGATGAAGCTTTTCAATCATCTTAAAAATAGATGCTTCTTTTTTTCCAATTCCGGAAACAGGTGTATATAGGTGCTGAATATGGCGCAGCTTTAAAAGCTTCGGTTTTTCAGGGACCGTAATCTCGTTACATAAGGAACCCAGTGCGTCAGCTATCATTGATACAACGTATTGATGCTCCATTAAATTCTTTTCATCAGCAAGAAGTTCTTCCCCCAGCTGTTCGTCTTCCATACTTGTTTTTCCGCGGGCAATGGAACCTGCCAGACAAGTTGAGAAAATTTCATTTCCTGTCTTCTTTACCAAGCGTTCCGGAGTTGCTCCCAAGAAGCAGTCACTTCCGGATTCCAGGCAGAATATAAAGCTTTCCGGCTGTTCATCCATTATTGTTTTTAAAACAACTTCTGAGCTGACTGAGTTTGAGAAAGTTAATCTCATTTCCCTGGCAAGCACCACTTTGTCTAGTTCAGTTGTTTTGATTTCTTCAATGGAATTTGCAACGGCCTGCTTCCATTGCTCTGTCTCCACTTCTTCTGCATCTGTAATTTCGGGCTCTGCCTCAGCAACAGAATAGAAATTTTCTTTCAGCAGAAGCTCACGCTCGCGAAGCAATTTTATATATAAATCGGCCCGATCCTCAGGACAGCAAATCACATTAGTCGTTAAGTAAGTTTCCCCGTTGGTCACTGTAACCATGAATTTTGGAAGATAAAATAGATTATCCCCAAATTGGTCCCAAAGAGCTGACGAGCTTTTTTCGGGATCAAATGAATAACCGCCGAACAGTAATGGCCCAGTGGCAGCAATATTCAGGATGCCGGATTTTACGCCATCTTGAATACGCCCATTCCATAGGTTTTCAATATTTTCATAACGGGAGCTATCAGGGTTTGCTTGAATCGTCTCAATCTTCCCTACACCCGCCAAAGTCAGATCTTTATTGGGATCCTGCCAGAAAAAGCGTTCCCCCGCAAACATGTCTTTGCCAGCATGGTAAAATGATAGGGGGGCGATTGGAGCGATTCTTAATACTTCACTGAACAGTATCTTTTTGTTTATTCTTGCAGCTTTTTGCAAGGCTTTATTTAAGCCTTCAGCAAGCTCAGTTTCATATGAAATAGCCAAAAAAATCCCCCCTTATTTTTGCAAACTAATATCTCTGTTTAAACCTATTTAAAGATACACCCCCATTTGCAGGTATGTCAATCTTTGCGGGCCTATTTCCCATTGATTTTACCCCTTCTTTTCCTTATTATATATCTTGGTCCCTATCCATTGATTTTTCCTTTTTTATGGTGAGTGTAACATCTAAAAAGTCATTGACACCCAGTAATCGTTTTTCTACACTTAATAGTGGTAAGTTTTTATTACATTCCAGGTCAGCAAGTCCTTTCTGGTCACTTGCTCCCGGGCAAAATATACTTCAAGGGAGATACTATATGCAACCTCGTTTTGATATAAATTCCGCTCCGCTTGCAGACAACAATAAACGGAGCTGGAGGGTCTGGTATCAGCTTTTGCGGCCCCATACTCTAACAGCGGGATTTGTTCCTGTTCTCATTGGGACAGCCCTTGCCATGCAGTCTTATGATATCCACTTTTTATTATTCCTTGCCATGCTTTTTGCCAGCCTGCTCATTCAGGCGGCCACAAATATGTTCAATGAGTATTACGACTTTAAGCGCGGTCTTGATACCGAAAATTCTGTTGGAATCGGAGGGGCCATTGTCCGTGAAGGAATTACACCCAAAACAGTTATGACATTGGCCCTTGCCTTTTATGGAACTGCCCTTTTGCTTGGTGTCTATATTTGTATGGAGACATCCTGGTGGCTTGCAGCAATCGGCTCTATCTGTATGACCATTGGATATTTCTATACAGGAGGGCCGGTTCCGATCGCATACACTCCTTTCGGTGAACTTATGGCAGGATTTTTTATGGGTGTTCTGATCATCCTGATCTCATTCTATATCCAGGCTGGATATGTATCCAGTACTGCTGTTTTAGTTTCTATACCAGTAGCCATACTTGTAGGAGCGATCATGCTCGCGAACAATATAAGAGACCTTGATGGAGATAAAGAAAATGGCAGAAAAACATTGGCTATTCTTTTTGGACATGAGAAAGCAATATACCTTTTGGCTGGAATGTTTATAGTTTCGTACTTATGGGTTGTTGGCATGGTGGCTGCAGGTCTTGTATCCCCATTCCTGTTAATTGTGTTTTTAAGCGTACCTAAAGCCGTGAAAGCTACTAAAGGCTTTATCGGAAAAACAATGCCTAATCAAATGATGCCGGCGATGAAGGCAACCGCACAGACAAACACTGTCTTTGGTTTCCTTCTCTCCATTGGCCTGTTTATCAGTTATTTCATCTAAAAGCTGCTCCCAATTCCCTTCTATGGTTTTTTCATGAATAGAAGCTCTATACGCCCGTAAAAAACCTTGCCATGAAAGTATGGCAAGGTTTTTTCATGTGCAGACCTGCTTTGGTTTTGTCACTGGCTGTTTTTACTTGTTTCCCTGTTTCTTTTTGCGGGTAATGTTACAGCATAACCGCAAATTTAAATGTGCTAAGAAAAATCTATAACTTTATATATTAAGAAATGAGGGAGAAAAAATGCCAACAAAAGAGGAAATCCAAACTATAAAAAAAGAACTGCTTTCGCAAAAGGAAGAATTGGAGATGATAAGAAAAGAGCGCCAATTCGATGAAAAGGAAACCGATTCAGTAGGTGAACTTACCTCTTTAGACAACCATCCAGCTGATCTTGGTACAGAGCTTACTGAAAGGGAAATAGACCTTGCTCTTAACAACCATGCTGAAAGTGGGCTTGCTAAAGTACATCTGGCACTAGAGGCAATCGAGGAGGGGACTTATGGTATATGCCGCGAATGCGGGAAGGAGATACCGTTTGAACGCCTGGAGATTATCCCAACCGCTTTACACTGTGTCGATCATACTCCTGAGCGGATCCCTCCTGCTTCAGGCCGTCCTGTCGAGGAGGAGGGATTAGAACCACCTCACCTCGATTCATTTGAGCGCAGGAGAGATTCAGACATCGTTGATAGTAAAGATAGCTTTGCTGAAGTTGCCCGATATGGGACTTCTGAAACCCCAGGAGATTATGTAGCCGATCTCGACAGCTATGATCATATTTACAATAAAGACGAAGATGATAACCATGATGGCTATACGGAATCGATAGAAAGCTTTATTGGAACCGATATTAAAGGCAACGGCAGAAGCATGTACCCTTCAGAGCGCAAGGATGAATACAAACAAGAATTAGATGACGAGAATCTTGAAGCCCCGTTCGGCAATGTGCCATATAAAAAGTCTGATGGTTATGTCGATAAAAAGTAGTTTATAGACCCCTTTTACTCTCAGACTTTAGCTGGAAATACGGATAAATAATTAGCATATGCTAATACAATAGATGCGGTGTTGAGCGAAACTTTCTAAGAGATTTTAAATTTTTTATTTAATTAATTTTACGACGAACTATCGGCGCAGCCCCCTTTTTCTTCAGAAAAATAAACCCTTACGCATTTGGTAAGGGTTTTAGTTTTGAAACGATTTATTTATAAGAAGTCAATTTTACTTTTTGGATATTCCATATTTCCTCAGCATATTCCTGAATCGTCCGATCGCTTGAAAAATACCCAGACTGGGCGATATTAACAATGCTCATTTTCATCCACCTGTCCCTATCTACGAAGGCTTCCGCTACTTTTTCATGAGCCTCGGCATAAGATGCAAAGTCACGAAGGACAAAGTACTGGTCATTCTCAACCAATAAGGAATCATTAATAGCTTCAAACTGGCCGAATGCATCAGGAAAGAATCCATTTACTAATTGATCAATGACTTGTCTAATACGTTTATCATGATGGTAATACTCTCTTGCCCTGTAATCACCATTTAGATAATAACGAAGCACTTCTTCAGCCTTCAGCCCGAAGATAAACATATTTTCATCGCCGACCCGTTCCAGAATTTCAACATTTGCTCCATCCAAGGTTCCCAAAGTAATGGCACCATTCATCATAAACTTCATATTTCCAGTACCTGAGGCCTCTTTACCTGCAGTAGAAATCTGCTCGCTGACATCGGTGGCCGGAAATACCTGTTCAGCAAGAGAAACGCGATAATTCTCCAAAAAGACAACCTGAACATATTTGTTGACTTTTGGATCATTGTTAACCAATTCTGCCGTAGCATTTATAAGTTTAATAATTTTTTTCGCGTAATAATAACCCGGTGAAGCCTTCGCTCCAAAGATAAACGTTCTCGGATACGGCTGAAAGCTGCTGTCCTCTTTTATCCTGTTGTATAAATGGATTATATGCAGCACATTTAGCAGCTGTCGTTTATAAGCATGCAGCCGTTTAACCTGCACATCAAAAATCGAATCCAGGTTAACTTTTAATCCGGATTGCAGTTCAATCCGCTTAGCAAGGGTCTCCTTTTTTTGCTGCTTTATATCTTTTAGCTTACCGGCAAAAGATTTATCATCCTTAAAGGCCTCCAGCTCACTCAGCAATATTGGGTTTTTAATCCAATCCTCGCCGATGGACTCATTAATCAGCCCTGTGAGTTCCGGATTGGACTTAAGCAGCCATCTGCGATGGGTGATACCATTTGTTTTATTGTTGAACTTCTCAGGAAAGACCTCAAAGAATTGGTTCATTTCCCTGGTTTTTAATATTTCGGTATGAAGTTCAGCCACTCCGTTTACACTAAAACTTCCGGCAATAGCAATATGAGCCATCTTGATTTGATCATGGGCAATGATCGCCATTTCCTCAATCCGGTTCCAATCCCCCGGATATTCTTCCCAAAGCTGCCGGCAGAAACGTTCGTTTATTTCTTCTACAATCATGTAAATCCTCGGCAAAAGCGGTTTGAATATCCGAATCGGCCACTTTTCAAGCGCTTCCGATAATGTCGTATGATTCGTATAGGATATTGTCCTTACGGTAATATCCCAGGCTTCTTCCCAGCCCAGTTTTTCTTCATCAATTAATATTCTCATTAATTCAGGGATGGCGAGGACAGGGTGGGTATCATTAATATGTATCCCAATTTTTTCAGGAAGATCCTGAATTCGGGGAAACTTCTTTTTAACTGACCTGATTATGGAATGCAGGCTTGCCGAAACAAGGAAGTACTGCTGCTTCAAACGAAGGATTTTCCCTTCATCATGCGTGTCGTCCGGATAAAGAAACTCACTGACAGCTTCTGTCTCCTTCTTATACTGAAGTACATCCTTATGAATCGGGAAAGGTGAGGGTTCTGCACTCCAAAGCCTTAACGTATTGACTGTTTCTGTATGATAGCCGACAACAGGCATATCGTAAGGGACAGCCATAACCGTTACGGCTTCCACATGGCGAAAGTTAAGCCGGCCATTATTCATATACGCTTCTACCTTCCCCCAGAATGGGACCTCAACAGCTAAATCAGACTTTCTAACCTCCCAAACATGCCCATGCCGCAGCCACTGCTCAGGGAGTTCAACCTGAAAGCCATCAACGATCTTTTGTTCAAACAAACCATGCTTATAGCGTATGCCGCTTCCATGCCCTGGCAGATTAAGAGAAGCGAGTGAATCCAGGAAGCAAGCAGCAAGCCGTCCAAGGCCCCCATTCCCGAGCCCTGCATCTGATTCTACTTCTTCAATTTCGTCCAATGAAATCCCCAGCTCTTCTAACCCTTCCTTTACAACCCCGGTTATTCGAAGATTCAATAGATTGCTGCTGAGCAGTCTTCCCAGCAGAAATTCAATTGAAAAATAATAGATTTGCTTCGTTTTAGAAGAACGGTATAATTCGTTTGTTTTTATCCAATTTTCGCTTATATATTCCCTGACCATCTGGCCGAGAGTCTGAAACTGGTCTTCCTTGGAGGTTTCCTCGAAGCTTTTTCCATACGTCATCTCCAGCTTTTTAATAAAAGATTGTTTAAATTCTTCTTTATTAGAAAACATGGCTTTCACTCCTGCTTCCCAGGCCAGCATACAGGGAATTGTATTTAAAAGCAGACTGCGCCCAGCTATTATCCTGTTCCATTGCCCGCTTCAAAAGTGTTTTCCAAATGGTTTTATTATGATAATAATGAATCGCTCTCCGAATCGTAAAAAGCATATCATGAGCATTAAAATTCGTGAATGAAAATCCGTTTCCTTCCCCTGTATCCTCACGGAAGGCAGTGACTGTATCATTAAGTCCGCCAGTTTCCCTTACAACCGGAATAGCGCCGTAGCGCATGGCTATTAACTGTCCCAAACCGCAGGGTTCAAACTGGGAAGGCATTAAAAACAAGTCTGCTCCTGCGTAAATTTTATGGGCCAAGCGTTCATCGAATCCAATTTGCACTCTCAGCTTCTCAGGGTACTGGGCAGCCATCTCACGAAAGAAATTTTCAAACTCCCTGTCCCCTGTCCCAAGGACAATCATCTGTATGTCTTCCTCCATTATTTCGTGCAATACCGCTTGAACCAGATCAAGGCCTTTTTGCTTTGTTAATCTTGTCACCATTGCAATTAGTGGTTTATTAGCTATTTCGGGGAGACCAAAATGTTTTTGGATAGCTGCTTTATTCTTTGCTTTTCCTGCCGGCTTTTGAGAACTGAAGTTTGCTGCTAGGAACGAGTCTTTTTCAGGATTGTACACCTCATCGTCAATTCCATTGAGAATCCCTGTAAGGTCTTTTTTTCGATACCGAAGCAGACTATCCAGCCTCTCTCCGAAATACGGGGTTTGTATTTCAGACGTATAGGTAGGGCTGACTGTTGTGATAAAATCGGAAGCAACTAACGCAGCTTTCATAAAATTGACATTACCATAGAACTCGAGCTGTTCCGGATGAAAGTAATAATCACTGACGCCAAGCACTTCACCAAGAATTTCACGAGGAAAAATCCCTTGGAATTGCAGATTATGAATTGTAAAAACATTTTTGATATGGCCATAACCCGCTCGCCGCTGGTACTCAGTTTTATATAAAAACGGTATCATGCCTGTGTGCCAGTCGTGGCAATGCAAAACATCAGGAATAAAATTAACCTTCTCCAGCATTTCGAGCACAGCCCTGCAAAAAAAGGAGAACCTTTCTCCATCGTCATAATGTCCATACAGGCTGCTGCCTCTTTTAAAATAATATTCATTATCGATAAAATAATAGATTAAGCCATCACTCTCAAGCACTTCAATCCCGCAGTACTGCGATCTCCATCCGACCTGAACGGTATACTCTGCCTTTTTTTCCATTTCAGAACGAAAATGTTCAGGGATGGAGCCATATTTAGGCATTACGACCCTAACATCGGTCCCCTGCTTCTTCAGTTCTTTTGGCAGTGAACCCGCTACATCAGCAAGGCCTCCTGACTTCTCAAAGGGAACGCATTCTGAAACGACAAACAATACTTTCACGACTGCATCAACTCTCCCTGCACGACTCCCTTTTTTATTACAATCGGACTGGTATATGCTTCAGAAACGAGCACCGTATTATCCGTAATTTTCACGTCTTTATCAAGGATTACCGAATCAAGCTGACAATTTTCTCCTATAACTGACTTTTGCATGATGATACAGTTCTTTATGACAGTGCCTTTTCCGATTTTTACTGATCTGGAAATGATGCTGTTTTCCACATGTCCCTCAATCACGCAGCCGTTCGCAATCATGGAGTTCTTTACAGTAGCTCCTTTTTTATAATTGGTTGGCGGCTCATCCTTCACTTTAGTGAAAATCGGATTATCCTTTCTGAAGAGGTCATGCCATTTGCTTTGATTTAAAAGCTCCATACTCGACTTAAAATACTTTTCAATAGAATCGATCTGCGCTGCATATCCTGTGTATTCATAGGTACAGAAAGTGTAACGGGGATCCCCGCTCTCTATGACGTCTTTGATGCTGCGATAACCCGTATTATCTTTATCCTTTACCAGGTCAATAAGAAGATCCTTTTTCAATAAATAGATTTCCATCGGCTGGCCCATCTGATGAATTTCTGTAATGTCGCAGCTATTCTGAATATGCCTCTCAAGGGCTGCCTTGAAATCCATATTCAGCACGGAATAACAGTTTGCTACTAAAGCATACTCTTCTCTGCTACGGTTAAAATAGCTCATATGGCTGTCAAAATGGTGAAATGATCCGACCATTTCTTCAGGTAAGTCCAGGACCGGAGCCGGGAAAAAGAAAAGCCCATCCCGCTTTCGGTTTAAATCCCAATTCTTTCCTGACCCTAAGTGATCCATAAGAGACCGGTAATTGTGTTTAGGGAAAACTCCCACACTAGAGATGCCTGAGTTAACCATGCTTGAAAGAACGAAATCGATCAGCCGGTACCTCCCACCAAACGGAAGAGCAGCAAGTGTCCTATGTTGTATCAAGTCCCTAAGGGGTTCATGAAAGGTTGTAGCATCGATTACTCCTAGCATCCTCTTGTTATTCATGGTTATCTATCTTCCTCTCCGTGATTATCTATATTAACTGTGTTTAATTACTGTTATTTATTAATTGGCAATATTCTTCTGGCCCCAATACGATTTTTTCTTTTCCCTCTTCCGGCCGGATAATCGTTCCTGCAGGTACTCTTGAGTTGGGTGGTATAATGGCACGTTCAATTATGACATTTTCCTCAATAACCGCATCAGACATGATGACTGATTCAGATATTTGTGAATGGCGCCCGACTGTAACGCCCTGGAAAAGCACAGATTTCTCAACCTTCCCTTCCACCATGCACCCTTCATTAATCAGCGACTCTTCAACCTTTGCATAAGGGGCAATATACTGAGGAGGCTGATTTGGATTTACCGAATAGATTCTCCATGAATGGTCGAATAAATCAAGCTCGCATTTCTCATCAAGCAGGTCCATGTTAGCCTCCCAAAGGCTTTCTACCGTTCCTACATCCTTCCAATAACCCTTAAATGGATAGGCCATAAGCTTCTTTTCATCTTCCAGGAGCATCGGGATAATATCCTTTCCAAAATCCCTGCTTGAATCTGGATTTAGTGCATCTTTTTCCAGATATTCCTTTAGAACCTCCCATTTAAAAATATAGATCCCCATTGAGGCCAGGTTGCTCTTTGGCTGTTTAGGCTTCTCGTCAAACTCGATAATTTCCTGATCGCTATTTGTGTTCATAATCCCGAACCGGCTTGCCTCATACCAGGGAACCTCGATAACAGAGATCGTGACATCAGCTTCCTTTTCCTCATGAAAGCTGAGCATTAGATCATAGTCCATTTTATAAATATGGTCTCCTGAAAGAATCAGAACATATTCCGGATTATAGCTTTCAATATAATTCAAATTTTGATAAATGGCGCTCGCTGTTCCTGTATACCACTTAACCTCAGATGACTCTGCATAGGGGGGAAGCACTGTAACTCCTCCATTTTTGCGGTCCAGATCCCATGCGCTGCCAATTCCAATATAAGTATTAAGAACAAGCGGCTGATACTGCGTTAAGACCCCAACAGTATCTATCCCTGAATTCGTGCAATTGCTCAACGTAAAATCAATAATCCTGTATTTCCCTCCAAAAGGTACTGCCGGTTTTGCAAGGTTTTTCGTTAAAGAATTAAGCCTGCTTCCCTTTCCCCCCGCCAATAACATTGCTACGCATTTTGTCTTTACCATTTTGCTCTTGCCCCTTTCTTTTTTGGACTGGCCGAAGAATTGAAATTCCGTATGGCGGTACATTCATTGTTATATAAAAAGGGTTTCCATGATAGACTCCCTCATGGCTCTTTATGACCTTCTTGTTTACGTGTCCGCTGCCCCCGAAATCTGCCCGATCAGAATTTAATACCTCTCTGTATTCTCGTTTCTGTGGAACACCAATCTTATAATCGCTGTATGCATGATTTCTAAAGTTGCATACAATTACAAGGAAATCTTCTTCCTTTTTTCCCCTTCGGATAAACGACAGAACTGATTGCTGATTATTGTGAACATCAATCCATTGAAACCCTGAAGGATCATTGTCCAGCTCATATAAGGCTTTAGATCTTTTATAAAAAAATAACAACTCTTTAGTGTATGCATCCATTTTTTGATGCATTCCATATTCAAGCAAATTCCAGTCAAGCTGTTCTTTATCCTTCCATTCCGCAAATTGGCCGAACTCCCCGCCCATGAACAAGAGCTTCTTTCCGGGATGAGCCATCATATATCCATAAAGAAGGCGCAGCTGTGAAAACTTCTCCTCATATTGGCCCGGCATTTTATCCAGCAGCGATTTCTTGCCATGTACCACTTCATCATGGGAAAGAGGCAAAATAAAGTTTTCCGAAAAAGCATACATTAAAGAAAATGTGAGCTTATGGTGAAGGCTAGAACGCAAGTCAGGAGGGGCCTCCATGTAAGTAAGCACATCATTCATCCATCCCATATTCCATTTATAGTCAAAACCAAGTCCGCCATATCCAGCTCTTGAAGTGACATTTGGCCAGTCAGTTGAATCTTCAGCCATCATTAAAAAATTCGGGTTGTATTGTTTCACAGTTTCATTTAGCTTTTGCAGGAATGAGATAGCATATGGATTTTCGTATCCTCCATCCCCACCTGGCCAAAATATAATATTGGCAACAGCATCAACACGAAAACCATCGATGTGAAAATGCTCAATCCAATACCTTGCATTAGAAATTAGGAAGCTTTGAACTTCTGTTTTCCCGAGGTCAAAATTGGCAGTTCCCCAAACCAAATTTTCCCTATGCTGTTGGTCACGGTATTCATAGAGAGGTTTTCCATCAAACATATACAGCCCGTGTGCGTCCTTACAAAAATGGCCTGGGACCCAATCAAGAATGACGCCGATACCGCTTTGATGGCAGCGGTCTATAAAATACATGAAGTCTTGCGGAGTGCCGTAACGGCTAGTGGGGGCAAAATAGCCTGTCCCTTGGTAACCCCATGAGAGGTCAAATGGGTGTTCTATCAGAGGGAGAATTTCAATAAAGTTAAATCCCCGTTCCTTAACATATGGAATAATTTCATCAGCCATCTCCCGGTAAGAATAAAGAATTCCATCCTTTTTAAGCTTCCATGAACCAAAATGCAATTCGTAAATCGCAATAGGGCTTGAGGATGTTTCAGACTTCTTCTTCCGTTGCCAATGTCTGTCCTGCCACACATAACCATCTAAGGAATGAACAATGGAAGCTGTGTTTGGCCGTAATTCTGCATAGCATGCATAAGGATCTGCTTTAAGAAAAGTCTTTCCATCCTCGGATTCTATTTCATATTTATATAGAGCCCCCGTTGCATTAAAAGGAACAGTTATAAACCAAATACCTTCATTATTAATACGAGTCAAATCATACCCTTCTGGATCCCAAGAATTAAAGCTCCCTGTCAGCCTTATTTTTCTGGCATGCGGGGCCCAGACACAGAATCGGGTATGAACCGTTCCTCCGTTTTCAACCAAGTGGCTGCCAAATAGGTTGTAAGCCTCGTTCAGGTTCCCTTCATGGAAAAGATGTATTTCATAATCTGTAGGAAAACCTTGTACCAATGTGTCCACTCCTGTCTCATCTAATAGGCTTCTATTTTATTTGATTCTCTATTTTTATTATTATTCCTGTATGAATCTTAATAATTTTCTAAAACTTATTCGACAAATTTTTCAAGCACACTCCGAATTTTTCATGTTTTTAAAAAGGTTTCCTCCCATTAAAAGCTATATTTGTATATAAACTCACAGTGTTATTGCTATATGAAAAAAGTAATAACAAGATGCTACAACGAAAACAGACCGATAATTCAACATAATTATATACCCGTTACTTCTTAATCATAAACCCTTACGAAGGAAGGAAATAAGAGAGTTTTGTCGAACTGAGGACTATTTTTAGAAATAGTATGCCAAAGCTAAGTGGGTTTCCTACATTTACAGAAATAAAAAAGAACGCAAAAAAGACTGCATACAAAATGTATACAGTCTTTTTTAATAATGACCCCTACGGGATTCGAACCCGTGTTACCGCCGTGAAAGGGCGGTGTCTTAACCGCTTGACCAAGGGGCCATATGGCGGAGAAGGAGGGATTTGAACCCTCGCGCCGGTTACCCGACCTACACCCTTAGCAGGGGCGCCTCTTCAGCCTCTTGAGTACTTCCCCATATGGCTCCGCAGGTAGGACTCGAACCTACGACCGTTCGGTTAACAGCCGAATGCTCTACCACTGAGCTACTGCGGAACAATAATATAACTTCCTAAACATCTTTTAGCATAGCCGAATGTCCTCATCTCGGTATGCAAAATCAAGATGCGGCTCGATGAGTACAACTCGTAGCAAATCATGGAGGATTCGCTCGTTGCTCTACCACTGAGCTACTGCGGAACAATTGGATATGGTGGGCCTAAATGGACTCGAACCATCGACCTCACGCTTATCAGGCGTGCGCTCTAACCAGCTGAGCTATAGGCCCATAATTGGAGCGGGTGATGGGAATCGAACCCACGACATCAGCTTGGAAGGCTGAGGTTTTACCATTAAACTACACCCGCATAAAGATATAATGGGGCGACTGATGGGAATCGAACCCACGAATGTCGGAACCACAATCCGATGCGTTAACCACTTCGCCACAATCGCCAAACATGCTAATATTAAATGGTGGCTTGGGACGGAAT
>NZ_PGVF01000032.1 GCF_002860285.1 Bacillus sp. M6-12
TCGGAGAGTTTGATCCTGGCTCAGGACGAACGCTGGCGGCGTGCCTAATACATGCAAGTCGAGCGGACTTGATGGAGCTTGCTCCTGATAGTCAGCGGCGGACGGGTGAGTAACACGTGGGCAACCTGCCTGTAAGACTGGGATAACTTCGGGAAACCGGAGCTAATACCGGATACGTTCTTTTCTCGCATGAGAGAAGATGGAAAGACGGTTTCGGCTGTCACTTACAGATGGGCCCGCGGCGCATTAGCTAGTTGGTGGGGTAATGGCCCACCAAGGCAACGATGCGTAGCCGACCTGAGAGGGTGATCGGCCACACTGGGACTGAGACACGGCCCAGACTCCTACGGGAGGCAGCAGTAGGGAATCTTCCGCAATGGACGAAAGTCTGACGGAGCAACGCCGCGTGAGTGAAGAAGGTTTTCGGATCGTAAAACTCTGTTGTCAGGGAAGAACAAGTACCATAGTAACTGATGGTACCTTGACGGTACCTGACCAGAAAGCCACGGCTAACTACGTGCCAGCAGCCGCGGTAATACGTAGGTGGCAAGCGTTGTCCGGAATTATTGGGCGTAAAGCGCGCGCAGGCGGTCCTTTAAGTCTGATGTGAAAGCCCACGGCTCAACCGTGGAGGGTCATTGGAAACTGGGGGACTTGAGTGCAGAAGAGGAGAGTGGAATTCCACGTGTAGCGGTGAAATGCGTAGAGATGTGGAGGAACACCAGTGGCGAAGGCGACTCTCTGGTCTGTAACTGACGCTGAGGCGCGAAAGCGTGGGGAGCGAACAGGATTAGATACCCTGGTAGTCCACGCCGTAAACGATGAGTGCTAAGTGTTAGAGGGTTTCCGCCCTTTAGTGCTGCAGCAAACGCATTAAGCACTCCGCCTGGGGAGTACGGCCGCAAGGCTGAAACTCAAAGGAATTGACGGGGGCCCGCACAAGCGGTGGAGCATGTGGTTTAATTCGAAGCAACGCGAAGAACCTTACCAGGTCTTGACATCCTCTGACAACCCTAGAGATAGGGCGTTTCCCTTCGGGGGACAGAGTGACAGGTGGTGCATGGTTGTCGTCAGCTCGTGTCGTGAGATGTTGGGTTAAGTCCCGCAACGAGCGCAACCCTTGATCTTAGTTGCCAGCATTCAGTTGGGCACTCTAAGGTGACTGCCGGTGACAAACCGGAGGAAGGTGGGGATGACGTCAAATCATCATGCCCCTTATGACCTGGGCTACACACGTGCTACAATGGATGGTACAAAGGGCTGCAAACCCGCGAGGGTAAGCGAATCCCATAAAGCCATTCTCAGTTCGGATTGCAGGCTGCAACTCGCCTGCATGAAGCCGGAATCGCTAGTAATCGCGGATCAGCATGCCGCGGTGAATACGTTCCCGGGCCTTGTACACACCGCCCGTCACACCACGAGAGTTTGTAACACCCGAAGTCGGTGGGGTAACCGCAAGGAGCCAGCCGCCTAAGGTGGGACAGATGATTGGGGTGAAGTCGTAACAAGGTAGCCGTATCGGAAGGTGCGGCTGGATCACCTCCTTTCTAAGGATAATAAACGAGCGCTTTTGTTTTGTTCAGTTTTGAAAG
>NZ_PGVF01000033.1 GCF_002860285.1 Bacillus sp. M6-12
TCGTGAGTTTTTTTCCATGTAATTACCTCGATGTATTATTTATTAATAATGTCCCTTATTTTTTCTATTTTGATACCTACGTTTCGTAAGGCATTAGAAATATACCTGGCAAACTCCAAGGCACTTTCTCCATCTCCATGAATGCAAACCGTGTCGGCTTTAATCTGTATATCTGTACCCTGCAGCGAGCGAACCTTTCCTTCTTTAACTATTTTAATAACCTGGCCAATCGCAGCATCATGATCCTTAATCAGAGCATTGCTTTCCAGCCTGGGGGTCAGTGAACCGTCCTCCTGATAGGTCCGGTCAGAGAATACTTCACTTGCTGATAGCAAACCAGCTTTCTCTCCGGCTTTTACCAATTCGCTTTCCGCTAGACCAACCAAAATTAATTGGGGATCAACCTTGTAAATGGCTTCTGCTATTGCTTCTGATAATTTAGGGCTTCTGGCGGCCATATTATAAAGGGCTCCATGAGGCTTAACATGCTGCAGCCTTCCTCCTTCAGCCTTGACAAATCCATAAAGGGCCCCTATTTGATAAAGCACGAGATCATAAGCCTCCTGAGGGGAAATTTGTATGTCCCTTCTTCCAAATCCAGCTAAATCCTGGAGTCCAGGATGCACACCAATGCCGACATTTTTCTCCAGTGCCATTTGGACGGTTTTCCGCATTGTAGAAGGGTCTCCTGCATGAAATCCGCATGCAATATTAGCCGACGTGATGAAATCAAGAATTTCTTCATCCCTGCCCATTCTATAGGCCCCAAAGCTTTCACCCATATCACAGTTGATGTCTATCATATGCATATTTTTCACCCTTATTTAAATTTTAGTGATACTCCATTTTTCAGATGCTGAATCCTTTTCTCCTTTTCAAAGAGCAGGCGTTGTGCTTCTTGAGTAGAGACTTCTGTAAACCTAATAAACTCCCCTGGTTTCATCTGGGCAACCAAAGGCAAATCAACAGACGCAACCTGGCCGATTTTTGGGTAACCGCCTGTAGTTTGGCGGTCTGCCATCAGGACAATTGGATTTCCTTCAGAGGGAACCTGAATCGTCCCAAACGTTACTGCCTCCGAAAGCATCTCCTCTGCATTTTCCAATTGAAGTGATGGCCCTTTTAGCCGGTAGCCCATTCGATCGGATTGCGGCGTCACCTGGAATCGTTCAGCAAACAGGCTTTCCAGGCTGTCATTCGTAAACAAGTGAAATTGGCGTCCTCTTGTTATGCGGACGGAGGGTTCAGTTACCGAGTATGGCATAATATCGGCAGCAACTGACCAATCCATTTCTGTGAAAGGCCGTTCAACCATACTGGCTGTCATTGATTCCCCCATTTTTTTTGAGAGTATTCCAGGAACTCCAAACCTTAGTTGATCGCCCTCTTTTAATGCACGGCCAAAAATACCGCCGATTTCTGCCCTTAAGTATGTTGAACTGCTATTCATCACTTTTGGTACTGAAAAACCTCCGGCCACAGCAATATAAGCCCGGCAGCCCGAACGGGGTGAGCCAAATGTAAGCCTGCTGCCTTTTTTTATAAAAACGGAACGCCACGGCCTGACGGGCAGGCCATTAATCATCGGGGCCAGATCACCGCCGCAAATGGAGATTAAGACATTTTCATTAAACTCTATTTGCGGACCAAGCAAAGTTATCTCCATAGTTGGTGCATTTTCTTCATTCCCAACCAGGATGTTAGCCACTCGATGGGCAAACCGGTCCATAGCACCGCTCGCAATAACACCATATTTTTGAAACCCATACCTGCCTAAGTCTTGGATAGTCGTAAGGAGGCCAGGCTTGATGATTGTCAGCATCTCTCGTCCTTCTCCCATTTTAAGTATTCCTTTTGGCTTATTGGTGTAAATCGGATTTTATCCCCTGCTCGTAGCAGGCTTGGCGGATTTTCGTCCGGTCGGAACAGTTCAATAGGTGTTTGCCCGATCAGCTGCCACCCTCCTGGAGTTTCTATTGGATAGACTCCTGTCTGCATTCCCGCAATACCAACAGTCCGGGCCGGGATTTTTAATCGAGGAGATTCTCTTCTCGGTGCTGCTATCTTTTCGGACATGCCTCCGACATATGGAAACCCCGGAGCAAAGCCAATCATATAGACTATATAATCGCCGGCTGAATGTATCTGAATGACCTCATCTGTCGTTAACTTATTAATTTCGGCCACATACTCCAGATCAGGACCATATTCCCCGCCGTAACAAACAGGGATATCCACTACTCGCGATTCGGAAGATTTACCAAGGGATATTGTTGGCAAAAGTCTTTCAAGATGATAACAGACCTTTTCAAAGGGAAGAGAAAAATTATCTCCGGATAAGGAAGGATGAACCGGATTATAAAGAATGGTAATGGTCGTAAAGGCAGGTATGTATTCAATGATCCATGGAAATGGATTTTCATCTAAACAGGATGCAATTACTTGAATCCGCTGTTGTGTTTTCATATCAATTTCTTTTCCGAGTTCGATAATAACCGCATTATCACCTAACGGATACAAGCTATATTCCATTGTTATACCTCCTTCTAGCTTTTATATTGCTGTTTTTATATAAAATTAATGGCATGGAACATCATTGAACTGATTTATTGAAATTTCAGATAATAGCATCACATTATTATAACTCGATTATTACTTGCAACATTTTTGCTTATACAAATTAATCCAATAAAGCGCATTAATCAGGACAGACACAGGTATGCTCTATATAATTTGAATCAAAATGCGGATTCGATTCTGGAATAATAAAAAAACCGCTGGCATTGTTTTACCGGCGGTGTAATAGATTTAACTTCATCAAACAGTGTAAGTTAAGATTTTACTTTACAAATTTCTTTTCTTTTTCAGTACTATCCAAAACATTTTCCATGTAATTTTTACCCCACTTATACATGGAATCAAGGATAGGCATCAGGCTTTGTCCTTGTTCTGTAAGGGAATACTCAACTTTTGGCGGAACAACAGGATATACTTCACGATGGACTATAAGGTCTTCCTCCAGCTCACGAAGCTGGTTTACAAGCATTCGCTGGGTAATTCCCGGCATAAGCCCCTTCAGCTCACCAAATCTCTTGGTTCCCTCTTTCCCCAAATGCCACAAAATGAGCATCTTCCATTTTCCTCCAATAACAGAAAGGGTTAATTCTTTTTCACAGTTAAACGTCTTCTCCTGTATTCGTGACATATCATTCACCTCTATTGCCTATTATAACTGATAGTATACTTTTTAACACTATGTAAGAAAAAAGTGCGTACTTCCATATGATAAATATACCTCGTATACTTGGGCAGTAACCTGTGATTGGAAACATTAGCTTAATAAATAACAGGTGAAGAAAAATAATCATAGAAGTAAATACTATGATGGTGCGGGATTCAGATATCATCTTGCTTGCCCCCCAATAAACTTTAGAGGAGTGGACAATTTATGGAACTTCAACTGGCATTGGATCTTGTAAATATTCCGGAAGCAATAAAATTGGTGAAGGAAGTCGAAGATCATATTGATATCGTTGAAATCGGCACACCGGTTGTTATAAATGAAGGCCTTAGAGCCGTTAAGGAAATAAAAGCAGAATTCCCAAACCTAAAGGTTCTGGCAGATTTGAAGATCATGGACGCTGCGGGCTATGAAGTCATGAAGGCCTCCGAAGCCGGAGCTGATATTATCACAATTCTCGGCGCTGCTGAGGACATGTCAATTAAGGGGGCCGTTGAGGAAGCAAAAAAACAGGGCAAGAAAATCCTTGTCGACATGATCGCAGTAAAGGATATTGAAGGCCGTGCGAAAGAGCTTGATGAGTTTGGTGTAGACTATATTTGTGTACACACAGGCTATGACCTGCAGGCAGTCGGGCAAAATTCATTTGAAGACCTTGCTAAAATCAAAAGTGTCGTAAAAAATGCCAAGACTGCAATTGCTGGCGGGATTAAACTGGATACATTGCAGGAAGTCATCCAAGCCCAGCCCGACCTGGTTATTGTTGGAGGCGGGATTACAAGCCAGAACGATAAAAAGGCAGCTGCAGCCGAAATGCAAAAAATGCTACAACAGGCTATCCAATGAATACCACGCAATACCTTGATATAATTCTTGAGGAGCTAAACAATACAGTTCGCTTAATTCCGGATGAAGGTGCTGAGAAATTGGTAAATGGAATACTGGAATCCAAATAGATTTTTACTGCGGGGGCGGGACGTTCCGGATTTATGGCAAAATCGTTTGCCATGCGTCTGATGCATATGGGATAAGATGCATTTGTCATTGGAGAAGACCGTTACTCCTAACTTTGAAAAGAGGATATCCTCATCATCGGTTCCGGTTCAGGTGAAACAAAAAGGTTGGTCTCGATGGCTGAAAAAGCTAAAAACATCGGCGGAACGATCGCTATTGCAACAATTTTTCCTGAATCCACTATCGGAAAATTAGCGGATATTGCAATTAAATTGCCAAGCTCACCTAAAGATAAAAATCAAGGTGGTTACAGTACCATCCAGCCCATGGCATCCCTTTTTGAACAAACTTTATTGCTTTTCTTCGATGCTGTAATCCTGAGATTTATGGAGAAAAAAGAATTAAATTCAGACACAATGTTTGGCAGGCATGCAAATTTGGAATAGACTTAAAAGGCAAAGACCGCATATTTTTTGTTACGTTGCGGTCTTTGTTAGGTTTTTTATTTGAAAGGAGCCGGGATAAATGAGTAATTTATCAGGAAAAACTGCTTTGATAACAGGGGCTGGCAGAGGAATCGGGCGTGCGACAGCAATTGCTCTGGCTAAGGAAGGCGTCAACATTGGACTGGTAGGGCGTAACATGTCTAACCTCGAGAAGGTAGCTTCCGAATTAGCGGAATATAATATTGAAATTTCAGCGGCCTCCGCAGACGTAGCCGATCTTGATTCAGTTACCCATGCAATTGAACACATCAATTCAGACTTAGGTGCTATCGATATCTTAATCAACAATGCCGGAATCGCCAAATTCGGCGGGTTTCTTGAACTCTCTCCGGAAGAATGGGAAAATATCATCCGCGTCAACTTAATGGGCGTATATAATGTAACGCGCGCTGTTTTACCGGGGATGATTGAAAAAAAATCAGGCGATATCATTAATATATCCTCTTCCGCCGGCCAAAAAGGCGCTCCTGTTACCAGCGCATACAGCGCTTCAAAATTTGCCGTACTGGGCTTAACCGAATCGCTAATGCTTGAGGTCCGCAAGCATAATATTAGGGTAAGTGCACTAACGCCAAGTACTGTGGCTACCGATCTTGCAATCGAAACTAATTTAACGGACGGAAATCCAGAAAAAGTCATGCAGCCTGAAGATCTGGCAGAATTTATGGTCGCTCAGCTAAAACTTAATCCGCGGGTCTTCGTAAAAACGGCTGGACTCTGGTCAACCAACCCTTAAAAAGAATTTAAGCAGGTCCCTGGTGCGGGCCTGCTTGTTTACATTTTCTCTCCGTCAGTCACAGCTCACGGAATTGCACCCCGTTTTCACTAAAATAATTACATCTCCACTGAATCGCGCCCCGTTTCTAAGGAATTCAAATAGCTGATTTCTGAGGGATATTCTGAGTTCAAGAAAAACCTAGTAAATATCTGCCCTCTTAAAATAAATCAATGTTGCCATAAACCCTGCCACCGCCACAGCAGTTATCACAAGGTAAGAAATTTCTGCGGGATAAGTTGGCAGCATGGTATTGTTCGCAATGTCTCCTGCGATTCTGATTATGTTTTACCTGCCCCGTTTCTTCCAAGAAATCCATAGATCTCCCCTTCGTTGACCGAGAAATTAAGATGATCAACTGAAATTTGGGTTCCATAACGCTTTGTCAGATTGGTCGTTTTGATAATCTCACTCATTTGACATCCTTCTTCCCTCAGTCATTAAAAGGTTTTAGATCTATCCTTTTCAGTAGCAGCCATAGTAAGGCGCTTGATAAAACTAAATCTAGGGACAACCCTGTAAGCAAGCAGCGCGGAAAGAATACCAAGCAAAGCTCCGGCAGCAACGTCAGCCGGATAGTGAACTCCAACCCAGATCCGCGAAAGAGCCACCAAAACTGCAAGGATAAGCAGCAATGACCCTTCTTTTTTTCGCATCAGCCAAAAAGAAAAACAAATAGAAAAAAAGATGATTGTATGGTCGCTTGGAAAAGAATTATTAACACCTTTTTCAATTAATAAATTGACGTTCTTAAGCTCTGCAAATGGCTGGTAATTGGAATAAAACATCCCTGCAATCTTCCCGCCGATCTCAGCGATTACAAGGGCAAAAGCAGCATTCATTACCATTATCCTGTTCTTATTTGTCCCGGTAAACCAGGATAGAAGCAAAGCTACACCTAAAAAATACACCATATATTCCGCCAAAAACTCAAAGATAGGATTTAAATATTCATGCTGTTTACTTAAGTCATTGATAAAACGAAACATAGCTACATTACTATCAGTAAAATTCATTATTCAGTCCTCCTCTATACTTTATGAGAAGATTATATATCACAACCGGCCAATGGTTATATCGAATAATGCTTACAGAACATTACATTTTTGAAAGGTTTGGCTAAGTAATTTATCAGCCCACTAAAAAAGAGCCGTATATGGCTCTAATAGACATAAAAAAACAGTTGCTGAAAAATACAGCTTATAATAATAACAGGCAGAGGTGCCCTTCAATAAAATCTATAGGTCCTTGCGATTCTGGTGATCCTCAAGGCGATTTCGAACAGCTTCTTCTTTGAAATTGCTCTCTGAAACCGTCTTTATAGACTTCCTTACTAAGGGAAATGTTTCAGGCTGGCGGTTGACCACGAGCAATTCCTTCTCTTTCCCGCGCAGCATGATCCGGTCTAAAATCTCTTCAACATGATTTGCAAAAACAGAATTAGAACGCTGCCTTGGCCTCGGCAGATTGATCTGTTTATTTAACACTATTTTCCCATCTTCAATAAGAATGACCCTGTCCGCGATTGCAACTGCTTCCTCAACATCATGTGTAACCAGTATAGAGGTGAATTTTTTTTCTTTCCAAATTGTCTCAATCAGATCCTGCATTTCGATTCGGGTTAAGGCATCAAGGGCACCCAGCGGTTCATCAAGCAACAGGATATCAGGCTTATGAACCAATGCACGGGCCAATGCTACCCGCTGTTTTTGTCCTCCAGAAAGCTTCCCGGGCCAATCCTGGCCCCGCTCTTCCAGTCCAACATTGCGCAGGGCCTGGAATGCTTCGTCTTTCCAATCTCCATGAAGCCCTAGGCCTACATTATCTATGACCCGTTTCCACGGAAGGAGCCTGCCATCCTGAAACATGATCCGGGCCTGTCGGTTGAGGCGGTTTAATCCCGCCCCGGCAACAGTGATTGTTCCCCCATCATATTTCTCCAGACCGGCTACCAACCGAAGAAGTGTACTTTTCCCGCAGCCGCTCTTACCAACGACAGCAACAAATTCGCCAAACTTAATACTAAGGTTGATCCCATTTAGAACCGGGCGATTATTATAAGATTTTTGAATAGTTTCCAATACAATATGGGAGTCAGGTATATGAGATAACAACTGCCTTTCCTCCTCTCCATTTGGTTCTTACGAATTCCATTGAAGCCATTTTCCTTCTACCAATCTAGCTATTACATCTGAAAATTTTCCAAACATTGCGTATAAGACAATGCTTAATACAATCACATCCATTTGCATGAATTCGCGTGCATTCATCGCCATGTAACCGATCCCGGAATGTGCTGAAATCGTTTCTGCTACAATGAGTGTCATCCACATTACTCCAAGTGAGAAACGGATTCCCACCAGTATGGAAGATAGGGCTCCTGGAAAGATGATTGTCCAGAATAAAGTGCTTCCCTTAAGCCCGTATGCCTGCCCCATTTCAATCAGGTTTTTATCCACAGATTTTATCCCATGGTAGGTATTAATATAAACTGGGAATAATACACCAAGTGCTACAATAAAGATTTTCGAAGTTTCATCAATTCCGAACCATAGAATAACCAGCGGGATTAACGCCAGGTGCGGTATATTTCTGAGCATCTGAATAGATGTATCCAAAAACAGCTCGGAAACCCTGGATATCCCATTAAAGAGTCCTAGCAGAAACCCAATTGTACCGCCAATCAAAAATCCTGTTAATGCCCTGCCTAGGCTGATCGATAAATGGTCTATCAGCTCTCCCGTTTTCGTTAATTCCACCGCGGCCTTCAAAACATCCAAAGGTGCTGGAAGAATTCTGGGCGGGATGACACCCAATGAAGCAAATATCTGCCAGCAAAGCAGGAGAAGGACCGGTACTGCCCAGGGAATAAATAGTTTCGCGGCTCCATTTATGCTTGGTTTCATGAGTCAGCTTCCCCTCTATTTATTCTTTTGCCATCCTTTCATGATCTACAGCGTCGTTTACATTAATCTCTTTCGGAATAATTTTCAGTTCAACATACGTGTCTGCTATCTCCTGTTGTTCACTGATAATCTGTTTATTCAGCTGGTCTACACCGTAAACGCGCCGCTGTGCTGACATTAGTAATGATTTCTCATCAATTTTCAGGATTGGAGAGAGCATTGCTACCAATTCATCATGGTTAGAATTCGCCCAATCGGCGGATTTCTGAATTTCTTCTATAATGATATCTATTACATCGCTGTTATTCTTTGCGAACTCAGTATTTGCCAAAAAGAAATCCCGGTCAGTAGTTAATCCTTCTCCATTCACTAACATACGGGCATTTGAATGGATTTCAGTATCTGCAGTAAACGGATCCCATATGGCCCATGCATCGATATTTCCCTGTTCAAAAGCAACCCGGGCATCCCCTGGCTGAAGGAAGGAAGGCTGAATATCTTCATAGGATACTCCTGCTTTTTTAAGTGCCTTTACCAATAGATAGTGAGAGCTGGAACCCTTTGCAAAACCTATCTTCTTTCCTTTTAAATCAGCAAGGGACTTGATTGGGGAATCTTTATGCACTAAAATCCCGCTTCCCTTAAATTTTGATTTTCCTGCTGCCACATAAACAAAAGGGGTGTCAGCTGCCTGCGCAAAAATTGGAGGCGAATCTCCGCTTCTGCCGAAGTTAATACTGCCGCCATTTAAGGCTTCCATAAGGGCAGGACCTGAAGTGAATTCCTTCCACTCCACCTTATACCCCTCAGGCTCCAGCCTTTTCTCAAGTGTTCCGAGGCTTTTTAGAATGACCAGCGGCCCGTTTTTCTGGTACCCGATCTTAACAACCTCATCTTTAGGTTTTGCTGTTGGTTTTTCAGTATTTGTTTTAGTGCTGGTCCCGGTTTTTTCGCTTTTATTTGCACAGCCTGTAAGCATAAGGCCGGCTGCCAGTAATAAACAGAGTAAATACATAAGCAGAGAATTGCCCTTTTTTCCTCTCATTCATCTCCAACCCTTCTCATATATCTATTTCTCTTTTTAGGTTATGTTTAAAAAAATTCTAGGTTCCTGTCCCGGCTTAATTAAAACTTGTACATAAATTTTTCCTAGAATGCAAAAATAAGAAGAGACTGAAAAGGAGGGTTTTAAGATGGGCATATTAAGCGGTAATCCAAAAGAGGAACCTCTGCATGCTGGTGAAGTGTTTCACCTGTGGACACATTTGCACGGTACAAAAGGAATGTTAGTTACACTGGAGATTTTTGCAAATCACACTGGAGATAATGACCTGAAGATTCTTCTGGAGGATTTGAAGGATAATTGCATTAAACAAGAGGAACAGCAAGTTGAGGCAATTTTAAAAGAATGCGGCATTCGCCTTCCTCCGGCACCTCCCAATCGTCCCAATGTTGAAGTACAGGATATCCCTGCCGGTGCTCGCTTCAACGATCCTGAAATTGCTGCTTTAGTATCAAAGGATATCGCTGCTGGAATGGTGGTTTGCAGCACAATTATGGGATTGTCCATCAGAGAGGATATTGCCCAAATGTTTGGGGAGTTTCATTCGCAGAAATCAGAATATGCAGCGAAATTATTAACAATTAACAAAGAAAAAGGCTGGCTTGTACCACCGCCGTTAATGGCAAGAAACTAAATTTTGTTAACAAGGATGTGAACCATCTGTGTCATCGTCAAAAAATAACGGCATGTCCATTGCAGCTATCGGTTCGATCCCGCTGATTATGACTTTAGGGAATTCGATGTTAATTCCTATTTTGCCGGCAATGCAAAGTTCATTAAACCTTACAGCAATGCAGGTAAGTCTGACGATCACTGTGTTTTCAGTTGGAGCAGCCATCTTCATTCCAATATTAGGATACCTTTCTGACCGCTATTCAAGAAAAATTATTATTATTCCTGCATTAATATTATACGGCATAGGCGGCCTTCTGGCAGGTTTTGCTGCAACGGCCTTCTCTAATTCATATCCGTTAATACTGATTGGAAGAATTCTTCAAGGGATAGGCGCAGCCGGAACTGCTCCGATAGCTATGGCACTCGCAGGTGATCTTTTTAAAGGAGGAGAACAGAGCCGTGTCCTGGGAATTGTAGAGGCCTCAAATGGATTTGGAAAAGTGCTGTCACCGATACTTGGCTCACTGTTCGGAATCATTGCGTGGTATGCTCCTTTTTATGCATTTCCCGTTTTCTGTCTCATTTCAATTTTGTTAACCTGGTTATTTATTAAGGAAAAGAAGCATAGGCAGGCCCCCCCTCCGTTTAAAAAATATGTTTTGAACATTAAACATGAATTTGCAAAAGACGGAGGCTGGCTGCTGGCTACCTACATAGCAGGAGCTACTTGTTTATTTACTCTTTTCGGCATTCTGTTTTATTTGTCCGATCTTTTAGAACAGCAATATGGCATCAATGGTGTAAAAAAAGGCCTTATTCTGGCTATCCCATTGCTTGTAATGTGTGCAACATCCTATATTACAGGAAGTAAAATTGGAAAAAACCTGGAATTAATGAAAAAACTAATCATTATGGGTTTTTTGGCAATGACTGTTTCGTACACCATCTTGGTTTTCGTGGAGAAATTAGTTCCCTTTTTATTTATCCTGGTCATCAGCAGTTTTGGAACCGGCTTGATATTGCCTTGCATAAACACACTTATTACTGGTTCAGTGCAAAAGGAAATAAGAGGGTTCGTTACTTCTTTGTATAGTTCAGTCAGGTTTTTGGGAGTTGCAATAGGCCCTCCCATTTTTACTCGCCTGATTGAATGGTCGCGGACAGGGATGTTTATTTCTCTGGCCATTTTAACATTATTGGTTGGGCTTCTTGCTTTAACCATGATCCATGTAAAGGGAAAAGACGGAACCCCTAATAAAAATACACCGGTCCGGTATAGATACGTCTAACGATTTTTTATTTTTTTCGCCAGCCTAGGGTGTAGGTTTGATAAAAATTTATTTTGCATATCAAATCAACCATTATTGTTGAAATCCACTGGCTTAAGAGAGCCTGGATAATAATTTCCCACTTTATTACAGACGCAGTAAGAATAAAGATGCAGCCATTGATCAGAAAAAGCGGTTTTCCCGGCAGGATATTTCTTGAGTTAGAAATAATTAAGGCGATCACTCCTACCCCGCCGTTGGAGACGCCCTCCCTAAGCAATATCCCGACTCCAGTTCCAAGAAAAATGGACCCAATAGCCAAATCAATCCACACATTCCTTGCCGGGACATGTACCGTAAGCTGAAACGCATATATGGCTAATGAGGTTACAGTAATCGAAACCATTGTCCATAACGTGCTTCGATTCCCCAAATACTTCATGGCCAAAAGCAACATGGAAAAATTAACAATCCAAAGGGCAAAACCAATTGGAATGTTAAACCAATAATTTATCAGAACGGACAGTCCCCCTGCCCCCCCTGAGGGTATGGCATGTGGAAATAAAAACACACCCATACCAAATCCCTGAATTGTACCTCCAGCAATAACCAGTCCATTTTTCCTCCAGAATTTCCACATGTGACCCTACCTGTCTTTTTTAATTTTAAAATGTGTGGTCAAGCCTTCTTTTTATCATTATTCGGAAATGGTTAGTTATATGAATGAAGTTCTTCTGTTATCTGATCAAATTTAAAAAGGGATATAACCTATTTTCAAAAAATATTCCAGCTAAATCCCCTCTAAATTTTCACTGGCTACTTACTCTTTGCGTCAAGTCATACTAATTATTTCGTCTTTTAATTCCGTTTAATATAAAACCGCCTTTAAACCTTCTTGGTTCATAGGATATAATAAATGCAGCAGGCTCATAAAATTCAATAATATGAATGAGTTCATCTTCTCGACATCTCTTAGTCAGAACCTCCAACTGGTAACGCCTCCCATCCCTGCCCTCTCCTTCAAATCCTGTAACACCAAAACCCTCGTTCCTTAACCTTACTATTAACTCTTGATTTTTCCCTATTAAGTTAACGATTAAAGCAGTATACCCAATTGCTAATTTCTTTTCAACATATGCACCAATTAATATACCCAGTCCAAACCCTAATGCATAAACAACCATAGATATTGTTGATTTTTCACCTGATAAAACGATAGATAAACCAAATACATATATTAGTCCTTCCAAAACAGCGAGTGTTGAAGCAATAGTACTTAAACCTTTTACTAAAAATATCGTTCGGAGTGTAAATATAGGCACATAAACTAATTGCAAAAGTAAAATCAATAGAATACCCTTCAACATATCCCTTCTGTTCCTCATTAAATTAATAAAAGTAATCTCTTATTACTAAAGGCTCGATATTGTAAACCAACATCGAGCCTTACTCTTAGTATAAAGTTTCACCGTTTTTTAAATCCGCATAAGAAATTTAGAATCGCATACGCTCCAGTTTTTGCAGTTATATTGTTGGAAAAGTCACGATTTGGGTCTAGCTCAACAATATCCATCGCACAAACATTATGTTCCTGACCTATTAAATAGATTGCCTCCAACAATTCCCATGTTTGCATTCCTCCTGGAGTGGAAGCAGGGACGCCAGGTGCTGAACTAATATCGAGAACATCTACATCTACAGTTAAATAGATTAGATCCACTTTATCTGATAAATAAGCAAGAGCTTCTTTAACCGTTTTTTCAATTCCTTTCATTCTTACTTCACGCATCGTATAGAATTTGATTTGCTGCTCATCTGCGTATTCTTTATATGCATAAGAATTAAAGTACCCATGCAACCCAATATTCACAACGTGCTGACCTTCTAATTGACCTGACTCTAATAACCCTCTTATAGGTGTTCCATTACTTGGGCCACCATCTTCAAGATTTCTTAAATCAAAGTGGGTATCAAACTGGATAATCCCAATTTTTTTATCATAGTGGTATTTTTTAAAAGCTTTAAAAGATGGGCAGGTAATCGAGTGATCCCCCCCCATAATTACCGGAAGAAAACTTTCATTAGATTTTAATACTTCATAGATACCATTTTCAATATTGTCGTGGCACTCAGTTATATTAGTAACATGCATTCTAATGTCACCGATATCTGCAATATTAACGTCTTCTATGTTAATATCATAATCTATATTGTAAGTAGTGAAATTCTTCCACACG
This sequence comes from Bacillus sp. M6-12, assembly GCF_002860285.1. Lineage (GTDB taxonomy): Bacteria > Bacillota > Bacilli > Bacillales > DSM-1321 > Peribacillus. The sequence continues at coordinate 13,566 of NZ_PGVF01000033.1, forward strand.
GAACGGATAGCATTCGGAGTTTCACTAGCTCCTGATACACTGATGGACGATCTGGAGAGAGGTGCGCCGATTAAGCCTACATCAAATGACACGCCTGGGTTATAGCTTTTAATTATTTGTGTCATCTTCATATCCATGCTGTCAACAGACTTCGTTTTAGTTATTAATTGAGGCGGCTCAATATAGGTAAGTGAATTATCCAACAAGCGATCCCCCTTGTAAAACTAACTTCCCATCCTTCATTACCGTTTCTACCAGATTTACTCCATAGTTATATTGTAAAAATTGAAAATTAGGAGCGTCAAATATTACTATATCGGCTTTCTTGCCAACCTCAAGACTGCCAATTTGATCAGCGCGATTAATCGCATGGGCAGCATTAATTGTAGTTGCAGAAATCACTTCTGCGGGTGTCATCTTCATTGTTAAACATGCTAAATTCATAATGAGCTGTAAAGACTCAGTTGGTGATGAGCCTGGATTACGATCTGTTGAAAGGGCAACAGGGATTCCTTCCTCTATCATTTTTCTTGCATTTGCAGGTTCTGCCATCAGGAAAAATGCTGTACCTGGAAGAAGAACAGCGACAACGCCAGCCTCAGCCATTTGTTTGATCCCTTCATCGGATGCTCTTAGCAAATGATCTGCTGAAATCGCCCCAATCTTAGCCGACAATTCAGCACCGCCAAATTGAACAATTTCGTCGGCATGTATCTTTGGGATTAACCCCAGCTTCTTGCCAGCGTTTAAAATTCGTTCAGATTGTTCTATTGTAAAGACCCCTTCTTCGCAGAACACATCGCAGAATTCAGCTAAATTTTCTTCAACTACCTTAGGTAACATGCTTTCTATAACTATTTCAACATAACGATCGGGACTTTCTTTATATTCTCCGGGGATTGCATGAGCACCCATAAATGTAGATACAAGATCGATGGGATGTGTTTCGTTTAATTTCTTCGCTACCCGGAGCTGTTTTAACTCATCTTCAACTGTTAATCCATAACCGCTTTTAGCCTCAATTGTTGTAACTCCATGCATTAAAAAGCGATCAAGCCGTTTTGATGTTTCGTTAATAAGCGCTTCTTCAGTCGCTTTTCTTGTTTGAGTTGTCGAATATAATATGCCTCCACCTTGTTTTAAAATGTCAATATAAGAAGCACCTTGTAATCTCATCTCTAATTCTTGTTCCCGGCTCCCTCCAAACACAATGTGTGTATGCGGATCGACCAATCCGGGTGTGACAATCTTATTGGTGGCATCAATGATATTGACGTCTGCCTTCATATCGTCTACAAAATTTTGAGCTTCTACATCCGATCCCACAAAAACAATTCGATCCCCATCAGTTATAATACCCGCATTACTGATAATGGAAAGTTCGCCTAATTCTTCTCTTCGCTTTGGACGATGGCTATGGCCTTCTACTGTAATCGCTTGCGCTGCGTTTTTAATATATTGGATTCGAGTCATATCCAAGCCCCTCCTATTCCTTTAGCATCGGAATACGAATACCCTTTTGATTGGCAGTTTCGATTGCCAGGTCATAGCCCGCATCAGCATGTCTTACTACACCCATTCCAGGGTCTGTTGTTAACACTCTTTCTAAACGCTTTGCCGCATCCTCTGAGCCATCAGCAACAACAACCATACCTGCGTGCAGGGAATAACCCATACCTACTCCCCCTCCATGATGCAGTGAAACCCAGCTTGCACCTGCTGCTGTATTTACTAATGCATTCAAAATTGGCCAGTCAGCAATTGCATCGCTGCCGTCCTTCATTGCTTCCGTTTCTCGGTTTGGCGAAGCAACTGATCCCGCATCTAAATGATCACGGCCAATAACAATAGGAGCTGAAAGTTCACCCGAGGCTACCATATCGTTTATTATTTTTCCAAAGCGGGCTCTTTCTCCATAGCCCAGCCAGCAAATTCTGGAAGGAAGACCTTGGAAAGCTATTTGGTCTTGGGCCATTTTTATCCACTTGCAAAGATGTTCATTATATGAAAATTCCCTTAATATTACTTCGTCCGTTTTTCTTATATCTTCAGGGTCACCAGATAATGCCACCCAACGGAAAGGCCCTTTTCCTTCACAAAATTGCGGCCTTATGTAGGCTGGAACGAAACCTGGGAAATTAAATGCATCGGTTACCCCTTCATCGTAAGCAACCTGGCGTATATTGTTACCGTAATCAAACGCTATAGCACCTTTTTCCTGCATCATGAGCATAGCTTTTACGTGGGCAGCCATACTTCTTTTTGACAGGCGCACATACTCCTCAGGTTTGGAATTTCGCAATTCTGCCCCTTCTTCTAAAGTAAGTCCTTCTGGGAGATATCCGTTTAACGGATCGTGTGCTGATGTCTGGTCTGTGATAATGTCAGGAATAAAGTTTCTATTTATCATTTCCGGAAGTACTTGAGCTGCATTGCCTAATAAACCAATTGAAAGTGCCCGTCCTTCATGTTTTGCGTTTGCAGCTAACTCAATAGCTTCCTCAAGTGTTTCTACTAAAATATCACAATAGCGAGTCTCGATCCGCTTCTCGATTCTTGAGCGATCTACGTCGATCCCGATTACTACTCCCTCATTCATGGTTACTGCCAATGTCTGTGCACCGCCCATACCGCCTAAACCAGCAGTGACAGTAATGGTCCCTTTTAATGAACCCCCGAAATGCTGCCTTGCACACTCGGCAAATGTCTCATATGTACCTTGAACAATTCCCTGACTGCCGATGTAAATCCAGCTTCCTGCAGTCATTTGTCCATACATCATTAAGCCCTTTTTATCCAGTTCGTGAAATGTGTCCCAATTTGCCCAAGCAGGTACAAGGTTTGAATTCGCTAATAAAACACGTGGTGCATCCTTATGTGTCCGAAATACTGCAACCGGTTTCCCAGATTGGATTAATAGGGTTTCATCTTCTTCTAAATTTTTCAATGTTTCCACAATTTTATCAAAGGACTCCCAGTTACGTGCAGCTTTACCAATTCCACCATAAACGACAAGTTTATCCGGATGTTCGGCCACCTCTGGATCAAGGTTATTCATTAGCATACGAAGAGCCGCTTCCTGAACCCACCCCTTTGTATTAAGTTTTGTACCATGAGGTGCCTTAATAATTCTATTTAATGTTTTAGACATTATTTTTTCCTCCTAATAACTTAGTTCATATGTAAATCATAAACATTACAACAGTAAGTATCACTAGATTTTATTTTGAATATTCGCAATTTTTTGTTGTGACTTATTCTTATTTTTTTATTAACTTTACTTTTTTGTGGTTTCTAAGTATTTTTGCGTTTTCCACTGCTTTGGAGAATCACCGCTGAATGCTTTGAATACCCTGCTAAAATAATTGGGGTCATGGTAACCTACTAATAAAGCAATTTCTGATATGGTATAATCTCCTTCCATCAATAATTCTTTTGCTTTCTTTATCCTTAGATTTGTTAGATATTCAACAAATGTCAGGTTCATGACTTTTTTAAACAGATGACTAAAATAGTATGGACTTCTCTTTACGTAATTAGAAACGTCCTCAAGAGTTATACTGCTTGTATAATTTGAGTGGATAAAATCCAAGGCCTTTTCAATTACAATATGCTGAAGGGAAAAAGCATTAATTTCCGTTAGCTCGGTTAAGTATTTTTTTACTTCCGGCATAATCTGTTCAATTGTTTCACTGTTGATAATACTTTCACTTTGTTTAAAAAAGAATTTGAAATGGTCTTTTTCATTCTTTATAAAATGATTAGATAATTGCGACAATATATATAATAGCGTTACCTTAAAATAAATCGGAGAAACACCAGTTTGTTTCATTAAATTCAAGTTGTTTTCAAGCTCTGAAAAAATAAATGGGAGTTTCTCTTTTGTTAATCCATCCTCTACAGATGGAATCTCAATTTCTTCAATAATGTTTGAATTGTATAACTGGGGATAATCGCCATAGAAAATAATTTTCCCTCCGGAAAAGTAAAACTGTAAATCCTCTAATTTTTTTGCCTCATTATATGAATGGTATAAAAGCATAGGATCTTTATATTCATTTCCAATAGCTATAAAAAGATTGTAACCTGTTTCTTTTTGAACCAAATTAAAAAGCTGATAGCTCAGTTGTTTCACATTATCAATTATATTCTGTTTCTGTTCTCCTTTTTTCGGGATATACAACAGGACAAATTCATCATAATTATTCAAGGAAATTAATGATTGGCTTTTGGAGAATTCTTCTACCTTTTCATACACAGTTAACAATAATTGCTTTTTCCAAAGGTCACTTTTATTTTTAACCAGCTCATTTAATTGGCTAACCTTACAAATGATTACGACACTTGGGAGCTTGGGAAATCCTAATATCGTTGCTTGATCCCAGATTTCTTTTAAATGTGTAACTTGACCAAATATTAAGCTACTTACCCATTGTTCTTTAATAAAATTTAATTCTTGATTGGAATCGGTGTTTTTTAATTCACGTGCTCCAGAAAGACTCACATCTCTTACTACATCCATAATGGCTTGAATTGCTAAAGGCTTGATATAGAGGCGAAAAAAGCCCAGCTCTAAACAGCGGACAGCCAAGTCAAAGTCTTTTTTCTCAGAGACTCCCACAACAGTAGCCTGTTTTGTAATCCAATTAAAGGACTCCCACTCATCAGCTTGCAGCATATCTACATCAATAATTATTAAATGATGCTGGCCTTGATTCACATGTATAAAAAAATCTTCTGATGTTTGAACTTCTATGTACTGATTGATTTTGTAGCCTGAGCTATCCAGCATCCACTTTAATCCGTTCCTTTGGAAGTCACTTCGTTCAGCAACTAGAATATTCATGATATCCCCCTTACAACTGCTTCAAACCTAATCCCAATTCCCTTGCTTTCTGTTGAGCGATCTCATAACCCGCATCAGCATAGCGCACAATTCCCAAGCCAACATCGCCATTAAACACTTTGGCCATTTTCTCATGAGTCTTACGGCTTCCATCTGCGACAATGCTCATCCCTGCATGCAAGGAGTAACCAATCCCTACACCTCCCCCATGCTGAAAACTCACGAACGTCGCACCATTTGCTGTATTAAGAAGAGCATTTAGGACAGGCCAATCCCCTACATAATCACTGCCATCTTTCATATTTTCTGTTTCACGCAGAGGTGACGCCATTGAACCAGCATCCATATGATCTCTAGTAAATACCACAGGGGCTTGAAGAATTCCTTTAGCAACTAAATTATTTACTTCCTCCGAAATCCAGATACGATCTTCTGCTTTCATCCAGCAAGTTCTAGCGGGTAATCCTTGAAAACGAACATTGGCTTGAGCATATTCGATCCATTTCCGAATCGTTTCGTTATTAGAAAATTGTGTTTTCACAATATGATCTATTTTATATATATCGCTTGGATCTCCTGATAAAGCAATCCACCTAAAAGGGCTATAACCTTCACATTGAAGATCGCGGATATATTCCGGAATAAAATTAGCAAATGAAAATGCATCTTTATAGCCTGCTGAATATGCTTGCTGACGAATACTATTGCCATAGTCAAAGACAATTGAACCTCTTCGCTTTAACTCTACCATTGCAGCCACATGCTGAACTACTGTTTTTTTGGCATCACGCAAATACATTTCCGGTACTTGCTCCCTAATTCTCTTAGCATGGTTAATTGAATAATCAGAGGGAATATATCCTTCCAGGAGATTATGTGCAGAAGTCTGGTCTGTAACTATATCAGGTAAAACATTCCGATGAACAAGTTCTTGATAAACATCAGCTGCATTACCTAACAGTACTACATTTAAGGAATCGTTCTCTGCAATAGCATCCGAAATATATTGAAGTGCATCATCTAAATTATCAGTTGATACATCACAGATATTGTGCTTTATACTTCTTTCAATCTTAAAGGGGTCTACTTCAACTATTAGGGAAACGCCATTATTCATTTTTACTGCCGTTGGCTGGGCACTTCCCATTCCTCCAAGACCGCTTGTTAAAATCCACTTCCCTTCTAGTGTTCCGCCAAAATGCTGTTTTGCAATAGCATGGAATGTTTCAAAGGTCCCTTGCAGGATCCCCTGAGAACCGATATAAGACCATGAACTTGCAGTAGACTGGCCATACATCGTCAGTCCGCTTTTTTCTAATTGACGAAATTCATTCCAGTTCGAGAATGCTGGAACGAGCACCGAATTAACGGAAATCACCCTTGGGGAATGTTCAAAACTTTTAAAAACAGCTACCGGTTTACCAGATTGTATTAAGAGAGTTTCATCTTTTTTTAGGTTTTTTAAAGTTGAAAGAATTGCTTCTACTGCTTCAGAATTGCGGGCTGCTTTACCCGTCCCATACACAACTAAATTATCTGAGTCTTCCGCTACATCAGAATCTATTGTATTTAAGAACATTCGTAATATTCCTTCTACTTGCCAATCCTTGCACTGTAAATCCTCATATAAGGTTTGAGCTAAAGGCTCCATTTTCCCCCTACCCTTCAAACTATATTAGATAGCCCCTATCCTTGCTTCCACAGCACCAATCCATAAATTTTGCTCTACTATTCTATTTATCTTTTCAAGGTCTGGATAAAAAACACGATCCTCAGTCCATGCAGGAATTTCCGCTCTGATCATTTGATAGACAAGTGAAGTGCCAGCACCAAATTGATAGGGATGATGAAATTCAAGGGCTTGTGCGGCAGTTAACAACTCAATTGCAATTACCTTTTGGACATTACGGATTACTTGATAAGCTTTAATAGCTGCCGGTGTCCCCATACTTACATGGTCTTCTTGGTAACCCGACATAGGAATTGAATCGACTGAGATGGGATGGGATAAAACTTTGTTTTCAGCAACCAAAGAAGCTGCGACATATTGCGGGATCATAAATCCAGTGTTTAAGCCAGGAGTTGAAACTAAAAATGCCGGCAATTCACTGACATGCGGATTCACCAAACGATCTATCCGCCTTTCAGAAATATTCCCCAATTCAGAAACAGCAATTGCTAAGAGATCCATTGTTTGAGCCAATGGTTCCCCGTGAGCATTACATGACGAGATGGAAACACCTCCATTTTCTGTTTCAAAAATAAGGGGATTGTCTGTGGCTGCATTCAGCTCTACCAAGACCATTTCTAATGCATGGTTTATCTTATCCCTGCTGGCACCATGCACTTGCGGCATTGCTCGAAGACTTAGTGCATCTTGAACTCTATAGTCTTTGAAATTTTCAGATATCTCACTGCCGCTTATTAAACGAAGCAAATTATCGGCAGCCTGTATTTGTCCCTTATATGGCCGAAGCTCATTAATTCTTTTATCAAAGGCATATCTTGTTCCTTTCAAAGCCTCAAAGCTCATCGCGCCTGCAATATCCGTCCACTTTGCCAGCTGGATAGAGTCATAGATTGCAAGGGCACTGATCCCGGTCATACACACAGTGCCATTCACCAATGAAAGTCCTTCTTTAGCTTCTAAAACAATAGTTTCGATACCCGCTTTTTCCATGGCTTCTTTTCCAGAATACAATTGACCTTCAAAATAGGCTTCTCCTAGGCCAATCATGACAAGTGATATATGTGCCATATGTGTTAAATACCCTACTGATCCTTGTCCGGGAACGTGAGGGATAACCCCGTAATTAAGCATATTTAAAAGAGTTTCAACCGTCTTGAGCCTTACTCCTGAATGGCCATGGCTAAAGTTTAAAATAGCAGAAAACATTATTGCTCTAATTTGATCGTAAGGCAGGGGAGCACCCATTCCACAAGCATGGCTCATAATAATATTCTTCGATAATACACATAATTTATCTGACGGAATACTAACTTTACACAGATCACCGAGACCTGTTGTTATCCCATAAATGACTCTCTCTTCCTGAACAAACTTTTCAACCAGCATTCTGCATCTGGTGATCTTATTTTTTATTGTTTCACTTAATTGGATATGCAAACCTTCTCTTGCTACTGCCACAACATCCTCTATTTTTATTTGCTGACCCTCTATAAGAATAGATTGATGAATTGTTTTCATCATATTCCCTTAATCCCCCTAATTAACCCCTTGCATAATCATTTCATTAGCAGGCTCCAACAAAGCTTGAATATGTGCAAAGTTTATGACACCAATAATTTCACTTTTTTCATCAACAATGTATAAATTCTCTAGGCCAGACTTTAGCATGATTCCTAATGCGGATTTAATATCAGTAGTATCAGGAATAGTATCGCCGGGGTTAACTGCTGTTTGTATGGCCACTTTCCTCATTGCTTCCTTTACACTGATAAGGCTTACTTGGCGGATTATATCTTCCCCCCCAATTAAATCACGGACAAACTCATTCTTAGGATGGGCAATTATATTCAATGGAGTATCATACTGAACTACATCACCGTCTTTCATTATGACAATTTTATCCGCAAGCCTTAAGGCTTCATCCACATCATGAGTAACAAATAAAATTGTCTTATGAAGCTTTTTCTGAATATTAATTAATTCGTCCTGAAGTTTTGTTCTTGTAATAGCATCAATAGCCCCAAATGGTTCATCCATTAACATAATTGGCGGATCAGCAGCTAACGCACGTGCCAGTCCAATTCTTTGCTGTTGGCCGCCTGAAAGCTGGCGAGGGTATCTGTTTCGGTAGACCTTAGGATCAAGGTGGACCAGTTCAAGCAATTCAGTGGTTCTTAACTCCATTTTCTTTTTGTCCCACCCTAACATATCGGGTACAACGGTAATATTTTTTTCAACAGTCATATGTGGAAATAATCCACTTTGTTGTATGACATACCCTATTTTTCTTCTAAGCTCATTGACTGGTAATTCTCTTGTATCTGTCCCATCAATAATAATTGAACCTTCTGTTTGTTCGTATAACCTGTTGATCATTTTCAATAGCGTCGTTTTCCCGCATCCTGAAGTTCCTAAAAAAACTACAAATTCACCAGATTTGACTTCTAAGTTAACATTATTTACAGCTGCTTTTTCGCTTCCACGGTAAACCTTTCTTACATTTTTAAATACGATATTACTCATTTTGTACCTCCTTAAAGAGGGGGATCAAAGATGACCCCCGCTACTGAAATTTCGTATTTTTTTGTTTATATCATTTAATTAAGCTTATTTTCCTTAAGGAATTCCTCTGCTATCTTAGCAGGCTCTTCCTTATCATCCCCATCAGCTTTCCAATTCATCTCGGCCATAATTTCGTCCGTTAACAGACCATTAATTTTATTTAGAATTTCTGCAACTTCAGGATTTTTAGATGTTACCTCTTCTCGGACTAGAGGTGCAGCATGATATGGCGGCCAAAAATTCTTATCGTCCTTTAATGCAACCAAATCATATCCAGCAATTTGTCCATCAGTTCCAAAACCAATTGTTACATCAACTTCTCCGCTAGTAAGGGCTTTGTACTTTAAGCCTATTTCGAATAATTGTGCATCCTTAAACTTGAATCCTCCATATGTCTTTTGCAGGCCTGGCAGACCGTCTGCGCGTTCAGCGAATTCTGGAATTAGAGCGAACTTTAATTCTGAGGCTTTTTTGGAAAGGTCAGATAAAGTTTCGAGATTATGTTTCTTAGCTATCTTTTTTGATGCTACCAAAACGTAGGTATTGTTAAATTTTGTTTTATCCAAAACCTCTATTTTCTTTTCTTTCAATCCTTCTTTTACTTTTTGATAAACTGCTTCGCCATCCCCTGCTGCTTCCCCTTTCAAAATATCCATCAGCGCAGTCCCGGTGTATTCTGGATAAAGATCAATATCACCACTTTTTAAGGCTTCATAGGCAACTAATGTTCCTCCAAGATTTAATTTTCGTTCAACTGGATAACCATTAGCCTCTAAAGCTTGAGCATAGATTTCACCTAGGATGAATTGCTCAGTAAAGTTTTTGGAACCAATTTTAATCGTTGGTTTATCGCTGCCGCTAGCTTTCGAACTGGAATCCGAACCTCCGCATGCTGTGACAAACATAGAGACAATCAACATGAAACCAATTAAAACGGACAGCTTTTTTCGTGTGTTCATAAATAAATCCCCCTTTTAATAATGATTATGTAGTAGGCGGTGATGTAAGTTTTTCAATTCCCGAAAAAGTAAATTCTGCTAATAGGGCAAGGATGGCTACAGGAATAGCTCCAACCAGTAACAGGTACGCATTTGCCCCAGCAATTCCATTTATGATAAACACGCCTAAACCACCCCCACCAATAAAAGCAGCCAGAGTTGCACTAGCAATTACTTCCACTGAGGCAGTACGGACTCCGGTGATAATGACTGGGAGGGCTAAAGGTATTTCTATTTTTCGTATAACTCTCGCATTACTCATTCCCATTCCAAAAGCAGCTTCGACTATACTGCTATCCACTTCTTTAACGGCTATCACTGTATTAATTAGTATAGGAGGACACACCAGCAAAGTTAATGCAATTAATGAAGGAAAAAATCCAATTCCGACAAATGGCATCACTAGAGCCAGGATAGCAAGACTTGGAATAATCCGGCCTACATTCACAATATTCATGATTATAAGTGAAGCCTTTTCCGTCTTTGCTAAATAGATCCCTAACGGAACACAAAGGAGGATACCAATTCCAACCGCCGCAAAACTTAAGAATAGATGAATTTTAACCGCTTCAAAAAAATGTTCAGAATTATTAAGAATATAGTTATACGCCTCACTGAGAATCACATAAAACACCCACTTTCTATTAAGTTGTTACAGATTCAGTAACAACCCTAACCTTCCGTGCTAAGTTTTTTTTCCAATACCCGAAATCCTAGATCAGCGGCAATTGCCAAAACCGCTACCGCTATAGTCCCCGCTATAATTTTTTGAGAATGATCTTGATAGATGCCTTCAAATATTAATTCACCTAATCCGCCAGCATTGATATAAGCAGCAATAGCAGCAATTCCGATTATAGACACAGTCGCAATTCTTACTCCTGCAACTACGACAGGCAAGGCAAGCGGAAGTTCTACCTTAACTAAAATCCTCCATTTTCCCATTCCCATGCCCCTGGCTGCTTCAATAATAGAAGAATCTATTCCTCTTATTGCTGCCACGATATTACGAACTAAAATCATTAGTGAGTAAGCCACAAGAGCGATAAAAGCTGAAGTGAAACCTAACCCTAGAAAAGGGATCATCAGGGCGAATAACGCTATACTCGGAATTGTATAAATTATTCCTAAACTTCCAATTACAGGAGTATAAAGTATCTTGTACCTGGAGATTGTAATGCCTAATATTGTTGAAATGATTAGAGATACAAATAAAGAAATTGATACAAGATACAAATGCTCCAAGAACAACTCTATTACTCTGTCAAAGTTAGAGATAAGATAACCCAAATTCACACCTCCTTGATTTTTAAAAATTTAGATTATTTAAATTATATTTTAAGGAATTATTGATTACACTAGAAATAAATTCGAATTATCGGATATTTTTGCTCACAAGAAAGCGTTTGCAGACAGATTCTTACTTTTCTTGCTTTTTCAAGATTTTTTTGCTTCATATTTAATTCCCTTCTTAAGCTCTTAAAATTGTACCAGGTCATAATAGAAGTTAGTTTACGAATAATTTTGGAAATATCTTTTTTTATGTAAATAACAGGAAATGATTGATTGACTTTAAACATCAGTTACATCATACTGTAACCATAACAGTTAACTGTAACAAGGAGGACAGAACGGTGGGATATACAGCCCAGGAAATCGTGGAATTGCTTCAAAATGAAGGTGACAGCGAGGCAACTTTAAGAATGGTAAGATACTATACTCAAATTGGGCTTGTCCCGGTGCTTGAAGTAATCGGAAACAGAAGAATGTACACAGAAAAACACCTTGATTACTTTAGAGCGATTCGCACAATGAGCAGGACTGGCCGGAAGCTTGCAGATATCCAGCAGGACCTTCAGCAAATGAATCCGGATCGAATAATAAAGATTGGCCGCCAATTGCAAAATTACAGTTCAGAAATGCTTCTTGAAAAGTCAGAAATGGAGTATTATGAACTCCATCCGGAGCTGACACTGCAAATCAGCTCTAGTTTTGACTGTCAAAAAAAAGAAAAAATCCTCAATACTATTCAAAACATTCTTGATTCATAAAGGAGAGATATATATGCTGACCAGCAAATGGGCAAAGAACAAAATGGAAGCGATTGAAGGATTGAATCATCTGAGCATTGAAATAATTCCTCCGGCCCCACCCGCAAAAAGTAATAAGCCCGTTGCCATCCTTCTTGTAATAGACCGATCTGGAAGCATGTCACAAGCAGCTGAACAAACCAGAATGGCTGAAGGCCGTGCCAGCAAGCTTGATTTCGTTAAAGACGCTTCAGAAAAACTGGTAGATATGATGAGGGATGGCGACCAGATTGGTATTATCTCTTTTGACCACATTGCAAGGGTCGAGTATCCGCTTAGCGCTTTGTCAAGGACAGAATCCGCAGTATTAATACTGGCGGCACTACCAATATCAGTGACGGACTAGAGCAGGCTTTCCGGCAATTATCACTAGAACTATTTCTCTCCCACCATGTAAAAATAATTTTGCTGAGTGATGGTGAAGCGAACAACGGGATTACTGATATCGACGATCTTTGCACTGTTGTGAGCCGTTACCGGAATGACGGAGCCAGCATTTCCACCATTGGTGTTGGTATCGACTACAACAGCTTTTTTATGGAAAGCATTGCAACAAGCTCAGGTGCGTTATTTTATCATTTAGATTACATGAGCAAATTGGAGCAAATCCTGACTCAGGAATTAGAAACATTGGCAGCCTTGACGATGAAGCAGGCGAAACTGTCTATAGTATTGCCGAAAGGAATGCAGCGCGAAAAGAATCTGAATGATTACAGTGAAGCCGCCAGCGGAACTGTATACCTGGGAAATGTGTTTGAAGACCAAGAGATTTTGTTTGAATGTTTTACCGACGAGGAAGGAGCAGCCTCTGGTATCAAGAATGTCGAAGTAATTCTTGAGTTTCAGGATTACAAAGGGACTAAACATAAAAACACCATTATCATTTCAATTCCTCTTGTCGGTGAAGAAGACATGGATAACGTAGTCATTGATGAAAAAGTTATTGAAAGTGTTAAAACACTGATGCAATCAAAGGCAAAACGGGAAGCCATCCGCCATTTTGAGGACCGGAACTTCGAAGCAATACAGTCAATGGACTCCAGCAGTTTTGATAAACTATCAAATAACTATTCTATGGATGTGCGGGATAGCTTAATGGAAGTAAAAGAATTACAATCTTCACTTTCCTATGACATTACTGAGGAGAAAAGAAGCCAGATTAAAGAGGAGTATGCTGTCAACCTGCAAAGATCTAGGAGGAAGAGATGATATCCAATAACGGCAGAATTTGCAGCATATAGGTTAGAAAAACGAAGTGTTTATAAAAAGACAGAAGGAGAATGTAAAAGGTTCCTTCTGTCTTTTTTCTTATTGATAGTTCTATTACACCCACCACATCTGCGATGGGGTTTCCTGGATCAGGACTGACTGCAGGTTAGTGACTGCCCGCTTAAATCCTTCCTCAATTGACATGATTGGATCTTCATGTTCAATACTGACAACATAATCATAGCCATACGTGCGAAGGGCGCTCATCATGTCAGACCATTCTTTCATGCTGTGGCCGCAGCCGACGGAGCGGAAGGACCAGGCTCTGGTTTGTACTTCCCCGTATGGCTGCATATCAGACAAGCCGTACATATTAACATTATCCTGGTCAATATATGTGTCCTTGGCATGGAAATGGTGGATTGCCTTTTCTTTTGCAAGGATTTTGATAGCCGCAACCGGGTCAATTCCCTGCCACCATAAGTGGCTTGGATCGAGATTCGCACCAATGGCGTCGCATGTTTCCTCACGCAATTTAAGCAGTGTATAAGGTGTATGGACAAGGAAACCGCCATGAAGCTCGAGGCCGATTTTCACATTATGGTCCTTGGCGAATTGTCCAACTTCCTTCCAATAAGGGATGAGTTTTTCTTCCCATTGCCACTTTAACACGTCGCCATATTCATTTGGCCATGGTGTTACAGGCCAATTTGGGTATTTTGCTCCTTCATGATCGCCTGCAGTGCCTGAGAAGCAGTTCACTACGGGTACTCCTAAAAGCGATGCGAGTTTAATAGTCTTCAAGAGCGTTTCATGAGAATCTTTAGCAAAGCTTTCTTCAGGAGAAATCGGATTGCCATGGCAGCTAAAAGCGCTGATCATCAAATCCCGTTCCTGGATTTTCCCAATAAACTGTGTACGCAACTCCTCGCTTTCAAGCAGAGCATTCAGATCACAATGTGCATTGCCTGGATAGCAGCCTGTTCCGATTTCAACCGCATTCAGCCCTGCTTCCTTTACAGTATCAAGCATTTCTTCAAACGATTTGTCGGCAAATAATACAGTGAATACGCCTAATTTCATTTCAGTACTCCTTCCCTGTTTCCAGACATGCTGTTTTCGTAAATAGCTTCAATAATTTGTGATACCTGTAGGGCTTCTTCCGGCTTTACAATAAGCGGTGCATTTCCCAGACAAGCATCAATGAAGTTTCTCGCCTGCGGCAGTCCTGCATCTTCTTCACCTGGGATGTACACAGGCTGGCTATTTACCAGCATTCCGTTTTCTGTCTTATAAAGTTCCAGCGGGAATACACTTAGTCCCCCGTCCACTCCCGAAATACTGACATGCTCATGATCATCTTTTATATTCGAAGCCCATGATGTTTCAAACAGCATGGATGCTCCATTTTCAAATTTGATATAAGCGGTTACATGGTCATCAACATTAAAGGTTTCGTGGTCAAAATTGCCCCAAAGGTTAACTTGGCCTGGCATCTTGCTTAAAGCATTATACGTACTGCCAACAACATCAGTCGCCTTTGGATTTCCCATTAGCCAAAGAGATAAATCAAGAAGATGGCATCCGTAATCGATTAAGCTGCCGCCTCCCTGAAGTTCCTTGTTTGTAAACACGCCCCACCCCGGAACTTTGCGCCTCCGTAATGCCTGGACTCTTGTTACCAGCGGCATGCCTACTTCCTGCATTGCTCTCTTCGCTGCCGCCGCTTCCTTCATGAAACGGTAGTGATAGGCAATGGCAAGAACTTTCTCTGCCTTGTGGGAAGCCGCAATCATCGATTCACATTCTGCGGCACTGAGAGCCATTGGCTTTTCGCACATTACATGGACTCCGGCCTCCAACGCGGCAATGGTAATTTCAGCGTGGAACTTATTCGGCGTGCATATGCAAACAGCATCCACTTCTGAAAACATTTGATGATACTGTTCAAAAACATATGGAATATTAAGTGTCTCAGATGCCTCTTTTGCCCTTGCAAAATTCATATCACTTAGAGCAGTAATTGTACAATGGTCACTTAACTTAAGAAAAGCCGGAATATGGCGGGACAGTGCAATTCCACCCACCCCAATAATCCCTATTCGAAGCTTCATCACTGCAACCCAGCTCCTACTTTTACAATCTGCTTTGATTCATTTGAGTCTAATGCTGCCAATATTACCTTTAAAGATTTTAGTCCTTCTTCTCCGGTAACAGGCGGCTCATCATCTAAAAGAATAGAGTCTATGAATTTCTCTATTACATGTGAATTATTTTGCCCGCCATCATCATTGGATTGAATTTTTCCAAGCTGATAGTTGACAACATCCCCATTCACATACTGAACAACAAGCGAATTTATTGGATCATCTTCTAAACGGAGGATCGCTTTCTCGCCATAAATAATGGTAGAGTTATCTTCCTTGCTTACGTAGGCCCAGCTGGCAGCAAGTGTTCCAATGATACCGCTTTCTGTTTTTAAAACACAAACCGCATTGTCGTCCACATCCGCAAAATCCTTGGCACTAGTTTCAACAAATGCAGCGACCTCTGTAATTTCTTCACCAAGTACATAACGAAGCAGATCCGTCTTATGAACGCCTAGATCGCCCATCGCTCCGACGAACGCCTTTTCCTTTTGAAAGAACCATCCGCCTTTTCCTTCAACACTCCAGCCTTCTGGTCCGCCGTGGCCGAATGAAGTACGGAAGCTATAAATTTTACCGACTTCCCCGTTCTCAATCAGCTGGCGTGCTTTCTGATGAGAAGGCACAAATCGCTGATTATGGGCTATCATTAGTTTTTTTCCGCTATCCTTTGCTGCTGCTATCATAGCTTCTGCTTCCCCGGCTGAAGTTGCCATCGGTTTTTCACAAAGAACATGTAATCCAGCGTTTAAGGCAGCAATAGAAATCGGCGCATGGAGATAGTTCGGTGTACAAACACTGACCGCATCTGCCAGTCCGCTTTCAAGCAGTTCTTCATAACCAGTAAAGGCTTTAACCCCGAATTCTTCTGCAACCTTTTCTGCCCGTTCTGCAACATTGTCACAAACAGCAACAAGTTCTACTGCTTGATTCGCTGCATATTCGGGTAAATGGCGATGCTGGGCAATACTGCCGCATCCGATAACTCCCACTCTAATTTTTTCCATTTATGTTCTCCCCCTATTTCTTCTTAATCTCTTCCAATGGCTGTGCATTTCCATAAACCGGCCGCTCACGTTTAACAGGCTTTGCCCATTTTACTGCATTGCTGATAACCCGCTGAACTTGCTTATTATGATAGGTTGGGTAGGTTTCATGACCGGGACGGAAGTAAAACACTTTCCCATTCCCTCTTTTATAGGTACATCCGCTGCGGAATACTTCGCCGCCTTCAAACCAGCTTGTAAATATCAGCTCATCAGGAGCCGGTATATCAAAATGCTCTCCATACATTTCTTCTTTTTCAAGTTCAATATATTCGCCAATGCCTTCAGTAATCGGATGACTTGGGCTTACCACCCAGAGGCGTTCTTTTTCATCAGCTTCCCGCCATTTTAAATCACAGCTGGTACCCATTAACTTTTTAAAGATTTTTGAGAAGTGTCCAGAATGAAGAACTACAAGTCCCATTCCGTCTAGGACGCGCTGCTGTACTTTTTGAACGACTTCGTCCTTTACTTCGTCATGGGCAAGATGGCCCCACCAAACTAATACGTCAGTGTTTGCAAGGACATCATCCGTTAAGCCATGCTCCGGCTGATCAAGAGTTGCCGTACCTGCATCCATTCCTTCTGCCTTTAGAAACTCAGCAATCGTACCATGGATGCCATTAGGATAAATATCTCTTACAACCGGATTTTTTTGCTCGTGACGGTTTTCATTCCATACTATTACCTTTAACATGACGAATACACTCCTTTTATAAGCTCACTATACTCCTCTATTGTAGATTACCTATATATTTATGAAACGGCTTACATTGACCGATAGGGTGGAATATATTGATCGATTCTTCAGCCCCCTTAATCACGTTTTGCCTTCTGCGAAAAAAAGAAAAAAGTGGAAGTCCCCTCTGCTTTTTACCGGTGAGAACCCAAGCGCAGTATTACGAAAATTTTTTATTTTCTCAGGCCTGAAGTTTAAATTAATCTTTCAGGCAATAAAGAACCCGGTCTGGAAAATTTTCTCAGAACCGGGATTAAATATTTATTTTTCCATTCCCAAACGATTAGCTAAAAACCCCGCCTGGAAGTAGTTAGCTTCAAAAATTGCAGCAAATATAGCGGCTTTTTTATTTATGACTGTCGCGATACTCATTTGGAGTAACACCTGTTATTTTTTTAAACACTTTACGAAAATATTTGTCATCCTGGTAGCCTGCAATAACGGCAATTTCATATACTTTCATCTGGCTGTTTTTCAGGAGGGATTTCGCCTTGTTCATTCGGACCTTTACCAAATAATCAGAAATATTCACATTGAATTCTTGCTTGAATTTCCTTGAAATATATTCTCTGCTTAAGTAGAATTTATCTGCTATCTCCTGTAGCTTTACATCTCTATCGAAGTTCGCCTGAATATATTTTTCGACTTCATAAATAATATTTACATTTTTCCGGGAGGAGCGCCGTTTTACAAGCTTCAAAAAGATATTAATTTCACGCTTTTTTCTCTCGATATACTTGTCCAGCTGGAAGGTTCCATTTTTATCAAAATATATATCAAGACGTTTTTCTATATTCTCATCTGATTCATTTGCAGGAATATCATACTTTTTTAGCCACCTGTTGCTAATCACCTGATATTCCTTTTCAAAGTGGATTAGCTGCTTCATTGTTAAAAACAAGGGACTTGTAAATTCTTTTGCTATTTGCTCAATCACTTCTTCAAATGCACCAATTTCCCCTGATTTTATAGCAAGCTCAATGGAAGATGAAAAGGCCATTAAATCGATTAGAGGGCTTTTTAGAGGAGCTTCATTTATATAAACCTTTTCTTTCTTATCCAATACATTCACGCTATATAAAAATTGTTTCGCGCATTGATACGAATCAATCAACTTAGAACGTGTATCTACAGGAATCCCTAAAGCTGTAGGACATGTAATATCCATCGCTTTCTGCAGTGCCCTGTATATTTGAAACAGTAATTCTTTTATTCGATCAAATTTATCCCAAAAGATTATCACTACCTCTCCTTTGTTAGATAAATATCGAAAGCCGATTCCACAATCATTTTCTATTAATATCTCATTTATAACGTTCAATATTGTAAAATATGCTAAATCTCTGTCTCCTTTAAACTCACTGATTGTCTTTCCATTAATTTTCACCAGGGCCGCTGTATATTGGCGTGAAAAATGAAATCCAAATTCTTCATACATATTTTCTTTCATGTCAGCGTTATTTAAAAATTGAGTAAGAATCCTATCCCGATAAACCGGCTTCATTTGGTTTAACAATTGATAGCTGCTTTCACTCGATTTACGCTCGGCTTCTTCCCTTTTCCATGCTTTCACCACGTTTTCGAGTGTATTATTCAGCACCTCTGGATCGACTGGCTTCAAAATATAATCTGAACTGCCAAAATGGATTGCTTTGCGCATATAGTGATAATCATCATATCCGGTCACCACAACAGTCTTGCTGTTAGGCTGGTTTTCTTTTATCCAATCCAGAAGCTGAATACCATCCATTTTCGGCATTTTCATGTCTGAAAAAATGATTTCTGGCCGATAGTCACGAATCATTAAAATGGCTTCTTCGCCATTTGCTGCTTCCAAGATATTCTCAATTCCGAATTTCTCCCATTCGCCCAGCAGTTTTATTCCTTCGCGGACGTGCCTTTCGTCATCGACAATCAAAACTTTCAAGTAAGCTGCACCTCCCGCCTGATTACTTTAGGAATCTCGATTGAGACAGTAAACCCTTTATCTTCCTCGCTTTCAATTGTTACCGAAGCCTGATTGCTATAATAAATCTCCAGTCGATCAGTAATATTTTTGAGGCCAATGGCTTCCCTTTGAATTTCTTTCTTTGGGCTTCCTTCATTTACTTCCTGAAGGATGCTTCTTAAACGGTCCTCATTTACCCCTTTGCCATTATCCTGCACAGTTATAGAAACCATTCCATTTTCCTTCATACTCGCAGAAATGAGTATGAAAGCTCGTCCATCCTTCTGGTCAAAACCATGTTTAAAACTATTTTCTACAATAGGCTGTAAAATCATTTTTGGTACCATGATTTTTTCTAATCTATTTTCAATCTCTATTTCATACTCAAAGCGCTCATCAAATCGCTGCTTTTGTAAAACCAGATACGATTGTACATGCTTTAATTCATCAGAAAATGAGACAATATCGTCCTGCATATTCA
The DNA here is from genome assembly GCF_002860285.1 of Bacillus sp. M6-12. Classification (GTDB taxonomy): domain Bacteria; phylum Bacillota; class Bacilli; order Bacillales; family DSM-1321; genus Peribacillus. The sequence continues at coordinate 33,322 of NZ_PGVF01000033.1, forward strand.
TGCTGTATCTCATGATTTTTGACAATGATGTCAGAAGCGTATAAACCTTGCCTGCGTTATGCTGGAGAGCCAATGTCCCTATGGATTGAAGTGCATTATAAAGAAAATGCGGATTGACCTGTGATTGCAAAACCCTCAATTGCGATGATTTATTTTCTATTTCCAGCTTGTATTCCTTTTGGATTAGATCATTGATTGTAGCAATCATCATTTTGAAGTGCCTTCCCAGTTCCCCAAACTCATCATTTCCCAATGAGTCAAAATCTGCTTTCAATTCACCTTTTTCAACCCTTTTCATGTTGGCAATCAACACTTTTATAGGTGCCGTAAACTTGAAAGAAGCGGCCATTGTGGCTATCACCACAATAACAATTGTAACAAGTCCTATTAAAATATTAATATAGGCCGTTTCTCTGGCGCTTTGATACAAAAAGTCATAAGGAGTCCGTTTTACAACATACCAATCTTCGAGTGCTCCAGAAAATTTATCATGTACTATTACACCCGAAAATTCATCATCTTCCCATTCCATACTTTTGTTTATGCCAGAAGAATGTTTTACCTTCTGGAACCAATCCTGCTGATTCTTTTTCCCTATTAAACTCTCATCAGAAGAGTAAACAATTAAATCGTCTTCATTCATAATATAAAAGTCTTCTACATCTTTCCTATATAAACGGTTGGCTATAGCATTTAATTGAGAAAAGTTTATATCTATAGAAAAAAAGGCAAGCGGTGTAGCAGACGGAATATCCCTTATCACATGGTGAAAACTGATTACATTTTTCCTGCCGGTGTCCGGGATAACTGACAAATTGTTATAACTGTAAATTTCATGAGTCGGTTCAATGACTGTGAATTCGTTTGACATACTTAATTTACGGTAGTAAGGATGAGCATAAATATTCTTATAATACCCGCGGCCGCTTGGTGTTGAATGGTAGTTTGTATATGAATCTTTCCCTTTGTGTATATAAAGATGCATTTGTTCAATTTCAGGGCGTGTGTTGTATAGATAGACGAGTATCCGGTTTATTTCCTGCTGGTTATCCCGTAAATCACTGGATACTCCAACTCGAAACACATTCATTAATGGAGTATACCTGTATAGGATTGTAGTCATTTCTGAAACTTCTTTCAAATAAGCGGAAATGTCCTCTTTACCATTTTCAACCACATCCTGATTGCTCGATACAAAGCGGTCCTTGAGTGACTCCGTCGTATAATAATAGGTTATCGCAATGGCCGATCCAAAAGGAAGAACTGTGACAGCCATTAACAAGATGATTAATTTTTTTCGAATGCTCCATCCCATACATACCTGGTTAGTTTTCTCGCAAACCGAACTAACCTGCCCTCCTCTTATAAAAGCCTTAATTTATATTATCTTTCAGAATTGTAACCGTTTTAATCATTGTAGCATAGAGTGACAGCCGCTCTAATAATGTAAATTCTGTAATGGCTGCGCGAGAAGGTTTCATCAATTTTGAGCTAAAAAAATTCAAGGCAAGAACGCCTTCTTCCGGAATTCGTCTTATACTTGTCGGACTTGCACAGGACAAGGAACGCTTCGGCAGCGATACATCGCACGAAACAAAGCGGGTAGCTTTGTGAGGATGTGCTGGCGTCGACGTTGGCACAGGCCGTGCCAGATATTAGCTCGACGTTCCTCTTCCAATCCGCTTGCGCATTTCTTATATGTCCAGCTCCAGCGTCTAGCCCACTGTGGAAAAGATAAAAGCCCTCGTAAGGCAAAAAGCGCCTTCCGGGACTTTTCCTATTTCCTTCGCGGGCTGTTCAAGCCGCTTACACATTTCTTATATGACTGTTCAATATTTTCCACCCTACTGGTCAATGTAAGCCGTTTCATAAATTTTAATTTCCTCTAAAATAAAGTTATCGGAGGTGCAGTATATGGACAATCAGACTAAATTGGAAAATGGAAATTCAACCCCTTTGAATCTTACAAAAAGCGTAAACGTTTCTAAGTCTGTACCCGTAAAGAATAATAAAAAGCTGAAAAAGGCAGGTTTATTTGCTCTTTTTGTCGGGCCAGCCTTTTTAACTTTTACATTAATAGTTCTGGTACCCTTTATTACGGGAATTTATTATGCGTTTACCGATTGGAACGGGGTCACAGGTACAGTAAATTGGGTAGGATTTGACAATTTCAAATACTTGTTTACCGAGGATAAGCAGTTTCAGCAATCATTCCTGCTTACGCTAAAATATACAACAGTGGCAATCATTCTTACCAATTTGGTAGGATTCGGATTAGCCTTAATGGTTTCACAAATGCTGAAAACCAGCAATATACTACGGACAGTATTTTTCCTGCCCAATCTGATCGGCGGCCTGCTGCTAGGATTTATCTGGCAGTTCATATTTATTAGAGGCTTTGCATCTATCGGGGAATTAACCGGGATTAACTTGTTTGAAATGGCATGGTTAGGCGATGAAAAGACAGCTTTCTGGGGAATCGTCATTGTCAGTGTCTGGCAAGGAGCTGGCTATATTATGATCATTTATTTAGCAGCATTGCAAAATGTTCCTCAAGATATTGTTGAAGCAGCCAGGATAGACGGAGCGAACAGATGGCAGGTTCTTCGCCATATAACAATGCCGATGGTGGCTCCAGCTGTAACAATCTGTTTATTCTTGACTATTTCCTCTTCATTTAAGGTCTTTGATGTTAACTTATCGCTTACAAACGGCGGTCCTTTTAAATCCACCGAAATGTTAGCGCTTAACATTTATACAGAAGCATTTGTAAATAATCGATACGGTATTGGTGAAGCAAAGGCCTTGATCTTCTTCATCGTTGTAGCTGCTATAACTACCCTTCAGGTTATGATCACGAAGAGGCGGGAGGTCGAATCCTAATGGGAAACAAATATACAGGCAAAACATTTATCATAGAGATCATTGCCATCCTGCTTGGTCTGCTCTTTTTGGTTCCGTTCTATTACGTAGTTTCAAATTCCTTGAAGACGTTTGCAGAAATACTAACGAATACTTCAGCACTGCCGGAAGTTTTTCAGTTTCAGAACTATGTAAACGCATTCGAGAAGCTTAATTATTTAAAAGTTTTCACTAACTCGCTGCTTATTACAGTAATCAGCAATGTAGTTCTTGTGGTCTTCTGTTCCATGGCAGCTTACATGCTTGTTAGAACCAAAAAGAAAATCTCAAATGTTATCTTTATGATTTTCGTAGCTGCGATGGTAATTCCATTTCAGTCCATCATGATCCCGCTCGTCAAGACTGCAAGCAACTTTGGATTATTAAATAGCATTTGGGGCCTTGTCATCATGTACTTAGGCTTCGGATCAGGGATGACGATTTTCTTGTATCACGGCTTTATCAAAGGAATTCCTGTTGAGCTCGAAGAAGCTGCCATCATTGATGGATGCTCACCTTTCGGAGTATTTTGGAGAATCGTTTTCCCATTATTGAAACCGATTACAGTTACAATCATGATTTTAAACAGCTTATGGATTTGGAATGATTTCCTCTTGCCATCTCTTGTTCTTCAAAATCCTGAATTACGTACTATTCCATTAGCAACCTTCTTCTTCTTTGGACAGTACACAAAGCAATGGGATTTGGCATTGGCAGCATTAGTCATGGGTATCATTCCGCTATTGATTTTCTTCTTCTCGATGCAAAAACATATCATTAAAGGTATTACAAGCGGTTCCATTAAGTAATTTAAACAGGGAACACTCTTTGCCTGGCCATCCCGTACAAAGCTGGCCGGCAAAGATCCATATAAACAAAGGTTAATATATTAGGAGGGAAAAAGAATGGCTTTTAAAATGAAAAAATATTCGCTGGCAGCAGGAATTCTATCTGCTTCACTACTTTTAACAACTGCTTGTTCAGGCGGCAGTGACAGCGCATCAGGAGACAAAAAGGAAACTGGAGGAAAAAAGGATGAAAAAGTTGTCCTTGAAATGTTCCAAGGGAAAGTTGAAATTGCAGATCCTCTAAAAGCATTAACAGACCAATATACAAAAGAACATCCAAATGTTACATTCGAAATTACAACAGTAGGCGGCGGTGCTGATACTGCTGCAGCTCTGAAGGCTAAGTTTGCTTCTGGCGAAGGTCCAGATATCTTCACAAACGGCGGATATCAAGACGCAATTACATGGAAAGAGAAATTGGAAGATTTGTCAGACCAGCCTTGGGTGGATAAAGCGTTTGATGGTACGCTTGGACCAATGACAATGGATGGTAAAATTTATGGCCAGCCTCAGAACCTTGAAGGCTATGGATTTACTTATAACAAAGCATTATTCAAAAAAGCAGGAATCACTGAACTTCCTAAAACATTTGCTGAACTGGAAGCAACTGCGAAGAAATTGAAGGATGCGGGTATTACTCCATTCTCCGTCGGCTACAGCGAGTGGTGGGTACTTGCGAACCATGGCTTAAACATTCCATTTGCGTATCAGGAAGATCCAGATGCATTTATCAAAACTTTAAATGATGGCTCAGGCAAAATAGCAGGCAATGAGCACTTTAACAAATACTTTGATCTGCTAGACTTAACAATAAAGTATGGCAACAAAAACCCGTTAACAACAGACTACAATACTCAGGTTACACTGTTTGCTACTGGCGAAACAGCTATGATTCAGCAAGGAAACTGGATCCAGCCAATGCTTGACAAAATGGATCCAAACCTGGAAGTGGGTATCCTTCCAATGCCATTAACCGACGATCCTGCAGTAGGTGATAGACTGGCAGTTGACGTGCCAACTAACTGGGTTATTCATAACGCAGCTCCTGAAGCAGATAAAAAGGCGGCAAAAGATTTCTTGAATTGGATTGTAACTTCTGACTACAGCAAAAAAGCAATTGCTGAAGACTTCAAATATGTACCTGCCTTTGAAGGAATTGAAGGAAAAGGAATTGGAGCATTAGGTGAAGAAGTTCTGAAATATTCTCAAGAAGGAAAAACCTTCTCATGGCAATTCATGAAATACCCGGATGGGGCAGGACAAGAATTTGGTGCTGCTCTCCAATCATATGTTGGAGGAAAATCATCCAGAGAAGAAGCAATGAAGGCATTTGACAGCACTTGGGCTAAATTGAAGAAATAATCCTGCATTAAGACTTAGGCTCTTCCTATATACGGGAGAGCCTTTTTCTGTGGAAAAGGGGGCGGATCTGCGCCCTTTATTCTGCGTAACAAGATTAATAAAATTAATATGCAATCCATTAGGAAGTTGTATGGTTTAGCTTCGCTCACCGCCTTTATTGTATTAGTATGTCTAACTATTTTTGCTTATTTCCATGATTAGGCTGGGAGTTGAGACTCATGAAAGTTTTCTATGCAATATCCATCGCCACCCGGCATCCATAAAATAATAATTCTTAAAATCGGACCTGTTTATCCATCCATCCTTCCAGCAGACTTTTGAAGATCCGCATATAAATTTTTCCAACATAAAAAAGGAAGCCTGTTAACAGGACTTCCCTTCTAGCTCAAATAGCTGCCTTTTTACAGCCGGTATCAGGTTTGTATCCTTTTTGCTATCGGGCAGCTATTCACATACTGTTTGTGAATACCTTCCTCTGTCACGCATGCATCTTATTCTCTTCCTTTTTAAAGAAACTCTTCATGGCATGAAATACGTCTGATTTTTGTTTGAGGATATAATAGCGGAATTTTTCATTGTTGATATTTTTGTAGGCACCCATTAAGGTAGAGTGGCGGTTATATTGGTTAACTTCCCCATAGCCGAACATGTTTGAAACCTTCATCAGCTGCTCGACCAGTTTTACACATCGGGCATTATCTGAGGTGAGATTATCGCCGTCCGAGAAATGGAATGGATAAATGTTAAATTTGGATGGATTGTACTTGCTCTCCACCAATTCCAGTGACTTGCGGTATACGGATGAACAAATGGTTCCACCGCTCTCACCTTTAGTGAAAAAGTCTTCTTCAGACACAACCCTTGCTTCCGTATGGTGAGCAATGAATTCAATTTCGACAGTTTCATATTTAGTGCGCAGGAAGCGGGTCATCCAGAAGAAAAAGCTCCGGGCCATATATTTTTCCCATAAACCCATACTGCCTGATGTATCCATCATCGCGAGCACGACGGCCTTTGAATCGGGCTTAATTACTTCATTCCAGGTCTTGAACTTTAAATCTTCCGGGTAAATCGGATGGAAGCCCGGGCTGCCGCCCATAGCATTACGCTTGAATGCTGACATCATCGTTTTCTTTTTATCTATATTCCCCATTAATCCTGTTTTTCGGATATCGTTAAATTCAAAATTCTCTACCTGATTTTCGTCATTTTCTTTTCTCTGCAGATTTGGCAGCTCCAGTTGGCTGAATAAAGCTTCTTCAATTTCAAGCATTGATACTTCTGCTTCATAATAATCTTCACCAGCTTGATCTCCTGCACCCTGGCCTTTTCCGGGACCTTTTTGCTGGGATGGGGAACCATCACGTGCCACTACATCCCCGACCTTGCTCTCACCGTCTCCCTGGCCTACATGTTTGTTTTTATCATAGTTATAGCGAATTTTATATTCATCTAACGACCGAATTGGAATTTTTACAACATCCCGGCCATTGGACATGATAATGCTTTCCTCGGAAATTAAATCCGGCAAATTATTTTTAAGTGCTTCCTGTACCTTTTCCTGATGTCGCTGCTGATCGTCATAACCTTTGCGGTGGAGGGACCAATCTTCCTTAGAAATCACAAATTGATGATTATTCACATCCGTCATTTACCTTCCCCTCCTAAAAAAATTTTTTCAGACAAATTTTATCCATTAGCATACAATATGGCGAGTGTCCAATTTTCCAGGTATAATTACCTTTTCCTTTATTCTATACATCCAATGACAATATTCTATTCCTTTTAAAGATGGAAAGATAAAGGATTGTATTACTCTATCATATGCGACATATGAAGAATAATTTACAAATTATTTAGACAATGGGACATACACGAATGATTTGGACAAGTATGTTTCCTATTCTGGGGCAAAAAGACTACCAAAAGGGTTTATCGCTTTCATTTTGTCAGCTCTGTTAGCGCATCTTTCCCCAACCAAAAAAACCATTTTTCATCCTCCCAGCCTATGCCTGGAAAAAGAAAAGAAGTTAGCACATGCTAACTAGAGGGCGGTGGTGAATGAATCTAAAAAAATATAACGTTATTAAAGATTTTACATCTTAATTTAATTAATTTTTCAGCTCGAACAAATGGCACAGATCCCCTTTTCCTATAAAAAAAGCCTCCGCTAAATAGCGAAGACAGTTATTTCTTCTCAATTTCGTGCTGTACCGGATCCGGTCTTTTATCCCATTGCTTAAGTTCTTCATTGGTTCGAAGATTTTCCATCTGCTTACCGAGATTTTTCATTTCATCCAAATTTCTAGCCATTGAGCTATTTTCCGGTACAGAATCTTTCTTTACTTCGTTTACCATATAATCACCTCTACTCCGTATATACCCGCTTTTCTTGTGCAAGAAACCGGCTGAAGGCTTTCATTCGAAAATTTAGCATAGCAGTTACATAGTATTTATAGCATTTGGTCTCTACACGAAAATGGGTATTTACTCGCCAAAATCGATGGTATACTCTCCAAAACCCTGAAAATAGGCCTTACTTTCTGCCAGGTCTATTTTCAGGGTATTTAAAACTGTATTTTCATGAGTTTTAACTCCCAGCCTATGCTTGGAAATAAGATAAATAGTTTGCACACGCTAATCCAATAAAGGCGGTGTCAGCGAAGCTATACCTTACAAATTCCTAATCGAAAAACATTTTATTTTAAGTAAGATTTTTACCGGACAATAGGCGCAGCTTCACTCCTTATCCATAAAAAAAGCCCCCAGTTTCAGAACCGGAAGGCCACCCTCCTAACTAGGCTCTACTTCGTCCCAGGATAAGGTTGTAACACTTGTGTATTCACCTTTTTTTATCTCTTCTTCTGTCGCCTGCCGGTCAAATTCCTCATGGTCGTCTATACCGGGGGCAACCATGTTTTCTAGGTTTTGTTCATCTTTTTTCTTCATAAAAGAGTCATCTCCTTTTAGCTTTACAATCCCCCGAAGCTCCGGGCGATATACAGGTCCACATTGTTTAAATATCCCCAATAGCAGAGGACAGCTTAGCCGAATGGATTTTCGTGAAAACGCTCATTAATTCCGTGAAGAATAAATTTTATTCCGTGAATGCAAAACGGAATTCCGTAAAAATCAGGATAATTTCGTGAAAGAGCTTTTTTAATTACTCTATACTTAAAAACAATTAAACACCCTGCCAGCTTTGCCGGCAGGGCGTTTCGCATATTTTAAAATGGTTTGCTACCGATTTAACAGACTTCCAACATATCGAAGCAGCTCGTTTGCGGAAGTGGAGTTATAACCGTGTTCATCAATCAGCCTTGCCACTACTTCATTCACCTTTTTCAGCTGGCGTTCATCCGGCGTTTTTGTAGAAGTTGTAATTTTGACAACATCCTTCAAGTCTGCAAACAGTTTCTTTTGTATAGCTTCACGCAGACGGTCATGTGAGTTGTAATCAAATCGCTTGCCTTTGCGGGCATATGCCGAAATCCTGATTAATATCTCCTCGCGGAAAGCTTTTTTCGCATTTTCAGAAATGCCAATTTGTTCTTCTATAGAGCGCATTAATTTTTCATCCGGACTAATTTCTTCTCCGGTTAATGGATCATGAAGTTTCGACTTATTGCAGTAAGCCTCTACATTATCCAGATAGTTATCCATCAGCGTCTTAGCCGACTCTTCATAGGAATACACAAACGCTTTTTGTACTTCCTTTTTAGCGATTGTGTCATATTCTTTTCTCGCTAGGGAGATGAAGTTTAAATAACGTTCCCGCAGTTCAGCTGTGATCGACGGGTGCTGGTCAAGCCCTTCCTTTAGTGAACGAAGAACATCTAGTGCATTGATGGATGGATTTTCTTTACGGATGATTGTGGAAGAAATCCGGTTAATCACATAACGCGGATCTATTCCGCTCATGCCTTCATCCTGGTACTCCTTTTTGAGCTCGTCGACATCTGCCGAGTTATATCCCTCCACACTCTCACCGTTATACAGCCTCATTTTCTTGATTAGGTCGATGTCACTTTTTTTCGGATCCTTAAGCCTAGTCAAAATTGTAAACATGGCAGCAACCTTTAGAGTATGCGGAGCAATATGAACATTGGAGACGTCGCTTTCGCGAATCATTTTTTCATAAATTTTTTCTTCTTCCGTTACCTTTAAATTGTACGGTACCGGCATTACAATGATTCTTGAATGCAATGCTTCGTTTTTCTTATTTGAAATGAAAGAACGATACTCAGTTTCATTCGTGTGTGCTACGATTAGTTCGTCTGCAGAGATTAACGCAAACCTGCCTGCTTTGAAATTGCCTTCCTGGGTGAGGGAAAGCAAATGCCACAGAAACTTTTCATCACATTTTAGCATTTCCTGGAATTCCATCATGCCTCGGTTGGCTTTATTCAGCTCACCATCAAACCGGTACGCCCTTGGATCAGATTCAGAGCCATATTCAGCAATCGTTGAAAAGTCGATGCTTCCAGTTAAATCAGCAATATCCTGCGACTTTGGATCAGAAGGGCTGAATGTCCCGATTCCGACCCGTTTATCTTCGGAAAGGAAAATCCGCTCTACGATAACATCCTCAATCCGGCCGCCATAATCCTGGTCCAGGCGCATTACATTAAGCGGAGACAGATTCCCTTCAATTCGGATGCCATACTCTTCGAAAAAATCATCCCGTAAATTATGAGGAATTAAATGGAGCGGATCTTCATGCATCGGACATCCTTTGATCGCATAGATGGCACCATTACTTTTATGTGTATAGTTTTCAAGACCGCGTTTTAACATCGAAACCAGCGTGGATTTTCCGCCGCTGACAGGACCCATTAACAGCAAAATCCGTTTGCGGACATCAAGCCTTTTGGCTGCCGGATGAAAATATTCTTCTACTAACCTCTCAAGCGATTCCTCTAACCCAAACAGCTGGCCGCTGAAAAAATTATACTTTCTCTTTCCGTTAACCTCTTCAATCCCGGCATCTTTAATCATGTTATATACACGCGAATGTGCTGACTGTGCAACCAACGGCTGTTCTTTGATGATTTCCAAATACTCCGCGAAGGTGCCTTCCCATTTAAGCTTGTTCTCTTCTTCCCTGAACTTTTCAATCTTTTTCAAAATATCCATAAAGGAACCTCCCCCTGTACCTTTCAGAGATGATACTATACTGTATGCACGGAATATCTTAATCATGATAATGAATAAAAAAGCACGTTTATATGTTGAAAATTCTCCACAGGTTTTCATTCACACACTCCAGGGGATAAGGTATAATATCGATATAACTATAAATTGGGACAATAAGGGGCAAAGGAGGACAACATAGTGGGCACAATTGTGATTATTGGTGTGACAATCGCTTTCCTTTCAGCTATTTTCACTGCTGGCTATAACGACAAGCCAGGCGTTAAATAAGAAAAGCAAAAGGTTCCTGACAAAAGGAAGGACAGATAAGTGTACCTGCCCTGTGCGTCTAAGCTTGGCAGTGGAGCTAGCTGTCACTACATTTTAATGGGTATCTTACATAATAAAAAACGGCTGATTCTGCTATCAGCCGTTTTTCTTATTGCGTTCTAATTTTTGGCTCAATGTCTAATATTTTCTTTTATTATCTTTTATTCATGTTCCTCTCTTCCACAAATTCCTTCATATACATGCGGCTTTTTGCTCCAATCATTTGAACCATCTGCTCTGTCCATGTATCTTTTCTTTTTCCGTCTGTTCTTTCCTCATAATAATCAGAAATCGTTTCATTGTAGTTCGTCAGTTGCTTCCTAAAACTAGCTTCATCAGTATTATAACCGTTTTCATGGTAAATGTTTTCAATCGGCAGACGAGGCTTTTTATCATTTATCTTATTGGGGTAACCTACTGCCATGCCAAAAAGCGGGAGCACTCCATCAGGAATATTCAGCAAATCACATACTGATGGCAGATCATTTCGGATTCCGCCAATATAACAAATGCCAAGCCCCATTGATTCGGCAGCCAGGGCTGCATTTTGTGCGGCCAATGCGGCATCGATGCAGGCAACCATAAACTTTTCCGTGCTTTCCAGCGGCACCTGCAAATCAGTTCCTTCCATTTCCGCCAGAATTCTATGTCTGTTTAAATCACCGCAAAAGACAAAGAAATGACCATTGTTCTCGACGTACGACTGGCCTCCAGCGAGTTCCGCCAGCTTTTGTTTTTTCTCGCGGTCTTTCACGCCAATAATCGTATAACCCTGGATAAAACTTGATGTTGAAGCAGCCTGGGCGCTTCTGATAATCGTTTCAATTTGCTCTGCCGTTAAGGCTTTCTCCTCAAAAGAACGAATGGAGCGGTGGTTCAAAATAGTTTCGATTACATCATTCAATTGCTTTCACCTCTTGTATCAGCATTCCCTGCATGAATAAGGAACAAACTTTTTTGGCTTCCTTGCGGGATAAATAATTCACTTATATATTAATACTCTATCGTTCAGTACACAATCTTCGGTGCTTTCTTACCACAGCACAGGGTTCCATCTGCCAATTTCCCTCTATTCAGGATTAAGGTGGGGCAGGTTACGGATTTCTCCTTGGAGGGCCCTGCAGAAAAAAGCCCCGTTTATAAAAACAGGGATACATTCACGGCGGTAACGCGCCATTTTATAAGCAAAGGCATTAAATTCTTCTTCGAAATTACGGAATTATCCGCTGGTTATCTGTATTTTTTGATCGTCAGAGCTTAGACCAGGTTCAAATAAATGCCTTCTGAAATATTGCCAGCGCATAGATTTTTCTCTGCGTAAACCTCACTCATTTTCCTAACCCTCATCAGCGTTAGATTAAACCTTTATTGTTAACTTGTTATAACAAATTAGGATAATCCTGCTGCCTCAGAGCTTCATAAATCAAGATTGCCGCAGTATTCGACAGGTTCAAAGAACGAATATTTTCGTTCATCGGTATCCTGAGACCACGTTCCTGCTGCTCCATGATCAGATCCTTAGGAAGCCCTGTCGTTTCCTTGCCAAAAATAAAAAAATGATCCTTGTCACGGTCGCTGAAATCAAAATTCGTAAACGTCTTCTTTCCGAATTTTGTAATATAGTAAAATTCTCCGCCCTTATTCGTCTCAAAAAAATCGTCCAAGGAATCATAATAAGTAATGCTTACATGCTCCCAGTAATCCAGACCAGCTCTTTTGAGCATTTTATCGTCCGTTGAAAAACCCAGCGGACGGATTAAGTGCAGCCTCGTATCCGTTCCGGCGCATGTACGGGCAATGTTCCCTGTATTGGCTGGAATTTCAGGCTGATATAAAACAACGTGTATAGCCACCAAAACTCACCTCATGAATAAACTGTACCAAATATTATATCACTATTCGTCTCAATCCCCATCCAAAATCGTAAAGAACTTATATTTAATATTTGGCGTATAGGCAGTTGAATCTTTATATGCCCAGTTTCTCATCCGGCTGTTATAGGTATGGGCATTAACGAGCGGCATCCCGTTCGCATCTTTGGCGGTTACTATTGTATTATGGTCAAAACGGCCATCTCCCTGGAAATCATAACAAATTACATCTCCAAGCATCAGTTCTCCAGGTGTCTTAACCTCCTTTGCCCTCAATCCGGTTCTTGAATTGGAAAGATATATTCTGAGTGCATTGGCAACAGACCAGCTATAGCTCCAGCTATTCCTTGACATCCACCATCCCTTTGAACGATTAGGAGCACCCCACATTGGTGCGCCTCCAGCGTGGAGGCATTGAGAGATAAAATTGGTGCAATCCACCTCAAACTTCTTATAGGCAGGGTTATAATCATTCCACCATCGTTCCGCATACCTTACCGCCTTTAAACGGTCGTATGTGTAAGCTACCCGTTCATCCTCAAGCCTTTCTAAACTGAAAAAACCTCCTTCCCCAGCCTCCATCTTGAATACGTCTCCATCTTTGATTTTATATTTTGGAGTAATCTCACAGTCTTCCTGCAGTTCCCCAGAAATAAATCTGGCCTGCCGCTGCTCCAGCTCTTCTTCCAGGTAAAAAAGGTCGCCATGTTTAATTAAATACTGCATATGAACAGAATAGTCCAATACCGTTTCATCCAGGTCCTTCCTCTCCGCAATCACCTGCCCGGCCGCCTTTACCTTCACTATGCTTTTGCCGTCCTCCGCAAGGGCACCTATTTTCCGAATATCACCTTCATTTTCCTGCTTGCTCTCCAAATTGCCTGCCAGATGATTAACCCTTTCATTCAGCAGGTTTTCAAGATGTTTCTTCAAAGAAAACCCTCCTTCTCATATCTTCTATTTATATGCTATGAGGGCTTATTCTTATAAAGCACGTGATAAAAAAGAAAGAACCGGCATTTTAACTCGCCGGTTTTCTGACAACTTCCTATTTTATATTTTACTTTCCCAGTCATCTGATGTTAAAGCGAGAAATCTTGCCTCATCCTTTTCATCCAAGGCTTTATCAATCTCGCTGTATCTTTTATTTTGAAGATATTGGCGCTGGACTTTTTTTATAATCTCATTAGCTTCTCCTGTATATTCGGTATATTCCTGAAGCAGGATTTTTCTAGTCGTGATTTCATCCTTGTTCATCATTGCGCGCAAATAAGAAGCACTGTACTTGTCATTATCGAATAGATTGGATTTATATTCATGGTTCATGATGATACCTGCCTTCCTTTTTTTAATTTATTAGGTTAATACCCCAAAAACCAGAAAGATAACAATATTAAAAAAGGTTCTTTTATGTTAAAAATTTTACATTTTTTCAAAAAGAATGTAACAATCCTCTTACCAATACGTCATATGTAATGTAGAATGAACATACAAATAGATATCCATTTCATCTATTGGAGGAGAACAAAATTAAGAGATTCGTATTATTAGTATCATCGGCGGTATTTTTCAGCGGGTGCAGTTTAACGGAGCAGTCCCAGATGACCATGGCTAAGAATTCGGCTAGTGAAAAGGCTTTGTCTGCAAAAGCAATGGCAGGATCAGCTTTAAATTTAATAGATAGCCGAACCAAAGATGTAGTTGAAACATTTGCCCCTAAATCCTTTGAAAAAGAGATATTGGCCAAAGAGGTGGATAGCCTTGTCGGCCAAATGGCGGACAAATTCGATAAGCCAATGATACCAGCCCGAATTGGGGAAAACGGCAAATTAATTCCTGGCCAAAATCGAATTGTTTTAGATGAAGAGGCATTAAAAGCTTCTTTGTTAGAAGCTTCGGTTTTTGACAAAGAAATTGCCCTTCCCATTCAGGAATCTGCCCCCAACGTTTCCCAGGAGGCACTCACATCCGTGCAGCAAAAAGTCATCGGCAGCTATAAAACAAAATTCAACCCAGCCGTGCCTGGCCGGTCATATAATATAGCATTATCCGCAAAGGCTATCAATCAAATCGTCCTCGGTCCAGGAGACCGCTTTTATTTCAACTTAATAGTTGGGGAAAGGTCGGTAGAACGGGGTTATCAGAAAGCGATGGAAATCGTTAATAAAGAATTCGTGGAAGGTATTGGCGGCGGAATCTGCCAGACATCAAGCACCCTTTATAATGCTGTTGAAAGGGCTGGTCTGGAAATTATTGAACTCCATCATCATTCCAAAACTGTCGGCTATGTTCCAGAAGGTAAAGATGCCACCGTATCTTGGGGCGGAAATGACTTTAAATTCCTTAATAACAAAGAATATCCAATTATTGTTAAAACAATTATGGATGGAAAAAGAGGCAGCCTTGAAGTTCAATTGCTCGCTGCTGTAAAGTAATAATAAAAAAAGGATAGATCATAGCAGAACACTCTGCTGATCTATCCTTTTTTGTGTTAAAGTAATGCTGCACCTATGGCTGCGTTGTCTCCATTTAAAACTTATTTCAAAACCAGCGGCTATTTTTCACAGGCAATTAAATCATTATCACGATCACTCTTTTTATTGGCATCATATAGTGCCTTCGAAACAAAGGGCTTAAATTTCGTTTTTCCACCTTTATTTTTCACAGCAGCTGCACGGGCAATGCCGCCTTTATAAACCTTATTCAGCTCGGTACAGTTCTTATAAGTAACTGTTTTTGTTTTTGCTGCTTCTGCTTTATCGATAGAAATAAATGTAACACCAAGGATCAGGACAAATGTCAGGACAACTGCAGAAAATTTTTTCACTCAATAAAACCCTTCCTATTATTTACTCTATTGTAAATAATAGTATGAACTTTCAACTAATTCAACAGTAAATATTGTAACAATAAAAGAAACTTGTACGCATATTAAATATAATAAAAAGACAGGTTCCCCGCCTTACACTTGTTTTAATAGCTTCATTCCTTTTTCCATTTCCTCGATGGCCTCAGGATCCTGCTCTTTTTTAACCGCTCGAAGCAAGGCTGTTTCAGCTTCATTTCCGCCAATTTTACCAAGAGCCCATGCGGCTGTTCCGCGCAGAACCGGGCGTGGATCATTTTCCATAACCCCTATCAGATCGGGAATTGCCGTTTCATCCTTGTAGTGTGCAAGCGCCAGAATCGCGTTGCGCTGCAGCGGTTTTTTTCCTCTCCAAGAACCTGAAATATGGCCATACTTTTCTTTGAAATCACGGTTGCTAAGTGTTAAGAAAGGCTTGAGTAATGGTTTAGCTATTTCCGGATCGGGCTCCATTTCAGGATGTAAATGATAGTCCTTCCCTTTGTTTTCCGGGCAAACAGTCTGGCAAGTATCACATCCATACAGCCTGTTGCCAATCTTGCTGCGGAACTCATCGGGCAGGAAACCTTTCGTCTGAGTTAAAAATGCAATACACCGCTGGGAATTCAATTGTCCCCCCTGGACAAGTGCACCGGTCGGACAAACATCAATGCATTTATTGCAGGAACCGCATTTGTCTTCCATAGGAGTATCCGGCTCGAATGGAATATTCGTTACCATTTCCCCAAGATAAACATAGGAGCCAAATTCCGGAGTAATAATGGCGCAGTTTTTACCGCTCCAGCCAATACCGGCCCTTTGGGCAACAGCCCGGTCGACCAATTCACCGGTATCGACCATTGATTTCATTACTGCTTCCGGTAAACGGGAAATAATGAACTCTTCAAGCAGCTTCAATTTTTTCCGCAAAATTACATGGTAATCCGTTCCCCATGATGCCCTGCAGAAGATGCCGCGTCTTTCGCTTTTAGTGCTTTGCGGAGCATTCTTCATTTTTGACGGGTAAGCAAGTGCAATCGAAATGATTGATCTGGGTGTGGCTGAAAAAATCAGTTCAGGATCCACTCTTTTTTCAATATCCTTCTCTTCAAAACCTGACTGGTACCCCAATGCCTCCTGCTGCAGAAGCCTGTTCTTCATCTCGCTGAACGTATTCGCAGTCGTAAAGCCTATTTTGTTTATCCCAATTTCCCTGCTGTATAATATAACTTCTTCTTTAAGCTGGTTAAAATCCATAATTTCCCCTCCTTCCTAGAAAAGAGCTGGTGCAAGTCATTTATATTTGTGAAAAGAGTTAAACATCGTCATCTTTTTTAGCTCTGTCAGACTTGCCTGTTGATTTCCGCTGTAGTGGCGGTCCATGGCCTCCTCGGCGTTGCCGCCTGTGGGGTCTCCCTTGGTCCGCTTCTTCCGCAGGACGTTAAATAAGCATCCTCGAATAAACACCGCACGAAGGAAATGCGAATGCATTTTCGAGGATCTAGCACCTTCCGCTCCAATCAACATAGTACCAAAACTAACATCTAAATTTAACATCGTTATCTTTTTAAAAAATATCAATTATAGTAAAATAGACACATATCTCTATCATAAACTATTTTCAATCTTTTTTGGAGGTGAAACCACTGGAAATAATTATACACCCTGAGATTTGTGCAAAAGTGCCTGGGTTCAAATTAGGGGTTATTATTTATCGCGGAATAGAGATTGGAGAATCCCCGCAAATGCTTAAAGGCAGGCTCCAGCTTTTTCAGGAATCAATTTATTTTGATTTGCTTGATAAGGATCTGTATGATTTCCCTGGACTAAAGGAATGGCGTTCCGTATTTAAGGCCGCAGGAACTGATGCAGCCAGATACCGTCCCGCAGCAGAGGCCCTATATCGAAGAATCAAAAAACAGAATTACTTATCGCCCATTCATTCAGCGATTGACCTTAATAACTTTTTTTCACTCGAATATGAAGTACCGATTGGTATCTATAATCTCGACGCAATTAAAGGAAATGTTGATATAAATATCGGAGAAGCAGGAGAAGAATATGAAGGAATCAACGGACGAGTCAATTCAATGCTGAATATGATTCACTCCGCTGATGAGGCTGGTCCCTTTGGCAGTCCCTTTGTTGATTCAAAGCGCACAATGGTGACAGAGTCTGTAAATAAAGCCCTTCAGCTTGTTTATCACAGACCTTCCACAAGAATTGAAAGCGCCGATAAAATGACCAGATCCTTGATGGAAATGTTTCTGCAAATCCATGGTGGACAAGGAGAATATCGCGTGGTTCATTGCGATTAGCACCACAAACTCCCTAAAAGAGACAGGACAGGTTAATGCACACGTCCTCTGGGCTGGGTAAAGCACAAAAATGCAGTTCGGCTAATACCGGACTGCATTTTTCTATCTTAATCCTCTCTCAGCTTAAGCTGCTGCCTTGCCAATTTTTGATAGAGTTCATGATGCTGAAGCAGACTTTCATGCGTTCCTTCTCCGCTGATTATTCCATTTTCAATAACCAGAATACGATCAGCTTCCACAACCGTTGAAAGGCGGTGGGCAATGATCAGTGTAGTCCGTCCAGCCATCAGATTCTTTACCGCACTTTGAACCAGCAATTCAGATTCACTGTCCAAATTGGATGTTGCTTCGTCCAGCAGCAGGATTTGCGGATCCCGCAATATCGCCCTGGCTATCGCAATTCGCTGTCTTTGCCCGCCTGATAGCTTTACGCCCCTTTCCCCTACTTCTGTTTCAAATCCATTCGGAAGTTTCACTATGAATTCAAGTGCATTCGCTGATCTCGCAGCATCCTGCACTTCTACCAGGGTAACTTCTCTTGTAGATCCATAGCAGATATTTTCTTTAATAGTTCCAGACATAACCGGACTTTCCTGCGAAACATATCCAATTTGCCGTCTCCAGTATGATAATTCGATATCCTGAATGGAAACACCGCCGAGTTTAATGTCGCCAGAGGATGGTTTATAAAAACGCTTAATTAAGGAAAAAATCGTCGTTTTTCCGCCGCCGCTCGGCCCAACAAGAGCGACCGTTTTATTTGAAGGAACAGAAAAAGAAATGCCTTTTAAAATTTCCTTTCCTGAGGCATAACCAAATGAAACGTCCGAAAATGACAGATCCTGATTTGCAGGTGCTTCCTCATTCGCCTTATAGTTTTCAGCCTGAAGCCCAAGCAGATAATTGATTCGTTCCGTAGCTCCCATCGCCTTTTGGAATGCAGTAAAGAAGGAGGCAATTTGACTGAACGGCACCACAATCTGAAACATATAGATTATGATCGCCACCAGAGTGCCCGCAGTCAAATGGCCTGAAGCCACACGGACACCGCCATAGCCAATCAGCACGACTAGGATCACCATCATGATTGTTGTCATAAACGGAGAAACAATGGCCTGGATGCGCGCTTCCTTCAGTCCATATTGAAACAATTGATGAATTCCCTGCTTGCCTTTTTCCTGTTCAATATTTTCCCCGTTATAGGCCTTTACCAGCCTTATCTCGCTTAGAACTCTGCCAAGGTTGCCGCTCAAGGACGCCATCTCATCCTGTGTAAGCCTTGAAACCTTATACATTTTCCGTCCGAGCGGCATGATAATGAGCATAGACACAGGCACAATTGCCAGCATAATCATCGTCATTTTCCAATCAAGCATAATAAGTATCACTACCGAGCCGATGATGGAAATGATTCCGGATACAAATGTAACCAGATGGTTGGTAATCACCGTTTTTATCGTATTGGTATCCTGCGTTACCCGGCTCATCGTTTCCCCAGACTGGTTTTGGTCAAAAAAAGAAATGGGAAGCGTTAGAATATGACGCCAAAGATGTTCCCTTATTCCTGCTACCATTCTTTCTCCGATGTATGTCAGCATATAGTAGGAAATACCACCAGAAACGGTTTGAAGGATAAATGTACCTGCAAGCAAAAAGATAATTCCTGCCTGTATCCCGCCTTCTGATATTAGATCAACCAATTTTTTTGTAAAAAGAGGCACCACAAGCCCTGCACCTGTTTCAATCAAGCTAAGCAGAATAACAGCTGATACAAGCAGTGCCGGCGGTTTTTCCAATTTTAAAAGAGATACAAATTCCCGCCATTGCTTTGTATCATTTTGTTTTTTTTGCATATAACTCCCTGCCTTTTGGACATGCCGGATCACTATTTTCAAGCATATAATAACCTCAGGCATATGCTCAAAAAATCTCCAGCCTCTCCTAGTATATAATTATCCCCTGACGTTTTCCTTTGTTAGTAAAAGTGGTTCAAGTAAATACAAAATAAGAAGCAAATAATGGTTACACTAGCTGCCAACCAAAGCATACCTTAAATGACTATCAGTTGAAAGCGGGAGTAACCGCGAAATTTGCCCCATCAGAAAAGCCCAGGCGCCCTGACAAAAAGGACGTCGACTAAAGCTGTGACGCCGGCACGAGCTTGTCCTATGCTTCGGGGCTTTTTCCTATAGAAAAAAAGCTGCTGGGGGCTGGAGTTAGGTCCTCTGTACTTGTTATTTATTCAGCAAAAAAAGCCGTTTAAAAACGGCTCCTTAGTAATATTGGATCAAGAAACAACGGTCTCTCGATACGATTTCTTTGAAAATAGTCAAGTTAAGCATCCCAGGGAATCACTTTAAGCACGGGCCAATTTTTCAGCCATTTTGCTGTCTTGTTGTTATATATCGCCTTTGTAATTTGGGTTTTATTAGGTCTTACGATCATCCCAAACAAATCGTTCAGCCCATAAGGGGCATACACCTTAAATTCTCCGGTTTCCTTTTGACGGATACCAAGTGATGAAGCAGTCGTCGGCCATGTATTAATTGCATCCCCCAAAGAAGTATAGGGCCGAATTTTAAAACCAAACTTTTCTTCGTACCACATATGCACCCTCGCTTCATTCTTCACATCTATCTTAAATGGAAGATCTTGAAGCAAGGAACTGATGTGTTTTTCGATCTGCCGCTCACTCTCCAGACTAAGATCCACCGAATCAAAATAAATGATATCAATATCTGTGATTCCATGCTTTAGGTCAAAGTTTAATAGATAGTTCCAAACCGTCTGCACAAGGCAGCCTGCCCCCACATAATACTCACCTAATTCTCTTTGTGAGATTTTGAAGATTAGAGGAAGGTAGTCGCTTTTTCTAAAATCCTCAATAAAAGTTTAACTTGATATCCTAAATCCTGATTATAGCCTGGTGTTTCATCATAGTTTATTTGTTCCACAGTAACCCCCATCTGCCGGATCGTCTTAAAGCTAGATTCATAACTTAATTGCTTACACCATGAGAAACATCCAGCAGGATTTTCCCGGTACTCTCCCTGCTCTCTACAAACCGATTAGCCTGTTCCGCTTCAGCAAGGGGAAAAATTCTTCCGATTTGAAGGTTAATTTGCCCTTTTTCCAGAAACGGAAGTGCCCGCTCAGCGATTTGACTAACCTGATGAGGCCTATGCTTTCTAGTAGTCCCGAAACTGAAACCAAGCACAGCTCGTGAACTGTTATGTAATTCGCTAGTGTTAAATTCACCAGCCACTCCAGAAGCATTTCCGAAATTCACCATACGGCCGAATTTCGCAAGACACTTTAAGCTTCCCGCCGCTACATCTCCTGCAATGGAGTCAAGAATTACATCCACACCGTTTCCGCCTGTCAGCTCATTTACTTTTTGGATAAAATCTTCACTCTCTCGGACAATCACGTCATCGGCCCCTGCATTAATGGCTGCTGCAACTTTGGCTTCACTGCCAACTGTTCCGATTACCTTTCTCGCACCTAACAGCTTAGCAAGCTGAATTGCAGTCGTGCCAATCCCGCCGGATGCAGCGTGAACAAGAACGGTTTCGCCTTTTTCAATCCTTGCAACATCCGCCAGCAACTTATAAGAAGTAAATAATACAATCGGGCAGGCAGCTGCTGTATGAAAATCAACTCCATTCGGAATAGGAAATGTCATATATTCTTCTGCAGCAGCAAACTCAGCATAGGAACCGCTCTTTGGAAAAGCAATAACCCGCTGGCCTGCTTTTAAATGAACCACATCTTTCCCGACTTCTTCAACAACACCGGCACAATCCAATCCGGGGATGAAGGGAAATTTCCCTTCCCCTTTGTTCCCGTATCTTGTTTTAATATCAGCATAATTAACGCTCGTTGCAACAACACGAATCAGTACCTGTGTTGATGAAATGGACGGCTTATCCATATCCATATATTGCATAACTTCTGGGCCGCCGAACTTTGGTACAACGATTGCTTTCATCTATTGGCCCCGCTCCCGTCGAACCGTTACTCTTTCCCCGCCGATTCCCCAATTATCGGTATCTACCTCATCGATTACAACCACGGTAGTTGCAGGGTTTTTCCCTAAAACATCTTTTAATAAATTGGTAACTCCCTCAATTAACAATTCTTTTTGCTCCACTGTAGCTCCTTCTCGAGTGATCTTAATATTTACATATGGCATTGTACATCTTCCCTTCTATTTGTTTTATAGAATTTTATCCATTGTCCGATGCAAAGAAGTAAAACTGCCGCTAACAGGACCGCTGCGGAAAAATATAAGGAGGTGGTGTAATCTCCAGCAAGTGATACCAAGAAACCGGCAATGGACGGACCCAATATTTGTCCGACACCATATACTCCTGTTAAAAGTCCAATTACTCTGCTGCTATTGTTAGGCTGAATCATCCGTGCATAGGTTGTAGTCATTGCGGTGATCCCCATAAATGTGGCCCCAAATAATAAAGCTCCCAGAAAACCTCCAGCCATATTAGGGGAAAATACGGGCAAAAGTACCCCGACAGCCTGAACACCAATTCCCAGACAGATGGACAAAATAAAACCAAACCTCTTGGCTATAGTTACCCAGATAAAGGTCGAGGGAATAGCGGCTAAACCTACAAAAACCCAGCTTAACGAAGACAAAGAACGTGAATCCGGCAATTCCGTTGAATATGTCTACCAGAAATGTGCCGCTAATAATATAACCTAAACCTTCAAGGCCATAAGCCAGTACAAGCCATGGCAGGATGTCATTTTTCTCATCCCTATCTACCGTTTCATTCTGCTTATTGTCATTTGTTTCAGGCACCACTTTCAGCCAGGCAGAAACGAGAAAGCCGAGAAGAACTGAAAGTCCGGCCAAAAATAGCCAAGCTCCTTTCCATCCAAAATAAGTATTCGATAACGGGACGGAAATTCCTGTTATGAAAATTCCTATTCCTACCCCGCTATAAAAAAATCCAGACGAGCTTGTAAGTCCCCTTTTTGCGAGAGCGTCTAAAACAAAGCTTGAACAAAGGACAAAAATCAATCCGCTGGAAATCCCTGAAATAAACCGGAGAATTAGCCAAATTACATAATTATCTGTTACTCCCATAGCTGCAATCGAAATAATATTAGCGAATAATATCCGAATTAAAATTTTCGGGTGGCCCTTATGATTAATTCTTCTGGCACAGAAAGCTCCAACAAGATAGCCCAGAAAATTACATGAAGCAAGATAACCGGCAGCAGCCTCTGAAAAGCCTGCTGAATTCAATTTTAAGGTGCATTTTATCCATTTTTCTCTCTCTTCACCCCTTTTCCTTTTTATACCTTTATTGTAAATGAAAAATGACTTCTCTTGATGAAAGCAGTTATTATTTTTGATTTATTCTATAAGAGGAAAGGAAGAAACAAATGCCGGGCTGGCTCCGCAGGTTTTTCGGACAGTAGCGATACAGGTTAATCACAAAAGCTAAGTACTTAAATTAGCTACAAACACTTTTTATAAAAAAAAGACCATCAAACGATGATCATCGGCCTAATATACGAGTTTTTCCGTCATTTCCCATCCCATTCTTGAGCCCAAAGCGTTATGGAATCAATTACTTTCTCTAAAGCCATTCCTTTTTCAGTAAGCACGTACTCTATTCTTACCGGAGTTTCCGAATAAACGACCCTTTTTACAATTTTATGTTCCTCTAATTCCTTCAGTCTTTCGGATAATAGTCTGCCGCTGATGGGTAGTGAAGAAGAAATCTCAGTGAATCTCTTCTTTCCTGCCAGCAATTGAGTAACAACCAATCCGACCCATCTTTTACTCAATAATTCCATTGCTGCTTCGAATTTAGGGCATAACTCCGATTTCGGGCAAGGTAAATTCTCTTCTTTATCAGCCAAAATAACGTCACCTCTTTTTTGGCTTTATTATTATACATTTAGTTATTTTTAATAACCGCTGAAATAAGTATAAATATTTATTCCTGTATTTTCAATTTTTCACACATTCCTAAATGCTTTCTTCTGCAGGCAAACTTTGAACCTGGATTTTTCTCCGAACACTTCTCAACATTTTATAGAAGAGAATTTGATTAGGGCTTATGAAGAAAAATGCCAGAAAAAATAGAAAATCCACAGTGTCCAGGACTGTGGCATGCTAATTTTATTGAACAGCCCTTAAAAAGGGCATTAAAAAACGCAATGCTTCGTTCTCTTGTGTAACGAAACACTGCGTTGGCTTATGTATGGAGCGGGTGATGAGAATCGAACTCACGACATCAGCTTGGAAGGCTGAGGTTTTACCATTAAACTACACCCGCATGTTGTTTTGTTGAACTTTGTCGAAACTTGTTTGTTTTCGTTGATAAATAATATTATAGTCCCTTTTATGCATACTTGCAAGCATTTTTATTAAACTTTTTAAGATACTTTATACCCGGATTTTTATGGAATTAAACCCAACTTCAATAGTTTTTTTAAATGTCCGATTTACAGCTCACGTTTTCTGATTTAGCATTTGAAGGCAAAGCATTATGTTTGCATTTGCCTTCATTCTTTTACATTGCCTTACTTTTGCAGTAATCTTCGGACGTCGATCAAATAATTTAAAACTTCGATTGTAAAAATAGCTGTTTCAGACGCTGTAATGATTATTCATCAACTGAAATATGATGGGACAGCTGTAAGATGCAGTAAAAAAGCACCCATATATTTTCTAGCCATTCAATTCTTATTTTATACATTTAGTTTGCCTAGAATATCAATTTCCTTCTGGGCATCCAACCCCGCCTCTCTTTTTCCAAGTGGACGCTTTTTGCTCCACTCCCAGGTATCAATGAATGTCTCCTTTATTGGCCTTGTCTTAAGGCCATAATTAAGCGCTTTGTCAGTATTAACAGTGAAATATCCAGGTGTTTTCCAGGATTTTGGTATCCAGAATGGCAGTTCTATAAAAGATTGCACTTTTCCATCCAAAAAGTTATCACTGGCCCAATGCAGTTTTGCATCGCTCCTCAATCCTTCTATTCCTGCCCTTAACATCTCTTCGAAACTGTAGGAGTTTTTCGGGCAAGTGGCATTAAAAGTGCCAGTTGCTCCTTGTTCCAATAAAGCTATTATCCAATCTGCCATATCTCTTGCGTCTATTAGCTGGAGAGGAGACTGCTGCTCTCCAGGAGCGAGTATATCTCCACCGCGCGCCACTCGATCTACCCAATAGGTAAATCTGTCACTATAATCGTACGGTCCTACAATAAACCCTGGGCGTACGATAACATTTCTGCCCGGGAATACTTCCTTTACTGCTTCTTCACACAGCACTTTAAGCGGACCATAATTGTCGGGTGTTCTTTCCTCTGGAAGTTCATATTCTGATACAGAAACAGGAGAATTTTCATCTATATCCTCCTTTGAGAAATCTGAATAAACAGAGATCGTGGAAATAAAGACATAGGTTTTTACAGCCTCTTTTAATACTTCTGCAGATTGTCTGACTACTCTTGGAAAGTAACCACAAGAGTCAATCACGGCATCCCATTTTCGTCCGCTTAAAACGCTTAAATCTCCGTCACGGTCCCCATAAAGCCTCTCTACTCCAGGGAAGGTATCCGTATTAGACTGACCACGATTGAACATCGTCACCTTATGGTTATTTTTAACTGCAGCATCCACAATATGCCTGCCAACAAAATTGGTCCCGCCAATTACTAAGATCTTCACTAATTTTCCTCCGTCCCTTTCTCAATTGGAAACGCCATCAGATTAAAATGGTGAAAAATCGCTTCCTTACTTTGAGAATTTTCTTTATTATATTCTTGCAGCATTTCCCATATTTCGTTGTACTTCCTTTTGATTTCTAAATACTGTCCGCCTGTTAATTTTGACGTGATAAAAAACTGTTTAAGATTTTTTAGATCCCTAATAGCTTCTGAATCCGCTTTCTTTAAAATCGTTTTTGTTTTATCCAACGACCCCATCATATTTTCCCTAACGCTTTCAGAAAGTTGACTTTCCATATCTCCATATAAGGGTAAAAGATTCTCAAACGAAATTTCCTTCGCAACTGGCCTGAAAAACTTTTGGACAATCCCATTCTTTATTACTGTCTTTTCCACCACTACAATATTTGCCTTTTCCAGCTCCGATAAATGATAATGAACCTTTTGTGCAGAAAGTCCTATCAATTCGGCAATCATCGTCCCTGTTTTTGCTTCTTCCTGGATTTCCCACAAAATTTTGCTTCTTATAGGCTCAGTCATAATCTTCAGCTGTTCTAATGATGTTAAACAATACTTTTCAAGCACAGAAAGACCCCTTTCATATTTTATGAAAATAATAATACGTTCAGTTTATTTTTAAATTTTTGAAAGCAAAAGTCAATAGATAAGTTGGAAGGATTTTCAAAGGCATAGAAAAATCCACGTCCCTTATTTAAAAGAAGAGATGGATAGAGAGCGAAAAAAAAACAAAAAAGCCCTTGCCTGATTAAATCGAGCAAGAGCTTTTTGTTTTCGACCTTATGATACCGGTGGCCGGGGTCGAACCGGCACTCCGTGAGGAACACGATTTTGAGTCGTGCGCGTCTGCCAATTCCGCCACACCGGCATTTTATGGAGGCGGCAACCGGATTCGAACCGGTGGTAAAGGTTTTGCAGACCTTGGCCTTACCACTTGGCTATGCCGCCATACTTTTGGAGCGGAAGACGGGATTCGAACCCGCGACCCCAACCTTGGCAAGGTTGTATTCTACCACTGAACTACTTCCGCATATAAATGGCTGGGCTAGCTGGATTCGAACCAACGCATGACGGAGTCAAAGTCCGTTGCCTTACCGCTTGGCTATAGCCCATTATGTATAAAAAAAAATATCTGAAAATGGGGCGACTGATGGGAATCGAACCCACGAATGTCGGAACCACAATCCGATGCGTTAACCACTTCGCCACAATCGCCACAAAAATATAATTGGCAGGGGCAGTAGGAATCGAACCCACACCGGAGGTTTTGGAGACCTCTGTTCTACCGTTAAACTATGCCCCTATGAAAATCAAATGGTGGAGGGGGGCAGATTCGAACTGCCGAACCCGAAGGAGCGGATTTACAGTCCGCCGCGTTTAGCCACTTCGCTACCCCTCCACATATATAAGAACCATGGTGCCGGCAAGAGGACTTGAACCCCCAACCTACTGATTACAAGTCAGTTGCTCTACCAATTGAGCTACACCGGCTTTAAATGGTGGCTTGGGACGGAATCGAACCGCCGACACAAGGATTTTCAGTCCTTTGCTCTACCGACTGAGCTACCAAGCCAAAATGGCGGTCCCGACGGGA
>NZ_PGVF01000034.1 GCF_002860285.1 Bacillus sp. M6-12
CGAGTTTGTCTACAGTCTGAAGGATTTAGCTTACTCTTTGGCAGGAATCATATATGATAATGAAGAACTCCCTGAACCTATTCCTATTTCAAGCAATAACCTTTCTCAAGGGATGGAATTAATCAATGTAGAGACATCATTTGAACCATATGCAGAAGAAATACAGGAGCATTTAAAAGGTCGTCATTGGCATATTGGCTATTACGTCGAAGAAAATGATGAATATATAGAAGCAATTGGATTTAAAAATGACCAAGGAATGTGGGACATTTTTTATGAGGACTATTCAGAGGAAGAGGAACATCCTGATGATACTTTACTTTTTACCGTCAAACTACCTTCTGAAGCCGAAGAGAAATTTAACCAATTTGTTGAAAATGAAATTCTTAAGCGTCGTGGTTAGCTAAAGAAGGGATCGTCATTTGACGGTCCCTTCTTTTTAAGCGTAAACATTTTCTTAGATGGATTATGGAAATTAAGAAAGAACAGTGTATGAAGAATGTGTTAGTTGGGATGGAACCGACAGGGCATTGTTGGTTCAACCTGGCTCACATTTTATAACAAAATGAGATTTAAGTTCGTAGCTGTGAATCCCTTGCACGTCAAGAAAAGCAAGGAACTTGACGATAATTTCCCAGAAAAATGATGTGAAATATGCAGAAGTCATTGCACAGCTGGTCAAAGACGGAAGATACGCCGAACCTACGATACCACAAGGAGTTTATGCCGAGCTCCATGCGGCAAAGAAAATACGCGATCTTTTAACAGAGGACCTTCAAACGGTCCAAGGCCAGATGCATAACTGGATTGATCGGTACTTTCCAGAGTTTCTAACGGTCTTTAAGAATTGGGAGGGTAAGGCTGTATTACAATTCTTACGGCTATATGCTTTACCGCATGAGATAGAAAATTTCAAAGAAGACGCGTTACTTTCTCATCTGAGAAAATCCGTAACCCGGCGTGTGGGAATTAGTAAGATTCGGGAACTAAAGAAAGCAGCGAGTAAGTCCATCGGACTTCGGCAAGGATCTAATATGGCCAAATTGGAGCTGAAAACGTTACTCGATAAATATGAACTCATCCAACTTAAATTCGAAGAATTGGTTGCAACAATAGATACATTACTTGATGAAATACCAGGAGTTCCACAAATGTTGGCGATAAAGGGTGTTGGGAGAGATACAGTCGCTGGTTTTTTTGCGGAAGTTGGTGATCTGAAAGAATATATTTATCCCAGGCAGATTATTAAGCTGGCCGGCTTGAGTTTGAAAGAAAATACTTCTGGTAAACACAAGGGGAAAACCGCAAAAAGCTTAGGGCCCTGTTGTTTCGGGTTTGAATGATTCTTGTAGCTAAATAATCAGCGTTTAAGGCATTACATGTTTAATTTACCAACGCACAGATAATCCATTAAAAAAGATGCAGTCTCTTATTGCTTTGTGTAATAAATTGATCCATATCTTCTTTAGTATAAGTAAAAAGCAATTTGAATTTAGTGAAGAAAAAATGTTAAAAGATATCCCTCATATATCAGTTTCAAAGAAGGCAGAAATGGCCGCCTAAATTCTGTTTTACTTTTGGATGAATAATAGTGTTGTTTTATGATTTTTGGGACATTTGAAGCACGGATTAGTCGGCAAAGTAACTAAATTACGGGCTAAGACCCTGTGGGGCAGCATGGCCGACATCCACCTCATGGAAAGGTTGAACGAAGGAATTTGAGAGCGAAGACTATGTGAGGCATGGGAGGGTTGACCTCCATGAGAAATGTGGACATCCACTAGTGCGATCATATTTTTACTAAGCTACCAATTTCTGTAATAGGTGGGTTATGGGTTATATCTACTTTTCCTTTGAGGATCCAAATATACCCTTTCCAGTAATAAATCCCCAACATAAAACATTTACCGTTAGGTAAACAACTATGAAAATCTAAGAAAAACGAAGAAATCGGCTGTATTAGCTTCTTTTATTGAGGGAGGTTAGTTTAAGTGTAAACTTCACAAAGTTATAGAATGAAGCCGAACTTCCACTAATGGTGGAAGAGGAGTTGAAATTAACGTGACTTTCCATTAGACAAATGACCGATATCGAAATTGTTTAATCAATAAAGTATTTACACAGAGTAGAATTAAATAAAGCCGAATTTAACAAGGAAGTTGAGATAAGCCCCATAGTAAAATGAGCACCGAATCGGGATTCGGTGCCTTTTATATTTATCTATTTTCATCTGACCAATGGAGCAGCACATCCTCGATTTCTGGAGAACCGAAGTAGCAAAGGTGCAGTCCAAAGTCTGAAGTAAATATCTTCACTTTATCCAGATGAACAATACAGTTACCATCCCCTAAAAATATTTAGCACTCCAAGTATAAAAACATCTTAAAAAATGAAACCTTATCTATTAATCATTTCGTCATATATTTGCAGCTACACTAAAGGAGGGCCCACTTTTGAAGAAAGAACAAGAATTATTAAACAGGATAAGGAAGGGAGATAACGAGGCTTTTAGTCTTTTAGTAAAAGATTTATTGCCTTCAGCTTATCGAACTGCATTTTTAATTTTAAAATCTAAAGAATATGCTGAGGATGCCATGCAAAATGCTCTTGAGGGTGCGTACGTCAGTATTATGAAAAATAAAGATATTACCAATTTTAAAGCTTGGTTTTACCGAGTTGTTTATTCAAGAGCGATTGAACTTTATCGAAAAAATAATCGTGTCGTACATATGGAATATGAGGAAAGTCAAGGAAATAACAAAACAGCCAAAGTATCGACCCAACAGGTTGTCATTCAAAAAGAAAACCAGCAGGAAATGTTAACGCATATTATGACCCTAAGACGTGAAGAAAGTATCCCTCTTATTCTCCACTTTTATGAAGACTTGACAATCAAGGATGTTTCACTCGTCTTAAATGAAAATATCAACACCGTCAAAACGAGAATCAATCGAGGGAAGAAAAAGCTTGCTGAGAATTTATCACAATCAAGAAATTTTATTCAGGAGGTTAAGGCTAATGGTTTATAAAAATGAAGAAAAGCGTGAGTCACTAGACCATTTACAGGTTCCTGCCAGTCTTGAAACATTTATAGCCAAGCTTCCAGAACGTTATGAAAATGGAGAAATCAATCCTGAGATTGAAAACCAAATAGATAAAGAGTGGCATACTTTTTGCAGCGGGCAAAAAAAGACAGGGTTTAAGAAAAAAATGATCGCATTTTCATTATCATCGACAGCTGCAATATTTCTATTAGTTGGTTCTGTCTTTGTATCACCCGCAATGGCTGAGTTTGCTTCATCAATACCTTATTTAAGCTCTTTATTCAAGTCGAAACCTCTTTATGAGGAGGTTCAAGAAGCACTCGATCAAGAGAACTATGAATACGGCTCATTAGGTATGAGTATTTCTGATAAAGAAATCAGCGTGCGGTTTGAGGAATCAGAAGACTATTTCAAGGAAGTGAAACCAGCTGTCGAAGATCTCATCACGAATATTTTGAAAGCAAGAAACAATGATGCCTACAAAGTACGAGTGTTCTATGATCCAGATGCAGGAAAATTACAGGAACTTCCTAACAAAAGCAATGAAATAGTAGAACAAGAAAAAGATTTTAATAGGGTCACGGAATTAACTGGAGAAGTACTGAAGGAATATGGACATCCAATCGAAGGGATCGGTGTTCGAGAAGGAAAGATCTATATTGATTATATTCCAAGTACAGAAAAGCGACTAGACGAGATGAAGAGTGATATTACAAATAAGTTAAAACAAGAAGGTTTTACAGGTTATAAAATTAAACTCTACCTATATAATCCAGAACATGTTGATCGAGAAGGCAGAATCCTTCCTTTATTTCATACGATTACAGAAGGCTTAACAGCCAAGGCTGAATATAAAGTGTCGGGAATGGGCTACACAAATAAACGAGAACGTTTCTACATGGTAGTACGGACTACGGTATCATCAAAAGATTCTAATCGGGAAGAGGTTGTCGAAAAGATTGAACAGGCAATCAGCGATTTCCTTCAAACAGCAGAAGCACAAAAAGCAATTCAGGACGATATTTATGAAATTGAGATTGAGAGTAAAGATAAAAAGGTGCTAAAAACAATAAAGAATTAGTAAATCTAGTAGACCATCGTAGCAGATGGTCTAATTTTATAGTGTTAAGATGTTGGAATCATGTAGTTGAATAATTATGGAGAGATCTAAAAACACTCATTACATATCTTAAATGCTACTTTTTTTACCTTTAGTTATTATTTATACCCTCGTGGATCTTTAAGAACGTTTCTTATTTGAAAGGTTTTGCTTTTATTAGTCCATTTGGGTAACTAAGCTAGATCTTGGAAAGCCGTTCTGCTTTTCAAAAGGGCATTCCATTGTAAAAGCTTATTGGCACAGGCTATTACTGCTACTTTAAAGGGCATTACCTTCTTCGCGTTTCCTATCTTAGAATTCTCTCAATCTTTTATTGCGAGGGATTAGTTCATCCGTCGTTTTGCTTCTCCTACAGCGAATTGCACATCTAACGGCCATATACAGAGTGTGCCTAAGTCGGCTGGAACCACTTTTGGTGAACCTATTTACGGTGCCTCTGAATTTACCTGGTTCAAAGATACTCGAGTCAATACCAGCGAATGCGACAAGCTATTTAGGGTGATCAAACCGTTCAATCTCTCCAATTTCGGAAATGATCGTGGCAGCCTTCTTTTCTCCGATACCAGGGATTGATTGGATGATTTTATATTCTTTTATAATTTTAGCTAAAGTATCTATCTCTTCTTCAAATTTGGATAGATGCTTTTGGTATTCCAGAAGCATTTTTATATACATCTCCATGCTTAAAATATGGCTTTGGTAGAGATTTTCCTGAAAGGGATTTTGGGTTGCGGCAGCTAATAGGGCTATTGCTTTTGTATTAGCCCAGTTGATGGAACGCCTTGGACATAAATATTATGTCTATAAAATTGTAACCTTTAGCGTTTTTGTTCGTCTTATTTGTGAAAACATTTTTGGAGGGAAACTTATGAAAAAAATCTTTATTCTTTTAATGACAGCTTTCGCATTATTTACTTTTAGCATTGGTGCTTCAGCACAATCCAGTGGTGATTTATCAAGTAGTAAAGCAAAACAAATTGCCATAAGTGCTCATCACCATCATTGGAATGCAATGAATGGACACATTAGCAACGTTAAAAATTCAAAGTGCTATTCTGGAGCAGTTAAGATTAAAGGAGCGGATTATCGTTACTTCTGTAGTGAATTAGACACGAAAAAAAAATTAACTACTTACCTAAATGAAGTTTTTACATTGAATTCAATAAACAAGGCAATTAAACAATATTCGTTTATTGAATATAAAGGTAAGTTAATGCAACCGAACGCTGATGGGGGGACTATACTTGAATGGGAAAAGGCCACAAATAAACTTATCTTTTCTAAAAAAGATGTCCGCCAGTTTGAGTTTACGGTTCCTTATGGAGAAACGGTTAAGTACACAAAGAAAAAAGTTACTTTTGTTAAGGTTAATAATAAATGGCAAATAAATGACTTTAGTGCTGTAAGATAGATTGTACCTCCAATTTTTGGAGGTTTTTTTATGTGTGCCAGGCATGGCAACTATCTAGGTGGTGAAAGACCACTGTGGGGGTACACATCGACCAACCACTAAGGAAGCGCAAGGTACTTATCGTGAGGTAAGGGCTGGAGGAAGCGTGAAATAAAATCTTGGCTCGACGTACAGAAATCTGATACTAAGGCTTTATAAAGGGATGAGACTCCTAAATAGGTATCTTACCCTGGGAGGTCTTGCGGATGTACAGTAGTACAGTCGAAAAAGGTTACTCGCAAGAAGTCAGCAGAAGCCATAGCCCTTTTGCATAGTAAAACACGCAAACTTCCATTTCAAAGGATAAAAATAGATTACATGCAGCTGTAAAACTGGTCAGGGACTTGACCAGTTTATTAATGTGGAAAAATGTATTTATTTATTGGCAAGAGGATAATTCACCAGTCTTGTCCGTGAAAATAACAAGGGGGAGAAGTGGGTCCCTCATTTATTTAAGTTTAGAAAATTATAAAAAATTCGGTCACAACATTCTAGGGGGCTGAGAGCTGGAGCTGGAGATAGATACACTGCATTCATTATCAACAACTAAAAGCCTTCACAACATTGGTCATAAGCCAATTTCTTCGGAAGGTAAAAGGCGCCTTCTGTCACCTTTATCTTATGCTTTCGGGCAAATCAGGGCGCTTTCGCTTTTGTTCATAAGTGATCTGTTTTCTTGGAATACTGATGTTTTCCCATCTCTGCATTGTGTTCGGCCAGAAGATTTTTTTGATGGTTTTTTTCATTATTATTCTCAGGTCTTTTATCGTCATCTTTTGTTGTAGGGTTGGATTTAACCACGTTTAGCACTCCTTTCACCTTATACTGAGATTAATGTGTGCCTAAAAGTATGATTTTATGTATGTTGTAAGAGTTACCTGCTGATGTGCAGTCAGGAAGGGTGGCTTTTAAGAATCATTTTTGTTTTTCTTCACTCTTTTAAATGGCTGGATTTTACGGTTATAAGTCAGATCGATTAGACATTTAGAAATTTTTTACAACCACACTTCATTGTTATCGTCTAACTAAAGAAAGGATGATTTGATTGATTGAAAGAGAGAGGCCCTTGATGGATAGGCATGATGAATTCAGCAATGAAGATAGGCTGGAATGGTTAATGAATGAGTATGGACAAAGCATTACCCGTTTAGCCTTTACCTACACTAAGAATAAGCAGCTATCAGAAGATATAGCCCAGGAAGTCTTTATAAAGTGTTATCAAAAACTGGATGGGTTTAGGCATGAGGCCTCCTACAAAACCTGGCTTTACCGCATAACTGTAAACTTATGTAAAGATAAGCTTAGAAACTGGGCATATCGTAATATTGTTTTTACCGACATATTTCAAAAATGGAGCAAAACAACGGAATCACCTGAAAATGAATTGATTCATTACGAGAATAGCCGGTTAATTTCTGAAAAAATACTGACCCTGCCAGTAAAATATCGGGAAGTAATTATTTTATATTACTATGAGGAACTGACCTATAATCAAATTTCTGAACTGTTAAATCTGAACTTGCCAACAATCAAGTCCAGATTGCATCGAGCCCGCCTTTTGTTAAGAAAATTGCTTGAAGGGAGTAAGTAAGATGGATAACATGTTCGATAATTTGAAGGAAAAAATGAATGAAACGGTTTTGAGTGATATTAGTTTTGATGAGAAGCATAAACAAAAAGTTATGCGATCCATCAAGATTGTACAAAGCAAAAGGCGATTCAAGCTAAGACCGCAATTTGACCTTTTGCTAAGCATCTGCGTTACATGCTCGCTTATGGTCGGGATAAGCTATTTCACTGCAAGTAAATTGGGACTTTTGGAGGGAGACTCTTCAAGTGAAGAAAAAGTCCCTGAAATTAACAAACCGCAAAATAGTACTCAATACATACCTCCAAAGCAGGAAGAATCCTATGAGGATATGACGAAAGAACAGGTTCAACTGAAGCTATTGAATTCAGTTGACTACTTTCATACGGCAGAGGGGAAATTTGAAACCCTCCATGTTTATGACGATAACTCTGAAAGTACTTCTGTTGTAGAGTATAAGATAAGCATAAAAAACAAAATAGGCGGATATGACAAAGGTACCGATATTTACCCTGGCAATAAAGGGAGAAGAACACATGAAGCCATATTTAATGATCAGAAAGTCTGGCTCCTTGAAGACGATTCTATCATTGGCAAGATATATCAAGAGCATGATCATGAATATACACCGGACCAGGGTACATTAACCATTAATGACGTTTTTGTGGTCAATGAGGCAGGGGTAACTGAAACAATATTAAGGGAAAGGCCACCTGTAGGCGCTGCAGGTACGACGTTGTTTCCTTATGAAATGTTCGCAATCTATACAAAAGACAATAATCGTTGGCAAATAGAAAAACAAAATGAAGAAGTTTTAGGACATAATACAATTGTTTTAACGGGCAAGCTGGATAAAAAGACCGTTAGAGGAATGAAAGCTGGAACATTCCGTTTTTGGGCAGATAAAGATTCGGGTGTGTTAGTTAAATATGAGACTTACGATATCAATGGAAATATAACAAGCTATCTGCACCCGGAGAGTCTTCACATCAACATTCCGATTGATACAAAAGAGTTTGTTGCTAAACTCGAAGGTTATAAAAAGTTAGCAAAAAGAGGAATTGAATATAAAGATCCACGGGAAAAAGACATTAAGGTATTGGCAATTGCGGATGCGGATGATGAAGCAACGAAAAACGTGTTAAATATACTTAAAAAGCATATTCCGTTCTTATACGAATTTACTAACAGGGACCTGAAGCTGTTCTCTGCGAGCTACGAAAAATATAAAGATGATAAGCATGGCTATATAAGCTATAGCTATAAAAAGGATCCTAATGAAGTGGGATCAGGTACAAAGATGCTGTTCACCCGTTCCTATGATAAAGATACTGTTGTCCGTTCGTGGGGGGAATTTGATACTGAAAAAGGGGACCGGATAGATCAGTTTAGATTAAATGATATCGAGTGGGAGAGTTTTAAAATTCACGACAATAAAAATACCCATTTTATAGGAAGGAAAGGTGATTATATTTATGAGATAGTCAGCCAGGATATCAGTTATAAAGAGGCTAGGCTTTTATTGAAGTCATTTAATCCTGCTATGATGAAGTAAAATGATTGGTAAAGAAAAGGGACATTCCGCTGTCCCTTTTCAGTTTGTAGAAGATAAGTAACACAAGGAGGAAACAGGAGAATAAGGGTTCCACTGGAGTGTACATTTTGGGGGAGATTAAATTTTGAAAAAATTACTTTGCATTCCTTTATTATGTATCATCGCGTTCGATGTATGCCTGTATAGGCCTTCACATTATTACACATACGACTATTTAGTCCAAAGAATGGATTTTATTATATCAGATCTTTTATTCCTTTTGGCCGTAAGGGGTGTCTATAGGAAACTAAATTATCTGCAATTCAGGAATATTCTAGGACAAATCTTGTTTGCCAGTTTTTTTATTTACTTGTTTTTTGTATATAGAATTACGTTATTCCCTTTTCCGCTACTTATGTTTTTGGGATTTGCGGGGGATGCGGGACAGTTTACTGAAACAGCGAGATTCATTAAACAGATGATAGAATCTCACGTCTGGTTCAATTTTATTCCGTTTAAAACAATACATTCAGACCTTTTACATAACACATTTCATTTAGCAGGCAATTTGCTATTGCTTGCCCCATTAGCCTTTTATTTATTGATGTTTTATCCCAAAGATAAAATAGGCAAATTATTGTTTATTGTATTTATCACTTCGGTGAGTATAGAAACCATTCAATTCATTTTGACGTGTAGTTCCAGCTTTTTCACAAATACATATTATCGAGGCTTCGATATAGATGACATCATTTTAAACACAGTCGGCGGATTAGGGTTAGGCATTATCATGAAACCCCTTAAGTTGTCAAAGGCAGTTCAAGAGGGACAGGATGCACTAGGAAAATAGGACAAAAAAGGAAGAGGATGGTTTCCTCTTCCTTTTTAATAAAAGTTATTGATGCCCAAGCTGAAATGAAGCAGCTACTTGCTTTAACTTCAGTGACATTTGGTGGAACTCATTATACTCTATGCTATTTGGACGGTCAGCATATTGGTTCTCACTTGCAGGATTCATTGCATATACGAAGCCATCCTTACTTGCAAGTTTGACATAAAGGCCATCAGCATATCCGTCTTTTTCCCAGGTTTTTTCTGAAATTTTATCAATACTAAACAAGGTTCTCGCACTGACTGCAGAGTTTTTTGGTTTATATTTAAAAATCAGGCTTCCATCCTTTTCGGAAGCAGTGTATTTTGTATCCCAGGAAACAGGTATGGAAAAAGCGTATACGGCCGCACGGTAAGTAAATGTAGCTTCGTTGGCATATGGTGTGCGGAAGCTGATCACAGAGCCAGATCTAACAGTTACTTTATCCACGAACCAGTTTTTATTTACCTGCTTCACATCTATTGTGGCGGTTTCCTTGCCATGATTCCCGCTTGAAGTGGCAAGACTGAATTCAAATGTATATTGGAAAGCGGAGTGGCTTAATTTTTTTTCTTTCAATACCTTGTATGACTTTACCCATGGGCTGGATCCGCCGGTAACCCAGCCATTCTGGTCGAAATAGGCTTTGGTGCTTTGTTTAAGGCTCTTGGTGAATAAAGCATATTGATATGCTCCGTTTCTGCTGGAAAGTGCCTTTGCCCATTGATCCGCTGCTGACTTTGCACTGGTGGGTGCCAGAACTTGTTCTAATAGTGAAACTTGAAGTTTAAGGTTCTCTGACTCTTGAGAATTGAAAGCAGTGTAGCTGGTTTGGATGGACACCTTATTGTGGCTTTTTAAGTCAGGGCCAGCAGCAAGCGCGCTGCCACTTAACGCTGTGAATAGAGCTATGGAGCTTGTAAGAATAGCGAGTTTTTTATTCATAAAACATCCTTCTTTCCTTAAAAGTATTTTTTCATTAATTTAGTTTGCCAAAAGGCCCCTAAATTGTTTTCATAATTAAAGACGCTGGAAAGTTACAAGTGTTACACTTGTTTTAAAATTATTGTAACTTTAGTAATATATACTGCTTGGAACCATGGAGGAAATTTTGGCATGTGCTTTCCCCATGATTTCCCTCCTTGCGTCCGTATCATAAAAGAAATACTAAAATTAAAAATTCGTATGAAGTTGTATGGTTTAGCCTCGTTCACACCGCCTAAATTATGTTAGCATCTGCTATCTTCCATGCATAGACTGGGAGTTAAAACTCATGAAAGCTTTTTGAGAAATGATTTATTTTCCTAAAACTAGGAAATATAGATAAAATGAGATGAGGAAGGATGGGGTGCATGAAGAAGAAATCTATTCGAGCTATTATTGTTATCGGTGTTAACGCAGGTTACGGAAAGAATGAAGAAACTGATCCTCTTCAAAAGGCAGTTTTAGCCTGGCAGAAAATAGCAGACGAGTTATATGCAGAAAAGGATGTTTATGTGTCAGCAATTGCTCATAAAAGTAAGGCAGTATATAGAAGTGAATGGGGATGCCCAGAAGGAGGGGAAGATACTGTAACATTCACAGCAAGTTCAAACCCTAAATATAATAGTGATATAGACCGCTGGAAGGAAGCCGTGATGGCTGTCACGAAAAAGCTGAAAGAGATGCTCGGACAAGATACAGTCACATTGGAATTTGAAGAAACAGAAATATTGTTTTTTGACTGATAAAAGTTGCACATGCTATACAGGGAGATAAAAATTAAAAGCAGCCAGCTTATGCTGACTGCGCGTAATAATTATATTCTTTTGCTGCCTATGTATCTTGGTTTCCAATAAGAGGCGTCCAATGAATCAATTCTTACGCCTTTTGAACTTGAAGCGTGGAGGAACTTGTTGTTTCCAACGTATATACCGGCGTGTGAAGCTCCTTTTTTATATGTAGTAAAAAATACTAAATCGCCTTTTTGAAGTTCTGATTTAGCAACAGGAGTGCCCTTTGCGAAGATTGAAGCAGCAGTCCGTGGCAATGTTTTTCCTGTAGCTTGTTTGTATGTATATCCCAGAAAACCGGAACAGTCAAATCCTTTTGGAGTTGTTCCGCCGAATTTATATTTTGTTCCTATGTATTTCATTCCTTCGGCTACTATGTCGTTAGAGGAAGCCTCAGCGGTGTTAAAAGGAGTAAGCAAACTAATCAATATGCTAAGTGATAATAAAGCAGCAACTGCAATCTTCTTCATTTAATCCTCCAACAATTTAGAAAGTTCTGTCTTTCCTTCAATAAATTTACTATATCAAAATTTTGAAAAAACTTAGGTTACAACTCTATTAAGTTTTGTTACAGGAATATTACAAAAACGACATAATAGTTCCGAAACTGACATAATAGCCGGACGCAAAATGATCAGATATTACAACAACAAAAAAATAAGAGAATACTAGCGTGATTCATACTTAATTTAACGGGAAAAACTGACATCCTTTGTATGCCCAAAGCGGTAAGAGTCCATGGTACAATATAGTTAGCCATTGTGAAGGAGGGGACAGGATGGACTTTTCTCATATTATTGCTGAGGACAAGATAAAGAAAGCAATAAAGGCAGGCGAGTTTGACAATCTGCCGGGCCACGGAAAACTATTAGTAATGGAAGATCTGTCAGCAATTCCCGAAGATCTGCGCATGGCTTACAAGATGATGAAAAATGCTGGAATGGTTGAGGATGAGGGATCATATAAAAAAGAGTTTATGCGTATTGAGGACCTGCTGGCAAACTGCGGGGATAGCACAAAAAAGAAGGAACTTGAGCAGCAGCTTACAGAAAAACGGATGCGCTATCAAAAATATAAACAAAAAAACACATCTCATTCATCCGTCTTTAAAGAATATCAAAGCAAACTGAATGATTTGCTTTCATAATATTATAGAAGGAATCAGCCCTCAAAAAAATAACGAGGGCTTTTTTCTGTGGAAAAAGGGCGGAGAGGATGCAACGATTGTTCGGCAATGGTTTTGCTTCGCTCACACTCCTTTTTTTGTGTTTGCATGTGCTGCTGACTATTTATGAATATTTCTATACATAGGCTTAAAGTTAAAATAAAACTCTTTCATGTTTTTTGGGGGTGGGGTGTCTCTCTGATTGGCTAAATGACACCTTTGGAAAATGGGTATTTATTAACCTTATAGTAAAAATTTAAAATAGGTTCATTTTTTTGGCATATTTACCGATATAATCAAAGAGCAACTTGAATTTTTGAAGAACGGGTGAGTTTAGTGGATAAAGCTTCGATATTAGGGTTTATATTAGGATTAATAGGTGTCTTTGTGGGTATGTACTTTAAACACGTCCCGCCATCGGTATTATTAAACCCTGCAGCCATTTTAATTATTATAGTAGGAACAATTGGCGCGGTAGTTACCGCTTTTCCAATGTCTGAATTAAAAAAAGTCCCTAAATTGTTTAAAATTATATTCACCGAGCAGGTACTGACAACTCCTGAAGAGCTCATCAAGACATTTTCTGAGTGGGCGGTCATTGCCCGTAAGGAAGGTTTGCTTGCACTTGAAGGGATTGCAGAGCAGGTTGAAAACCAGTTTTTAAAAAATGGTTTAAATCTTGCGGTAGAGGGACAAAGCGCCGATTATATAAGGGATATTCTTTCTGAGGAAATTGATGCTATGGAAGAAAGGCATCTTGCAGGGGCCGCTATTTTCACTCAGGCCGGTACATATGCTCCGACGCTCGGAGTTCTTGGAGCAGTAGTGGGATTGATTGCTGCACTTGGAAATATGAAAGATACGGATGCGCTTGGAATCGCAATCTCGGCCGCATTTGTCGCAACATTGATGGGGATTTATACCGGGTACGTTTTGTGGCACCCTTTTGCAAATAAACTGAAGCGTAAATCGAAACAAGAGGTACGCATTAAGCAGATGATGATAGAAGGGATCCTGTCCATCATTGAAGGTGAAGCTCCGCGGACCATAGAACAAAAGCTGACATCCTATTTGCCGGCAGAAGAAAGGAAAAAGTGGCTCGAAGGAGGCATGAAGCAGGATGGCTAGACGGAAAAAGCTTAAGCATCATGAAGAACATATCGATGAATCATGGTTAATTCCCTATGCGGATTTGTTAACGCTACTGCTTGCTTTGTTTATCGTACTGTTTGCCTCGAGCTCTGTTGATGCAAATAAATTTCAGCAGATGTCGAATGTTTTTAACCAGATTTTCAGCGGCGGAACGGGTGTGATGGACTACCCGGCACCTGTACCTAAGGCATCTTCTTCTTCTACGGATAAAGAAGAAAAAACAGCGGAAACTCTCAAGAAGGCTGACGGAAAAGGAAGCTTTGGACAGCAGGAACAGAAAGAACTTGGGGAAATTCAGGATCGGGTAAATCAATATATCCAAAAGAAACAGCTTACTGATAAAATCGGTACTAACCTTACAGAAGAAGGCCTGTTACTGACTATCCGGGATAATGTATTATTCGAATCAGGAAGTGCAGAAGTAAGGGAAATACACAAGGGGATTTCCAAAGAAATATCAGAATTGCTGGTAATGGACCCTCCAAGAAATATTGTAATTAGCGGGCATACGGATAATGTTCCTATCCAAACATATCAATTTAGCTCCAATTGGGACTTAAGCGTCATGCGGGCCGTCAATTTTATGAAAATCATGCTTGAAAATGGAAAACTGGATCCTGAATGGTTTAGTGCAACAGGGTTTGGGGAGTTTAAGCCGATTACCTCCAATGATTCAGCTACCGGAAAATCAAAGAATCGGCGAGTGGAGATATTGATAAAGCCGAGAACACCGCTTGAATAAAAAAGCATGATTGCCTTATTGAACGGCAGGATTATTAACAATATGCAAGAAAAACCCCTGTGAACACAGGGGTTTTTGCGTTGGGAGATATTATCAGGTCTAGTTAGTTTCTTTATTTTCAACTAATGTTACTGCTGGTTTGCATAGATGATCCATCCAAAAACCAATCCCAATCATGCAGCCGATCGGTATAACGTAGTTTAGAACGTGAAGAATTGTCATGTGATTTCCTCCCAATAAAGAATATCGCCTGGATCTTGTTAATGGTATTATATGGAAAAGTTCACAGAGTAGACAAATAATTACCCCTGAATATTCAAATATTTTTCTGGAATTTAAAAAAGAATTAGCAATTCAGCGAAAACTAAAAAACCATGCCGAAAAATTTCATGATTTTTAACTTCAACCCAGGCATGGGAAAAAGGAATAAGCAGTCAGTTCGTGCAAATAAAATACGAGGCTAAACGGTAACACTTCATAAATCTTTTATATTTTCACTACAATTAGTTTTTTATCAGATAAATCGGTTCAGTTAAGCCCT
This sequence comes from Bacillus sp. M6-12, assembly GCF_002860285.1. Classification (GTDB taxonomy): domain Bacteria; phylum Bacillota; class Bacilli; order Bacillales; family DSM-1321; genus Peribacillus. Next base: position 14,980 of record NZ_PGVF01000034.1, read on the forward strand.
TTTCCGCAGAAATAAAAAAGTGCCGGATAAACCTTTATAAAAAAGGGCCACCGGCTTCTTTTCATTTATTTTATGACTCAAATAATTGATTCCGCAGTCTTCTTTTGTTTTCTGCCATGCAGCAGATATTATAATATCAATCCTATTAGGATGATGAGTGACGCTGAAAGATACATAAATGAATAACTGGTTTTAGCGGCAATCATCCCCATAAAGAATGAATCCGCTCCTGCCAATCTCGAGACTGTATCCACTGGTAATAAATAAGCATTCCGAGTCACCTTATCTAAATGGACGTTTAGTTTTTGCAAAAGGGGGGAACAAATTAAAGGTGCCTAATTATTAATTTTGAGGGAGCTGAAATCTATGAGCAAGAAAATTGCAACGGTGATTACTTCGATGTTTGAGGACTCAGAATATACAGAACCTGCCCAGGCATTTAAAGAAGCTGGACATACAGTTGTAACGATTGAAAAAGAAAAAGGGAAAACTGTAGAAGGTAAACAGGGAGAAGCAACAGTAACGATTGATGAATCAATAGACAATGTAAATCATGAAGATTTCGATGCCCTCTTTATCCCAGGAGGTTTTTCCCCTGACCAGCTCCGTGCAGATGAACGATTTGTATCATTTGCCAAAGCCTTTATGGATGCAAATAAACCTGTGTTCGCGATTTGCCATGGCCCACAGCTTCTCTTAACGGCTAAAACACTGGAGGGGCGAACGGCCACTGGTTATAAATCAATCCAGGTAGACATGGAATATGCTGGAGTCACATTTAAGGATGAAGAAGTGGTTGTATGCGGTGAGCAGCTTGTGACAAGCCGTCAGCCCGATGATATACCGGCATTTAACCGTGAAGCATTAAGACTGCTGGGGTAACGGCCAGACAGAACTTAAACTGAGGAACGAATAAACCCCTGAAGTCAGGGGTTTATTTGTGTAGATACATAAAGTTTTTGCATAAATGTTAATGAGCTTGCTGTTGTTTGATGCAATTTTTATAAAAATCCCGATTCGATGAATTTTATTGTGGTAAGGCCTCACACTTAAAAGCCGTCAGTATAGAATAAAAAGAATGAATGATGACCGGTTTTGGAGAATAAGATATCCTTTATATAAGGGTCTTTTCGTTGTTTTTAGCGAATGAGATGAGTAGAATAGGTAGATAAGACTGTAAGCAAGAGGAAGTGTTCGCATGATTGTATTGAAATCAGACAGGGAGATAAAGGCGATGCAAGAGTCAGGGGAAATCCTGGCTTCCTGCCATAAGGCGCTGGCGAAGCTGATTGTCCCAGGTGCCACCACATGGGAAATAGAGGAGTTTGTCAGCCAGTACCTTAAGAAGCATGGAGCTACCCCAGAGCAAAAAGGGTATAAGGGGTATGAATATGCAACCTGTGCAAGTATTAATGAAGAGATTTGCCATGGATTCCCGAGAAAAGCACCGTTAAAGTCAGGAGATATTGTTACAATTGATATGGTGGTTAACTATAAAGGCGCTCTCTCTGATTCGGCCTGGACCTATAAAGTAGGAGAAGTATCGAAGGAAACAGAACGACTTCTTAAGGTTACCGAGGAATGTTTATATAAAGGAATTGAGCAAGCCGCAGCAGGGAATCGGATTGGTGATATCGGCCATGCCATCCAAACACATGCAGAAGGCAATGGGTTTTCGGTTGTGAGAGACTTTATTGGTCATGGCATCGGTACTGTTATTCATGAAAAACCTGAAGTGCCGCACTATGGACTTCCCAATCGGGGTCTCCGCTTAAAGGAAGGAATGGTCTTTACGATTGAACCGATGATTAACGCGGGGACCTACCAATCTGTCCGTGATGCAAATGGCTGGACAGCGTCAACAGCAGACGGAAAGTACTCGGCCCAATATGAACATACAATTGCGATAATGAAGGATGGGCCGCTAATCCTTACACAGCAATAATAGCATTTCTAAATAGACCTATTTTCTGATTGGACGTTCCAAAGAAGATAGGTCTTCTTCTAAATTCATCATTTTATCGTCTATAATTGATTTTGCATCCTTAATGGCCTCGTTATAAATGAACGGTCCGATTTCCTTTAGGGCAAAGTTCATAAAATCTTCGGCTGCTATTTCACCGATTTCCTCTCCGTTCTGCCGGTAAAAGTATTCCTGTATACTGCGAATTATATGATCCTTGTGGTCTCTTGGGAATTTTATATTCAAAGCTAATATGGCTCCTTTTTATGATGAACTTTTATACCCGGGCGTAGTACCCGGGTATCCTGGTTTTAATATTTCCTTTTAACAGGGATAGTTATATTCTGATAGTTTAATACGAACCAGTCAAAAAAGCTGTTATCGTCAATATTAAAAATAGGAATGTCATAATTTTTCCTTTTTGCTTTATCCATGACTGCTGGCCAGCATAGTAAAACTTTAATATTTTTAAGTTCATCTGCCAAAACAAAATCATCCGGACCTTTTAGAAGTATAGCTTTAGGATAAGAAAGATGCTTATAACCTTCAATCAAGATCAATTCAGGCTTAAAGAAACTGAGAAGAGCAAGCATGGCATCAATTTTGTCTGACTGTTCCAGTCTTCCGAGCAGATGGAGAGCTTCCTCTCCTTCCGCCATTGAGACAATAGCACCGGACCGAAAGTGCTTTACAGAGTCCTTTTGTTCTTCAGCATCCGGTTCACCGCCGTGGCCATGATGCTTCAAGACAGCCGTTTTAAGTCCGGAGAAATCTAACTCTCGAATCAACTTGGAAATAACGGTTGTTTTTCCGGTATTCTGAAAGCCGACTATTTGAAATAATAAGGGAGCTACCATGGCCATTCGCTGCCGGTTTGGTCATCCAGCATCAGAATTTCCACTGTATCACCCTCTCTGAATCCACGGGTACCCCCAGGAAGCACAGCGAGGGAATTGGATCCTGCCAGGCTCATAATAATGTTCGATTTGTCAACTCCGCTTGGTGTTACACAAAGTCTCCCGTCTTGAAAATACATTTGAGTCCTGACGAAACGGGTAAACGGGTTTGCCTTTGGAAAATCTGCTTTTAATATACCTTTTTCCTTTCGGAGGTGCGGATTTTTGCAATACAGCATCGTCCGGACGATTGGACGGACGAACAGCTCAAATCCCACATAGCAGGCAGATGGATTTCCGGATAGGCCAAACAATAGCTTTCCATTATGCGCTGCCACAGTAGTTACACTCCCGGGGCGCATTCCTACCTTGTTAAAAAGAACCTCAGCACCAAGCTTTGCGTAAATATCCGGCATTAAATCATAATCTCCTACTGAAACTCCTCCTGTTGTAATTAAGAGGTCAACCTTTTCTAAAGCTTGTTGAATCGCAGAAAAGCTTGCATCAAATTCATCCTTTAGCTTACCAAAGTAGATAAAATCCGCACCGGAGCGGAGAATCTGGGAAGAAATCATATAGGAGTTGCTGTTCCGTATTTTACCCGGCTGTAATGGTTCATTGACTTCTAGCAGTTCCGAGCCTGTTGCAAACAAACCGATCACTGGTTTCTTGGCGACGGGCACAGAATCGTAGCCGAAGGTAGCCAGCATGGCTTTAATGCCAGGATTAATTATCGTTCCCTTTGAGACAAGAATGTCGCCTTCTTTTGCATCTTCACCTTTAAATGAGACATTTTCACCCTTTTTAAGTGAGCGCTTGAAGGTGATATACTTTTTGCCATTCACCTCTGATTCTGAAGTTAGCTCCAGCATTAAAACTGCATCACATTCCTCAGGCATCTGGGTGCCGGTCATGATTCTAACTGCCTGATAGGGCATTACCTGCTGATTGGGCACCATGCCCGCTCCAAGCTCTTCTATTACTTCAAATGTTAAAGGGTTGTCAGTCGAAGCATCCTTTGAATCCTCAGACCGTAACGCGAAGCCGTCGTAAGGCGCCCTGTCAAAATGCGGAACATCATGGGTGGCAGTCAGATCTTCTGCCAAATATCGGTTATCGCAATCCTCAATGGAAACAAATTCGGTTCTTCCTGGAAGCTTTTTACTCATTACTTTTTCCACTGCATCCGAAATACTTATAGGCTTCCGTCTTTCCAACATTTACTTCACTCCCCTATGTACTGGTAAAGAACGTTTTAAGTTGCTTACTACAAATAATATACAAACTTTATATGAAAGGACAAATATTGAAAATGAAAAACGTCACTTTATCATTTTTTTTGTGATGACAGCAGTTTTTATGAAAAAGTTTTTTCGGAAAATCTATGGCTCTCCCAGGACTTTGAAAACCTTGTGTCTTAAGAAGGTTTTACACCTCATGAAGCATTAGAAATGATTATGACAAGAAGCGGAATAAAGTACCGGGAGGATCTGGCTACACTTTTTGTCCAGCAAATTTCTTTCTATCCTCCAGAAACTAAAGTGATGTTCAATAAAGGGCAGGAAGATAACTACTAATATTCAGCGTCCGTTTATAAGGCTGCTGGACACAGGGGAGGACTTTCTCTGGCTGCGCATCCAACAATGCTTGTCACAAAAGTTATCATCGATAAAGTTACGCAAATGGAAGAAAATAGTTAAACCGTTTAGAAGGCTAAGGAACGGGTCAGCTCCCTGGCTGCCATAAATAATGACCGAAGATAATTGGAAAAAAATAACACCGTTACCGATGTTATTTTAACTCCTTATAAATCATTATACTTAATCTTAATAATTAAAGGTTCCGCAGTCGGCCCAATTCCTCTGCAATTGCCTGCATTTCATTAGGGCTGAAGTTATTTTTCCTCATGACCATGTTATATATATCATGAAGCTCTTCATACATATCAGAGTTAAAAGAGCTCGATTTGATCGCGCCAATATTCATCATTCTTAATTTTTCTTTAATTGCTTCGACCATAAACTCTACATTTTCAGGTGTATTTTTTGTTAAATCCAAGGTATTCATCCTTTCATATTTTGGACAGTATTTGATTACAGCACGGTGTCCGCTTTTTCATAACATAATCTTTTCATGTTTGGCTGTGAAAAGTCAATAAATTCTCTTTTGGAAACAAAAAAACCTTCCTGTCTTTTTTATTATTCCGTTAAGAAGAGAATAGTAAAGAAAGGCATATGTTCATATTAGGATAACAAAGGAACGTTTATCTTTTCTATTCCTAATATTTAATGCCGCTTCCTGCTTCCTAAAGCCCGAAAATTTGCTTTCAGGTGCAATGGTCAATACAAGGTGCTTTCGTAAAAGGATAAAAAATTTTAAGGGAGGAAATTGATTATGGCAGGGGAGTATCAACCACGGAACAAAAGCCGATTTATGCAATGGATGTTGTATGGTGCAATGGCAGGAGCTGCAATTAGCCTGCTGGATAGGAACACACGCCAGTCCATGATGCAGGGGAGCAGAAATACTGCTAGAGGGATCCAAATGGCTGTTAGGCATCCAAACAGCATTCTGAACCAGCTAAGAGAAGCCACTAGCACGCTTCGGTCTACTATCGAACAAGTATCTGATGATGTGGTTTTTATTGCTGAACAAATTAACGAAGTGAAAGATATCACTCCGCAAATGGCAGCTGTTGTTAAAGAAACAAAGGATGCTTTTACCGGTGAAGGCCACCCGCAAGTACACCATTAACACTTGGATATTTGAAAAGAAACTCAGCTGCGCTATTTTATAAATTGAGGCAGTTCCAGAGGTATTGATATGACACTTGTGACTGAATTGATAAGAAGGATACATGAAGACGATGTGTGGGGCATGGCAGCACAGCTTGCGTATTTTTTCCTCTTATCCCTGTTTCCTTTGTTGCTTTTTTTAGTAACCTTACTGCCTTACCTGCCCATTTCACCAGAAGATATTTTGGCTGTAATCAGGGAATATGCTCCCGAGGATTCAATGAAGCTAATTGAACATAACCTCGGCGAAATCATGAATCAGAATGGCAGGTTGCTCTCATTTGGTGCCATCGCTACCATCTGGTCTGCCTCAAACGGGCTTGCATCAATTGTCAAAGCCTTTAATAAGGCTTATGACGTAAAGGAAAGCAGGCACTTTCTGTTGGCCAGGGCGATGTCAATTTTACTGACCTTTGCCATGGTTTTTGTGTTTGTAATAGCTCTGCTATTGCCAGTGTTCGGTATGCAAATTGGTGTATTCCTCACTTCCGCCTATGGCTTTACTGATGAATTCCTCCAAATTTGGAATGCCATGCGATGGCTCATTTCTTTTATGCTTTTGTTCATGGTATTTACAGTACTGTACTGGATTGCGCCAAATGTAAAACAAAAGTGCCGCCATGTGCTTCCGGGTGCGGCTTTTGCATCAGTTGGCTGGAACTTTGTTTCATTGGCATTCGCGTATTATGTAGAGAGCTACGGGAACTATTCAGCTACGTACGGAAGCATTGGGGGAGTCATTGTACTGATGATCTGGTTTTATCTGCTAGGGATCATCATTATCTTTGGCGGTGAAATCAATGCGATGTCAAGTGCCCGAAGGAACCCAAATTGTTAATCTAAACAAAGCAAAAAACCTTGCCGATTTGTGAAGGCAAGGTTTTTTTATAAAAAGCTCTGTTAAACTTGGCTGGTACTCTCTAGTCGCCCGGCATCCTCCTTGGTCCGCTTTTCCCGCAGGACATTGAATTGGCTTCCTTGAAAAAAAACATACGAAGGAAATGCGAAGCATATTCGAGGTGTCCGCACCTTCCGCTCCAATCAACATAGTGTCAAAATCACCAATGAACTTAACATAGCCTAATGCATAATTAATTTCTTAAAAGGCGAAGGCTGTTTAAAATAACTAAAATGGTACTTCCTTCATGGCCAATGACTCCGTAGGGGAGATCTAAAAATTGCAAAAAGTTTGAGGCAATTAAAAACATAATGACAGAAATGGAGAAAATAACATTTTGCTTGATGATTGTGTTCATTTTTTTAGAAAGCCTGATTGCTTCCGCAATTTTTGGCAGATCATTTTTCATCAATACCACGTCTGCCGTTTCAAGGGCTACGTCGGTTCCTTCACCCATTGCGATTCCGACAGAGGCAGTAGCCAGTGCAGGGGCGTCATTAATTCCATCTCCAACCATAGCGGTTGTACCGTAAAGATCATTTAGTTTCTTTATCTCGGAGACTTTTGTTTCCGGAAGACATTCTGCTATATATGAATCAATATGGCTTTCCCCAGCGATTACATTGGCCGTCTTTTCACTGTCTCCAGTCAGCATGACAGTATAGACACCCTCGCGTTTTAACTCTTCTATTGCTGTTATCGTCTCATCCCGTACGACATCTTTTAAAGTAATGATTCCGGCAATGCCTTTTTCATCTTTGGCATATACGATTGTTTTTCCTTCAGCGGCAAAGGCAGCAGCAATTCCGTCTCTAAATTCGGCTGCTTCTTCTTGCCCGACAAAACCAGCCTTGCCAACCTTCCATTTTACTCCATCAATTAAGGCCTGGACGCCCCATCCGGAAATATCCTCCATGCTGTCTGGCTTTATGGGAGTAATGGAAGCATGTGATTTTGCGTAACGAACAATAGAATTAGCCAGCGGATGATTTGAATAATTTTCTATGGAAGCAACGTGGTAAAGAAAAGCTTCTTCGCTCATACCATCACGGACTACAATATTTGTAACTTCCGGTTTACCTTTTGTTAGTGTTCCTGTTTTATCAAGGGCAATTGCCTTTAAATGGCCCAGATTCTCTAAATGTACCCCGCCTTTAAATAAAATACCGTGACGGGCACCATTGGAGATCGCAGAGAGTGTTGCAGGCATTATGGATGCTACAAGGGCGCATGGGGAAGCTACAACGAGCAAAATCATGGCCCTGTAGAAAGTTTCTGTCCAGCTCCATCCGAGCAGAAAATGGGGGAGGAACATCATCAGAAAGACTACTGAAAGGACAACCTTTACATAGGTTCCTTCAAATCGTTCAATAAATTGCTGTGAAGGAGATTTCTCGCTTTGAGCCGACTGGACCAGGGCGATAATCTTTTGAAAAAGCGTTTCGCTGCTTGGTTTTGTAATCCGGACGATGATGCTGCCTCGTAAATTTACCGTACCAGCAAAGACCTCATCTTGTTCCTTTTTGATTACAGGTATCGATTCACCGGTAATTGCGGCTTCATCGAGGTTCGTCTGGCCTTCCTTTATCATTCCATCAGAAGGTACTCTTTCTCCCGGTTTTACCAAGATCAGATCACCTACCTGAAGGCTGGAGACAGCGACTCTTGCTTCTGTGCCGTCCGCATTAAGGAGAAGCGCCTCCTCTGGCTGAAGGTCCATCAGTGCAGATATTTCCTTATGGCTTTTATTCATGGTATAAGTCTCTAATGCTCCGCTCACAGCAAAAATAAAAATTAAAACGGCGCCTTCAGTCCAATATCCTATAATGGCTGACCCGATTGCCGCCAGTATCATCAGCATTTCAACATTTAACTCTTTATTTTCAATTGTTTCTTCGATGCCTTCTTTAGCTTTTGCATATCCCCCAATGATAAAGGCCAGCAGATAGGCTGCGATGGAAGGAGAATCTAAACCATTTTTTGAGAGAAGCCAGCCAGCAAGAATCAGCAGCCCGCTTAAAAGGGCAGCAATTAGTTCGATATGGGGAAGAATCTTTGAAACCAATGATTCATTGTTAACCGATGGCTTAGTCTTATTTAAGGCGTTTACACCTGCGCTCATTTTTTACCCCTCCTATAAGCTGTTATTTCCCGAAAAGTTAACTAGCTAATCGGTTTTTAAACTACTGAAATAATCTTTAAATGAGAAAGATATTCAAAGTCATTACCCTTAAAAAAGACGAAAGCTGCCATCGATTAAACGATGACAGCATGATCCAAGTTTCTGCAACCTGATTAGTGCTACTTTTATTCTTTAGAAACATCCTATCATATAAGATATGATAAAGGAAGCAATTTGCTGCAGTTATATATTAAGCAGCTGGTTCTTTTTTGTTCAGGATTTCAAAGCTGGTTTCTTCTCTTTAAAGGCTGCCAGCGCCAGGAACACGGCCAGCATCATTGTGCTAATTACATAGAAAAAGCTTGCGCCCGATAATAATTCAATGGCCAGCCCCCCGATAAAAGGACCTGAGATGCTTCCAAAACTGAAAAATATCCCGCAGGCGAGATTTCCTGTTGGAAGCAGGCTGTTGGGTACTAAATCAGCCATATAACTGATGCCGAGAGAAAAAGTAGATCCAACCATCATACCAGCTAAAAGGAAGCAAACAAAAAGTCCAACGGTTGATTCCTGGTAAACACCAGCTGCCGTGAATAATACAAAACCTGATAGCATGATAATAAGCAGGATATTTCTTCTTCCAAACTTATCACTGAGAACACCAAGCGGAAGCTGTGAAAGAATACTTCCCCCGGCAAACGCTGGCAAAAGAATGGAAACTGTATTTACATCAATTCCTGACCGAAGAGCATAAACGGGAAAATTGCCGTTTAAGGATGCTTCCAAAAATCCATAGCAGAAAGGAGGAAGGAAGGCTACCCAGGCAAATTTAAAAACCTTTGTAAATCTTGCGATAGTCCCTCTAAAGGAAGCTGTTTCAAGACCCTGGTCAGGCAGTTCGTTCTTAATTAGGAACATGGCAAGCCAAACTGTGAGGGAGATCGCGGATGAAACTATAAATGGCAAAGACTCATTGGTCTCCGCAAACCTTGTCATCAATGGCCCAACAGCAAACCCAAGACCAAAGAACAGTCCGTAGATTGAGATGTTTCGTCCGCGCCGATGCTGTGGAGAAGAGGCTGTAATCCATGTCTGAGTGGCAAAATGAAGCATATGGTCGCCAATCCCTATGATCAGTCTCAGAATGAACCAAAACCAGAATGACTTCCATACCGGAAATAACGCCAGTGAAATGATGACCGCCAGACCGCCAGCCAGGATGAGCGGTTTATAGCCAAAGCGCCTGAGCGGGACCTCCATGAACGGGGAAGCGAACAAAATCCCTACATAAAGTGCGGTGGCATGAAGACCATTTAAAGAAGAACTTAATCCGTCATTCTCAAATATAATGGCAATCGTGGGCAACAGCATTCCCTGGGAAAAGCCTGAAATTCCAACAATACTGACTAAAACCCAAAAGCGCAAAATTGAATAATTCATAGCAGTTTCTCCTGTTTTTCGATAGCTTGCAGGAAAGAGAAAGTTAAATTATACTTACCTTTCCATAATAATGCAGATGTAGAAATTGAAATACGTGACTCCAAATCAGCGGTGTTTAATGGACGATTCTTTAAAAATGGCTGAGCGACCTTTAGGTTTAGCCTTTTTAAAAACTTGCCAGCTGGGCTAGTATTCTAGTTGATGATACCTTTAGTCTGGAGGATTAGGCAATAGTCAAATGAGGTATAGGTCATCATATCCTCAAAACGGGGGAACAATAAGTGAAAAGAGAGTTGAGGGATGTTTTATGGTAAATAAGCTATTTTTAATTTTTGTATTGGCAGGTGTGCCCTTATCTGTCGCAGGTTCTTTAATGCATTGGCCAAGTGTGCTTATGTTTGTCATTTACTGCCTGACAATTGTGGCACTTGCCAGTTTTATGGGGCGTGCTACTGAAAGTCTGGCAGTTGTAATGGGTCCAAGGATAGGCGGGCTATTGAATGCAACATTCGGCAATGCAGTTGAGCTTATCATTTCTATTTTTGCTTTAAAGGCCGGACTGATTGAAGTTGTGCTAGCTTCTTTAACAGGGTCTGTGATTGGAAACCTGCTGCTTGTAGGCGGCCTTTCCTTTTTCATAGGAGGATTAAAATTCAAAAGGCAGAAGTTCAATATATATGATGCAAGGCACAATGCAGGTTTGCTCATGTTTGGTGTTGTAGTAGCTTTTGTTATACCGGAAGTGTTTTCCCAAACAATGAATGAATCAAAAACCATATCATTAAGTGTTGGTATTTCAGTTATTTTAATTGCATTGTATTTGTCTGCGTTGTTCTTTAAGCTGGTTTCCCATCGAGGGGTTTATCAGCATGATGAAGGCGGCAGCGGAGATCACCATGAAGAAGAACCGGAATGGAACAAGAAGACAGCACTTGCTATTTTGGCAGTCGCTACTGTAGCCGTTGCCTATGTATCCGAAAATCTGGTTCATACATTTCATGAAGTTGGTGAAGCATTTGGATGGACTGAACTATTTATTGGAGTAATTGTAGTGGCGATAGTGGGGAATGCTGCTGAGCATGCTTCTGCTATTATCATGGCATATAAGAATAAAATGGATATTGCTGTAGAAATTGCAGTGGGATCAACGCTTCAGATTGCAATGTTCGTTGCTCCAGTATTAGTTTTGATATCTCTGCTATTCCCAACGGCTATGCCTCTCGTATTCACAATCCCTGAACTAATCGCAATGGTTTCATCTGTATTATTAATCATCGTCATTTCCAATGATGGAGAAACGAACTGGTTTGAAGGATTAACCCTTCTTGCGGCTTACTTTATTATGGGAATTGGCTTTTATCTAATCTGATTAAACAGCTAAGACTTAATTCACCAACTAAAAAATGACTCTGCATATTGTATTTGCAGAGTCATTTTTAAATTACTTTTTGAAAATAAATTAACATACGTTAGTCCAAAATTATTATAATTCTTATAGGAATTAAAATGATTCTAGAATTCTCACCTTCCTTTAACAAGTATAATTAAGTGCGAACGTAAGTATATTGGGACAAATCCTTCTAATTGGAATTCAGTTCGATAGCATTCCTCCCGCGAAGTCTATTGTTTGAAATGATTTCCCCTCCTTTTTCTTAGCCTAGCATAAGTATAAGGTAAAAAAACAAATAAGTAAATATTCAGAACATTACAATAATGTTACATTTTTTTTTGAAACTTAAAGATAAAGCGAGGAAATTAGAATGAAGGCAGTTTACAGGGTTAGCTTTTTTGTAATAGGCATTTTCATATTAACATTTGGCGTCAGTTTGACTATCAAGGCCGGGATTGGTACAGGTGCATGGGATGGGCTGCATGTTGGGTTAGCCGAGTTATTCGGAATGACCGTTGGCCGCTGGATCATGGTAACTGGTATATTGTTAATGTTTCTTAATGCTTATTTATTAAAAAAGATACCAGAATTTTTAGCACTTGGAACGATCGTAATAGTTGGGTTGAGCATTGATTTCTGGCTGCTAATTGTTCTCCCGGATTGGCAGCCTGCGGGGAACCTGTATCGGATGGGTGCTCTGGCAACAGGGATTATTATTCTTTCTTTTGGAATTTGCGTATACTTGCAGCCGCAATTCCCAGCCAACCCACTCGATAAATTAATGGTTGCCATCCATAAACGATTCAATATTAGTCTAATGCTTGCCAAGACTGCGGGCGAACTCATTGGTCTAATCTTCGCATTCATGGTAAAAGGGCCAATTGGAATTGGAACACTGATTATAACTTTTTCGATCGGACCGGCAGTACAGTGGTTTTATCCGCCGGTTGAAGCATTTTACAAAAAATTAGTAAAGGGTTGAACCGCCGATAAGCGGCTCCCTGTTTGATGCATAGTTTGAGTTCCTTCCGCAAAAGCTAGTAAAGACAGTTGGTTGTGGTTGTGATATGCAGATTTTACATCTAATAAAGGAGTGCCGCATCATGAGAAAGAAACTTTCGCTGTTTGTTTTAACCGGACTGATGTTTTTACTTTTCCAGCCTCATAATATCGATGCACAAGCTGTTAAGAATGAAGGAAAAAAGGCAGCCATAGCCGCTTCACTGCCGCCGTCGGTCTCGAACATTGCCAAGGAAAATACGTATCCTAATGCCATGCAGGATATGCCATATCTTCAGCCGGGTGAACTTGCGCAGCAGTTAATTAATTCGTCCAATGTGAAAATCGACAACCCAAAGCTTATTCATATTCTTAATGAATCGGCCATTTCCAGTTCGCCGTTTTCCTTTGGCTATCGTGCTACCATTTATCTTGGACATTGGGCGCTAAGCTATGAGTCATCAGAAACAACTTCAAATTGGGAATACCAGCGGGTGAACACAAATTATTTTGACAATAGGGGTGGTAACTCTCCGGTTAAAATTAATTATGTACAGGAAGCACAAAAAACGGTACGCGGCGGTTTGACAGCAAAAATACCGGCCACTGAAGATGTTCAGAAAATGATGCTTGCAAAAGCTGCTGAAAAGTCAAAGCTTCCTTTATCATTTGAAACTCATATCGGGGCGGGTACAAAAAAAGATCAAATATATAACATTCCCCCTAACAGACTTGGGTATTTATATGCCCATGCACCGGCAGTCAATGAAAAAGGGAAGGTTACGTACGGGGAAGTTTACCTGAAACTTAGGGGAAAGAAGCGTTCTATCATGGTAAAGAATGTTACATCCCAGGGAATCGGAGCCTGGATTCCGATCCAGGACCATTTATCGTTTAGCTTTATGGCTTCAGGACAGCCTAAGTAAGTTGATTTAGGAACTTGTTGCATCCCAAACAACACGGCTTATAAAAAAGTTTTTTGCCGGATAAGAAAAAAACCCGTATTCACAGTTAAACCGTGGTACGGGTTTTTTTCTTGGAAAGCATAACGGTAACATTTAGTGTCCGAGGCCAATTTCTGAACGTATGCCCAAAAGAGAGGGCTACTCCTTTTTTCAATATTACTTTGCAAATGGCTAAAATTTAAAGGAAAGATTTCTTTTCCCTGAAGTTTACTTCTGGATAATAAGCATTTTTAACAAGAACGTTGGGACCAAGACATTTAACTGATGGACAATGGCAGTTCAATTCCTGTGCCAGGGCTGATTTCTTCCATGTTTCATAGGAACAGGAAAGAGGCTGGTCAATTATATTTCCAAGCGAAGGGGCATCACCAAAGTCAGTTACTATTACCTCGCCTGTGAAAATATTAACATTCAATCGAGATCTGCCGTCTGGATCATTGCGGACAGTCACATTTTTTGCTGAATAGAGTTTATGTAATAGCTCTCGGTCTTCGGTATTGCTGCTGCAAGGATAGAAAGGGAGCGTACCAAAGAGCATCCACGTATTTGGATCGCGGATTTCCAGCAAGAATGAAATGGCTTCGCGAATTTCCTCCAGAGAAAGCGTCTCAAGCCCTGAAGCAAAATCGCTCGGGTACATAGGGTGCACCTCATGCCTCCTGCAGCCCATTTCTTCAACAATTTGGCGGTGGATATGTTCAAGATGCGGGACTGTTCTCTTATTCAGCATCGTTTCGGCAGATACCAGCACTCCAGCATTGGATAACGCACGAGAATTTTCGATCATTCTGGTAAATAGCTGCCTTCTTTGTTCGCGTGTCGGCTTGCGTTCCATCATCGCAAAACCGCCGTCAATGAAGTCGTCCTCTGTTCCCCAGTTGTGAGAAATATGCAGTACATCCAAATATGGTATGATTTTCTCGTAACGTTCAAGATCTAATGTTAGGTTAGAGTTGATTTGTGTTCGGACTCCGCGGCTATTGGCATATTTCAAAAGCGGCAATACATAATTATCTACCTGCTTTTTGGAAAGCATTGGTTCTCCGCCGGTAATACTTAGGGTTTTGAGATGTGGAATTTCTTCCAGGCGCTTAAGAATTAAATCTAACGGAAGGGCGGATGGGTCCTTCGGCTGAAGCGTATACCCTACAGCACAATGCTCGCAGCGCATATTGCAAAGCGTTGTTGTGGTGAATTCAACATTTGAAAGGGTTAGCGCTCCATGTTCTTCCATATCCATATAAGCTTCCCAAGGATCAAAATCGGGAGAAATGATTTTTGGTTTAATTTGTTGAGTGTTCATTGTAAAAACTCCTTCTGTGCTAAGCACTCAATAATTATGGTAAACTGCCTGAAAGTTGTCAATAAAAGAAGACGGATGTCAAACCACAAGGATATTGCAAACCGGGATAAAGAATCCTTATCAGATTGCACTTTATACGACTAATAGGGTACGATAAAGGTAAGATTAAAAAGTTATACTGACGTAAGTCCAATCCTGTTTAAAGTTAAAGAGGTGACTGTATTGGGAAAGGCTATTTATAACAAAGATGATCAAATGAAGTATTTGAAGGAACGTCTATCAATGTTTGCAGAAGTTCTCGATAGTATTGATCCCGATGAAGCGGAACTGGAAGATATAGACCGTTTACTGGCTATTATCGATGAAATGGAAATGAAAGTCGAGCAATTTAAGAAAAGACCTAATGATGAATAAGAGTCCGAATAGGGCTCTTTTTTTTATTAGGTCTTTTCTATATAAATATATTTGCTAAAAGACAATATAGAAGAATTTCGTTCATCTAAGTGTAATCGTTTGCAATCAGCCTCTTTTCCAAAAGTGCAGCAAGGAGTATAATAAAACATGTTGAGTGACTTTATATTCAAAAAAATTATACTATATCGCCTGACTTTTTTAATTGCAAGAGGGGGAACTAAAAAGCATGAACATGGAAAAACTGCAGGAAAGCATGTACAAGCTGATTGTAGAAACATCGACTAATCTGCCAAAGGATGTCCGGAGAGCCATTAAGGCTGCAAAGGAGAAAGAGAATGCTGGGACTAGGGCGGCAATGAGCCTTGCGACCATTACTAACAATATTACTATGGCAGATGACAATGTTTCACCGATATGCCAGGATACCGGGCTGCCAACCTTTAAAATCAAGACTCCAGTAGGGGTGAACCAGCTTGAAATTAAAGAAGCAATTAGAAATGCAATGGTTCAGGCAACAAAGGATGGCAAAATGCGCCCGAACTCCGTGGACTCTTTAACAGGAGAAAACAGCGGTGACAACTTGGGACTTGGTCTTCCGGTGATGAAATTTGAACAATGGGAACAGAATTATATCGATATCCGCTTAATCTTAAAAGGCGGAGGCTGTGAAAATAAAAACATTCAATATAGCTTGCCATGTGAGATTGAAGGTCTTGGCAAGGCAGGACGCGACCTTGACGGAATCCGTAAATGCATCCTCCATTCGGTTTATCAGGCCCAGGGCCAGGGCTGCAGTGCCGGATTCATTGGTGTTGGTATTGGAGGAGACCGTTCATCAGGATATGATTTAGCTAAAGAACAGCTTTTCCGCAGCTCTGAAGATGTTAACCCAAATGAAGATCTTCGTAAGCTGGAAGAATACATTTTGGAAAACGCCAACAAATTGGGCATTGGAACTATGGGATTTGGCGGCGAAACAACTTTGCTTGGCTGTAAAATTGGTGTAATGCACCGAATTCCTGCAAGCTTTTTCGTGTCTGTAGCATACAATTGCTGGGCATTCAGGAGATTGGGAGTTAAAGTGAACCCTGAAACTGGCGAAATTACGGAATGGCAATACCAGGATGGAGAAAAAATAAATTTTGCAGCAGAAAAAGAGCTGGAAACTACTGCGGCAGAAACTGCAGCAGCAGCAGAATCTGCAAGCCGTGAGGTAGTACTTGAAGCTCCGATTACCGAAGAACAAATCCGCAGCCTTAAAGTAGGCGATGTTGTTCATATTAATGGCATGATGTATACAGGCCGTGACGCAATTCATAAGCACCTTTCAGAAAATGATGCTCCTGTTGACCTTAACGGGCAAGTTATCTACCACTGCGGCCCTGTAATGCTGAAGGATCAGGATGGAAAATGGCATGTAAAAGCAGCTGGCCCTACAACAAGTATTCGTGAGGAGCCTTACCAGGGAGATATTATGAAAAAGTTTGGTATCCGTGCTGTCATCGGAAAGGGCGGAATGGGTCCCAAAACATTAGCCGCCCTTGCAGAACATGGAGGCGTGTACCTTAATGCAATCGGTGGTGCAGCACAGTATTATGCCGACTGTATTAAGTCAGTTGAAGGTGTAGATTTTATGGAATTTGGAATTCCTGAAGCCATGTGGCACCTTAAGGTGCAGAAGTTTACCGCTGTTGTGACAATGGATTCTCACGGAAACAGTCTGCACCAGGATGTAGCACAGTCATCACTGGAAAAACTGGCAGCCTTCAAAGAACCAGTATTTAAATAGGTAATACTCTTAGTTAAGATTCGCTGTTATTGTTTTTTGGTAAGTAACTGAAGTACTAAAATTAGGCAGGTCCGCTTATATAGGGCCTGCCTATTGCCGTCCTACACGGATAATGGTGATATCCAGTAAATGCTATCCATGAATCGGATATTTTTTTCCTCCCATCACAAAATAAAAGTAAAACAATCGTCAGGAGGAAAAAAATGAAGAAATTTTTGCTTATTCCGCTTGGGATATTGTTATGGATGACGCTATCTGTTCATACAGCTGCAGAACCTTCCAATATCTCTCATCAATGGGGTTTTAGAAAAAGCAGCAATGGACAGCCGGCAGATGCGGGGTCTCTTTATGAAGGGATGCTTAAGGAGCATGGAGCGGTATACAAAGGAGACCCGGCCAAAAAGGACATTTACCTTACTTTTGATAATGGATATGAAAATGGATATACAACGAAAATTTTAGCTGTTCTCAAAAAACATAAGGTTCCCGCTGCATTTTTCGTAACGGGGCATTATTTGGAAAGTGCTTCAGATATTACAAAACAGATGGTTAAAGAGGGGCATATTGTCGGTAATCATTCTTGGTCACACCCGGATATGACACAGGTAACAGATGTCCAGATTGAACAGGAGTTAACCAAAGTTAAGGAAGAGACCGCGCGTCTTACTGGACAAAAAAGTATGGTTTACCTTCGTCCGCCCCGCGGCATTTTTAGTGAAAGGACGATGGCTGCAGCTAAAAATCTTGGCTATACCCATGTTTTCTGGTCCCTGGCATATGTGGATTGGTATGTTGACCGTCAAAGAGGGCCTCAGTTTGCCCATGAACAGGTAATGAAGCAAATCCATCCGGGGGCAATCCTTCTCCTTCATACCATATCAAAGGATAATGCAGAAGCCTTGGAATCGATCATTGTTGATTTAAAAAAACAGGGCTATCAGTTTAAAAGCCTGGATGATCTCATGAAAGTGAAAATGCAGGATAGCAGTAAGAAAAAACAATAGATATAAAAACCCTTGCCGCAGGCGGGGTTTTTGGCGATTTAAAAGCTGCCGGCTTCACTTCTATAACTTTTAAGCCACCGCCCTTATTCTGCGACTTTCAGAAAAAACATGCTATAATACGGGGAAAAGCGCGGGAAGGAAGGAACCCACAATGTGGACTGAAACACTAAAGGTCCAAGGGCCCTATAATTTTGATCTGGTTCTGGACCGATTAATGAATGATCCTCTCAATGTAATTGATAAGGAACAGCGTTCAGTCAAGGTGCCACTAAGGATAGAGGGCAGGCCTATCGTCATAGAAGTAAGGGCCATCGGAAGTACGGATGATCCTGCCTTTTCTATAAGCAGCAATTCTGAAGGAGATAAAGAGGCAGCAATCAATAGGCTAAAAAAGATTTTCCATTGGCATCAACCGCTTAGTGATATTTCTTCACATTTTATGGACACTGATCTGATGGGTATTTTCGAAGAACATAGGGGAACAGCTATTGTTCTGGATTTTGACTATTACGGCTGCCTAGTAAAATGCATTATCCACCAGCAGCTTAATCTAAAATTTGCCTACACCCTTACAGCCCGCTTTGTCCAAACATTCGGGATCCAGAGGGATGGCGTCTGGTTTTATCCAACTCCTGAAACGACTGCAGAAATTACAATAGCAGAATTAAGAGAAATACAATTCAGCGGCCGAAAAGCGGAGTATGTAACCGGTCTGGCAAAGGCTATTGTACAGGGAGAGCTTAATTTAGAGCAGCTCATTGAAAGATCGGATGCAGAGATATTGGAGTCCCTAACGAAGCAAAGGGGAATCGGTAAATGGACGGCGGAAAACTTCCTCTTATTCGGGTTGGGCCGGCCAAACTTATTTCCGATGGCTGATATCGGCCTTCAAAATGCGCTTAAACAATTGTATAACTTACCGCAAAAGCCAACTATCATAGAAATGGAAGCCTATACTAAAAATTGGTCTCCATTCTTAAGCTATGCTTCCCTCTATTTATGGAGAAGCATTGAAAAACGGAGTGAAAATAAATGAACAAGCAACAAGAAGCAGGGTTGGAAGTAAATCAAAGCTTTCCTTTAACAATAAAACGTCTTGGGATAAATGGAGAAGGCGTCGGCTATTTTAAAAGAAAGGTCGTCTTTGTTCCCGGTGCACTGCCGGGCGAAGTAATTGTGGCTGAAGCAACGAAGGTCCACCCAAAATTCACCGAGGCAAAAATAAAGAAGATCCGCAAGCAATCACCGGACCGTGTTGCACCCCCATGTCCGGTATATGAGGAGTGCGGCGGATGCCAGCTTCAGCATTTGCGTTACAGCAGGCAGCTTGTGGAGAAACGCGATATCGTGGTTCAATCACTGGAACGCCATACCAAATTTCCAATTGAAACACTAGATATCAGGGAAACAATCGGAATGGAAGACCCATGGAATTACCGCAACAAAAGCCAGTTCCAGGTTGGCCTAAGAGAAGGAAATGTTATTGCCGGCTTATATGGGCTTAATTCCCATAACCTGATTGATATTCCGAACTGTGCTGTTCAGCATGCCTCAAGCAACAGGGTAACTACTGTCGTCAAGAAAATATTAAAAGACCTAAGCATCTCCATCTACAACGAGAAGAAGAAAAAAGGTGCAGTTCGGACTGTCATTACCAGAGTAGGATTTCAGACCGGAGAGGTCCAAGTTGTCATTGTGACACTTACAGAAGAGCTGCCTAAGAAAGAAAAACTAGTACAGGCAATTAAAGAGCAGCTGCCGGAAGTAAAATCGCTTGTACAAAACGTAAATGACAAGCATACATCATTAATATTTGGCGAAAAAACTGTCCATCTTGCCGGAGAACAGGTCATTAATGAAACACTTGGCGACCTTTCGTACGAGCTGTCCGCCCGCACCTTCTTTCAGCTTAACCCTATTCAAACAGTAAAGCTGTATGATGAGGTGAAAAAGGCTGCGGCTCTTACCGGCAAGGAAAAGGTAGTCGATGCATATTGCGGTGTTGGAACAATTGGCCTGTGGCTATCTGACGGGGCAAAGGAAGTCCGCGGTATGGATACTATTAAGGAATCCATTACTGATGCACGGAAGAACGCTGCCCGACATAATCGCAGCAACGTTTCTTACGAAGTCGGCAAAGCAGAACAGATCGTACCAAAATGGATTAAGGAAGGCTGGAAACCGGACGTTATCGTCATTGATCCGCCGAGAACTGGATGTGACGACGCATTGCTGCAAACAATTCTAAAGACTAAGCCGAAAAAAGTTGTCTATGTATCCTGTAATCCATCCACCTTGGCAAGGGATCTGCAGACTTTAAGCAAATTGTATAAAGTAGAATATATTCAGCCGGTTGATATGTTCCCGCAGACGTCGCATGTTGAAGCTGTAGTGAAAATCGCTTTAAAATAAGGCAGCTACCCTTTAATGGGTGTTGCCTTTTCACGTTTCTTGAAATGGATTTACAAATCTGTATTGGATATTGATTGTTCTATCTGATTGACAGGTTACTTTTTCCCTTTGGGAAGGAGAAAAGATGTATATTTAGTCGAGCTGGTCAATGAATGGCCGACTCAAACCTCGTGCATGATTTATTTTTCTGACAATGATGGGCAAAAAGTTATAAAAATCATCTAAATATTTGGTGAAATAAACGAAACTTGGTATAATGGTCCTGTTAGTACTATTCAAAGGGCAACCTATCTGAAAAGGTAAGGGCGCAAAGCTATAGGGGCTAAGGTATAAGGGACCATGCCAGCCAGCTGCAAACTCACATTTTCTGCATCAACCTTTCAAGATGGTTTTCCCAAAAAAGGGGGATTCCAATGTTCAGGAAAGTAATTAGTCTTGCCATGGTTTTACTGTTGACTGTCTCGTTTGGGACAAGCACTTTCGCTTCGATGGAGAGAGACAGGGAAGAAGCGTTGGAACAGATTGAAAAAACGAACATCGATATCGACAAGGAAATCTCTGAAGCAGTCGTAAAAGCCGACGAAATGACTGGGAAATTTGTTAGAGATCTTCGCATTATTGAAGAAGGCAAGGAAGTTGTTAAGCTGAAAGAGAAAAAGGCTAAACTGGAAGCTGAATTACTAGGCGCTGGCGCTGAACATGCGATCAAAATTCGGGCGGAACTGAATAAAATAGACTTCGCCCTTGTTGAAGAGACTGGTGAGATAAACGCCAAGATTGCGGACATCAATGCCGATATCGCTGAACTGAATGCTTCGCTTGAATTTGGCAAAGATCCGCAAAAGATTACCGAGAAAATAACAGCGCTCGAAAATAAACTGGACCAAAGATCAGTACTATACTCGGAGAGGACCCGGAAATATACAGAGGAACTCGATAAGCTAATTCTTGAACTGTATAATGAGACACTGAAGATGTCCCAGGAAACAATCAAGAAGGCCGCCGAGAAAGGGGTTCAAGCTGAATGTTCCTGGACTCTTGTAAAGTTGGGGAATCAGTGGGTATGGATTGATCCGATTCGGGTCCAGTATTAGGAGCTAGCCAATAGGGGGAACAGGGGTGGAAGGACTTTATCTGGGTATTGGTGACCAATACATCGAGAAAACCAAGCATGATTCATCAGAGTTTAGATTGCTTGCTAGAGGAAATGGAACGGAAATCATTATGCAAACGATTAAACGGGAAAAGATATTTTACCTCTATCCAGGTGATGTTCCGGATGCACTCGAATTCTTCTTTATTATCGAAGGAAGTTGTTTCTGCGAAGCCAGGGACAAGGAACAAATTTTAGTATCAGGTGATTATTTTTATATCAAGAATTTAAAGGATGCAACGTACTTTAAAGCTTTAACGGATATAAGGTTGTTATGGATTTCAACCGAGCCTGTTTTCCATTATCTCAGCGAAAGCATTACCGAGTTGGTCAAAATCGTCAAGCAGGTAGAAGATAGAGACAAATATACGTTCCAGCACAGTCTTAGGGTTCAGGAATACTCGTTAAAAATTGCCAAGCATCTTAAGCTTCCAAAAGATGTTTTGGAAAACCTTTATTTCGCCTCGATTTTCCATGATGTCGGCAAAATCAAGATTCCCGAAGAAATTCTTAATAAACCTGGGCGTTTGGAAAAAGAGGAATTTGACGTGCTAAAGAAGCATTCCGAAGATGGTGCTGAACTGGTTCAAAAAACGTATTATGCCCACATAGGAGATATCATATTACAGCACCATGAGAGACTTGACGGATCCGGGTATCCATTTGGCCTTAAAGGTGATGAAATCCTGCTCGAGGCCCAGATTATAGGGGTAGCAGATACATACGATGCAATAACATCAGACCGAGTATACCGGAAAGGTGCTTCGCCTTCAGTCGGAATCAATGAATTGAAGCAGAACGTTGGAAGGCACTTCAGCAAACTTATTGTAGATGCATTTGAATCGATTCTTTTGGAAGAGGCAGCTGCGGAACGGGATTTAAAATAAGAATGTTTTGAGGAAGTATTGTTGCTTAAACATTGGGATGATGCTTAAATACGGCTAGGAAAAAAGGATTTAATTCAATTTTTATAGTTAGCACTAAAATCTGAGCTACCATTTTAATACTTTAAAGGTAGCTCTTTTTTATTTAGTAAAAGACTATGAAGAGATATAAGTAAACTTATGTTGAAAAATGTGTAAACTCACCAGGCATCTGTGGTGTTGTCAAATACACTCAACGCATCTTGAAGCCGTAGGGAAAATCGCTTTAAAATTGTAACTAACCAATAAACTCACTAACCCGTTACAATGAAATTTTCCGATTTCTCCTTCGAGTGAGAAAAAAGATTTCGTAAAAAAGTGTGAGAAAAACAGGGCAGACCCTTGCGGGGTCTGCCTTTATTCTTTTTTATGGACTCGGAAGACTTTTTTCAAATTCGAGAAAAAGCGTTAAAAAAAGAGGGAAAAAAGAGCGGGAATATGTGTAAAATAAAGAAGACAAAGTGGTTAAAAACGGGAGTTTCGGTAAACTTTAATCAAACAGCGAACAAAGGAATGCGGTTTGAGTCAGGTGAAATCGGAAAGGATTTTAATCGATGTACAGAAGATGTCTAGCTGAAAAATACTCTTGCTAGTTTAAATAACATTTGCCAGTCCGACCCTGATTTCGTAAAAAAATACTCTAGCGATTTCGTTGTTTTTTCTGCAACCCTTGTCATTCCAGTGTTCTTCCAATTTTCTTTTTATTCCTTTTTTAGCACAACTTTATTTTAACTCGTCAGTAAATGCTGTTTGATGGGAATGGATTTAGCAGGAGAAATTTTGGCCGTACAGAGATTCTGATGTTAAAATAAACATTTCAGATCAGTTTGATAAAAAGTTCTTAAGAATGGTATAAGTGTAAAAGAAGCAGGGGACATTTTGCTTTTTAATTTTGGGATGAGGGTTTGGCCAAGTATCCCAATTGAGAGGATTTGAATTTTAAAATGAAAGATAATTTTTGGCGTGATTTACCACGACCTTTTTTTATACTGGCACCAATGGAAGATGTGACGGATGTTGTTTTTCGCCATGTGGTGAGTGAAGCAGCCAGACCGGATGTGTTTTTTACAGAGTTTACAAACAGTGAGAGTTATTGTCATCCACAGGGAATCCAGAGTGTGCGCGGGCGATTGACTTTTGCAGAGGATGAGCAGCCAATTGTAGCCCATATATGGGGAGATAAGCCTGAATACTTTCGGCAAATGAGTATTGGTATGGCCGAACTTGGGTTTAAGGGGATCGATATCAATATGGGCTGTCCTGTACCGAATGTAGCGCAGCATGGGAAAGGAAGCGGCCTTATCCTTCGTCCGGAAGTTGCAGCTGATTTAATACAAGCGGCAAAAGCAGGAGGATTGCCCGTAAGTGTAAAGACAAGGCTTGGTTATACTGAGATAGACGAATGGCGTGACTGGCTGACACACATATTGAAACAAGACATTGCTAATCTATCCATTCATCTGCGTACCAGAGAGGAAATGAGCAAAGTAGATGCTCATTGGGAGCTGATTCCGGAGATTAAGAAACTTCGTGACCAGGTGGCACCAGATACACTCTTGACGATTAATGGGGATATTCTTGACCGTCAAACTGGCTTAAAGCTCGTTGATCAATATGGTGTTGATGGAGTTATGATTGGGCGTGGTATTTTCAATAATCCATTTGCCTTTGAAAAGGAGCCGAAAGATCATAGCAGTAAGGAATTACTTGATCTCTTAAAGCTGCATCTGGATCTTCATGATAAATATTCGCTGCGTCCGTTCAAGGCTCTTCATCGCTTTTTTAAGATATATGTCAAAGGATTTCGAGGGGCGAGCGAATTAAGAAATCAATTAATGAACACAGAGTCAACAGATGAAGTGCGTGAATTGCTCGATAACTTTGGGTCAGAATCTTGATGGAATGGGGGAACAGTAGAAGTGTCGCAATTCAAGGTGAAAGCGAAGTAGGACGTTAAACTGGTGTGCCAAGCCCCCAAAGAGTTAGAGTTTATACAAATCAGTTAATTGGCTGGTGTGATTTAAGACACACTGGTAAAGGAACATTAATTACTGTGAATACTAATAACCGAAAAATTGCTCAAACGCACGTTATTGCTTCTTTATTTTAGATAAATTATCAGCCTGCAAGTAAAAAACACAGCTTAAATGGCGTCTTAAATGAAATACTGCTAACGGACAGATGATACTTGTTCCTTTAGTTTTTTTGTAAAATCACCAACATCTCCTTATGTTGTCAATTACAGTCACACAGGTGGAATGCTATGTGTCACTGGAGAAAATCTGATATGTGCGAGTCCGATAATCCGTATTAGATTCTCGGACTTAAAATGTTGGGTTAGAATACTTACATCCCACGCGAGGAAATAGGATAAGCAGCTGCATTCGTTAACACAATAAAATGAGCGAAGCTAAACTGCCAAATCCTGAGTAATGCTTGCATTTCTAATTAAAAAAAGGCAATAATTTAGGAGGTCTTTAGATGGAAAACAATGATATATTAATTAGATTAAGATATGCACTTGATATAAAAAATACCGATATGGTAGAGATATTTAAACTTGGGGGCATTGAAGTAACAAAAGCAGAAGTGCTGCAGATCCTCACGAAATCAAAAGACAATTATGATAATGAAGTGGCCGGTGATGGCGATATCACAGAGAATGACGAGAATATAAAAGTCAATAATAGTATGTTAGAGTCGTTTTTAAATGGATTTATTACTTTTAAAAGAGGAAAACAAGATCCAAAACCAGACCAGGCTAACAGTCCGTCACTGTCATTAAAGAATAATGAAAGTGTTAATAATATGGTCCTAAAGAAATTGAAAATAGCACTAGCATTAACGAGTGAGGATATGATTGATATATTAGAAAAAGCAGGAGTCAATATAACAAAAGGAGAATTAAGTGCTTTTTTAAGGAAAAAAGGCCATAAGAATTATAAAGAGTGCGGTGATAAATACGCCAGGAATTTCTTAAAAGGATTAGCTATAAAATATAGGTAAGGGAACATTAAGACCGCGAATCACATCACAATATCATTTCAGTTATAATGATTGTGAAAGGTTAATCATTAAGGTCAACCGTGACTTTTCGAATAACTTGAAACAATAGAGGTGTACTTAAATAACCTTAAACTGTGACAGTAAATTTATCACTGAATGGTAATAGTTGTTGGCGGAGCCTTTTCGCTTATGAAGGCTCTTTTATACATTTAACGGAAATTGATGTAATACAATACGCATTGATGAGATATAACAGCTTGCATTAGGGGTCGGAAGATTGTGCTGCTGCTTTTATAGTTGCTATTTTAAGCTATTAACAGGGAGGAGAAGTTCGGTTTTGACACTAAATAGGATCTTACCTGAGGAATTAAATGAGAAACTGAAGAATAAAGAAAAGGTATTCATCTTAGATGTAAGAGCTGAAGAAAAATACAAGAACTTTCATATAGAAGACTCATCTATAAAGAGTATACATATAGAAAAAACAGACATTTTTAATTTGGATGAAAACCAGCAAGATGCAATTAATTCTTTGCCGAAGAAAAAAGAAATTATCGTTACCTGTACAACAGGGAATTCTGCCGCAAAGTGTGCGGTCATTCTTTCTGAAAGAGGCTACGATGTGGCCGTCTTAGAGGGCGGACTTACTGCCTGGAAGAAATTCAAAGAAGAAGCTGTGGATTAATTAATAAAGTTTGCTATGGATTCAATACATGGGGATCTGCTGGCAAGACAATTAAAGGGCAACTTGTTGGGTTGCTTTTTGAAATTTAACAGTAGTTTACTCGGATATACTTCAGTTGAATTTCTGATAAAAGGGTTTATACTTACAGTATATGTCATTTGAGTGAGGTTTATAATGGATAATAACGAGAGAGAATTACTGCAGGGTAAAATCAAAGAATTAACACAAAAAGTAAATGAGTTAGAAGAATTAGTTCAAAATACTGCTGTTCCAATAATTCCCTCCATAATTCCAGATACAATTCTAATACCAGTTTCCGGAGAAGTGTCTATAAATCGATTTGGCGTGATGATTCCAAAGATTTTGGGCTACGCGAATGATCAAAGTACTGATTCGGTTATTCTAGACTTTACAGCTATTACATTTAAGAAAGTTAAAGACCTGGAGCTTCTTGGGAAATACATTGAAAGCTTGACTTCTTCGTTAAAGCTGATGGGAATCCAAGTTCTTATTGTTGGCTTTACTCCTTTATTTGCTCAGGAACTGGTCCGGTCTCAACAGCCATTCGTTAAAGAATTAATGGCTTTCTCCACCTTTAAAACTGCTCTTCAATATTTGATGAAAGAGAAGGGGCTGGCCTTTACAACGATCAAATAACAAATAGCCTACCAAAAAAATTCACGGAGAATTTTTTCGTGGGTTTCTTTTGTCTTTTGTTTTAGAACTTGGATGAAAAACTAATTTAGTCAACAGAATTTGTTGGCTTTTTTATTTTGTTTAAAAACGGTCTTAATAAGCAAAATTTATGACTTTTTATAAAAACTACAATATTTAATTATTTAGGTAACGGCGTTAAAATTGGGAATGGAAATATATAGGCGGGAGGATTTTGTTATGACAATTGATTTTCATAGTCAGGATAACCGTTTTACTTATTCTTCAAGAGGTGCAGACGTATCTTGGATAAATATGCTTAACAGTATATGTGATATTACAGGAAAAAAAGTTTTGGATATAGGCTGCGGCGGCGGAATTTATTCAAGGGCATTGGCGGAGATGGGAGCATCCTTTGTAACGGGCTTAGATTTCTCGGAGCAATTATTATCTTCTGCAAAAGAAAATAGCAGACAATACTCAAATATTCATTTTCAATTAGGAAATGCATTGGATACAGGTTTAGAGAGTGAAAAATTTGACGTTGTTTTAGAGCGGGCCGTTGTTCATCATATCAAAGATTTAGATACATGCTTTAACGAAATTTATCGTGTTTTAAAGCCAAACGGAGTATGCCTTATCCAGGATAGAACTCCAGAGGACTGTTTGCTGGAAGGCAGTCCAACCCATATAAGAGGATATTTCTTTGAACAATACCCGCAGTTAATAAATAAAGAGGTTAGCAGAAGATATTCAAGTGCAAAAGTTCTGCAAGCATTTGAAGAAGCTGGGTTCAAAGAATCTAAAGAGTATAGCTTATGGGAAACAAGGAAAACATATAAGGCTCTTGCAGAGTTAGAAGCTGACCTGTTGAATAGAACTGGACGTTCCATTCTGCACGACTTGAGTGATCAGCAGCTTGAATACCTCGTCTCGTATATTGGAGAACAATTAAATACC
Organism: Bacillus sp. M6-12; assembly: GCF_002860285.1. Classification (GTDB taxonomy): domain Bacteria; phylum Bacillota; class Bacilli; order Bacillales; family DSM-1321; genus Peribacillus. The sequence continues at coordinate 42,751 of NZ_PGVF01000034.1, forward strand.
AAAGACAAAATTATTGAAAAAGACAGATGGACTATTTGGAAGGCTATAAAAAAATAGTTATAATGAAGTCTGGAAGCCAATTTCCCATGATCAATTTTAGTGAATGTTATTACTTGAGTTAGGAAAACTCTTTATTTTTACCAAAATTTTCAATATAATAATGACAATAATAGGTGATGGAAATCACCTTCAGCTGCCAATGGCTAATGACTCCTGCTGGTAATGATATTGCAGGAGTCTTTTTGTTTTGAGGAGGAATGACTGTAGATGGTTTACTTATTAGTTGGTTTGGCAGGCTTTATGGGGGCTGTTTTAAGGTATTGCTTAGGAATAGTTATTACCGGTGAAAATACAGTTTTTCCGGTGTCTACATTGATTATCAACCTGTTAGGGTGCTTTCTTTTAAGCTGGTTAACAACAGTGGTGTTTAAAAAAATTTCTATCCCTGATAATTTTAAAACTGCTATTGCTACAGGACTTTTAGGTTCATTTACAACGTTTTCCACCCTGAGTGCAGAAGCTGTTCATTTGTTTCAAAGTGAGCATCCTATGGCAGGGATTATCTATGTGCTGGTTAGTTTGCTTGGAGGGCTATTTATGACCCGATTAGGGTTCGGTACAGTTAAAGAGGATGAAAGCCTATGACATTTATTGAAGTTTTGCTGGTTGGAATGGGAGGTTTCTTTGGAGCAGTCGCACGTTATAAAATGAGTCAGCTCAATAAAAAGTTTTTTTTTCATATTCCAATTGGAACACTGATCATAAATTTAGCTGGTTCATTCTTGCTGGGAGTGATTTTAAGCACCGGATTAAATCACTTTTCAATACTTTTATTGGGAACTGGCTTTATGGGAGCTTTTACTACATTTTCAACTTTTAATTTAGAAGGGGTTCAACTAATTATGAATAAAAAGAAAAAGGAATTTATTCTTTATAATCTGATTAGCTACGGAGCAGGAATACTGCTGGCTTTTATTGGAATGGAGATAGGGAGGTATTTTTTATAAGAAGAATTCTTTGAAAACGAGCTGATTTTATAAGTTGCAAAAATTGTTAATAAATACAGTGTAAACGTTTTCTACTTGTCATAACGGACAGATAATTGTATAAATTGTGAAAATATTATGCATTTTATAAATAACAGCAGTTAAGAGGGTTGACATCGACAATTTCCGACAATATACTGCAAGTTGTATGTTATTTTTAGATAGTTTTTTTTGTTTTGAATTTTAGGGGGATCTTTATGAATAAATTATTTCGGAAAAAGTCTATCACTGACTTAGTGGCGGCAAGTCATAAAAAAGAACTTAGCCGTTCAATGGGTCTATGGGACTTAATTTTTCTTGGAGTCGGCTGTGTAATCGGTACAGGTATTTTTGTTGTTACAGGGGTAGTTGCTGCTACAAGCGGCGGTCCTGCAATTACACTCTCCTTTATTATTGCAGGTATCGCCTGTGCCCTTGCAGCTTTTTGTTATGCAGAATTTTCATCAGCAGTTCCTGTCTCAGGAAGTGTGTACACATATAGCTATGCAACCCTTGGTGAACTTGCAGCATTTCTTATTGGATGGGATTTAATGCTGGAATATGTGTTAGCAATATCGGCAGTAGCCACCGGATGGTCTGCCTACTTCCAGTCCTTTATTTCAGGATTCGGCCTCCACGTCACTGCCAGCTTGGCTTCTGCACCTGGAATGGACAAGGGGGGTATGATTGATCTGCCAGCAGTGCTGATCATCTTATTCATAACAGCATTGGTGAGCAGAGGCGTGAAAGAAAGCATTTCCTTTAATAATGTGATGGTGTTCCTTAAGCTGGCGGTAATTCTTGTGTTTATCGCTGCCGGAATTGGCTATGTGCGTCCGGAAAATTGGACTCCATTTGCTCCGTTTGGCTTTGAAGGGATTATCACTAGTGCGGCAACAGTCTTCTTCGCATACATTGGGTTTGACGTAATTGCTACAGCTTCTGAAGAAGTAAAGAATCCAAAAAGAAACATGCCGATTGGAATTGTAACTTCTCTATTAATCTGTACTGTTTTATATATTGCCGTTTCTGGAATTCTCACAGGGATGGTTTCTTATGAAAAATTAAATGTAGCTGATCCTGTTTCGTTCGCTTTAAAAATGGTAGGGCAAGACGGCATGGCAGGGATCATCTCGGTTGGAGCGGTAGCCGGTATAACGACAGTTCTGCTGGCGCTTATATATGCACAAGTCAGACTATCTTTCGCAATGAGCCGTGACGGACTTCTTCCAAAAAAACTTTCTGTGGTACACAAAACGTTTAAAACGCCTTTCTCTAATACGTGGTTAACAGGATTCATTGCAGCCGGTATAGCCGGATTTGTAGATTTGACGACATTAGCCCACCTGGTTAACATGGGAACTCTTGCAGCATTTACTCTTATTTCAATTGCAATTATTGTTCTCCGTAAGAAGTTTCCTGATTTAAAGGCATCCTTCCGTGTACCTTTTGTTCCGGTATTGCCTGCAATCAGCGCATTATTTTGCCTTTATTTAGCATTAAGCCTGCCAGCAATCACCTGGATTTCTTTTGTGATCTGGATTGGTGCCGGTTTAGTAGTTTATTTTGGTTATTCACAAAAACATAGCAACTTAAATTAAATTATGTTACTAAAAATAACCCCATAAATAGTGGGGTTATTTTTAGTAATGAAAGTCTTAATAAACATAATATTATATCAAGATAGTATTAATGTTATAATGTAGATGATTTAATTAAATGCCAAGGGAGGACATCATGGAAAAAGAACAGCTAAAGAAAAATATCGGCTTTTTTGTCGGAACATCTCTGGTAGTTGGTACTGTTATCGGTTCTGGAATTTTCATGAAGCCCGGGATTGTCCTGGAGGCAAGCGGAAACTCCTCAATGGCGCTTTTTGCTTGGCTTCTTGGAGGAATCATTACCCTGGCAAGCGGCTTGACCATTGCTGAAGTCAGTACACGAATTCCAAAAACAGGCGGACTCTATTCTTATCTGGAAGAAGTTTATGGGAAGGTATGGGGCTTTTTATCCGGATGGGTTCAAACCTTGATCTATGGTCCCGCCGTTATGGGAGCACTCGGTTTGTATTTTGGAGTTTTAGTAGCTGGGTTTTTTAATCTTTCAGAATCATATACTGCCATTATTGGAGTTTTAACAGTTGTTTTATTAGGTGGCTTGAATATTTTAGGAACAAGCTATGGCGGTTTAATACAAAATGTTTCTACTGTTGCAAAACTAATACCGATATTTGCAATTGCTATATTTGGGATTACAATGGGGGACATGCCGGTCTTTAATATGGACAGCGGCTCTTCGGCACAGTCAGTTAGCTTGGGGGCAGCCGTTCTCGCTACGCTTTGGGCCTATGATGGCTGGATGAATGTCGGTTTTATGGCTGGTGAAATGAAGAATCCGGCTAAAACTTTGCCGAGAGCAATTATCACCGGTATTATAGTTGTTATGGCTGCTTACCTATCTGTTAATGTGGCCATGATTCATGTACTTCCTGCTGATCAGATTGTTGAATTGGGTCCAAATGCTGCAAGTGAAGCAGCATCTATTCTATTTGGGGATTTTGGGGCAAAATTAATAGCCGTTGGAATCATGATATCTATTTTCGGCTGCCTAAATGGGAAGGTTCTTACTTTTCCAAGGATTTCATATGCTATGGCTGAAGACGGGCTTTTACCGGGAGCAAAAACATTTGCGAAAGTCCATCCTAAATTCAGGACACCAGCAAATGCAACAATTTTGCAGCTTGTAATTGCGATTATCATGATGTTGATCACAGATCCTGATAAACTCACAAATATAGCGGTTTTTTCAGTCTTCTTATTTTACGGTTTAGCCTTTTTCGCTGTATTTATATTGCGTAAAAGGGATCCTGAAGCTAAAACCTATAAGGTTCCTTTATACCCGCTTACCCCGATTGTAGCGATAATTGGAAGTGTGTATATCCTAGTAAATACAATTATTGATAGCCCATTAGATTCTCTGTTCTCATTAGGAATCGCAGCTGCAGGCTTTCCTGTTTATTGGCTGCTTACAAGGAACAAAACTAAATAATATGCCTATTCTTTTGTTAAGTTAAGTTAAGTGCCAGGCACTGTTCCTATACGGACGGTGCGCGGCGCTTGTTTTTTGTTTAGGGAGCTATATAGATAACACATGTAAAAGCTTTGTCAGATTTCTTGTTTTTTGCAGACTGAGGAGAAGGTGATCTCTTTGAATATACAATTAAAAAATATCGTTTCGAAAAGCATTTTAACTCCAGGCAAGGGCCAGCTGGATGATTTTTCTCATTCCTTAAATCCCTATGCAGGCTGTGCTTTCGGGTGCAAGTACTGTTATGTCAGGCAGCTTCCGCCATCACTTTTTCGGGATGAAGAGTGGGGAACGTGGATTGATATTAAAACCAATGCTACCGAGCTTCTGAAAAAGGAACTGGTCAAAGTAAAGAAGAAAGGCCCGGTTACCATATTTATGTCATCTTCTACAGATCCTTATCAGCCAATTGAGTATAAAACAAAACTAACCCGCAGCTTGTTAGAGGTTATGGCCGAGGAGCAGCCTGATTTTCTTCATTTACAAACACGTTCACCCTTAGCAAAACGGGATATTGATTTATTTAAACAATTCGGGAACAAAATCAGAATATCGATGACAATAGAAACAGACAAAGAAGAAGTGAGGAAGGCATTTTCCCCATCAGCCCCGCCGATCCCGGCAAGAATGAAGGCGTTAAAGGAAATAAAAGAAGCTGAAATTATGACACAGGCCACCATTGCACCGCTTCTTCCCTGCTCACGGGAGTTCCCAAAAAAGCTAAAGGATATTTCCCATCGGGTAACCCTGGATGATTTCTGGATGGGTGATGGCAGTGGCGGCAAGCGAACCGATAACTTAGGGATATATGAGGTTTACAAACAGCTAGGGCTGGAAAAGTGGTACAATCCGACAGCTTATAAGGTTGTTTTAAAGATGCTTAAGAATGAGCTCGGTCATTCAGAGCTCTACGTTTCAAAAAATGGATTCAGTCCAGTATAGAAAAAAGGCAAGATGAGCGATAGTGACCACCAAGCGAGCGCGGTAAACCCGTGCTCTTTTTGCATTTGGCGAAATTAATTGGAAAACGGCCAAATTAATTGAGATTTTGGCAAAATAAAATCAAAAACTGCCAAATTAATTGGCACTTAGATGAAATAAATTAGGAATTCCAGTAGAACGTTGGCCATTCCGGATAAATTAGTTGAGGCTGCGGTTATCACAGTACAGAGTGGGCACGGTAAATCCGTGCTCATTTTGCCATTTGGCTAAATAAAATAGAAAACGGCCAAATTAATTGGATTTAGGCCAAAAAAAATTAGGAAGTTTCAGAGTATAGTGAAGGCCAAGATCATCACAATACCGAGGACCTTTTTCGTTCCTGCTAGGAATGAATAAAATACGCCTTAAGTCTTAGCATTTTTTACATTTCACGGACTATGGAAGAAATTTCAATAATCTTGTATCATGTAGGAAACGAGGATTTACACACAATGAAACTTTATTAAGTAAAATTCGTATTTATAAAGAGCACGATTTATGTCAGGAGGAGTCGAATACGATGAACCCGTTTTTAGTATTTGTTATTCGAATGTTCTTTGCCATTCCAACGGCTGCAGTGGTTTGGCTGGTAAGTATGTTCGCCTTGGATCAGACCTTTCTTTTATCGACAGCCTTTTCCCTTGGCGCGGGAGCCATTATATATGGGGCGGTTACAGTGTATCTGAACTCCCGCTTTTTAAAAAAGCACGGCTTAACTAGAAAGGAATATCAATATATTAAGGGAAACTTGGATGAAGCCAGGCAAAAAATTTCCCGGTTGCAAAAAGCGCTTTTCTCAATCAGGCAAATATCATCACTAAAAAAAGGAATTGAGCTGTTAAGGATTGCAAGAAGAATTCATAATTTAGCTAAAAAAGAACCGAAACGGTTTTATAAAGCTGAAAAATTTTTCTTCTCCCATTTGGATTCGGCAGTAGAACTGACTGAGAAATATGTATTTTTATCCGCACAGCCCAAAAAAACTTATGAACTTGAGCAGTCACTAAAGGAGACCCGCTTCACCCTGGAAGAACTTACGCATACTGTTGAAAAGGATCTGTACCAAGTTCTGTCTGATGATATTGATCACCTAAATTTTGAAATAGATTTAGCCAAGCATTCATTAAAGACAATTGAAGAATCACAATTAATTGATGAAAGCAGGAAATATAAATGAGCGAACAGAACACATCTCTTGTAAAAGACACAGGGACATCCAATCTTATGGAAGACCTGCTTGCCAACCCTTTTGGTGAAAGCCGATCGACGCCGCATATGGCAGTAAAGGAAGACAAACCGCTTAAACTCATTGATGTCCTTCCTGAAGAAAACCGGGCAAAGGCCTATCAGCTTGCTGAACAGATCGACCCTAGAAATCATCAGGCGATGGTTACATACGGCACGCCGGCACAGACGAAGCTTTTGTCATTTTCGAATACGATGCTTGAGCATGTTCAAAAAAAGGATATTGGTGAAGTTGGGGAAATCATTAGCGAATTAATGAAGAGATTAAATGATGTGAACCCCGACGGCCTAATGCCTGAACGGCCCTCTTTTTTTTCAAGGATGTTCGGCAAGATATCGGGATCTGTGCAGGAAGTGCTTTCCAAATACCAGAAAACAGGTGCCCAAATTGAACGGATCAGCGTGAAGCTCGAGCGCGGCAAGAATGTCTTATTATCAGATATCGACATGCTCGAAAAGCTCTATGAAAATAATAAAGAATATTTCCATGCACTGAATGTATATATTGCTGCGGGTGAGATTAAACTCGAGGAATTATATAATAAAACGATACCAGAGCTAAAGAAAATTGCTGAAGAGACAAATGACCAAATGAAATTTCAGGAAGTAAACGATATGACTCAGTTTGCTGACCGGTTGGATAAACGGCTGCATGATTTAAAACTAAGCCGGGAAATTACGATTCAAAGTGCCCCGCAGATCCGCCTTATCCAAAACACTAATCAGGCACTAGTGGAGAAGATTCAATCCTCTATTTCTACTGCGATTCCTCTATGGAAAAACCAGGTGGCCATTGCCTTGACTTTGATCAGACAGCGCCATGCCGTAGAAGCGCAAAAGCAGGTATCAAAAACCACAAATGATCTGCTATTGAAGAATGCAGAAATGCTTAAAACCAATACGATCGAAACGGCGAAAGAGAATGAACGCGGCATTGTAGACATTGAAACGCTGAAGAAAACTCAGGAGAGTCTAATCTCCACTCTGGAAGAAACACTTAGGATCCAGGAGGATGGACGGCATAAACGGCGCCAGGCAGAGCATGAACTGGAAGCAATGGAAAGCGATTTAAGACAAAAACTGTTGAGCATTAAAGGATCATAATAAAAACAAGAAAAAGCTGAGTTGAACAAGCGCAGACTGCTCCCTAAATCTTTCGGGAACGGATTTAAATCATGAGATTGAAAAAAGGCAACTGAACCCGGTGAACTGCACCCCGATTCTTAGACATAATCTAACAGTTGGGGTGCAATCCATTAATGGGCGTTGCCTTTTATTAATTCAAGCATCTTTCTGTAATAATTGAAACTCCGGCTTTAGTTCTGAGATTACTTCAATAAAAGGACCAACTAAATTCGGATCGAACTGTGTTCCAGAGCAATGAACGATTTCATCAAGAGCATCAGGTATAGATTTTGCCTTTTGATAAGGGCGATTCGTAGTCATGGCATCAAAACAATCAGCAATTGTTAAAATCCTTGCAGCAAGCGGAATGGATTCACCAGATAATTGATCCGGATAACCCTTCCCATCGTATCTCTCGTGGTGATGTCTTATCATTGGCCGGCAATGATCCAACTCATGTATGGACTGAACCATTTGTTCTCCCCAGATAACATGCATTTTAATTGTTTCCCATTCTTCATTTGTGAGCTTGGAAGTCTTATTTAAAACTTCAGTAGGTACTTCCACTTTTCCTATATCATGTAATAATGCACCATACCGTATATTTTTAACCTCTAATTCGGAGAGGCCCACTTTTTTTGCTAGTTGTTCCGAATACTCCATAATTCTCTCTGTATGTCCGTATGTATAGCGGTCTTTTGAATTAATAATCATTAAGAATGTTTTTAAAGTTTGAATTACATCTTCTTCATGGTCGGAATCAAACTTAAATTTTCCTTTTAATTCATCAATTACAGATGAGTATAGCTGGACGCGATTACGGCTGCTATATTTGGTTTTATATAATGCCTGATCTGCTAGCATTATAAGTTGTTCTCTTGTTGCAGACATTTCAGGGAAGGTGGATATTCCTATGGAAACAGTAACTTTTTTGTTTGGCATGTGTTCTTTACCCTTAAAAGGGAAATCAGATATTGATCTGCGAATTAATTCTGCCACTTCTATCGCTGACTTTGAATCGACGTTTGGTAAAATAATAGCAAATTCTTCTCCGCCATATCTGCAGGCGATCGCATCTGCCGGAATTCTTGCACTCAGTATTCCGGCAACCTCACGAAGCAATTTATCCCCCTCTGGATGGCCGAATGTATCATTATATACCTTGAAGTGGTCAAGATCTATTAGAAGCAAGGCTCCTTTTTCAACATTATTGATGGTCGATTCAAGATTACCTTGAAAATATCGATGATTATAAAGCTTTGTTAGCTCATCTTTTTCACTTAATGAACGAAAATGGTCAAACATTTTATAGTAGCTTCTATAGGAAATGCCAAGTGTCCACATTATCAAACAAAATAACAAAATGCCTAGAATTCCTTCTTCTTTAACTACAGCCGCCATAATGAGGCCTAATGGCATCATTGTAAAATAGATAAGAACTGCTTTCTTATCCAGAAAAATTTTTAGGTACATTACAAGAGATTCCTTCGAACGGATGCAAAGGTAGAGGGAAAGAAACAACACATTAGAAGCAAAAAAGCTGATAGCAAAGGCGATAAATGCAAGACCATTAGCTATGAAGGATTCAACTTCTGTGTTGAAAAAAAGGAAGTAAAAAAAGAATCCAATATAGCCTGAAAGACTATACTGAATGCCATTAAATGAATGAGAAACCCATTTTTTTGGATAAAGTGAGATTAAAAATATAGTCATAATCAGGCTTGTTAAAAAAATAGAAAAAACACCATACAAGATTCCTGCAGTGAATAGCAGCGGAGTGACTAACGAAAGGTTGTCGCTTGATGGAAGAACGATGGGACGTATATCAAATAAGGCAGCAGCACCGGCAAAAATAATAATACTTACCCATGTAGACATACTTAATGGGTGAAAAAGCTGATAAAAGAGCAATAGAAAAATGGAGGCACAAATCAGATGGTATGCTTTTAATTGGATATTATGCTCCATTTACAGCCACTTCCTCAGACTTTTTCTTGTTTTTAACCATTACTTTATACATAAATAAAATGACTCCGATTGAAAGTAAAATATCGCCTATACTTATGATGATTGGACGAGGATATGGAGATTGAAGAAAGATAATATCTCCAAGGATATTCAGATGGGAGTGATCTGATATAGCAATATGCTTCCCATATTCTCCTGCCAGTAAGGCGGGAAAGTCTTCCGGAGAAAGAATTTTTGCTGCTTCTGCATCGACTGGCATCCTGCCCCGATTTGCGAGCATAACAATCAGATTTAAAACTATGCCAATAACCATATAGGTGAAACCGGAGTTCTTATAATTAACCAAACAGAAAAGTAATAGTCCAATATTACTTAGAATGACTGCCGCTAATAAGTGGTCTTTAAAAAAATAAATAGATCCAAACTGGATTAGAAAAGAGACAGTTATTAACCAGGGATGTTTGAGTTTAATATTTACGAACCCCTTGAAACTCCCCCCTAGAAGTAACGAACCAACAATTCCTATGATTATACTGTCAATAAACATGGTAATTCCTCCAAACAGCTCAACATTCCAATGTAGAGCCGAAGATAAAAGCTCCCCGGCTCAGTTTAATACTTCTTTATTAGGAGAATGTAAAAAGGTCTTATCAGTCTTCCTTAAACAGCTTAGTTTTGTCCACTTTAAGACTGTTAAAATTAAAAGTTTAATCTAATTTCCAAGCCAGGACTGGTCTTGAAATGATTTTACTTATCAGTCTAAGAAATTTCATAGTAAAACCTGCCTTTAATAAGATTGGTTAATAACATCAGTCAAGCTTGTAAGCCGATGCAGCAGCTAATACAAACATAGTGGCATAAAATAAAACCATAGTAACTTTAAATTTCATAATAACTTCACCATCCCTCATAAAATAATAAAAGATTCCAGCAGAGAAAGGGTTGAGTTAAAGATAAAAGTCTTATATAGGGTCTTTTATCTCAAAAATTTAACCTTACTTGCAGCTGGCTGGCATTGCATTTTTGCTTTAGCCCCTTTAGCTTTGCGCCTTACCTTTTCAGGTAGTTTGCCCGTTTTATTGGCATGTTCAATAGGAAGAATTTATAAGTGAACCTTTAGTACTACTCCTACTATGAGTATATGGTAAAATAGTCACAAATAAAAGAAAGAAAAATCGTCATATTCCGACTATTGAGATTTTTTTTGAACAAATTTAGCTGTTTTTATAAGATTTACTGTTTACTACTAAAGAAACAATGCGAGAATTGACAAACTATGACAATTATTGTCTTCTATTTGTCGTTCATATACAGGGGAAAAGGACTATGAAATTAAAAGAAGAATGAGTAAGCCAGGAAACGCTTGAACTAGAAAATGTATTGAGTGGTTTGACGACATTGTTTTTGAAAATAAAATGGAATCTAAGTTGTCAAAATTTTAAGCGGAAATGGATGTGTATACTATTGGTATTTGAACACTCAATTTATGAGGAACGGGAAAGACCTTATAAAAAGGCACATATTCTCTTCGGTCTCTCCCAAGGGGGCAGCTTGAAAGCGGCACTTAAGGACTTGAACTTAACCGGGGAAGAAAAAGTGATCTCCTTCCCTGACATTTTCTCGGTCGGACCTATTACGAATATGCATACTGAAGCGGGTCTTAAAGCGAGATATAGCTGGGTAAAGAAAAACTTCCATCATCCTTCAGCCGATTTTCATGAGTTCACCGAAATGTCCGTCCAAGCAGTTCGCCAGATCGAGTCACTGCCAGATAGAATTCCAATTACCATTTGGTACGCAAGCAATGCTCACGAACAAATAGGCCTCAGATATGTCATGCATTTATTGCGTGAGAAAACAAACGAGGTCTTTGTTATCAACACTAAGAATACCTTTGAGGAATATTTCAATAGCCCTGACCTTCATTATAGTGTTTTGCATTCTGGGGAGATATCTCCTGAAAAGTTAACAATTATTTATAAAAGAAACGCATTTAAACATCGTTTGTCAATGCAGGATAGACTGCGGCTGAACAAGGAATGGCTGTATCTGGCTTCCACAACAGAGTTATTACGAATTTGGCGGGCTGGGGAAATATCAAGTGTCCCCGAGAATTATTTTGACAGCTTCATAGTTGAAAGAGCAAAATATCTCCACAGTAAACGTGGGCCAAAAGATTTTATGAAATCAGCCAGATTAATTGGCGAGGTTTTAGGCCATCTTGATCAATATGTCGGTGATGAATTTTTAGAATACAGGCTTAAATCCCTCATTGACCAAAGAGTTTTTGAGTTTGAGGGCAGTTTGAAGTCTATGAGGCATTATAGTGTTAGGCTTACTTAAATTACGTAACGAATATTTGACGACTCGCATGCTCTTACATATAATAAAATTATAAATCTTAATATCCATCTTCCTTTAAGGGGAGTAGCTATACAGCAAAGCCGTCAGCACAGGAACTAATCCTCGGCTTTGTTGGGCAACAAATGTTGCTTGCGAGACCTTACCGATTATTTGGTGAGGTCTTTTTATTTTTAAGGCGTTATAACCAAATATCGGTTATAACGCCTTTTTCACACAACATTATCTGAAATTAATACCAGTAGACGCAAAGGAGGTTCATTTCGTTGAAGAATTATCGGGAACTTGCCAGCAGTGTGATCATTGACAGCAGTAAAAACAAATTAATGGGTTATGATGAATCGCTTGAATTAGCAGGAGAAGGAAGAAGTGCTTTTGTCTTTAGAATTAAGGAAACAGATAAAGCGATTAAGGTATTTTTCCCGCAATTTTTTCATATTGCTAAAGAGGAATCAGAAATTTACAAAATGCTTAAAGGAAACCCTTATTATCCAGAATTGTTTGAGTCAGGATCGAATTATTTGGTTATAGATTATATCCAGGGACTAACCCTTTTTCAATGTATTACAAGGGGGATTCCGATAACCTCGGAACAAATAACCGAAATTGATGCAGCCCTGAATTCAGCAAGGAAAAAAGACTTGAATCCATCTGACATACACTTGCGGAACATCTTAATCACTGCAGACAACAAAATAAAGCTTATTGATGTGGCACGATTTAGGCAAGCAAAGAATTGCAGCCAATGGAGTGATCTGAAAGTGGCTTTTCACAAGTTTTATTCAAAGCCTTACTTTCCCAAACGTATTCCTGAATATTTACTCAATGCGGTTGCGGCTCTTTATAAGAAAAATCTTATTCCCGGTATGCATTTAAAGGAAAAGATAATTAATTAAAGGGTATGCTGAAAGCGTTATCCACTATGTTTCTGCAATGTATAATTTCATCTTGGAGGGAAAATAAATGAAAAAACTCATTACTATGATAAGTATTACAGCTTTGGCCATATTGAGCGGCTGCTCCATCTTAGGTGAAGTAAATAATACTCTTGAATATGCAAATACGGCCACGGGATACATCGGTACAGCCCAAAGATTTGCAGAGGAGATTCCGGGGCTTGCTGAGAAAGCAGTAACCAGTACGGAAGCAGCACAGAACCTTGAAAATGAACTTCAGGCAATGAAACAAGAAATAGCAGCTTTTAATAAAACAGATGCTCCTGCCATAGCAAAAGATATTCATAACCAAATCGTGGGTGCAAATAAGAAACTGGAGGCGGGAATAGATTCATACTTGGAAAATGTTGAAAACGGAAAACTCGATCCTGCCTTTCTTGAGGATTCTCAAATCCTCAAGACGATTAGCGAACTGAATACTTTAGTAAACCAAATCGAAAGTCTTGGAAACTAGAATGGGAAGCTTGCTGAAGGCAACAGCAAGCTTTTTTATTGTTTACCAGGAAATTATAAAATTCTCGAGGTTTGAACTAGCTACAGCGCCGAGCCCCAACAGCCATAAATATTAATTGAGAAATTTACGTTTATCAGCAGAACAGGAGTTTAGCCTGAATGTTATAGAGGAATAAAGTGGAAGGATGCTGTTTTTTAATCAAGCAAAGGAGTCCGGCCTCCATAATGCCGAAGCAGCGATAATAAACTTTCAAACCGAATCAATAAAATTAAAGAAACTTATGCAAAATGATAATATATTAGAAAACTTCTAAGAAAAATGTGGTGAAATGATGTATCTTTCAGTAAAAGAAACAGCCGAGTTCCTATCGATGCCCGAAACGGGCGTACTGAGCCTAATACAGCAAAAACGAATTCGCGCTGTTCATGATGGAGTTCAATATCTGATCAATAAAGAACAATTCAATAATCATATTGAACAAATGGAAAAGTACAAAAAATTATTTGAAGAATGGAAGAACGAGCCGCTGCCTGAAGATATAGACGTAAAGGACGAGGATTGAGGACGAGGAATTCATTTGTTTCGAGCCAATATTAGGGGGGATTTCAAAAATAATGAATTCCCTTCAGCCATTTTTTTCATAACATACCAAAACAAGGGGCTGCTGTATTTTCAAAGAAATGCAGTATAGTCCAGCAATAAATCCTGATTTCCACTATTTCACTAGTGTATAAATGAACTTTTTGTGACATCTAGTTTTAACAATTGATTCTTATTCCGGAACTTCATATGATAGAGGAGAAGGACTTGTGAAGTGTTTAACATTTTCCAGTTAACTCTAAGTTTGTGAAATATTTAACATTTATTTTTTATATTTTAGAAAGGGGTACTCTATGAAGATTAAATGGGTTTTTCTGTCGATAATTTTAACAATTGCCACAGTGCTAACAGGTTGTGAACCTCTATTGGTTCTAGATCCTAAAGGACCTCAAGCGCAAACCCAAGCTGATGACATCATGTTATCTATTTGGATTATGTCAGGTATTGTCGTTGTGGTTTTTGCAATTTTGGCTTTTATGTTAATAAAATACCGCGCATCTAAACAAATTAAAGATTATGAACCGCCACATATTGAAGGAAGTTTCATTGTTGAAGCCCTTTGTATTGGAATTCCAGTAATTATCGTTATTTTCCTATCCATTATGTCCGTTAAATCCAACTATGAAGTTGAGGCAACACCAAAAGGTTATGAAGATAAAAAACCATTAGTTGTTTATGCTTCATCATCTGATTGGAAATGGCATTTTAGTTATCCGGAAGAAAATATCGAAACTGTAAACTATTTGTACATTCCAACTGACCGGGCGCTTGAATTCAAACTTTATTCTTACGGACCAATCACAAGTTTCTGGATTCCGCAGCTTGGCGGACAAAAATATGCAATGAGTGACATGGTTACCACGTTGCACTTAGCGGCTGACGCTCCAGGAGAATACATGGGCCGAAATGCCAATTTCAGCGGAAAAGGCACCGCCGAAAATGTGTTTGACGTTACAGCAATGCCGCAAGCTGAATTTGACGAATGGGTTGATGAAGTGAAAGCTACTGCAAAACCATTGTCTGAAGAAAAATTTAATGAGCTATTAGAACCAGGTCATCTTGGAAAGTCTACTTACACTGGAACTCATCTAGATTTCAGCCCGCCTCCATCATCGGAAAATGGCGGACATGATCATGGACCAAGCAACTCTGATTCAGAAGATAAAGAACATGCTGACCATGATTCCGAGAAGCATTCAGAACACGAAAATCATTCAGAACACGAAAACCATACAGAACACGAAAACCATACAGAACACGAAAACCATTAATATTTTACTAGTTTGATAAGCAGCTAGTTTCTCTTTTGAAGAAATAATATAATTCCTGAAAGGAGTAACAAACGCATGGAGTTTTTTGAACGATTTGCGGTTCCCCATCCCAGTCCTGCGATATACGCATCTATGGTTGCTATAGGCCTAACGGGTCTAGCCGTTCTTGCTGGATTAACCTATTTTAAAAAATGGGGCTATTTATGGCGTGAGTGGCTGACAACAGTCGACCACAAACGTATCGGTATAATGTATCTAATATCTGCTTTGCTTATGTTATTCCGCGGTGGAGTCGACGCGATTATGCTTCGCGCACAGCTTGCCACTCCTGATGCAAAGCTGCTCGATGCTCAGCACTATAATGAAATTTTCACAACACATGGGGTCGTTATGATCCTGTTTATGGCAATGCCATTCATCATGGCCTTAATGAACTTTGTTGTTCCATTACAAATTGGAGCTCGTGATGTAGCATTCCCGCGTTTAAACGCATTAAGCTTCTGGCTGTTCTTTATGGGAGCGATGCTATTCAACATCTCTTTCGTAGTCGGTGGTTCTCCTGATGCAGGCTGGACTTCTTACTTCCCGCTTGCAGGAAACGACTTCAGTGAATCAGTGGGAACAAATTATTATATGATTGCTATTCAGATAGCAGGTATTGGTACATTGATGACCGGTATCAACTTTATGACTACTATTCTTAAAATGAGAGCACCAGGCATGACATTGATGAAAATGCCAATGTTCACATGGTCTTCACTTGTTGCAAACCTTATCATCGTATTTGCATTCCCTGTACTGACAGTGGCGCTTGCAATGGGTACCATGGACCGTCTCTTTGGAACAAATTTCTTTACAACAGATAACGGTGGTATGGATATGCTTTGGGCTAACCTGTTCTGGGTTTGGGGACATCCTGAGGTTTATATCTTGATCTTGCCTTCATTTGGTATTTACAGTGAGATTATCTCAACATTTGCTCGCCGTAACCTGTATGGATATAAGTCAATGGTATATTCTATGGTTGTTATTGCAGCATACTCCTTCTTGGTATGGGCTCACCACTTCTTCACAATGGGCCAGGGAGCATTAACCAATAGTATCTTCTCGATTACTACAATGGCTATTGCCGTACCGACAGGGGTTAAAATTTTCAACTGGCTGTTCACACTTTATAAAGGAAAAATTGAATTTACTACTCCAATGCTATATGCAATCCTATTCATTCCGCTTTTCACATTGGGTGGAGTTACCGGGGTTATGCTTGCGATGTCAGCGGCCGACTATCAGTACCATAATACAATGTTCTTAGTCGCTCACTTCCATAACGTAATTATACCGGGTGTAGTATTTGCTATGCTTGCTGGTCTCACTTACTATTGGCCAAAAATGTTCGGCTTCATGCTGAATGAGAAAATCGGTAAATGGACAGCTTGGCTGCTATCAATTGGTTTCCTTTTAGCATTTATGCCGATGTATATTACAGGTTTGGATGGCCAGGCACGACGCATGTACACATATTCCGAATCAACTGGATTTGGTCCATGGAATATGGTGTCATTTATCGGAGCCGCAATTATGGCAATCGGATTTGTATTAATTGTATATAACGTGTACTATAGCACTCGTTACGCTTCAAGAGACATCGGGTCAGATCCATGGGATGCCCGTACTCTTGAGTGGGCAACTCATACTCCGGTACCGGAATATAACTTTGCCAAAGTTCCGCAAATAGATTCTATTGAAACTTTCTGGGATTCTAAAAAGAAAGGCCATGTCCTTTTCGCCAAAGGGAAAAACGAAAAGATTCACATGCCAAATAACAGCGGAATGCCGTTTATTATTGGCTGCATTTTCTTTGCGTGGGGCTTCTCATTTGTATTTGGACTTTGGGTTCCTTTGATTATCACAACTATAGGTATTTTTGTTACTATGGCTCTTCGTTCATTTGAGAAAGACCATGGGCACTATATTTCCGTTGAAGAAATAGAAGAGACTGAAACAAAATTGCGAGGTGCTAAATAATGAAAATAGATAACTCGCTTCCACTTGAATATAGTACTGAAGAAAATCGCTTAAAAGTCTTAGGTTTCTGGATTTTCCTTGGGGCCGAAATCATGCTTTTCGGAACGCTTTTTGCTTCATATTTCACATTGGTGGATCGTACAGGCAGCGGTCCGGATGGAGCGGAGCTGTTTGAAATCGCTCCGGTTCTCATTGAAACTTTCTTGCTATTGGCAAGTAGTTTCACCATCGGGCTTGGTGTTCATGCCATGCGCCTCGGCAGACAAAAAGCGATGATGGCATTCTTTGGCATCACGCTTCTTCTAGGACTTGGCTTCTTGAGCGTTGAAATATATGATTTCGTTATGTATGTTCATGAAGGTGCGACAATTCAGACCAGTGCTTTCACATCGATCCTATTCACAACCTTAGGAACACATGGAGCACACGTTACACTTGGCTTTTTCTGGGGCTTATTTATTATCCTGCAGGTCAGAAAGCGCGGGCTTACTCCTGAAACAGCTAATAAATCATTCATTTTCTCACTTTACTGGCACTTCCTTGACGTAGTTTGGATCTTTATCTTTAGCTTCATCTACCTGAAAGGAATGATGTAAAAATGAAAGAACTATTTCCGGTAAAACAAGTAATTGGATTTGTTTTTTCCTTAATCCTGACTGCAGTTGCTCTAGCGGTATACTTTATGGACATGTCATTTACTGTGGGCATGACGATCCTGCTTGTAACAGCTTTTATTCAGGCAGGCCTTCAGCTGGTTGTATTTATGCATGCCGGTGAAACGGAGGATAAAGCTGCAATTTATACGAACATATACTACGGAGTGGCCATGGCATTAATTACCATACTGGGTACATTGCTATGTATGATCTGGGGTTATATTTGATTCAAATACAAAAGGAGTGCCGCATTGGCACTCCTTTTTTTAGGTGCCCCGCCATGGGTGCAATCTATAGAGTGAGAGTCCCGGGCCATGAAGGCAGTAGTAGTGGTTAGCTTAATGTTAGGGTGTCTGTTGTGACGCGGAATCTGAAGGAAGGAAGCGGCAAACCTCCGGTCCGAGGAACACGAACTACATATAAGGCTAGATATCATTGGATAAGTCTGCTAAACAAGGCAAAGTCCATATTGCCGAATGTGGTATAGAGTAAATGTAGCGGATAGATGGAGGGAAAGATTGCACTCTTACCTGGGGAGGTCTGGCTGAAACGCCAACTCCAGTTGGTAACCTGTCCAGTAATGGACAGTTGAACAGCCTGAAGTCAGCCCACAGCCCAATCTTAAACAAAACCCTCGACAACTCCTATTGGAGTCATCGAGTGTCCAAAGTGTATTTACTAGATATTCCAATCTACGTCAGACTTAATTGAACCGCCATATACCGAATGGTATGTATGGTGGTGTGAGAGGTCGGGGGTTAGTCGGCCCCTCCTATTCGATCTCAGTAAGTTTTCTTACATTTAACATTGAATTATATCGTTTCTCCAAAATCTCTTCCGTTACTACAAAGAATGACCCCATGACAAAGATGAATACTGCGCCGACTACCGTCCCAATTCCAATTCCTGTCACTGCGCTGTAATCGCTTACAAAGAAACCGTATAAAAAAATGGCTATTCCCAATGAAAACACAGTACCGCCTACATATTTAGTAGCATTTAACATTTTCACTTTAGATTCCATTTTCATCATCCTCCTTATATATATTATTCCTCTAGTTCACAAATTTGTCAAACTTTTTCACTTTTGGTAGCACATTTATCTTGACAACAAGCTGATTCTTAGATAAATCCTTTCTTGCAGATCAATGCGGGAAAAACTCTTGTTTTAGTTGAACTATTAGGAAGCCCGTCGATAATACTTGGTTCAGTTTCAGAATCTGAATCCGCTTTGTATTATCCTGTCCGCGATCTCTGCCATTAACCAATACATAATTATTAACATTCTGTTTTAATGAGGGTAAGCATGCTTTGGAATCCATTCTTCCCGCATCCTATGGGAGGTGACATCTTATTTTGGTGGGTTTGCAGGGTTCACTTCTGCGTTTTTTAATTGGTAAAAAAAACCTATTCAGGGCGGAGGAGATTTACATTCCTTATCCGCATCCTCTTATGGGATCCAGGGGTTATCTGTAAGCAGGAATACGCAAGTACTGAACAAATTCTTGGTTGACACTATAAGGGGAAGGGTCATCAGGGAGATTTAAGACCATCGCAATAACTTTTGCTTTTTATGCAAAAATAAAATAGTGCAAACTAATATACCGTAGTATGTAGGTAAATTATCTTTGATTAATTTTGCACTTAAAACAGTTGTGCTTTGAAGAATTCTTTAGTTTGAAGGGCGGGCTGATAACATTATTACTTCATTAAAGGAAGTTAGCCTGTTTTTTGTTGAAATTAACTATTGACGATTTTATCAGATCAGTGTAATATTAATCAGGTCGCTGTGATGAGCAGTAATTATGTAAAAAAAATGTTATTTCGCAGAAGTTTACAACCGTTTTGGAATGTGGTAAGATAGATCTTGTCGCTGAGAAGTAACGTCGGCTTATAAAAACGAAAGATAATAAAATTATTTTTCGTAGAAGTTGACAACTAAAAATCGGTGTGGTAAGATAGTGAATGTCGCTGATGAAACAGTGATGAGAAATTGCTCTTTGAAAACTGAACAAAACAAAGCGCCAACGTTTTAAGTAATAGTGAGCACACACTAAAAAAGCACATGAGCAAGTCAAATTC
>NZ_PGVF01000004.1 GCF_002860285.1 Bacillus sp. M6-12
TCTTCGTGAGGGCAGCGGCCTTTGCCTTGGCTGCTGCGGCGGCTTTTTTCTTCGCCAGGTCTGCTTCATCACTTGGCTCTGCAGGCGCTTCTGCCTCTTCCTTCGCTTTCATCTTCGCGAGGGCTGCTGCTTTTGCCTTGGCTGCTGCGGCGGCTTTTTTCTTCGCCAGGTCCGCTTCATCACTTGGCTCTGCAGGCGCTTCTGCCTCTTCCTTCGCTTTCATCTTCTCGAGGGCGGCGGCTTTTGCCTTGGCGGCTGCCTCTTTCTTTAATTGATCGAGATCTTTTACATCGCTCATGGTTAAATCACCTTCTTCCCGGTTTTCGCCTCATAGCGAATCTTCTCTTTCAATTTATTGATTCCATAAATAAGAGCGGCTGGGTTGGGCGGACAGCCCGGAATATATACATCAACGGGAACGATTTGGTCGACACCTTTTACAACTGAATATGATCTTACGTATGGGCCTCCAGCTGTTGCACAAGATCCCATAGCGATTACCCACTTCGGCTCAGGCATTTGGTCATACAGCCTTTTTACAATCGGAGCCATTTTTTTAGTTACCGTTCCAGACACTATCATTACGTCAGATTGTCTTGGGGATGTACGGAAAAAAGAACCGAAACGATCAAGGTCATAGTGGGAGGATCCAACGCCCATCATCTCAATAGCACAGCAGGCAAGACCGAATGTCATCGGCCAGAGGGAGTTGCTCCTGGCCCATGCTTTTATTTGCTCAAGCGTTGCCATAAACACGTTCCTTTGCAGCTCTTCCATCTCTTCAGGAGAAATGTTATCCATCTTTAAGTCCATTTTAGCACCTTCTTTTTCCACGCGTAGATAAGTCCAATAAGCAGCAATAGAACGAAAATCAGCATTTCAATAAGTGCAAATATGCCCAGTTTTTCATAGGCAACCGCCCAAGGATAAAGAAATACTGTTTCTACATCAAAAATGACAAACATTAAGGCAAAAATATAGTAGCGGACGTTGAATTGAACCCTTGAATCATGGAATGGTTCAATCCCGCTTTCATAGGTAGTGTACTTAGCTTCGGATGGCTTATAAGGCCGAAGCAGCTTACCTATTAATATAGCTACAACTGGCAGTAAAATCCCTAGACATAGAAACACAAAAACTATCAGATAATTATTCTGATACTGATTCAAAAGTTCCATGCCCATCCCCCTTTATTATGTAAGATATTCTTTTGTGTCAGGCGGGTCAGCTTTTATAGCTGCACTCTGGCACAAGGTATTTCCTCTAAATTGTAAGAATGCTCACACTTTTATAAATGTAACCGAATACATTATATCACTCTTAAAAATGTGTGTCGATAAAGCTTAGAATTTGTTTCCAAGTAATTTGGCACTGCTTTACTATATGCCGGTCCACGACTTTTTAACACGAATAGATTGCTAGAAAAGTGCATTATACATAGTCAAAACCGCAGTTCGGCAGAATGGCGGGAAAACTGTTCTATATCTCTTTTGCAGACCAAATAAAAATCTCCTAACTAGTTTACGCCCAATTTTCTTTTTTCGTCTGTGAGAGATGTCATACTTTAGACAAAAAGGGATGGTTTTTCATAACCCGAAAGCTCTGTTAAACTTGCCTGTTGATTGCAGCGAAGGGCACTGGCTTTCCTCGGACGGTTCTGAAGCCTCCGGCGTTATACTCCTGCGGGGTCTCCCTGGATCCGCTTCTCCCGGGTACACTAAACTTGACCACCGCAGTAAGGAAAAAAAAATTATTGAGGATTCTCGAGCCTTTTGCTGCGATCAGCATAGTTCCAGAATCAAGAATGAACTTTAACATAGCAAAAAAAAGCACTATTCTACCCCGTAGTTGTAGGGTGAATAGTGCTTTTTTTAAAAATTCTTTTCCGCAACAGATATACGGTTGATGGCTCGCTGCAGAGCAAGCTCTGCTCTTTTTGCATCTATATTGTCCTGTTTATCCTGTAAACGCTGTTCAGCCCGCGCTTTCGCTGCCTGGGCCCGTGCCAGATCGATGTCTTCTGTAGATTCTGCCGATTGGGCAAGAATGGTTACAACATCAGGACGTACTTCTAAAAAGCCGCCACTTACTGCTAAATATTCAGTCTCTGCGCCTTTTTTAAGGCGAACAGCACCGATTTTCAGAGGAGCGACCATAGGAATATGCCCTGGCAGGATGCCAAGCTCCCCGCTTTGCGCTTTTGTGCTTATCATCTCGACTTCAGAATCATATACAGGGCCATCGGGAGTAACAACACTGACTTTAACCGTCTTCATCTAATACCCTCCTTGGTCCCTTTATTAAGCCATTTGTTTTGCTTTTTCAACAACTTCTTCAATTCTTCCTACCAGACGGAATGCATCCTCTGGAAGGTCATCATACTTTCCTTCAAGGATTTCTTTGAAGCCCTTAACAGTTTCTTTAACTGGTACATAAGAGCCTTTTTGTCCAGTGAACTGCTCGGCAACGTGGAAATTCTGTGACAGGAAGAATTGAATGCGGCGTGCACGTGCAACAACAAGCTTATCTTCATCAGTCAGCTCATCCATACCAAGGATGGCGATGATGTCCTGAAGCTCTTTATAGCGCTGTAAAGTCTGCTGTACACGGCGGGCAACATTGTAATGTTCTTCCCCGACGATTTCTGGAGACAATGCGCGTGATGTTGAAGCAAGCGGGTCAACCGCTGGATAGATACCCATTTCGGAAAGCTTACGCTCAAGGTTTGTTGTAGCATCCAAGTGAGCGAAAGTTGTTGCCGGAGCAGGGTCAGTATAGTCATCCGCAGGTACGTAGATCGCCTGGATAGACGTTACGGAACCTACGTTTGTAGATGTAATACGTTCTTGTAATTGTCCCATTTCAGTAGCAAGAGTTGGCTGGTAACCAACGGCAGAAGGCATACGTCCTAATAGGGCGGAAACTTCAGAACCCGCTTGTGTGAAACGGAAGATGTTATCGATGAAGAAAAGAACGTCCTGTCCTTGCTCATCACGGAAATATTCAGCCATTGTCAAACCAGTTAGGGCAACACGCATACGTGCGCCAGGAGGCTCATTCATCTGACCGAATACCATTGCTGTTTTCTTGATAACGCCAGAATCGCTCATTTCATGGAAAAGGTCATTTCCTTCACGAGTACGTTCACCAACACCAGCAAATACGGAAATACCGCCGTGCTCTTGAGCGATGTTGTTGATAAGCTCCTGAATTAATACAGTCTTACCAACACCTGCTCCACCGAACAGACCGATCTTTCCACCTTTGATATAAGGAGCAAGAAGGTCTACTACCTTGATCCCTGTTTCAAGAATTTCTACTTCTGTAGAAAGGTTCTCAAATGATGGTGCTTGTCTGTGGATTGGATTCCTTGTAGCTTCTGCAGCAATCGGTGCATCAAGGTCGATGTTTTCTCCAAGTACGTTGAAAACACGTCCAAGCGTAACGTCACCAACTGGTACAGAAATTGGTGCACCTGTATCTACAAATACTGTTCCACGAGTTAAACCGTCAGTTGAAGACATCGCAACCGTACGAACAGCATCATCTCCTAGATGAAGGGCAACTTCAAGAGTTAAGCTGTCGCCGGATGCTGCATCTTCTATTCTTAACGCGTTATGGATTTTTGGAAGCTGACCGCTTTCAAACTTAACGTCAACAACCGGACCCATAACTTGTATAATGCGTCCTTTATTCATCTTGTTCCCTCCTAACATAACTTATGACACTATCCATTCATATAAATACCGGAGGCCACAGGATAAGAAAGGCTTGTCTTCCCCCCTTGAACTGAACAATAATTGTCCGTCAAACCTGCTGGCTCCGGTTTTTCTTTTATTCCAGTGCGGCGGCACCGCCGACAATTTCAGTGATTTCCTGGGTAATGGCTGCCTGGCGTGCTCGGTTGTATTGCAGTGAAAGAGAATCAATCAGTTCAGCCGCATTATCCGTTGCATTTTTCATAGCAGTCATACGAGCAGCGTGCTCACTTGCTTTCCCGTCCAGTAAAGCACCATAGATTAGGCTTTCTGCATATTGAGGAAGCAGCACTTCAAGAATTTCTTCAGCAGATGGTTCAAATTCATATGAAGCCAATTTGCCGGAAGGCTTGATATCCGTCAATGGCAGCAATTTCTTTTCTGTAACATCCTGCTGGATCGCACTGACATAATGGTTATAATACATGTACAGTTCATCGTATGCTCCCTGCTGGAACAGTCCGACTGCAGATCTTGCAAGATCATTTATATCAGCAAAGGAAGGCTGGTCGGAAAGGCCGACAACTTCCAGTTCAACATTGATTTTCCGGTTAACAAAAAAGTCTCTTCCCACTCTCCCGATAGCGATGATTGTATACTCATCCTGGGATTTGTGGCGCCTTTTAATTGTTTGAAAGACATGGCGCAGAATGCTGCTGTTGTATGCTCCAGCAAGTCCACGATCCGATGTAATGACAAGATAACCTGTCTTTTTAACGGGACGTGAAACAAGCATAGGATGTCTTACAGAAGTACTTGCAGCTGCAATGCTCGCAACTACCTCCTGGATTTTATCCATGTAAGGAACGAACCTTTTCGCATTACCTTCAGCACGGTTCCATTTTGATGCGGAAACCATCTGCATCGCTTTCGTAATCTGGCTCGACTTTTTAGTAGATGTTATCCGGCTTTTTATATCGCGTAATGATGCCATTCATTCTCACCACCCTTTTACAATTTATAGACCAATTATTCAGCAATAACGAATGTCTTTTTAAATTCAGTGATTGCCGCTGTCATCCCGTCGTCCTTAGGAAGGTCGCCGGTTGTGCGGATATGGTCTAATAAATGAGTGTGGTTGCGATCTAGCCAAGCATGGAATTCTGATTCAAAACGACGGATTTGCTCAGTAGGAATGCTGTCAAGATGTCCGCGTGTAAGAGCGTAGAAAATCATAACTTGCTTTTCAACTGCTACAGGCTTGTTCAAATCCTGCTTAAGAACTTCAACAGTACGTGCACCACGGGCAAGCTTTGCCTGAGTTGCTTTATCAAGGTCAGAACCAAACTGTGCAAATGCTTCAAGTTCACGGAAAGAAGCAAGGTCAAGACGGAGTGTACCCGCAACCTTCTTCATCGCCTTGATCTGAGCAGATCCACCTACGCGGGATACGGAAAGACCAGCGTTGATGGCAGGGCGTACGCCTGAGAAGAACAAGTCAGACTGCAAGAAGATTTGTCCATCTGTAATAGAGATAACGTTTGTTGGGATATAAGCAGAGATATCGCCAGCCTGAGTCTCAACGAATGGCAATGCAGTGATTGAACCTGCACCGTGTGTGTCGTTCAGTTTTGCTGCACGCTCCAATAAACGTGAGTGCAAATAGAATACATCCCCTGGAAATGCTTCACGGCCTGGAGGACGGCGAAGTAATAGGGAAAGCTCACGGTAAGCTGCTGCTTGTTTTGATAGATCATCATAAACAATAAGAACATGCTTGCCATTGAACATAAACTCTTCTCCCATAGTAACACCGGCATAAGGAGCCAAGTATAATAGAGGAGCAGGCTGGGAAGCAGATGCTGTAACTACGATTGTGTAATCCAGGGCACCGTGCTTACGCAATGTTTCAACAGTATTACGTACTGTAGATTCTTTTTGTCCGATTGCAACATAGATACAGATCATGTTTTGATCTGCTTGATTTAAGATTGTATCGATGGCAACAGACGTTTTACCAGTCTGGCGGTCACCGATGATTAATTCACGCTGTCCGCGCCCGATTGGCACAAGAGCATCGATCGCTTTAATACCAGTCTGAAGCGGTTCATGAACAGATTTACGGTCCATTACACCTGTTGCTGGGCTTTCAATTGGACGAGTTTTTGTTGAGTTGATTGGTCCAAGTCCGTCTACCGGCTGGCCAAGCGGGTTAACTACACGTCCGATTAGTTCTTCACCTACAGGTACCTCCATGATGCGTCCTGTACGGCGTACTTCAGAGCCTTCGCGAATTTCTGCGTAAGGCCCAAGAATAACGATACCAACGTTATTTTCTTCCAGGTTCTGTGCCATACCCATTGAACCGTTTGAAAATTCTACGAGCTCTCCGGCCATGACATTATCTAGACCATGAACGCGAGCAATACCGTCACCAACTACGATAACAGTACCTACATCGCTTACTTTAATTTCCGATTGATAATTTTCAATCTGCTTTTTAATCAGCGCACTGATTTCTTCAGCTTTGATGCTCATGAATTTCACCCCTATCTGCGAAATATTACCTTAATAGTTCTCTTTCAAGACGCTCAAGCTTGCCGCTTACGCTTCCGTCAAAAATGCGGTTGCCAATGCGAAGCTTAATGCCGCCCAATAGACCGCGGTCTACTATATTTTCAATTCGTAATGTGCTTTTGCCGACTTTAGCTGCAAATGAAGAAGAAACAGCATCCCGTTCGGAATCTGAAAGCGGACGAACAGTGTAAACCTGTGCATCTGCCACTGATTTTTCTTCGTTGGCAAGCTCGATGAAATCAACAGCCATCTGTACAATCACATCTGTACGGTGACGGTCAGTCATTAGCTTAAGCGTGTTCTTGACCGGATCCGAAATATTAATGAAAGTATCTTCAATAAGCTGTTTTTTAGCTTCATTTGTTACTTTAGGATGCTTCAGGAATTCAAGCAGTTCTCCATTGGTTTTGAATACTTCCTTGACCGCACGAAGATCTTCTTCAATCTGATCAAAAAGGTTTTGCTCTTTAGCAATTTGAAAAAGCGCGACAGCATATCGCTTTGCTACTGAGATATCGCTCATCGCTCTTCTCCTGCCTCTTGAATATACTCCTTAATCAGCTTTTCCTGGTCTGCTTCAGAAAGTTCTTTCTCAATAACCTTGGACGCAATAAGAACAGATAAGGATGCAACCTGCTCACGCAAAGCAGAAACTGCTTTTTCCTTTTCCTGTACGATTTCACGTCTAGCTGATTCTTTCAAGCGTTCCGCCTCAGCACGTGCAGTCGTAATAATATCTTCACGCTGCGCTTCGCCTTGCTTCTTCGCGTTTTCGATTAACTGGCCCGCTTCAACACGGGATTGCTTTAGAAGTTCACGCTGCTCTTCAAGAAGCTTGCTTGCTTCCGCACGGCTCGCTTCTGCAGCAGTGATTTCATTTGCAATAAATTCTTCACGCTGTTTCATGATTCCCATTAAAGGGCCCCATGCAAATTTCTTTACCAACGCCAACAGGATAATAAAGATTACAAGCTGAAATATAATGTCACCACTGTTAAAGTGAAGACCTCCCTCAGCTGCTCCCAAAACAAAAACATTCGTTGACACGCTCGGCTCACTCCCTTCAAAAGATTCGCTCTATAGTCTTTGAAATTTTCAAATAGATATATTTGAAAAGAGATTTCTAGGTTAAATTACCTGTGTTTAAGGATTATAGACATAAAGTAATGGCGAAGGTTCTTATCGAATGATCTTCGCCATCATTTCAATACTGCTGCTTATCTTCCTAAAACGATGAAACCGATAACTACCCCAATGATTGGAAGGGCTTCAACTAACGCAACCCCGATGAACATTGTTGTTTGTAGCATACCGCGAGCTTCTGGCTGACGTGCCATACCTTCGATTGTACGTCCAACAATAAGACCGTTACCAATACCGGCGCCAAGCGCACCTAAACCAACTGCAATCGCTGCTGCGATAAGACCTAAAGAACCTGTCATGATAATTTTTCCTCCTTGGAAATATATGTTTTTATTTTTTTGCAACTTGGTGTTCAAAAAATGAACAAAGTTTATAATTAATGGTCCTGGCTCACTTTATGTGATATGAAAACCATTGTTAACATTACAAAAATAAACGCCTGAATTGAACCTACAAAGACACTGAATCCCTGCCATGCAAGCATTGGAACAGCTGCAGATAATGTACCTATAATACCGCTTCCCACTCCATTGGCATAACCATTTGTGGCAAGGCCGGCAAGCAATCCCAGAAGGATTTCGCCTGCATAGATATTACCGTAAAGCCGCAGACCCAATGTAAGGGTGTTTGCAAACTCTTCGATAATTTTTAACGGGAACATAAAACTCATTGGCTGGAAAAATGTTTTTCCATATGCTTTCGGCCCCAGCATTTTGACACCATAATAGTGGGATAAACCCATTACCATTACTGCCAGTGTCATGGTGATAGCCGGGTCAGCAGTTGGTGATTTCCACCACAGTTCGTGGCCTACCACTATTGAGAAAGGCAAACCTAACATGTTTGAAACAAAGATATACATAATCAGGGTCATTCCAAGTACAAGGAAGCGCCCGCCAGTTTGCCAATCCATCGAACTGTTAATGATACCTTTCACGAAATCCAGGACCCATTCCATAAAGTTTTGGATCCCCGTCGGTTTCATCTCAGTCCGGCGGGTAGAAACAACAGCGAGTATGAAAACTATAAGACTTGCAATAGTAATCATCATGATGTTCGCCAAGTTGAAATGCAGTCCCAGAAATTCTACTATTGGAGCTTCATGATTCATCAGTATTCACCTCTCTTTTTACTATCGACGTAGATTTTGGATAAAATAATCTATCATAATGACCAAATAGGATGTCATTAATCCAACTACCACACTAACCATATGAAATTGATCCGGATACCTCAAGGCAATGACTGCAGCCAGGGCTCCCATGGATAACCTCGTTACCATGCCGAGGGATTTCACTTTCTTCCCTGCAGCAACCGCTTCGGAGAACTTCCTGTTTTTCTGGACCATTGACCAGAAATTGAACAGACTAATAGCCGTTCCCAGCACCAGGCCAAGGAAAACGGTTTTATACGGAGTTATTCCCGCACATAAAAGATAAAAGGACAACATATACATTATGTATTTACGTTGCCTGATAAACATTGCTTCTAAATCTGGCATTATAATAATTAATCTCCTGAGAAATATTGTCGGACAGTGCGCAGCATGGCATATGTGCCAGCAGCAAGTCCTAAAAGAAGACCTACCACCATTAAAAACGGAGCAGAGTCCAGCTTGCTGTCGAACAATCTTCCGGCAAACAAACCTACTAAAGTGCATCCGACCAATTGGGATAGAATTGCAGATGTTAATGCCATTGCCCTGAATAAGTGGCGTTCTTTTTGACGCATGGCAACTTCCTCGCGGGTAATTTTGAGGGTGAAAACATATAATTGCATTGTGCACAAACGGGAATAAAATTGCACAGCAGTGTTGGAAACCCTGTCATTCATGCCCTTTGTTAGCATACAATAGGCACCTTACGTTGTCAATCGCTCCATAGTGAAAAATGTCACACCTTCGTAATAATTAACGATTTGTTCACATTTTCATTAAAAAATCCAAAAATAACCATTAATTCCCACTTGATAATTATTTACTTCTCAATTTGGATTATCTGATCTATTCTGTTTTCCCTGCCAGCTTTTCTGGCGAAAATAACAGCTCTGTAAACTCCTGCTGGAGGCATGCTTTTTATAGAGAGCTCCCTTTTGATCAAGCCTCTCGGTGCATTGTAAGCCCAATCCAGGTATCCTGCAAACCGGAGACTGTCATAATCATACAGAGCAATGCCAAATTCTTCAGCTCCTCCAGGCAAATACACCTCATATCTATAGCTGTCCGGAGAATCAGCTGCTGCGAACGCAAACCCCATCACCCGCGGGTACTTAGGTTCTTCCATTACATATAAGTATGGAAGCTGAATTTCTTTGGCACCTGCTGATAACGTTATATAACCATCTGTAATTTTCTCCCGGGATTTCCTGGTATCCACTGCTGCACCGATTATCACTGCCTTATTTTCCCCCGGCTTCAATAAAAAGTCCTGAGGCATCCGCCACTTTACCCCGTTTGTTCTTGGCGGGTATTTAAATGAATAACGTCTGGTCTTGTTTCCACTATTCTCGACGATTATTTTTACCTGGCGCTCCTCACGTCCAGCTATACCTGTAAACATCCCAAAAGATAAGGAAGCTGGGATTACAAGGGTGTCAGCCTTTATAGCCCTGATTAGATCCACCCGGCCTGCTCCTTGTTCAAATGTATGGTATGCCTGGCCACTTTCTTTTTTTAACGGCTTTGCGGTAGTCATCAATGCAGATTTAATTTTTTCCGGTCCCCAGTCAGGGTGAGCCTGTTTTAATAACGCGCAGGCACCCGCTATATGCGGGGCCGCCATGCTTGTTCCAGCCATCGTTAAATACCCTGAGGGTACCGTACTTTTAATAGAGACTCCAGGGGCCAGCAGGTCAGGTTTTATTCCCCAATTAACGGTAACAGGCCCTCTTGAACTGAAATCCGCGAGCCGATCCTGTTCTTTTTTATAATAAAAAGCTCCAGTGAGAGAACCAGTTTCTTCCATTATGTTTATAAGCCGAATACCATCTTCCTTTGAAATGCTTACAGCAGGTATATCCTGTGGCTCCACCAAGCCGCCCGTAAATGGTCCGTTGATATTATTAAAGATAATAACACCGTCCGCTCCAGCTTTTTGAGCATTGTTAATTTTTTCAGCAAATGTCAATGTGCCCCGTTTAATTAGAGCTATTTTATTTTTCACATGTTTGAGTTCAGTTTTTTTCCCAATGCCTCCATTGACGACTTCCTGGGTATTACGAAAGTTCCACGGCTTGCTTCCCTGAAATTCAGAAAGTCTTATCTTTGCTTTACTCGCACCGAGTCCAGCCGCAAGAAACGGAACATCTAATGGTGGTGTGGATGCTCCAACGGTAATAGATTTTCCGGCTGTGCCCGGGGTTCCCACTGTCCATACGCCAGGCCCGGAATTACCGCTTGAGGTAACAGCTGTAATCCCGCTTTCCACTGCCTTATCCAAGGCCATTGAAATCGGTAAATCAGGTCCATTTACGTTGTTCCCAAGCGACAGGTTCAGCACATCAACTGAATCCTTAATAGCCCGGTCAATGGCTGCAATTACTTGTTCGGTATTACCCATACCGCCGGGTCCGAGTGCCCTGTAGGCGATAATTTCCGCTTCAGGTGCAACTCCCTTGATTTTTCCGTTTGCAGCGATGATCCCGGCTACGTGGGTACCATGCGAAGTAGCCACTCCTTCTTTCCCTCTTGTTTCCATAGGATCCTCATCACCGTCTACCATGTCGGACCCACCCTTGTATGACCTTCGTAAATCGGGGTGGCTGTAATCAATGCCTGTATCAATTACTCCTACCTTTACACCTTTTCCTGTGAGGCGATGATGGGAGGAGTCAAAAATCCCCCTTGCTGCCCTGCCTCCGATAAATGGGACACTTTCATCAAGGGTTACCTTATACACCAAGGCTTCAGAAACTTCCTTTACTAAAGGGCTGGTCTTTAATCGCTGGAGGTCTTGGCGATTGCCAAGAACCGAGAACCCATTTAAAGCATACTGGAAATGTTTTCGCAATTGAATGGATGAGTAGGATGATAGGATTTTATCAATTTGTGGCTTTGTAACCGATGCTTCAAGCGTCACAATCGCAAGAATCTGTTCCGTCTGCGATTGCTTCGGAAGCGGAGGAAGCTTGTTAATGGATGAAGAAGCGGATGAACCGGTAATAAGCATTAACACTAATATAATACTTGCCGTTTTGATAGTCATCCCAACTCCTCCTTTTTGAATAGCGTTTCACCGGAGGAAAGGACATATACAAGAAACTCTTTTTTCTGCAGCACTGGTATAAGGAATTTTTTTCAACCTTAAGCTGATCTATCGCAATTTTATTATTAAACCTTTTAAAAATACCAAAAAACCCTGTCTGATTTATCTAACAGGGTTTTCTGATATATAGGGAATTATTATTGTTCTAATGGGTTATATGGTTCTGGACGGCTGTCGAGTTTTTGAAAATAGTACTTGATCGCTTCTGCTATACGGCCAGATGCTTTTCCATCTCCATACGGGTTTCCGGCCTTTGCCATTTTCGCATGTGCTGCATCATCATTTAAAAGTTCAGAAGCAAGGCTGTAAATGGTTTCTTCCTCGATACCCGCAAGCTTCAGGGTTCCTGCTTCAATTCCTTCTGGACGCTCTGTTGTATCCCTTAATACCAATACAGGAACACCAAGAGACGGGGCCTCTTCCTGAACACCGCCCGAATCTGTAAGAATCAAATGTGCCCGTGCCGCAAAGTTATGGAAATCAAAGACATCAAGAGGTTCGATCAGCTGGATTCTTGGATCATTGCCCAAGACTTCATCTGCAAGTTCACGGACAACAGGATTGAGGTGAACTGGATAAATCACTTGAACATCATCATTCTCTTCTACCAGGCGTTTTACCGCTCTAAACATATTCCTCATAGGCTCACCAAGATTTTCACGGCGATGTGCTGTTAATAATACCAAACGGTCATTCCCAAGCTTATCGAGAACAGGATGAGAATAATCTTCATTTACAGTTGTCGACAATGCGTCAATTGCCGTATTCCCAGTAATAAATATAGACTCTTCCTTTTTGTTCTCATTTAACAGGTTGTGAGCCGATTTTGTTGTTGGCGCAAAATGCAGGTCAGCCATTACGCCAGTCAATTGACGGTTCATTTCCTCAGGGAACGGAGAATATTTATTCCATGTGCGAAGGCCCGCTTCCACATGGCCGATGGCTATTTGATTATAAAAAGCAGCAAGGCTGGCGATAAAGGTAGTCGTCGTATCACCATGTACAAGGACAATGTCCGGCTTTACTTCTTTCATAACTTTATCAAGCCCTTCCAGCCCTCTCGTCGTAACATCGATAAGTGTCTGGCGATCCTTCATAATATTCAGGTCATAGTCAGGATTTATTGAAAAAATATCCAGAACCTGGTCGAGCATCTGCCTGTGCTGGGCAGTTACTGTAACAATTGACTCAAACTCAGGATGTTTGTTCAATTCAAGCACTAACGGTGCCATTTTAATAGCTTCAGGCCTAGTACCAAATATGGTCATTACTCTAATTGGATTATTCATGCATTACTCCTTTTGGGATTTATTTCGTCCCAAATAAACGGTCTCCGGCATCACCAAGGCCCGGAACGATATAGCCATGGTCATTTAATTTTTCATCAAGTGCCGCAATATAAATATCCACATCAGGATGTGCTTCTTTAAGTGCATCGACACCTTCTGGCGCAGCGATCAGACACATAAATTTAATGTTAGCCGCACCGCGCTTTTTCAGTGAATGAAGAGCCTCGATAGCTGATCCGCCAGTCGCGAGCATCGGATCCACAACGATAAATTCTCTTTCCTCAACATCACTAGGAAGCTTGATGTAATATTCCACAGGCTTCAGCGTTTCTGGATCGCGATATAGGCCGACATGTCCTACCTTTGCAGCAGGAATCAGCTTTAAAATACCATCTACCATACCGATACCGGCACGCAAAATCGGTACTATACCAAGCTTTTTGCCGGAAAGGACCTTTGATTTGGCTTTTCGGACAGGCGTTTCAATCTCCACTTCTTCAAGCGGCATGTCCCTTGTAATTTCAAACGCCATCAAGGTTGCGACTTCATCGACCAATTCACGGAATTCCTTTGTACCCGTTCTTATATCACGGATGTATGTAAGCTTGTGTTGGATTAAAGGATGATCAAAAACGTATACCTTTCCCATAAGGATCTCTCCTTTTCATATTCTTATTCCAGTAAAATTTGCACTTCAACTCATTCTACAGAAAAAAACATTTTTCTTCAACTTATGCCGAAAGCTTACTTTTCCCTAAAACATAACTAAACCTTTCCGGAAATGGGCCGGAAAGGTTTAGTGTAAGCTTTATGACAATGTTGGGTATAACTGATATTTACCAGAAAGTGCCTCTACACGCTGCTTGGCTTCTTCCAGTTTGGATTCATCTTCATGGTTTTTCAGTACTAGACCGATAATCGCTGCGATTTCATCCATGTCTTCAAGGATAAACCCGCGTGAAGTAACAGCGGCTGTACCGATTCTGATGCCGCTTGTAACAAATGGGCTTTCCGGATCGAATGGAATCGTGTTTTTGTTTACAGTGATTCCGATATCATCCAGTGCTTTTTCAGCCACTTTTCCAGTAAGGTTTAGCGAACGGACATCAAGAAGCAGGAGGTGATTATCAGTTCCGTCAGAAACGAGAGTAATTCCTTCTTTTTTCAAAGCTTCGCCAAGGCGCTTGGCGTTATCAATAATATTCTGTGCATACTGTTTAAAATCCTCTTGAAGCGCTTCGCCAAAAGCAACTGCTTTAGCTGCAATAACATGCATAAGAGGGCCGCCCTGGATGCCCGGAAAAATAGACTTGTCAATTTTCTTTGCGAATTCTTCCTTACAAAGGATCATCCCTCCGCGAGGTCCGCGAAGTGTCTTATGAGTAGTAGTAGTAACAAAATCAGCGTAAGGCACTGGATTTTGGTGAAGTCCCGCCGCTACAAGGCCTGCAATATGCGCCATGTCAACCATCAAATATGCTCCTACCTCGTCAGCGATTTCCCTGAAGCGCTTGAAATCGATCTCTCTCGGATAAGCACTCGCACCAGCTACAATCAGCTTCGGCTTATGTGTACGAGCCTTCTCGAGAACGTCTTCATAGTCAATCATTTGCTTTTCTTTATCGACACCATATTCAACGAAATTGTATTGCACACCACTGAAGTTAACGGCACTTCCATGTGTTAAGTGGCCGCCGTGGGAAAGATTCATCCCTAGGACCGTATCCCCTTGCTCCAAAATGGTGAAATAAACCGCCATGTTTGCCTGTGCACCTGAGTGAGGCTGGACATTTGCGTGCTCTGCGCCGAAGATTTCTTTCGCCCGGTCACGTGCCAAATCCTCCACGATATCTACATATTCACAACCGCCATAATAACGTTTTCCGGGATAACCTTCTGCATACTTGTTCGTCAATACTGAACCTTGCGCTTCCATCACTGATTCACTTACGAAGTTCTCTGAAGCTATCAATTCAATCTTGCTTCGTTGACGTCCGAGTTCTTTTTGTATTGCCTTCCATACTTGCTCATCCTGCTTCGCCAAATGGTTCATTGGAATCCCCCTCAGATAATAGTGCATTTGTTTTTGGTTATGTACAAAAGTCCGTTCCCAGGAAAGACCTTTGCAAAAAGCGGTATTTTTCGAAAATTCTATTCTATATTATCACGTTCAAAATAGTTATGGTAGTAGCCGAAAGGTATTTTTTTACGAACATTTTTACTGATTGGTATAAAAACATTCGGTTTTTAACCGTTTAATATAATTAAGCATCAAAAAAGCCCTGCCTTCTTTATAAAAACGGCAGAGCTTTTAATTTAATCTGTCTTTACGTACAGCTCTTTAATTCTGGCTTATTATCATATACAGCCCGCTCGCCGCCGATTAACTTGGGGCGTGTCTTTGCCATCGTTACATGCGCATGGCCTACCTGCCTGATTTTACTTCGCACCGGCACCGCCACATGCTTTAAATGCATGCCGATAAAGGTATCACCGATATCAATACCGGCATCAGCCTTAATATGCTCCACAACAACAGCCTGATTCAGGTGGTTGAACGCATATGCAGCCATCGCACCGCCCGCTGTTTGTACTGGGATGACCGCAACCTCTTCATACCCGCGGCTTTCAGCTGTTTGGCGAGTGACAACAAGCGCCCTGTTCAAGTGTTCACAGCATTGGAAAGCCAAATTCAATCCGGTTTTTTGCTGAAATGCCTCAAATTCTCTAAAAATAATGGCAGCGGCATCAAGTGTTCCTTCGGTTCCAATCCTTTTTCCAATTACCTCACTGGTACTGCAGCCAACAACCAGAAGATGCTTGTCCTGTAATTGGGCCTCATCCTGTAAATCCCCCAATAAAGTCCGCAACTGTGTTCGCCATACCTCCAAATCAGATGAAACAGATTGCTCGAATGCCATAACAAAGCCCATCCTTTCCGAATTTAGAGTGGTTATTAGAAAAGCGCAAGCCCCTGATACAAGGAACGTCGACTAAGGTCTGCCACGTCCTCACAAAGCTGTCGCTTTGTTTCGTGCGATGAATCGCTGCCGAAGCGTTCCTTGTCCTGTGGCGACGCCGGCACTAGCACGTCTTGTGCGTCGGGGCTGAGTGCTGGAGCTAGACATCTGTACCTTATTAAAAAAGATATACTTTCTTAGCTAGTAAATAATGCTATCAGAGATTTGCTTTTTCGTATTCTGTGATTTTTCCGACACGCGCAGCATGGCGGCCGCCTTCATACTCTTCTCCAAGCCAAGTCTTGGCAATTTCCCTGGCCAGCCCTGGGCCAATTACACGTTCGCCCATCGCGAGAATGTTGCTGTCATTATGCTGGCGGGTCGCTTTTGCACTGAATACATCATGAACCAGCGCGCAGCGAATGCCTTTCACTTTATTCGCAGCAATACTCATCCCGATTCCAGTACCGCAAATTAAAATGCCGCGGTCAAATTCCCCGTTCGCCACCTTCTCAGCTACTGGAAGGGCGTAATCCGGATAGTCGACTGATGTACCGCAATCACAGCCGAAATCCTCAAACTCAATACCCAGTTCTGTTAGCAAATTCTTTATTTCCTCGCGGATATTTAATCCGCCGTGGTCTGAAGCTATAGCTACCTTCATATTATTGCCTCCTTATGACCTTCTTTGTTTATATTTTGACACAATCAAATTAAAAGATAAAGCAACGTTCCTTTTTTATGAATGCACTGCCAGAATACATTTTTTCTGCAGAAAAATCCGGCCTGGCAATTCCTTTGATCTGCTTTTACTGGCAGCCAGGAGTTTTTACAGACCGGACTTGGATTAATTAATAGATTTAAAATTGCTTTAAACCTGGAATCGAATAATTGTTTGCTGCAGTTTTTCAGCTTGCGCCTTCAAATCATTTGCTAATACTTCGACGTTTTCAATTACATCAGCCTGATCCTGTGTAGCAGACGTTACTTCTTCTGCTCCAGCAGAGGTTTGTTCTGCAATTGCCGCAACCTCCTCCGATTGGCTCGCTGTTTGCTGAATGGTATTCATCTGGCGGTCAACCAGTCCGGTAATATCCTGAACGGCCGCTGCAACCTTGTTGACCGTTTTCGTCATTTCCTCAATGACCGCATTTGTTTCTGCTCCTTTTTTCGCTTCGCTATTAGCCGACTCAACCTGTTCGCTTATTTGCTTCACTACTCCCTGAACTTCCTGCTGGATATTCTGGATTAGAGAAGATATTCCTTGTACCGCCTTGGCGCTTTCATCAGCAAGAAGGCGAACCTCTTCAGCAACTACTGCGAATCCTTTTCCATGCTCCCCTGCCCGCGCTGCTTCAATAGATGCATTTAAGGCAAGCAAATTAGTCTGGGCAGCGATGTCGCCAACAAGCTGGATAATTTGCTCAACCTTCTTCGCATTATCTTCCAGCCGTTTTACCGACTGCAGTGAATCCTGGTTTTCTTTGGCCAGATGCTGGATGCCGGCAATTAAGGAATGGATAACTTCTTTGCTGTTCATCAGCTCATTAACCATTTCACTCGATGTTTGGGCAGAAGCCTGTGCTTTGTCCTGCACTTCTTTAGCAATTAAAATGACATCCTCTACGGATTCAGCCGTGTTTTGAATGGAGACTGCTGAATTGTCTGCACCCATTGATATTTCTTCAATCGTTCTGGCGATATTTTCTGCCTGTTCTGCCGCACGTGAAGATTCTTTAGAAATCGAGATTACCTTATCATTAGTTTCGCGGAAGTTTTCATCAATGCTTTGAACCATTTCTCTTAAGTTAAACAGCATATGGTTAAACGCAATTCCAAGCGAGCGAATCTCATCATCTGATTTCGAAACCTCTACATCTTCCTTGATGTTTCCATCTGCCGCTTTCAACGCTACCCTTTCCAGTTTTTCTAGCGGTTTGGTGATAAATCCCGCAGCGAAAAATGCCAAAATCCCTGACCATATGATCCCTAACGATAGGATTGCAACATTGTAGAGCGCCTCATTAATCCCGCTGAAAAACCTCGGATAAATCACATAAATAAACACTTCTGACGTACCGTAAGTGATAAGCGCCAAAGCTGTAATGAAGACCACCAATTTTTTGCGCAAGCTAAATTTGTAAGTTTTCTTTTCAGACACAATTTCTCCCCCTTTTATCTCCCAATCCTTCTTTATCCTTTTGTCAGCCTCGCATGCCTTTTTGTTCTCTATAATTTTTCGGGCAGCTGGCTGATCAGGCTTTCCAGCTCTTGAAAGGTTTTCTTGTAGGTGGCGAGGGAACCTCCAAACGGATCGGAAATGTCTCTGTCGCCCTGACTGCCTACAATAAACTCTTTTATGGTGAATGTTTTTTCAATGGCCTGGGGATATAAGTCCTGTATGATTGACTTATGGCTCTCTGTCATCGTAAAAATATGTGTTGCCCACTCTATCTCAGCGGGGGACAACGTCGTAGAAGAATGCTCATGAACAATGGAGTTAAGGTCCATAACCTCCTTGGCGTAGCGGGAAGCAGCATCCCCTTCTGCTGCAAAAACTCCTGCTGATTTCACTTCTATGCCTGGTATATTTTTGCTCTTTAAAATTGCTTCAGCCATCGGACTTCTGCATGTATTTCCTGTGCAAACAAATAGAACACGAATCATTCCTGCAAGCCTCCTTTATCCCGCATTTCGCTTACGTTTCTCTATTGTCCATTATAATTCATTTGGTCTTTGTTTCCAAAGACCTATTTTAAAATAGGCGCTGTTGACCTTAGCAGTTGATTCCCACTCCACGCGCCCGCCTTCCGCAGGACGTTGAATAAGCATCCTTGAAAAAACACCGCACGAAGGAAATGCGAAGCATTTTCGAGGAGTATCGCACCTTCCGCTGCAATCAACATGCAGCAAAATAAACAAGGAGCTTGAATAGCCTAAAAATAAGCACGCAACTGACCAACGAATTTCACAGAATAATTAAATAGGCTCTTTCCCTTATATCGGCTGTCTTTGTCCAATTATGAGCAGTTCTTCTTTTATTTTCGCTCACCCAAACCCTGTTTCATAGGATGTGCCTGTTTTCCCACTGGCTGATCAAATAGATGGATTTCCCCGTTTTTATACCAACGCATCCAGGTTTTCAGTTGCGATTTGTTTTAATCTGTAATTGATCCATCACTTCTTTAACAGGCACTCCTCCCAGTCTCATTTCAACTGCCTTCATTTTCACTTCTGCTGGATAACTCACTCAAGTACCCATAGAAAAAACACCTCCAAGTTGTTTATTAGGTATTCCATACCCGTTTTTCAACTTGAAGGTGTTTTTATTTGTCTCACTTTATGGGGTCAGTCCCCAAATGCCAGGGTTCTGCACTTTACTAGCTATTAATTTCACATTGAAAATAGCAATTTAATTCCGAAGGCACACAATATGCTTCCTCCCAGTATTTCACTGTACACTCCAAGGATCCCCTGAACTTTTCTGCCGACCAGCAGCCCAAGCCATGTGAGAATTGCAGCGGCGGCCCCGAAGCAAATAACGGTGACTACCGTCCGTGCCCCATATATTCCAAGAGTCAAGCCGACCGAGAAGCTGTCCAGGCTGACACTTAATGCAAACACAAATAAGCCGGCCCCTACTGGAGCAAGAAGAGTCTCTTCACCGCCTTTTAATCCCGAGTAAAACATTTGCAGTCCTAAGATTACTAGCAGGATTCCTCCCGCATAGGCGGCGAAGGTACCAAATTGTCCAGAAATAAACCGGCCAGCCGCCATTCCCAATAGCGGCATGAAAACATGGAAGACCCCTACTGTCAAACCGATAAGGAAGATTTGTTTCAGTCTGAGCTTAAACATTCCCATTCCCAATCCTACTGAAAAGGCATCCATCCCCAGCGCAAATGCCATTAATAGCAGCGTAAACAATTCTCCAGCAAACGAATTCACCTCTTTTACCTCCTTGGACTTGCCTACAAACAGAGTATGCTTGTCAGAGGCCAATTAGAATTAAAACATGTCCAAGATTTTTTGAGGCTTACTGCTCGATTACGCGGTGGCCGGCCGCTTTTAAAAGGCGGTTCATAATGGCGCTTCCTAAGCCTGCTTCTGAAAATACTTCTCCGTATATGATATCGACCTCTTTTTCATCAAAGGTGCGCAAGGTAGCATACAGGCTGGCCGCTATCTTCTTTAAGTCTCCTTCAGCGGCTGGGGCGATAATAACGTCAGCTTTGTACATTTCCTTTTTTTCAGAAGTGGTAAATACGCCTGTTCTCAAACCATTAGCTTTGTTTTCATCAATAAGCTTCTGGATAAAGGATGGTTCACCTTTCACCAGGAAAAAGTCTGCTTTAGGCGCATAATGCGTATATTTCATGCCAGGTGATTTCGGAGCTGCCGCTGCATTTTTAAGGGCTTCATCCACTCTTACAGCTCCAACGACTGATTCAATCTCTTCCTTCGTTACTCCTCCTGGACGAAGAATGACTGGGATTGCTTCCGTGCAATCCACAACTGTGGATTCAAGTCCCACACCTGTTGAACCTCCATCCACAATCCCGGCTATTTTGCCTTCTAAGTCATCCAGCACATGCTGGGCGTTCGTAGGACTCGGACGGCCAGAGGTATTGGCACTCGGTGCGGCAATCGGGATATTGGCAGCGGCAATCAGGCTTAAAGCAACAGGATGATCAGGCATGCGGACAGCTACTGAGTCTAATCCGGCTGTTACCCGCCCGGACAGAACCCCTTGCTTTTTCTTCAAAACTAGCGTTAAAGGACCAGGCCAAAACGCATCGATCAGTGATTCCGCTTTGGAAGGGACTTCATCTGCAATTTGCTGCAGCTGTTCTTTAGAGGCAATATGTACAATCAGCGGGTTATCTGATGGACGGCCCTTTGCCAAATAAATTTTTTCCACAGCTTCGTCGCTCTTGGCATTCGCTCCAAGGCCATATACTGTTTCTGTGGGGAAAGCAACAAGTTCATTCGTTATTAACAATTCAGCAGGTTCCGTTATTTGTGGATAATCCTTCAGATTGTCCACATGTTTATCCACAGTCCATTTTTTTGTATTCATTTATAGCACCTTCTATTTAAGTTCTCTACTTATTATATAATTACATTTATTTCTGGAGTTTTACAAAAAAGTTACTTTGAAAGTATAAAAGAAGACTGCTGTTAAAACAAGGTTTATCCACAAATTGTGGATAATTACAGTTAAAAAGTGGATAACTTTGTGGATATTTAGTTATAGTGAAAACGTTTTACACATAAAGACGGCTGACTTTTTGTGAATAAGTTCTGTGACACTGGAAGAAGAAAACAATTCAGAAGGAAGCTGATCATACTCCTTCCTGCTAAAACCCAGCGTTTCAAATAAAAACAAGGACGACTCCTTATCGGTTGCAAGAAATACCGACTCAAGCCCCCGGGCTTGTGCAAGCCAAAGAACTTGCTGGAGCATTGCAGGTATTCGTTCAATCGGGAAAGACCGATCAAAAACAAATGACCTTAACAGCGCAATCTGCCGCAGCGGCTCCATGCCAATTGCCGCAAATTTTTTGCCCGCTTCATTTTCTGCTAATAAATAGAATTGATAGTTTTCCCTTACACCCTCGGAACTGATCCCCGCGATCCGATAGAAATCCTCAAGTTCCTTTATATCAGAAGCTTCTGTACTTCGAAATTGAATGTTCATTTACGTACCTCCACTTTCTATGCTTTTACTCTAAGTTATGCACAATCTATTAAAAAAGAACCTTAATAGATTTGAGAACAGTGGATGTTTTGTGGATAAGAATTTTTATAAAAAATAAATTTATTCACAAATAAAGCTTAAAATCTCAGAAGATAGTGTAATATCCACATTTTGTGGATGAATTTATTGCCTTTGTGGACGGATAACTTTTTTGAAAAATTGTCAGCGTCCTTTCTATAATTATTGACTTAACAACTGCTAAAATCCGGCTAACGGCACTAGTTCCTTAGGCGGATTGCTTTCAAAATTTACTCTTAAAAAAAGAAAAGACCGCATTCCCGGTAAGGAAAAGCGATCCATTCTTTCTAATTATTAAAATATATCTTCAAAAAGCTCTAAAATAAGGAATTTAGCTTTTATTGGCTGTTCATCCTGCTCAACGTATACCGGCTCTTGAGCCTGAGCAACAACTTGTTCCTTCTTTTCATGTTTACTAATAGACTTATCATTTTCTTCAACGGCTACACTAGCTTCCGGAAGTTGTGTCTCACTGCTTTTTTCCGCTGCTGGTGCCACCTCTGTCTGTAACTCCTTTTCGCTTACCGGCTGTTCATCGTTCATAGGGCTCTGGCTGACAGCTGTCCCGTTTGAAAAATCAAGAAAGCAAAGCGGCGGGAACAGTACGCACCACCAGTTAGCTCCTTCTCCCTCACCAAGTGTAATCACGATTGCTTCATATTCTCCTGCAGGATACAGATATTGTCCATAAAGCTTCGTCGGAAAGCTCGCCCGTCCAAAATCTACCTTCACCGTTTGGCTGACACCATTCTCATGAACCACTTGCTCGGCTGTTTTTTGAATATCCGGCAGATGGGACTCAATTACGTTTCTTGCGTCGTCCAGAGAAGTTAAATCCTTCACCCATTCGGAAATATCCGCATTTACTTCGTCTCTGATCAGCCGCTTAATATCCTGATCTTTCTGTTTATCGCTATTTGCCAGTATACGCAGGCGAATAGCCTCTTTTGGAATTACCAACGTTTCTTCGGCAGACGCAGTCTCTTGTTTTGGCATATATAAACTTAAGATCGTACCGATCGTTAAGATTAATAGATAAGCTAATGGAATGTATTTTTTGTTCATGTTTTTCGCTCCTCCCTTTCACACTTACAGTCTGGCCTGATTTCTTTTATCTTAAACTAGCAAAATGAAATTTTTTTCTAAAGAAAAGGCTCTGTTAACCTTGGCTGTTGATTTCCGCTCCAGGCACTCGCTTTCCGCGGGCGGTTCGGGAGCCTCCTCGGCGCTTTGCGCCTGTGGGGTCTCCCTTGACCCGTTATTCCCGCAGGAGTCTCACGCCTTCCGCTCCAATCAACATAGTAGCAAAATCGACAATGAGCTTTAACACAGCAAAGAAAAAAACGCCTCAAGCCTAGTTTCCCAGGCTATGAGGCGTTTTTTCAATAAATTCAACTCAATTCTGCAAATACCATGCGGTCCTTGCCATTTATATCATATTCAACGGAAATCAATGCGTTTGGAAAAGTTTTGCGCAGCATACCTGCAACACTGTCTCCCTGTCCTGTTCCAACTTCAAATCCAATAAGACCAGGCTTCCGCAACACAAGCGGCAGTTCTTCCATAAAGCGCCTGTAAAAGTCCAGTCCATCTTCACCCGCAAACAAGGCACGATGAGGTTCGTGCTCCGTCACAACCTCGGACATCCACTCTTTATCCTGAAGCGGAATATATGGAGGATTTGATAAGACGATATCAAACGTTTCTTTCTTTTCGATCAACGGCTGCAGCAAATCACCGCAAACAAACCTGACATCAGCTCCCAGGATAGCAGCATTTTCATTCGCAACTTCAAGAGAAGCTTCAGCAATATCAGTGGCCGTTACAGCAAGGGCAGGCTGCTCCAGCTTCATTGTAATAGCAATTGCACCGCTCCCTGTCCCAACATCCAAAAGGCTTAATTCGGTTTCCCCTCCAGATAAAGATGGGATTT
The DNA here is from genome assembly GCF_002860285.1 of Bacillus sp. M6-12. Classification (GTDB taxonomy): domain Bacteria; phylum Bacillota; class Bacilli; order Bacillales; family DSM-1321; genus Peribacillus. Next base: position 23,642 of record NZ_PGVF01000004.1, read on the forward strand.
TCCTTAGGATATGATAAATCAGCTCTTCGGTTTCAGGTCTTGGAATTAGTACCTCTCCATTCACCTTAAAGCTTCTTCCATAGAAATCTTCATGTCCGATAATATGCTGGATCGGGGTACCCTGAACGTGAAGTTCCACTGCTTTTTTAAACTTTACTTGAATTGGATCAGGAATCTCTGTGTGAAAGTTCGCAAACAGACCCGATCTTTCCATTTGCAAAAAATGCCGGAGGAGGATTTCCCCGGCATTTTCATCCCGTTTTGAATCCTTTAAATAAGAAGAAGCCCAATTCAGGGCTTCATATACCTTCCATCCAGGATTAGTCATCTGCATTTTGCAGCCTGGAAGCCTGGTCCTCTAACATAAGAGCATCAATGACTTCGTCAAGCTTTCCTTCGATAACCTGATCAAGCTTTTGAATGGTTAAACCAATTCTATGGTCTGTTACACGATTTTGCGGGAAATTATAAGTCCGGATCCGTTCAGAACGGTCACCGGTCCCGACAGCAAGCTTCCTATTCTCGTCATATTCAGCTTGTACTTCCTGCTGGTACTTGTCATATACACGAGCACGAAGGATCTTCATCGCTTTTTCCCTATTTTTGATTTGCGATTTCTCATCCTGCATGGAAACAGTGATACCGGTTGGAAGGTGAGTCATCCGGACAGCTGACATCGTTGTGTTAACACTCTGTCCTCCTGCACCGCTTGAAGCAAATGTATCGACACGCACATCTTTTTCATGAATATCGACCTCAACTTCTTCCGCTTCAGGCAATACCGCTACAGTGGCTGTGGATGTATGGATACGGCCTCCTGATTCAGTCTCAGGAACACGCTGAACCCGATGGGCGCCATTTTCGAATTTAAGCTTGGAATATGCTCCATTGCCATTGATCATGAAAATGATTTCCTTAAAACCGCCCAGCCCTGTGGGATTCGCTTCCATAACTTCCGTCTTCCACCCTTGCGCCTCCGCGAAGCGGCTATACATGCGGTATAGGCTTCCGGCAAACAGCGCAGCTTCATCGCCGCCTGCAGCCCCGCGGATTTCCATGATTACGTTTTTATCATCCATAGGGTCCTTTGGGATTAACAGGATCTTCAGTCTTGCCTCAAGCTCTTCCATCCGTTCTTCGAGCTCGCCTACTTCTTCTTTTACCATTTCACGCATTTCGGCATCCAGCTTTTCTTCAAGCATTGCCTTTGCGTCCTGGTATTGTTCGCGTACAGTTTTGTATTCCTTATAAGCCATCACAGTCTCCTGGATACCTGCCTGCTCCTTGGAATATTCTCTTAATTTGTTCGTATCATTGATGATTTCAGGGTCACTTAATAATTCATTTAATCTTTCATATCTATCTTCAACTGCTTGCAGACGATCTAACACAGTATTCACCTCGTAGTTTTATCCATAACATCTATTATAGTATAGGTGAATTGTCAACGTCAAAAACATTCGGGATTTATCTTACCTGCCGTTCTCTTCCAGATTAACTTCTATATTATATCGAGGCAAAGCTTTTATTAGGAGCCTGTGAAGACGATCCTGTTCACGCTTTCTTTCCTGATTGCCTTCAAACGCACCTTTTTTATGAACCGTAACAGTCATATCTCCCCCATTTATCCATACAGCTCCTGCCTCATAACCCGTCTGGCGGTTGATAACATCCTTTGCCTTTGTTGCCGAATCCTCAAGCGTCGGGTTATTATCGCCTGACATATTGAGCATATTCGGATTTTCCTCCAAAGGCAATTCACCGGCAGGATCCTGTAAATCAGCATCATTGCCATTTCTGGCGTTATCATTTGATATGGTACGGACTCCATCCTTATCATGAATCTTAGTGTTTATAGATTCATTCTTTGTATTGCATGCGCCCAAAGTGAAAAGCGCTGCTAACAGGATGAAAAATAACATTCTTTTCATCTGACACACACCTCCTGTTATTTATTCTTTCCTAACAAAGAGGCTAGTATTTAAAGAAAAGCGCAAGCGCCCTGGTTAAAACAAACGCAGGGTTGTAACATAAACCCCTTACAGCCTCAGTCCTGTTCCAAACGCGGACGCCAGCACATTCTCACAAAGCTAACGCTTTGTATCCTGAGATGTATCGCTGCCGAAACGTGCCTATGTCCTGTTTGTCGGGGCTTTATTTTCATACAAAAAAAGCAGCTTTATTTTTACTTCGTAAAAAAAGTTGCTGGGCGCCGGAGCTAGGCATCTGTACTTGTAAAAAGAGGTTTACTAAGTCGTTAAACAAAAAAACTGTCAAAGACATTGTCTTTGAGCAGTTTTTTTAACGAAGTTTCAATATGTCGGAGGGCTTTTGGATCCGCTCGCCCTTTCCGGGTACTTCATGATGATGCCTGCAGCGCGGCTCATATGCCTCTGAAGCACCTACCAGGATAACGGGGTCATCAAAGGAAGCCGGGGCCCCATTAATCAGCCGCTGCGTTCTGCTTGACGGAGAGCCGCAGACTGCACATACCGCCTGAAGCTTGGTCACAGATTCGGCCACGGACAGAAGTGCAGGCATAGGACCGAATGGTTCTCCACGGAAATCCTGATCCAAACCGGCAAGTATAACCCGATATCCGCTATCGGCAAGATGCTGGGCAACTTCTATAATTTCTTCATCAAAGAATTGCACTTCATCAATTGCAATGATGTCCAACCCTTCCTCAAGATTCGCGAAAATATCAGTCGAAAGGGCAACCGGTTTTGCCATTACAGAATTTCCGTTATGAGAAACAACAGATTCCTCCGCATATCTGTTATCGAGCACCGGTTTAAACACCGCGATGTTTTGTTTAGCAAATTGCGCAAGGCGAACCCGCTTTATCAATTCTTCAGATTTACCGGAAAACATACTGCCGCAAATTACTTCAATCCAGCCGGTTTGTTTCATTACGTACACGAAACGGTCTCTCCTTTCAGAACGCTTATATATTAATAGGCCAATAACCATATATATTTTTCCACACTAGTTATTCAATCACACCAAAGCTTCCCCTGCTATAAGGAATATTATCCTTAGCAGCCCATCGACTTCTATGTAATGTTTGAATTCTAAATATATCCAAAGAAAAAAACAGGCAAGATAGACTTACCTTGCCTGTTTTTGCAGTAGTTATTGATATTATTATTGTTGTTGTTGCTTAATGCCGTATTTTTTGTTGAAACGGTCTACACGTCCGCCAGCCTCAGCGAACTTTTGACGGCCAGTATAGAATGGGTGGCACTCAGAGCAAGTCTCAACGCGTACCTCATTTTTAACAGAACCAGTTTCAAATGTATTACCGCAAGCACAAGTTACAGTAATCTTTTTGTAATTTGGATGAATTCCAGCTTTCATTCTTTTCATCTCCTTCCGCCCTGAATCATTCGAGACAGAGTTATATACTGCAATGCGGGAAACTTGTTCCTCGCAGATTTATTAGAACACATTATCTTCATTATACTGGCTGGAACAATGAAATGCAAGTGTTTTTCCCAATAGATTGTCAAATGCTTATGCATACGACAGGGCTGACAACAATGTGCAGCAATTTAATTTGTGCTGCGTTTTGATCCACCCGCTGCTACCGTCTTCATTTCTTCGTCAAGCTTGCTGAAGAAATCTTCATTGCTCTTTGTTTGTTTTAATTTACGCAAAAACTTCTCGGCAAAATCGTGGGTATCTGACATTGTTTTTCGGATCGCCCACAGCTTATCCAGATGATCTTTCTGGATAAGGAGCTCTTCTTTCCTTGTGCCAGACCTTCTAATGTCGATGGCAGGGAAGATGCGTCGTTCTGCCAGAGTTCTGTCAAGGTGAAGCTCCATATTTCCGGTTCCTTTAAATTCCTCATAAATCACATCATCCATACGGGATCCAGTATCAACAAGAGCCGTTGCCAGGATGGTCAAACTGCCGCCTTCTTCAATATTCCTTGCTGCCCCGAAGAACCGTTTAGGCCTATGGAATGCAGCAGGATCAATCCCTCCGGAAAGAGTCCGTCCGCTTGGAGGAATAACCAGATTATAAGCTCTGGCTAAGCGGGTAATACTGTCCATCAGGATAATGACATCCCGTTTGTGCTCAACAAGGCGCATAGCGCGTTCCAGCACCAATTCAGCTACCTTGATATGGTTTTCAGGCACCTCATCAAAAGTAGAGCTGACAACATCCCCCGCAACAGAGCGTTCGATATCGGTTACTTCTTCTGGACGTTCATCTATCAAGAGGACGATCAGCTCGGCCTCAGGATGATTTGTTGTAATGGAGTTGGCAATTTCCTTTAACAGCATTGTCTTACCTGCTTTTGGCGGTGCAACGATCAGTCCGCGCTGTCCGAATCCCACAGGAGAAATGACATCCATAATACGGGTCGACAGGTTTTTATGAGCTGTTTCAAGCTTGATTTGCCTATTTGGGTATAAAGGCGTCAAACCAGGAAAATGCACACGCTCCTTCGCAGATTCAGGCTCTTCGCCATTTACGGCTTCAACATGCAAAAGCCCGTAATACCTCTCGTTTTCCTTCGGAGGCCTAACCTTACCGGATACCTTGTCTCCATTCCTCAAGTCAAACCTGCGGATTTGGGATGCAGAGATATAAATATCCTCAGAACTTGGGGAATAATTGATTGGCCGCAAGAAGCCAAATCCTTCAGACGGTATAATTTCCAGCACGCCCTCCATAAATAGGAGTCCGTCCTGCTCTGCCTGAGCTTTTAAAATAGCAAATATCAATTCTTTCTTGGAAAGCTTACTATAGTATGACACTTTGTACGTACGTGCGTGTTCATACAAATCCTTCAGCTTCATGTTCTCTAAATTGGAAATAGTTAAACTCATTATGACACCACACTTTATAAAATTAAGAAGCAACATCCATTCCTAAAAGTAAGGGATGCAATAGAAAACTCGCCCTTGCCCTGGAGGAAACGGCTGTTTTTCATATGAAACTAAGAAAGGATTTTTTCATTCTTAAAAAAGTAATGAAGAAATAATTGAAGGCTTTCTTGGAGTTTGAATGAAGAAATAAAAACAAACTTTATTTTACTTTCTTTATACTAAATATTCAACTTAAATATTTTGTTAAGAAAAGCGGAAGCGCCCATTCTCTTAGAGGAAGAACGGCTAAAATCGCCACGTCCTGTGGCAACGCCGTTCTGACCCACGTCCTGTGGGCCTCCGACAAGCATAAGACAAGCGCTGACAGAAGGCGCTTTTTGCCTTCCGAAGCGATTGGCTTATGACCTCGAGGGGCTGGGCGCTGGAGCTAGACATCTGTACACGTTGAAAATGTTTCTTTTCTTATCTAGCAGAAAAGCGGAAGCGCCCATCCTCTTAGAGGAAGAACTGCTAAAATCGCCACTTCCTGAGGCGACGTCGGCACTAGCACGTCCTCACAAAGCTGACGCTTTGTTTCGTGCGATGTATCGCTGCCGTAGCGTTCCTTGTCCTGTGCGTCGGAGCTTTATTTTCCTACGGAAAAAAAGTTGCTGGGCGCTGGAGCTAGACATCTGTACACGTTGAAAATTGTTAATTACTTATCTAGCAAGAAAAAGCGAGCGCCTATCCGCTCGCCCTGTCAAAATCCTTCCTTATCAAAATATCCACTTTCAATGGTTTTGAAACACAGGAAGGATTATTTTTATTTAATAATTATCAATTCTTTGAGGAATAAGAACATTCTTGAGGTCTATCGTATAACAAGGTTCGGCTTCTTGTGCAGGCTATGCCGTCCGTCAATGAAGCGGACAGTTCCGGATTTAGCGCGCATAACGACGGAGTGTGTTTCTCCGTATGTACCTTTAAATTGTACCCCGCGCAGAAGTTCCCCGTCCGTTACACCGGTTGCAGCAAAAATTGCATCATCACCGCGGACAAGGTCTTCCATCCTTAACACCTTTTGAACGTCGATACCCATCTTCAGGCAGCGCACTGCTTCCTCTTCGTTTTGCGGAAGCAGCTTGCCCTGGATTTCACCGCCGAGGCATTTCAAAGCTACAGCCGCAAGAACTCCTTCCGGCGCGCCTCCTGAACCGAATAGAATGTCCACACCAGTCTGATCAAATGCCGTATTGATTGCTCCTGCAACATCGCCATCATTGATCAGTTTTATGCGTGCACCTGCTTCACGAAGTTCTTTAATGATCTTGTCATGGCGAGGTCTGTTTAGGACAGTTGCCACAACATCCTCGATATCTTTATTCTTTGCTTTCGCTACTGCTCTTAAGTTATCAATTACAGAAGCATTTATATCAATTTGTCCGACCGCCTCAGGTCCAACAGCAATTTTATCCATATACATATCAGGGGCATGCAGGAGATTTCCATGATCCGCTATGGCTAGCACAGCCAGGGCATTCCACCCGCCAGATGCGACGATGTTTGTCCCCTCTAAAGGATCCACTGCAACATCGACACGGGGACCGTAACCGGTTCCCAATTTTTCACCGATATAAAGCATAGGTGCCTCATCCATTTCGCCTTCACCTATCACAACGGTACCTTTCATTGGAACCGTGTCGAAAACGTCACGCATTGCGGAAGTAGCCGCATCATCAGCCTCATCTTTTTTGCCTCTTCCCATCCAGCGGGCCGATGCAAGTGCAGCACCTTCCGTAACTCGTATAAGCTCCATTGATAAGCTTCTCTCCATATATGTTCCTCCTCAGTACATCAGCATCAACTTTATCCGTGAATAGTGTAACACATTCGAGGAAATAATGTAACATAATTAGAGATTGAACTTAAAGCTTTTTACGATGAAATGTCCGGTACAGACTTTTTCAAACGGGCATCGAAGTACTAGTTCTTTAGCTGTTCTACTTCGTCGGCTGTCATTTTCTCACGCCAGATCGTAGCACCAAGTCCAGTAAGTTTTTCAACCAGATTGCTATATCCTCTATCGATATGTTCAAGGCCTGTCACTTCTGTGATTCCTTCTGCCATCAGCCCAGCCACTACGAGGGCAGCTCCCGCCCTAAGGTCGCTCGCCTTCACCTTTGCTCCCTGAAGCTGGGCCGGACCATTAATAATGGCGGACCTGCCTTCTACTTTAATATTGGCGTTCATGCGGCGCAGCTCGTCAATATGCTTAAACCGTGCACCATAAATCGTATCAGTTACGACACTTGATCCCGCAGCTTTTGTGAGCAGCGAAGTAAATGGCTGCTGCAAATCATTTGGAAATCCAGGATACACCAGAGTCTTTATATCGACAGCTTTGAATCCGGAGCCAGGCGAAACAAAGATCTGGTCATCACCCGCCTCCACGTTTACTCCCATTTCCCTAAGTTTGGCAGTAACAGATTCCAGATGCTGAGGAATAACATTATCAACTACAATGCCCTCCCCCACAGCTGCAGCAAGAATCATAAATGTACCGGCCTCAATACGGTCAGGAATTATGGTGTGCCTGCAGCCATGCAGGTGTTCCACACCATCTATACGGATAATATCAGTTCCTGCACCTTTAATATTGGCTCCCATATTTGTCAGCAGCGTTGCGACATCAATTATTTCCGGCTCTTTTGCCGCATTCTCGATGATTGTCCTTCCTTTTGCCTTAACGGCAGCCAGCATAATGTTAATTGTTGCTCCTACACTCACTACATCAAGATAGATACGGGCACCCCTAAGCTCGTCCGCTCGGAGATAAATCGCTCCCTGCTCATTCGTGACCTGTGCTCCAAGTGCTTCAAATCCTTTGATATGCTGGTCAATTGGCCTTGGTCCCAAATGGCAGCCTCCCGGCAATCCAATAACAGCTTTTTTAAATCTGCCAAGCATCGCTCCCATTAAATAATAGGAAGCCCTTAACTTCTTGACTCTTCCATTTGGAAGCGGCATTGAAATCATCCTGCTTGGATCCACGGACATTTCATCATCATTCAATGATACAGTCCCGCCGATTTCCTCTAACAGCCCCTTCAGGATTTCAACATCAGAAATATCCGGCAGCCCTTCGATTTTCACGGGAGAATCAGCCAAAATCGTTGCAGGAATCAGCGCAACCGCACTATTTTTAGCACCGCTTACACGAATGCTTCCCTTTAATGGGTATCCGCCGGAAATTTTTAGTTTTTCCATAACAAACTCCCTTTCACGCATAGCAGTATAGAGTATATTTGTGATAAATACCTTATTATTAGGTATTATTTTCCAACATGAATAATCATATTATTGCATATTTCCTATCTATTTTTATATAGTTTACACAAAAAACAGAAAGTCATGTAGAAATATGGAAAAAAAATAAAAATAGGCCATATGTAATATGAAAATACCGTATTAAAAGGAACAGCAGTATAGCTGGCAGGCTATCATTGAATTAATTTATAGCCTGCCTGCTGCGGCAAATGCTTTTGTAAAATTATTCTTATAGTGCGGGCATGGTTCCTTGCGCTAGATTGAAAACACTGATTCTGCTTCTTATTTCACTGCTTGTGCGTGGAGCTGCTGTTAAGGAAAAATTATGATCCGGATCTTGCATTCCAGTCTGCAAGGAAGGCGTCAATGCCTTTTTCCGTAAGCGGATGGTTAAATAGCTGCATGATTACTTTTAATGGAACGGTTGCAATATGAGCCCCTTTTAATGCTGCTTCCGTGACATGCATTGGATGGCGGATAGAAGCTGCAATAATTTCCGACTCAATTCCATGGATTGCAAAAATGTCTGCAATGTCAGAAATTAGCTGAAGTCCGTTAAAGCCGATATCATCCAGCCTTCCAAGGAACGGAGATACATAGGTTGCTCCTGCCCTTGCTGCAAGGAGAGCCTGATTGGCGCTGAAAATAAGGGTCACATTTGTTTTAATTCCATCTTTGGTCAGTGCTGCAACAGTTTTCAATCCATCGGGAGTCATTGGCACCTTAATCGTAATGTTGGGAGCAATTTCCGCCAGCTCCCTTGCCTCTTTCATCATTCCTTCATAGTCGAGAGAAATAACTTCAGCGCTCACCGATTCTTTAACAAGTGAGGTAATTTCTCTTAAGCGGTCATGGAAAGATACATTCTTTTCCTTTGCAACTAAAGAGGGATTGGTTGTTACTCCTGCTAAAATTCCTAAAGAGTGTGCTTCACGTATTTCTTCCATATTTGCAGTATCAATAAAAAACTTCATTGCTGTTCCTCCACTCACACTTATAGTTTTAATTTTCTTTATTATCTAATTAAAAGGAAACCGCCTTAAAAGCTTAGGCGGTTTCTGTAATTATTCATAAAATGATTAAGCTTTTCCAGCAGAGCCGAACTCGCGGATTTTGCCGACCACTGTTTCTTTAATGGCATCACGGCCAGGTCCGATAAATTTACGCGGATCGTAAACCTCTGAATTGCTGTTTAATACTTCACGTACTGCTTTTGTGAATGCAATTTGATTTTCTGTATTTACATTAATTTTGGAAGTTCCCAAAGAGATAGCCTTATTGATATCATTTGTTGGGATTCCAGTTCCTCCATGAAGAACCAGAGGCACGTTTGTTACGTCACGAACTTCTTCCATTTCTTTGAAGCCAAGGTTTGGTTCTCCTTTATAAGGACCGTGAACTGAACCTAGAGCAGGTGCAAAACAGTCTACTCCAGTACGTTTGACCAACTCTTCACATTCCTTCGGGTCAGCATAAATAACGCCATCTGCTACTACGTCATCTTCCTGACCGCCGACAACACCTAATTCAGCCTCAACAGAAACACCTTTAGAATGTGCATATTCGACAACTTTTGAAGTTGTTTCGATGTTTTCTTCTAACGGGTGGTGAGAAGCATCAATCATAACAGATGTGAAACCTGCATCAATCGCTTCCTTACACTTATCAAAGCTTGAACCGTGGTCCAAATGAATAGCAACAGGAACCGTAATTTTCATGTCCTCTAAAAGGCCTTGCACCATCATAACCGTTGTCTTAAAACCGCCCATATGGCGAGCTGCACCCTCGGATACCCCAAGGATTACAGGGGATTTCTCCTGTTCGGCAGCTGCTAGGATAGCTTGAGTCCATTCCAGGTTATTGATATTGAACTGACCGACAGCATACTTACCTTCCAAAGCTTGGTTAAGCATGTCTTTCATTGATACTAAAGGCATTTTGGTTCCTCCTTATAGTAGATAGTGCTCTGCAAATGCAGTATCTCTTTTAGAATAATCCCTCAAAAATGAGCCTGCTATACACATTCTTAAATGAGGTTACTCAATCCACCTTTAGCATATCAGTACAAGAAAGAATCGGCAAGAAATTCACTTATGAAACACTTATTCGAAATATATTGAATTGTATGGATTTGGAGCAAGGATTATCCTATTACCCAATCCGGGAAAATCTGCCTCAATCTGCTTTACCTTCAGCAGCTGAAAAGGAAACTCCCATTACGATTATTCCGCTTGAACTGGCAAATACTCTCTTACCGCTTTCCTTATATCATCAATATCAAACGGCTTGGCAAAGTGGGTCATGGCTCCGAGATCCTTCGCTTCCTGAATCATATCAAGCTCGCCGTACGCAGTCATGATAATCACCCTTATGTCCGGATCAAGTTTTTTCATTCTCTTCAATATTTCAATGCCATCCATACCCGGTATTTTCATATCAAGCAGGACAAGATCCGGTGAATGGTCTGTAACTACACTAAGCGCCTGAACCCCATTGGCGGCTTGGAATGTTTTAAACCCTTCCTTTTGAAGGACTTCATTTAATAAAATCCTAATACCAAATTGATCATCTACAATTAAGATTTTCTGCTCCATCCTCATCACTTTCCCCCTTCTTCAATCCGTAAGGCCAGTCATTTTTATTCTTACTCTTCTATACCCAATTCCCTAGTCAGTACTAACCCTGTTAACCCGCTAAAGAACCTTTATCTCTCTAAATTACCACTTTTACATATTCGTTTCATTCCCTTTATAATCCTTCTTTATCGGGGTCTGTTTTCAATTATTTTCCTTCAGCTGGTATAATTCCATTACAAAGATATTTATTTGTGCCCCTATTAGCGTGAAAAACCGCTATGTTTTATAATGAATCTGTTTACACCGACAATGATAAAGGAGTAATTGCAATGCTTAAAATGTTTACTACCCAGCTCACTGGGCTTTTTAAAAGGATTTCTGATAAAGAAGAAATGGCCATTGAGGATGGAGCCCGCCTGCTAGCCCAAGGGGCACTTGGTGAAGGAACTATATATATTCATGGAGTTGGAGAAATGCAGGGAGTGGCATTGGAAGCTCTTCATGGTGCCGAGCCTTTCGAACCTGAGGTCAAACTGCTGATAAGTGAGGCCGTAATGGCAGCTGCAGGTCCTGCTGACCGGGTCATCTTGATTTCCCGGGATGCAAATGAGCCTTCCGCTATCGAGGCAGCGAAAAAATTATCCGATATGAATACGCCTTTTATTGCCATAACCGGCTATCAGTCTGCCCAAGAGCCTAACATTGCATCTATGGCTGATGTCCATATTGACCTCCAGCTTGTTAAGGGTCTTATTCCAGACGAAACAGGAAACCGGATTGGATTGCCTTATTCAATGGCCGCGCTTTTTGCTTATTATGGATTAAAATTTACCCTCGCAGAAATTTTACAGGAATATAATGCGGAGTAAGCCAACAAAGCATACGAAATGAAGCGTAAAACAAAAAAGTGTTTTACCTTTTCCGCACTAGTAAATCTAAAGGCAGAACCACTGCTTACATTCCCAAAAACTATCGCCTGGAATCCCAATAAAGTAAAAAAACCTTGTCATGGCCTATCCATGACAAGGTTTTTGCTGTTCTGCTTAATTCTTGCTTAATTTTAGTGATGCCTCTACGAAGTCGCGGAAAAGCGGCTGAGGGCGGGTTGGCCTTGAAGTAAATTCAGGGTGGAATTGGCAAGCCACAAACCAAGGGTGGTCTTCAAGCTCAATGATCTCTACCAAACGCCCATCCGGACTTGTTCCTGAGAAGATAAAGCCTTTTGCTTCCATTGCCTGGCGGAAATGATTATTAAACTCGTAACGGTGGCGGTGACGCTCGTACACCACTTCATCGTTATATGCCTCATAAGCTTTTGTTCCTTCAACAAGCTTACAAGGATAAAGGCCAAGTCTCAGCGTTCCGCCAAGGTCCTCGACATCTTTCTGTTCAGGAAGAAGATCAATGATCGGGTATGGTGTTTCCGCGTCAATCTCAGCGGAGTGTGCACCTTCTAGCCCCAGAACATTACGGGCAAATTCTACAGATGCCAGCTGCATGCCAAGGCAAATACCAAAGAAAGGCTTTTTATTGACCCTCGCAAATTCAGTTGTTGCAATTTTACCTTCGATGCCGCGGTCACCAAATCCACCTGGAACAAGGATTCCGTCAACATCACTGAGAAGCTCAGCAACATTTTCGCGGTTAACCTCTTCGGAGTTTACCCACTTGATCTCAATTTCTGAATCAAAGGCATATCCTGCATGCTTTAAAGATTCTGCAACAGAAATGTAGGCATCCTGCAGCTCAACATACTTCCCTACAAGGGCGATTCTGGTTTTATTAGAAAGACTCGTTACTTTTTCAACCAGTGCTTTCCATTCAGTCATTTCAGCTGTTCCACAGTTAAGTTTTAGATGGTCACAAACAATCTGATCGAACTTCTGATCCTGCAGCGCTAAAGGAATAGAATATAGTGTGTCTGCATCCTGGCACTCAATAACTGCTTTTGTATCAATATCACAGAATAGAGCGATTTTATCCTTCATGTCCTGGGAAATTGGCATTTCGGTACGTACCACGATTACATTTGGCTGAATACCAAGGCTTCGAAGTTCCTTAACACTGTGCTGTGTTGGTTTTGTTTTCATTTCACCCGCTGCTTTAATATAAGGGACAAGTGTACAATGGATATACATTACATTGTCACGGCCAATATCACTTTTAATCTGGCGGATTGCTTCAAGGAAAGGCAGGGACTCAATATCACCTACTGTTCCACCAATTTCAGTAATGACTACGTCCGCATTTGTTTCATGCCCAGCCCTGAAAACGCGCTCTTTAATTTCATTTGTTATATGGGGGATAACCTGTACTGTGCCTCCAAGATAGTCGCCGCGGCGTTCTTTGCGCAATACAGTAGAATAAATTTTACCTGTTGTCACATTGCTGTGCTTTCCAAGATTAATATCGATAAAGCGCTCATAGTGACCCAAGTCCAAGTCCGTTTCCGCACCATCATCCGTAACAAAAACTTCACCGTGCTGATAAGGACTCATTGTTCCTGGATCAAGGTTGATATATGGATCAAATTTTTGAATAGTTACATTCAGGCCGCGATTCTTTAACAATCTCCCTAAAGAAGCTGCCACAATCCCTTTACCAAGAGAAGATACAACTCCTCCTGTGACAAAAATATACTTAGTCATACTATTTCCCCCTCTTTTTTCATAAAAAATGCCCGCTAGTACATAATTTTGTTTAAGCAGATTTATTTTTACCTTTCAGCCCGGTCTTTATTAGAAAACTCTGCAATTGGCCTGTCTTTTCAAAATCGGCAGGGTCCCGGTTACAATCAGGAGACCCAACACCATTCACTTAAGATATCCTTCGTAGCCGGTTGTTTCCGGAGCGGAGTTTTAATAAATCCAAAAAATAAAAACGCTCCACTTACAAAAATGTAAGGGAGCGTTAAAATTCAAATAACGTGTCCTATTTAAAGGAGCCCAAAAATGATTCTACAAATTAAGCACTAAAAAGTCAAGTTGTTTAAAGATCATCTTTGTCTTCTTCAAGATCTTCCTCGTCATCTTCTTCCTCGTCATCTTCTTCATCGTCATCCAGCAGTTCTTCATCATCATCAATAAGATCTTCTAAGTCCTCATCATCTTCGACATCAGCGTCTGCATCATCCGCATCATCAATCAGATCATCATCCACGTCATCAAGAAGTTCGTCGTCTTCATCTTCCTCGTCAAAATCGTCGAAGTCAAGGTCTTCATCTTCGATTTCATCCAGGTCATCAAGATCATCGTCCGCAGCCTTCTTCGCCTTTTTCTTCTTCGGTTTAACTGCATGGACAACTTCTTCCTCAATTTGATCAACTGGATACCAGGTTTTTAATCCCCAGCGATTTTCTCCAAGAGAAGTAAAGCGGCCATCAACATTTAAATCTGTATAAAATTGTGAAATCTTTCTTTTAATATCCTCTTGCGTTAAATCCTGCAAGGACGCGATTTCATCCACTAACTCTTTAAAAGAGTAAGGCTGTTTTTTATTTATAAGCAATTCGTATGCAATTTCAATCATGGACATTTCCATGAGCTGTTCTTTAGAAAAATTTTGTAAACTCAATACTTGCACTTCCTTTCCTTTTTCAAACCTTCTATAAAAGTTAATGCCTATGTAAAAAGCACGGCAAAAACGAATCGCCGATAACTGCAGGTGTTTTGCCGATATTACCCATTATAAACAATATAAATGGGTTTATGCCAGTTCTATCTGGCGTGCCTTACAGCTTTTTCTTTTTTTAACGATAAGGGTTCTGATATGTTTTACTGATCTTTTCTTTTTTTCTTCTGGCTATATGCCAGAACAAAAAAGAAAATGGAAAGCAGCAGAAATCCTACCGCACCTAAGGCATGCTGGTACAGCACATAAAACAAGACAAGTGCAGCGGCGCCAAACAGAATTTGTAAAATCCGTCTTTTGATCATTTATCCATCTCCAGAAATCACTTAGAAGTTTTAGCAAAAGGGATATTTGCATTTTGAACAATTACCGGACTGCTAACCCAAACCAGAATGGCTGTATCAATATCATTCCGACCGTATACACCAGTCTAAATACTTATTATTACCCCTTTATCCATTTATTATAAGGAAAAACTTCTGTTTTGGCTTTAATTATTTCACAAGAGCTGCGGTTTATCCGAGTAAACTCTGTTTGCCATTTACTAGAGCAAACTTAGAAAACAAAAGGGCCTTCCCAAATGTTCTTGGGAACAGCCCTTTCTATTTAAGTCACGAGAACAGTTTCACTCACTTGAGACCAGACAGCAAACATCTTTATTTATTACATATTTCTTCTGTACTGGCCGCCCACATCATATAATGCCTGGGTGATCTGGCCGAGACTGGCATACTTTACGCATTCCATCAGCTCTGCGAAAATATTGCCGCCGCTTACAGCAGCTGCTTTTAACGATCGGATCGCTTCTTCACAGCGTTCTTTATTTTTTTCCTGGAATGAACGCAGGTTGGCAATTTGAAGCTCCTTTTCTTCCTTTGTAGCACGGGCGATTTCCATGCTGTTGACTTCATCCTCCGAAGGCGGATTTGGATTTAAATATGTGTTAACTCCAATAATAGGAAGTTCTCCGGTATGCTTTTTCATTTCATAGTACATTGACTCATCCTGAATTTTACCCCTCTGGTATTGAGTCTCCATGGCACCCAGCACGCCGCCGCGGTCGTCGAGACGTTCAAATTCCTGCAGCACAGCTTCCTCCACAAGATCTGTTAATTCTTCGACAATGAAAGAGCCTTGAAGCGGGTTTTCATTTTTCGATAGACCCAGTTCTTTTGTAATGATCATCTGGATCGCCATCGCCCGGCGTACAGACTCCTCGGTAGGGGTTGTGATTGCTTCGTCATACGCATTTGTATGCAATGAATTACAGTTATCCTGTAGAGCCATCAAAGCCTGCAGAGTCGTCCTGATGTCATTGAAGTCAATTTCCTGCGCATGCAGTGATCTTCCTGATGTCTGGACATGGTATTTAAGTTTTTGGCTACGCTCATTAGCTCCATATTTTTCTCTCATTACAGTTGCCCAAATTCTTCGAGCCACGCGGCCGATCACTGTATATTCCGGGTCAAGCCCGTTCGAGAAGAAGAAGGATAGATTTGGAGCGAAATCATCAATTTTCATTCCTCTGCTCAAATAGTATTCCACATAGGTGAATCCATTTGAGAGGGTGAAAGCAAGCTGGGAAATTGGATTAGCTCCTGCTTCAGCGATATGATAGCCGGATATCGAAACAGAATAATAGTTTCGCACTCTATTTTCAATAAAGTATTCCTGGATGTCCCCCATCATCCGCAGGGCAAATTCTGTAGAGAAAATGCAGGTATTCTGCCCCTGGTCTTCTTTTAAAATGTCAGCCTGGACCGTTCCTCTTACCGTCTGAAGGGTGATGGCCCTAACCTCAGCGAATTCCTCTGAAGTCAGCATGCGTCCCAGTTCTGCTTCCTTTTTCTCAATCTGCTGGTCAATTGCTGTATTCATATACATAGCTAAAATAATCGGCGCAGGACCATTAATTGTCATAGAAACGGAAGTAGAGGGATGAATAAGATCAAAGCCGGCATAAAGCTTTTTCATATCCTCCAGCGTACAAATGCTGACGCCGCTTTCACCGACTTTACCATAAATGTCAGGACGGTAATCCGGATCCTCACCATAAAGGGTAACGGAGTCAAACGCCGTACTTAACCGCTTGGCATTATCGTCCTTGGACAGGTAATGGAATCGCCTGTTTGTGCGGTCTGGCGAGCCCTCTCCGGCAAATTGGCGCTTTGGATCTTCCCCTTCCCGTTTGAACGGGAATACACCAGCTGTATACGGGAAATGTCCCGGAACGTTTTCGCGGTAAACCCAGCGCAAAATTTCACCGTAATCAGCATATTTAGGCAATGAAATTTTCGGTATATCAAGCCCTGATAAACTTTTTGTTTTCAATTCAGTGATAAGTTCTTTATCACGGATTTTTGTAATAAAACGGTCTCCGGAGTATTTTGCTTTAAACTCATCCCAGCCAGCGAGGATTTTTCTTGATTCCTCAGATAGCTTTGCTTCTGTTTCATTCCTTAAGCTCTGGAGCGGAGTTAGAACTTGTTCAATTTCCCCTTGTTCCTTGACTGCTGCGATTGCTCCATCAAGCTGGAACAGCCTGCGGGCCAGCTTAACCTGTTCTTCTGCATTCTTATGATAATTTCGGACCGTATCAGCAATTTCTCTCATATAATAACGACGGTCAGTTGGAATAATTACATTTTGCTTTTGCACTTTCTCGTCCCGGGAGAAAGCTGTCTTCCAATCCGTATTTGCTTTTCCATTAATTTTTTCAATCAAGGCAGCAAATACTGCGTTCGTTCCAGGGTCATTAAATTGAGAAGCAATGGTTCCATATACCGGCATTTCTGACGTATCCTGGTCAAAAAGCATATGGGAACGCTGGTACTGTTTCTGAACCTGTCGCAATGCATCCTCGGAACCTTTACGTTCAAATTTGTTAATAACGATTAAATCCGCAAAATCAATCATATCAATTTTTTCAAGCTGGGATGGAGCTCCGAACTCACTTGTCATGACATACATGCTGATATCACAAATTTCGGTAATCTCGGCATCTCCCTGGCCGATTCCGCTTGTTTCGACAATTATTAAATCATAATCTGCCGCTTTTACAACTGAAATGGCATCCTTTATGGCTAATGAGAGTTCGCTTTTTGATAGTCTGGTAGCAAGGCTTCTCATATAAACCCGATTATTGAAAATTGCATTCATCCGGATCCGGTCTCCAAGCAAAGCACCTCCCGTCTTTTGCTTAGTCGGATCGACAGACAGTACAGCCAGCTTCTTGTCAGGAATTTCATTAAGGAACCTGCGGATCAATTCATCCGTTAACGAGCTTTTTCCGGCGCCTCCTGTTCCAGTAATTCCAACAACCGGTACCTTTTTTTTCTGAGTCTTAATTTGTTCAAGGAGCGTTTCAACTGCAGCCGCAGATTCTGCTGAGGCATCTATCCGGTTTTCGGCAAAAGTAATGAATTGGGCAACTACTCCCGCCTTGCCTCCCTTAAGGTCATCCAGCTTTTCCTGCAGCGCCGGCTGGACTGTGGAGAAATCACACTCCTCGATCATCAGGTCTATCATTCCTTGAAGGCCATTAACCCTTCCATCCTCCGGGGAGAAAATACGGGCAATTCCATACTCATGGAGCTCTTTTATTTCGCGGGGAAGAATAACCCCTCCGCCACCGCCATAAATACGGATGTGGGAGGCACCCTTTTCCTTCAATAGATCATACATATATTTAAAATATTCCATATGTCCGCCCTGATAAGAAGAAATGGCAATTCCCTGAACATCCTCCTGAATAGCAGCGTTTACAACCTCTTCGACAGAGCGGTTATGCCCTAAATGGATAACCTCGGCCCCGCTTGACTGCAGGATACGCCTCATAATATTAATGGACGCATCATGGCCATCAAACAGGCTCGATGCTGTAACAAAACGAATATGGTTTTTTAATTTATACACTTTGGCTGTACTCATTCCTGTGCCCCCTTATTCCAAAGTAGCCATGCCCACTGTTTCAATCGCAAGCCCTTTAATCAATAATTCAGTCTGCAGCTCAACAAAATCCTCCAGCTTGTAGAGCTTTTGCAGTGACCATCTGCGGAACCCCCACATCTGGCCCTGAACAACAATGTTATGGGCTGCCAGACGAATATATGGTTCAGAAAGATCGAGTTCTCCGTTATTTACACATCGGCTAATCACATGCTCAAACATGGACACCATTTCGAGCTCCTTCTTCAGCACATAAGGCAATGCATCCTTTGTTAACGATTTCAATTCCTGATACATGACCAATACTTCATCCTGCATCTCATCCATTACTTTGAAGTAAAAGGCAACCGCAAGCTTTAGGCTTTCCAGTGTCCCTTCATTTATGGGGATATCCTTTTGAAGCCGGTCCTTTACTTCATCATAAATACTGTCGCACACCAGATATAAGACATCTTCCTTTGTACGGATATATTCATACAGCGTACCGATGCTGAAGCCCGCTGCCTTTGCGATTTCCCGGGTGGTCGTACGATGGAAGCCTTTTTCTTTAAAAAGTGCGACAGCACCCTTAATCATTTGATTCCGTCTCTTTTTAACAAGCCTCTCATCTTTTACAGATGCGTGAATCTCTCTTTTTTTCATACGTCACCGCCTTTTTAAGAAAAGCGCAAGCGCCCTGGGAAAAGGAAAAACAGCCAAGATCGCCAGTGTTGTAACTTAAACCATGTTACAGCCTTCGTCCTGTGGCAACGCCGTTCTGACCCACATCCTGACAAAGGAACGTCGACTAAGTTCTGGCACGTCCTCACAAAGCTGTCGCTTTGTTTCGTGAGATTGAATCGCTGCTGAAGCGTTCCTTGTCCTGTGCCAAACGTGGACGCCAGCACATTGCACAAAGCTGCAGCTTTAATTCGTGCGATGTATCGCTGCCGAAGCATTCCTTATCCTTTAGCGACGTCGGCACTAGCACGTCGTGGGCGTCGGGGCTTTATTTTCCTGCGGAAAAAAAGTTACTGGGCGCTGGAGCTAGACATCCATATTTTTTAAAACAGTTATACTTTCTTAATAAAGCCTGCAAAGGATGCCGCTTTAATCTTTTGTGATCATTCTGGAAATCACCAGTTTCTGAATCTCCTGGGTTCCCTCGTAGATTTGTGTAATTTTCGCATCACGCATATACCGCTCTACCGGATAATCCTTTGTATATCCATAACCGCCAAATACTTGAACAGCCTCTGTTGTAACCTTCATTGCAGTATCTCCTGCAAAAAGCTTTGACATAGCTGATTCCTTTCCGTAAGGTAATCCTTCTGACTCCAGCCAGGCTGCCTGATATGTTAATAGCCTGGAAGCTTCCACGCTTGTTGCCATGTCTGCAAGCTTAAAGCCGATCCCCTGCTGTGCTGCAATCGGTTTTCCGAACTGTACTCGTTCTTTTGCATAGTCAACGGCTGCATCAAGAGCTCCCTGCGCAATTCCGACTGCTTGTGCCGCGATGCCGTTCCGCCCGCCGTCAAGGGTCATCATCGCAATCTTGAAGCCTTCTCCCTCACTGCCCAAGAGATTTTCTTTTGGAACCTTGCAGTCTTCAAAAATAATTTCTGTAGTAGGTGATGACCGGATCCCAAGCTTTTTCTCTTTTTTCCCTACGCTAAAGCCAGGAAAGTCCTTTTCAATAATGAAGGCGCTTGTTCCTTTTTGCTTGGAAGAAGGATCAGTCAAGGCAAACACTACATAAGTATCAGCAATTCCGCCATTTGTAATGAAAATTTTTGAACCATTTAAAATATAATGGTCGCCATCCAATTTAGCTGTTGTCCTCATTCCTCCTGCATCTGAGCCTGATCCCGGCTCTGTAAGTCCATATGCACCAATTGTTTTTCCTTCTGCCATTGGGCGAAGATATTTCTGCTTTTGCTCCTCTGATCCAAACTTATAGATTGGCCAGCCTGCAAGAGAAGTATGAGCCGAGAGAGTTACCCCTGTAGATGCGCAAACGCGGGAAAGCTCTTCAATTGCGATGCAATAGGCAAGATAGTCACTGCCAATGCCGCCATATTCTTCAGGCCAGGGAATACCAGTAAGGCCCAGCTCGGCCATTTTATCAAAAATTTCGCGGTCGAATCGCTCTTCTTCATCTCTTTCAGCCGCTGTCGGAGCTACTTCATTTCTCGCAAAATCGCGAACCATTTTTCTGATCATTTCATGCTCTTCCGATAATTTAAATTGCATGGCAGAATCCCTCGTTTCTTGTGTGTTTAAAGCTGTTTGCTAATTACGATTCTTTGAATTTCGCTTGTTCCCTCATAGATTTCAGTTACCTTGGCATCGCGGAAATACCGTTCCACCGGATATTCTTTCGTATAGCCATAGCCCCCGAACACCTGAATTGCCTCTGTGGTCACCTCAACAGCGGTCCTTGAGGCAAACAACTTAGCCATAGATGCTTCTTTTTTACAATCTATTCCTTGCGAGCGCAGATAAGCGGCCTGATAAACTAATAGCCTTGAAGCTTCAATGGCAGTTGCCATATCAGCGAGTTTAAAACCGATTCCCTGCTGAGATGCGATCGGTTTTCCAAATTGCCTGCGTTCCTTTGCATATTGGACCGCGTGTTCATATGCTCCTTCAGCGATTCCGAGTGATTGGGCCGCAATGCCGATTCTTCCGGCATTCAGATTTGCCATGGCGACTTTAAAGCCGTCCCCTTCCCCGCCCAGCAAATTTTCAGAAGGGACCATCATATCTTCAAAGGTAAGCTGGAGCGTCCTTGATCCGAGCAGCCCCATTTTATGCTCATCTTTCCCAAACACCAGGCCAGGAGTTCCCTTTTCCACGATAAAAGCAGAAATACCTTTACTTCCAGCATCCGGATTTGTTGAAGCAAATACGATGTAAACATCTGCTTCGCCTCCGTTCGTTATAAACACCTTTGAACCGTTAATCCGGTAAAAGTCCCCTTCTTTAACAGCTCGAGATTTAAGGCCTCCGGCATCAGATCCGGCGCTGGTCTCAGTCAGGCAAAAAGCCCCTAAGTATTCACCTGAAGCAAGCTTTGGCACATATTTTTGCTTTTGCTCCCCGGTTCCGAAATATAGAATTGGATTGGTTCCGACCGATGTATGGACAGAAAGGATAACGCCTATGGTCGGGCTGACCTTGGAAATTTCATGTATCGCAATGATATATGACATATAATCCATTTCTGAACCGCCATATTGTTCAGGAACCGGAATTCCCATCAATCCCAGTTCGCCCATCTTCTTGAGGATGGCGGTGGGGAAAATTCCCTCTTCCATTTTTTCGATAAAGGGGGCAATTTCACTTCGGGCAAAATCGCGGACCATTTTCCGCATCATATTTTGTTCTTCATTAAACAGTAGATTCATAGAATAATGCCTCCAGGATGCCGAATAGATTCCCATGGCTGTTATCACGCAATGAGAACCTTGTATTGTCACCAAAAGCCTTGACAGCCTTTTGCTGTCTCAAAATCCAACAACTTTCATTGTCACCAGTAGCAGCGACAACCTTAGCTGTATTCATAAAAGCCGCGGCCTGATTTCTTTCCAAGCCAGCCAGCTTTCACATATTTTCTGAGCAGCGGACAAGGCCGGTATTTGTCATCACCAAAGCCCTCATGCAATGTTTCCATGATATACAGGCATGTATCCAGCCCGATAAAATCTGCTAGTGCCAGCGGCCCCATTGGATGGTTCATGCCGAGCTTCATCACTTCATCGATCGCTTCCTTGGATGCAACTCCTTCATAAAGCGTGTAAACCGCTTCGTTGATCATTGGCATCAAAATCCGATTGGAAACAAAGCCAGGGAAATCGTTTACTTCAACCGGAACCTTATTCAGAGATTTGGACATTTCTTCAATCGCGGTATACACTTCATCTGCTGTTGCCAGCCCGCGAATGATTTCCACCAGCTTCATGACAGGCACGGGATTCATAAAATGCATTCCGATAACTTTTTCCGGTCTCTTTGTCGCTGCCGCAATCTCTGTAATGGGAAGCGAAGATGTATTGGATGCCAAAATCGCATGCGGAGGAGCGATTCCATCCAGCTGCGCAAATAGCCTTGTCTTGATTTCCATATTTTCAATGGCTGCTTCGATTACAAGGTCCATATTAGCGGCAGTTTCCAAGTCTATCGAAGGCTGCAGTCTTTCCAATGCGCTGTTTTTATCCTCTTCACTCATTTTTCCTTTATCCACCTGGCGGGACAGGTTTTTATTAATAATCCCTAACCCCCGGTCGACAAACTCTTGTTTAAGATCATGCAGCACAACATCATAGCCGCTCATTGCACAAACCTGCGCAATTCCCGAACCCATCTGCCCAGCACCGATGACCATCACCTTTTTGATTTCCATTGACACACCCCTAAAAAAATCAAATACCGTCATAAATCTTCGAATTTAGCTTTAATTACGCCTGTTTAGGCACTTCAATCAGGATTGCGTCGCCCTGGCCGCCGCCGCTGCAGATGGCTGCAATTCCCAAACCTCCGCCTCGGCGCTTTAGTTCATGCATGAGAGTGATGATGATTCTTGCCCCGCTTGCGCCGATTGGGTGTCCTAGCGCAACCGCTCCCCCATTGACATTGACTTTATCAGGGTTCACGTTTGCAATCTTTCCGCTTGCAAGAGCGACAGCGGCGAACGCTTCGTTGATTTCAAATAAATCTATTTCCTCAAGCGATTTTCCAGTCTTTTTCAAAATTTCATTGATTACAAGTCCAGGAGTTTTTGGAAAATCCTTTGCTTCCACTGCGACCTCTGCATGGCCAAGAATATAGGCAAAAGGTGTCTTCCCTTCCTTTGCGGCCCTTTCTTCACTCATCAGAACAAGTGCTCCTGCTCCATCGTTAACTCCTGGCGCATTCCCGGCTGTAATAGTCCCTTCGTTACCAAAGGCTGGACCGAGCTTAGCAAGCTTTTCAATAGAGGTGTCTTTTCTTGGTGCCTCGTCGTTTGCCACCGTAACCGGCTCTCCTTTTCGGACAGGAACAGTTACGGGTACGATTTCTTCCGCCAATACCCCTGCTTCTATTGCTGCGATAGCCTTCTGATGGCTATTAAAGGACCATTGATCCTGTTCCTCACGCGAAAGCTCAAGGTCTTCCGCTGTGCTGTTTCCATAAGTACCCATATGGACACCTGTGAAGCTGCAGCTCAATCCGTCATGGATCATCAGGTCTTTCATTTGGGCATCTCCCATGCGCAAACCCCACCTTGCTTTAGGCACAAAATACGGGGAGTTGCTCATTGATTCCATTCCACCTGCTACAATAACTTCTTCATCACCTGAGCGAATGATCTGGTCAGCCAGGGTTACACTGCGAAGACCGGAAGCACAGACTTTGTTGATCGTTTCCGTCTTTACCTCCCACGGAATGCCAGCGTGCCTTGAAGCCTGCCTTGAAGGGATTTGCCCCTGTCCAGCCTGAAGAACATTTCCCATGATTACCTCATCAACCTGATTTGGCTCGATTCCTGCACGGCTGAGCGCTTCCTTAATGGCGATACCGCCTAGCTGCGAAGCTGTTAGACTGCTTAGACCCCCGCCAAACTTTCCAAAAGGTGTTCTCACTCCGCTTATAATTACTGTTTTCCCCATAATTCTCCTCCTCTTTTATTCTTTATATTATTATTGGCAATCAGACTGACTGAACGCTCGTTCACCTTGGTTTGGGACAAAAGCCCGGAACCAGTCCGAGCTTAAAAATTGTGTTTTTAATTCCGCCCAAGATTATGTAAGCGCTTTATTCACTCTTATATAGTACCAATTTTTATGAAAATGTTAAACAATTTGTGATTAAATTCCAAAAGTATTTCATATTCACATTTTTTAAAGATTTAGATAAAAAAATGCCTGCATCCAGAATCATGTTCGAGTTTAGGAGCAGGCATAGTTGTAATTTTTTTCGTTTATTAGGAAACTAACATTTCTTTCTCACCGATTAAGGATTTCTCCAGAAGCTCGGCTACATCATAAGTTTTTACATCTTCTTCTACTTCTTTAGCTTTCGTGCCGTCCGTGATCATTGTTAGACAGTACGGGCAGCCTGAGCTAATGACCGAAGGATTCACAGCAAGGGCCTGTTCAGTACGGGCCACGTTAATGCGATGGCCAGTTTCTTCTTCCATCCACATTAATCCGCCGCCAGCACCGCAGCACATACCTGTTTCGCGGTTTCGTTCCATCTCTATCAGCTTGACTCCAGGAATAGCTTTTAAGATGTCACGAGGTGCATCATACACTTCGTTGTATCGTCCCAAGTAGCAGGAGTCATGGAAGGTAATCGTTTCGTTAACCGCATGCTTTGGAACAAGTTTTCCTTCTTTTACAAGCTTGGCAAGCAATTCTGTATGGTGATATACCTCAGCCTGCAAGCCGAAATCAGGATACTCATTTTTAAAGATGTTGTAGGCATGAGGGTCGATTGTAACGATTTTCTTTACTTCATTCTTTTCAAATTCCTCAATGTTCTTGGTGGCAAGTTCCTGGAAAATGAACTCATTTCCTAAACGGCGAGGTGTATCCCCGGAGTTCTTTTCCTTATTGCCCAGGATCGCAAACTTAACGCCGGCCTCATTCATTAACTTGGCAAATGAAAGAGCAATCTTTTGGCTTCGATTGTCATAAGACCCCATTGAGCCAACCCAGAACAAATATTCAAATTCCTCGCCGGCCTTACTAAGCTCCTTCACTGTAGGAATATGAACATCATCCCTGAGTTCCCTCCAGTTTTCCTTTTCCTTGCGGTTAAGGCCCCAAGGATTGCCCTGCCGTTCAATATTCTGCATCGCACGCTGTGCGTCGGCATTCATTTTTCCTTCCGTAAGCACAAGATAACGGCGCATATCAATAATTTTATCCACGTGCTCATTCATAACCGGGCACTGGTCTTCACAGTTCCGGCACGTCGTACAAGCCCAAAGTTCTTCTTCCGTAATAACTTCGCCGATCAGGCTTGGACTGTAGTCCAAAGCGGCAGCTGATTCCTGGGCCCCCTGGGAAGCTCCAGCCAGCGCAAGCTGATTGCCTTGTGTGTTGGAGAAGACATATGTCGGTACCCATGGCTGTTTCGCCGTAATAGCTGCACCCTTGTTCGTCAGGTGATCACGCATCTTCAATATGATATCCATAGGAGAAAGCATTTTTCCTGTCCCTGTTGCAGGGCACATATTTGTACAGCGCCCGCACTCTACGCAAGCATAGAGGTCAATGAGCTGATACTGATTGAAATCTTCAATTTTACCGGCACCGAATGATTCCTGGGACTCATCCTCGAAGTCGATCTTTTTCAGTTTGCCCGGATTATCAAGGCGGCTAAAGTAAACATTTGCAGGCCCGGCAATTAAGTGGGCATGCTTAGATTGCGGAATATATACAAGGAAAGTCAGCAAGAACAGCAAGTGTATCCACCATGAAACGTAGAAAACTGCGATGGCTGCCGTTTCACCCATCCAGCCTAAGGCGGCTGCAATACTGGACGCTACAGGCTCTGACCATGCCCCTGCATGATCATGCCATACCATGCCTGCTCCATTTCCTAAAAGAACGGAAAGCATTAACCCGCCGATCAGCAATAATACGATACCTGATTTAAAGCCGCGCTTTAACCGGACAAGCTTTTCAACATAGCGGCGATAGAATGCCCAGACAACTGCAACCAGAATAACCAGGGTTACAATTTCCTGAAAGAATGTAAACGCCGGATATAAAGGCCCTAGAGGCAGGTGCGCACCAGGCTTAATTCCTTTAATGATAAAATCAATAGCTCCAAGCTGAACGAGGATAAAACCATAGAAAAACATGACGTGGATTGCCCCGCTCTTCTTATCCTTGAGAAGCTTTTTCTGGCCAAAGACATTTACCCAAACCTTGTCGAGCCTTTCCTTAACACGGTTATCAAACTCCACTTTTTTACCAAGCTTAATGTATTCCATCCTTGTTCTGATCAAATAGACAAACAAGCTGGCAGCGTAAGCGGTTACAATTAGAAACGCAATAAGATTGATCCATAATAGCGGATTCATACTTCCCTGCTCCTTTCCCGATCCTTAGTTAGTATAAAAATTAAAACAGTTCTACTTTTCTGACAAACGGGATTATTTATCCTTATTATAAAAATGAATGAGCATTCAGTCAACCATTTTTTCTCAGTGATTCTGTTCCGGGAACTCTTATTAATATGGATGAATAAGCCAAAAATGAGAAACGCTATTATTATCATTATAAACGGAGGAGGGGGTTAGATGGCAATTGTTTTTATCATCATAATGGCATTGGCTCTGGCCGCTCTCTGGCTGCGTATTGACTTTTTGCACGGCAAGAAAATGCATGAACAGAAATACAAAAGAAAAGATTATCCGATTAGGCACGCCGACTTTACTTTTTTTACTGAAGGGAATAAGCTTTTTTCCGATTTATTCGAGGAGATCCTCCAGGCTAAGAAGCACATTCATTTAATTTTTTACATTGTAAGAGAAGATTCTATTGGCCATCAGTTCTTTTCATTATTAAAAGCAAAGGCAGAAGAAGGAGTGCAGGTCAGGCTTTTGCTAGACTGGGTTGGGAGCCACACGATAAACCCGCGCATAATCAAGGACTTAAGGGACGCAGGGGTACATTTTTCTTTTTGCCAGGTTCCAAGGTTTCCCTACCTCTTTTATTCCTCTCAAGTACGGAACCATAAAAAAATCTGTATAATTGACGGCCGGTTGGGTTACCTGGGCGGTTTCAATATTGGTGACGAGTACATCGGAGCAGATACCAAACTAAGTCCATGGCGTGATTATCACCTAAAGATGACAGGCGAGGGTGTAAAAGATTTGCAGGCTGAATTTCTTCAGGATTGGCTAAATGCCACTGGAGAAGATTTACGATCTGACTCCAGCTTTCACTGGACTGAAGAGCGTATCGGAAAGTGCCAGCATCAATTCATGTCGACCGAGGGCATTGGACTGGAGGATAATTATCAAAGACTAATCAGAATGTCCGAAAAGAAAATTGTGATTGGCACTCCCTACTTCATCCCAAGCGACAGGCTAATGTCTGCGCTGGTTGATGCACTTGGCAGGAACGTTGAGATTACTATTATTGTACCGCAGATAGCCGACCACGCCCTTGTGCAGGAAGCCTCCTTTCCTTTTTTCCGCAAGCTGCTGAAACACGGAGCCAATATTCTGCAGTTTCAGCACGGTTTCTATCATTCGAAAATTATTTTAATTGATGATAAAGTTTGCGATATCGGAACGGCTAATTTTGATAAAAGAAGCCTCTTCCTGAATCATGAAATGAATTGCTATGTGTATGACCAAAGCTGCATCCATGCGCTTAAGAAGGAGCTTGACAAAGATATTCTTGGTTCAACTCCGATTTCAAAGGAGCTATTAGACAATCCAGACTTATATGGCAAGTTTAAGGAGTTGTGCGCCCTATTGATTTCCAACTTTTTATAACCTGAAGGAGGCTTCCATGATTATCCGGTATGGCTATGTTTCGACCGCAACTTCACTTTGGGAGTCCTCTCCTGCGAGAACGGTTACGTTTAAACGATTTAAGGAGCTGGGCAGCGAACAAGGCTTTGAAAAAGTCTTGGAGGTAACCCGCCAAAACCTCCGTAATACTTTACGGACTCTATACTATAATACAGCGCAGGAAATCTCTGTTTACCGCCTGTCCAGTTCCATCGTCCCCCTTGCTACCCACCCCGAGCTTCTTTGGGATTTTGTCACTCCCTTTAAGGAAGAGTGGCAGGCAATCGGAGACTGGATTAGGCGGCATAATATGCGGGTCAGCTTCCATCCGAATCAGTTCACACTGTTTACGAGCGATAAGCCCCATATTACCGCAAACGCTATAAAAGATTTGGAATATCATTATCGGATGTTCGAAGCAATGGGAATACACAGCCATTCTTACATGAATATTCATATCGGCGGAGCTTACGGCGATAAACTAGCTGCCCTTGGCCGGTTTGATGAAAATATTAAACAGCTGCCGGCCCATATTAAACAGAAAATGACCCTGGAAAATGATGATAAAACATATACAGCGGAAGAAACACTGCGGGTTTGCCAGAACGAGCAGGTGCCCCTTGCTTTTGACTACCACCACCATATGGCCAATCCGAGCACTATTCCGTTAGAGCAGCTGCTGCCGGACATTGCTTTAACCTGGGCACATACAGGAATACCACCCAAGATCCATATTTCCTCTCCTAAATCAGATAAGGAATACCGCTCCCACGCAGACTTTGTCGATTTGGATTTTATCATGCCACTGCTGCGCCTCCTCAAGGAACTGCAGCTCGATACCGATTTTATGATTGAAGCTAAAACAAAGGACAAAGCGATGCTAAAGCTTATTGAAGACGTGACAAAAATACGCGGAGTGAAGCGATTGAATGGCGGAACTGTGGAATGGAAGTAAAGCCCTCCGCATGAACCGGCAGGTGACAGGGCGAGGCCGGACTCACGCTTGCGGGTGAAAAGAAAGACTCGTTTCGCGGGAGGGATTTCGGAAATAGATCTTTCCCATAAATAACGGAACTAGAATCAGTTTGTCCCCGAGAAAACCGAATTAAGGATTTAGACAGCCACGTTATTCAGGAACACTTCACGGACTTCTGCCCGTCAAGAGGAAATTTGAGCTGCAATCCTGCATGGCGGTCCCGAATAATGTCGAAATATGTAGAGAAATCGGTATTTTTCATATGTTGATAGATAAATTTAAGAAGTTGAACGATAAAATTTGAAGTGTTGGTAGATAAAATTCCGATGTTGTACGATAAATTTCGAATGTTGTATGATAAGTACTCCCTTTAGACTGCCGAGGAGTAATTTGGCCCTCTTTTTTCTCCCAGAAAAAAGTCGAAAAATTGATATATACTCAAAATTTATTCAGTAGGCCGAAAAAGTTGATGATAACAGTATTAACTTTAGAAGAAAAAAGTGAATTAGTGTCTGATAAATCTCCATGATTTTATTTCATTTGAAAACATGGCAGTTTTTCAAAAATTTCCGGCTTTTTTCACAGGAAATCGCCTAAAATCATTGAAAAGACCGGTATGGCCATGGCCACACCGGTCTCTTCATTACATCTTCTCTGGCGCGGATACTCCGATTATACTCAAAGCATTCTTCAGCGTAATTTGAACAGATTTTACAAGAGATAAACGAGCCTTGCTTCTTTCAACATGCTCCGCATCAAGCACTTTGTCGGCATTGTAAAAGCTGTGGAATGCAGATGCCAGGTCAAAGATATAATTGGCAATGCGGTGAGGCATCCTCTTATCTGCTGCTTCGGCAATCGCCTGCGGGAATTCACCAAGGCGCTTCAGCAGCTCAATTTCCTTTTCCGAAGAGATGTGTGAATAGTCCACTTCACCCTCATAGCTAACTTCCTGCTCATCCCCCTGACGAAGAATGCTGGAGATACGTGCATGCGCATATTGTGCATAATATACCGGGTTTTCGTTAGATTGAGAAACAGCAAGATCCAAATCGAAATCCATATGGGTATCGGCACTTCTCATGGCGAAGAAATAACGGACAGCATCGAGGCCGACCTCATCGATCAAGTCACGCATTGTTACTGCTTTTCCTGTACGCTTGCTCATCTTCATTTTCTCGCCGTCTTTATACAGGTGAACAAGCTGGATGATTTCCACTTCAAGCTGCTCACGGCCATAGCCCAATGCTTCAATGGCCGCTTTCAACCTCGGGATATAGCCATGGTGGTCAGCACCCCAAATATTAATCAGCTTTTCAAAGCCGCGCTGAAGCTTATCACGGTGATAAGCGATATCAGGAAGCAAATACGTATAAGATCCATCCTGCTTGATTAATACGCGGTCTTTATCGTCGCCAAGCTCTGTAGACCTGAACCACGTAGCTCCATCCTGTTCATAAATATGGCCTCTTTCTTTTAAAACGGAAAGGGCTTCATCTATTTTGCCGTTCTTGTAAAGAGAAGTTTCTGAATACCATACATCAAAGCCGACGCGGAAGTTTTCCAGGTCATTCTTCAGCTTTTCCATTTCATACTTTAAGCCGTAATCGCGGAAAAACTCAAACCGCTCATCCTTAGGTACATCGACAAACTTATCGCCATATTCCTTAGCCAGTTCCTGACCGATTCCGATGATGTCCGCACCATGATAACCGTCCTCCGGCATTTCTTTATCAAGACCCAGCGCCTGGAAGTAGCGTGCTTCAACGGACGAAGCCAGATTGTTGATCTGGTTTCCTGCATCGTTAATATAATATTCCCGGGATACATTATATCCTGCTTTAGCAAGAACATTGCACAGCGAATCGCCTACTGCAGCACCACGGGCATGTCCAAGGTGAAGGTCGCCTGTCGGGTTTGCGGAAACAAACTCAACCTGGATCCTTTCTCCCTTGCCAAAATCGCTCTCCCCGTAACGTTCTCCCGCTTCTAAAATAGTGGGAATCAGTTTAGTCAGATACCCGTTGTCCATATAAAAATTAATAAAGCCCGGTCCTGCAATTTCAATTTTTTCGATCGATGCCTTTGAACGGTCAAAGTTTTCAATAATGGCTTCCGCAATCATGCGCGGTGCCTTTTTGGCGACCCTTGCCAGCTGCATGGCCATGTTGGAGGAATAGTCCCCGTGTGCCTTTTCCTTTGGAATTTCCAGTACTACATTTGGAATCTGGTCTTCAGCGGCCAGCCCTGCTTTTTGCACGGCAGCTTTAATTTCCTGTTTCAGCTTTTCTTGTACCTGAGCAACTATGTTCATCGTTTATTCTTCCTCCCTGTATTTTATCGACATTTCGTAAAGACCAAGATTGTCTCCGTTCATTTCCAGGTTATATCGAAAAATAATTTCTTCAGAATGGTCCTGGCCGCTTATTTTACGAGCCATTTCATGAGTATTCGTTACCATTGGCAAGGTTCCATAGATGCTTTCATAATGCCCATTTGTTAGTTCGCCAGGTCTGAACACCTGCCGCATCTTAACTGCGCCGCTTCTCATCAGCAGTGCCTCATCTTCTGTATATTTAATAATGGTTTTGATAGCACCGTTTTCACCAGCTTCTTCAAATTGCAGATATACTGCTGCATTCTTAAAGATTTGGATGCCGGATAAGACCAGTTCATATGTCTCGGTTTCTCCGCCGTTATGTATCGCTGTTTTTAGTGTAATGGCGACATTTTTCTTGTCTGTACCATTAAGAGACATCGTGACCGCTCCCATAATTTATTGCCCTATAACTTAATAAGTATAATTATTCTTTACATAAGTTTCAACTTATCCTCTAAGAAAAAACAAATGTTCAATAAAAATGGTGAACAGGCAGCTTCTTTTCCATATTTCATACATCGACAGGACTGCATAAGCCAGAATTTAGTTATTAAAAAACAGCCCGGAAATATATCCGGACTGCCAATTAATTATTATTTTCGCTTTTGAACCCAGCCAAGTATCATTTCACGGATAAGCTTGCTGGCTGTATTTGCTGTTTGTTCTGATACGTCGTAAATTGGAGCTACTTCCACCAAGTCGCAGCCCACCACTTTAATGTCTGATTTTGCAATGGCATGAATCGACGCCAAAAGCTCTTTGGAAGTGATGCCGCCTGCATCTACTGTTCCTGTTCCAGGAGCGTGTGCCGGGTCAAGAACATCAATATCAATTGTTACATAAACCGGACGGCCCGCTAATGTTGGCAGGATTTCCTTTAATGGCTCAAGCACTTCGAATTTAGAGATGTGCATTCCGTTTTCCTTGGCCCACTGGAATTCTTCCTTCATCCCTGAACGGATTCCAAATGAATAGACATTATGCGGCCCAATATGCTCGGCAATTTTACGGATTGGCGTGGAATGGGAAAGCGGCTCCCCTTCATATTCCTCACGAAGGTCTGTATGGGCATCCATATGGATGATTGCCAAATCAGGATATTTCTTGGCAACTGCCTTCATGACCGGCCAGGAAACTAAGTGCTCTCCCCCCATGCCAAGCGGAAACTTATCTTCAGCAAGAAGCGTATCAATAAAATCTTCGATAATATCAAGGCTTCGCTGCGGATTGCCAAATGGAAGCGGGATGTCCCCTGCATCAAAATACTTTACTTCTTCCAGTTCACGGTCTAAATAGGCGCTATATTCCTCTAATCCGATTGATACCTCACGAATTCTGGCAGGCCCGAACCGTGAGCCCGGACGGTAGCTGACTGTCCAGTCCATCGGCATTCCATAAATGACTGCCTCTGCTTCTTCAAAATTCGGGTGGCTTTTTATAAAAACATTTCCTGAATAGGCTTCATCAAAACGCATAGAGAATCCCTCTTTCTTATTTAAAATTGCTTTTGAAAACCATAGAAAACCTTGCCGGCAGACAAAAGGAACATCGGCTAGTAACTGGCAGGGCTGAAATCTAAGGCCTCTTCAACCTCCGTCCTGTGCCAAACGCCGACGCCAGCACATCCTCACAAAGCTACACGCTTTGTTTTGTGCGATGTGCTGGCGCAGAGTTTCTTGTCCTATCACAAAGGTAAAGTCGCGTCCTCACAAAGCTGTCGCTTTGTTTCGTGCGATGAATCGCTGCTGAAGCTTTCCTTGTCCTGTGGCAAGGCCGTTTTGACCCACATCCTCACAAAGCAACGCTTTGTGTCGTGCGATGCATCGCAGCGAAGGCTTCCTTGTCCTGTGGGCCTCCGGCAAGGATATAGTTACTATAATTACTTAATCAAATCTTGGACAAACTTAGGCAATACAAAAGCTGCTTTATGAAGTTCTTTTGTATAATACTTTGTTTCGATCTCATGGAACCGCTCTTCGCTCACTTGCAGAGGGTCGTGCTTTTTGGAACCGATTGTGAATGTCCACAATCCGCTTGGATAAGTTGGGATGTTCGCAACGTAAAGGCTTGTGATCGGGAAGATTTCCTTAACATCTCTTTGAACCTCAGTAATCAGGTCAGCTTTAAACCAAGGGTTGTCTGTTTGAGCTACAAAAATTCCGTCTTCTTTAAGCGCTTTTGCAATTCCAGCATAAAACCCTTTTGTGAATAAATTTACCGCAGGCCCGACTGGCTCCGTGGAATCAACCATAATAACATCGTATTCATTTTCGCTTTTTGCAATATGCATGAATCCGTCATCAACCTGAACATCAACACGCGGATCATCTAGCATTCCTGCAATCTCAGGAAGGTATTTCTTGGAATACTCAATAACCTTGCCATCAATGTCAACTAGGGTTGCTTTTTTTACGCTTGGATGCTTTAGGACTTCACGGATAACTCCTCCATCCCCCCCGCCTACAACAAGGACGTTTTCAGGATTCGGGTGAGTAAACAACGGCACATGTGCCACCATTTCATGGTATACAAATTCATCTTTAACTGATGTCATAACCATATCGTCAAGAAGAAGCATATTGCCCCATTCTGCCGTTTCGATCATATCAAGCTTTTGAAAGTCTGTTTGTTCTGTATGTAAAGTACGATTCACCTTCATCGTTATGCCAAAATTCTCTGTTTGTTTTTCAGTAAACCAAATTCCCATTGTATCTCTTCCTTCCTTTTTCCAAATTAAATGAAGTTATCGCTTTCAAAAGCAAGGTTCATCAATAGTTTCCAGACAAATACAGGAAACCTTGCTTTAATACCGAGTCATTATTAAAGTTCCCCAACAAAGAAATTACAAACCCAGAAATGCAAATGCCCTATCAAAAGGAACGTTCACGTTGGTACTGATTTTTTGTAACGGTTCTCGGTTGTAATCAGGGGGCTGCAGCTGGATTCGTTCAAGTCAGGGTAACTACCCTAATCCGCATAAGAAAAAACTCGGTGGTTGCCGAGTTCATTGCTAGAGAAAAGTATAGAACAATCTAGCAAAATTGCAAGAAAAAATTTGCTCTATCAATATCGATGTTTAAAAATCATTGTTTTTTTTCATACTGATAGTAATACCTATGGCCGAAGAAGGTGAAGTAAGTGGAATTGATTACTGGACAAAATTTTAAACGAACAGCAAAATACATCAGGGCAGCGGTCATTATTGCGTGCCTTTTCTCCATTTTGCTTGGACTTGCAGCTTTTTCGCTGTTCACCTATGCCAAAATATTAGGTGCACCGCCATTAGCTGTTCCGCAATCGACCATTTATTTTGGGGAAAATGGAGAGGTTATCGGAGAAAGCGATAATGGACAAAAACGATATTGGGTAAAGCTTGATGATATATCGAAGGATTTAATAGATGCAACCATAGCCGTGGAAGACCAGCATTTTTACAAGCATTACGGCTTTGACATGAAAAGGATCGCCGGAGCGGTAGTCGCGGACATCCGAGCGATGGCAAAGGTTCAGGGAGCCAGTACGATCACCCAGCAATATGCCCGAAACTTGTTTCTCGAACATGATAAAACATGGCAGCGGAAGATTACCGAAGCTTTTTATACACTTCGTCTCGAAATGAATTATTCTAAAAAAGAAATTTTAGAAGGCTACTTAAATACCATTTATTATGGACACAGAGCTTATGGCGTCGAAGCTGCCAGCCAGTATTATTTCAACAAATCAGCCAAGGATCTGACTCTTGCGGAGGCCAGCATGCTCGCCGGAATCCCAAAGGGCCCGGCCAGCTATTCACCGCTGGAGAATATCGAAAAAGCAAAAAAACGCCAAGCTATCGTATTGAAATCGATGAAGAATCAGAAGATTATCAAATCAGCTGAAGCTGAAGCAGCAAAAGGCGAGACTTTGGCATTAACAGGCAAACATCCATCTTCAGGCGAAAAAACTGCACCGTATTTTCAGGATGCTGTAAAGCAGGCACTAAAAAGTAAACTGGGATTGGACGAACGGACAATTGAGCTTGGAGGATTAAAGGTCTATACAACGCTCAATAAGAAAAAACAAAAAGCGGCAGAAGAAGCCTTTGACTCGATTATGTCAGATCAATCGAAAATACAGGCAGCTCTTATTGCAATGAACCCCAAAAATGGAGAGGTTGAGGCTCTGATTGGCGGCAGGGACTATAAGGAAAGTTCTTTTAATCGGAGCACTCAAGCGGTACGCCAGCCTGGGTCGACAATCAAACCGCTGCTGTATTATGCTGCGCTGGAAAAGGGGTTTACCCCCTCCACCACATTGAGAAGCGAAAAAACGACTTTTACTTTTGATGACGGCGCGTCTTCTTACACACCGCATAATTTTAATCATCAGTATGCGAACGGGAATATCACGCTTGCACAGGCTATTGCTCTGTCTGATAATGTGTACGCTGTCAAAACCCATATGTTTCTCGGGGAAGATACTTTAGTAGATACAGTCAGGAAGTTTGGCCTTTCCTCGAAAATGTCAGCCGTTCCTTCGCTTGCTCTTGGCACCTCCGGAGTACGGATGCTCGAGATGGTAAATGCTTACGGAATCCTTGCAAATGGAGGAAAAAAGGTAGAGCCAGTCTTTATCAAACGGGTCGAAAACCATAAAGGGGACATTATCTATA
The DNA here is from genome assembly GCF_002860285.1 of Bacillus sp. M6-12. Taxonomy (GTDB): domain Bacteria; phylum Bacillota; class Bacilli; order Bacillales; family DSM-1321; genus Peribacillus. The sequence goes on from NZ_PGVF01000004.1 coordinate 59,452, forward strand.
AGCATGAACAGCATAAAAAGACAGTATTGGACCCTGATAAAGCATATGTTATGACACAAATGCTGACAGGGATTTTTGATAAAAAGCTCAATGGCCATGCAAGTGTTACCGGGACAGCCATTATTCCGCAGCTTACCCGCCCTTATGCGGGCAAATCTGGCACAACGCCATCAGATAGCTGGATGATTGGCTATACACCGCAGCTTGTGGCCGGCGTTTGGGCCGGATTTGATCATTCCCAAAAAATTGAAGCAACAGAAGATAAATCTTATGCTAAAAAGATTTGGGCCCGGTTTATGGAATACAGCCTTGAAGATGAGCCGGTGAAAAACTTTAAGCCTTCTGAAAATGTTACAGGTGTGAAAATTGACCCCGCCAACGGACTGCTTGCAACAGAAGATTGCCCTGCTGCCAGGATGACCTACTTTGAAAAAGGTACGGAACCAACCGAATACTGTACAGACCATATCCATGATGGGCTTTTCAACCGGGAAAACAGACAATCGCCTGAACAGAAAAAAGGCTGGTATAAAAAGTTCCTTGAATTTTGGAAGTCTGAATAACGGAAAAACCCCGAGACATTCCGTCCCGGGGTTTTTCCTGTCCTAGTTTTACAGCGTCTGCACGCTGTAAATTAGTTTACCTGATTTTACTGAATTTCAAAAGACTTTCATGTAAGATTCGAAATTTTTTCACAAAATTGACATATATTTTCTGATCAAAGAGCTTGCAATCCTTGTTTTAATTCCTCTGAAGATTTTTCCCACATTTCGCTATTATGATTTTGCAGGTACTCCGCCAGGATTTTTTTGGACCGGTCGTCCATATGATCTACCATGATATACCGTTTTAAAGACTTATCCATTTTGTTGACATGCTCAGGAAGCGATTTATAGCCTCTTCTGATTTCTCTGTCCACTGTCATTTCACAGGCTGTCACTCCGGCGTAGAGCGGGCCATCTGCAGTTACTTCAATTGTCACCCAGACGAGCCAATAAGGCTTTCCATTTGGAACCTGGGTTTTGTCAGGAAGGAACTTTATCCCCTTCTCCACGGCGCTCCTTGCGTGCATAGCGCCAACATCAACGGCTGCATCACCTGCTTCTACATCAATGATAACAGGAGAAATATTATCAAGGGTAAGCACTCCAGCGCCAAAGCCTTTATGGCCTGCCATCGGGTCATTTTTTACGATATTAAAGCCCATCTTCTTTTTTGGCTGATTTTCCATAGTTTATTGTCTCCTTGTAAAAGATTTAAAGAAAGATTGCTGAAAAAAAGTCACCCATCCCTCCCAGAACAAATGGAAGAACAACCCCGAATAACGGCTGTATTGTATATTGATCAAGCGGGGTAATCATCAAAATTAAAAAGATTAATACTCCATAAACTTCATATTGCGTCATCTTGGCCCGAATATTGGAAGGGGCCAAATCCTGAATAATCCGCCACCCATCCAAAGCTGGCAATGGAAGCAGATTAAAAATAAATAATATGATATTCAGCTGAATGAACATATCAAGAAATTGCCGGATAAAGTCAGGAAGCTGGCCAGACATGCCTGCCGCAGCAAGTCCATACCAGATAATAAAACCAAGACAGGCCAGCAGGAAATTGCTGAAGGGTCCTGCAAATGAAACCGCAACTCCGGCCAGTCGCGGATTCTTAAAATGGTGCCGATTCACCGGTACTGGCCTTGCCCAGCCAAACCCTGCAATCAAGAGCAGGATGGTTCCGACAGGGTCAAGATGATTAATTGGGTTTAAAGTTATTCTGCCCTGATTCTTCGCAGTTGGATCACCAAATTTATAGGCGACATAAGCATGCGAAAATTCATGGACTGTAAAAGCAATCAGCAGCGTTATGATGACATAAGGCAGCTGCTCCAATGAAAATGCTAAAAATTGTTCCAAACTGATTCTCCCCATTCTTTTTCTTACAATCAGTATACATCAAATGATTATGGATGTTAAAAACCAAGACACCTATCTTGCTTTTAGTTTAGCCATATGAAACACTATTAAAATAAGAATATGAAAGGAGGGTTTGCAGCATGCCTTATGTAACTGTGAAAATGCTTGAAGGCCGTTCAGAGGACCAGAAAAAAGCGCTGGTTGAGAAGGTAACAGAAGCTGTGGCAGAATCCACTGGAGCAACAAAAGACAAAGTGGTCGTTTTCATTGAAGAAATGTCTAAAAACCATTATGCAGTCGCTGGAAAGCGATTAAGCGACGAATAAAAAGAAATGCGCAAGCGCCCTGCTATATCTGTACTTGTTAGAAAGGTTAATACTCTTCTTATTCTAAAAAACCTTGCCTTCGAATATCTGAGGCAAGGTTTTTATCATTATAGGAAGTCTGGACAGCAATTATATTCTTTTTTTATTTTCACGGAATTAGTCGGCACAGCAGCGTTGATTATACCGTACATAACCATTACCTTTCCAGCCTCATCCTAAGCCGGTATGTTCACCTTACACAATCGCCGGTCCAGCTGCTTGCTGCAGCAGCCCCTTTTGCTTTAAGGAGTCAATATAGGCATGGGCGTCAGCCATTTCCTCAAGCGTGTAATTTTGCTTGCTTTTTAAGGTAAAGACCTTTTCGGCAATTTCCTCAGGCGGAAGATTGTCAAAGTACAGGACGGTTGAAACTAATTCCAGGAACCTTGCTGATTGCTGATTCATATCCAGCAGGCACTCATCAAGCGCTGGCATGCTTATTTCATGCAGGGATAGAAATTCCTTTCCGGATTCGGTAACAGAATAGCGGTACTGCCAATAGCCCGCCTTTTTTTCTTTGACTTCATCCAGGTATCCCATGTTACAAAGCTCTTCGATTCGAAGCGTCAGTTCTTCAGAATACGGGCCATAAAAATGGAATTGAAATTTTTCCTGAAACGGAAATGAGATTTTCTTGGCAATAAAAATAATTTTCTGCAGTTTTTTCCTTCCGACTATTTCCCCTGCTGAAAATATGGCATGTATAATTTTAGCATGATCCTTGAACAAGGCATGTCACTCCTCAACCTATAATAAAATCCAGGCACCAGCTTAATGGACATTGGTTCACATCTGCCGCATTCATTTGGCTGACTGCTTTCGCCAGACAGCAGTATTTGCTGACACAGCTGCTTTTTTCGGCAAAAAAACGGAATCATCAATATGTAATGGACCTTGGCCTATTCCAGCTCCAGCAGCTTTCTAATTTGTTTCTTGATATTCTTTTTTGAAGAATCATCCCAAAGTAGGTCTTCCGGAAAGTATAATTTATGGTCTGTTCTTCTTTTTCCGGAAATAGCATCAACAATTTCTGATTCTCTCGATAATTCTCTAATATCTCCATCCTTTTTTAACAGGTGGATTGGCAGCCGTTCTTCCTCTTCACCCGGCCGGTAAAAATCATAAGGCAAATCTGATGATGAATCCACTACCAGATAATAATCCGGGTTAATGCCAGCTTTTTTAAAAAGCTTATTCAGCTCCATCAGCTTGTTCATCTGATCGTTGGATGGGTGGAATTCTGCATATTTAAATAAGTTACGATTTACAAACCGCCTGCATAAATCCCGGAGAATCGCATCCTCTTCTTCTTCCCAGATTTGGAAATAATAGAACATAACGGCTTCATCCAGCTTTAAATAATCGCTTAATGACATATTTCCGGTAAGCATGGAGTAAAAGTGAACTGGTTCCTGCTTAAATGTATAGCCAGTTTCATGTAAATGCTTGGCTCGATGCAGGATTTTCGTAAGAATAACCTCCGCACTTCTTGTAACTGGATGGAAGTAGACCTGCCAATACATTTGATAGCGGCTCATAATATAGTCCTCTACCGCATGCATCCCGCTTTGCTTAATCACGGCCTGGTCCTCCCGCGGCCTCATGACTCGCAGGATTCTTTCCATATCAAAATGGCCATAGCTGACACCGGTAAAATAAGCATCCCGCTGGAGATAATCCATCCTGTCGGCATCGATTTGGCTCGAAATTAAGCTGACTACCAGCTTGTTCTTATACGTTTTGGCTATTACATCGGCTACTTTCTTCGGAAAATCCACACCAACCTGTCTCAGAACAGCATTAACTTCCGTATTCCCAACTACAATCTCCCGGGTAAAGTGCTCATGATCCAGATCAAATACTTTTTCAAACGAATGTGAGAATGGGCCATGCCCTAAATCATGAAGCAGGGCTGCACAAAGACATAGCAGCCGCTCCCCTTCATCCCATTCCGGCCGTCCTTTAAAGACATCGTCAATAATGCGGCGAACGATCTCATAGACACCAAGCGAGTGGTTAAGGCGGCTATGCTCGGCGCCGTGAAAGGTTAAATAAGTAGTTCCAAGCTGTTTAATCCTTCTAAGCCGCTGAAATTCCTTTGTTCCTATCAAATCCCAAATAACCCTGTCCCTCACATGAATATACCGATGGACTGGATCTTTAAATACTTTTTCTTCTTTAAGTTTTTCAGCGGAATATTCCATGGACTACCCTCATTTTCATTAAGGCTTTCTTAGCGGATAAGAACGTATAACTTTTTTAGCAAGTACAGATGTCTAGCTCCAGCGCCCAGCCCCGACGCACAGGATGTGCTAGTGCCGGCGGCGCCACAGGACGTGGCGTTTTTAGTCGGCCTCGAGTGTTGTAACCAAGTTCAGTTACAACCTTGGTCATAAGCCAATCACCTCGGAAGGCAAAAAGCGCCTTCTGTCAGTGCTTGTCTTATGCTTAGGCCCACAGGATGTGGGTCAGAACGGCGTTGCCCCAGGACGGGGCGAACTTAGCCGTTCATCCTTAGAAGGGATGTGCTGGCGTCGACGTTTGGCACAGGACAAGGAACGCTTCGGCAGCGATTCATCGCACGAAACAAAGCGACAGCTTTGTGAGGACGTGCCAGACTTTCGTCGACGTTCCTTTTGCCAGGGCGCTTCCGCTTTTCTAATTGTCTAGCTCCAGCGCCCAGCCCCTCGAGGTCATAAGCCAATCACCTCGGAAGGCAAAAAGCGCCTTCTGTCAGTGCTTGTCTTATGCTTGTCGGGGCTGACCAGGGCGCTTCCGCTTTTCTAATAGACTAGTATGCTTCCATTATAGCTTGATTAGCTGTTCCTTCGATAGGTTTGCCGCTAATTTTTTAACAGAGAACTCTATGGTAATTCTCTAAGTATTATTAAATATTTTTACCCTTATTTCTCAATTGAAAACAGTGCAATTGTTTCCGGGGAAAAGAAAAAATCACCCATCAAATATCTTCAAGGTGACTTATTGACCTGTGTCCTATTTAACCTTTTTCTCAACCTTTTCTATCAGCTCATCCTCTGTTGGAGCTGAAACCGGCCGGTTATTCACAAATGCAAACGACTTTTTTCTGCCGGGACCGCAATAGGACTGGCAGGCAATTTCAATACTCGCATCCGGATCAAGCTTTTCCAGTCTTGGAACAAGAGTTTTTATATTGGTAGCCTGGCAATCGTCGCATACTCTAAATTCATTTGGCATACTCAGGTCACCATCCTTCCTGTTTCATTTATTTAGATTAGCGTAAGTACTCATTAAATTTTTATCTGCTTCAGGAGAAAGGGATATCAATTTGCCCAAGTCTATCCTTACAAAAAAATCCTTTTAATTCATACGATGTATCGTTAGAAAATTATCTTTGTGAGCCTTTGAGCCTAAGGGGTATTTTACAGTGTCTGCCTCCCAATTTCAAGGCAGTTCACGTGAATCAGGGCTGTTTTCGAATTTATTTTGTTATTATTCGTATCCAAGCCCCCCCCTTTATTTATATGGACTTCGCGGCTTCTTTTTGTAAGCAGCAGTGACTTAAACAACCTAGTAATTACTCCCAAAAAGGCTTTAAAAGCAAATTAGTGAAACGATTTGGAAAAAAAACTATTATCCTTCTAAGTTTTTTGAATAAAACTTTACTATTTTGTACAAAATGATGACTAGAAGAAGCATGACATTATTCTTCATGCTTAATAAACCAACTAGCAAGCATCATTCAGCAACAGTCCGCCGCCATCAAGCGGCCCTCGTTTGAAAACTGCTGGATTTGCTGTTTGATGGTTAATAATCAATAGAAAGGGAGTAGGCAGGATGAAAGTTAGACAAGATGCCTGGACAGAGGAAGATGATTTGCTTTTAGCAGAAACGGTACTGCGCCACGTTCGTGAAGGAAGCACCCAGTTAAACGCATTTGAGGAGGTTGGCGATAAGCTGAACCGGACATCCGCAGCATGCGGATTCAGGTGGAACGCAGTGGTACGCCATAGCTATGATAAAGCTCTTGCACTAGCAAAAAAACAGCGCAAGCAGCGCCAGCGCATATTAGGGAAAGATCAGGGAGGAAAGAAAAAATTGCTATACTCCCCACCTGTTCCCACCATTCAGGATATAGGAATTTCACAGCCTATTGAAGAAGATTTAGAAACTATCAGTTATTCAGTATCAGTACCTGAGCAGGAAAATCAAATAGAGCTCGGTGAACTTATAGAATTCGAACAGGTTAAACAGCCCGTATATCGGGAAGAAAGCCTAACTATTGATGCAGTCATTGCCTTTTTACAATCGCTAAACGGCAGCACCCTTCATTCCGAGGTTTTAAAGTCAGAGAACGAAAGATTAAGGCTTGAAATCAAGGATTTAAAGCAGCAAAATCACGAACTAGAAAAGAAAGTTTCGCACCTTGAACAAAATTCAGTTATGATTCAGGAAGATTATGAAACATTAATGAAAATCATGAATCGGGCCAGAAAGCTTGTACTGCTGGATGAGGATGATCGCCCTGCGACAAAATTTAAAATGGACCGAAACGGCAATTTAGAGAAATTAGCTGAATAACATAGAATTGTGCCAGCGGAGACGGAGAGATGGCAACAGCTCTTAATCTTATAGTGAGGCTTTGTGAAAAAACACGACTCGATTAGCACTTAAAAAAGGCATTCCCATGATAATTCCAGTTGGATTATCGCTGGGATGCCTTTTTCTGCAGAAAGAGGCTGAGCTGAATACGAAATAACTAATTGAAACTAAAATTGAAAATCACTTAGAAACCTCACCCACACAGCTCTTTATTATGTCAGCATATTCTAACTGCTTATTTTTATTGTTTATTGCCCAAGAAAACTTATATATTTAGCTATATTCCAAAAAATAACAGAAAGAGACGGGCTTGCTTCTATTCTTCCAAAGCCATAAACACTTTCTCATTCCGTTCTGCTATTCTGGCAAAATAAGCATCGTAAACAGGGATTTCCTCTGGGGATAATGGAGATGAAAAAATTCGGCCGCTATATAGTTTTAAATTCTGCAAAAGCCGCAGCATTACATCCTCAATCCGCAGTTCTTCGTCCAGCAGTTCAGATAATGAGGCCATCACCTTAGGATTGATAGCTGGATAGGAAAATTTCGTTTCCGCATCACCCTTTGCCAGACTATAAAAGTCCCGGATCAAACCGGCTCGATCAGCCCCGCTGCCATTTACACAAAGATAAATTTGGACAGCTACTCCATTGCGGATGCGCCGCTGGGATATCCCGGCGAACTTTTTCCCCTCTATGCTTAAATCAAAACTTCCCGGGCAATAAGAACCTTCAATCTCATATGCGTCAATTCTTCTATTAAAATCCTGAAACATGACTCTGATCAGGCTCCACATTGCCTCATACCCACGGTTAATATCTATTTTCCTTTCCGTCTCCGGAAAAATAAGTGAAATATTTAAAACGCCTTCATCAAGCACCACGGCGAGACCGCCAGAATTTCTTACGATATAGTCATAGCCTTGATCCTTTAGGAATGCCAGTCCCTTTTCCAAAAAAGGAAGCTTGGTGTCCTGAATGCCAAGCACAACTGTTTTTGAATGTACCCAGGCTCTGGCAATGGCTGGAGACCTCCCACTGCCCGCTGAAAAACACAATGTATCATCCATTGCAAATGACTGGAGCGGATGAAACTGGGGACCAAGCGATGATTGGTCAATGATACGCCATTCTGGCTGATTCAATAAAGAAATCGAGTCGCCCATATGCAAGCTCCTTTAGCTGAAAAAATAATACTCATTATATCACAATCCTTTTGAAGCAAAAAAAGCTGGAAAGAGAGCTGCCCGCTCTTCCCAGCTCGGCCAGTCTGCAGCCAGACAAAAAGACAATCTCAGGAAAGATTGCCTCTGCTTTTTATAAAGATAAGAAAGTATAACTTTTTAACCATTACAGATGTCTAGCTCCAGCGCCCAGCGACTTTTTCCCGCAGGAAAAAAAGCCTCAATGCACAGGACAGGAACGCTACGGAAGCGATACATTGCTCGAAACAAAGCGTCAGCTTTGGGAGGACGTGCTAGTGCAGGCGGCGCCACAGGACGAAGGTTGTAACACAAATTTATTTACAACATTGGCGGTCTTAGCCGTTCTCCCTCTAACCAGGGCGCATGCGCTTTTCTTATTATCGCTGCAGCGCCTGTGCTGCTGTTATCAATGCGAGCTTATAAACATCTTCTGTATCGCAGCCCCTGGAAAGGTCATTCACAGGTCTGTTCAATCCTTGCAGTATTGGCCCGACCGCTTCAAAACCGCCTAAGCGCTGAGCTATTTTATAACCAATATTCCCTGCCTCCAGGCTTGGGAACACAAAAACATTCGCATCGCCTTGAAGCGGCGAATCAGGAGCTTTCTTTTGTGCCACGGAAGGAACGAATGCTGCATCGAATTGAAATTCACCGTCTACAATCAGCATGGGATCAAGCTCCTGTGCTGCCCTTACCGCTTCTGCAACCTTTTCAGTTTCCACTGACTTTGCCGATCCTTTTGTTGAGAAACTAAGCATAGCTACACGCGGTTCTATATCAAACATTCTCGCTGTTTTTGCACTTTCAATTGCAATCTCGGCCAGATCCTTGCTGTCAGGCGCAATATTGATGGCACAGTCAGCAAATACGTATCTTTCATCCTCGCGGACCATTATAAACGTTCCAGAAGTTTTGCGTACACCTTCCTTTGTTTTGATAATTTGCAGAGCCGGCCTTACTGTGTCTGCCGTTGAATGGGCAGCCCCGCTAACAAGGCCATCTGCTTTATTGGTGTAAACCAGCATGGTTCCAAAGTAATTCTCATCAAGAAGGATTTTTTTCGCTTCTTCCCCGGAAGACTTCCCTTTGCGGCGTTCTACAAAAGAAGCCGCTAATTCATCTAACATGATATAGTTTACCGGATCATAAATTTCGGCCCCGGCGACAGAAACGCCCAGGCTTTTTGCTTTGCTCTGAATTTGTTCAATATTGCCTATAAGGATAGGCGTCAGAACCTTCTCCTCTGCCAATCTTCCCGCAGCAGTAAGGATACGGTCGTCCAACCCTTCAGGAAAAACGATTTTTAAATTATGCCCGTAAACCTTATCCTTTAATGACGTAAATAAATCGGTCAAAATGTCTTCCTCCTTTTTGATAATGTCTAGCACCTGAGTGCTTTCGTTATTCTTAGAATACCCCTTACAAATCAATATTTCTATTGGTAGAGCCGGTGTCATCGCTTTCACTATTAAAATAATACAATTCAGAAATATACGAACCTTTAATATCGATAAACAGTCTCCGCTCTATAAAATGATTTCCTATTTTTTGGTGAATAAACCCACATTGAATAAACTTTTACAAATTTCTGACAACCTTTTGCAATAAGACAAAAAAGTTTCAAATTCGACATGAAAACGGTTATTTTAATGGGTCCAAAATTAGCACCAGAGTAAAACTATGATATAGTATGGGTATACTTACTTATATAGGAGTGATTGTCTTATGAGTGAAGCAGCACAAACTCTTGATGGCTGGTACTGTTTGCATGATTTCCGTACTGTAGATTGGACAACTTGGAAAATGCTTTCAAGTGACGAACGCCAAGCTGCCATTTCTGAATATATGAATTTACTTGAGAAATGGAATGTTACACAAAGCAAAAAAGAAGGAAGCCATGCGATTTATTCAATCGTTGGCCAAAAGGCAGACTTCATGATGATGATTGTCCGCCCAACAATGGAAGAATTAAATGAAATTGAAATGGAATTCAATAAAACTAAACTTGCTGAATTCACTATCCCGGCTCATTCTTATGTTTCGGTCGTGGAGCTGAGCAATTATCTGCCTGCTGGTCAGGATCCTTACGAGAGCCCAGAAATCCGGGCCCGACTATATCCAATCCTTCCTGCAGCAAAGCATGTTTGTTTCTATCCAATGGACAAGCGCCGCCAGGGCAATGATAACTGGTATATGCTTCCGATGGAAGACCGCCGCAACATGATGCGTTCTCACGGAATGATCGGACGCCAGTATGCAGGAAAAGTAAAACAAATCATCACCGGTTCTGTCGGCTTTGATGATTACGAATGGGGCGTAACTTTGTTCTCTGATGACGTCCTTCAATTTAAAAAGCTCGTATATGAAATGCGTTTTGATGAAGTCAGCGCTCGCTACGGTGAATTTGGCTCATTCTTTGTAGGCAATATTCTGCCACAGGAACGTATTGGAGCATTCCTTCACGTTTAATATTAGAAATTCTACAGCACCCTGTCTAAAAACGGCAGGGTGTTTTTGTTTATTTGACTTAAAACAGTTGTGAAATTGCCATACGTAAACCGTTTACACAGCCAAGGGAATTTTTATTTTGATAATAGCGTATATTTCAGAACAGCTTTTTATTTGAATGCAGGGACATGCTAATTTGTAAAAACCCTGACATAAATACTCTTTGCCCTCCATACATATTGAACAGTGAGTATCTTTTTATTTTCTATTTCTGATCTATGGAGGGAAAAATATGAATCAAAATAATCCTAATCAGTATAATTATGGCTTTCCTTATTATCCGTACGACAGCCCGTATGGGCGTCAGGAGGGAGAATTCGCTCAACCGGGGGGGTACCCTCCTCAAGGACAATTCCAGCAATTTGTGCCTACACCTGATATGCAGAGCCTTCCTGGGTCTCAGGCAGCAGGTCCTCAACCCGGTCTTGGAATGCAAGTTCCTGGAGCGGGGATGCAGGCTATGGGAATGCAAGCTCCTGGAGCAGGCATGCAGGCTATGGGGATGGGAGGGCAGGCTCCAGGACAGCTTCCTGCTGAAGAGTCTTATATTGAAAATATCCTAAGATTAAACCGAGGGAAGCTTGCCACTGTTTATATGACTTTTGAAGGCAGACGTGATGGAGAAAACACCTTAACCTTTAGGGGGATTATTGAGGCCGCTGGACGTGACCATATCATTCTCAGCGATCCGCAAACCGGCATGCGCTATTTGCTGCTTATGGTCTACCTGGATTATGTTACATTTGAAGAAGAAATTGAATACGAATATCCATACGGTGCCGGCGGTATGGCAGTTTACCCACCTAGATAACGGTAACATGATTGTGCAGACTGCGGATACTGCGGACATTTTTAAAAGAACCTACAGCAGCGGATTTTTACAATGGTGAAAATCCGCGGCTTTTTTTATTTCATGGAAATATATGAAAAAATATTAGAGTTAGCTAAATACCTTTACGACCTTATTTTATTGTGGAGAGGAGCAATATCAGGATTGAAGAATACACATAACCAAAAGGAAGCAAATCTGCTGAATTCCCTCTTCCGTTTTATATGTGTTTCTCTAAGTATTCTTTTTTTCGTCTATTCATTAGAAATGATCTTGGATATGACTGTATCCTTTTACAACTTAGGCTATGAATTAGGCAGAAGATAAGATTTAAACCTTATTTATCTACATAAAAAAGCAGAGCTAATAATTGCTCTGCCTTATCTTATTATTTGGTATTAAAATTTATAAATACTTATTTACAGCCAGGATCAGGAGGACCCAAGCTGCTAAAAAGGAAACTCCTCCGATTGGCGTAATGGCTCCAAGCACCCTGATCTGCGTAACACTTAATATGTATAAACTACCAGAAAAAATCAGGATCCCTGCAAACATAAGCCATCCTGACCACGAGATCAGCAAGTTGGCACCCATCTTCCCAAAGATAATTCCGACTGCCAATAAACCGCCGGCATGAAACATCTGATAGGTTACTGCCTTTTCCCATATAGTTAAGTACTTATCCGGGATTTTCCCTTCAAGCCCATGGGCACCGAATGCTCCTAACGCAACTGCAAGGAAAGCATTGACAGCTCCCAGGATGATAAATAGCTTCATTTATATCGCTCCTCTCAATCCATTAAAAATCAAATAAAGATTCACCATTTGCTTCATCCATCTTAGCAGGTTTTCCCTGTGGAAGCGAAGAAACTGAACGGGCACTCTCCTGCTGTATGACTGGTGATTGCGCAGCAGGCACAAACCTTTCTCCATAAATACCGGCTGGTGTTGTCTCCGGTTCGTCGAGAATAATATCGCATAAAGCCTGAACAGCAATAATATAGCCATTTAATTTTTCTTTACTTTCTGCAGATCTGGCTTTTTTCACAAGCTCTTCCATCTTCAATAAAACGCTATTCGATGCTATTTCCATTTCTTCACCCCCTTAGTTCTTTCGTGGCGTATTATATGTATCAGGCTAATTGTAAAGCTTTTTTAAACCGGTCAGCTGCTTCTCTGAGCCAAAAACAAGCAGTGTATCATCTATTCGCAGCAATTCCTCTGGCATAGGATTGCTGATCATATTTCCGTTTCTGATGATGGCAACGACAGTGACGCCATATGCCTTCCGTATATTATGTTCCCGTATGCTTTTATTAACAAATGCTGATTTCATACTTAAACTGAATTCTTCTATTCCAAACTCCTTTTTCCGGAATTCAGCATTATATCAACATATCATATTCAACACTTAAAGGCTTTAACAAGGATAAAACCAGCTGCTTGCCGCCAATTGAAGAAGGATTGAAAACCTTTGATGCCCCGCTTTTTTTAGCTTTTCTTCCTACTGGATCCTCTCGGAGCGGGCAACCACGTGGATGTTTGGTTTATTCCTTTTGCAGTAAGTGTAACAAATACATTATATGCATCCTCGGAAAGTCTGGAAACAAGCCCGGAAGCTTTTTCGATTCCAGCCTCAATAAGCGTCTGGTATTCAGTAGCATCACCAATTAAAAAAAATATATTTTTTTTGGCGGATTTTCAGGAACCCTGTCTATATCATTTTCAAGTATTATCGCAGGAATCTCCTTATACGCCAATTGCTCTGCTGCCTGCTCCCCCACTCTTCCATAACGCACAAAATAATATGATCTGCAGCCTTGAAATCTATCTCTCCTAATCTTACTGTCTTTGACAATTCTCCTCCGAGCATCAGTGTACTAATCGCACCGATTGCATACTATCCCTATTCCGGTTGAGCTTATTACAAGAGCAAAAAGCCTCCCCGGTTTTGTTTGCGGGACCGCATCACCATATCCGACGGTAAGTACAGTAATATCATAGTAAGCTAAAGAGAATTAAAAAATTCTAGCCTCTCAAAGATAATAAAGCAGCCGTACCCAGAATAATCACAACCGCCATGCTAATTACCGCATTGTAGACGAGTTTATAGGTTTCATATCGAAATATACCCATCTCTCTATCCCATCAAGTCAAATTTTACACAAAAAGCTATTTTGCATCGAATTTTAGACACGGGCGTCCCGAGGATCGCAGCACTTCCAGAGAAGGGAGTCTGGCGGTCTTAAACTGAAAGGCGCGGCATCCCTTTGGAAATTTCGGATCCCATGTGACATAATAATGCCTGCACTTCATGCAGTTAATTCGTTTTTGATCCATTATATGCTTCCTTTATATTTAATAGGCAGAACAGCAGCTTGTCTTGTCAAAGTATAATGTTTCATGTGAAACATTGTCGAAAGCTGGAAAGCATCTTCCATAAAATTCTGCTGCTATCTGCGGCCTTTATGCACTAAACGGAAATTTTCGGGAGTTGCCAATCAATTTTACCCCAGCCATTCTTCTCAAGAAATTGATTCGCTTTCGAAAATGGACGGCTTCCAAAAAAACCTCTGCTCGCTGAAAGCGGGCTTGGATGGGCGGAAGTAAGAATTAAATGTTTATTATGGTCAATGAGCGGAATTTTACTTTGGGCCGGTTTGCCCCACAATAGGAAAACCATAGGTTTCTCCCGCTCGCTAAGCTTTGATATCACCTTATCCGTGAATATTTCCCAGCCCTTTCCCTGATGCGAATGAGCCTTTCCCTCTCTTACAGTCAATACAGTATTCAGGAGCAAAACTCCCTGATCCGCCCATTTTGCCAGGTAGCCATTGTCCGGAATTCTGCAGCCAAGATCAGTGTTAAGTTCTTTATAGATATTCCGTAAGGATGGCGGCACTGCAACACCTTTTTTAACTGAAAAACTTAAACCATGGGCCTGGTTTGGACCATGATAGGGATCCTGTCCAAGAATGACTACCTTTACTTTTTCATATGGAGTGTATTGAAGGGCATTAAAAATATCTTCTTTATCCGGATGTATAATCTGGCTGCTGTATTCCTCTTTAAGAAATTCTCTCAGTTTTAAATAATAGGGACTGGAAAATTCTTCTGCCAGCAGAGGTGCCCAGTCATTCTTCAATATTTCAGCGATCATATAGGTTCCTCCTTTAAGTTTAGCAACTTCTGCCTGCTTCGCCCACCTCTGAACTAAGAAGGACTTGTCACTTTGTAACTAATACCCGAAATCCTCATATTCCAAATCTATTTATTGGATGTTTCCATTCCCGGCAAACAAGGGAATAGATAAAAAGCAAGTTAGCATCTTCAATCATCGAATATCTACAAATCTATTATAATCATAAAATCCTGCATATGCATCGGGTTTCATATTGAAATGGTGGTGTCATAATTGAGTAAATTCCGGCTCTGGATTCAAAGAAAACGTGTGTATATTCCATCACTATTCGTTATTTTCATGACTTTCGTAATGGCCTATCATAGCTACAAGCCTCTGCCTGAGGGGGTGTCCATGGATGGTGAGGTTCGATATCCCCAAAACATTGAATTCTTGTACGACTTAACTTACAAGCAGCCTAATGGCGAGATAAAAAGTGAACAGCACATTTTCCCGTCTATTTATAAAGCAATAGAGGATGCTGAGTCCTTTATCGTTTTGGATATGTTTTTATTCAACGGCTACTATGATGAAAATCGAAACTTTCCAAAAATCAGCCAAAAACTGACCGATAAGCTCATCCAGCAAAAAAAGAAACATCCCGACATGAAGATTATCTTCATTACGGATGAAATTAACACAACTTATGGCTCACACCCTGCCAAAGAAATAGAAGAGCTCAAAAAAAATAAGATTGAGGTCGTCGAGACCAACCTGGAACGCCTTCGAGACCCGAACCCTCTTTATTCAGCTGTCTGGAGGTCATTCATACAATGGTTTGGTGAGAAAGGCAGCGGTTGGGTACGTAACCCCTTTGCAGAAACGGCTCCAAAAGTAACAGTACGGTCGTATCTCAGGCTTCTCAATATTAAGGCCAATCACAGAAAGGTAGTCGCTACAGAAAAAACGACGATCGTCTCTTCTGCAAATCCTCATGATGCAAGCGGATTCCACTCGAATATAGCTTTCTCTATGGACGGGAACATCATTGGCGATTCTGTAAAATCTGAACAAGCTGTCAGCCATTTTTCAAAAGGGACAGATAAATTTCCAGCTTTTAAACAGACAAGAGAGAAAAAGAGTCCGATATCAGCACAGCTGATAACGGAGGGGAAAATTAAAACCCATGTGGTGAATGAAGTAAAAGCAGCGAAAAATGGCGATACCATTTGGATCGGAATGTTTTATATTGCCGACCGCGATGTTGTAAATGCAATAACGGAAGCAGCGAAGCGTGGTGTCGTCATTAATATGGTTCTGGACCCTAATCAAAATGCCTTTGGCAATGAGAAAAACGGCTTGCCAAACCTTCCCGTTGCGGCAGAAATAGAAGAGATCGGGGAACAGAATATAACGATCCGTTGGTACAAAACGGGGAAAGAGCAGTTCCACACTAAACTTATGATGATTAAAAAACATGATAAAAGTATTATCATTGGCGGATCGGCCAACTATACAAGCCGCAATCTCGATGACTTTAACCTAGAATCGAACGTTATAATCACAGCTCCAGTCGACGCTCCTATTTCAAAGGATGTGGAGGCCTATTTCAAGCGTATCTGGAATAACCAAAACGGCAGCTATACTGCCGAATATAAAGAACACCAGGACAAGCTACCTTGGCTAAAATACATCGTGTACCGGATACAGAAAGTATTGCGATTCACGACTTATTAATTTGTCGGGTGTAGGAATTCATTTAATTGCAGGAGATTTTTTCTATGTAGGTAACGGTATCTGGCAGCCTTTCCCGTTGTCTCGGAGGAGGACCTCTTATACGATTTTGATCAAATCTTGATGATGGAACTAACCAGGTATTAGTAAATTAGATGTTTTACAAGACGATACTTTGGTTAAATAAATAGAGTAGCTGATCAGCATTTAAAATTAAATTTTAATTTTCAAGGAGGAATGTATCAATGAGACAAATAGAAGTAGTAGAAAACGGCCTTCAGGCAAAAGAAAAGATGGACATGCTATTGATGTCTGGCTTTACGAAAGACGATATTTATCTGTTCGCCCATGACAAAAACCGCTCAGAGCATCTAACAGAAAACACAGATACCAGCGGCACCGGCATGAAGGAACAAGGTTTTTTCAGCTCTGTAGGCAACCTCTTCCGTTCCCGCGGAGATGAACTCCGCTCGAAAATGCAATCTCTCGGACTATCAGAATCAGAAGCAGACGCCTATGAAAAAATGCTGGACGAAGGAAAAGTAGTTATGATTGCCAGTAAGAAGACAGTATAAATATTTGATTGGATAGACCCACCCCGGCTGGATGTGAGCTGGGGTGGGTTTTATTTTATATCGATCTGCTAGTCGAACAAAGTTAACTTATATTTCTTATCTTTAAAATTACCTGAGGAACCCTGTCTTAATGAGGTTAATATTTTAGTTGCAACTGACATGGAGGGTAGATGGAGAAATTGCCGCAATTGTTTATTTGTAATGGCCTTTCCTATTAGTAAGGAGTAATCTAGCATTGCAGCCATGTGAGCATTTTACGAAATGGAATTACAATATGAACAGAGCCAGCCTCCTCTCTTCCTTTTCATCGGAAGCCGGAGACACTCCGGACAATGAACACCAGTGAGGATTTCAGATTTTTGTATTTGAAATTGCTGGAGGACATCCGGATTAAACGAGGTATGCAGTTTTATCAGCTGCCGAATGAGGGATTTCATTTCCTTTAATGTGATTTTTTCATTGGGGCAATTGTCATCATAAATTTTAATTTTCTCAGGGAGCAATGCAGTATGAACTACTTTTTGTTTTATGATACAGTTTTTACGGTCTGTTTTGATTTGAGTGGCAGGATTGATGATTACAATTAGAGAAAAGATCGGTATGTTTGGAAACTTGTTTTTTCGGAGCCATAATTCAAGCTGTCTTTGCTGGCGGTCTATTTGTATGATAGGGTCTGGAAACGCCTCTTCATTCCCATTCGCTGTGCGGATAAGCTGATGAAATGTCTGATCAAAGAAAATAGTTCCTGCAATATTTTTTGCTTCCAAAATTAAAAGATAATTTTGCAAAACCATCAAAGTGTCTAACTGGAAGAAGCTGTCTTCACTATGTAAAAGCCTGAGATCATGAAGAATGTTGTACTTCTGATCAGAAAAAGAATTCAATTCCTTATCTAGCGACTTCTCCCCTCTGTACCCAGCTTTCCTCTTTTTTAATTCCTTTTCAATTCTTGGTCGTTTGCTATGGTTAGAAGGCAGCCTCCTCAATAATGCCTCAAGTTTTTGTACTTTTAATGGAATTTCCCGTTCCTTTTTTATTTATCAAAGTTTCGCACCTCCTCTCTTTTTTCATTTGATTTCTAAGTTTAAGGCTGGATTTCCTGCCTATTACTTAAACTCTTTTAACTAAATCAGGATTTACTCGCCAAAATCCGACTTTTACTAGCCAATTCACTTAACTTCCCTCTAACACCAGTAAAAAACCCCGCCGCAGCGGGGTCATCCTAATATTCTCTGATAAAGTGTTTTGGCGTGGGCTTCGTCCTTTGTTCCGTGTACTAGTGCGCGGCCGTCCTGGAAGATGACCATGCGCTGCCCATTCTGTTCGATTGAGGCAAGAAATGGATTGGCCTTGACGGTGTAGCCGCTGTTTGCCAGGTCATCAGAAAGTTTCTGGAGATTCAGCTTCAACGGCTGCGGAGGACGCACCTGTACGGTATCGCGGCCGCATAAGACAGCTGTTTTCGTTGCATTTTCCAGCGTAAGGAAAGGAAAAACAGGTGCCTCGCCGCAGGAAAGGCAATCCTTTTTCTTTGCGCGGGAAATTTTCATGCTTTGGTATTGGTTCCGCCATACATCGAATGTTACAAAGCTTGGGCGGACGGCGTCCCAATCTTCCGCCAATATTTTTAGCGCTTCAGCCGATTGATGGGCAACTGTCATTGTTACAGCTGGCGAAATAATTCCACCTGTGTCACAGGTCATCCCCTGAATCGGGATCGTCCGCAATAAGCAATTTAAGCAGGGAGTAATTCCGGGAAGGATTGTCAGGCTCATTCCTACACTGCCGACGCAGGCTCCGTAAATCCAAGGAATTCGATGCTTCTGCGACAAGTCATTGATGACCATCCTGGTTTCAAAGTTATCCGTGGCATCCATGATTAAATCTGCATCACTCATAAGCTGCTCAAGAGTAACAGCCGTGCCGTCCATTACAACTGCATGGACCTCCACTTCACTATTTATTCCCTGCAAATGTCTTTTGGCTGCTTCCGCTTTGGGCCATTTTCCTTGAACGTCTGCCTCGGTATAAAGCTGCTGACGCTGAAGATTGCTTTCCTCCACATAATCCCGGTCCACAATCGTCAGCCGGCCCACTCCGGCACGTGTTAAAAACTCAGCATTGGCAGAACCGAGGGCGCCTGCACCGACCAATAAAACGTGCTTGCTCCTGATTTTCTCCTGGCCGGCTTCCCCAATAGGCGGGAATAGTGTTTGCCGTGAGTAGCGTTCATCCATGGCTCACCCTCCGCTGACCGGCGGAATAAATGCTACAGTGTCACCGCTGGAGATAACCGTTTCAGGATCGGCAAACTCTTCATTAACAGCTGCCATTACGCCTTCAAGGCCATGAAGTCCATTTTCGGCCGACAGCTTTTCCCGAAGCTCTTCAATGGTCAGTCCGTCCGCTTCTACTTCTATTTCATCTTTACCGATTAGATCTTTTAAATGGGCGAATAGCAAAACTTTAACCATTGAAATCCTCCTCTTCCGGCTTTCCGGTGGGGTAACTTACTGTTTCTAGCTGATTGCCAATCCATTTTTCCCCGTCTTCCCAGTGTTCTTTTTTCCAGATTGGCACAATTTCCTTAATCCGTTCGATGGCATACCTGTTGGCCTCATAAGCATCATTCCTATGCGGAGTACTCACTGCGATTACTACTGCCACATCAGTAATATCAAGCTTGCCGACCCGGTGGGTAATTGCAGTCTGTGCTCCGGGCCAGCGTTCGCCTATTTCAGCACCGATCTGCTCAAGTTTTTTCACCGCCATAGCTTCGTAGGCCTCATATATAAGAAATAGTGTTTTCCTGCCATGAGTCAGCTCTCTCACCGTTCCGATGAAAGTCGTGATGGCGCCCGCTTCCCTTTGAACAACTTTATCAATCACTGATTGAATATCAATTGGTTCCTTTGCTATTTGAAAGTTCATCGCTTACCTCCATGATTCGAAAAATGGATGATTGCTCAGCCTCCGCCATACCTGCCAGCATCACAGCCGCATTAACATTAGCCAGAAAAATAAATGCCGGTTACCCCTATAGTATCATAGGAATTTATTTTAAGCCTTGCGATACACTGAAAGACGCCATGTGATATGCTTGATCCTTTAAATAAAGCGGCTGAGGGTCCCTGACTATATGATAGCCGCCAATCCTTTCAACTTCTTCAATAAAAGCTTCTGATTGACTTAGCTTGATTAATTGCTGGCCTTTAAAAAGAAAGAGGTTTTCATGAACAGATTATATGATTCATCAGCTACCGGGACGAAATCCAGGCCCATTACCTTAGCAGCGGAGTAAATGCCGAGCCCTGCCGCTTTTTTGCTTTCTTTTACTTCACGGCAACAGCCAGGTGTGAAAAAAATTCTCTTTGGTAGCCTGATATGCTGTCAGGCCGGAGAGCTTCATTCTTTAAAAAGCATGTCAAACAATATTCTCGCTCCTGCACCCTTTTGTCTGTCAACATATTCAGCACCCTTTTCTGCTATGTCAGAAACCGTCTGAATCCCAAGCGGGTTGCCTTTCTGTACAATCCAGCCTTGTTTCCTTTTCAGAAAAGGATATAGTACATAATCATCTTTTCCTATCAATTTTGATAGATAGGAAAGATTATATTCCTTTGTATCCGGATCGAGCAAGTGAATACCGGCGGCGTGAGCTTCCCCTTTTTTTACAGCTAAGATTCCCGCCATGCTCCCTGTGTGGGCCGAAACAATCCTGGTTAGTGGATTCTCCCTTTTTATAAAATAGTCATGTCATGGCTTCCATTAAAAATAACGGCCGAATTGATGTCTTCAAGCGGCTTTAACACTTCAATCTCCACTTCGTGGCCCTGCTCGTAACCTAATACATCGGGTGGGACAATTAGCATTCCGTCAGCCCTCATAAGTGACATCGTGACTCTGGCAGCACTTTTTATGAGGTAACCTGAAAAAATTTCATTGTTCTTCCCCGCCCTTTTTGGCCAGCAGCATTGCTTCTATTTCTAATGCCCTGGAGTAATCTTCGGGTTTATTCATATTGTAAAACATATAGGAAAAAAGAGTTTCATTTTGAAAATACTCTTTAAAATCAGTCTCTTTTAGTATTTTAACATGCAGTTTATCGATGAAAGCGGCCATTCTGAGCTTTCTATCTAATAAACACTCTTCTAAAGCAGGAAGGCAGCTCTTCCTGTAAACGGCAAAAAGCGGATGAAGCTGCCCGAAAATCTCTGGGACAACAGCATCGTATCCTTCCGCAAAACTAATCATCCGCATTATGATATCTGCCTTTATAAAAGGCATATCGCAGGCGGTGATTACATTTACATCTGTTTGTGACGCAGTTAATCCGGCGTGGAGCCCTCCCAGCGGCCCCATATCTTTATAGATATCCACTGTTACTGTGATATTCAAGAACCCGTATTTTTCGGGTGTATTAGTGATTAATACGACCTCATCAGCAGCCTTTGTTAACTCATCCTTTATATTGCAAACATTCGGCTGGCCAAACATCGGAAGCATAGCTTTATTTTTTCCCATTCGGCTCGACTTTCCGCCAGCCAAAAGCAGAGCTGTAGTATTCATCCCAATGCCCCCCAGCTTTCTGAATTTATTTTTACATATTCCTATTCTCAGGTTTACCTTCTTCTTTACAAAAATAACCTTGAGTGCATGATCTAGCTTCTTAGATAGTCTCTTTTATTCTCGAGCCTGGTTTTCTCACTTTTTATTATCAAGCTGTTTCTTCCAGTTTAACCTCAATGCTACGATCCCTTTTTGCATTGCTTCATACTCTGTTGAAATGCCATTATCAGTGTTCATTTTTACCCCTCTTTTCATTATGGCAATGTTACTTTTAATGTAATAAATACCAATCTATTATACAAGCTTCCCGCATTCTAAATAGGAGAAGGAAGAACAAAATGTACACTTGGATTATTTTCTATTTTTCTAATACCTTGTCATGATTAATGAAATTGTTATATTCTTAATAGTGAGTTTGAATAGAAAGAGAACATTATGTTCCGAAACTAAAGTCCTTTTCGCTTTAAAAGCGAAAATTTAAGCAGTACAAAACTTTTTAGGAGGTTCTCAAATGACAATGAAAAAGGCTTTGACAATAGCTGGTTCTGATTCTAGCGGCGGTGCTGGCATCCAGGCCGACCTGAAAACGTTCCAGGAGCTAGGTGTTTATGGAATGACCGCTTTAACTACGATCGTTTCCATGGATCCAAAAAATGACTGGCATCACAACGTTTTCCCTCAAGCTCTCTCAACAGTAGAAGCACAGCTGGAAACTATCCTGTCTGTAGGAATCGACGCAATGAAAACAGGAATGCTTGGTTCAGTGGAAATTATTGAACTTGCAGCCCGTAAAATAGAAGAACTTAACCTGAAAAATGTTGTTATCGACCCGGTTATGGTCTGTAAAGGGGAAGACGAAGTTCTTCACCCGGAAACAGCAATTGCACTTCGTGATATATTAACCCCAAAGGCAGCTGTAGTTACCCCTAACATGTTTGAAGCCAGCCAGCTTGCTGGAACAGGCCCAATCCGTACAATGGATGACATGAAAAATGCTGCTGCAAAAATTCATGAGCTTGGTGCAAAATATGTAGTCATTACTGCAGGAAATAAGTTTGACCATAGCAAAGCTGTCGACCTGCTTTTTGATGGAAACGAATTTGAAGTACTCGAAGGCGAGCGTATCGACACAACCTATACACATGGAGCAGGCTGCACATTCTCCGCTGCTGTTACGGCTGAGCTAGCTAAAGGAAAGTCTGCCCGTGAAGCGATCTACACAGCGAAAGAATTCATTACAGAAGCAATCCGCCACTCTTGGAAATTAAATGAATATGTCGGCCCAACAATGCACAGCGCTTACCGGGCGCGCGTCGGCGTAAAATAATATACGTTTTCGAACCCCCCTGTTGAAAGACAAGGGGGTTTATTTTTGTGTCCAGTAGTGATCAAGTGAGGAAACACTTTAAAAACAGGTGAACATAAGAGTATTGCGAAGGCAGTTCTATTGAGGCTTATGCTCTAGACAAGCCTGGTTTAACTTTTCTGAAACCCGATTCAGCTTTTCGCATTTCAGGAAGGTTTTTAGTAAAATAATAAATATATTAAATGTTTCTTATCGATTGGCATATAAGGAGGAAATCATGGAAGCAATTGAACAAAAGGATATCGTACAGCGAACCATCGATTCAATGGCGGGCAAGGATATATTCCTGCACCTTGAAACGACCAACGGTGCTTATGCAACCCATAAGGATGAATCGTTTTTCTCTGCGGGCGCTTATATACGAAACGCAAAAATCCGTTATGAACTTGGAAAGATTGTCGGAGAAGGCCCTTTCCGCGTAGGTCTGAAGCTTGAAATTGGCTGGGTATACGGAGAAGGCATTACCCATTTTGAGCTGGATGATAAAGGGAGACTTCTTCTTGCTGGACTGGACAATACTGGTAAACTGGCTGTTGCTCTAGAACTGAGTGAGACCCCGTTTGAATAAGAAAAATCGCAAGCGCTCTGGCAAAAGGAACGTCGACTAAAGTCTGGCACGTCCTGTGGCGCCGCTGGCACTAGCACGTCCTGTGCGTCGGGGCTGGGCGCTGAAGCTAGACATCTGTACTTGTTAAGAAAGTTATCTTTTGATTAAAGGAGAGAATGGCATGGAAAAAGAAAGACACGTATTAGTCGTATTTCCTCACCCGGATGATGAAGCGTTCGGTGTATCCGGCACGATTGCTTCCTATATTGAAAGCGGTACACCTGTAACGTATGTATGCCTGACGTTAGGTGAAATGGGGCGCAACCTCGGCAACCCCCCTTTCGCTACCAGGGAATCATTGCCTTTAATCCGGAAAAAAGAACTCCAGGATGCGGCAGATGCTCTTGGTATCAAGGATTTACGTATGATGGGCCTTAGAGATAAAACGGTTGAATTTGAAGATGACGAGGAACTTGCTGGCAGGATAACCAAAGTTATAGAAGAGCTTAATCCTTCCCTCATTATCACTTTTTATCCCGGTTACAGCGTACACCCCGACCATGAAGCAACCGCAAGGGCCGTTGTACGTGCAGTATCAAAAATTCCAAAGGACGAACAGCCAAAACTGTATTGCGTTGCATTTGCCAATAACAGCCTGGAGGAACTGGGCGAACCAAACATCTACCATGATGTTACAGCTGTGGAAGATAAGAAAATTGCCTCTATCAAAGCCCACCGCTCTCAAACAGAATCAATGGTGGCTGCCTGGGCAGAACAACTCCAAAACCAGGATCCGCAGCTTCTTGGCTGGATCCGGAACGAACGGTTCTGGTTCTATCAGTGGCCAGAATAGAAAAGACGAAGCGCCCGGGTCAGAGGAAGAACGGCTAAAGTCCCCTCGTCCTCACAAAGCTGCTGCTTTGTTTCGTGCGATATCGGTGCCGAAGCATTCCTTGTCCTGTGCATCGGGGCTGGGCGCTGGAGCTAGACATCTGTACTACGTTAAAAAAGTTATACTTATCTTATAGAAACAGCCTGCAGAAGAATTTAGCTGCGGGCTGTTTTATTTACATTAAAATGGGATCATTCTTCAGGTTTAGTGAAAAAAGGTACTGTGCCTCTGGATTACACTAATAAGTTAAGTTGTAATATTCCAATCCCATGTAACAAAAAAATTCCGCCCGGATTAGCCAGACGGAAAAAGGGGGATATTTATGGAAAATTCATCGTGGTACTATTATAGCCCCTGTCACTATTTTTTATACACTATTTTATTTTTAGTTTAAAATTAATTCTTTTTCCGTATTAAAGACTTTCCATTTTTAACCCCGCGGCAAGTATGAAAAAATTGTCGAATCAAATGAGTGGTTACTCACTTTACTTCAGATCATTTCTGCCATATATTATTAGTGAGTGATTACTCACTTTAAGAATGGAGTGAATATAAATGGCAGAAACACTTATTCGTTTCGAAAATGTTTCCAAGGTGTTTGGACATCAGACTGTCCTCTCCAACATTACGTTAGAGATTAAAAAAGGGGAAATTTTTGGCCTTCTTGGCCCATCAGGGGCTGGCAAAACGACACTTGTTAAAATGCTTACCGGGCTTGAAAGCTTAACATCCGGAATGATTTGGATGGGTGATACATCTGTGCCATCGATTTCTCTTATGCAGCGAATTGGCTATATGTCTCAGTCAGACGCTTTGTATCATGAACTTACAGCTTACGAAAATCTTGAATTCTTTGCTTCTCTTTATGGATTAAGCGGTAAACAGCGAAACCAGCGAATTCATCATGTTATGGAAATCGTCAACTTGCAGGAACATCTTAAGAAAACGGTAAGGAATTTTTCCGGTGGGATGAAAAGGCGCCTCTCCTTGGCTGCCGCCCTATTGCATAACCCTAAGCTGCTGATTTTAGATGAACCGACTGTGGGAATTGATCCGATTCTTCGGCAATCTATTTGGAATAACTTAAGAAATCTCAAAGAGAATGGTGTGACTATCCTCCTGACCACACATGTAATGGATGAAGCAGAAAAGTGTGACAGGTTAGCGCTGATAAGAAATGGGGGAATCATAGCTTCGGGATCACCAGAAAATATCAGAAAATCTGCATCAGCTCAAACGATTGAAGAAGCATTTTTAACCTTGGGAGGTGCCGGACATGAGAATTAAAGCTTTAATTATCCGTATTCTTAGGCAATTTCTTCATGACAAACGGACTGTGGGCCTCATGATTTTTGCACCGATATTAATCCTTACCATGCTTAATCTGGTCTTTAACGGAGATGAATATGTGCCGGATATTGGCCTCGTCAATGTTCCTGATTTAGCAGAAGATGTTTTCAACAACAAGGATGCCAACACCTTGCATTTATCTGAACAAGAGGCACAGAACCTTTTGGAAAATCAAGAATTGGACGGTTATCTCCTGTTTGATGGAGGGCAGCTAGTAGTCCGACTGGAGGGAAGTGATCCCTCCGTAAATGGGTCTGTAATGAAATGGGTCCAGAATTCTGCCAAATCGTTTCAGGGACAGGAAAAAGCTCTTAATGTAAAAACAGAATATCTGAATGGCTCTGAAGATATGGGACAGTTTGATTATTTCGGCCCTGTCCTGCTTGGTTTTTTTGCCTTTTTCTTTGTCTTTCTGGTTGCTGGTGTATCCTTTTTAAGAGAAAGAACTGGAGGAACACTAGAGCGCCTAATTTGCAGCCCATTGCACCTTTGGGAGATAGTTGTTGGGTACGTTGCCGGTTTTGGCATTTTTACCTTGATTCAGTCTTCCATTATCGCTGCTTATGCAATATACGGATTAGGCATGCTGATGGAGGGTGCTTTCTTGTATGTTCTATTGGTAATCACGCTGCTATCCTTTTCTGCTTTGACACTCGGTATTCTTTTATCAGCCTTTGCCAATAATGAATTGCAAATGATTCAATTTATTCCTCTAATTATAGTGCCACAGGTGTTCTTTTCAGGCCTTTTTAATTTGGAGACTATTTCTGATTGGCTCAGCTGGATCAGCTATATCACACCGCTTTATTATGCCGCGGATGCACTGCGCAGCATTATGGTCCGGGGAATGGGCTGGGAGGCAATTTCGGGATCTGTATCTATTCTGCTTTGTTTCTCCCTGCTGTTTATGATCTTAAATATTGCAGCGTTGAAGAAATATCGTAAAATGTAATAGATACGTTTTCCTGAAGGGGGCAAAGTATGTTAGTAAATGAAACACTGGAACAACTGTTGCTCCAGGCTGGAAAAGAAAATTTGACCGAGAAACAGAAGAAAATAATCACTGCGGCAGTGGAAATGTTTGCGGAGAAGGGTTATGCTGCCACCTCTACCAGTGAAATCGCCAAAAAGGCAGGGGTAGCAGAGGGAACCATCTTCCGGCACTATAAAACAAAGAAAGAACTTCTGGTCTCCATCGTAGCCCCTACAATGGCCAGGCTATTTGCCCCGTTCATCATTAATGATTTGAATAAAGTACTCGATGGAAACTTTGATTCATTTGAGGATTTCTTAAGGGCAATGATAAAAAACCGGATGGCATTTGCGCGAAACAACCTGCCTCTGCTTAAAATTGTCATCCAGGAAATCCCCTTTCATCCTGAATTGAAGGAACAGTTTATGGAGCACATAGCGAAAAAAGTGTTTGATCGTTTTTTGAAAATCATATGCCATTTCCAAGCGAAAGGCGAATTAATTGATATTCCGTCCTATTCCGTTATCCGAATGGCAGCCTCTGCCGTTTTCGGACATTTAATGATCCGCTTCCTGCTGGTTCCCGAATTTGAATGGAATGACGAGGAAGAAGCTGAACGCACCGTACAGTTCATCTTGCATGGCTTAAGCAAAAAAGAATAAGGAACTTTTATTAAATTTCCGACGGTTTTCATCGTAAAAAAAGCCGAAAATTAATAGAAAACCGTCATGTTTTCAATTTGCTATTTTATCGTCAAGTTAATCATGTATTGTCGTAACTTAATGGCTATTAACATCAGCTTTTTCGGCGTAAAAAGTCAACTTTTGTATGTATACTGGAGCAAAAAGAGGACTCAATAAATCATTGCAGTTTAGCTGGGGAATTTATCGTCAACTTTGGTAATTTATCATTCAGCTTTCGAAATTTATCGTTCAACTTCCGATTTTTATCTATCAACTCGGCATTTTTTATCGTCGACTTTTGAAAAATACCGATTCTTCTACATAATTCGACAACAAATGCAGGTCACAAAGGCAGGCAAATCTGCAGAATACCGGTTTCAGTGAATGTATTTTTAGCGAAAACTGCACTTTACAGAGAAAAACCCTTGCCTGCTGGCAAGGGTTTTGTTTTAGTCTGGAATCCCCCATTTGCTATAACCAATACGACTATTTAAGTCAGTTTACTTCAGTGACGATAAAGTCAGGCGGTACAGCTTATCATTACCTTCTCCCGGAGTCCCTCTCCCATCTGTGTTGTTGGTGATAAAGTATAAAGAATCACCGTCGATGAGAACGTCCCTGACTCTCCCTAAACCTTCCACAACATTATCAAGCTGCTTTTGCTTTGTTTTCAAATGAAAAGCTTTGACTGCTTCTCCCCTTAGAGCTGCTGCATAGATGGCACCTTCGTGATAGGCGATGCCAGAAGGAGCCCAGGTGTCATCAGCAGACTGAAAAAGCGGACTTTCCAGACCTGGCCTTGTTTCATTTCCCGTGATCAGCGGCCAGCCATAGTTCTTTCCCGGTTTGATAATATTAATTTCATCATGAGCTGAAGGACCATGCTCACTGCTATAAAGCTGGCCGGCTTCATCCCAGGCAAGTCCCTGAGGATTTCGATGCCCCAGACTATACACATATGAATTTGGATCAGGGTTGTCGTTCGGTATGCTGCCATCCAGATTCATCCTCAGGATTTTCCCGCCAAGTGACTGCATTTCCTGGGCAATTTCGTCCTGATGGGCATCCCCAGTGGTAACAAATAGCTTGCCGTCTGGCCCAACCTTAATCCTACCGCCATGATGATAGGTTCCGCTCGGTATTTTGTCCAGCAACACCCTAATTTCCTTCCATGTATCACCTTCAAGTGAGAGCAAAACCACCCGGTTTATTGGGTTCCCGTTCTGATCATATGTATAATAGGCAAAGGCCTGAGGTATGGTTTCAAAGTCAGGAGCAAGGACAAACCCTAATAGTCCCGCTTCAGGATTTTGTGACAACCTTTTTTCAAGCTCCACTTTTTGACGCTTCATCTTGCCATCCTGCCTGTGAACGATCGAACCGGTCCTCTCTGAAATGTAGAAAACTTCTCCGCTTTTTTGAATCGACCAGGGAATGTTGAGGTCAGTGAGAATGGCTTCCGCTTTATTTTGCCTTAACCCATTGTCTGATGCATTGACAGCTTCTTCCTTGTCCATGCTTTTTTCAGGTTCAGGTGAACAGCCTCCCAGCCATAAAGCGGTTAAGAAAAACAGTAATAGCGGTATACCTTTCATCACCCCGTCTCCTTTCAGCATTCCTTTAGATCAATCCTTAAGCACTTTCCAAATTGCGTTCGCCACACCGTTTTCCTCATTCGTATCAGTAACAAAATCACATAGCTTTTGAATATCTGAAGGTGCATTTCCCATTGCTACAGCCCGGCCAACACGCTCAAACATGGAAACATCATTATAATTATCCCCAATTGCCATTGCTTCACTTAAAGGAATTTCTTTTTTCTCCAGATATTTCTCAAGCGCAATCCCTTTTTGGGCTTCCATGCTGTTAACTTCTATATTTTCGCGGCCGGAAGAAGTAACGGCAAGATTAACCGTTTCTTTCAACTCAGAAGCAGCTTCTCCCAGTTTCTTAAGATCAACTGAGAAAACTAACAGTTTATAAAACTCTATATTCGGCTCTTGGAACAGCTTCTCATAGCTTTCAATGGTTTTAAGGTGGCCAAGCTCCAGCCTTTGCCGTGCATGTTCACTCACGGCCAGCGGATCGATATCCGGATTTGCTGTCAAATAGATATCGACAAGCGTAGCAACTGAGCGGTCAAAGTCCTTTGAAAATGTCCCTTCGCTCGTATAAATTTCATAATAAAGATCTTTTTCAGAAAGGATCCGGTCAGCTGCTATTACATCTTCCACATTCATCGGGTTTGAAGCCGCTACTTTTCCTTCCTCCGACATCACTACTGCTCCATTGATGCCAATTATCGGACAAGTGATATCTGCTTCATCCAAAGCATAGCGGGCTTCGCTAAAGGATCTGCCGGTAGCAATTACAACTTCTACCCCTTTGTTTTGTGCTGAAATAATTGCTTCCCTGTTTTCCTTACTAACCTTTTGGCTTTTATTTAATAGCGTTCCATCCATATCAATTGCAATAGATTTTATCAAAACTGCACCCTCTTCTTGTTGTTTTTCCCATTGTAACAAATTCATCCTTATTTGCTGGAATGGGGCTCAGCCGATAAGCTGTTACATCTAAATATATTTGCTGCCTTCTCTGACACTTAGTTTAGACAATGTATGTGAACCAATAAACTCCCTAACTGACTCCGGGTTTGTTTTTGAATATTCCCTTAATGCCCAGCCAATTGCTTTTTGAATGAAAAATTCTCCGCTGTCAGCATTCCATAGAATATATCGATACAGCCTCTCTTCATCGGTCTTTTCCTTGAATTTCAATTGGAAAAGGATGGCGGTCCGCCTCAGCCACATATTTGAATGTTTGTACCAAACGTCGATATACTCATCAATCAATTCAGGGTATTTAGCTGCTACTGGACCAACTACATTGGACGCGATCGCATCTACGCTATCCCACCAGGACTTCTGTTCTATCAGCTCTTTTAAAAGGCTGATATGTCCCTTTTCCAGCTTTTTAGCAAATTTAATCATATAATCCATTGCGGAATATTGCAGTTCTCTCTCCGGATAAGACCATAACTCCCTGACAAATGCCTCGGAAAAAGGCTTCTTTACCATCCCCGTTTCTTGAAAAAACTGCCCCAAAAGCCTTCGCCTGTCCGGTGATTTTATTCCGAAGAACGGAAAAAGATTCTTCATGTAAGCTGCCATAGGTCCAGCGTTTTCGCTATTCTGATTAGTTTCAAAGAGAAAATATAATTGTTCCGATTCTTTCACTGTAATGCCCTCCATTAACATTTCTCTTGATCACGGCAGCTTGTTGCCTCTTGCAGAAACATAAAGGCGGTACCATTCCTCACGTGTCATGATTTCCGATTGGCGGACAGCGTCGCCGCAGTTTTTAATCCGTTCTGGATTTGTTGTGCCAATTACCGGCTGGATTTTCGCAGGATGGCGCATTAGCCAGCCCAGAACAATTGCTTCAGTTGTTGTTTCTTTTTCAGCAGCCATTTGCTCTACTAATTTTCTAGTCTTCGATTCAGCCTCTGAAAGCTGCCCGGAGTCTTTGCCTGTAAAAACCCCCTTGGCCAAAGGAGACCATGCCTGTATTTGAATATTATTCATTATACTGTGCTCCATTAAGCCATCAGCGAAATGCGACGCTTTTCCGGCTGCCTGATTGACAGAAACTCCTTGATCAATCCAGTCCAGCTTATTCAGGCTCATCTCCAGCTGATTGACAATAATCGGCTCCTCAGAATAAGCCTGAATGAGGTCAATCTGCCCCCGGTTCATATTGGAAACGCCAAAATGGCGTACCTTCCCGGATGTTTTCAGCTGAAGGAATGCTTCGGCTACTTCTTCTGGTTCAATTAGCGGATCGGGACGGTGCAGGAGTAAGATATCAAGGTAATCTATAGACAGCCTTTGCAAAATCCCATCTACTGAATCTAGAATATGGTTTTTTGAGAAATCATATCGCCCAGGGGCCGCCTCGTCAGCAAACCTAATCCCGCACTTGCTTTGAATAACAATCTTTTCCCTTAAGCCCGGCCGGTCTTTCAGCACTTTTCCAAATACTTCTTCCGCTTTTCCCCTTTTGTAAATATCTGCGTGATCAAACATCGTCATTCCGGATTCCAGCGCCGCATTGATGGCCCGCTCAGCTTTTAATACCTCTTCATCGGATGCCGAGCTGTTATCCCATGTCCCGCCAAATCCCATACATCCCAGAATGATACGGCTGTCAGAAACGTTACGCTTTTCTAAAGGCATTTTCTTCATAAATTAAAACTCCTTTATTTGCTTTATTTTATTTTTTCCAATCCTTGCGAAGCAGAGAAAAATGGATACTGTCATACCATTTCTCGTTAATTTGTATGTATTCCGGAGTTCTTCCAGTAAATTGAAAACGATTTTTAATCAGAACGATTTGTGAGCCTATGTTGGCCGGGTCAGTGGAGGCATATAAGCGGTGAAGGCCATGTGTCTCAAACGCCTCCCGGATTGCCAGCGCTGCAGCAGCCGTTCCATAACCCTTCCTATTATGCTTTTCGCCGATCCGGTAGCCAAGTTCAGCACTTTGCATATCGCCTCTCACTACGGAAAAAAGATTTACCCTGCCGACAATCTCTTCATCCGAATTTCTGACTGTATACATATAACAAAGATCCCTTTTTTGCTCTTCCTCAATACTAGCAATAATATTCGTTATGTTTTCCAAATGGAAGTAATCATCTCCCCTGTCCGGAAGAGTAGAAGAAAAGTATTTCCGATTCACCCTTTCAAAAGCAAGCAAGGCCTCTGCATCTTCAGTTTTCAGCAAAGAAATGGATAATTTGTTATGTTTCATTGTATTTCCCCTTTAAAATAAGCCTCTTGTCACTATTTTACTGTTCTTGCATCTGAAATAAAAAGTAAAAGCATTATTTTCCCGGAAACAATATTAATAGAGTCTTTTTTCCAGTATTCTGTTTCAGGAGTTATAGCTCTGTAAATATTAAGAAGGCTGGACAAAGTCCAGCCTCCCTTATTATTGCTGATATATTGTAAATCTTGCACTGCTCTGTTTCGCCATGATGGTCAAGCTAGGCCAGTTTCCAATTTATAGAGAAGAAGTTACGCTTGCAAGTTTTTCAATCTTCCCTTTGATTTCATCCCGAATTTCCGTTACCTTACTGAAATCCATTGCCGCTTTATAAATCTCCTCAAGCTCATCATGAAGGGCCTTGGCCTTTGCCAGAAATGCCGTTCCTTCCTTCATCTTGGCTGCATAATTCGAGGAAATGTTTTTGATTTCTTCTGCATATTTTTCATCCGTCCCTGGCGTTACAGCAGCATTGTAAACATCAATGATTTCGTCACCTTCCCGGCTTGGAAAATATTCATGCGGTGCAGTACTGTCAAATATCGCAATCCCAAGCTCCCTGACAATAACCATATCAAGGCTGTGCGGATCAAAACCGCAATGATAGATTTCCGAATCAAATCCTCTGAGCTCTGCCTGTGCTGCCACTTTCTTTAGTATGGTCGATTTCCCGGTGCCTGCGCGGCCTTTAATGAAGTACCGTTTGTTAAGACCTTCTGTTAAATTCGGAACAAAATCACATGCTCCCTGAGGAGTGGCAGCTCCCAAAAAGCGGTGGCGGACATCCGCCTTTTTATTGAGCGCAATCTCGCCGAAAAGCTCCTTCAAAAGCTTCTCTCCAAGCTGATCTGCTTTCACAAAGTCCATGTTTTCAATATATATCTTTTCCCAATCATCATGAATCCTCAATGCCGCTGCGAACGCTGAATAAGCTGAGGCAAATTCGCTGCTAATTTTCGATGTATACTGGCATATTTCATCCTTTTTTAAAGCCAGCTGATCCGCATCCCAGGCTGCACCCAGATTCACATACTCTTCAATCGCTCCAGGAGCATGGGGCTCAATGACATGAGGAGCCGTACCATCGACAATCCCGATCTTTAGCTTCGGAATGATGACACCATCAATGGAATGGTTATCAGATGAGCAATGCATGAACTCAATGTCAAAGCCTTTATCCCGCCATTCCAGGCCTATTGTCCGCATCAATGTGGATTTCCCAGTGCCAGGCCCTCCTTTTAAAATAAATATTTTTTCCAGTCCCTGAAGATTAGAATCATATAAACTGTAAAAACCGCGGGATGTATTGCCCCCTGCATAATAATGTTTGATTTTTCCAGACACCTTCCAACCACACTCCCTGCCTGTTGTTAATTCTTCCTATCACAGGATATGCGGCAGGGTTTGTATAGGTGAATGCCTAATTTAGAAAAAAAAAGCGCAAGCGCCCTAAGAAAAGAAACACCAGCTATATATTATTCCACGTTCTCACATAGCAGCCGCTTTGTTTCGTGCGATGCAGCCCAGCCGCAGTGTTCCTTGTTCTTTTGTCAGGACTTGAACGGGTCAATATATAGGTCCGCTAACTCAGTTAGCCAAGCCCTTACCTTTTAAATATTTCTTGCCAACAAAAAATAAGCACCCGGGAACCGTATGCTCATTTGCTGATCAAATATATGCTGGTCTAAATCTGGTTAAAACTGAGTTATATACAGTTTCCTATTTTACAAGGTCAATAAGGGATGCATTCACAACTTTCCGCAAATCCTCCACATCCAGTTCAATCTGAATGCCAATTCTGCCCCCGCTCACAATGATCGTATTTAAATCGGTTGCCTGCTGATCAATAAAGGTGGGAAAGAGCTTTTTCATTCCAATAGGTGAACACCCGCCTCGAATGTAGCCGGTGAACTTTTGAATATCCTTGACAGGCAGCATGTCCAGCTTCTTTTCCCCTGCTGCTTTTGCCGCCTTTTTCAAGTCCAGCTCCTCGTCAACGGGAATAACAAAGACATAGTGAGAATGCGTATTTTGTGTAACGAGGGTTTTATAAACCATTTTGGGATCTTTGCCAATCTTTGCTGCAACGGAGACACCGTCAATCTTGCCGTCTTTATTTTCATATTCCATCATCTTATAAGTAATCCTTTTTGAATCAAGGATTCGGATTGCGTTTGTTTTTCCAGCCATCATCCAGTCCCCCCATGTTTCTCCGTTCCATTGCAAATTAACTGCTCGATCTTACTAAGCCCCCAAACACTTCCTTTTGGATAATGTGAGAAATCGCATCAGAATAATTGTAGGAAATTCCCTCAAGATAGCGCTCCATTTTTAATTTCATTGCTTTCCGCTCGTCATCATTAAAAATCACAGAATTCACCTGTTCAATTAATTTTTTGGATGATGATGCACTTACTATTCCTTCTTCCTCCAGAAATTTTAAATTAATCTCTTCTTGTCCCGGAAGGGAATTATGAATGATAATAGGTATTTTCTTTTGGAGTGCTTCACTTATTGTTACCCCTCCTGGCTTTGTTAATATTGCATCCACTTCGCCGTATAGAACATTTAATTCTGAGGAGGATTCAATGTAGCCTCTCGGATGGATATGAGGCAGGTTCAAACTGCTTAACCTGTCATATAACTCCTTATTTTTTCCGCATAATACAGTGAATGTTATCTCCGGATGATTTTCAAGCATATCAACAAGCTCACTTGATTTGAAAAGACCATTGTTCCCGCCAGCCACCAAGACGTGCTTTGATCGTTTATTTTCCTTAGTGATTGTCTGATTAAAGGAATTGCTGATAGGAATTCCGGTAACAAACACATTTTCTTCGTTTATGCCGTGTTTGGCAATCAGGGTTTCCTTAGCCTTATTATGCGGTACCAGATGATACTGGATTGGATGTTTAGCCCAAATATCGTTAATAAAAAAGTCGGTATACACATTTACCGTCGGAATATTTTCCATTAAGCCTTTTTCTTTCAGCTTTCCAATCATTTTTGAGGGAAAGGAATGCGAACAAACTATTAAAGTGGGCTCCTCTTTTACAATTAACTGTTTCATTTTCTGTTCAAAATAAAGTGATACAAAAGGAATTTGCATCTGCGTTTTACTTCTATCTTCACTATACATAATGGTCTTATATAAAGATCTATAAACGGAAGGCGATTTGTTAATACAAGTAAGATATACGGAGGAAACGAACTTCTCTAAATTCCAGTTGCAATAGCCCAAAAAATCCACAATCTTAATTTCAGCATTCGCATACTCCTTGCTGATGCTTTCCTGTATCGCTTCAGCCACCTTTAGATGTCCGTTCGGAAATTGGAATAATGAACATACAAGAACCTTCATCAATGAACACCTTCTGATTTTTTTTCTTTTTTTCTTTGGAAGTACTTGATAAGGCTGTATAGACAAAAAAGGATTAATAAAACAACTCCCACATATGGAACATATTTTGGGTTTATGTCAAAAAAGCTTCCTGCAAAGTATCCGCCCAGTATAAAGGGAAACGTCCACAATATGGACCCTAAGAAAGAATAAAGAATGAAGGTTCGAAAAGAAATTCTGCTTATGCCGGCGAAATAAGGGCTAATTTGTCTTAGTCCCGGCAGATAAAATCCCAGCAAAATTGTTTTTCTCACGTTTCCTGTATATTTCTCCTTTGCCCTCAGCCATCTTTCTTCCGTGACTCCAATAAACTTCCCATATTTCCTGATAAAAGGATAGCCAACATACCAGCCGCATACGTACGCCACAGCCATCCCAGCAAATGCTCCGGCCCAGGCAAAGAAGGCAGCTCCGATAAAGGATAATTTATGATTGATTGCGAGTACCCCTATCAGGAATAAGAGGGATTCTTCCGGAGCCGGGATTCCCACAATTCCCAGAAATAAAAAAATAAATATGATAGCATATCCATACACATCGATATAACCTAACAGCATATCTATATTCATAGCGCGATTTTTTCTTTACTTTCTTTAAAATGATCTGGCAGTGAAATAAATTGAACGTCTTTTTGCTTGCTTTCTTTGAGATACACTTCCAGGCTTGCAATCATAAATTTCGGTGCTTCCTCTTGTGCTCCGAAGGTCTTGCCGCAGTCATGAAGCAGGAGGATGGAGCCTTTAGCTGTAACTGCTTTTAGCTTTTGAAGAAGTACATTCTTACATACATCGATTTTCCAATCACTGAATATATCCGACCACATAATGATGCGGTATTTTCTGGATATCAATAATGTTGCTAGATTAAAATGGCCCCAAGGCGGACGGTAAAAAGCCGGATATTCTTGAATGCAG
The DNA here is from genome assembly GCF_002860285.1 of Bacillus sp. M6-12. Lineage (GTDB taxonomy): Bacteria > Bacillota > Bacilli > Bacillales > DSM-1321 > Peribacillus. The sequence continues at coordinate 95,803 of NZ_PGVF01000004.1, forward strand.
TTATAAATAGCCTTCTCCGTCCGTTTTAACTGACTGCGCAATACAAGCGGAGACATGAACCAGCTGGATACATGGCTGTAATGATGGATGCCGACCGTATGACCTTCCCTGTGCATTCGTTTTACGGTTTCCGGATATTGTTCAACCTTTTTTCCTACTACAAAAAACGTCGCCTTTACTTGATATTTTTTTAATATATCAAGCAGCTGCTCAGTATATATCGGGTTTGGTCCATCATCAAATGTCAGGGCAACTGCTTTTTTCCCGTTAAGTTCTTTAACTATATTTAAACCGCTCCTGCGGATAAAGATCGTAGGAATTACGGAATAACAAAGAAATAGTAAAAATAAAATAAAAAATGCTAATATCCAATTCATTTTCTGTCATTCCTTTCCCCTGTATTTTAAACTAGCAAACAAGCTTTTCACCACTAATTCATACTAAATCCAGTCTATATTATAACATTCATACATGGTGCTCTGTACAGTCAGATAATGACACCAATATGATTCCCCCCCAAAAAGAAAAGCTGACCCAAATTGAGTCAGCTTTCAAGCAGATTATTTATCAAATTTCAATTTGGCAAGTGCATCCGCGAGCGCTGTATTCATCGGCTCATCCTTGTTCTGCTGCTTCAGGTATTGCGATACGTCCCGTTTAGAAGCTTGGTGGTTCTTGCCCTTTTGCTTTCTGTTCGTAAAGGAGGAAAGCTTTTCACGGTGGCCGCATTTGCATACAAAAATTTGGCCTTCTCCTTCTCCGCGAAGCTCCAGCTTTTTATGGCAATTCGGGCATCTTGCATTCGTAGATCGGGAAATATTTTTCCGATGGCCACATTCCCTATCCTGGCAAACATGCATTTTCCCACGCTTTCCGTTCACTTCCAGCATGGGTTTGCCGCATTCCGGACACTTAGTCCCTGTCAGGTTATCATGCTTAAACTTCTTGCCGCTGTTCTTAATTTCAGTTACAACATCCTTCGCATAATTCCTCATGTCGAGGATAAATGCATTCTTTTGAAGTTTACCTTTAGAAATGGCCGTCAGTTTTTGCTCCCACTGAGCGGTCAGAGCAGGTGACTGGAGCTCTTCCGGAACAAGCTCAAGCAGCTGTTTGCCCTTGGAAGTGATGAAAATTCCTTTGCCCTTCTTTTCAATCAGGAAGGAATTGAACAGCTTTTCGATAATATCGGCTCGGGTTGCAACCGTTCCGATTCCACCTGTTTCGCCCAGCGTTTTAATCAAATCTTTATTTTCCAGGTTCATAAACCGGGATGGGTTTTCCATCGCAGATAGTAATGTGCCCTCGTTAAATGGCTCAGGCGGCTTTGTTTCTCCGCTTGTTACATTAACTGCAGAAATAGCGATGCTGTCCCCTTGTTTGACGCTTGGCAGCAACTGCTCTGCCAGGCCGTCTTTTGCTTCTTCTTCCTCATAGTGGTTATCATATATTTCCTTCCAGCCAGAATGAATAACCACCTTTCCCTTTGCTGCAAACTGTTCTTCCGCAATTTTCGCCTTGATCGTTGTTTGCTCATATTCAAAAGGAGGATATAGAACAGCTAAAAAGCGCTTTACGACTAGGTCATAAATTTTCCATTCTTTATCGGTGAATTTGCTGATAAACGGCGATTGCTCTGTTGGAATGATTGCGTGGTGGTCCGAAACCTTTTTATCATCCACAAAAGATTTATTCGCTTTAATCGGACCTCTTAGGATTTTTGCCGCATAAGGGCTATACGGCTTAACGCTGATTGCCTGAACCCGTTCCTTTAGAGTGTCCACTAAATCGGAAGAAAGGTAGCGCGAGTCCGTTCTTGGATAGGTTAACACTTTATGGCTCTCATATAGCCTTTGCATAATTGAGAGTGTTTCTTTAGCAGAATAGCCAAACATTTTATTGGCATCCCGCTGCAGTTCTGTTAAATCATACAGTCCCGGCGCAAAGCTTTTCTTTCGTGTCCGGTCAACTTCAGTTACTTTTGCATCATTCCTTTTAACAGATTCAGCAATTCGCTCTGCCCTTGATTTATCAAATGTCCGGATATCATTTGTTTTGCTGTCCCGCCATGTCAGCTTTAGCAGATTCTCAGCTAAAGCCGCTACTCCATAAAATTCTCTCGGCTTAAAGCTTTTTATTTCTTCTTCTCTCTTAGCGATCATGGCAAGTGTCGGGGTCTGGACACGGCCAGCGGAAAGCTGAGCATTGTACTTGCTGGTCAGCGCCCTTGTTGCATTCATTCCGACAATCCAGTCCGCCTCCGCACGCGCTACCGCTGAAGCATATAAATCTTCATACTCCTTGCCGTCACGAAGTTTGCTGAAGCCTTCTTTAATTGCCTTATCTGTAACAGAAGAAATCCACAGGCGCTTCACCGGCTTCTTTATATTCGCTTTTTCAAGAATCCAGCGCGCCACAAGCTCACCTTCACGCCCTGCATCCGTAGCAATTACAACGGAGCCGACATCCTTACGGTTAAGCTGGGATTTTACCGCCTGGAATTGCTTTCCCGTTTGCTTGATGACGACAAGCTTTAATTCACGCGGAAGCATTGGCAGATCCTCCAGCTTCCACGTCTTATATTTCTCATCATAGGCCTCAGGATCAGCCAGCGTCACAAGATGCCCCAGTGCCCACGTGACGATGTACTTATCTCCTTCAAAGCAGCCATTTCCTTTTTTATTGCAGTTCAATACTTTTGCTATATCACGGCCGACAGAGGGTTTCTCCGCCAGCACCAAAATTTTAGTCATCTTAACATCCTTTCTTCCACCATAACTATCTCACTATTATCTCATAAAAATACGAGAAAATCATGGTTCCCCTCTACCTTCATAGGGGCAAAATCAGATTTTGCTCCACAATTGCACCTGTTCTTTACTTGGCAAGGGTTTCATGTAATTCCCATCTGTTTCAATTAATCCCCATAGCATTTCCCGTTTAGGATTAGTCAACTAATTTCCTTTTCATAATTTCCTACTAAAATGAAGGATAGTATTTTCTCTCAATTTTTAGTATGATGAAGGGTAGTTGTTTTTAAATTAAAGTGGAGGTTCAGATAATGAGCTTGCTTTCTATAGATAAATTAAGCCACAGTTTTGGCGACAGAACTTTGTTTAAAGATGTTTCTTTCCGCCTTATGGCCGGGGAACATGTGGGATTGGTTGGCGCTAACGGTGTTGGCAAGTCAACATTGATGAATATCATTACCGGGGAAATTATTTACGATACTGGCCGGGTCGAATGGACACCTGGAGTACATTATGGCTACCTTGACCAGCATACCGTACTCACTCGGGGAAAAACGATACGTGATGTATTGCGCGATGCCTTCCTGCCGTTATTTGAACAGGAAAAAGCCTTGAATGAAGTAACAGAAAAGATGGGAACTGCCACTCCTGAGGAATTAGAGGAGCTTCTTGAACAAATGGGAGAAATCCAGGACAAATTGGAAGCAGGCGGTTTTTACAATCTTGATATAAAAATAGAAGAAGCAGCACGAGGATTAGGCCTGGATGCGATCGGCCTTGACCGCGATGTTTCTGCACTGAGCGGCGGCCAAAGAACAAAGGTATTGCTTGCAAAGCTTTTGCTTGAACAGCCTGAGGTCCTGCTATTGGACGAGCCAACCAACTACCTTGATGTGGAGCATATCCGCTGGCTTGGAAACTATCTGAAGGAATATCCGCATGCCTTTTTGCTGATTTCCCATGACACAGAATTCATGAATGGAGTGGTAGATGTTATTTTCCATCTCGAATTCTCCAAGCTGACCCGCTATACGGCAACATACGAGAAATTCTTGGAGCTGGCGGAAATTAACAAGAACCAGCATATTAATGCCTATGAAAAACAGCAGGAATTTATTAAAAAGCAAGAGGATTTTATTTCGAAGAATAAAGCACGCTACTCCACAACCGGCCGCGCGAAGAGCCGCCAAAAGCAGCTTGACCGCATGGAGCGTATTGACCGTCCTGAAACAGCAATGAAGCCAACCTTTGACTTCAAAGAATCCCGCGGCAGCAGCCGCTATGTCTTTGAAGGTACAGACTTTGAAATTGGCTATGACCGCGCATTGCTGCCAAAAATGTCAATGACGATTGAGCGCGGCGATAAAATCGCGGTGGTGGGCTGCAACGGTGTTGGTAAATCCACGCTGTTAAAGACTATTCTTGGAAAAATCGACCCTATCAGCGGTACGTTAAACCGTGGGGACTTCCTCTTCCCTTCTTATTTTGAACAGGAAGTAAAAGCAGGAAACACAACGCCAATCGACGAAGTGTGGAATGCCTTTCCGCATCTTGAGCAGCCTCAGGTTCGCGGGATCCTGGCCCGTGTAGGGTTAAAGAACGACCATATTACCCGCCCGCTAAATCAGCTGAGCGGCGGAGAGCAGTCAAAGGTCCGCCTTTGTAAGCTAATGCTGACAGAAAGCAACTGGCTGCTGTTCGATGAGCCGACAAACCACTTGGACGTGGTGGCAAAAGAAGAGCTAAAGCGCGCGATGAAAGCTTATAAAGGCACAATCGTTCTCGTTTGCCATGAACCTGACTTTTATGAAGATTGGGTTACGAAAGTTTGGAACGTTGAGGAATGGGCGAATCAGAATCAGTAAGCCCTTTGATATAAATAAGGATGAACCTTGCCAACCGGCAAGGTTCTTTTTCTGGTTTGGCCAGTTCGTTCATATTTTATCGGATTTGGGAATTTATTTATCCGAAACATAAACTAATCTGTCCAAAATCCAGAGTATTAAGTGAAATGACGTTTAATTAGCCAAATGCAAAAATCCACAAGGAGCAGAAACTCTTGTGGATTTTTGCCTGCGTTACTCTCCAACTATTTTGGCATTTTTTAGCATCTCTTCCGTTAATGTTATGCCTTCTTGCTCAGCGGCTTTTTTGTTTATGACCAGCTCCAGCTTTTCTGGAAAGCCAACTGGAATATCACCTGGTTTCTTTCCTTCAAGCACTTCAACTGCCATCTTTCCGGTTGAGTAACCAAGATCATGGTATTCGATTCCGTATGAAGCAAATGTACCGCGCTTTACCGAGTCTCCTTCCCCAACAAACGTTGGTATCTTATGTTCATTGGCTACTTTGATGACTGATTCCAGTGCAGCCACAACGGTATTGTCCTTCGGTATGTAGAGAACGTCGACCCGCCCTAATAATGACTCAGCTGCCTGCTTCACTTCTGCACTTGTTGACACCGTTGCTTCAACCGCTTCCAGTCCGATTTCCTTTAGTACTTCCCTGGCATTTTCAACGTTAACTACAGCGTTGGATTCTCCTGAGTTATAAATAATACCAACTTTCTTGGCATCCGGAATAAACTCCTTGATAGATGTTATTGTATTTTTTATGGCGTCTGGATGAGTATCAGATGTGCCTGTTACATTTCCTCCTGGCTTCTCTAAATCACTGACAAGCTTTGCTCCAATCGGATCAGTAATCGTTGTAAACAAAATTGGAATATCCTTTGTTGATTGAACAGCCGCTTGGGCACTCGATGTAGCAATTGCTAGAATCAGATCCTTTTCGTCAGCGACAAGGTTTTGTGCAATGGTCATATTATTATTCATATCACCCTGGGCATTCTGGTAATCAATTTTTACATTCTTGCCATCTTCGTAGCCGGCATCTTTCAACGCCTGAATAAAACCTTCTCTCGCCGCATCCAAAGAAGGGTGTTCAACCGGCTGTATTATGCCTATTTTTACAGTTTTCTTTTCTTTCTCTTTACCTTTTGCTTTTTCCCCAGAACCGCATGCCGAAAGCATTAACATCGCTCCGCATAGTATCACAAGTAAAATCTTTTTCATTTGGAGTTCCCCCTTGGCTAATTTTTTATTTATAATTTATTACTTCAACGCATAAAAGCGATAAATAATAAACCTATTATAACTTTGATAAGGGGTTAATTTCTACTATTTTTTGATATTTTCTAATATTTAGATAATCACACCTGGTAAAGGCAGATAACTGCCACAATTGAAAAACAGTTAAATTAATAAAACAACCATGGATGCGGTATATAAAATCCATGGTTGTTTTATTAAAATTCACTTATTTACACGCCACTACCGTATACGTTTTCGGCAGTCCAATATCATGGGATTTATGGTTTGGCTCTTCTTCCAACACTGAGAGAGTGAGTCCGCTTTGGGCCATCGAAGTCAGTACCTCTCCCAATGTCCACTTTCTGTGCATCGACTTCGAAAGCGTTTCCTGTTCCTCGCTTGATAGATGCTTCGAAAAGGCAATCACGCTTTGTTCAATTCCCGGATCGAAATAATTGCCTGTAACCTTATGTTTCTTGCCTGCAGATGTAATGAGTTTGGTGCTGATCGGGTGAAATTCATGCAGAATAAACTTGCCGCCCTGTTTTAGCAATCGCCCAACCATTTCCCACAACGGGTGAAGGTCCATATAGTAATGCAGCACTCCAAGCTCCATAAATGCAATGTCATAATCACCTTTTGCAGTTTCTGCCGGAATAGAAAGTGTATCAGAGATCAAGTATTCGATTGAAATTCCAGCTTTTTTCGCTATCTCCTTTGCATAGGCTGCATTCTCAGCAGAAAAGTCCACTACCGTTACATTCCCCCCAAGAAGTCCGAGTGCCGCAGCCTTGATGCCATTTGAGCCCATCAGATGGACAATTTTACTGCCATGTACATCTCCCATGTATTTATAAAAAGGATGAAGACGCCATTCAGGATTTTGCTGAATCTTGCGGGCCATTTCAGCCGGTTCGCCATAACGGTTCACTAGGGCTGTATAGTTGTTTTGGTTCCACGCTATTTCATTATGTGATGAAAATAAACGCTGCTGCTGCAATAAGTAGGACTGGATCGCTTGCTTATATGGTTTTAATTCAGAATCATATAAGTAGCTGTATAATGAACGGCACCATACTTCGCCGCTCTCCAGCGGAATCGCAATTCGGTACGGATCCGTTTTCACCGTAGTATTGTAATAACAAATAACCCGGATCTCCTGCTCATTCTTCAAAAAGGTGAAAACCGCTTTGGCTGGTGTTTTAGCTATTTCAGATACCCCATAATCCCTGAACATCTCATAAGCTTTCTCGAGCACATCCCATTGGATGACAATATCAAGGCTTTTCGGGCTGGGAATTTCAACTCCCTGAATCCATAACGAAGCAGCCCCTGTATATTGATATGTGATACTATGCCTTTCAAATTCCGCAGCTAAATCGCCTATTACTTCCGAGATTAATTTCATTTGCAGTCTCCTAATTTCTTGTACTGCTGCACCGCGCAGCCATGTTATTTACCCATTATAAAATTGTGCGGCAGCCGTAATCAAGCCATCTATCATAAAAGGAGGTTAATATTTAAGTTTGCCTAAATATTAATGATGATTTATAATGAAATTAAGAAATAACTGGAAGGAGCATACGCGTGGACCAACGAACAGCTATATCCTACAAAATAAAAGAATACTCTGAGCTACTGGGCGCTGTTTTGATGGAGGATTATAAAAACCATCTGGATGATGCTTATTCTAAGCTTACAACAAAGCAAGTTATGCTGCTTGAGCTTTTAAGGCAATCACCACGAACTATCGGAGAAATTGCGGAAAGCTTTCAAATGACCGCAAGCGCTGCCAGCCAGCTAATCAAAAAACTTGAAAACTCCCATTATGTAAAAAGAGAAATCAACCTGGATAACCGTCGTGAAATCATCGTTTCTTTAGGGACAGAAGGTGAATCGTATGTAAAAAAAGCCGAAGAACTCGATTTGTATATAATTCAGAAATATTATCTTAAGTTAGGGCAAAAAGACCTTGAAAATCTGCTGGATCTCTATGAAAAACTTTACCAGATTATGATAGACACCCAAGAATAAATTTTTTTATCAAATATTTAAGTTTCCTTAAATATTAATTTAAATTAAAAAAGGCGGGATCATTTATGGTGCTTCAAGCAAGAATAGAGAAATTAGCCTCGAATGGCCTATACCGAGACAGAAGCAATGTAATATATATCGGAATTACCCGTAGTGGGGAAAGAGAATATCATTCCTTCGGCGACTTCCAAAGCATCCCTAAGGACCATGCCGTTTTTGAAATTGGTTCGATTACAAAAGTTTTTACGGGATTATTATTAACGGAATTAGCCGAAAGGGGAATTGTAAATTTTGACGATCCAATTGAAAAATACAAACCGGAATACAAAAATGCTGTTAATCTAGCAGGAAAACCTATGACACTAAGGCATTTAGCCACTCACACGGCCGGACTGCCACGGGAGGATAAAGCGCTCCGTAAAAAGCTGCTTGATAAGAAAAATCCATATAAACATTATCTGAATGAAGACCTTGATGCTTTCTTCCGTTCTTATAAACTAAAAAAAGCTGAACAATGGGGCTATTCGAATTTAGGGGTGTCTTTGCTGGGAAGAATACTGGAGGATGTGACAGGAAAGCCTCTTGAGGAAGCAATTGAGGAAAGGATATGTAAGCCACTCGGATTAGCAGACACAGTTATGAGCTTATCAGATGAACAAGCAGAACGGAGAATTGTGGCCCGCACAAAGAAAAAGGAGCCCATTCCGTTAATGGAACTTTATGGCATCCTGGGTGCAGGAGGGCTATTATCAACGATGGATAATATGATTCGATTCGTTGAATTGAATCTTGGAATCATCGATAGCCCATTAAAGGACATTTTGCAAGCTTCCCATCAAAAACAGGCAAACGGCCCTAAAAAAAACTTTGAGATGGGAACCAATTGGTTTATTGAGCATAACAAGCACATCAAATATCCAATCATCTGGACGGGCGGAACAACTGTCGGTTTCCACAGTTACGCAGGTTTCATCAAAGAATTGGGGCTTGGTGTGACCGTGTTATCATCGTATCATCTGAGGATACATGATCTATTGCTAGTTTTAGCAGGAAAAGGTCCCGTTGTAACAGACAGAATTGCAGCAGAAGTTTTTAAGGATGCGGCAGGAAAATAAATACTCCAGTTCGGCCTATTAGAATGGGCGCATGAAAGAAAAAACTCATCTTTGCAAATTCTCTTCTCTGCCGGCACTCCAAACTTTACAGCAGACTGCTTCATGCAGAAAAGATTCACGTATTCTTTTCGCACTTCCGTATGTTTTAGTGCACCAATGAATGCTTAAAGGCATATATCACAGCCTGGGTTCGGTCCTGAACCTCCAGCTTGCTCAAAATATTGCTCACATGAACCTTGGCTGTTTTTATTGCTATGAATAATTCATCCGCTATTTCCTGATTGGTTTTGCCTTCTGCCATGAGCAGCAGAATTTCCATTTCTCTGCTTGTTAACAGCTCATGAGGAAGCTGTTCATTGCCCCGGCGCATTCTTTGCATCATCTTGCCGGTAACCTCTGGTTCAAGCACAGATTGCCCTTTAAATGTTGCGCGGACGGCATTGGCAATATCACTGGCTTTTGACGTTTTAAGCATATAGCTTGTCGCTCCCGCCTCCAATGCAGGATAAACCTTTTCATCATCCAAAAAGCTCGTTACTATGATAATTTTCGCTTCCGGCCAACGGGCAATAATTTCCCTTGTAGCTTCAATACCATCCATTTCCTTCATAACCAAATCCATAAGAATAATGTCCGGCCTCAGCTCCAAGGCCAGTTCGACTCCTTTTTTTCCATCGTCAGCCTCGCCAACCACTTCGATATCCGGCTGTGCTGATAAATATGAAGTAACTCCAATTCGAACCATTTCATGGTCATCAACAAATAAAACCTTAATCATTTTCTCCCATTCCCCCTGCCATCAAAGGTACCTTAACTTCCAAGCGTGTTCCTTTATTCTTCACACTGACAATCTTCATCGTTCCGCCTATTTCGACTGCCCGTTCATGCATATTCTGCAAGCCGTACGACCCCGCCTTTGATTCCTCCATATTAAATCCCTCGCCATCATCTGCAATACGTAAAATGATCAAGTCATCACGGCTTATCAGCAGTACCTCCAGCGCGCTTGCCTTCGCATGTCTTAGCGTATTGGAAACAGATTCTTGAAGGATTCGGAATAGATGGTCTTCAATCCCTTTATCCAGCGGCACTGGTTCGACCTTCCATGATATATCCATCGGAACCTTCTGCTGTAATTCAGCAAGCAGCTCCTGAATTCCTTCCTGCAGTGATTTTCCCCTTAATGGGATCGGCCTTAAGTGAAGCAGCAACGCCCGCATTTCCAGCTGGGATTGGTGAATCATTTCCTCAACCATTCTTAGCTGCTTTGCTTTGCTGTTATCCGCCTCGGGGCCGGCCTCATTTATTGCTGACAATAACATTGAGGCTGCAAACAGCTGCTGGCTTACTGAGTCGTGCAGCTCTCTTGCCAGGCGATTGCGCTCCTGTGACACGATTTCCTGCATTCTTTTTTCCAATTCCTCTGCATTTTCGTTCGCAAGCTTTTGCGTTGCCTTAATCTGCTCGGATACATGCCGCTGCACTTGATCCAGTCTAGTTTCAATCAGTGAAAAATCCTGGATCGAATTTTCTTTTTTATACAAAGGGGCTTGCCCTTGTTCAAGCTGATAAAGTGCATCGCCTATCTGCTGGATTTGCTTGCGCCAAAACAACCCTGAGCAAACTCCAAAGCCCGTACCGGCAATAATACTAACGCCGGGAACAAACAGCAAATACGGGAAATCCATGACTTCCCTTTTCCATAGCTCTGACCAATTACCAATAGGAAAAACAATAATGGTTACAGCCGCAATTAAAAGGGAAAGCAAGAGTGAAAAGCATAGTCCGGCTATAATCTGCCGCTGGATAATACTCATATCCGCTTCACCTCTAAATTCCCGGAAATAAGCGAGGTAACGATTTTTACCTTTTGTTCTGCGTTTTCATACTCAGATGTCTGCAAAGAGATGTTTTGATTAAAAACCCTTTTCTCGTGGTGCTGTAAAACTTCTGCGGTACCTGCTAAAACAGAATGCTGGACTGATACTTCAATATCATAAGGAATGAATATCCTAATATTTCCAATAAAACCCCGAATCGTAATGACGGATTCTCCCTTCGGCAGTACTGTATTGCTCAGGTCGATCACCGTATCTCCAATTCCGGTCTGGATGTTGATATCATTCCATTCATATACATGATCTGGTGTTTTTTCATGTCCAAATAGTTTATTTCCGAGCAGCGGTTTTCTTATTACCATATCAAGCGGCGGTGTATCTATTGGCTCTTTTACAACTGGCTCCACCTTTCTGGGTTCCTTTCTTGACTGAATATAAAGGAATAATATATATGCCAGAATCGCCATAATAAAAAATTTAAAGGCCATCATATTCATGACTGTAAATAGTGCTGTAACCGTACCGATCCAAAATAATACCCTGCCTATGGTGCGGCCTCTTTTTTTACGGCCGATATATATACAAGCTGCTGAAATGAGAAGGGAGAAGATGAGCCCTCCGTCAAAGAAAGAAATTTCCAAGACAAGGACAATCAAACCTATTAACAATATCCAGCTGATTAAATCCGTTTTCATATTATTGAACACGAGCGGCCTCCTTCCCTCTTCATCCCGGTGATATAGTATATTTTTTAAAAATTCCGAGCCCTTAAGCCTGCTCTAACCGGATATTAATCTATGAAAAAATGCTTTAAGCAATATGTGGCTGATCGCAACGCCAAAGGTTGTTTTTCCTTTTCGCCATAAAAAGGCGCAGATATCTACGCCTTTTTAGAATACCATGATTAGTTTAGGAAATAGTATGGGTTTCTTTATTTTTCATTTCTTTTTCAAGCTGGTGAATCCGTGCATCAATCGTATTCCGATAGAAAGCTGAGTTTACTTTATGCTCAAGCCTTTCGAGATAGCTTTCCATTTCTGAGAATCGGGAGAATGATTGATCGGCATTTCTTGCAGGATCCAGAACCTGATTCATGCGGTAATGTGCTCTTGCCATGTTTTCGCGGCCCATCAGCTCCATACGCTTAATGTTCATGTCCTTTAGCTTATGCTTCATTTCTTCGTACTTACGCTCTAATTCAACTAGCTGGGATCCCGCTTTTTGCATCGCGTCCTTTAGTCGGAATGACCGCTCTTCAAACATCGAATATTCCTGGATTGCGAACTCATGCAGCTCAATTTCACCTGCTTCTTTAGCAATCTCGGCCTGGTGTTTGCGCTTCTCCGCTAAGTCATGGGCATAAAGGTATTCCCTGCTGAATTCTTCTTTTAACAAGTGCTGGCGTTCAACAAGCTTTCGGACTTTTTCAGTCTCCTGTTCACATTCGCGCAGGTACTGGTTCAAGGTAGCGATCGGGTTTTTCTGCTCCTTTTGATCAAGTACCTCGTGGATATCAGCAGTGACAGCATTTACGATTCTGTTAAATAAGTTGTTCATTTAAAAACTCTCCTTTTTAATGTTTTTTATTTTTTTAATTCAGCCCATTGCTTTTCAAAATTAATGAATGGGTCGTTTTCCGCAGTTTTGCAGGATACTTTCGTTTCATTCCATTTTTTATAAACAAGATAAAGCACATATGCGGCTACCAGCCCAATGATGGATGGCACGTTTGCCAGTGAAGCAGATAGTGCCACTAGCCCGATAATTGCCCAGGCAATTTTGCTGGGGGTTCTGCTTGCCTTTAGGAATTCTTTAAAAACGAAGTAAAGAATCACCAGGCTGATCGCTAATCCGATCATCGGCCCCACATTCGCCAAAAGCGTTATTGCTGCAATTCCACCTACTAAAAACAATCCAAATTTTTTCATTTGTCGTTCCTCCTTTTCATGTTTCTAGCTTACCTGGATTTGCAGAGATTGATAATTGCTCGTTAGCTATATTTTCCAGTAAGACTTGAGTCCTAGTTGAGTTAAGCATTAAAACTTACCAGAAGAAAAAGAACCCGCTGTATTTTCCCAGCGGATTCCTGCGTTTGATGATTTATCTGTCAGCTCTTCAGCCTCACGTTACCTTCTTTTGCCCTGCGGCTTTGAATTTCGTGCATTATCTTTCTTAATGGGACGCCCAGTTCTGGTGGGCCTAAAGTCGTTTCTTTCACTTCTTGGTCTGTCGGGCCTGGAATCGTTTCTTTCACTTCTCGGCCTGCCCGTCCTAAAATCATCTCTTTCACTTCTTGGTCTGTCAGGCCTGGAGTCGCTTCTTTCACTTCTCGGCCTGCCCGTCCTAAAACCGTCTCTTCCACTTCTTGGTTTGTCGGGCCTGGAGTCGTTTCTTTCACCTCTCGGCTTGCCCGTCCTGGTGCCGTTTCTGTCATTTCCCGGGCGGTCGGTTTTTGAACGCTCCTGTCTGCCTGTTTCACTGCGGCCTCTTCTTCCAGAGCTGCTGGCAGTTTGCCGGTCCCGAGGCTTTAGCTTGCTGGTTCGGCTTGGCGTACTTTCATACCTTTCTGCTTCCGCTGTTTTCTCCCGTTCAATTGTTAGACCGATTGCCTTTTCAATATCTTTCATTTCTCCTGAATCCTTAGGAGCGATAAAAGTTATAGCTCTTCCGGCACCTCCAGCTCTTCCTGTACGGCCAATTCGATGGATATAGCTTTCCACATCCTCCGGAATATCATAATTGAACACATGGGTAATACCTTCTACATCCAATCCCCGTGCGGCTACATCAGTTGCAACCAGCAGGTGAAGCTCAGCGTCTCTGAATCGTTTCATTACCCTTTCACGTTTCGCCTGCGATAGATCACCATGCAGTTCATCTGACACATAACCCAGGCTCACCAATGACTCATTCAGCTTGCTTACCCGGCGCTTTGTTCTGCAAAAGATAATACCAAGAAAGGGGCGTTCCTCATTTATTTTATTAAGCAAAGCTGCCTGCTTTCCTCTGTCTGTCGTTTCTACAATCAGCTGGCTTATCTCCTCTACTGTTACCTGGCTGCTTTTAACCGATATTGTTTTTGGCTGTTTCAAATACTTTCGAGCAAGGGTCCTCACTTGTTCAGGCATCGTTGCCGAAAATAACATTGTTTGCCTGTCCGGAGAGGCTGCTTGGATAATCTCTTCTACTTCAGGCAAGAATCCAATATGCAGCATTTGATCAGCTTCATCCAGTACAAGCATGGATAAATTGGAAAGATCTATCGTTCCACGCCTCATATGGTCCAGCAACCTCCCAGGTGTCGCTACTACAACAGAAATGTTCCGCTTCAGCTTCTTTAATTGCTGCTCAACGTCCTGCCCTCCGTAAACAGCCAGTACTTGAAGACCTTCTTTAGCGGAAGCCAGCTTCTTCATTTCATTTGTAATTTGCAGTGCAAGTTCGCGGGTTGGCGTTACAATCAAAGCTTGTATATGTTCCGATTCAGGATCTGCCTTCTCCAAGATTGGCAGCAAAAAAGCAAGCGTCTTTCCAGTTCCTGTTTTTGCCTGCCCAATGATATCCTTGCCCTCCAGCAAAACAGGAATGGCCTCTTCTTGAATTGGAGTTGGCTCTGTAATGCCATTTTCACGCAGCAAATTATTGACTTCCGGACCGACTCCAAGATTTATAAAATCCATTTATTATTCCTTCCTTCATAAGGATCTATCAATGACATGTCTCTAGTTATAAGCTTTTATTATTGCATATATCTTCCTATTGGTGTGAATTATTACTTTGCTCCATTTATTTTCACACATACAGCCAGGAAAATGCATCTTTTATCCTGCTGCTACAGCTTTTCATAAAAAAAACGCATGAAAAAAATCATGCGTTTGTTGTCATATTATTTATTCATCTGCGCCAGGAAGTCCCCCAGCAAATCATCAAGGCTCTCTTCAGGCTGATTTTGCTCCTCTTGCTCATCATCAGAACTGCGGGCCTGCTCCCAGTCAAAGTCTTCGAGATCGTCTATGCTATCATCATTAAACACCGGCTGCTGATCTCTTTCTTCTGTTTTATCAGAAGCTTCATTTTGCACCGGGACGACCTTTTCAGTTGTCTCCTGAAGATATAAAGCATCGTCTATTTCAAGCGCGTTGCTGTTTAAGGAAGCCAGCAGGGCTGTTGCTCTCAGCGGATCAGAAAGCAGCTGGAATAGAATGCTTCCAAGCATAGCTTCCGAGTGAGAGTGCTTCAGCCAATCCCTTTGTGCTTTACTCAGCTTTTGCGGAAGGGGAATGGAGATCATTTCCCGTTCCCTTGTATAGGAACTACTGACACCTTCCATAACATATTCTGCAATCTTACTTGAAAAATTCCTCTTCTCAGTTTCTTTCAGTTTCTGCAACTGCCTGACAATATGATCAGGAGCATCAGAGGGAACACGGAATGTAATAGCTTGTCCCCTTTGGATTCCTGAGGAATTCTTGTTTGTCATTTAATCCACCTATTTCGCTGTGCCAGCCTTCTGCTCTTCTTTTTTAGCTTCCTTATTGGCAGCTTTCGCTGTTTCCCCTGATGTCCTTCTCGTAAAATCAGAAATCAGCTTATAATACGCATTAGCCATCATCCAGATGCTTTCCTTTTCATCTTCAAAAAAGTCGATATTATAGCCATCCAGATTATTGTTCAAGGTTTTTAAATATTCCTTTAAAACAATTGCTCCGCCGCCTACAAAATAGCAGATTTCCGTCTGTGAGTTTTTCTGCCATACATTTCGCAAATGGCGGTATTGCTTCTTAGCCAGCTCAAGCAAAATCCGGTCCGTGATATCGTGGACGCTTGTACGGCTTCCTCTTACCATGATATGATTTCTATCATTTTTCTTGGTAATGATTTCTACCACATCGCGTCGGCTATCCAGCTCCACACCATGTTTCTTTCTGATTTCTTCCCGAATTGCTTCCAAAGATTCTGCAACCCCAAGGTTAAAGCCCTGTGCCTTATCGTCATCTACCTTACGATTCTTAATTACTGCAATATCAGTAGATAAGCCGCCTATATCCTGGATAAGAATGCGTTTATCAATCAAGTCACGGTTAATGATATTCAAATCGTTATCCATCACAAGGTTAATATAAGCTGCAAACCCTTCTGGATAAACCTTCACTTCTTCAAATTTAATATTTACTTTTAACCCCTGATATTTTGGAGTTATTAAAAATTCTACCTGGTGTACGTTTCCTAACAATTTAGAACGGTAACCAACATCCTTGCCTTCTTTCACTTCGCGAAGGGGAAGTCCTGTACCAAGAGTATAATTTGCTTCTACAACATTATTTACTTTGCGGAAGCCTGCAGGATTTTCTTCGTTTACGGCATCCAAAGCCAGCGCGGCAAACAGCATTACGAGGGTTTGATCCTCCTCTGATTTGCTGCTCCCTGGGTCAAGCTCTGAAGGATTATCGCTTTTTGTTGCCAGATTACCTACCCGGTAAATAGCATTATTGTCTTGCAGGGCAGGAGAGTGTACTTTGATATGAATTCCTTCAATAGGATCTTTTTCGTCCAATTCTTCTATTCCTATAACCGGCCTGTCCTCGATATCCCTAGCAATTACGTTTGGTATATACAGTTCAGAATCCAATTTGCCAAAAAGGGCTTTAATTGCGTCGTTTCCTACGTCAACTGCTGCTATACGTGAGTTTGTCAAAACAATCATCCTTTCAAAATTCACTTTAAGAATTACTTGATTACTAGATTAAGGATAAAAAAGATTCCTCGAATGGTCAATACTCCCAAAGATGCATTCTTTCCTGTCTATCTTGTTTTCTTTTTTGTATACAATTCAAACAAATATGTACACATCCTTATATATCAATATGTTTACAGCTTTGTTTACATGCATACATTTTTTGTATACAAAATATCTTTCTTTGTAAACATGTAAACATTTTTGTAAACACTGCTTTGATCAGGGATATCCCTCCCATTTCTCCCTTTATTAACACTGCTTTTAATCGGATGACTGAGATAAACTGGTTAACTAACTATTACTTAATTCACAGTAAATAATGATTCCATTAATTCCTTATACTTAAAAATACAAATCCTGCCATAGAATACTTACGTGTATAACTCAAGAATATGGGTATGGTAAATAGTGGACTAATCAAATTTCTGGCAAACGATAATTATTAGTGATACGGAGGATATAGATATGAGCGATTCTAAAAACAAAAAATGGTTCCTTCCTCAGACCCCTGAACCTTATTGGAGGGATTCAGCCCCCCTCCCCTCTTTTCCAAAGCTTCAGCAAAACATAGAAACAGATGTAGCGATTGTGGGTGGAGGTATAGTTGGGCTTACTTCAGCCTACTTACTCTCAAAGCAAGGTATAAAGGTGACTGTAATTGATTCAGGGAGAATTTTGAATGGAACAACCGGGCATACAACAGCGAAAATCACTGCGCAGCACGGGTTAATATATGATCAATTGATTAATACCTCCGGAGAAACACAAGCAAGACTTTATTACGAAGCAAATAGCGAAGCAATGAACTTTATCCGCCGACTTGTCGAGGAACATACTATTGATTGTGATTTATCAACCCAAGATGCCTATGTTTATACAAATGACGACAAATATATAGAAAAAATTCAAAACGAGAAACAAGCATACGATAAACTCGGAATCCAAGGGGAAATAGTTGAAAGCCTCCCCCTTCCTATTGAATGCAAGCTCGCAATTGTGATGAGAAATCAAGGACAATTCCATCCATTGAAATACTTGTCCACCCTCACCACTGCGATCACGGAGTCTGGCGGGCAAATATTCGAAGACACAACCGCTACAGATATTGAAGAGGGCGACAAACCGAAAGTGTTAACAAGAGATGGATACACCATTTCTTGCAAAACAGTCATTGTCGGCTCTCATTACCCTTTTTATGATGGGAAAGGGCTTTATTTTACAAGGCTTCATCCAGATCGGTCATATGTATTGGCAGTTAAAACGGAAAAAGACTATCCAGGCGGTATGTATATCAGCGCTGAACAGCCAACAAGGTCCCTTAGATATGCATCTGTAAATGGCAGCGAACCGCTGGTATTGTTTGGCGGAGAGTGCCACAAAACAGGACAGAGCCATCATACGCTTGATCATTATAAAGCATTGAAGGATTTTGCTGACCAAACGTTTGGAATTAAAGAAATTCCATACAGATGGTCAACCCAGGATTTAATTACACTGGACCAGATCCCTTATGTTGGGGAAATCACCTCAGGCTCCCCTAATATCCTGGTTGCAACCGGATTCGCAAAATGGGGCATGACCAATGGCACGGCAGCGGCTTTATTGCTGGCTGACTTGATCTTGAAAAAAGAGAACCGCTTCTATGAGCTCTACACTCCTACAAGGTTTAATGCCAAATCGACGGTTAAAAGCACAAAGACCTTTATCAAGGAAAACTCTGATGTAGCCGTACATTTAGTACAAGGAAAAATGGAAAATACGGGTATAACACCAGATATACTTAAGGAAGATGAAGCTTGTGTGGTTTCAATAAAAGGAAAACGTGCTGGTGCTTACAGAGATACCAGCGGGACACTTCACCTGGTGGATACGACATGTACACATATGGGGTGTGAAGTTGAATGGAATAACGGAGAACGCACATGGGACTGCCCATGCCATGGATCACGTTTTTCATATTCCGGTGAGGTTGTGGAAGGCCCGGCTTTGAAGCCTCTGAAAAAGGTGGAACAACAGCAGGAATGAACAAAACACTGCACCACATTCCAGGCTGTTATTTGTTTAATTTTTAACACTCATTGAAAAAACCGGTATATTGTCTGGATATTTCCATTTTGTAACAATTTTAAAGGGTGCACGGTGGTAAAATAGGTTAACAAAACCAATTAGGATGGTGAACAAAATGGAACACAATCCGGCCAATATATCGGAAACAATGGGCAGCATAATAGAACTTCTAGAGTCTTTTAACCGAAAAGTTGGATAGTATTGAAACGCGTCTGACCAGATTGGAAAAGATGGATAGTATTGAGCATAGAGTAGCTGTTAATCAGATAGAACTGTCAGATATTAAGGAAGCACTGCAAAGAATGGAAGATTTTCAAACCGGTGATCTGGGAAAAGTGCTTCTTCAGCTATTAGAATTGACAGGAAAGCTATCCCATGAGTGCATGTCCACCGTCGCCTGGACACCCACTTAGTTAAACTTGCAAAAGCTGAAGAGGAAATTCTGATGCTAAAAGCCAAATGGTGGAGATATTCGGGGGATTTTCACCAGCTTAAAACGGCTTGGAAATAGGAGCAGCATTGAGTTTCCCCTTCTTTTGGATTATAATTATCCCTATAATCATGTTTTACAAAGGAGAGCATTATGAGTAACCAGGAACAAAAAGAGCAGCAGCCGAAAAAAATGTCTCTGCAAGAAGCTATTAAACAAAAGCTAGAAAGCAAAAAACAGCAAACATCAGGAAACAATTCTGCTTCCGGCCAATCTCAAAAAACAAAGAAGCTGACCAGCCAGCAAACGAAGAAGCCAAGCAACACGAGAAGAAAAATGGGCGTTTAACATGGATGGCCGATATCGGAACAACCTGGACAAGGGAAACCGTGTCCAAATTGTATTAAAAGCAGACCAGAAAAGCGGCGCCCTTACTGCCGGTGTTGTTAAAGATATTTTGACAAACTCTTCCTATCATCCACATGGCATTAAAGTCAGGCTGGAATCAGGACAGGTGGGACGGGTAAAAGTAATCGAATAAAGACATCCACTGTGCCAGTGAACTGGGACAGTTTTTTGTTTTCACCCTTCCTTTATCTCCTTTTACTTTTCCTGCTCTACCGAGATTCTGTCCACCCTTCTTTCCCGGAATAACAGCCATAAAAACAGAAATAACACTACTGCAACTGCCTCCAGGGAGACAATATACCAAGGATAAGGCCCCAGCAAATCTAGCAAACTGCCGCTTGAAGGTTTTCTTCTTAAAAACATGTAATTTCCACCGACGAATTTATTAATCATAAAAATGACAGGAAGTAATAAATTCAAAAATACCATCGTCCAGGCCAGACCCTTGATAGTCGGCCGATATCCCTTCACCCAAGTAAAATATAAGGCTGTTAAAATTATACCAATGTGAGTGTAAAAGAAATGAAAATAGCGGAAATGAGGGAAATCAATAAAAAGGACAGGTGTAAAAACTGCTTGCAGGCTTCCTGCAATCCCCGCAAAAAACACAAAGTCATAAACCCTTCTGTTCCCCGTCAAAAGCAAAACCACTGAAAGGATCAGGCTTACACTGCAAAGTTCAAGCGGAAGTGAATCAGAAAGGTCAAAGCTTCCTATACTGCTAATCCAAACATAGTATAAAGACTCAGTTATGATCAATGTAAAAGCAAACAACCGCTCCACAGTTTTACCGGATTTATTGATTTTCATGCTTCCGCTAAAAATAAGCAGAAGCCCTCCCATTATGCATAAGAAACCAATGGCAGCAAAGTGGGTCAATGAAAACATTTGAAAAACCGAGGAATCCCCGTCTCCCCATAACCTCTCCATCCCAGTCACCCTTTTTTCATGAAATTTATAAGCAAAAAGCATCCCAAATCCAGTGATTTCGAATGCTTGCCCTGAAAAACTATTTTACCGCAACAAATCCAGCAATTCCTTTAGTTCGTTTTTTGTAAGATCGCGCCATTGGCCAATCTTTAAACTGCCGAGATTAATATTCATGATTCTGATTCGTTCAAGCCGGGTAACCCTGTATCCGAAAGCCTGGCACATTCTTCTGATCTGGCGATTCAGACCCTGAGTCAAAATAATTCGGAACACCCTATCGCTTACCTTGTATACCTCGCATGGCTTCGTAACCGTATCAAGAATTTCGACTCCGCTGGCCATTCCTTTTAAAAACGCTGGGGTTATCGGTTTATTTACAGTAACGACATACTCCTTATCATGATTGTTTTCTGCCCTTAGGATTTGATTCACAATATCCCCGTCATTCGTAAGCAGGATTAATCCCTGTGAATCTTTATCCAATCTTCCAATTGGAAAAATACGTTCCGGGTGGTTTACAAAATCTATAATATTTCCTGGAATATGCAGTTCTGTGGTGGATGTAATCCCAACTGGCTTGTTTAACGCTATATAGACTGTTTCTTTCTTCTTCCCAAGCAGCCTCCCATCAATCCTAACATCATCACCAGCTTCTGCCTGACTCCCTAGCTCAGCAATGGCGCCGTTAATAGTCACTCTTTTTGCTTCAACCAATTTGTCCGCTTCACGCCTTGAGCAAAAACCGCTTTCACTAATAAACTTATTTATTCTCATGACAAACCATTCCTTATGAGTTGTATGTGTATCATTGTACCACAATCAGGAAATTCCATTCTTAAGTTTATGTTCTTTAAATATTGATACCGGAACATTAATCTAGTTTCTGCCGAATAATAGTATGGAGTAAAGAGTACGCACCTTTACCAGCAGCCAAATCCTGCAGAAATGTGCATCTATTAAGCTGCAGGTGGCTGGCACTCATCACAAACGGAAAGGCAGTGTTGCTTAATGTATGGAAGGCAAACTTTACCCGATTTTACTTATGCGCAGACAAGAAATAGCAGGGATATCTTGAAAGTTTCAGGTGAAGGATCGGTAACGGCCGCTCCAGACCGCGCCATTGTTACTGTTGGCGTTATAACTGAAGGAAATGATCCCGAGAAAGCACAAACTGAAAATGCCGCAGCAATAACAAGAATTGTAAATGCACTTGTCGCAATCGGTATTCCCCGGGAAAACATTCGCACGGCTGATTACCGAATCGAACCGCAATACGACTATAAAGAGGGCCAGCAGATTTTTAAAGGCTACAAAGTAACTCATTTACTTAGGATTACTGTTGAGAAAATTGAACAAACCGGAACTGTACTTGATACCGCTGTAAAAAACGGGGCAAATTACGCAGCAAATATCGAATTCTCAATATCGAACCCCGAGGCATACTATAATCAGGCTTTATCCCTTGCTTTAAAAAATGCCTATGGAAAAGCAATTACCATAGCCCAAACATTGGATGTCCATCTAATAGCCACCCCAATTCATGTTGAAGAGGTGTCGCAAGCACCGTCCCCGTTAACGTATAAATCAGCCGAGTTTGCCGCAATTCAGGCAACACAGATACAGCCTGGGGAGCAGACAATAAGTGCTCTCATTCGTGCACAATATATTTACAGCTAAGTATTATTTACACCTTTGACAAAAAGGCAAGGGATGAAAGTCCCTTGCCTCCATGATTAAAATATAACAGTCTTATTTTCATGAACAATAACACGGTCTTCCAGATGCCATTTTACCGCGCGGGCCAGGACACTCCGTTCAATCGAACGACCGATCTTTTTTAAGTCCTCGGCGTTATCACGATGATTTACCCGTTCAATTCCCTGCTCAATAATCGGCCCCTCGTCAAGATCATTAGTCACATAATGCGAGGTCGCCCCTATCAGCTTTACTCCCCTGTTAAAGGCGCGCTCATATGGTTTGGCTCCGATGAACGCCGGCAAAAACGAGTGATGGATATTGATAATCCTGTTTGGAAGTGCGGCCACAAATTCAGGAGTAAGAATTTGCATATAGCGGGCCAGCACAACTAAATCAATCTTATATTCCTCCAGCAGCTCCAGCTGTCTTTTTTCTGTTTCTTTGCGTATATCCTTGTTCGCCGGTATGTAATAGAACGGGATATTCAGTGATTCCACAACCTCACGCGAATCCTCATGGTTGCTGATAACCAATGCAATGTCAGTTATTAAATCACCGCTTTGCCACTCCCAAAGAAGCTCCAGCAGGCAATGAGGTTCATTAGAGAGGAATATAGCTGTCCGTTTAATATCGCTTACATCCGAAAATTTCCACTCCATTGAAAAAGATTCTCCTATTTCACGGAATTCCTTTTCCATTTCCTTTGCTTTTGACTTTAAATCAGGACATTCAAATTCAATTCGTGTAAAAAAAGTGCCTCCCTCCGGGTTGAGCGAATACTGGCTAAGCTCAATGATATTCGCTTGAAATCTCCATAAAAAATTAGATACAGAGGCCACTATCCCAGGCTGGTCAGGGCACTTGATTACAAGGCGGCCAATATTTTCATTCCTTTTCCGAAATTCATTTAATTGTTCTGTAATGTTCATGCCATTATCCCTTCTTCATAAGCTTTTAATTAAATATTATAACGGTATACCACCGGTAAAAGATCTAAATTTTTATATAATTTATCTTTTTTCATAAAGTTTTAATAAAAGCTTTAGTCCAATTGTTTCTTCATTTCCTCAAGCTCACTGCTATTCAGATGCCGATACTGTCCAGACGGAAGGTCCCCAAGCTCTATATTCATAATCCGTACCCGCTTTAGCTTCAAAACCCGATATCCAAGCTCTTTACTCATCCGGCGAATTTGTCTGTTTAAACCTTGTGTAAGAACAATCCTAAAGATATATTCACTTATCAGCGAAGTTTCACACGGCTTAGTTACCGTACCCAGAATTTTAACACCCGCTGCCATTCTTTCTAAAAAATCCTCAGTTACATGCTTGTCCACGGTTACGATATACTCCTTGCTGTGATTGTGTTCTGAGCGCATCATTTTATTAACAATATCACCATCATTCGTCAATAGGATTAATCCTTCAGAAGCTTTGTCAAGTCTGCCCACCGGGAAAACCCGTTCAGGATAATTGATGAAATCTATGAGATTGTCCGGTACATTTGGCTGCGCCGTACAGGTTATCCCTGGCGGTTTATTTAATGCCAAATAAATCGGCATCCCTTTTTGAGGAATTGGGCTGCCATCGATCAGCACCTCATCCCCTTCTGCTATCTCACTGTCATGTACGGCACCTGCACCATTAATAGTAACCCGTTTATCCTTAATCAGCTTGTCTGTGGTTCTTCTGGAACAGTATCCGGTCAAACTAATATACTTCTGTATCCTCATATCGAAAAAACCCTTCTGTTCAGCTATATAGAACTTTTAACATGTTTATTATTGTCATGCCTGCACATCTGTAATGCAACTATTATCCTCGCAAATAACCTGTTTTGATTTCAATAATCAAACCATTTTTTACATGATGATTACAAGGATTTAATTAGGGGTAAGAACAAGTATGCTCACTAAATAGCTTATGGATAGAACAGCGTAAGCTATATTATGCCGCGGCTTTAGGCATTCAATAATGATTTAGAGGGATTTGGCAACACTCTGGCTCCCTAAAGCAGCCATGGTACTAACTTAACACGTTACGGGCCTGCTCCACAGCTTAGTTGCACGCAGCTTACGCTCAACAGTATTTTAAGTGAAAAATAAACTTGCATATTAAACAAAGGGGGATATTAAATCAGCATGCGAAAAAAAGCAAAGCTTTTTCTATCATCTATCTTTCTTTTCGGCCTCTTGGCCGGCTGCGCTGAGAAAGATAGACTTTCAGATGGATCAGAGCTGATCGATAAAGAAACATTCGTTTATGCGGCGTCCGGTGAGTTTAAACCGTTCAGCTACACAACAGATGATATGGAATTAACCGGATTTGATATAGAAGTCGGCAAGGAAGTGGCCAAGGAATTAGGGTTAAAGCCAGTTGAAAAACGGTTAAAGTTTAAAGGAATCGTTGAAGGTGTGAAAACCGGGCGCGCAGATGCTGCCGTCGCAAGTCACACAATAAACGAACTGCGGGCAAAACATGTTGCTTTCTCCACTCCATACTATTACTCAGGCCCGCAAATTTTCGTAAGACCTGACAGCGGGATTAAAACCGTAGATGACCTGAAAGGCAAGGAGGTTGCGGCGGCAAAAGGGTCTACTTATGCTGATACCGCTGCGCAATATACCGATAACGTTAAAGTTTATGACAGTGATATAACCGCTCTGAAGGCCCTTGACGGCGGGCGCCATGATGCCGTCATTACGGACTTTGTTACAGGAAAAACAGCAGCAAAGGAAGGCTTTAAGATTGAAGGGCGGCAGTTAATCGAACGAAGTGAACAAGCCATCGTTCTGCCCAAAGATAATCCAAAACTGCTGAAACGTGTTAATGAGGCATTGGAAAACCTTCGTCAGGATGGGACTCTAGCCAAAATAAGCCAAAAATACTTTGGTGAAGATATCACAACAAAACCGGAATAAATAGAAAGGAAGTCGTTCATTTGCCTAGTTTTTCTCATTTTTTTAATACGTTAATTGAAAATAAATCTGTTTTTATTGAAGCGATGCTGCTCACTTTGGAGCTAACAGCTGTTTCGATTTTAGTCGGTATCGTAATTGGCCTCTTCTTTGCCTTATTAAAAATTTCCAATATAAAGGTCCTTGGCTGGATTTCGGATATTTATGTTTACCTGGTAAGGGGCACCCCGCTTATTGTGCAGATTTTCATTTTATACTTTGGAATTAGCGGTATTTTTCTAATACCTGATTTCTGGGCTGCTGCCCTTGCGCTAGCCTTTCATAACGGCGCATATATTGCTGAGATTTTCCGCGGGACAATCCAGTCCATTGACAAAGGCCAGATGGAGGCTGCACGTTCGCTTGGGATGAGCAAATCTTTGGCACTTCGCCGAATCATACTGCCTCAGGCATTCAGAAGAGCCCTTCCACCGTTAGGTAACCAATTCATTATCGGCTTGAAGGATTCCTCACTGGCGGCTTTCATTTCAATGAACGAGCTCTTCAACGTAGCTACTACACTTGGATCTAATAACTTTGACGAAATGACATATTTATTGATTGTAGCCGTTTACTACCTGATTTTAGTAGCCGTGCTGACACTCATTGTAAATGTAATTGAGCGAAAACTAGCAGTAAGTGACCGATAGGAGGATTTTAATTGAGTGCAAAAACAATGATACGTATCAAAAACTTAAATAAATCTTTCGGCGACCTACATGTGTTGAAGGATATAGATATGAAGGTGCTGGAAAGCGATGTTGTCTGCCTGATTGGATCGAGTGGGTCAGGAAAAAGCACATTGCTGCGCTGCCTGAACTTTTTAGAAAAAAGAGACAGCGGACAAATTGTGATTGAAGGCGAGGAAATTCTCCCTGAATCCCATGATATTAATAAAGTCCGTGAAAAGGTTGGAATGGTGTTTCAGCACTTCCACCTGTTCCCCCACATGACTGTTCTTGAAAATATTATCGAGGCGCCTATACACGTTAAAAAAGTGCCGAAAAACCAGGCTATTCTAGAAGCAAAAGAGCTGCTGAATAAAGTTGGATTAGCCGATAAGGCCGATGTTTACCCTAGTAAACTATCAGGCGGCCAAAAACAGCGTGTCGCTATCGCCCGTGCATTAGCGATGAAGCCTGATATCCTGCTTTTTGATGAACCAACCTCAGCACTGGACCCCGAGCTTGTAGGCGAGGTTTTGACGACAATGAAGGAGCTTGCGGAGGAAGGTATGACCATGGTAGTAGTTACCCATGAAATGGGGTTTGCCCGTGAGGTCGGTGACTGGATCATCTTTATGTCAGAAGGAAGAATCATTGAAAGTGCCCCTTCAGACCAATTTTTCAACAATCCAAAGGAAGAACGAACAAAGGAATTCTTAAGCACTACGGATTTGAAGTAATCAGGAAAAGCGCAAGCGCCCTTGAAAGAGGAAGAACGGCTAAGGTCGCCACGTCCTCACAAAGGAACGTCGACTAAGTTCTGGCAGGGTTGTAACATAAAGCCGTTACAACCTCCGTCCTGTGCACGTCGACACCAGCACATCCTCACAAAGCCGCCGCTTTGTTCTTGCGATGGGTCGCTGGCGTAGCGTTCCTTGTCCTGTGCAAGTCCGGCAAGCATAAGACCAGCACTGGCGGAAGGCGATTTTTGCCTTCTGAAGATGTTGGCTTATGACCAAGGTTGTACAGCACTTGGTTACAGCACTCGAGGCGCTGGGGCTAGACAACTGTATATGTTAAAAACGTTGTTTTTTTCTTATCTCTAAAAGAAAGCATGGGCGTTCCATGCTTTTTCAGGTTAAACGAAAAAATATTGCTTTATAGCTTGAAAGAGGCTGTTTGAGGATATAAGTCATAATGGTTGAGGACATTGCCAGGCGCCAACAAGTCTTTTATCGAAAGTGAGGTTGATGAAAGTGCCGAATTCTAAGTATTTTCGGATTGGATATGCGATTATCATAGTTTTAGTTATTATCATGCTGGCAACGAAGGTTGATTTTATCTTTCATCCTTTAGGTATCTTTTTTGAAACTCTATTTTTCCCATTTTTAATATCGGGAGTGCTGTTTTACTTGCTGCGGCCCATCGTCTTCTTCCTCCATGATAGAAAAGTGCCGAAAACTTTATCGATTCTGCTCATTTACTTGCTTGTGATCGGCCTGGGAATCACAGCTGTCCTTCTCGTTGGGCCCGAACTGCAGAAGCAGACAAAAAGTTTAATAGATAATTCACCAAAGCTGATTGAGACAATGCAGACTAAAACAAATGAACTAAAGGAAAGCCAATGGTTTTCAAGGTTCCAGGAAAACGAGTATCTTACCGTTGATAGCATCAATACAAGAATTAGTGAGTATTTTAAATCCAATGTGTCGGATATCGGTTCAAAGGTTTCAAACGCGTTTGGAATGCTAACCAGTATCATTACTGTGATTGTCACCGTTCCTTTCATTGTGTTTTATCTGCTAAAGGACGGCGAAGGGGCATCAAGCAACGTACTGAAATTTCTGCCTTATTTTCAGGCGGAGGAAGCGAAGAAGATTGTCAGGGATATGGATAGTGCCTTAAGCTCCTATATCCAGGGCCAGGCAATTGTTTCATTTATCGTTGGGGTCATGATGTATATTGGCTATTTAATTATCGGACTTGATTACTCTCTCATTCTTGCTTTTATAGCGATGCTGACAAATGTCATTCCTTTTATTGGGCCTTTTATTGCGATCGTCCCAGCGCTGGCTATTGCTTTTATGACTTCTCCCTTTATGGCGCTTAAAGTCGTCATCGTAGCGGTTATCGTCCAGCAAATAGATGGCAATGTATCCTCTCCGCTCATAATGGGACGGAAGCTGGACCTTCACCCGCTCACCATCATCCTGCTTCTTTTAGTCGCCGGCAATATGGCTGGCCTGGTAGGCATGATTGTAGCAGTCCCCGTCTATGCTGTATTGAAGGTGATCGCAAGCCATGCCTATCGGCTTTATTTGCTTCGCAAAGTGAGAAAGGACAATATTATTGAAGTGGAATAAAGCAAAGAACACTCTATCAAAGCGTTTCAGTGAGAGAGTGTTCTTTTTATATTTCATTGACTTATCCTTAATTAAAAAAGTTAAAAATTATAGAAACTCTTTCAGTTTTACACCCAATCAGTTACTTATCTGCGTTCTATTGGCACTTATAGGGTTAAAAGCCATTGAAGCATGGAAAAATGTATGTATTTATGTTATATATAAAAGAATTAATACAAACGAAAGAGGTCGAATTTAGTTGGAACATAATTCTCCGAATTTTATAAGAAACATTATTAAAGAAGATCTCGAGACCGGTAAGCACGACCATATCATTACCCGCTTCCCTCCTGAACCAAACGGATATTTACATATTGGCCATGCAAAATCAATCATCCTGAACTTTGGAGTAGCAGACGAATTCAATGGTAAAACGAATTTGCGCTTTGACGACACCAATCCGCTGAAAGAGGATGTGGAGTATGTCAATTCTATTAAAGAAGATGTAAAATGGCTGGGTTATGAATGGGACGGCCTCTTCTTTGCCTCAGACTATTTTGATGAAATGTATAATCGCGCTGTCTTGCTGATTAACAAGGGGCTTGCTTATGTTGATGATCTTTCCGGAGATGAGATCAGGGAATACCGCGGCACATTAACTGAGCCAGGTAAGGATAGCCCTTACCGCAACCGTTCCGTTGAAGAAAATCTTGATTTGTTTGAACGGATGCGTGATGGTGAATTTGAGAATGGCGCAAAGGTCCTGCGGGCAAAAATTGATATGTCTTCTCCAAATATCAATCTTCGCGACCCTGTCCTTTACCGAATTTTGCACGCCGAACATCATAATACTGGAGATAAATGGTGCATTTATCCGATGTATGCTTTTGCCCATCCGCTGGAGGACGCGATTGAAGGTGTAACTCATTCATTATGTACACTTGAATTTGAGGATCAGCGCCCGCTTTATAATTGGATTGTGGAAAATTGTGAAATGGAAAGCAAGCCGCAGCAGTACGAGTTTGGCCGACTCAACCTTACAAATACTGTAATGAGCAAGCGTAAACTCAAGCAGCTAGTTGACGAAGGCTTTGTAGATGGCTGGGATGATCCGCGCATGCCAACGGTTTCAGGCTTAAGAAGACGCGGCTATACACCGGAAGCAATCCGTGCCTTCTGCCATGAAATTGGAGTTTCAAAAGCATACGGGGCAGTGGATTCCCAGGTACTTGAACACTTCGTCCGGGAAGACCTGAAATTAAAAGTGCCACGGACAATGGGTGTCATCCGGCCGCTAAAAGTGGTGATCACAAACTATCCGGAAGGTCAGGTGGAAATGCTTGATGCAGAGATCAATCCGGAAAATGAGGAAATGGGGAAAAGACAAATCCCATTCTCCAGGGAGATTTATATAGAGCAGGATGACTTTATGGAGAACCCTCCTAAAAAGTACTTCCGTCTATTCCCTGGAAATGAAGTCCGCTTAAAGCATGCTTATTTTATTAAGTGTGAAGATGTCATTAAGGATGAAAACGGAAATGTAACAGAGATCCATTGTACCTATGATCCAGAAACGAAGAGCGGCACTGGCTTCACTGGACGGAAAGTAAAAGGGACTATCCATTGGGTTGAAGCTTCGAATGCAGTTCCTGCTGAATTCAGGCTATATCAGCCGCTTATTTTGGACGAAGAATCTGAAGAAGAACAAGAAGAAAAAACGTTCCTTGAGCGAGTTAATCCTAATTCACTGGAAATCCTTAGAGGCTTCGTGGAGCCAAATATGAAGGATACTGCTCCTCAAGATAAATTCCAATTCTTTAGACATGGATATTTCAATGTCGATCCGAAGTACACAAGCGCAAATCAGCTTGTCTTTAATTCGATTGTTGAACTGAAAAGTTCATTTAAGCTGTAACAGGAAAAACGCAAGCGCCCTGGTCAGAGGAAGAACAGCTAAGCTCGCCAGTGTTGTAACTAAATTCTTGTTACAACCTTTGTCCTTTGGCGTCGCCGGCACTAGCACATCGTGTGCGTCGGGGCTGGGTGCTGAAGCTAGACATCTGTACTTGTTAATCTTATAACCATCCTGCATTCCTTCATTGGTCTGCAGGCTTTTTCATATAAAAACCCTGCCATTTGCCTGGCAGGGTACTTTAAAAAACTTATATATATATTGGCTCGATGCCAAATTCATCCGGAAAATTACACTATGCCTGCAGTTTACCAGTCACAGGTATTTAGCAGCAATTTATCGATATCAATATGATAAATAAGCGTACAGTTGTCTTCTATTTCAGTGTTGGCGGTCGCCTCTAATAATTCATCAATATCAACATTCAATAAACCCATTGTTTCCCTCCTTCACCTTGGGAATTAAGATCTGTAACATAATTCGAACCTGATCCTTCTTTTCTGGGGGTTTATGCAGATTTGTTCTGACGAAAAAATCCTTGCCCGCATGGTAAATACAGACTAACGTGAGGGCTAAAAGGAAGGTATACAAAGCTTAAAAAGCAGTCCTTTATTCATTCCCTAGCCAAAATGTTATTAAACCCCTTAAATCCCTTGGATTTTCGGATTCGACAAGCTGCCGATAGCGTTATAAAATGATACAAATCATATCTTTCACGGTGTTTTAATAGACGCCGTTTAAGCATAAAGGATGAGCAGCTATGATACTTTTATTGCCGTTAATGCTTGAGAGAGTTGGAATCATTATTATCATTGCTTTTTTGTTCGCAAGAGTTAAGGTGTTTCGCAGCATTATCAACAATGACCATCGGACAAAGGAAAAGCTGCTATTAATAATAGTGTTCGGCGGTTTTGGAATTATCAGCAATTATACAGGGATCGAGATTCATAATAATTCAGCTTTTGAAAGTTCTTGGCTTATGAATGTAGAGCCGGACAGCGCGATTGCCAATACAAGGATTATGGGAATTGGTATTGGAGCCCTGTTGGGCGGCCCTACAGTCGGGCTTGGAATAGGATTAATTGCCGGAGTGCACCGGTTATTTTTGGGCGGCTTTACCGCTCTGGCCTGTGCTATATCCGCAGTTCTGGCCGGTCTTGCTGCGGGTTACATGGGAAAATGGCGAAAGAAAACGGCAACGGTTACTCCATGGTTTGCCGTAAGTATCGGTGTTATTATGGAAATGATCCAAATGGGGATAATCCTAATTGCCACTGAACCTTTTCAAATGGCTTGGGAGCTCGTACAGCTGATTGGCATTCCGATGATCGTCATAAATGGTTTTGGAACATTGCTGTTTATGTTTATCATTCAATCTATACTGAGAGAAGAAGAACGTTTCCGTGCTTTGCAGACAAATAAAGCATTCCATATCGCCGACCAGACACTGCCCTTTTTCCGCCAAGGATTAAATCCAGAATCCTGTAAAGAAGTAGCCCAGATCTTATTTAAGCTCACAGAGGCTGATGCCATTGCCATTACAAATGAACACGAGGTGCTTGCCCATGTCGGGGCTGCTTCCGACCATCATGTATCAAGGGAAGGCCTTGCAACCGGGCTTACAAAAAAAGTTCTGGGCGAAGGAAAAATTATTACGGCAAGGCGAAAAGAAGAAATTTACTGTTATAAGGAAGGTTGTCCTCTGCAGGCTGCCATTGTACTGCCCCTCAAGGTTCACAATAATACAGCTGGGACTTT
Organism: Bacillus sp. M6-12; assembly: GCF_002860285.1. Classification (GTDB taxonomy): domain Bacteria; phylum Bacillota; class Bacilli; order Bacillales; family DSM-1321; genus Peribacillus. The sequence goes on from NZ_PGVF01000004.1 coordinate 127,535, forward strand.
GAAACTATACTTTAAACATCCGGCTCAGCTATCGGAAGCAGAACAGGAGCTGGCCGAAGGATTGGCTAACCTTTTTTCGACTCAGTTAGAGCTGGCTGAAGCGGAACTGCAAAGCAAGCTATTAAAGGATGCAGAGGTCAAGGCCCTGCAGGCACAAGTGCACCCGCACTTTTTATTTAATTCATTTAATACCATTTCTGTCCTTTGCCGGACAGATCCCGAAAAAGCCAGGAAACTCCTGCTTGAACTGAGTGTTTTTTTCAGAAGCAATCTCCAGGGTGCCAGACAAACCTTGATTTCTCTTGAAAAAGAAATCGAACATGTCCAGGCTTACTTGTCATTGGAGCAGGCAAGATTCCCGACTAAATATGAAGTTGTTTTTAATATAGAAGAAGGGCTTGAAAAAGTCGCCATCCCTCCCTTTACGCTGCAGCCTCTTGTAGAAAACGCGATTCGTCATGCTTTTTCACGTTCTAAAACCAGAGGAAGGGTTACGATTACAGCGTCCTCTAATCAGGGGCTGATGAATTTATCCGTTAAGGATACCGGGAAAGGAATTCCGGAAGGCAAGCTGGATTCCCTCGGTAAACAAGCTGTAGCATCAAAGGAAGGAACGGGAACTGCCCTTGTCAATATCCGCGAGAGACTTGAAGGTATTTATAATATGAAAGCCGGGTTCCACATTGAGAGTGAAGTGGGCAAGGGTACAAAAATATCGATTAGCATCCCTCTTGCCAGAATAGGAGCGGAAGATCATTATGCTGAAGGCATTTATAGTAGATGATGAACCATTGGCAAGAGATGAGCTGAAATATCTCCTGCTTCGAAGCAAACGAGTACAGATTTTAGGGGAGGCCGGCTCGCTGGAGGAAGCTCTAGAGCAGATTTCAATTCTGGGTCCGGACCTAGTTTTTCTCGATATTGAACTGGATGAGGAAAGCGGGCTTGAGCTTGCAGAGCATATCAGAAAGCTGGAACCTTCTCCTGCCATCATTTTCGCGACTGCTTACGATGAATACGCACTGCAGGCTTTTAACCTGAACGCGGTGGATTACATTCTAAAGCCGTTTGACGAAATCAGGCTCCAGCAAACATTAGAGAAAATAACAAAAATGAAATCCATTGGCGGCCATGGTGACTTTGCGGCTCTCGAACCCCCCTGGATACCTATGGAGCAAACCGGAAAAATTGCGGTTACTATTGACGAAAGAATTGTATTAGTGGATGTCCAGTCCATTCTCTTTGTTGGCTCTGCCGAAGGGAAAACTATCATAAAGACCCTGGAAACAGAATATAAAATTGCAGATCCATTAATTATGCTGGAGAAAAAGCTTAACATACCATCCTTTTTTCGGGTTCATCGCAGCTATCTTGTAAACCTGCACCACATTGAAGAAATACAGCCCTGGTTCAATTCGACTTACAACCTCATTATGAAAGGCGGTTCCCAAGTACCCGTTAGCAGGACATATGTCAAAGATCTGAAACAGGTGCTTGGATTTTAATAAGATCTTGTTTAGCAGACAAGGTCTTTTTTTATTGGAGCTGTTGATCCCACAGTACCCGACTAAACACCAGCCGTTCTTTATTAAATAGGTCTCTCATTCAAGCCTTTTCCTTTTCTCTTATGCATTTCACCCTCCCCCCGCTGCATTTCAGCCTTCTATTTTTGCAATTGAAAACAGTTATTTTGCATATTAACATGAAAAGTCTATGTAATCGTTTTCATTTAGTAAAATGAAGTCATACAACGATAGGAGGACTTGATATGAATGCGATTACTTTAGTCATAGGTTCTATGTGTATCTTAATGATTGCCTATCGCCTATATGGCACTTTCATGGCTGTAAAGGTACTGAAACTAGATGATTCTAAAAAAACGCCGGCACATGAGCTGGAAGATGGAAAAGATTATGTTCCGACTAATAAATGGGTAACCTTTGGGCATCACTTTGCTGCCATCGCTGCTGCTGGCCCGCTGGTAGGACCAATTCTGGCAGCTCAATTCGGGTACCTTCCCAGCATGCTGTGGCTATTAATCGGCGCAGTAATTGGAGGAGCTGTTCACGATGCGGTTGTGCTCTTTGCTTCCATGAGACAAAGAGGTGAATCACTGGCTGAGGTAGCCAAGAAAGAATTGGGACCTGTTGCCGGCTTCTGTACAGGCCTGGCGATGCTGTTTATCATCACGATTACAATGGCAGGATTATCAATGGTTGTACTTCACGCTTTAGAGCATAATCCATGGGGTACATTTGCTGTAGGAAGCACCATTCCAATTGCGATGGGTGTAGGTTTATATCATAAGAAAACCGGAAATCTTAAAGGAGCTTCCATTGTCGGTTTCACGCTGATTATCATTGCGGTTTTCACCGGCCCTTATATTCAAAACACTTTCCTTGGTGATTTATTAAACCTTGATGTGAAAACGCTATCAATAATACTGCCGGTTTATGCTTTCTTTGCTGCTGCACTGCCGGTATGGCTGTTGCTGGCACCGCGCGATTATTTAAGCAGCTTTATGAAGCTTGGAGTATTTGCTGCCTTGATTCTTGGAGTATTTGTTGTTAACCCAGAAATTCAGTTCCCTGCTGTAACTGAGTTTATTCACGGAGGCGGTCCTATTTTAGCTGGACCTGTATGGCCGTTTATCTCCATTACAATTGCCTGTGGTGCAATTTCTGGTTTCCATGCTTTCGTAGGATCCGGTACGACTCCAAAAATGCTTGACCGCTGGAGCGATATTAAGGTGGTTGGCTTTGGTGCGATGCTAGTGGAATGTCTGGTTGCCATTATGGCTCTTGTAGCAGCTACTGCCTTGCAGCCTGCCGACTATTTTGCAATTAACTCAACACCTGAAGTCTTTAAAACATTGGGAATGGAAGTCGTTAACCTTCCAAAATTAACAGAAGAAATTGGCCTTAGCCTGGAAGGCCGTACAGGCGGCGCCGTAACACTGGCCGTAGGTATGACTTATATCTTTACGGAAATACCATGGTTTTCAAAGCTTGCTTCATTCTTCTTCCAATTTGTCATTATGTTTGAAGCATTGTTTATTTTAACAGCAATTGATTCAGGAACTCGTGTTGCCCGTTACCTGATCCAGGACTTTGCAGGTGTTTATTATAAGCCGATGAAGCAGGTCGATTGGCTTCCTGGAGCTATTATAGCAAGTGCAAGTGCCTGCTTCCTGTGGGGTTACCTGCTATTCTCAGGAGATATTGGCTCCATTTGGGCGCTATTCGGTGTATCTAACCAGCTAATGGCTTCAATTGGTTTAATTGTGGGTGCCACCATAATTCTGAAAGTTGCAGACAAGCGCAGATATATGCTTACTTGCTTAATACCGCTTGCTTATCTGTATGTAACAGTTAACTATGCAGGCTTCTGGATGGTCAAGAATGTGTATTTGAATACAGCAGCTGCCGGATACAGCGTACTAAATGCCATTCTTTCCATCACCATGCTAATCCTTGGGGTAGTTATCATGGTAACAGCCGTTAAAAAATGGGTCAGCGACTGGAATCGCCCGCGCCAAACAGAAAATATTACTAAAGCAGTCAAAGCTTCTTAACCCCTAAAAAAGACCTTGCCACTTCATTCCGCGGCAAGGTCTTTTTCATTTTAAGCTTAGATACTCTCATGTAATCTTAATGGTTTACATTGCCGGCAGACTCTTGCGGATTTCCTCCCGCTGGAGCAAACATATTAACCATTTGCTCCATATCCTGCTGAGCAAACTGAGGTACCTGGTAGTAATGATGCTTGTTTTGATAAATGGACAACTCATATGCCATTTCAATACAGTTTGGAAGAGAATCGGCCAATACGCGGCGAACCACTGGGTTGGTTGATTCCAGCGCAGCCATTGTTTTCATCGTCGCATTAGATTTTTGAGACGCCAGCAGACAGCTAGAAACTTGTTCATCTGTCATTTCATTCATTGACTGGATCGGTTTACTTGGCTGGGAAGGCTTAAGTCCATATATAAAATCATTATCCTGTGTCATATTATAACTTTTTGTTGGCACAGCAGGGTCCTGTCCGGTCCTGAAACAATCGATGGTAGTGTTATACTCCATTTGCATAAAAGAGTATTGACGGTCAAGAATAGAAAGCAGTTCTGGATCCTTAACATATTGCCGGAGCATTGTATATTGATTCATTGCCCCAATGGATCCCGTTAAAGCTTCTCTTACATCAAGCAATTCATGAGCGCTATGATTCATACGCTGGGTAACCGCCCCCGTATGCATGTTTTCGTGCAAATGACCTTGTTGATTTTCCATGAAAACCCCTCCTAGAATAAAGATGCATACTCGATTAGTATACGTTCTTAGAAAGGAGCTATACACTTTTATCTGGCAAAATAATGACCACTATGCCCAAACACTGAAAAGATAGCTCTTGACCGCTATAAAATAAAGCTGACAATTACGGATGAGAGCACACTGACAAGTGTTGCTCCATATAAAAGCTTGAGCCCAAACCGAGATACTACATTCCCCTGCTTTTCATTGAGCCCTTTAACAGCGCCAGCGATAATGCCAATCGATGAGAAGTTGGCAAACGAGACAAGGAAAACCGAAATGATCCCAAGTGTCCGTTCGCTCAATTTGTTACCGATATCAGTAAGCTCCATCATCGCTACAAATTCATTAGTCACTAATTTTGTTGCCATAATTCCCCCAGCTGCCACAGACTCAGAAACGGGTACGCCCATCATTATTGCAAAAGGAGCAAAAACATAGCCTAAAATCTGCTGGAAGGTAAGGCCGAAAATCATGTCAAAAATCCCGTTTATGGCTGCGATTAAGGCTACAAAGCCTAAAAGCATCGCCCCAACGATAATAGCAACCTTAAAGCCGTCCATAATATATTCCCCAAGCATTTCAAAAAAGGATTGTTTGGCTTCTTCCATCACAACCAAAATATCCTCCTTGTCTTCCACTGTGTAGGGATTAATGATGGATGCTATGATAAAACCGCCGAAAAGGTTGATTATTATAGCTGTCACAACATACCTTGGCTCAATCATTGTCATATAAGCACCGACAATCGACATGGAAACGGTGGACATGGCAGATGCACAAAGTGTATATAACCGATGAGGGGGCAGCTGCCCCAGCTGCTTCTTTACAGTAATAAACACTTCTGATTGCCCTACCATAGCAGAAGCTACCGCGTTATAGGATTCTAATTTTCCCATCCCATTAATTTTACTTAGTACAAACCCGATACCTTTCATAATAAAAGGAAGGATCCGTAAATGCTGCAATATTCCAATCAAAACGGAAATAAAAACGATTGGGAGCAGAACGTTCAGGAAAAATGGAGCCTGTCCTTCATTGGCTATTCCCCCGAATACAAAGCCGATACCCTCCTGTGCATATTTCAGCAAAGTTTCGAAGACGTTAGCAATTCCAGTAACAACAATAAGGCCAAATTTTGTGTTTAACAGCAAAAAAGTTAACACTAGTTGGATTGCTAACATTAATATAACCGGCTTGAATTTAATATTTTTTTATCATTGCTTGCAGCCCAGGCAAGAAGTAATACCACTAGTAAACCAAGGAATGAAGTTATGTATTTCATATGCTGCCTCCATTTAATATTTTCAGGATTTATCATTCCGTTTTCCCTAATTACCTATCCATAAAAAGGGGTTAACAAAAACTTTAGATTCATGAAAACTTAAACCACCGCATATGTTTTTATTGTAATTTTGTGTGTAGGGGGCTGGTTAATGAAAACGGATTTTCGTGATGAAGCATTGTTTGAACTGCGATTTTGGATGCAAATTTTGGGGGACCATAGCCGGTTCATTCATGATTCATTGGCTCCCTCAGAAAAAAGATACATCGAAAAAGCGAGTCAGTTTATTATCAAATTCGATCAGCTGCTGGCTGCAGCAAAGACACCCGCAGAGGATCAAAATCTTATTTCGTTACTGCGCTTGGCACAAACAGAGGCCGAGGCGATTCGCGATCTGAAGCTGTCCCTCATTAGAGACCATCTTGCCGGAGAGGTGAAGATTTCGCTTACCCCTTCATTTCTAAATCATATGGTGAACGAAGTCGAAGAGGCGCTAAGGCTGTTCTCCTTTTACGTAACAGGCCAGCAGGCACCCGGCGTCCACCCGTTACACCATGATTTGCTTTGGCTGTTGGATGCTGCCGGACATGCCGGAGCGATTGCCAATGAACTTGATACGGTTGAAAAGAAGCTAAAAAGGCAGGCCAAACAGTTCGCAAAGGATTGGGAAGAATTCTATTTAAAATCAATTGAGTTAACCGGGTTTTTAAGGACCAAATTAGCGGAATTCCCCGCACTGGCCAAGTTTCACCATGATGTAGATCTGGAAATGACAATATTCCGGCATTTTTTGCGTGAACTGGAAGAAATGGAGCTAAAAAAAGAAATTTTAGGAGCGCTAACTCCCTTGATGGCCGACCATATGGCTAGGGAGGAATGCTATTATCTCACCAAGCTAGCTGAATCAGCCGCAATAAAACATCCGGCCTGCGATCCCGCAAAACCGAGAACCCCTTCATAATACCTTAAAAAAAGCAAAAAACCTTGCCGTTTATTAACAAGGATTTTTGCTTTTTTTATATAAAGATGATCCTTATACAAGTGCAGGTTCTTGTCCAAGCTGCTCCCAATAAGGCTCCAGGGAATTTTCTTTAATTTCGTCAACAAAGTCGGGATTCAGATGCGGGAGCAGCTGTACTGCATAATCCCAGGCATTTTCTTCGATTTGCAAAGCTATTTCTTGTCTTTCCCGCTCACTTGAGCTTTCATCCATTTTATTAGCTAAAGCCAACAATTCTTTATCTTCAGCGTGCCCAATTTCATGAGCAAAAACGACAGCTAAATAATCCATAAAATGATCAAGAGACGAAAAAAGCTGCAGGCACTGCTGCTCAATTTCCTCTATGTATAAAGTGATTGTGTGCGAACCCATGCTATATTTTCCGCCGGCAAAACGATCACCGGGATAATTTTTTTCAAGGCTGACCTTTACCTGGCTTCCAGAGGCTAGTAACAGTTCATCAATTAACAGCTTGATGCTTTCCTGTTTCAAATGATACACCTTTTTTCTTTTTAACTTTTAGGTTACTTATTATATGCCAATTCCACAGGAAAATAAACGGATATTTTACCCTGTATAGAATTTTTTAAACCTATAAGCATTAAAAAAGATGATTTTTTTAAAATATTACTGTTTGGAAAAGGGCAGGGCAGACCAAATTACACATCAAAAAACCTTGTCATTAAATTCCTGACAAGGTTTTGGTATTATTCGACTGGTAAGTCCTCTTTTACCATAAAGATGGTTTAACGACCATAAACCAAAGCATGGCCATTAACAAAAAAATATAGGTCCAGACAGACCGGTTTAGCTTGGCAGCAATGTCGCTTCTATTCTGGCCTTCTTCCGTCAATTTTCGCAGTTTTGGAGAAAATGCCCTGGCCAGAAAGAATAATGAACAGAACATGATGAATAACGTCATGACGATCCAAGGCGTTTTCCAGGTCCACGGCCCCATTACAACCATCAGGATTCCTGTCGTTACCAATACATGGCCTGCATGCATCGTAAGCCTGACAGCAAAACGGAATGCGTCCATTATCGCTTCCAATTCGGCCCCTTTTGCCTGCCGCAGCTTTTTAACCAATGGCAAAAGAACAAAGAATGGGCCAATCGAAACAATTACACTGGACACATGAAGATAAATCAAAACTCGATATAGTAAATCCATTTTCTATGCTTACTCGTTCACAGGGCTGAACTCATGAACCCAGACTCTCATCTGCGGCAGCCACGGCATACCAGGATGATAAGATAGGATGGATTGCTTATACTCCTCAACTGTCTCAAAGCCTTCCTGGCGCGCATGCTCATCGGTTAACTCCCCAAGAGACTGGGAATACACGCGGTCAACTACAAATTTTTTATCTTTTAGAACCATTACTTCCCCAACATCTGCATATCTTCCATTTCGGCGTGTAGCCGTTTTCTGTCCATTTAGTACTTTTTCAACGTCCCCATCCATCGTTACCAAACGATCGACTGAACAAGTTTTTGGAGGCAGTGTATTATTTGTCATTGTCAAAACTCCTTTTCCTCTGATGTCACTATTTTAATGTACCATATCCAGGTAAAACAAACATCTACAGTGAAAACTCTTTTATTAAATTTCTCTTTATATAAAAAAAAATCATGTGTCTATACTTCCAACCCAGCATGGAAACAATAGCAAGCAGGCAGAACGTGCTAATACCACAAGTTATTTTACATTTTTATTTAGTTTTTCTTAAGCTGCACAATCAGCGCAGCTCCCCCGTTTTTCATAAAAAAAAGCCCTAATAGGACTTGTTATCTTGCCTTTGCGACAATTCCATTATGGACCTTGATATATCCATGGCGGAGGATATCAAAGCCTCCTTCATAAACATACAGACCCATTTGCCTGATATCCATCAGCTCCCGATACGTATGATTCATCACATCAGCCATAATCATATAAAAAAGCTTGGATTTCAGCTGTAGCCGTGGCGTCGTCATAATGGCGTATCCTCCCGGTTTTAAAAATTTTCGATGCCAGTCCATTACCTCCTGCTTATATTCATCCGGGAAATGCTCGAGCAGGCCAACACTAATAACAATATCAAACTCGCGTCCAAAAGTCAGATTGCGAATATTGTCTATAACGTAATGTATATTCATCTTATCTTTATACCAAACCTTTGGCTGCCCTGTAGCTGGATTGGTTCCTAAAAACGGATAGCTGTCTGGAAAATGGCCGAACCGGTCCGTACGGCAGAACTCATCATAATCTACCATAACGACTTCTCCTTCCGGATACATCGCATACAGCTGCATGGCTTCATATCCTTCCGCCGCTCCCAGAAACAGAATTCTAGGCTTCTGTACATCAAGGCCCTGAAAAAGAGCACGTTTGCCTCGCGGATCCCATACACCATCCTCCACCCGATGTGCATAATTCCATAGGGATAATTGAATGGTTTCACCTAAAGCCTTTTTAACATCATTCAATTGAAAACGTGCCAGATGCCGTTTTAAATCATTTTTTGACCGGGAGATTTCCTCGGGCACATCCTTTACGAACCATTCATGAAAGGAGCGGTTAAAGTACTTCCAAGACGTCTTAACCGACATGCTGCCGTACTCTTTTTCATAGTCCACTTTCGATTTTGCAACCGTTTTTACTTCATAGGGTTTACCAACATCCTTCCACGAAAGCTGTGACCAATCCGCTACAAGGTTTGCATTCATAAATTTATCCAGTTTATCGTTTTCAGGATCCCGCAGATCAACACGATAGCTAGGTGTTAAAGACGTTGAGCCAAAGTCCTCTTCCGAATATGGATCGTTATTGACGTATAATTCTTCAGCATTTAACAAATGTACACCCCTTTTCAATAATTTTGGCAAGCGCTTTCATTTTATAATTCAACAAAAGCGGAATAACTCCTTTTTTAACACGGTTAATAGTAAAAAGTTTTGAAAAAAGGAAGCAGACGGCCCGCCTGCCTCCAATGATTATTTTTTATTATATTTCTTGATGATCTGGTTAATAACCTCAGAAAATACGAGACCAATTGCAATCGCTCCTGAAAACATACCTGCCTTAGCAGCAAGCTGGAGAGCGGCGTTATAGTCGTTCTCCACAAAATTTCTCATTGCGTCATAGGCCAGGCCTCCTGGAACCAGCGGTATAATTCCTGCCACGCTGAAAATAATCACAGGTGTTTTATATCTCTTTGCAAAGTATTGAGACACAAGCCCAACCACCAGGGAAGCAAACAATGCGGCCAGAACACTGTCAACATAATGGTCTGCAAGCAAGATATAAAATGCCCAGCCAATCATTCCGCTCAGCCCGCAATGCAGCAGCGATTTTTTGGGTGTATTAAATAGTATGCCGAACCCTGCAGTAGCGATAAAACTAGTAATAAGCTGCGCTATCATTTATATGGTACCTCTCGCTTAATAAAATGAAAAAACAACCGCAATCCCAGTGCCAATGGCGAAGGCTGTAAGGAAGGCTTCGGCGCCTTTTGAAATCCCGGAAACCAGGTGGCCGGCCATCAAGTCACGGATTGCATTGGTAATAAGAAGGCCAGGAACCAAAGGCATTACAGACCCGATAATAATTTTATCCAGTTCAAAACCCATACCTGTAGAGACAAACAGGATTGCCACTAAACCAATTAGAGAAGACGATAAAAATTCAGCAAAGAACTTAATCTGTACCAAGGCATGCAAATACAGCAAACAGGAAAATCCCAGTCCGCCTGCAACCATTGCAGGGAAAAAATCATTCCACACCCCTTGAAACATAATCAGGAAACATCCGCTGGAAATAGAGGCGGCTGCAATCTGGACCCAGATTGAGTAAGCCATTCCCGCCTTTTCCGCTTCCTTTAATTCGATCAGAGCTTGCTTGGCCGACAGCTCACCGCTGCTGATCCTCCGGGAAATGCTGTTAACGACTGTTACCTTTTGCAAATCAGTTGACCGTTCAGATATTCTGATCAGCTTAGAAGGATCATCGCCATCAATGGAGAAAATGATCCCGGTTGGCGTAACAAAGCTATGTGATTCGGGAATGCCATAGGAGGCAGCAATTCGGAACATCGTATCTTCTACCCGATACGTTTCCGCTCCGCTTTGCAGCATTATTTTTCCGGCTAATAAGCAAACCTCGATAATGTCTCTGTTTTTAGCTGAAATTCTTTCCACTTTCATCTCTCCTGAATCCATCATGAAAACTTCTTTCTATCATATACAATTTTTCTTAAATTGGGTATCTATCAGCACTAGCAGCCGGGTTTAAGATGAATTTCAGATTGGGTATGCGTTTATTATAATTTTTGATTAATTTGCAGCTGTCGAAACATGTCAGTTTATATCGAGAAATCGGTATTTCTTTAAATTTGTGCGATAAAAATCAAAAGTTGAACGATAAAATGGCGAATTTAAATGAAAAATCATCAAAATTGAACGATAAAAATGGCGAAGTCAACGATACCAGGCTGTACCACCCCTGCCTCTTTGCTGTCGGGGTTTCAAAGTAGCAGATAAACTGAGTTAATATAAACTATCACTTAAAAAATTGGACGATACATACAGTTATCTTGAAAAATAAACCTGGAAATTTGACGATAAAATATTCTCTCCTTCAAAGCTCTGCAGATTTATTAATTATTGACTAAAAAACAGCTTAAAACACATAAAATTGCCTCCAAAGACACCAAAGCACAACATCCTTGATTAGCCCCTGTTCCGATCAGAAATTCCCTGCACTTGGCGGCAATAGTTGGTGATGATTCTTTATCACAACAAAGGGTTATGATGCTCTCTGTTACATCCCAGCATAAAACTTATGATAAAACGGACAAAGGCCCTACCCCAAGCCGGGGGATAGGGCCTTAATATATTTTCTTCATAATGTTTTGGCTGCTAGGCCGAAGTACGATGAGTTTTCGTCTTCAAGAAATTAATGACCGCCAAGATAAGCCATCTTGACCTGTTCGCTGGCTGTTAGTTCTTCTGCTGAACCTGACAGAACGATCCGGCCTGTTTCCACAACATATGCACGGTGTGCGATTGATAGTGCAAGGTTGGCGTTTTGTTCTACGAGCAAAATGGTGGTGCCGGTCTTGTTGATTTCTTCAATGATGCGGAAGATGGTTTTAACAAGAAGCGGGGCCAGCCCCATTGATGGTTCATCTAAAAGCAGCAACCTTGGGCGTGCCATTAAGGCCCGGCCCATTGCCAGCATCTGCTGCTCACCCCCTGAAAGGGTTCCCGCTTGCTGCTTTAACCGTTCACGCATGCGGGGAAAGAGCTCATACACCTTTTCCATATCCTCACGAATGCCGGCTTTATCCTTGCGCAGGAAAGCACCTAATTCAAGGTTTTCCTCTACTGACATATTGGCAAAGATACGTCGTCCTTCAGGAACATGGGAAATGCCCTGTTTAACGATGGATTGTGCCGGCTTTCCGTTGATTGATTTTCCTTCATATAAGATTTGCCCTTGCTTTGGCTTCAATAGCCCTGAAACTGTCTTAAGAAGGGTACTTTTACCGGCTCCATTTGCCCCGATTAGTGTTACAATTTCACCTTCATTAACTTCAATGGAAACATCCCGGATCGCCTGGATATTGCCGTAAAAAACATTGATATTTTCTACCTTGAGCATTATGAAACCTCCTCGCCGAGATACGCTTCGATGACTTTTGGATTGTTTCTTATTTCTTCAGGTGTTCCCTGTGCAATAAGCTGGCCGTGGTCAAGCACATAAATCCTGTCACAGACACCCATTACCAGCGGCATATCATGTTCAATTAACAATACAGTCAGGCTGAAGCGTTCGCGGATGAAGGCAATTAGCTTCATCAGTTCCTTTGTTTCTTGCGGGTTCATCCCGGCTGCAGGCTCATCAAGGAGCAGCAGCCTCGGATTGGCGGCAAGGGCACGCGCAATTTCCAATCTTCTCTGCTGGCCGTAAGGAAGATTTTTTGCCTTCTCATCCTTAAAGCGTTCCAGATTGAATATCTTTAAAAATTCAATTGCCTTTTCATCCATTTCCTTTTCCCCGGAAAAATGGCCAGGCAGTCTCAAAATTGAGCTAATAGCTGTATGCTTTGCAAGAGAATGATAGGCTACCTTTACATTGTCAATAACCGAAAGCTCACTGAATAAGCGAATATTCTGGAAGGTACGGCTAATTCCCTTTCTGGTTATTTTAAATGGGGGCAATTTATTCAATTTTTCGCCATTAAGCAAGATTTGTCCTTCTGTCGGGACATATACACCCGTAAGCAGGTTAAAAAATGTTGTTTTTCCTGCTCCGTTCGGACCGATCAGGCCGACTAGCTCTCCCTGGAACAGCTCTGCATTGACTCCAGATACAGCCTTCAATCCGCCGAATTGGATTCCAACTTGATCTACTTTAAGCAACGGTGTGGTGGTTTCCATCCTTAGGACCCCCTTCAACATTCTTGCGCTTCTTAAAAAATGAAGTAATTTCCTTTGTCCCCATAAGGCCTTGCGGACGGTAAAGCATCATCACGATCAGCACCAGGCTGTAGATAATCATTCGTGTTTCCGGATAATCCTGCAGGAATGTGGAAATGATTGTAAGCAAAATTGCAGCGATTACTGCGCCAGACATGCTGCCAAGACCGCCTAGTACAACAAAAATCAAAATATCAAATGACTTCAAAAAGCCAAAGTTAGACGGCTGGATAATATAGAAGTTATGGGCATAAAGCGCTCCCGCAATACCGGCAAAAAATGAGCCAATAACAAAAGCTGCCACCTTATAATAGGTTGTATTAATTCCCATTGCATCAGCAGCTGTCTCATCCTCACGTACGGATATACAAGCCCTGCCGTGAGTTGAGTTTGTAAAGTTCACAATGACCAAAATTGTAACCAGAACGGACACAAAAACCCACGGCCAGGTAGTCATGTGGGAAACCTGCATTCCGCTTGCACCGCCAACATAATCTATGTTCAGGAAGATAATGCGGACAATTTCTCCGAATCCAAGGGTCGCAATTGCCAGATAGTCTCCCTTTAGCCGCAAGCTCGGAATCCCGATGATAAGTCCCGCAATTGCAGCCACAATACCGCCTGTCATAATTGCCAGAGCAAATGGCAGCTCCAGCTTCATGGTGATAATGGCCGAGCCGTACGCACCGACTGCAAGGAACCCGGCATGTCCGATTGAGAACTGCCCAGTGATCCCGATAATTAAATGCAGGCTGACAGCCAGAATAATGTTAATGCCAATGAAAAATATCGTATTAATATAAAAATCGTTGAGAAGTGCTCCGTTTATCAGGAATTGAACCACTCCAAAAAAAATGATGGATAGCAGTATGGAGAGCCAAAAACCTTTTGCATTTTTTAAATTTGTCATGTGCTCTGCTCCCTCCCCTATACCTTTTCTCTTCTATTTTTCCCGAATAATCCGGACGGAAGGAAAATCAATATCAAAATTAACACAACAAAAGCTACGGCATCACGCCATAAAGAGTATCCGAAGGCACTGACAAGCGATTCAATTAAACCGAGCAGCAGACCCCCTACCATTGCTCCCGGAATAAGACCGATGCCTCCAAGTACAGCAGCTACGAATGCTTTCAATCCTGGGAGTACTCCCATTAACGGTTCAATCTTAATATAGTAAGTTCCAAAGATAACACCCGCTGCACCTGCTAATGCAGATCCGATCGCGAATGTTGCGGAAATCGTATTATCAACGTTAATTCCCATAAGCCTGGCCGCTTCAGCATCAAAAGATACCGCGCGCATTGCCTTTCCTATCTTGGTCTTATGGACGATTATTTGAAGAATCACCATGAGTACTACTGAAATGGAAAGAATAAATAATGACTGGCTGCTTATCGCAACTCCAAAGATATCAATGCTCCTTGTTGGAAGAACATCTCCCGGGTAAGCTTCCGGCTGAGCACCACGGAAGTAAATAACGCCATATTCAATTAATAGTGATACACCAATCGCTGTGATGAGCGCTGCTATACGCGTTGCGTTTCTTAGCGGTTTATAAGCGATTCTTTCAATCAGGATCCCGAACAATGCACATACAATCATTGCCAGTATCAAAGCCGGGAAAAATGACATATCCAAAACTGTAATAGAATAAAAGCCTACGAAGGCCCCGACCATAAATACATCCCCATGGGCGAAGTTAATAAGCTTGACGATACCATAAACCATTGTATAGCCTAGAGCGATCAAGGCATATATACTGCCGAGGGATATTCCGTTTACTAGCTGTTGTACGAATTCCATTCTAGCCTCTCCCCTTAGTGCTGCTGTATTTCTCTCTTTTTAACAACCGAATAGGGGGCAGAGCCCCCTATTCGGTTGTTGGAAATATCCAAATTGCCATGTTGCTGAATGCTGATTTAGCTTCAGCGAATTTCTTTTATCTTACGGATTAATTTTTGTGTTAAACTGTTGCTTTCCGTCCTTGAATTCAAGAATAGTAGCAGATTTGATCGGATCATGATTTTCGTCAAGAGTAAATTGTCCGGAAACTAATGAAAGATCTTTTGTTTCAGCAAGTGCTTCTTTGATTTTTTCAGGGTCTGTGCTGCCAGCACGCTTGATAGCATCTGCAAGGAAGTATGCAGTATCATAGCCTAGTGCGTTGAATGCATCCGGAGCATCTTTTTTGTACTCTGCTTTAAATGCTGCAACGAAGTCCTGGATTTTCTTGTCTTCATCCCCAGAAGAATAGTGGTTGGTAATGTATGTGTTGTTTAACGCATCATTGCCAGCGATTTCAATCAGTGTAGGAGAATCCCAGCCATCGCCGCCCATCATTGGAACATCCAGACCAAGCTCGCGTGCCTGTTTAATGATCAGCCCGACTTCTTCATAATAACCAGGAATGAAAACGAAATCCGGGTTAGCAGATTTGATGCGTGTCAATGTCGCGCGGAAATCTGTATCCTTCGCTACATAAGCTTCTTCAGCAACAACTTTTCCGCCATTTTTTTCATAGACTTCCTTAAAGGACTTTGCAAGTCCTTTGGAGTAATCACTTGCACTGTCAATGAAAATAGCAGCCGTTTTAGAGCCTTTTTCCTGTGTTGCAAAATTTGCTGCAACCGTACCCTGGAATGGGTCGATAAAGCATGTCCTGAAGATAAATTCGTTTAGTGTGTCGCCTTTTTCACCCGTAGTAACAGCTGGGCTTGTACCCGTTGGGGTAATTATTGGTATTTTCTTATCTGTTGCAATCTGAACCTGAGCCAGGGTATTTGTACTTGTTGCGGCACCGATAATAGCTGCAACTTTATCCTGATTTATCAATTTAATAGCACCGTTTGTTGCTTCCGCAGCTTCGGACTTGTTATCGAACTTTACAAGCTCAATTTTTTTGCCGTCGATTCCCTCTTTATTAATTTCTTTAAGACCTAGTTCCAAGCCTTCTGCGATAGATTGTCCGTAAGATGCTACACCACCGGAAAGCTCCAGATTGGCACCAATTTTAATAGTGTCTCCGCCACCGCCGCCTGATGAACCCCCGCTGCTTTTCTCGCCGCCACATCCTGCCAATAAACCTGTAGTTAACGATAATGATAGAAAAATTCCTGCTAACTTTTTCTTATTCATGCTACAATTCCCCCATTTTCTCTTAATTTATACTAGAGCAATTACCAGAATTTACTGACTAAAAATTGATAATAAAATTAATATTCTGAAAACATATTACCTGAAAATTTCGTTTTCGTCTAGATAGTATTTTAGTTCTAATCAAATATATTTTTATAATTCAAATAAAATGTCTTATAACGGACAAAGAAATTTCCAGTTTATATTCAGATTAATATTTTAAACACTTACAACTTATGCTCATAAAACGACTGAAACAGGAAAAAAGCATATGCTTAAGCTCCCTCCACTAGTTCAAATTGCACAGTTCCAACTACATAAAACACACTTTCACCCGATAAATTAATAACGCAGTATAGCATTCTTGTTAAAAAATAGTAGTGCATTCACCTCTTTGTGGTTACATCACTGTAAAGCGGGAATATTATTTTATAGGAAATTAGCAATGGATAAACAAGAGGTGGAGCTGGAATGATTTATTTAGATAAAAAACACGATTCAGCGAACAACCGTAATTTAATTGCGGAATTGGTTGGCGACAAACGATCTGAAAAAGAAATAGTTCTTGAAACAGAGCTGCTCTTTCAGCAAAACAGTACGCCAGCCCCAGTTTGGGAAGCAAATAGCAGCACCAGTACTTCAGCTGAAACTTCTATCTTCGGAAGGCTTAAAAAAGTATTTGGCCTTTTTTTTAGTTTAAAAGTTAATAGAATACCAACGGAAGCTGTCCCTATGGATATATACCCCAAATGGAAAGGGCAATTAGATGAAGAATATAATCACCTATTCAGTAAAATCAGACGGGTAGTCAATGTTAGGGACTATGGTGCTGTAGGAGACGGTGTCACCGACAATACGGAAGCCTTTCGGAAGGCTTTCGGAAGCGGCAGGGTAAAGGTGATTGTTCCTGCAGGAGTGTATATTACCAAAGGGATCCGGCTGCCCTCTTGGACATGTTTTATTGGCACAGGTAAAGGAGCAACCACTATTAAACTGCACAACGATGCTCCAAAGGGGAGACGGCTTGTTACAAATGCCCATCATTGGAAGGGCAACCGAAACATTCTTGTTCAAGGAATGACCCTGGATTGGAATGTGGAGAGGCTTGGCAATGCCGAAAAAACGAGTACCTTTGGCAACCATTCCAGCTGTTTGACCTATGCCAATGTATCTTACGGCTGGGTGAAGGATGTGGAGGCTATTAATCCAGGGCTGCATTGCTTTGATATATCCTCCACTCTGTATAACTACTCAGGTGATGGACACCGGGCTCGCGGCGGCAGCCGGTATGTTTGGCTTGATAATTTAAATGGATACGGATTTGGCGATGACGGCATCACGACCCATCATAGCGATGATATTATCATTTCAAATTCCCATATGTCCGACCCTAGCGGCCGGGCCCATGCAAAGGGTTTTTCCAACTCTAATGGGATAGAAGTCGATGACGGCTCAAGAAACGTTTGGCTTATAAACAACTCAACAGCAAGATGCTTCGGAGGAGTGGAAATCAAGGCCCACCATAATTCTTCTGCAGCAGCCAATGTTCACATAAGCGGGCATCTTTCCGTCAATGATAACCGCTCCTATAATTTCCGCCATATTGGCCATCATAGAATGACTGACCCGGAATCCAAGACAGCCTATAATATCCGGGCTTCGAATATCGTCGCAATTGCTCCTGTTTTTACTGATTTATACGCGGATTCAACACCGCGCTGTATGGTCGTATCCGCCTATCGGAATGTAGCTATTAATAATTTTACCCTGATCGGCGATCCGGACTACGATTACAAAGGAAATCCTATGATCGCCATTCAATACCGTGCCAGGAATATTACCCTTAACAATGTTAAAATTAAGGATTTTAAAACAGCTGGAAATTACATTAAGGTTTTCGGAGGAGACAACCGGGCAGATGATGTTAAAATCCAGAGCGTTTCGAGCGATAAGCCGGGCACCAGGACCATCGCAATTGGAAAAGGGATAGAAAATATTAGTATTAATAAAGTTTTAACTGTTTAAATTGAGCGGCTTATACCATACTGCTTCAACCTTTTGCTCAAAAAAAACCCGATTTACCTCATTCGTTGGAGATAAATCGGGTTTTTAATTAAAGAACTAAAGTTCAGCAATTTCGAGGGTTACAATTACTTTAAACAAGTCGCCATCCACTTCAATATCAAGACTTCCTCCATGCAGGTCAGCGATTGATTTGGCTATCGCCAGCCCTAGCCCGGACCCTTCTGTATGCCTGGACGTATCGCCGCGCTTAAAACGTTCGAACAGTTCATCTGTGTTTTCACCAATTTCATATTTGGCTACATTTTTGAATACTATTATGGCTTGGTCTTTTTCTGTTTTAAGAGAAATATAGACCCTCGTGTTTTCCAATGAATATTTCAGGATATTGCCAATCAGATTATCAAACATGCGCCAGAGCTTCTGTCCGTCAACAATAGCGTATACAGGCTTTTCCGGTTTTGTTATGCGGAATTGCAGGGTTGATTCTTTAATAGATTCGTTGTATTCCGCGAGTGCCTGCTGCAATAGCTGTACGATATCGACTCTTTCTTTTACAAGCTCCACATTGCCGCTGGCCATTTTTGAAGCTTCAAATAAATCATCTATTAATACCTTCAGCCGTTTCGATTTCCGGTCAATGATCTGAACATAGGAATTGCGGTCTTCTTCAGGCAGATCAGGTGTTTTTAATAGTTCTGTATAGGTAATAATCGAGGTTAATGGTGTCCGCAGATCATGGCTGACGTTTGAAATCAGTTCTGTTTTTAGCCGCTCACTCTTCGCCTGTTCTTTTTGTGAAATTTTCACTCCGGTTTTTAGTGTATTGATATTTCCAGCAAGCTCTGCGAGAGCTGATTTTCCCCTTACTGGCAAATCCGGGGGGTAATGACCGCTGGCCAGTTCACTTGTGGTACTGGCAATCCGATTAAAGTAGCCTGTGCGCTTAACCATTATAAAGAAAATCGGTATCCCGAAAAAGATTATGATTGGGATTGTCACAACAAATACGGCGGGCTCTATCGTTGACACTGTAACCCCAATCCCGGAAGCAAATACAAATGCCAGCATTAAAAAGGTTTGTGTCCCTGTCTTTCGATTCAAAAAGGCTTCTTTAACGGCCTGATATCCTCTCGGCAAAAAGCTCTTTTTCCAGTCTTCCTGGAGCCTGGGAGAGTCTTTAAACCGCTCTGTCAGTAAAATCCCCTGCATAAGCGTCAATAAGACAAGGAGCGCTTCCATAAAAAGGCCAGCCAGAATATCATCCATGGCATAGTAAAAGTCTTGAATATAATACACATGACTACTATTGGCTAACACCAAAAGAGTAATAAGGGCTGTGAAACCAAACAATATGATTCTTACATCGATTGGTACCCGGTTATAGTATGGTTCTACAGTTTCCATGGCTGCAACAAAAGGTGCTTTGGAAATTCTTTTATATAAAAAGATGCTTATCAAAAGGGCAGCAAGGCCGGTTAATGTATAGATAATGAAAACTACCTGATTATCATGATAGGTATGATACCCGTCTAATACTGAACTGGCCGAAGGGGCTGACTTCGGAACGGCAATTATTCCTTCAAAAAGGCTTGCATCTTGCTCCACAGCCGGCATAACATACTCATTTTTATAGTCAAAGAAATTATTGCGCCCCTCAGTGGAAAGATAGTCAGTATCCTTGGAAGGGTAACTGCGGATAAACAGCATATCATTTTCAGTGATTACCTCATCCTTAATGGTATCGATAGATTCGTCATCCGAAATTTTTAGATTAGTATAAACTTCTTCCGTTTCTGTGTTTCTTAAATAATATTTGAAGGAAGCTTTATATCTTAAAAACTCTGTACGGTTATTTTCCTGTCCGTTATAAACTTCTTCAATAGCCTGTTCCTTTTCTTTTAATACTTTTTCCCGAACATGTTCATCACTGGAAAAGTTCTTGGAAATATCCTCTATCTTCTTATTCATTTCAGCGATTAGCGCATTGGCTACTGCTTCATTTTTGGAATTTCGCGCTTCCTGGATACTTGCCTCATACTGGCCCTGGATATTTGCGATCTGATCTGATAGGTTACCATATCGCATTCTGTGTTCTTCTATCTCGCTGGCCGTTACAGTCAGCTTCCTTTTCATGTCCTCCTTTGTAGTCTCGCTCAGTTCAAAAAAGGATAGATAATTTATAAATTGTTCTAATTCACCTTCAAACTCTTCTGTATGAAAGTAGTTTTTTTTCATATAAAGATTGGCGTCTGCCAGTCCCCAGACAACCCCGCTTAGGCCAAAAGTAAACAGCAGGATCCAAGCGACCAGAGCAATCTTACTTTTCCATTTTGTACCCAATTCCCCATACCACCTTTAAATATCTTGGATTTTTCGGATCAATTTCTATTTTTTCGCGAATTTTGCGAATATGAACCGCAACGGTATTTTCGGCATTATAACCGGGTTCCTTCCAGACTCGTTCATAGATATCACTGATTGAAAACACACGGCCCGCGTTGGTCATCAGCAACTCGACAATCTTATACTCAATAGGCGTCAGTTTTACAATTTCACCATGAGCCGTTACTTCCTTCGCCGATTGGTCGAGAGTAAGGCCATTTAAATCAATAATCTTTGTTAATCCTTCATATGTACCGAGAGTAACATATCTTCTTAATTGGGATTTTACACGGGCAATGAGTTCCATCGGGTTAAACGGCTTTGTTACATAGTCATCTGCCCCTACCTGAAGCCCAAGAATTTTATCTGTATCCTCGCTTTTGGCAGAAAGTATAATGATGGGAATATTCTTTTGCTCGCGGATGCGAAAGGTAGTTGAAATCCCATCAAGCCGTGGCATCATCAAATCAAGGATAATAAGGTGGATTTGGCGGCTGTCCAAAATTTCAATGGCTTCAATGCCGTCTTGAGCTTTAATAACGGTTATTCCTTCATTTTTCAGATATATTTCAATCGCATCGCGGATTTCTTTCTCATCATCAACGACCAATACATTATAATTACTCATTTTTATCACACTCCTTCCTGAAGTATATCATTTCTTTTTTTGGGATTAATTACATAATAGACAACAAATCTTAACAACCAATTTGGAAAAATCTTAAGAGTTTCTTAAGATTGTCTATAAAAAAATAAAAGCACCCGGAAAAACCAATGTCGACTACTGCATAATAAGTATTAAAACTGTATACTGCTTCTTATTCTTTAATATAAAAAAGCCAGAAGCAGCTGCTCCTGGCTTGTATTCCGATTATTTTTTTATTGCCCTGAAAACACGGTAACCCAGTTTATCCCCATAACTGAGGATTAATTTTTGATGGGCTTCCATCACTTCATCCATTTCCGGGTCGGACTTTTTAATACTGGCAGGCTCTTCATATTCGCCTTCTTCCAGTTCTTCAAAAACGGAATTAGCTTTTATCATTTCTACAGATTGAAACCCGGCAATTTTAAAAGCATTCATCCATTCCTGCTGAGTAAATATGTCGCCCATTTGATAAAAGTCTTTAATTTCAGCTTTTTCCTTTTTGCTAAGTGCCTGCTCTGCAGTTAAATCCACAGTGAGCAGCACACCGCCCGGCTTCAGCACCCGGAAATATTCTTGAAGCGTTTTAGGAATGCGGGTAAAAATAGTCGAGGACTCCGCTATAACATAGTCGAACGAATCCTCCGGAAAAGGGAGGCGTTCTATATTTGCTTTTAACACTTTGACTGATAGCTGTTCATCTAAAAATTTCCTATTGGCCGTCCTAATCATTTCAGGATGATTATCAACAGCGTACACGATGCAAGAAAAAGCTTTAGCGAGATAAGAGGATGTTTGGCCTGTTCCACATCCGGCATCCAGCACTCTTGTGTGGGTGCTTATCTTCTCATTCCGCAGCAGTTTTTTTGTAAGCGCCATTCCTCCTGGATGAGCTCCCTCAATCTCGTAAAATGCCAATGCATCTTGATATGCGCTACTCATAGCCTCTTCTCCTCTGCAAAAAAATCTACATGGTTTATCGTATGTAGATGCCTAAGCTAATGATACTCATCCAGCCCTTTAGAAGAATTCGTTACAAAACATGAATTTCCGCTCCCTTTCTTATGGTATTCATCCACTCAAATTAAAAATTTGGACATACCCTGAAGTAAGTTTCATTTATGGGGGTGAAAAGAACATGTCAGTATCACGTTATCACGGAATGTGTACCCGCGGAATTGGCAGGGCCGTTGAAATTACAACAAGGGATGGCCGCAGACATAGAGGGATTATTGACCGGGTAAGTTCCAACAGGGTATATCTCCGCCCGTTCAGCGGCAACTATGGAGGATACGGTTATGGCTGGGGCTGGGGCTGGGGATTTGGAGCAGGGATTTTCCTGGGAGCCATTACTGCACTGGCTTTCATTCCGTTTTTCTGGTAATGAGATTTAATAGGTTATTTAGAAAGGTACCGCTTTGCAGCCGGTACCTTTTTTACTGGAATTGGAAATGTTTGTGATTGCTAGTTTTTTTTAAAACTAACGGGGCAGTTAGCTTAAAAAGAAAAACGTGAAACTTTCTTACTTATTGTTCCGTAATTTAATAGAAGGGGAGTGATGAGTTGGAAAATAAAAAGTTCTATAATTCAAAAATCCAAATGTTTGTAATATTAATTGTTTCTTGTCTGTTGTTCATCATGACGGCAGTGGCTATTTATTCTTATTTAGGTAATGAAATGAATTGGCGTTATTGGGCAGGACTGACTCTTGCTTTATTAGTTGAGATGTTTTTCTTATATATGGTTGTTTATTCGTTTAAACAACTAATAATTCCCACATTACTTATAACTTTGTCTGAAACAGGTGTAATCGTTGCGCAAGATAAAAGAAACGTTGAAATTGGATGGGGAGATATAGATTCTTATATGATTTGTCGAACCCCTAGCCTAAGTGGCGGCTCTGTTAATTTTTATATTTTCCTGAAAGATGGAATTGCCGCTTCAACTATTCCGAAGGAGATTAAAATTGATTTTAATCATATGAAGAACAAACAAAAACTGAAAGCAGCCTTCGATGAAAAGGATATTAAAGAACTTCCACCTGATTATGAAGTCGTTAAAAACATTAAATGAGCCCTATAAAGACAGGGACATTAGGCCAAACTATATGGCAGAGTGCTAATTCAGCACTCTTTTTCTATATTAATGGCACTCAGTATAGTTCAATTCCTTACCCAATACTATAAGAGGTTTTACGGATAAAGCGAGGACCGAAACGATTTTCATTATTATTTTTATGTTTAGGGGTTCAGATTCTAAGTCCTGGGTAAATAGGTTATTATCTGTTCAATGATCGAGGGGGAAAAGAATTTGGAACGCAATCATACCATGATGCAATTTTTCGAGTGGCATGTGGAGGCAGATGGAGCCCATTGGAACCGCCTGAAGGAACTGGCTTCTGAGCTGAAGCGGCAAGGAATCGATTCAGTGTGGATTCCGCCAGTCACAAAGGCCATTTCGGGAGATGATAACGGCTACGGTGTCTATGATTTATATGATCTCGGCGAATTTGATCAAAAAGGCACTGTCCGAACGAAATACGGGACTAAACAGGAACTGCTTGATGCAATCGCAGCATGCCGATCAAACGGTATTTGTGTCTATGTTGATCTGGTTATGAACCATAAGGCTGGGGCTGATGAAACGGAAGTTTTCCAGGTCATTGAAGTGGACGAGGAAGATCGGACCAAGGAAATTTCAGAGCCATTTGAGATTGAGGGCTGGACTAAATTCACTTTTCCTAATCGGGGTGATAAGTATTCTTCTTTCAAATGGAGCTTTGAGCATTTTAACGGTACAGATTATGATGTAAAAACAGGGAGAAACGGCGTTTTTCGAATCGTGGGAGAAAATAAATCGTGGAATGAAAATGTAGACAATGAGTTTGGAAATTATGATTATTTAATGTTTGCCAATATAGACTATGACCATCCTATCGTTCAGCAGGAAATGATTGCCTGGGGAAAATGGCTTGGTGATACTTTACAATGTGACGGGTATAGACTAGATGCTATAAAACATATCAATCATGAATTTATCAGGAATTTTACGGCCGAAATGCTTCAGCACTGCAGTGATAAAGAGTGTTATTTCGTAGGGGAGTTTTGGAAGCCTGACCTTGCAGCATGCCAGGAATTTTTGAACAAGGTTGACTATAATATCGATCTATTTGATGTAGCTCTCCATTATAAATTACATGAAGCATCAAACGCTGGAAGTAATTTTGATCTAACTGCCATTTTCGATGATACGCTCGTTCAATCCCATCCTCTCCATGCAGTTACTTTTGTTGACAATCATGATTCTCAGCCTCATGAAGCGCTCGAATCCTGGGTTCAGGACTGGTTTAAGCAAAGTGCCTATGCCCTGATTCTGCTTCGGAAGGATGGGTATCCTTGCGTCTTTTATGGAGATTATTTTGGCATAAATGGACCGGAGCCTATTGAAGGTAAAAAAGATGCCATAGACCCTCTGCTTTATGCCCGCCACCACAAATCCTATGGGGAGCAAGAAGATTACTTTGACCATCCAAATACCATTGGGTGGGTGCGAAGGGGTGTACCTGAAATCAAATATTCCGGCTGTGCTGTTATTATTTCCAACGGAGAGGATGGAGAGAAAAGAATGTTTGTTGGTGAAGAACGAGCCGGAGAATCATGGACAGACATAACCAATAATCGGGAAGAACAGATTATCATTGAAGACGATGGGTTTGCAACATTTCTGGTTAATGGAGGAAGTGTTTCAGTGTGGGCACTAGCGGAAAAAAGCTAATCCCCTTTAACCTAAAAAGCATCCATACAGAAAAATATGGGTGCCTTTTTGTCTTATATATTGTTAGGTCAAATTTAAAAGAAAGGCCAGCTGACTAGCCCTGCTTTAATTCAGCATCGCTTTCGGCTTGTTTATATTCTGAAATCACAATTCTCCTCCCTCCCATATTTATTAGACGAACAAAAACAATATGGAGGTTCACTTTCGGAGACAAACCACATTAATTTAGCACGGTGAAGTGGTGGCATAAAGGATGAAAGGTTGATATATTAATTGAAATATTTTTTTTAGAACAGCAAACCTGAATGAATAGAATAAGCGGTTCAGTATAGGGGAAATCCCCTATATTGAACCGCTTCTTTTTTCCTTCTGCCTTTACATTTATTGCGAAACTTTTGTAATCCGGCCTTCTGTTTTATATTCAAATGGTTTAGGTAATGTTTTTACAAAATCAACTGTCGCCTGTAAATCCTCAGGTCCGACTTCTAAATCTGCAGCAAGGGTTCCAATACCGTACTTTGTGTTTCCATACATATAGTTGTTAACTACAACTGTATATTCTTTCGTTTTATCAATCTTGCTGCCGTCCGGCAAAAACACATCGATAACTTTTCCTGTTTTCGCAGCAGGATCATAGGTGTACGTATACTTAAATCCAGCAACATGGAAGTCAAGGCCACGAGCGGTGATTTGATTATTTAATACCGTTTCCAGATCAGCACCGCTTAACTTTACTTTATTCAATACATTTCCAAACGGCTGAATGGAGAACAAATCGCCAAATGTGACTTCACCAGCTTCAAGCTGGGCACGGACACCTCCACCATTCATTAAAGCAAAGTCAGCATTCATTGCAGTTTTCATTCCATCTGCAATTAAGTTACCAAGCGCAGTGTCGCCAAAATCCCCTGCTGTAGAAGGATAGCCGGTTTTTAAAGTTTCCTTGGAATTTCCGACAACCTCTGCCTTAATAGGAGCTACTAGGTCCTCATACTTTTTCATGATCGCTGAAACCTTTGGATCTGGCGTGTAATCCTTTTGGAAAACTGTTACCACTTCCGCTTCCTTCTTTACGATGTCACCTGTTTTTGCATCAAGCTCCAAGTCCACATCAGAGAACGCTGAACCGTAAGAGTAAGCTTGGACAATTAATTTTCCGTCTACTACTTTGTCCACATTAACGTGATTATGGGCAGCAAAGATTACGTCTACTTCATCGTCTATGTTTTCAGCAATTTTCGTAGCGTCAAAGGCATCACCATTTCCACTTTGGGTGGTTGGGTTATGGGCAAGTACAACAATTGCCTCCACGCCTTTTTTCTTCAATATTTTTGTATATTTATTGATGGCGGCTACTTCATCCGTAATTTGCAGTGTTTCATTTCCTTTTTTGACAATCATATTAGGTGTTTCTTGTGTAACAACACCAATGAAACCAATTTTCTTACTGCCAGCTTTTTTAGTTGTATAAGGTTTGGTGATCAGTTTTCCAGTTGCAGTGTCAAAGGCATTAGCTGCGACAACAGGAAAGTTCATGCCATCATAGCCTTCCGTCCCTTTTGGATGGTCGCCTCCTTTGATCATTCGCTGCAATTCTGCGATTCCCTCATCAAACTCGTGGTTGCCAAGTGTACCTACGTCAAAGCCCATTGCTTCCATCACTTCAACAGTAGGTTCATCCTGGAACAGGGCAGAAACCAGCGGGCTCCCGCCAATCATATCACCTGCATGAACCAGAAGCGTATTCCTGTTGGAGGCTTCACGCTGCCTGATAGCTGCAGCGGTATATTCCATGCTTCCTGCAAGGTCTGTTCCTACTTTTGTATCTGTATCAAGCTGGCCATGAAGATCATTTAAGCCAAGCAATTGCACGTGGATATTTTGTTTATGCGAGAGCTTTGCTTTTGAATTCTTTTGATAATCAGAAGGTTGGATCTTTGCTGCTACTGTACTTTCGTGGGTTGAAATGAAAGGAGCTGCCAGAAGTGTTAAAGCAAGTGTTGCAGATAATACATTCCTTGCACTGCGATTTCTTTTGTCCATCATTATTCACCTTTCGTTTGAAGTATAGTTTTAAATATGATATTAGTAGAAACCTATTAATAACTATATCAAACAAGCAAAATTAGCTGTGTTAAATTTCCCTGTCTTATGTAATGCTAATTTAATATTTTTGTAAAATTATGATTTACACCTTAATGTAATTGATCAGTGAATTTTATAAAGGACAAAACAATTTCTGAACTTCCATACATATACTTAAAGAGTCTGTTTTTTACGCATCAAGAGCGAAGGAAGTGAACAGAATTGTCCGGATATAATCCTGAAGAACAATACAGTTACTTGCCTTCTGATAATCCAAATGACCAAAATAATTATCAAGCTTGGTAAGATCAATACATTCAGTACGATTATCAGCCGACAGTCTATTCTAACCAGTATAATTTTCAGCCCCAATACAACCAATCAAACTACCAACCTCAATGTCAATCCAGTGAGCTTAATAATCAACCACCACTGGAAGCCTTGACCCATGCCTATCGGCAACTGCCTGCTCAGCCGTATAGTTCAATCGATCAATTGCCGGCTGACCAATTCATCCGGACAGTTTTTCAGCAGCCGGATTACCAACAATCAAATTACATGTGCCAGACTGTTGAAAGGCAACGCCAGAGATTTCACCAGTTCAGGGCGATAAAGCCTTCCACTAGGGATGAATTGGTCGTTACTCAAGGATTTCAATATGATATTGTCGCTACCTGGGGTGAGGACATAGGAAATGGCGAAAGATTCGGATTTAATAACGATTTTAATTGTTATTTTGGGAACAATCCGAATGAGGGCGTTCTTTGGGTCAATCATGAGTATATTGGCAATCTGGGGATTTATGTTTCAGGTTATATGGGTGAGGGTCAACGGACCGCCGAACAAATTCGAATTGAAAAATATAATGTGGGCGGTTCTGTAATTTATATAAGAAAAACAGATAAAGGAAAGTGGAGCATTGTTAAGGATTCCCGTTATAATCGGCGAATTACAGCCAATACACCAATCAATTTAACAGGACCAGCCAGGGGAAGCGAGGCTGTTACTGAGCAACACAGGTGATTGGAACATTTGCCAACTGTTCAGGTGGAAAGACGTTATGGAATACTGCATTGAGCGGTGAAGAAAATTATGAAGGCATGGTAAAAGATTGGTCTCCCCCCCAAAATCCAATGGACATTACCCATTATGGCTGGATTGTTGAAATTGATCCGTTAGATCCAAAGTCAACACCGAAAAAACATACAGCATTGGGCCGTTTTGCCCATGAAAACGCTGCAATGACAATTGGAAGAAGCGGACGTGTTGTCGTTTATTCAGGTGATGATTCAAACGATCAATGTGTTTATAAATTTGTCAGTGACGGAACTTTCAAGCGTGATGCAGGAAAGCAAAACAGCCAGCTGCTTGAAAAAGGAACCCTTTATGTAGCTGATTTTGGAAGTGGAAAATGGGTACCGCTGGATATTGAGAAGACACCTGCCTTACAAGAGAAATTTAGTTCTCAGGCTGAAGTATTGTTTAATACAAGAGATGCTGCTAAGCTTGCCAAAGGCACACCGATGGACAGACCGGAGCTGCCCAAATAATTGCTGAAGCAGACTTATTAAGCCAGCTTTTTATTAATCTGAGTGTTATTTTTCTAAGTGACTGGCATTCTCCCAAGCTTCTGGCTTAAGAAAATTCAAGAGGATTGCAAAACAAGCTTTATCTTCCTCAACATGGAAAGCGGGTGTCCGCATGGACAACCCGCTTTTCACTTAACGATCTCTTCCTGTTCGAGCATTTCTATATCCTTAGCCGAATACCCCAACTCGCGCAAAATCTCTCCATTGTGCTGTCCCAATAATGGGGCCGGCCTCGAGATATGGCCGGGGGTTTCTGAAAATTTAGCCGGAAAGCCTAATGTTTGAATGTTCCCTGCAATTGGGTGCTCGTACTCAAGGACCATTTCCCGTTCCCTGATATGAGGGTCATTCAAGGATTGATCATAGGAATAAATAGGGCCGGAAGGTATGCCGTATTTATCTAGCAATTCCAGCCAATATCCTGAACTGCGGCCGGCCAATACTGACTCTATTTCCTGTTCGAGGGCAGCAGCGTTTTCATTTCGCAGACTATTTGTTGCAAACCGCTTATCCTCGAGCCATTCTGGTTTGCAAATGACATTCAAACAGAATGATTCCCAAAGCTTTTGATTGGCTGCCCCGATTAATATATAGCTATCCTTTGTTTTAAAACCCTGATATGGCGCGGAAACCCTGTGAGCCATTCCATTTCTTTGGGGAATTTCCCCTTTTCCGAAGTAAGCCGCTGCCTCCCACACCGTCCAGGCAAGGCCAGAATCAACAAGCGACACATCAATGTATTGTCCTTCTCCGCTTTTCAGCCGGTGAATATATGCTGTAAGGATCGACTGAAGAGCTGTTTCTGCAGCCGCAATATCATGAATTGCGATGCCAACCTTTACCGGCTTTCCATCTCTTTCACCTGTCATTTCCATCAGCCCTGACATCCCCTGGGCCATTATGTCAAAACCGCCTTTATTACGATACGGGCCTGTCTGGCCATAACCTGAGATGGAACAATAAATCAGTCCTGGATTTAGCTCTTTTAATATATCGTAATCAATTTGAAGCTTCTTTGTTACGCCCGGACGATAATTCTCGATGACAACATCAGCGGTCTTGATAAGATCGTAAAAAATGCTTCTCCCCTGCCCGCTTTTCAGGTTCAGCCGCATTCCCCGTTTATTGCGATTGACCATCATGTATGCATAGCTCTCGTTATTAATATATGGGCCCATTGTCCGGGTATCATCGCCGTTTGGAAATTTTTCTATCTTAATGACGTCTGCTCCCATATCTCCGAGGACCATTGTACAGTAGGGGCCTGCCAGCACCTGCGATAAGTCAATTACTCTCATGCCCTGTAAAGCTTGCTTCATCTATATAAGCCCTCCTTTTCAATCCTGCTTATTTCCGGAAGATTTTTATGTTAGGAAGATTTTTTATAGCTGAAACACCCGCTAATGAGATAGAAACGTTTGTTTCCTGAATAAAATTTTCGAGTACTTTTTCGACGCCTTTTTGTCCGCCGACAGCTAACCCGTATACAAAGGGGCGCCCGATAAATACAGCATTTGCACCTAAAGCGAGTGCCTTTACCACATCTGACCCGCGGCGGACCCCGCTGTCAATCAGTACCGGAACCCTTTTGTCCACTGCCTCGACTACATGAGGAAGGGCATCAACGGCTGAGATTACACCATCCAGCTGTCTGCCTCCGTGATTGGAAACAATAATGCCATCTACGCCATTTTCAACAGCAATCTTTGCGTCTTCAGGATGCAGTATTCCCTTCAGTATAATAGGCAATGTCGTTCTTTTTTTCAATTCTGCAACATGATTCCAGTTAAGTCCCGGGTGATGAATATTATCAAGAATTCCTTGAATGACTGAGTCAGAGTCTTGGTTTGGCAAAGAGGCTAAAAAGGCAGGATCTGTCTCGTAATTTGCTTTTCCGAACCCAAGCTTCAGAGGCGAAAAACGATTTCGCATATCCTCTTCCCTCCAGCCAAGCATAACCGTATCAACTGTTAATACAATCGCCTCGTATCCCGCTTCCTCTGCCCTTTTCACCATGCTGAAGGAGATCGCTTCATTGTTTGACCAATAAAGCTGGAACCATTTGGGGCCATCAGAAGCTTCAGCTACCTTTTCAATTGAATAACTGGCGACCGTGCTTAATACGAACGGAAGCTCATGCTTTGCAGCCGCTTTAGCAACGGCAATGTCAGCTTCCTCATCTGCAAGCTTGAGCATGCCGACAGGGGCAAGAAATATTGGATGGGGAAATTTCCGTCCGAAGAGCGTAACACTTGTATCTAACCCTGAAACATCACTTAACACCCTTGGCATAATGGAGTAATTCTTAAATGAAGCTTCATTACTTCTGAGAGTCTCTTCTCCGCCCGCACCAGAGCTGACATACCCATAAGCCCCCGCAGACATTTTTTGTTTCGCCCCCTGTTCAAGCTCTTCATATGAAATCGGAAAATAGTCATCTGAACTGATGTTTTGTAATAACGCGTCCACACTTGTTGTATTCATAGCCTTCCAATTCCACCCTTCACGAAAACCGCGGTTTTCTTTTTTCTAAAAAAGCTTGGATGCCTTCTTTATAATCATCCGAGTTATAGGACTCTAACACAGCTTTGGATATGTATTCATCTTCTTCTTTGGCACCATCCAAAATGGCCTGGATCACCTGTTTAGTTCCGGATAATGCAATAGATGACTTTTCAGATAGCTGCTTTGCGAAATTATTCATTTCTTCATAAATCTCATCACCTTGGTGAAGAAAATCAATTAACCCGAGTGTTTTCGCTTCGGCTGCTTTTACTAATTTTCCAGTATAAAGTAATTCCTTGGCTTTTGAGGGTCCTACTGCATCCATAAGTCTCTTTGTACTAGTTAAATTGTAGACAATCCCAAGGTTGGCAGCTGTTATCCCAACCAGGCTGTCTTCTGATGCAAAACGAAAATCACAGGCAAGCGCCAGCTCAAGTCCCCCGCCTATAGCGAGACGGCGGATTAGAGCAATGGTTGGCTTGGGAAACCGGTACAGCTTTTCCACCGCATATAGAGCCTTATCATTGTATTCCTTTGCTTTCTCGTCAGAGAGACGGAACTCAAGGAATTCACTGATGTCGGCACCAGCCGCAAAAGCGGTATCATCCACTCCCCGGATGATTAGGAGCTTGATACTTGAGTCCCGTTCAATTTCATCAAGCAATAGAGGCAAGTTTTCAAACATCGCCAGCGTAAAGGCATTCTTTTTTTCAGGACGGTTGATTATTAGCGAAGCAATCGCGCCATCTCTCTCGATATAAAGTTCCTTTGACATGATACAACCTGCCTTTAATCTTTTTTTAGACGGGCTGACAATCTATTCCCGATTGTCTGGATGCTTTGAACAAGGATAATCAGGATTAATACGGTCGCATACATGACATCAACCTCGTAGCGCAGATGTCCAAAACGATAGGCCAAATCTCCGAGCCCTCCAGCTCCAACAAGTCCTGCCATCGCAGTTGCCCCAATTAATCCCACAGTTGCAATGGTCAATCCAAGAATGATGGATGGCCTAGCTTCACGAAGCATAACATGCCAGATGATATGCCTTGTAGGGATCCCCATTGCCTCGTAGGCTTCAAGCACTCCGCTATCGACTTCCAAGAGGGATGATTCCATCAGTCTCGCAATATATGGAGCTGTATAAATGACAAGAGGCACGATTACACCCTGTACACCAATCGTTGTCCCGACAATCAGCTTTGTAAATGGAAGAATGAAGAATAAGAGGATGATGAATGGTACAGAGCGAATAATGTTGATAAGCAGATTTAATAGCTGATATACCCACTTGTTTGCCATGGCCTGGCCCGGACGTGTCAAGACTAGTAAAATACCAAGGGGAATGCCAATTACAACCGAGAAGAGAAGCGATATCCCGACCATTTGAAATGTTTCCACCATCGCTTCTCCAATAATCGGAAGCCATTGTTCAGTAAATTGTTGAACTCTTTCCAATGCTTATCCCTCCAATCCCTCGATGCTAACCCCTTTTTCTTTTAAAAATTGCAAGGAGTCTCCGATATCTTTTTGGTCACCCTCGAGATGGATGACAATATTGCCAACGATGCCATTCTTCAGCTCAATAATATTAGCCGTTAAAATATTTGGGCTAACATTAAATTGCTTACTTACTGCTGCCAAAAGCGGCTGCCCTGTCGACTCTCCGACGAAGGTAAGCCTCTGGACTGACCCGGTTACCTGTAATTGATTGATGAGCGACGGCGACAGTTTTCGCTGGGCAATTGTATTTAAAAATTTCTTTGTTGTTTCCCTTTCCGGTTTAGTAAATAGTTGAATCGCTGTTCCCTGTTCGACAATGTCCCCATTTTCCATCACATATACGTAATCACATATTTTCTGGATTACATTCATTTCATGGGTGATCAAGAGAATCGTGATCCCCAGCTCTTTATTGATTTTCAGCAGCAGATCCAGGATAGAATCCGTTGTTTCTGGATCCAATGCGCTTGTCGCTTCATCGCTTAACAGGATTTCCGGTTCCTGAGATAAAGCCCTTGCAATTGCAACGCGCTGTTTTTGCCCGCCGGATAACTGGCTCGGGTAGGAATTTACCTTGTCGGAAAGACCCACAATATCCAGGTACTTTTTTACGCGGTTTTCTACCTCGGACTTATTGAGTCCAATCAGCTTTAATGGAATTGCGATATTATCATAAACTGTCGCCGTTTTCAGCAAATTGAAGCCTTGAAAAATCATGCCAATATGCTTTCTTTTTTCCGCCAGCTTGCCTGATGACAAAGATGTAATTTCTTCCCCGTTTATCAAGACTCTTCCTTCTGTCGGCTTTTCCAATAAATTTACACAGCGGATCAGCGTACTTTTTCCGGCGCCGCTATAACCAATTACGCCATGTATCTCACCCTTCTTTACATGAAGGTTTACATCTTTAACTGCTTCCACCCTGCCCTTTTTCGTTTCAAAAACCTTTGAAACATTTTCAAGTACAATCATGAGTTCACTTCCTTTCAAGAAATGCGTAAGCGCCCTGGAAAAATGGACGGTCGGCTAAGTTCTGGCACGTCCTGTGCCAAACGTCGACGTCAGCACATCCTCTTTCTAAAAGAGCTCGAACCATATGGTGCTATGCCATATGGTTCTGCTTTCTGTCTTTTCATCTAGCCTCACAAGAAGGGTATTATTCCCAGCCAGGCAGGATAGAACCTTTAAATTCTTCATCAATGAATGCCTTGACTTCGTCTGTATGGAAAGCCTTTAGCACTTTTTTAACAGCCGGATCGTTTTTATTTTCGTCTCTTACAACAAGCCAGTTCACATATGGTGACTCAATTGGCTCAAGGAAGATTCCATCTTCTTTCGGACTTAAACCGGCATCAATAGCAAAGTTCGTGTTAATCGCTGCTGCATCCAGTTCAGGCAGCTGTTTAGGAATTTGGGCTGCTTCCAGCTCAACAAACTCGATTTCCTTAGGGTTTTCTTCTAAATCATGAATCGTTGCTGTTTCCCTTTTGTCTTCTTTGATCTTAATCAGCCCTGCTGCTTCAAACAGATATAGTGAACGTGTACCGTTTGTCGGGTCGTTTGGCAAGCCGACTTTTGCTCCGTTTGGCAGGTCTTCAAGACTTTTGAACTCGTTTGAATAAATTGCCATAGGGTTTAAAATTGTCTTTCCGACAGCTGATAAATGAGTGCTCTTATCTTTGTTAAATTGATCCATGAATGGCTTGTGCTGATAGCTGTTCATATCCAGCTCACCCTCTTCAAGCGCAGTGTTCGGCATAACGTAATCAGAGAATACCTTTAGTTCAATTTCTAAACCATCTTTGGCCGCAACTTCTTTTACCTTTTCTACAACCTGCTCATGCGGGCCGGCCGTAACACCAATAACAAGCTTTTCTTCACTTAACTGATTTTCTTTTTTATCACTGCCTGATGCAGTGTCTTTGCTTCCGCATGCCGCCAATACTCCAATTAGTAAAATAAACGACAAAATAAATGCGAACTTTTTCATGCAAATTCCCCCTAAATTTTTTAAGTATGCCAACCTGCATATTTGATATAAAAGGTAAAAAGCCTCCCTTCAGAAGAAGAGAGGCGCACGTGTAAAATAAGTTCGTCCTCTCTCATCTTTCAAAACACAATGTGTTTTGCAGGATTTAGCACCTTTCCATGTTTAGTACATGAACGGTTGCCGAGCTTCATCGGGCCAGTCCCTCCGCTACTCTTGATAAGAGATATCAAAATATTTAATTAGGTTAGTATATTGCTATTAATTTACATGACATTTTCTTAATAGTCAATAAGTTTTTTTAAAAACTACAAATCGTATTTTTCATTTTTACGGTCTATAATGAACATATCCCATTTTGATAAATTAAGCAGGAGCCACAATGAAAGCCCATACATTAGAGATTTATTTTACGTCTATCTTTTTATTAATAAGTTTATTTTCCATCATGTTATATATCTACTCATTTTCAAGGAAAAGGCAGTCCTATCTGTTATATTTCTCACTTTTCCTGGGAGCTATGGCAGTAAATCTGGCCGCCGTATGGCAAATCTGGCCTGAATTCACTGCTGCCTCCGTATCAAAGTATGTATCTTACGGTGCCAGCACATTCTTTTTACTATTTTACGAGCAAATCTTTGGTTCTGGTTTTAAGAAAGTAAATACTCGGCTATGGCAGGTCCACTTGATTAGCTGGATGCTGATCATTTTTCTATCGCTGTTTTCTTTTATCCGCCTGGAAGAGTCCTTCTTTCCTTACAGCCTGCTGAACATTGTCACGGTGGTCTTGATAGCGATTGAAACTATTTACAAGGCTAATTCCGGCAACCGGGATGCGAAGATATTTACGTTTGGTTTGCTCACCCTGGTGGCAACGCTTATTTTTGATATTTCCCAGGCCATTAAAATTGGCGGATATGCCCCTTCACAAACAACAACCTGGGGTTTACTTTTGTTTTGTTTATGCTTAACATTCGTCCTGCTGAAACGTTATATCGAAATAGGACCTGACTTTTTCAAGGAAACTCTTACCTTTGACACTGATCCCCTCGAGTTAAAAATTCAGGCAGGATCTATGGTGATGCACACCTTTAAGAATGAAATTCACCGGCTGATGTACCTGAACGAACGAAATAAAAATCTTCTTGCAAGTTTGGATGGAGAGGTAAAAACTGACTTTTCCTATCAAATTGATTCTATGGACGAATCACTGGCCCATATGAACGACATGCTTGCAGCTGTCAAAAAAACTGACGATATCGACTTGAACCCTATTA
Source organism: Bacillus sp. M6-12 (assembly GCF_002860285.1). Lineage (GTDB taxonomy): Bacteria > Bacillota > Bacilli > Bacillales > DSM-1321 > Peribacillus. The sequence goes on from NZ_PGVF01000004.1 coordinate 163,506, forward strand.
TTCTTACATTGGATTCTATTATTACAGACGCAGTGGAAACAATTAGACCCGAATTGCTGGACAGCCGGATAGAGGTTCAATTAAACCTCTCTCCAGGCCTAAAACTAGAGGCAGACCCTTTGCATATGAAGGAATGCATCCTTAATTTATTATCCAATAGCATGGAAGCCATTCAGCATTCGGCAGGATGGATAAAACTAAACCTGTACAAGGCAAGGAATGAAATCATCTTAGAAGTGGCTGATAACGGGAAAGGGATTCCCAGAGAAAATATTAAGGACGTAATCACTCCTTTATTTACAACTAAAAAGGGATCGTCTCACCAAGGGATCGGCATGTACTATAGTTACTTTGTTGTTACGAAACATGGCGGCACACTAGCCATCCCCTACTCAGAAGTTGATAAAGGCACTGTGATTCAGATTCGGCTGCCTCGAAAGAATTCACACCGCAGGTTATGGAGGTTCGGGACCCTTGGAAAAAATAAAACTCATGCTGGTTGAAGACGATCCCAGATGGCAGAGAGACTTAGTCCGCGATCTCCAGTCAGAAGCGGATATTGATGTGGTTAAAGTGGTATCAACTAAGGAAGAAGCCATGGAAGCAGCCGGACTATTGCCCATAGAGATTATCTTAATGGATATCAATTTAACAGAAAATAATCTGGATGGAATTGAAGCGACGCTAGAAATTTCCCAGCTTAAAAAAGATATAAAAATTATTATTCTGTCCGCACTTACTGATCCTGCAGTCATCGTAAAGGCAATCGAATTTGGAGCTAATAATTTTGTTAATAAATCCAGTATCATGGATATTCTCGATTGCATTCGCGATGCTCACCGAAACCAGATTTCCCTGCACCCCGATTCAACTGGAGCGATTCTGAAAGAAATCCGGCTCAAGTCATTAACACCGACAGAAAGAAATATCTTTAACCTAAAGGAAGCAGGCTATACCCGCTCCCAAATGGCCCAGCACTTCCATACGACGCTGGACACTATCGGCTCACATATGAAAAACATTTCAAAGAAACTTAAACGGCGAAAGTAGGGAGGGGAGAAAATTTCACCCTCCTTTTGTTTTGCATTCTTTCTTACACTTATCCTATAAAGCTTAGGATGAGGTGTTGGATTTGAAATTAGTAAAAATAGTAATGCTATGTCTTTTATTGAGTATGGTTTTCCCTAGCAATAAAGTCAGGGCGGAGGATAAAGATATTTATCAGCAAATTGATAGGTATATACAAAAAGAAATGGCAGCAGCCCATATTACGGGATTGTCGCTCGGAATTGTAAAGGATAAAGAAATTGTGCATATGGTCGGCTACGGAAACTCAGGTAATTCAAAAAGAAAATTAACACCACAAACCCCGTTTATCCTCGGGTCAACGGCCAAATCCTTCACAGCGATGGCCATTATGCAATTAGCTGAAACCGGTAAGATAGATTTAGATGCTTCCATCCAGACCTATTTGCCAGAGGTAAAACTCCCAAAAAATATTACTGTCAGGAATTTGCTCAACCAGGCAAGCGGGCTTCCTAGAACGCTCGATTGGTCAAATGCTGAATCAGAGGTGAAAGCAGATCATATAGGAACTGTTTTCGAATACTCAAATGAAAACTATAAACTGCTGGGCGATATCGTTACATCTGTAACCGGTATACCTTATGGGGTGTATATAAAGGAGAATATCATTAAACCGCTTGAAATGAAAAATAGCTTTGTATCCGAAGCGGAGGCTGAGAAGCATGGCCTTGCAGCCGGACATATTACATTGTTTGGGTTCAATGTTCCAAAGAAAATGCCTTTTCATAAAAATTATCTTGCAGCTGGGTATCTTATTTCCAGCGCCGAGGATATGGCCCATTTCCTGATTGCCCAAATGAATGACGGCCGCTATAAGGGGACAGAGGTGTTGTCTGACGCAAGTATAGCACAAATGCATAAACCGGCTGTGAAGGCTCCCATTTTTGGGGAAGACAGCTATTATGGAATGGGCTGGGTCAACTCTTCGACAAATGGTATCCCGACAATCTGGCACTCTGGAGAAGTGCCTAATTACCATTCCACCATGATCATGGTTCCCGATCACAACTATGGCATTATACTGCTGGCCAATATGAATAACTCGATTCTTACTTCCGGCTTGATTGAAAAGATAGCCAGTGGGATTACAGAAATTATGGCAAGCCAGGAACCTGGCAAGATTAACAGTTCAGCATTTTATCAAACATATGCCATTATGTACGCAGTTCTATTGATCATCATCATATTAATGGGGCTTCATATAAAAAATATTAAAAGCTGGAAAAATAGCTTTCTTAATCGGAAACTTGGTTTTTTTAAGCTTTATATTCAGCCTTTGTTTTTCAATTTTCTTTTGCCCTCCTTTATTCTATTCCAGTTGCCGCAGCTGCTTGGTTTCACATGGCCATTTTTACTGGATTTTGTTCCGGATGCCTCAGGATTTTTGATTCTTTGCGCGATTGTTTTGTTTGCTGTCGGGCTCTGCAAGCTATCGCTGATTTTTTCTGGTTATATTCAATATCGAGCCAATCAATCTGGCAGATTTTTTTAAGCGTTCTGCAGTCTGCTAATAATATTTTGTAAGTGACCATTCTTTCAAAGGGCCGCCCACTGCATAAAGGAGTGGTGAATTCGCCCAATTTTAATAAAATTTGCTGTAAGATTCTTTTTAGAAATGTTAGTTTGTTGGAAAATTTACAGTATGATAAAAGCCTTGACGAATATTTATATCATGATATACATTTTTCTACATTACGAACTTACTTGAAAAAGGGGCAACAATGTATGCTGCAATGTCGAGAAGATGTGCTTAGCTTTACAAAACAACTGGTTAATATTGAGAGTATTGTCAATACAGGCGGCGAAAAGGTTATCGCCCATTCTTTATATACACTGATCTTAACTTTCCCTTATTTTATCGATAATCCATCCCATGTAACTATTGAGCCAACCATCCTGGATGAACATGAAAGGTACAATGTACTTGCCTTCGTTAAAGGTACAAAAGGCCGCAGCAACAGGACTGTCATCTTAATGGGCCATATGGACACTGTCGGAATTGATGACTTTAATCAATTAATGCCTTATGCCTGCTCCCCTGATGAACTGATGGAAGCACTCAAAAAGGAGCAGCTTCCGATTTCGGCACAAGAGCATCTGGATTCAGGTGACTGGATGTTCGGACGTGGAGTTTTGGACATGAAGAGCGGAGTGGCAAGCCATCTTTACTTGTTAAAATATTATTCTGAACACCCGGAAGAATTAGAAGGAAACATTGTATTCCTTTCAGAATGTGATGAGGAAGACAGCTCACACGGTGTTCTTTCAGCTTTGAAGACCTTTAAGAGCTGGAAGGAAGAACACGGATTTGAATATGCCGCTGCGATCAATGCAGATTTCGTTTCACCCCGTTATGAGGGTGATAAAAATCGGTATATCTACAAAGGAACAGTCGGAAAGCTTTTGCCTTCTTTCTTTATTACCGGGGCAGAAACCCATGTTGGCTCCTGCTTCGAAGGCCTTGACCCTAACTTTATTGCCGCTGAATTAACGAAACAAATTAACTATAATCCGGAGCTTAGCAACGAGGCTTTTGGAGAAATAACTGTGCCGCCAGTTTCGCTAAAACAAACCGATTTAAAACCGTCATATACCGTTCAAACAGCATTGTCTGCTTATGTATATTATAACTTTTTTATCCATTCCTGGTCTCCAAAGGATGTATTAACAAAGCTAAAAGAACAGGCTTCAATTGCGTTCCAAAATGCCCTTTCCTCATTTGATGAAAGGTATAAGCAGTTTTGTTCGATGAGCGGGGAGCCTTATCATAGCCTGCCATGGAAAACTAGGGTTATGAACTATGAAGAAATGGAACAGCTGCTGATTGCAGAAAATGGCGATAAATTTGTGGCGCATATGAACGAATTCAAGGAAATGCTGATGCAGAATTCAGAATTGGATACCCGGATGTTCGCTGCACGTGCAGTAGAAGAAGCCTGGAAATGGATGAATGACAAAAACCCCGCAATCATCTTATTCTACTCATCACTCTATTCACCAAGAATAGAACTGACTGGTAAAACAGACGCGGAACAAGCTCTTATTACATCATTGGACCATGCAGTGGAAGCAATGCAGCCGCAGTACCATTATCCGATTGTGACAAGGAACTTCTTCCCCTATATTTCGGATATGAGCTTTATTGCCCTCAGTGATGACGATGAAGGCATTAACGCAGTTTCTAAAAATAACCCAGGCTGGGGCACGAAGCACTATGTCAACTATCAGGATATCCGCGATTTAAATGTTCCTGTTATCAACATCGGCCCTTATGGTATTGACGCCCATAAAAAGCTTGAACGAATGGAAATGACTTATTCTCTTGAAGTGGTTCCAAACTTAACAAACCTTGTGATACAGAATCTTTTAAAATAAATAACTATGTTAAGAAGGCAGGCGATGAAGCTTGCCTTTTTCTTTTGCTTATAATCCGGCCGAAAAAAAAGACCGAAGGGAACCCTTCGATCTGTTTATAAAACTTTACTCAGAAATGCTTTGGTCCGTTCATGCTGAGGGTTGTTAAATAGCTCATTCGGAATGTTTTCTTCCACAATATAGCCGCCATCCATGAAAATAACCCGGTCGCCTACTTCTCGGGCAAACCCCATTTCGTGGGTAACCACTACCATCGTCATCCCTTCTTTGGACAGCTGTTTCATGACTTCCAGTACATCACCAACCATCTCTGGATCCAGAGCTGAAGTTGGTTCGTCAAATAGCATGATTATGGGATCCATAGCCAGTGCCCGTGCAATGGCTACACGCTGCTTTTGTCCACCTGATAATTCCCCAGGATAGCTTGCAGCCTTCTCACGCAGCCCTACTTTATCCAGAAGTTCAAGGGCTCGTTTATTTGCAGCTTCTTTATCCGAAGAACGGACTTTTATTGGTGCAAGTGTAACATTCTCAAGAACTAATGCAGAAAGGAGTTCTCCTTTCTGCAACCGCTTAGATTAAACCACTTGCCGGTTCCAATGGCGATGAGCGGCAACCGCCTCGATGAATGCGGATATAAATTCGTTTACATCTTCACCGATCACCACTCCCGGACTTTTTATCATATTTTCTATTTCCAGAAATTGCTTACCTTCATGGGTTGCTCCGATTGGCTTATAGTGATTAAAGGCTTCGTTAATAAAGTAAGCAGCATTCTTATAGAACTTTTTACTCTCTGCATTGCCGCCAACTGCATAAATTGCATCGAACAGGACGGGATCCGCTGTTAAAAACGTATGGTTTACCTCAAGCTCGGTTCCGTCCATAGCCTGTACTTTCCCAAGTTTTTCGCTTACTATTTCCGGCTGTATTCCTTCTGCTTGCAGGGAAGCCAGTATCGTCATTACTTCGGCGCCGTTAAAGTCATTGTCAATAATGACACCAACTTTCCGTGTGTTCGGCATTTTCTTTGTGTTCTCCTGGCTCAGTGCAGGAGAAGACTTTGTAATGTCCGAGCCTCCCGATTTAGGCGGGTTTGCACCGATCTCAGCGGCAAACGCTGTTGCTAACTCAAGATTTACATTGGCGAACATGTCAACTACTTGCTGCTGAACCAACTTGCTCTTCACTTTACCAAGTTCAAAGCTGAAGGCTTGGATAATGTGCTCTTTTTCAGGCTGGCTCATGCTATTCCAAAACATCGTTGCCTGTGAGAAATGGTCTTTAAAGCTTTCACTCCTGGCACGGACTTTCCGGCCCTCTACTTTTTCCTGATAATGCGCATACCCGCCATCTGCTTCAGTTGCTGGCGAGGGGGTATTTCCGGCAAGCGAATTGTTGTGATAGCTTACTTGTCCAACATTTATTGTTTGACGGCTATATCCATCACGCTGATTGTTGTGGAACGGGCAAACAGGACGGTTGATCGGCAGCTCATGGAAGTTCGGGCCGCCCAGGCGGATAAGCTGCGTATCGGTATAGGAAAATAACCTGCCCTGCAGCAGCGGATCGTTAGAAAAATCTATTCCCGGCACGACATGGCCCGGATGGAAGGCAACTTGCTCCGTTTCTGCAAAAACATTGTCCACATTGCGATTCAACGTCATCTTGCCAATGATTTTTACCGGCACATCCTCCTCCGGCCAAATTTTTGTCGCATCCAGTATATCAAAATCAAACTTGAATTCATCCTCTTCGGCAAGAAGCTGAACCCCTAATTCGTATTCAGGGAAATTTCCCATTTCAATCGACTCCCACAAATCGCGGCGGTGGAAATCAGGATCTTTCCCTGCTATTTTTTGTGCTTCATCCCATACAAGAGAATGTACACCAAGCACAGGCTTCCAGTGGAATTTTACAAAATGGGATTTTCCTTGATCATTAACAAAACGGAATGTGTGCACTCCGAACCCTTCCATCATCCGGAAGCTTCGGGGAATCGCCCGATCAGATAGATGCCACATAACCATATGGGCGGATTCCTGATTGTTTGCAACAAAGTCCCAAAACGTATCGTGTGCGGAAGCTGCCTGTGGCATTTCATTATGCGGTTCAGGCTTCACCGCATGTATCAGGTCCGGGAATTTGATGGCATCCTGAATAAAAAAGACTGGGATATTGTTTCCCACCAAGTCGTAATTACCTTCTTCAGTATAAAATTTCGTTGAAAAACCTCGTACATCCCGCACTGTCTCAGCTGACCCACGCGAGCCGGCAACGGTAGAAAACCGCACAAATACAGGCGTCCTTACAGAGGGATCCTGCAAAAATTTCGCCTTCGTATACTCCTTCATCGATTCATAAACCTGAAACTCCCCATGAGCTGCAAAACCGCGGGCATGAACGATACGTTCCGGAATCCGCTCATGGTCAAAATGCGTCATCTTCTCCCGAAAATGAAAATCCTCCATTAATGTAGGACCCCGTTCACCGGCCTTTAAAGAAAACTCATCCTCCGAAACCTTAAGACCTTGATTCGTTGTCATACTCTTACCTTGATCATTAACACGAAACTGTTCAAGCTGCTCCTGTTTGCTGTTGCTGTTCACTTTACGCTCATCGCTCATACGGTTTACCCTCCTGGCATGAGAATTATGTAATTTTTTACACCTTATCCTCGTACCCAGGTTTGAGTTGTAGTAAACGGAGTCGCTCACAACATATTGGTTAGCAAAATGCCTGTCACCGAAATGTGACAGGCAACTAATCTATCAAAAATTATTTCATCCATTTTTGAATCAATGGGCCGCCTTTCCCGAAGACTGGATCCGTTTCGGGAACAGGGACCTCTTTTATTTCCGACAAAGCCTGGGCTCTGGCCGCAGGATCTCTCTCTATAAGATTAGGGGTTTTGCTATCAGGATATGCACCCACCACCTCGAAATCCGGACTGCTGCCAATTTTCATATGCCCCGTTCCTGCTGGAAGCACGATAACATCCCCTGCCTTCAGCTCCATCCGTTCACCTGCATCTCCTCCGACAAGAACAATGGCATTGCCTGATTTCACACCTAATACCTCATGCGCATTACTATGGTAATGATGGAAATCATATATGTCGCCCGTCCAGCTGCCGGACCAGTTATGGCGGTTGAAGGTAGCTTCAATGCCATTCGGATTATCACTGAAAATTCCTTCATACATGATAACTGGGAGTTCGCTATTATTCGGAATTTCTCCATCATCATTCAGAAAAAAAGATTTCACCTGCGAATCCATAGTGATCGCTCCTATCTTTTTAAAATTAGTTTCCTTTATGTATACCCCTTTTAAATAATTATCTGCATCCAAATTCAAAGGTAAATGGCTACCCGGTTATACGCCTTTTATTATGTCGAAATTTAGATTATATTGTCGAGAAATCGATATTTTTTCAAAGTTGTACGAGAAAATTCAAAAAGCAGAGGATAAATTTTCGTTCTTGATCGATAAAAATACAAAGTTAAACAAGAAATTTTCAATCTTGACCGAAAAAATTTGCCCAAGTCAATGTTAGGGAGCTATTTACCACCCAGCACAAGAGACCAGTGAATTCCAGTTAACGATTCTATGCAAATAGTTGTCAGTTAAGCTATCAAAGTTGCCGATATCACCAGAAAATTTGCAAACGAAATCTCTCATATTGAACCTGTTAAAAACTAGCCATAAAAAAAGATAAACCAAGCAATTTCTGCTCAGTTTATCTAAAACATCAACTTTTATACCATCACTTTGCAAATATCATTCGTAAATTCTACCGGATCCTGGATTGGCAGGCCTTCGATGAGAAGGGCCTGGTTGTACAACAGGTTGGTATATAGATTTAATTTGTCTTTATCGTTTTCAAATGCAGCTTTTAATGCGCTGAATACTTCATGATTCGGATTAATTTCCAGAATCTTTTCCGCTTGCACATTTTGGCTGTTAGGCATGGCTTTCAGAATTTTTTCCATTTCAATCGTAACTTCACCATCAGTAGATAAGCATACTGGGTGGGACTTCAATCTTTTTGATACCCTTACATCTTTTACTTTGCCGGATAAAGTGTTTTTCATGTAGTCAAAGATCTCTTTATTTTCATCGGCAGCTGAATCATTTTCATCCTGATTCTCTTCAGCCTCAATGCCTAAATCACCGCTGGAAACTGATTTGAATTCTTTTTCTTTATACGCCATTAGCATTCTGATCGCGAATTCATCAACTTCATCTGTAAAATACAGTATTTCATAGCCTTTTTCAGATACAAGCTCTGTCTGCGGCAATTTTTCAATCCGTTCATTCGTTTCGCCGGAAGCATAATAAATATATTTTTGGTCCTCCGGCATTCTTGATACATACTCATCCAATGTAATCAGCTTCTTCTCTTTGGAAGAATAGAACATCAATAGGTCCTGCAAAACATCCTTATTTGCTCCAAAATCACTATAAACCCCAAACTTTAACTGTCTGCCAAAGGCTTTGTAGAACTCTTCATATTTTTCTCTTTCATCCTTTAATAAGGATTGTAGTTCGCTCTTGATTTTTTTATTAATGTTTTTCGCAATCAGCTTCAATTGTTTGTCATGCTGCAGGATTTCCCGCGAAATATTAAGCGAAAGATCCTCCGAGTCAACCATTCCTTTTACAAAACTGAAATAGTCAGGAAGCAGGTCTGGGCATTTTTCCATGATCAATACGCCGCTTGAATATAGCTCCAATCCTTTTTCAAATTCCTTGGAATAATAGTCAAAAGGCATTTTTTCCGGAATGTACAGTATTGCATTATATCTCACAGCACCGTCAACACTGATATGGATATGCTTAAGCGGCTTGTCAAAACCGTAATGCTTTTCCTGATAAAAATTCTCGTAATCCCCAGATGTCAGTTCGTTTTTATTCTTGCGCCAAATCGGAACCATGCTATTTATAATCTGTTCTTCCTGATACTCCTCGAATTCGTTTTCGTCGCCTTCCTTAGGACGTCTTCCCGTCACATCCATCTTGATTGGATAACGGATGAAATCAGAGTATTTTTTAATGATTGATTTTAAGCGATATTCCTCAAGATACTCATCATAGTTTTCATCTTCGGAGTTTTCTTTGATTTTCAGGGTTATCTCTGTGCCTACAGTTTCTTTTTCGTAAGACTCAATCGTATAGCCATCTGCACCGGTTGATTCCCATTTATAAGCCGTATCACTGTCTAGCGGCTTAGTAATAACCGTCACAACATCAGCCACCATGAAGGCTGAATAGAAGCCAACGCCAAATTGTCCGATTATATCATGTCCGTCCTTCAATTCATTTTCATTTTTAAATGCCAAGGAACCGCTCTTCGCAATAATACCTAGGTTATTTTCAAGCTCGTCCTTTGTCATCCCAATCCCGGTATCCGTGATTGTTAAGGCTCGATTTTCCTTGTCAGCTGACACTTTTATGTAGTAACTATCTTTTTCAAAGACTAATGTGTCATCAGTCAATGCCTTGTAATAAATTTTGTCGATCGCATCACTTGCATTGGAAATTAACTCTCTTAAAAAAATCTCCTTTTGAGAATAAATGGAGTTAATCATCATTTCCAAAAGCCGTTTGGACTCTGCCTGAAATTGCTTTTTTTCCATTGAAGTTTCTCCTTTCATATTCAAATCTTTATCTAATGTATATTTACATTTTAGCACTCTATAGCTGTGAGTGCTAACCCACTAATTAAATATCATGAACTGCCGTTTTATGTCAATATGTTTTCGAGATTTGTCTAAATGAAAATAGCTATACTTATATTTATAGTATTGATGGTATAATTAAAATCTTTGGTTAATAGTGTTATTGGCAGCTACGCCCATGTTAAAACCTAATCTTTGCAGTGGACAGATAACCACAAGATCTGCTACACTTACATAGTTATCCTAGCTAACTATTTCCTGGGGTAACTTTTTTGATTGTTAGGAGTGATTTCAATACAGATTTTTCAAAAATTCTTTCATCAATTTTTAATGCTGTACCGGCCATTTGAAAACAGACTTAATGCAGAACTTGGCAAACATGATCTCTACCGTGCTCAGTGGTCTATTTTATACTACTTATACAATAACGGATCTGCCACTCATGTAGAGATTTCCAACTATCTGAGTGTGGAAAAACCCACTGTTACCAGAACGATTACCCGTTTGGAAGAACAGGGATATGTAGAGCATATCCCCGGAAAAGACAGGCGCGAGAAAAGAATGCAGCTTACAGAGCTTGGGAAAATGAAGTATTCAGAGGTTCGTGTGGCGGTAGACCAGCTTGAACAGGATATTTTAAAAGGTATTTCAGAAGAGGAACAGCTAGAGGCAATCCGGATCATGAAAGAAATCCGAAATAACATTTTAAAATAGGGAGTAGAAAAAAATTGAATCTAAACCGGCCCAAACTATGGACGAAGGATTTTATTATTGTTTCCTCCGTCAATTTTTTCTTAACGTTAGTCTTTTATTTGTTAGTAGTTATGATCGCTGTTTTTGCAGTTAAAGAATACCATGCATCTGCAAGCCAGGCAGGACTAGTCACAGGGATTTTTATTATTGGAGCGCTGATTGGAAGGCTTCTTATCGGACGCCTTATTAATACTATTGGCCGCAAGAGAATGCTTTTCATCGGATTGGGCTTCTTTACGCTTACGACGTGTTTGTATTTTGCAGAAATGGGGCTTACCTTTTTGCTTTTTAACCGTTTAGTGCATGGTATCTCATTGGGCATTGCAAGCACAGCAACCGGTACAATTGTGGCCCAGATTATCCCGCTCACTCGAAGGGGTGAAGGAATCGGCTACTACAGCATGAGTTCGACCCTGGCTACAGCAGTTGGGCCATTCCTTGGTCTATATATGAGCCAGCATACAAGCTTCCGGATGATTTTCAGCTTCTGTGTTGCCGCTGGAGTCTTCAGCTTGATCACAGCAGTCTTCCTATATGTGCCGCCTTTGGAAGCCTCCGCAAAATCGTCTGCCATGAAAGGATTCAAGCTTTCCAGCTTTATGGAGCCGAAAGCATTGCCAATTGCCTTCATTACTTTGGTTTCAGCTTTTTGTTACTCAAGCGTTCTTTCATTTATTAACTTTTATGCTATAAAAATTGGCCTGGTTAATGCGGCAAGCTTCTTCTTTATCGTTTATGCAGGAGCTGTTTTAGTTTCACGGCCATTTACCGGTCCTTTAATGGACACGAAAGGCGCGAATTACATCATGTATCCGGCATTTATCATGCTTGGAGCCGGAATGCTGCTTCTCAGTTCTGCAAGCCATGGCCTTACCTTGCTAATTGCCGGTGCCCTTATCGGACTTGGCTTTGGCAATATCCAGTCGATCACCCAGGCAATCGCCGTTAAGCTGACGCCTTCTCACCGTATGGGGCTGGCTACATCGACCTTCTTTATCTTTCTCGATGCCGGGCTTGGCTTCGGGCCTTATCTGCTCGGGCTGATCATCCCGAAAACCGGCTACAGTACCTTGTATATTATTATGGGGATTATGGCACTAACAACTACCATACTCTATTACTTCCTGCACGGGAAGAAAGAAAAAACTGACATGGCGGGTATTAATGCATAAAGTTCAGTTTGATAGATCTTTATCAAAAGAAAAACCTAGAGCGAAGAAGTTTATCTTATAAAGCAAACCCTTTTCCATTGCGGGAGTGGGTTTGCTATATTTTTTAGATCTGTTAACCTTGCATTTTGATTGCAGCAAGGGGCACTCGCTTTCACCTCTCACGTTTACTCCTGCGGGGTCTCCATTGGTCCGCTTCTCCCGGTCCCCCGGGTACACTATCCTTGAAAAAACACCGTACGAAGGAAATGCTTCCATGCTTGCAATCAGCCAAATCCGCCGTAGGCTATGTACGGCTATAGTTTAGTTCCCGCTTCCCAGACCAAGAAATCAAACTGCTGGCTGGGGGGCCAGTATGATCCCATTCAGTCCTTATTTATACCCTCCCCACCCTCTTGGGATCACAAACCATTTAGTTACTGCCCAATAAACAAATGCTCCTGCAAACATCGCGGGCAGAGTTGCTGTAACATATTGATATGGAGTATTAGATTCATACGTTATTGGATCAAGAAGATATAAATAAGTAAAAAAACCGGCAGCCATTCCTAAAATACCGGCAGGATTCCAGCCCTTCAAGAAAGCGTAGGAAGAGCTTAAAGATGGATTGTAAAGCTCTTTAACATCCAATCTTCTATTCCTAAAAAAATGATAATCGACAATTTGAATCCCGATTAGCGGAGCAAATAAAACACCTGATAACGCAAGGAAAGTTCCGAAGTTCTCAAAGAACAAACCTGGGATAAAAATGACAATCAATGATACCGGCAGTATCGCCAAAGCAGTCGTTTGGCTCCATGACAGCTTTTGAATGAAAGGGATATGCCTTAGCCCAAGACTTGAGATATAGACGCCAATAATAGCCGAACCAAAGTTCGCTAAGGCAATGAAAAGAAGCGCAATACTTCCAATCACGACTCCTCCAAGCTCGGTCATCCAGCTTGTTGGATCCGGATCTCCAATTACCAAAATAGAAATTAGTCCGATGATGCTCATTACTGCAACAGGTAAGCCAAGTCCAAGCATAGTTGGAATAGTAGCCTGACTTGTTTTCGGAACAACACGAACCATCCCGCCAATATATGGCCACCATGCCATAAGACTAACTAAACCGATTTCAATCCCAGTTACATAATCCCAAAGTTTGTCACCAGAGGACGCTAATGGTTTAGCCTCAGCAATCCCGCTAATCCCAAAGTTATTGATAATCATATAGAACATCCAGGCACCTATTAATATAATGATAATCGCAATGATTTTAGAAATGATCCGGAGCGATAGAGCACCTTTGCGTAAAGAAAACCAAACAAAAAACAGGGCAATAAGCGTAACAGCAGACATGCCTATGTTTTTAGTACCGGCACTAATTAAACCAGCATCTACCAGCATTCTGCTTGCGGCTTTTCCGAAAAAGATTAGCAAGATTGAGTTCCATCCAATTACAGAAATATATTGAAGAATTAAGGCAATTATCCAACCCCTATTTCCCAAAAAAAGTTTAGAAGTTATAACACTTTCAAGTCCATATTTAGTTGTAACCGGAACTAGGGCAAGGGCCACAAAAAATATACCAATCATTGAACCTGCAATTAAAGCGGTGCTCCCCATTTTTGCATTTAGAAAATAACCCGCAAACCCGCCCATTAGAAAGCACCAGGTAGCAACAGAATTGCTGATTGAAACCAGCAATAAATCATTCGAACTCCATTTCCTATCTTTTTTAAGAACAGGAAATATACTCTCCGTATCTGAATTATGATTTTGGAGATTGTTCGCCATTAAAACCATCCCCAAATAAGCAAAATGATTGGAAAGATAACCCCCAGCGACAAATACCAAAAATAATCTATACCTGTAGGATCTCCCCCCTGATTTTCCGGGAGCATGATTTTTTTTATCCTTTCATCAACTTCCTGAGTCTCATTGTTCATTGTGAAGCCTCCTGAATAATTATTAACCCTATCATCAGTAATTTTCTAAGGGGAAAACCCTCCCTATCTCCACGGGTTCTGCCAATTCATCCTGTTCTAATAGAAGGATTCAATAATTGGATACCGGCCTAACACAAACTTCTTAGTACCATGATGTACCTTATGATGGTATATAAGGTTATGTATAGGCAAAATCCAGGCAAAAATAAGACAAAGGATACCAATGTTTGTTTAAAAAGCAAAGGACATCTTTAGCAATTGGATGTCCTTTTTATGTTTTCTTGGCATGTACATAAACAAGGTAGACCTAAACTTTCATGGAAAAGCTTTAATTACTTAGAACTGCGGGTATATAAAGCATATGAATCTTAATAAAAAGAAAGATTCAGTCCCCCTAGGTAAGACTGAACCGGAAATTTATTTATTAAATGTATTGTAAACATACGAATCAATACACATAGTAACAACTGCATCTCTACATGATTTGGTTACACTCTGAGAACTAGTTCCACTTTTACAACATGTTTTTTCTAAAAAAAGACATCCTAATAATTAATCCAAAGTTAATTGGGTAATCGGGCTCACTAACCACCCGCCTTCCACAGATATTCTTTAAGATTTAGAACCTTAATATACCTATGCCTGAAGGGAGATTTAGTATTGAAACTGTATCAAGTAAGAAAAGGGCAATTTGTATACTATAACAATGAGCTGCACAAGGTATATGGAGTAAAACCAATGTATAAACTATCTGTTCATCTTATTAAGCTGAGGGATTTATCGCAGCATATCACCAAAGCAGCTGATGTGGAAAAATACATACCAAAGGAACTCGACAGCTTTATTTTCAATCATAAGGTATATACGCTCAGGAATAATCGAACACCTGAAGAAGGAGATTATATTTTAATCAACAATCCGGACCCCGATACACTAGATCACTATTCATTAAATGAAATTGAAGTGGTTGAAACGGTTGATAAAAAAGGGGTCATAACGAGTGATGCTAACGGAATCAAGCATAATGAGTATTTATTAATGGCACCTGGCCGTGCTCCTGACAGCCACCGGATCGATTATAAAGACATGGTAAATATTGAAGATGATTACTCCGATGAAAATGGCAGCCAAACTGACGGCGAACTATCGGCAAAATTGGGAGACATCTATAAAAAGAGGGATAGTGATGTACTATTTGAAGCGATGGTTGTGGCAATCAAAGGGCAAACCGTCTACCTGGGAGGCGGTTTTGAGTTGTCGCAGGAAGAGCTGATGGATACTGATAAGTGGGAGTTTCAATATAATCCCTTTGATAATTCTGATAGCTAAAAGCTAGTACTTCAGCATCAAGCATTTCTAATAAAACTAAACACAATTCTCCCACGCTGCAAGGAGGTTTCTATGGATAGTAATAAATTTAAAGAACATAGCGTTTTTATTATCTCACTATTGCTTACTGTGATTTTTATTATATGGGGCGTGTTTTTCACAGAAAATCTTACCAAAGTGACCAATGCCGTTTATAATGCCTCCATTGATTACCTTGGATGGGTATATATTGGGGCTACCTTATTCTTTGTGATCTTCTCTATTTATTTGCTGTTTTCAAAGTATGGCAATATCCGGCTCGGCAGGAAAACTGACAAGCCTGATTTCAGTACCGGATCTTGGCTCGCTATGCTGTTCGGTGCTGGAATGGGAATAGGGATTGTGTATTGGAGTGTCGCTGAACCAGTAACCCATTACACAGCCCCTCCCTACGGAAAAGCTTATACTGTTGAGGCAGCCAACACTGCAATGAAATTTACTTTTTTTCACTGGGGCCTGGACCCATGGGCAATATACACTGTGATTGGATTAGCCCTTGCATTTTTCCAATATAACAAAAGGCTTCCCGCGGCCATCAGTTCAGCATTTCACCCGATTTTAGGCGATAGGATACACGGACCGATAGGCAAAACAATTGATATCCTGTCTATCTTCGCAACTGTCTTTGGTATCGCCACCTCTTTAGGACTTGGGGCAATGCAGGTTACAGCTGGTATGCATGACATATTCGGCATTCCTAATACGCTATTTATCCAGCTTGTCGTCATTGTTGTCGCCACAGTCCTTTTTATTATCTCAATTAATACAGGGTTGGAAAAAGGAATAAAGTACTTATCCAACGCAGCGATCATTTTATCTATTGCAATCATGCTGCTGATATTAATTGTCGGTCCAGCCTTAACCGTCATTCAAGTGTTTTTTAATACAATGGGTCTCTACCTCGGTGACTTTATAGAAATGAGTTTAAGATTGAACCCCTTTGGAGAACAAGAATGGATTGCATCCTGGACTTTATTTTACTGGGCATGGTGGATTGCCTGGGCACCATTCGTCGGTATGTTTATTGCAAGAGTTTCAAAAGGAAGAACAGTAAGGGAGTTTGTTATTGGGGTATTAATTGTACCTACTCTCGGTACATGTCTTTGGATGTCTGTATTTGGAGGTTCGGCACTTGAACTTATTCAAAATACGGGAAATCATGATTTAGCGAAACACATCGCCGAAAACGTGTCCCTGTCTATTTTTACATTCTTTGATTATCTTCCTTTTAGTTCCCTGTTAAGCATTTTAGGGTTTGCCGTGGTTGCCATTTATTATATCACTGTTGCCGATACCGCAACCTTTGTATTGGGAATGTTAAGCGAAGGCGGAACACTTAACCCTTCAAACAGAATTAAAATGACATGGGGCGTCATACAATCTGCTTTAGCTGCCGTATTGCTTTTAGCCGGAGGTTTGGAAGTATTGCAAACAGCTTCCATTGCCGCTGCCCTCCCTTTTGCCATTATCATGGTCGTCATGTGCTTTTCATTGCTTAAGGGTTTAAAAAACGAAGCAGAAATGCAAAGAGGCAATAAAAGAAGCGTGCAACATTCTTATAAGGAAATTAAACCATAAAAATTTCTTCGAGTTGTGTGATTGATTAAAGACTTATCCTCTTTTTAAAAAAAAGCAACCAAAATGCCGTCGTTGTTTAAGGTTCGACCTTGTTGAATCCATTCTCACTTTAATTACGAAAATGTGTAAAAGGCGTACAGATTGGTTTCTGTACGCCTTATTATTATATTTCTTCTTTCAATCCCTGATTGGCTTCCTCTTTTTTCATTAACGGCAACAGAGCCAAAATACCAATCGCAAGGAGAAATGCTGATGCTCCGTAAATATATTCGATCGCAAGATGGGTTTTCAGCCATCCCGCAGCTGACATGGTTATGACCATTGCCCCCATAAAGAGCGGATTTAAAATACCGTTTACTCTTCCTATAAAGGCTTCTTCTGTATTCTGCAATATCATTGTATTGATTCCGATATGAATGCAAGGCATAAATACACCGGAGAAAAACTGTGCGGTGAGTGTCAGCCAAAATACGGTTGACAAACCCATGCCAATAAAACCGATGGCGCTTGCGGCCAATCCAACCGCCAAAAGTACTTGCGGCAGCAATTTTCTCGACAAACCTACCGTAACGCCTCCACCGAGGATCATGCCAATCCCGAAGGCAGCCATAAGCCATTGTAAATCTTCTTTAGGAAGCCCCAGTCTTTCTGTGATCAAAAAAACACCGAGCGGCTGAGTTAATCCAATGGCGAGCCCAGCTGCAGCAAAGCACCACCCGAGCAAGGATAACGGCCTGCTTTTCCACACATAGCGGAATCCTTCCTTCATTTCCTGCATCAAAGTCGTTTTAGGTTTATCTTCAATTGGTGCTGGGTCTGCCGGCAGCAACATCAGGGCAGCTGCAGAGCATAAAAAGGCAATCCCCATAACCCCTACAGCTGCCAAGATGCCGAATTGCTGATACACGAAAGTCCCAAGAATTGGGCCTAGTATCATAAAAAGCGCGAATACGGTTTGATACATCGACATCCCCATCTGAATAAGCTCAGCAGGAACATAAAGCTTAAACAGCTTCATGCCGGCTGGCTGCGAAAACTGTGAGAGTATGGAAGAAACCAGCGTTGCAAAGAAAATCATTTTCCAGCTGCCGAAAAATAAGGTCATAAGTACAACAAAGACAGAAGCTGCACTTAAAACATCACACCAAACCATGGTTCTCTTCGGACGCCACCGGTCAGCAAAGGTTCCTCCTATAAATGAAAAGAGAAAGATAGGAGCAAATTCGGCAACAGATATTAAGGATACTGCAACAGGATTTTCATTGGTTTTTTCAATCACATATAAAAGAATTGAGTAGTTTCTGACCCAAATCCCAACCTGAAGGAATAAGACAGACAGCAATATTGTCCTAATTACCCGATTTTGAAACAATGCTCCCATGCCCACTTTTTGATTACTGGTTATTTCCGACATAAAAAATACCTCCTATTCCTTTTCTGGACAGGAGGCTTTGTTTTGATAACAAAGAAGGCACAGAACTCCCCCAATGGGCATCTCCATGCTTCATTTTGGTTCTCAAAAGGCAGACTAATCCAATCCAGAAAAATAACTCGTGTTCAATTCTTTTACGAATGTTTTTCTAAATCAGATTAGAAGATCATCGCCCCTTGTTCACCCTTTTCGCATTATAGTATCCCTATACTACATTAAATTATATTGCAAATCAATACGCTTTTCCGTTTTATTCCAAAATGGACTTAACTATTATCTCTGCGGTATAAATCCCGGCTCTTGTACCCCGCTCCCATAATCATTTTCATCTCTTCGCGCCGTTTTTCTTTTGTCGCCTCTTGCTTGGCACTATAAACATAACGGGCCCAGTCTTTGCGGTAGCCTGGGGTGAGTGATTGATAAAAGGCAAGTAAATCCGGAGAACTATCCAGATCTTTTTCGATATTAGGAATCAAGCCGATATAATCATCAACGCATTGACTTGGTTTTGATGAGGTCTGATTTTTCTTTGGAGCTTCTTCTTTTAGGCCGACAACCGTAAAGACATCATCCAATCCGACCATACGCGCAAATTTAATAGTACTTTCTCCAATATATCCATCTTTATTTGCCCCTAACCCAGCTAATAAGTCATCCCGATGAATAAACGTAGGATACACTTTATTCCCCTTTTTCGGGTAGGCTAAAAAGAGATATCCGTTCTTGTTCAGGGAGTTTTTTTCAATAACCTTGTTTACAAGCCCTTTTAAAGATTCCATATCCAGTTCAAAAGCAAAAATAAGGTCATAGGCGCTATCGGATAATTCTGTATCATACTCTGCCAGCTCTGCTAAATATTCCGCACCTTTCGGTAAATTCAAAACCGCTGCTTTTTTATATTTTTTCAAGTTTAGTTTATCTACTATTGTTTTCTCCATTGATATTCACCTGTCCGTTCTATTCTCATACCTCTTTAGTGTAAAAGTTCGCATTTAAGTTTGCAACATTGATTAGGCAAAGTGAAATCATGAGTGATTAAGAAAAAGTCCCTCCAAATACTGAACTATAACCCGAATAATGGACACTTTGAAAAGGGTTAACATAGCCTCATTTTAAAAGAATAACAAAAACCATGAAATCAAACATATTGCTATGTTTAACTTCATGGTATATCGGTCAATTTTTTCAGGAAACAACATCCAAAAGGTTTATCTTTTTCCAATAGAACGAGGATAATATCTGAACCCTTATAATTTACAATTCCTTTCCGATTACTCAGTATGTTCGTGTAATGTAATACTTTCTATGTGGTTTATAAACCTTCTTAATTCCTTTGCTTGTTCTCTGCTGATATCTCCAGATTCATACATATTATGGATTTCTGACCGTACACCATCCATGACCATAAGCCGCAGCTCTTCCTTTTGCTTTTCACTTTTTTCAAAACGGGCAGAAGGCCGTTTTAACCGGGCAATACTTTGTTTATAATCCAGAATCACTGCATTAACAATCCCTGCTCTTTCGTGGTTTTCTGCATAATTTTTTAAAAATTCAAGGGCAGCCTGCAAAGCCCTTAAATGAATTGCCTTGCCTAAATTTAATTGGGCTAATCGGGGTTCATCAACTTTCCGCCCCCCCCTAAATCGATTCCATTCTCTTATGACTCTTCCAATAAGATACATAGTTCCAGAACGGACGTTTTTGGAAAGAGCCTCTTCTCGGCGGTCGAAGGACTTTTCAAAAGCTTCAAAGACCTCTTCATCCATTCCGCTTTTATCCTTTACGTTAAGAATATATCTTCTTTCTGCTTTTAAAGCCAATAACCGGATTTCGGTAATTTTTTTTTGATAAAAACTTGTATCTTGTTCAGCCGAAGCAGATTTTGGTTGAATTTGGTGAAACATAAACTTATATTCATCCATTAACTCATATGCTGCTGCCTCATTTTCTACAGTCACTTTATCCCTGATTTTTTTAATGGCCTTCAGCAAAATTCTCCTCTTTGCTTCTCTTAAATCAATCAGATTCAGTGTTTCTCCCTCTACAGATTGTCCTTTACTTAAAAGGGGCAAAATCACTGTGGCCGCTATTAATGTAAACAGGATGACTCCCGCTGCTATGAAGAGGATTAATGACCGTTCCGGAAAGTCCTTTCCACCGATTACTATATGCGGAATGGAAAGAACCCCTGCCATTGTAACCGCGCCCCGGACACCTGTTAAGCTGGTTATTAAACTTGTTTTAAGGTTCGGTGCTGAAAACTTTTTTCTCTGATATTCATAATAAGAAAAGAAGTAGGTCCAGACAAAGCGAATACCCAATATAATGAACCCTATTGCAATAACATATCCAATAATCAGCCAATTTCCAATATTGGGGTTTTCTACAGATTCTCTCATCGATGTGGGAATGTTTAATCCTAGTAACAGAAATACAATCCCGTTTAAAACAAACAAGACAATTGTCCAAATATTTTCTGTGAGCACCTGCTCTTCTGCTAACAAGGCATCTGTTCTTTCATGTACCAATGAATGGGCAATACCAGCCACAACCACCGCAATAACTCCAGATGCATGCAAAAGCTCTTCAGTAATGATAAAAATAATAAAAGGAGCCATAATTTGCAATAAAGAATGGAAAGTCACATCATGGATACCTTGTTTACGTAAAATGAATCGTACCCATGTTATAAGCAGCCCCAGAATAAGTCCCAGTGCAGCGCCAGCTAAAAACTTATAAGTAAAGTCAAAAATAGCTTCCTGCAGTGAGAAATACCCGGTTACAACAGCTATTACCGCATAATTAAACGCAACTAAACCAGATGCATCATTTATTAGAGATTCACCTCTAACAAGATTTAGCACTTTTTCAGGAATATGTATCCGTTTAGCAATCCCATTTACTGCTACCGGATCAGTTGGAGATAAAATAGCTGCTAAAGCAAATGAAGCAGCAAGGGGCATCTCAGGTATAATCAAATGAATTAAATACCCGCCTCCAATGGTTGTTAATAGTACAAGAACTATTGCATTCCCAAATATGGGAGCTTTCATGCTCCATAATTCTTCACGGGGAAAATGCCTTCCATCATTGTATAAAAGAGGTGCAACAAACAGCAGCAAAAACCACTCTGTTTCTATTTCTAATGAAATATCCCTGAAAATAAGGGCAATGATGATCCCAAAAGCGATTTGAATTAAAGCTGCAGGGATATAGGGGATATAATGGCTTATGATATTTGAAATTAATAAACAAACCAGCAGCAATAATATTGTCATCAATAAATCCAAATTGTATCTTCCTTTTTAAAGCACTTTTTTAGAGTTGTTTTTTCAACAAGAGTACGAAATAATTCAGAGATATTGGTTTACAAGCGCGATCCCCAGACCTTATAGGTGGTATTAGTGAGAATCAGAAAAAAGTTTCACGTGAAACAAATTTCTTTGTCTTTAGTAATATAAATTCTTTAGCTTTAAAATATTCTGATGCATTATCTTTTAACATCAATCATTACAACAATAATAGAAGCCTCCAAATGAACAACTATTTTTGAAAGGAATCTTGTCTTGAGAATAAATTAGAACTAAACGCGATATACCAAAGCTTTTATGTTATCGGTTTAGGGGATTTTATATTACAGTACGCTAAAACAAATATTTATTTAGTTTAGCATTATCTATATTCCTTGTATGAGTAGTAATTAAACTACAAGGACCGTGGGATATGAGGTAATTGTTGAGTAATTTTCAGGTAATTATAAGAACACTGCAACAAATTAAAGGTTATGAAAAAATTTGAGCAGCCAATTCCTTTTTAAGATTGGCTGCTCATTCTGTTCACTAAATAGGCAACTTGAGTTAGCAGCTAATATCTATGCTTCTTTATCACTGCTATCAAATATCCTACCTAAAAAGAAACCATCTATTTCACTTAGCTTGCCCCGCCAGAGAATTTTCCCTTTTGAAGGAGTGGGCTTACTGTCGCCGCAATATACCTTGGTCTCTTTCATATGGAGAAATTGGGCTTCAGAGTTATTGATTTGTGCAGCTTCTCCAGCCTTTTCAAGCTGTTCACTTAACATTTGAGCAACTTCATTTCCATCATCAAATGTTTCACTAAGCGTGTTGAAATATTCCTTAGCAGAAATCATCGTGCCGGTAATGACGGCACCTTTTACGTTTAAAGTAATATCTAACGAGAAATCATATTTATTCGCTGCCTGGACAATAAACTCTAGAATGCTGTCTTTCATCGTGCCAGAACCAATGCTCATCTTTACGTCTCCTTTCTTAATCCGTTTAGCTTTAGATAGGTTTCCTCAACCTCCTCATCTGAGAGAACATTTATAACTTTCTCCTTTTCCTTTACTGCCTTTTTGGACTTCGGTGATTTCTGACCCGAATCTTGCTTTTTAGATTTATCTGCAGCTTCATTTGAACCTTGCTTATTCCTATTCTCTTGGTCCTTTTCCTCAGAATCATTGCTTACTTGGTCTGAATTTTTGTTCTCTTCGCTATT